>NZ_JAOANH010000001.1:0-1743677 GCF_025379905.1 Afifella sp. JA880
GCTTGTTCGCACCCGCGGACACCACGCCCCGTCTGTGAGGCAATGAAATGAACGGACAGAACATCCGGATCCGGCTTAAGGCCTTCGATCACCGCGTTCTCGATACGTCGACGGCGGAAATCGTCTCGACGGCGAAGAGGACCGGGGCGCAGGTCCGCGGGCCGATCCCGCTGCCGACCCGGATTGAGAAGTTCACGGTGAACCGGTCGCCGCATGTCGACAAGAAAAGCCGCGAGCAGTTTGAAATCCGCACGCATAAGCGCCTGCTCGACATCCTCGATCCCACACCGCAGACGGTCGATGCTTTGATGAAGCTCGACCTCGCGGCGGGCGTCGACGTCGAGATCAAGCTCTAGCGGATACCTGACGAAGGGAAGACCAGGATGCGTTCTGGCGTCATCGCAAAAAAACTCGGCATGACCCGGGTCTACACGGAAGCCGGCGAGCAGGTGCCGGTCACCGTTTTGAGGCTCGACAATTGCCAGGTCGTCGCTCAGCGCACAGCGGAGAAGGACGGCTACACGGCCGTGCAGCTCGGTGTCGGGCGCGCCAAGCCGAAGAATACCGTGAAGGCCATGCGCGGGCATTTCGCGAAGGCCGAAGTCGAGCCCAAGCGTAAGGTCGCGGAATTTCGCGTGAGCCCGGAAAACATGATCGAAGTCGGCGCCGAGATTACGGCCGAGCATTTTCTGCCCGGTCAGTATGTCGACGTCACCGGCACCTCGATCGGTAAGGGGTTCGCCGGTGCCATGAAGCGGCACAATTTTGGTGGTCTGCGTGCGACCCACGGCGTGTCCGTGTCGCACCGCTCCCATGGTTCGACGGGTAACCGCCAGGATCCGGGCAAGGTCTTCAAGAACAAGAAGATGGCCGGTCATATGGGCGACACGCGGGTGACGACGCAGAATCTGCAGATCGTCCGCACCGACGCCGAGAAGGGTCTTCTTCTCGTGCGCGGCGCCGTTCCGGGTGCCAAGGGCGGTTGGCTCTTGGTTCGCGACGCGATCAAGAAGGCGGCGCCTGAGGGTGTTCCGACTCCGGCCGCGTTGCGTGGGGATGCTGGCGCTGCTGCAACGCCCGAGACCGCCGAAGGGGGCGCAGAATAATGGAACTTCAAGTCACCACGCTCGCCGGTGAATCTGCCGGGCAGGTGTCGGTATCGGACGAGGTTTTCGGCCTCGAGCCGCGGCAGGATCTCCTGCAGCGCATGATCCGCTACCAGCTCCTGAAGCGTCAGGCGGGAACGCATAAGGCGAAGGATCGGGGCGAAGTCTCGATGACGACCGCCAAGATGTATCGTCAGAAGGGCACCGGTCGCGCCCGTCACGGTTCGAAGAAGCCTGGCGTGTTTCGCGGCGGCGGCAAGTCTCACGGTCCGGTTGCTCGCAGCCATGCGATCGAGCTGCCGAAAAAGGTTCGCGCTCTTGCTCTGAAGCACGCTCTTTCTGTGCGGGCGAAGACTGAGACGTTGATCATCATCGATGATGCCAAGGCGGGCGAAGCGAAGACCAAGGGTCTTGCCGCTCAGTTCGCCGGGCTCGGGCTCAACAGCGTCCTCATCGTGGACGGTGCGCAGCTCGACGACAACTTCGCCAAGGCGGCGCGCAATCTGCGCAATGTCGATGTGCTGCCTGTGCAGGGCATCAACGTCTACGACATTCTGCGTCGCGAGAAGCTGGTTTTGACGAAGTCGGCGATCGAGGCGCTGGAGGAGCGGTTCAAATGACCAGCCTCAAACACTACGACACAATCCTGTCGCCGGTGATCACCGAAAAGTCGACCTTTGCGTCTGAGAACAATCAGGTCGTCTTCAAGGTGAAGAAGGATGCCACGAAGCCTGAAATCCGCGCTGCCGTGGAAGAGCTCTTCAAGGTCAAAGTGACGGCGGTGAACACGCTCCTGCGGAAGGGTAAAACCAAGCGCTTCCGCGGCATCAAAGGCCGGCAGGGCGATTTCAAAAAAGCGATCGTGACCCTTCAGGAAGGGCACTCGATCGACGTGACGACGGGTCTTTAAGCGATGGCTTTGAAAACCTTCAATCCGCGTACGCCGGGCCAGCGTCAGCTGGTCATCGTCGACCGCTCGGGCCTCTGGAATGGCAAGCCCGAGAAGAGCTTGACGGAAGGTCTGACAAAGTCGGGCGGGCGCAACAATCTCGGTCGGGCGACGGCGCGTCGGCGTGGCGGTGGTCACAAGCGCAGCTATCGCATCATCGATTTCAAGCGTCGCAAGTTCGACGTGCCGGCAACGGTGGAGCGCCTCGAATACGATCCGAACAGGTCGGCATTCATTGCTCTGGTGCGCTACGAGGATGGCGAGCTTTCGTACATCCTGGCGCCGCAGCGCGTCGCCGAGGGCGACACCATCGTTTCCGGCCAGTCGAATATCGACGTGAAGCCGGGCAACGCCATGCCTCTGCGGGCGATGCCGGTCGGCACGATCGTGCATAATGTTGAGTTGAAGCCGGGCCGTGGCGGCCAGATGGCGCGCTCAGCGGGCGCCTACGCGCAGATCGTCGGACGTGACCAGGGCTATACGGTTCTGCGTCTCGGATCTGGCGAGCAGCGTCTGGTTCAGGGTGTGTGCATGGCGACAGTTGGCGCCGTCTCCAACCCGGATCATTCCAATGTGAGCCTCGGCAAGGCAGGTCGGTCGCGTTGGCTTGGACGTCGGCCGAGTGTTCGCGGTGTGGCGATGAACCCGATCGACCATCCGCACGGCGGTGGTGAAGGACGCACTTCGGGCGGCCGTCACCCGGTGACCCCCTGGGGCAAGCCGACAAAGGGCAAGCGCACGCGGTCCAACAAGGAATCGCAGAAATACATCGTCCGCTCTCGCCACGCCCGCAAGAAGTAACGGGCCGGCACAGGCAGGATCAGGAGTTCAATCGAAGTGGCACGTTCAGTCTGGAAAGGTCCGTTCTTTGACGGCTTCCTCCTCAAGAAGGCGGAGAAGGCCCGCGAGTCCGGCCGCAAGGAAGTGATCAAGATCTGGAGCCGTCGCTCCACCATTCTCCCGCAGTTCGTCGGGCTCACTTTCGGCGTCCATAACGGGCACAAGCATATCCCTGTGCTCGTGACGGAAGACATGATCGGGCACAAGTTCGGCGAATTCGCTCCGACCCGCACCTATTACGGTCATGCGGCGGACAAGAAGGCGAAGAGGAAGTAACCATGGGTAAGCCCAAGCGTGAGCGGGCGCTCGGCGACAACGAGGCCAAGGCGGTTGCGCGCATGATGCGCATTTCGCCGCAAAAGCTGAACCTGGTTGCCGGCCTCATCCGTGGCAAGAAGGTGTCGACGGCGATTGCCGATCTCACCTTCTCGCGCAAACGTATCGCCATTCAGGTGAAGAAAACCCTGGAGAGCGCGGTTGCGAATGCGGAGAACAATCACGACTTGGACGTCGACAATCTGGTCGTCGCGGAAGCTCACGTCGGCAAGGCGCTCGTGATGAAGCGCTTTTCTCCGAGAGCGCGCGGCCGGGTCGGACGGATCACCAAGCCGTTTTCCAATCTCACCATCGTCGTGCGCGAAGTCGAGGACGCGGCCTAAGCGCCGAGGAGTAAGGTATGGGACAGAAAGTCAATCCGATCGGCCTCAGGCTCGGCATCAACAAGACCTGGGATTCCCGCTGGTTCGCCAGTGACGCGGAATACGGGCCCTTGTTGCACGAGGATCTCAGGATCCGCCGCGCTCTGATGGAAGATCTCAAGCAGGCCGCGGTGTCGCGCATCGTGATCGAACGCCCGCACAAGAAGTGCCGCGTGACGATCCAGACGGCTCGGCCGGGCATCGTGATCGGCAAGAAGGGCGCCGACATCGAGAAGCTGCGCCGCAAGGTGGCGCGGATGACCGACTCGGAAGTGCACATCAACATCGTTGAGGTGCGCAAGCCCGAGACCGACGCTGCCCTGATCGCTCAGTCGATCGCGCAGCAGCTGGAGCGCCGCGTGGCGTTCCGCCGGGCGATGAAGCGCTCGGTGCAGTCGGCGATGCGTCTTGGCGCCCAGGGCATTCGGATCGCATGCGGCGGCCGGCTCGGCGGCGCGGAAATCGCGCGGGCTGAATGGTATCGCGAAGGTCGCGTTCCGCTGCACACGCTGCGCGCGGACATCGATTTCGGGACGGCCACGGCGCATACCGCCTATGGCACGATCGGCATCAAGGTGTGGGTGTTCAAGGGCGAAATCCTGGAGCACGACCCGTTTGCATCCGAGAAGCGGCAGCTCGACGGGCCTGAAGCCTCGCGCCGTGGCGCGTCGGCCTAAGACGCTGCGGCTGATCGGATAAGGGAATTGAGAGAAGAACATGCTGCAACCCAAACGCACCAAGTTCCGCAAGGCGCATAAGGGCCGCATCCACGGAGCGGCGAAGGGCGGGACGGATCTGAATTTCGGCTCCTTCGGCCTCAAAGCGATGGAACCGGAGCGGATTACCGCCAGGCAAATCGAAGCGGCTCGTCGGGCGATCACGCGTCATATGAAGCGTGCCGGCCGTGTGTGGATCCGTATTTTCCCGGACGTGCCGGTGTCGTCGAAGCCGACCGAAGTGCGTATGGGTAAGGGCAAAGGCTCGCCGGAATACTGGGCGTGCCGCGTTCATCCGGGCCGCGTAATGTTTGAGATCGACGGCGTCGGCGAGGCGACCGCGCGTGAGGCGCTGCGTCTTGGAGCTGCGAAGCTGCCGGTGAAGACGCGTGTCGTCACCCGGATCGGCGAGTGAGGAAGAGGCCATGAAGGCGACCGAACTTCATACCAAATCGGTGGACGAGCTTAACGACGAGCTCGGCCGCTTGAAGAAGGAGCAGCTCAATCTGCGCTTCCAGCAGGCGTCCGGCCAGCTGGAGAAGACCGCCCGCATCCGCGAGGTCCGCCGCACGATTGCGCGTATCAAAACCATTGCGGCGCAGAAGCATGCCGCCGCGGCGAAGGCTTGAGGAGCGAAGAATGCCGAAACGCGTGTTGCAAGGCACGGTGGTAAGCGACATCTCCGACAAGACGGTTACCGTCGACGTCGAGCGGCGCTTTACACATCCGCTCCTGAAGAAGACGGTCCGTCGGACGAAGAAGTATCAGGCGCATGACCCGAACAACGAGTTCAAGGTCGGCGACGTGATCTTCATCCAGGAGACCCGTCCGATTTCGAAGAACAAGTGCTGGCTGGCGATCGGCCGCGAAGCACCGACCGAATAGCGCACAGAAACAACTGTCGGAACCGCGGTTCCGGATGAAGAACAAGAAGGACGTCGGGCCATGATCCAGATGCAGACCAACCTCGATGTGGCGGACAATTCCGGCGCGCGCCGCGTGCAGTGCATCAAGGTGCTCGGCGGCTCGAAGAGAAAGTACGCCCATGTCGGCGACATCATCGTCGTCTCCGTCAAGGAAGCCATTCCGCGTGGACGCGTGAAGAAGGGCGACGTGATGAAGGCGGTCGTGGTGCGCACCGCGAAGGACATTCGTCGTGCGGACGGCAGCGTCATCCGCTTCGACAAGAATGCGGCTGTGCTGGTGAACAACCAGAAAGAGCCGGTCGGCACGCGTATCTTCGGCCCGGTTCCGCGCGAGCTCCGCGCGAAGAACCACATGAAGATCATCTCGCTGGCACCGGAAGTGCTGTGAAAAGGGTTTGTTGATGGCCGCGAAGATCAAAAAGGGTGATCGGGTCATCGTTCTTGCCGGCAAGGATAAGGGCCGCAAGGGCGAAGTGATCCGGGTGATCCCGAAAGAGAACCGGGCGCTGGTGCGCGGGGTGAATATGATCACCCGTCATCAGCGTCAGACCGCGAGCGAAGAAGGCGGCATCGTGCGCAAGGAAGCGCCTGTGCATCTGTCCAATCTCGCGCTCGAAGACAAAGAGACGGGCGGCCCGACGCGGGTTGGCTTCCGGGTTCTGGAAGACGGCCGCAAGGTCCGCTACGCCAAGCGCTCAGGAGAAACGATCGATGGCTGAGGCTGCTTTCGATATCGACAGCTACTCGCCGCGGCTGCAGGCACATTACCGCGATGTGATCGTGCCGAAGCTGAAGGAAGAGTTCGGCTACGCGAACCCGATGGTGGTACCGCGGCTCGACAAGGTCGTCCTCAATATGGGCGTCGGCGAAGCGGTCTCTGATTCCAAGAAGGTTCAGTCGGCTGCCGAGGATCTCGCTCTGATCGCCGGCCAGAAGCCGGTCATCACGCGGGCTCGCAAGTCGATCGCGACGTTCAAGCTGCGCGAAGGCATGCCGGTCGGCGTCAAGGTGACGCTGCGCCGCGAGCGGATGTTCGAGTTTCTCGATCGTCTCGTCAACGTGGCTCTGCCGCGTGTGCGTGACTTTCGTGGCCTCAATCCGAAGAGCTTCGACGGGCGCGGGAACTACGCGCTTGGCATCAAAGAGCACATCGTCTTCCCGGAAGTGAACTACGACAAGGTCGATCAGATCTGGGGCATGGACATCATCGTCTGCACGACTGCGCAGACGGACGATGAGGGGCGGGCGCTCCTCAGGGAATTCAACTTTCCCTTCCGGCAGTAGCAGGCACAGCCTGCTAGACGCGGTTAGGGCGTGAAGAGGTAAGTATGGCGAAGAAGAGCGCAATCGAGAAGAACCGGCACCGCATGAAGCTCGTGAAGCAGTATGCGGCGAAGCGGGAGGCGCTGAAGGCGCTGGCGGCGGACGAATCGCTGTCGGACCAGGAGCGTTTTGCTGCCCGGCTTAAGCTTGCGAAGCTGCCGCGGAACTCGGCTCCGAGCCGGGTGCGGAACCGTTGCGAGGTGACGGGCCGTCCGCGTGCGTTCTATCGCAAGCTTCAGATGAGCCGTATTGCCCTTCGCGAGCTGGGCAACGAGGGCAAGATCCCCGGCCTCGTCAAGTCGAGCTGGTAGGAGAGATATCATGCTTATCAATGATCCTCTCGGCGATATGCTGACCCGTATCCGCAACGCGCAGGGGCGCCGGCGGACCTCGGTCAGCTCTCCGTCCTCCAAGCTCAGGATGCGCGTTCTCGACGTCCTGCAGGCGGAAGGTTACATCCGCGGCTATTCGGAAGTCGATCACGCCAACGGTATTTCGGAGCTCGAGATCGAGCTGAAGTACAACGAGGGCGAGCCGGTCATCCGCGAGATTCAGCGCGTCTCCACGCCGGGGCGGCGGGTCTACGCGTCTGTGAAATCGATCCCGACCGTTCATAAGGGCTTGGGCGTTTCGATCCTCTCCACGCCGAAGGGCGTCATGGCGGATTATGACGCTCGCGAGCAGAATGTGGGCGGCGAGGTTCTGTGCCGCGTCTTCTAGGCGGGCTGAAGAAGCGAGTAAGAGATCATGTCGCGAATTGGCAAGAAGCCCGTTTCGATCCCGTCCGGTGTGACGGCGTCGGTTGACGGCCACACGGTCAAGGCGAAGGGCCCGAAGGGCGAGCTTTCTGTGGTCCTCGTCGACGACGTCGACGTCGCCATGGACGATGACGGCATCAAGGTCGATCCGGTCAACAAGTCGAAGAAGGCCCGCTCAGCCTGGGGAATGTCCCGCACCTTGGTGCAGAACATCGTCACCGGTGTGAGCCAGGGCTTTGAGAAGCGTCTGGAGATCAACGGCGTTGGCTATCGTGCGCAGGCCCAGGGCCAGGCGCTGAGCCTTTCGCTTGGCTATAGCCACGACGTCACCTATCCGGTGCCGGAAGGTATCCAGATTCAGACACCGCGCCCGACGGAAATCGTCATCAGCGGTATCGACAAGCAGCAGGTCGGCCAGGTGGCCGCAGAGATCCGCGATTGGCGCCCGCCGGAGCCCTACAAGGGCAAGGGTGTCAAATACGCAGAGGAACGTATCTTCCGTAAGGAAGGTAAGAAGAAGTAACGGAGCGCAACGATGGGAACCTCAACGACGCGTCAACGGATGCGTACCGAGCGCCGCAAGGGCCGGGTGCGGGCGGCGCTGAAGCGGGTTGCTTACGGGCGGCCGCGGCTTTCCGTGTTCCGTTCTTCGCAGCATATCTATGTTCAGATCATCGACGACACGCAGGGGCGGACCTTGGTTTCCGCTTCGACCGTGGAAAAGGATCTGCGTGAGACGCTGAAGAGCGGCGCGAATGTCCAGGCCGCGTCTGCCGTTGGCAAGCTCTTGGCAGAGCGTGCGAAGGCAGCCGGTATCGAAAAGGTGCAGTTTGACCGCGGAGGCTATATCTATCATGGGCGAATCAAAGCCCTGGCAGATGCCGCCCGCGAAGCCGGGCTGGACTTTTAGGAATATGAGACAGGTCGTCGGGCCGACCCGGCAGTCGAGCAAACAGACGGACGAAGGTTAAAATGGCGCAAAGAGAACGTTCACAGCGCGGTGGCGGCGGACGCCGGGAGCGCGAGGAGAAGGTCGACAGCGAATTCGTCGACAAGCTCGTGCATATCAACCGCGTCGCCAAGGTCGTGAAGGGCGGTCGCCGCTTCGGTTTCGCCGCGCTCGTCGTGGTCGGCGATCAGCGCGGTCGGGTTGGCTTCGGTCACGGTAAGGCGCGCGAAGTTCCGGAAGCGATCCGCAAGGCCACGGAAGCGGCCAAGCGGTCGATGATCCGGGTTCCGCTTCGCGAAGGCCGCACGCTGCATCACGACATTCACGGCCGCCACGGCGCCGGGCGTGTTCTGATGCGTGCGGCTCCGGCCGGTACCGGCATCATCGCCGGCGGTCCGATGCGTGCGGTTTTCGAGACTCTCGGCGTGCATGATGTCGTCGCGAAGTCGCTCGGCACATCCAACCCGTACAACATGGTGCGGGCGACGTTCGAGGCTCTGAAGAAGCAGGACAGCCCGCGCTCGGTCGCGGCACGTCGGGGCATCAAAGTGTCGACGCTGCAGGCTCGTCGCCAGCACGAAGTCGGTAGTGAGGCGCAGGGAGCCTGATCATGGCTGAGAAAACCATCACTGTGGAGCAGACCGGCAGCCCGCTGCGCCGTCCTGGCGTGCAGCGGCAGACGCTGATCGGGCTCGGCCTGAACAAACAGCGCCGTCGTTCCGTTCTGCCTGACACTCCGGCAACCCGCGGCATGATTGCCAAGGTTCAGCATCTCGTTCGCGTCGTCGACGAGAACTGACACAACGATTTTGAATCGGGGCTTAAACCCAATGAAACTCAACGAACTTTCCGATAATCCGGGAGCCGTCAAAGGGCGCAAGCGCGTTGGACGCGGCATCGGGTCGGGCCTCGGCAAGACCGGCGGCCGCGGCGTGAAGGGTCAGACCTCGCGTTCGGGCGTCGCAATCAAGGGCTTCGAGGGCGGTCAGATGCCGCTGCATCGTCGTCTGCCGAAGCGGGGCTTCACCAACATCTTCGCCAAAGACTTCACGGAAGTGAATGTCGGGCGTCTGCAGCAGGCGGTTGATGCCGGCAAGCTCGACGCCAAGGCCGATGTGGATGCGGCTGCTCTCAAGGCCGCCGGTGTCATCCGTCGGACGAAGGACGGTGTGCGTATCCTCGGAGATGGCGAGCTTACCGCGAAGTTGACCCTCAAGGTCGCCGGCGCCTCGCGCGCGGCCGTCGAGGCTGTGGAGAAGGCTGGCGGCTCGGTCACGATCATCGAACCGGTCCCGGCCAAATCCCAATCCGGCAAGAGCGAAGACGCCTCCGCCTAAGCGAAGACGGCTCCCTGCCTAAACCGCATTCGGAGTTCCAATGGCTTCTGCAGCCGAACAGCTTGCCGCCAATTTGAACTTCGGCGCCTTTTCGAAGGCGACGGAGCTCAAAAAGCGGATCTGGTTCACTCTCGGTGCGCTGCTCGTGTATCGGCTCGGCACGTATATCCCGCTGCCGGGCATCAACATCGAAGCCCTGCAGCAGGCGTTCGAGCAGCAGTCGCAGGGTATCCTGGGCGTCTTCAACATGTTTGCCGGCGGTGCCGTCGGCCGCATGGCGATCTTTGCGCTCGGGATCATGCCCTATATCTCGGCTTCGATCATCATTCAGCTGATGACGACGGTGATCCCGACGCTCGAGCAGCTGAAGAAGGAAGGCGAGCAGGGCCGCAAGGTCATCAACCAGTACACGCGGTATCTGACCGTGGTGCTGGCCGCGTTCCAGTCCTATGGCATCGCCGTAGGCCTCGAGGGCTCCTCAAGCGGCATCGTCGCAGATCCGGGTTGGTTCTTCCGGTTTACCGCCGTCGTGACGCTGACCGGCGGCACGATGTTCCTGATGTGGCTCGGTGAGCAGATCACTTCGCGCGGCATCGGCAACGGCATTTCGCTCATCATCTTCTCCGGCATCGTCGCCAATCTGCCGAACGCTTTGGCGGGTACGCTCGAGCTCGGACGTCAGGGCGCCTTGTCGACGCCGGTGATCTTGACCGTGATGGTTCTGGTCGTCACCGTGATCGCCTTCATCGTCTTCGTCGAGCGGGCCCAGCGGCGGCTCATCATCCAGTATCCCAAGCGTCAGATGGGCAACCGGATGTTCCAGGGCGACACGTCGCATCTGCCGCTGAAGCTCAATACGTCGGGCGTCATCCCGCCGATCTTCGCGTCGTCGCTTCTGCTGCTGCCGATCACGGTGGCGAATTTCTCGGCTGGTCAGGGACCCGCCTGGCTTGCTCAGGTGACGGCGATGCTCGGTCGTGGGCAGCCGCTGCATATGGCGATCTACGCGGCGTTGATCATCTTCTTCGCGTTCTTCTACACGGCGATCGTGTTCAATCCGAAGGACACGGCCGACCAGCTGAAGAAGCATGGCGGCTTCATTCCGGGTATCCGCCCGGGGGAGCGCACCGCGGAATATATCGACTACGTGTTGACGCGGATCACCGTCGCAGGTGCCGCCTACCTCGTCATTGTGTGTCTTCTTCCTGAATTTCTGATCGCAGAGCTCTCCGTGCCGTTCTATTTCGGCGGCACCTCGCTCCTCATCGTTGTCAGTGTGACTATGGATACTGTTTCACAGGTGCAGGGCCATTTGCTCGCGCACCAGTACGAAGGGCTGGTCAAGAAATCGAAGCTGCGCGGGAGCCGGCGTCGATGAGACTGATCATTCTGGGACCTCCCGGAGCCGGGAAGGGCACCCAGGCCCAGCGACTTGTAGAGAAGCACGGCCTCGTGCAGCTATCGACGGGTGACATGCTTCGCGGCGCTGCCGCCGCGGGCACCGACGTCGGTCTCAAGGCGAAGGCCATCATGGACAGCGGCAATCTCGTTCCGGACGAGGTGGTCATCAACATCATGTCGGAGCGGCTCGACGAGGCCGACGTCCTGAGGGGCTTCGTGCTCGACGGCTTCCCGCGGACTTTGCCGCAGGCGGACGCGCTCGAAGTCCTGCTTTCGGAAAAGGGCATGCCGCTCGACGGCGTCGTGCTCTTGACGGTCGAGGACGAGGCACTGGTCGATCGGGTTGCGGGTCGGTACTCTTGCGCCAATTGCGGCGAGATCTACCACGACACGATGAAGAAGCCGGCCAAAGAAGGTGTCTGCGACGTCTGCGGCTCGACCGAGTTCCGGCGGCGCGACGATGACAACGAGGAAACGATTCGCAAGCGGCTTGCTGCGTATTATCGCGATACGGCGCCCCTCGTCGGGTACTACTGGGCGAAGGGAAAACTCCGTCACGTCGACGGAATGATGCCAGCGAAAGACGTCGCAGCCGCAATCGAAGACGTTATGGGCGATTTGAAGGGCTGATCTTCGGTCGATGCGGTTGACGGGCGGCCGCGTAAGGACTATCTCCGGCGCAATCCTGAAGTGCGGATAACGGCGCCGAAGCTCGGATGAAGCTTGGGGCGTCGTTTTTTGGCGTTTCGTCCCGAATAGGTGAAGCCGGGGCGCGCCGCGGATGCGGACTGCGCCAGACAAAGAGGAGAAAGACGTGGCACGTATTGCTGGCGTCAACATTCCGACCAACAAGCGCGTCGTGATCGCGCTGCAGGCCATCCATGGAATTGGACCGGCCATGGCGCGTGAAATCGCTGAGAAAGCGAACATCGACCTGTCGCGTCGCGTCAACGAGCTGTCGGACGCAGAGATCTTGCAGATCCGCGAAGCGATCGATCGCGACTATATCGTCGAGGGCGATCTCCGTCGTGAGACGGCCATGAACATCAAGCGGCTGATGGATCTCGGCTGCTATCGCGGGCTGCGCCATCGGCGCGGGCTGCCGGTGCGCGGACAGCGCACCCATACCAATGCCCGGACCCGTAAGGGACCGGCCAAGGCAATCGCCGGCAAGAAGAAATAACGCCAAGGAAGGCCTGACTTAGATGGCGAAAGATACCACCAGGGTGCGTCGGCGCGAGCGCAAGAACATTACGTCGGGCATTGCCCACGTGAATTCGACGTTCAACAACACGATGATCACCATCACCGACGTGCAGGGCAACGCGATTTCGTGGTCCTCTGCCGGCGCGATGGGCTTCAAAGGGTCACGGAAGTCGACGCCCTATGCCGCTCAGATCGCGGCCGAGACCGCTGCGCAGAAGGCGCAGGAGCACGGCATGCGGACGCTCGAGGTCGAGGTTTCCGGACCTGGGTCGGGCCGTGAATCGGCTCTGCGCGCGCTGCAGGCTGCGGGCTTCACCATTACTTCGATCCGTGACGTGACGCCGATCCCCCACAACGGCTGCCGTCCCCCGAAGCGGCGCCGCGTCTGATCTCGCATTTGAGGTGTACGCGGCTCGCGGATGCGAGTCGCGTCTGCATGCGAGAGCACAAAACGAAAGGTTCGTCCCCGTGGTGATACAAAAGAACTGGCAGGATCTCATTAAGCCGAACAAGCTTGATGTGAAGCACGGGTCCGATGCGAGCCGCATCGCTACCGTCGTCGCAGAACCGCTTGAGCGCGGCTTCGGCCTGACGCTCGGCAATGCGCTGCGCCGCGTGCTGTTGTCCTCGCTGCAGGGTGCGGCTGTGACCAGCCTGCAGATCGATGGCGTTCTGCACGAATTCTCCTCCATCGCTGGCGTTCGGGAAGATGTCACCGACATCGTCCTCAACGTGAAGGAAATCGCCATCAAGATGGAGAGCGAAGGCCCGAAGCGGCTGACGCTGAGGAAGTCCGGCCCGGGCGTGGTCCTGGCGGGCGACATCCAGACGGTCAGCGATATCGAGGTGCTCAACCCCGAACACGTTCTGTGCACGCTCGACGAGGGAGCGGACATTCGCATGGAGCTGACGGTCGATACCGGCAAGGGCTATGTCCCGGCGGACCGCAACCGCCCGGAAGACGCGCCGATCGGCCTCATTCCGGTCGACAGCCTCTATTCGCCGGTCAAGAAGGTTTCCTATCGCGTCGAGAATACGCGTGAAGGCCAGGTCCTCGACTATGACAAGCTGACCTTGTCGCTCGAGACCGATGGGTCGGTATCGCCGGACGATGCCGTCGCCTATGCGGCCCGGATCCTGCAGGACCAGCTTTCGATCTTCGTCAACTTCGACGAGCCGAAGAAGGAAGAAGTCCACGAGGCGACCCCGGAGCTCGCCTTCAACCCGGCGCTTCTGAAGAAGGTGGACGAGCTGGAGCTTTCGGTTCGCTCGGCCAACTGCTTGAAGAACGACAACATCGTCTATATCGGCGATCTCATTCAGAAGACCGAGGCGGAGATGCTGCGCACGCCGAACTTCGGCCGCAAGTCGCTGAACGAGATCAAGGAGGTTCTCGCCTCCATGGGCCTGCATCTCGGTATGGAAGTGGCCAATTGGCCGCCCGACAATATCGACGATCTCGCCAAACGCTTCGAAGACCAATACTAAGCTTTGATGAACAGCGGCGGGAGCCGTCGTTCGAATGAGGAGACAGGGCCATGCGCCACAGAAAGACCGGCCGTAAGCTGAATCGGACGTCGAGCCATCGTCAGGCGATGTTTGCCAATATGGCGGCGGCGCTCATTCGCCACGAGCAGATCGTGACAACCCTGCCGAAGGCAAAAGAGCTCAGGCCGTTCGTGGAGAAGCTCGTCACGCTCGGAAAGCGGGGCGACCTGCATGCGCGCCGGATCGCAATGTCGCGGCTGCGCGATGAAGAGATGGTCAAGAAGCTCTTCGAGACGATCGGCCCACGCTACGGTGAGCGGAACGGTGGTTACACCCGCGTGCTCAAAGCCGGCTTCCGCTATGGTGACAGTGCGCCGGTCGGCGTGATCGAATTCGTCGATCGCGACGAGGATGCGCGCGGCGCCGAAGATCGTGCTCGCATGGAAGCGGCCGAGGTTGCGGAAGCCGCAGCGTAAGGCTTGTCGCTCTTCCTGGATTGCGAAAAGGGGCCCGCGTGGCCCCTTTTTTGTTGGCGCGGGCGGCATGTGGCCGGATCATTGCCCGCACGACATAGAATTTCCGGATTTGACCGGTTCCTGGCTCACTCTTTTCAAGCGCGGACGACCGTGGCGCGCGTCAAGGTCGCTCCCGCATTCCCGCTGCTAAATTGGAGGCTCTCGTGACGTCGTTTCGTCAGTTTCGCCTTGCCTGCTGTGTCCTGGTCGCCTCTGCCGGTGTTTCGAGCGGTGTCGTTGTCGGTGTGCCGCTCGCGCATGCTGAGGACGTGCCGCAAAGCCGTGAAGAGATTTCTCTTTCCTTTGCCCCGATCGTGAAGAAGGCCGCTCCTGCGGTCGTCAATGTCTACGCGAAGCAGATCGTGCGCACAGCGCCGTCGCCCTTCGCGGACGATCCTTTCTTCCGGCATTTCTTCGGTGATGGGGGTTTCGGGTCGCCTTTCGGCGTGCCGCGTGAGCGTGCGCGCAATTCGCTCGGCTCCGGCGTCATCGTCGATGCATCCGGTCTCGTCGTCACGAATTACCACGTCATCCGCGGTGCCGATGAAGTGAAGGTGGCCTTGTCGGACGGGCGCGAATTTGAAGCCGAAATCCTGTTGCGAGACGAACAGAGCGATCTTGCGATCCTGAAGATCTCCGACGGGGATACGGACTTCCCGACGCTTTCGTTTGCCGATTCGGACGATCTCGAGGTCGGCGATCTCGTGCTCGCGATCGGCAACCCGTTCGGGGTCGGGCAGACGGTGACCAGCGGCATCGTCTCTGCGGTGGCGCGAACGGAGGTCGGTATCTCCGACATGTCGTTTTTCATCCAGACGGACGCGGCGATCAATCCGGGCAATTCGGGCGGCGCATTGATCGATGTGAAGGGCCGGCTTGTCGGTATCAATTCAGCGATCTTCTCGCGGTCTGGCGGTTCGAACGGAATCGGGTTCGCGATTCCTTCCAACATGGCGCAGGCGGTGGCCGCCCAGGCGCTCGCCGGCGGGACGGAAGTTGTGCGCCCCTGGATCGGGGCGACCTTCCAGAAGGTGACGCCGGATATTGCCCGCTCACTCGATCTGCCGCGGCCCCAGGGGGCGCTCGTCGTCAAGGTCTTCGAGGGCTCTCCTGCCGAAAAGGCCGGTCTTGCGGTCGGCGATCTCGTTCTGTCGGCCGATGATTACGAGGTGGCCAATCCGCGTTCGCTCGAATACCGGCTGACGATCAAGGGAATTGGCGAGACGGAGAAGCTCGTCGTGCTCCGCGATGGGGCAGAGAAGACGCTGACTGTCTCGTTGGAATCGGCGCCGGAGACGGTGCGGGCCGACGAGCAGCTTCTTGACGGCTATTCGCCGCTGACCGGGGCGACGGTCGCGAATCTCTCGCCGAGGCTTGCGGAGAGACTGCGGCTGCCAAGCGATCAAGAGGGCGTCGCGGTCACCAAGGTAGAGCCGCGTTCACCCGCCGCGCAGCTCGGCCTGCAGCCGGGTGATATTGTCGTTGCCTTGCAGGGGCACGGTGTTGAATCGTCGAGCGAGCTGAAACGTATGACGAGCCAAAAGCAGCGATTGTGGCGGATCACGGTCAACCGTGGTGGCCGGCTCTCGCGGCTTGTCATCGGTGGATGAGGGGCATTTGTCGGACAATCTCTTCACAGCAGCCGGATTGGAAAAGAGCGCGCCGCAGCCCTTGCCTGACCGGCTGCGGCCAAAAAAGCTCGCCGATGTCGTCGGCCAGCCGCATCTGACGGGTGAGGACGGCACGCTCACCCGGATGCTTCGGACGCGCTCTCTCGGCTCTCTGGTCTTCTGGGGGCCGCCCGGGACGGGCAAGACCACGGTCGCGCGGCTTCTGGCCCGCGAAACGGACCTTTATTTCCAGCAGCTGTCGGCGATCTTTTCCGGCGTCGCCGATCTCAAGAAGCATTTCGAGGCGGCGCGCGGGCGGCGGCAAACGGGGCAGGGGACGCTTCTCTTCGTCGACGAAATCCATCGTTTCAATCGCGCACAGCAGGACAGTTTTCTTCCCGTCATGGAGGACGGGACGGTGACGCTCGTGGGGGCGACCACCGAAAACCCGTCTTTCGAGCTCAACGCGGCGCTTCTGTCGCGTGCAGCCGTTCTGGTGTTTCGCCCGCTCGATTCTGACGCACTCGGCAAGCTCGTCGAACGTGCCGAGAATGAGGAAGGGCGAAAGCTGCCGCTCGACGAGGAAGCGCGCGGCGTTCTTCTGCGTATGGCCGATGGCGACGGACGGGCCGTTCTCGCGCTCGCCGAAGAGGTCTGGCGCGCGGCGGGAAAAGACGAAACCTTCGATGCGAAGCGTCTGCAGAAGGTTCTGCAGCGGCGGGCGCCGATCTACGACAAGAGCCGGGATGGTCATTACAACCTGATTTCGGCCCTGCACAAATCGGTGCGCGGTTCCGACCCGCAGGCGGCTCTCTACTATCTCGGGCGCATGCTCGATGCAGGCGAAGACCCGATGTATCTGGCGCGGCGAGTGATCCGCATGGCTGTGGAGGATATCGGCCTCGCCGATCCGCAGGGGCTCGTGCAGGCGAATGCTGCGAAAGAGGCGTACCACATGCTGGGCTCGCCCGAAGGCGAACTCGCCATTGCCCAGGCCGTGGTCTATCTCGCAACGGCGCCCAAATCGAACGCTCTCTACAAGGCATATGGCGCCGCGCGCCGGACGGCTAAGGAGGCCGGCTCGCTCCAACCGCCGAAGCACATTCTCAATGCTCCGACCAAGCTCATGCAGTCGGAAGGCTATGGGGCCGGCTACGCCTATGACCATGCTCAGGAAGAGGCGTTCTCGGGGCAGAATTATTTCCCCGAAGAGCTGGAGCGTCAGGACTTTTACGTGCCGACCGGACGTGGGTTCGAAGCGGAGCTCAAACGACGGCTCGATCATTGGGACCGGGTGCGGCGCGAACGTGCCAAAGGCGAAGACGAGACCTGATCGATCGTGCGCCTGATGCCAATTGGCATCGCGTTCTGGCGAGCAAATGGCTTTCTCTCGCTCGGGCGGCCATTTGCCTCGAAAGAATCGACGGATTTATTCAAGGAGGCTCCGAGCGGCGGTGAGAGCCTCAACCGCGAACGTGGCATTGCGGGGCAAGTGCCTGACAATCCGGAGATATCCGCCTCGGCTACGGCACTCGACCCGAGTGGCATAAGAGCCCCTTGGAGACGATTGTCACCACAAAAGGGTCTTGAGGTGGCAAAAATCTGGCGTGCTCTTCCTTGACCCTGCGTTGCCGCCTTCTACCTCCTTTTGGGCTTCAAAAAGATGTGCGACGGATCCCGCCTCGGAGCGGTGCTTTCGTTCGTCCAACAGACAAACGAGGAGCTATATGAGCGAACAGACGGTGGATCAAACAGGCGACGCGACCGAGGATATTCCGACCGACTATGAAGTCGGTCAGGACAATATCCAGGTCCTTGGTCTCGATTTTCACAACCCCGTATTCATCGTGTCAGGGCTGACGATTATTCTGTTCGTCGTCTTCACCCTCCTTTTTCAACAGGGCGCGGAGAGCTTCTTCACCTGGCTGCGACCGTTCCTGACATCGAACCTCGATTGGCTCTTCCTGATTGCCGGAAACGTCTTCGTCCTGTTTTCCCTGTTTCTGATCGTCTCGCCTCTCGGGAAAATCCGACTGGGCGGTCCTGATGCAAGACCGGAGTACAATTACTCTGGGTGGTTCGCCATGCTCTTTGCCGCGGGCATGGGTATCGGGCTGATGTTCTACGGCGTGTCGGAGCCTTTGACGCATTACAACGCGTCCGTTGCATCAGATGCCGCGCAGGCAGGTAGCGATGCGCCCTTGATGGGTGCGCCCGACAATCCGGAAGGTGCAAGGCGGCTCGCCATGGCGGCCACGATCTTCCACTGGGGTCTGCACCCCTGGGCGATCTACGCCGTCGTCGCGCTCGCCCTTGCCCTTTTCAGCTACAATAAGGGCCTGCCGCTGACGATCCGGTCTGCCTTTTACCCGATCTTCGGTGAGGCTGTCTGGGGCTGGCTCGGCCATGTCATCGATACGCTCGCGGTGTTTGCGACACTTTTCGGCTTGGCGACCTCGCTCGGCTTCGGTGCGGAACAGGCACTGGCCGGTCTCAACCACATCTTCGGCATCCCCGCGACCGACCCATGGAAGGTAGGGCTGATCGTCGCCATCACCGGCTGCGCACTGACCTCGGTTCTGGCCGGCCTCGACGCTGGCGTGAAGCGGCTGAGCGAGATCAATATGGCTTTGGCCTTCCTGCTGCTCGTCTTTGTCGTGGCTGTGGGGCCGACCCTTGCGATCGTCTCCGGCTTTTTTGAGAACATCGTCGCCTATGCGCGCGATATCATTCCGCTGTCGAACCCGATCGGCCGGAGCGATGACGGTTTCCGCAATGGCTGGACGACTTTCTACTGGGCCTGGTGGATTTCGTGGTCGCCTTTCGTCGGCATGTTCATTGCGCGTGTTTCGTACGGGCGGACGGTGCGTGAGTTCATGATCTGCGTCCTCATCATCCCGACTGTCGTCAGCATCTTCTGGATGACGGCCTTTGGCGGGACCGCGATCTCGCAGCTGATGAATGGTTATGACGGGGCCGTCAGTGCCGAGCTGCCTGTGAAGCTCTTCCTGATGTTGGAGCATCTGCCGCTTGCTTCGATCACGTCGTTCATCGGCATCGTCCTGGTGATTGTCTTCTTCGTCACCTCGTCGGATTCCGGCTCGCTGGTGATCGATACGATCACGGCCGGTGGCAAGGTCGATGCACCGGTCGCACAGCGGGTCTTCTGGGCGACCTTCGAGGGGCTGGTGGCAATCGCGCTCCTTCTCGGAGGCGGGCTCAAAGCTCTGCAATCGGCCGCTGTCGCTACGGGCTTTCCCTTTGCGCTCATCCTGCTCCTGATGATCTGGTGCATTTATCAGGGCTTGAAGGGCGAGCAGCGGGCGCTGGTCGAAGCGAAGGAGGCAGAGGCGACGGCCTGATCCGTCAAAACCTCGGTTCTGAAGAAGGGCGCGGTTACCCCGCGCCCTTTTTTGTTGACGTTCAGGATGCAAAAACGCGCGGTCGTCGCGAGGCGGGCTTCATTCGGCCGACAAAACGCTCTAAGCGCTCAGGTTATGAAGCAAGTTCTCCTTATCGTCCGCGACCGATATTCCGGCTCTCGTGTCAGCCCCGTGACCCTCGTGTCGCGGTCACACCGCGAGCCAGTCTCCGGGAGCCTGGCATGAGTGCCCCGGCCTCCGTCGTGATGCGGCGCGTCGACCGGGACGAATCCGGCATGCGCGTCGATCGTTGGTTCAAGGAGCATTATCCGGGCCTCGGTTTCGGCCATCTGCAGAAGCTTCTTCGCTCCGGCCAGGTGCGTGTGGACGGGGGGCGCGTGAAAACCTCGACCCGTCTCGTCGCCGGTCAGGAGGTGCGCGTGCCGCCGCTTGCGACAGGCGATGTGCGGCCGCAGACGAAAGCGACCATCCGCGACCGGCGCGATGTCGATGTGCTGAACGATGCACTTCTTTACGAGGACAGCCAAGTCTACGTCTTCAACAAGCCTGCCGGTCTCGCGGTCCAGGGCGGATCGGGCGTCAATCGTCACGTCGACGGGATGCTGGAGGCGTTTCGCGATCGCCACGGCCGCAAGCCGCGGCTGGTTCATCGTCTCGATCGCGACACGGCCGGCGTGCTTGTCGTGGCCCGCACGCGAAGCGCCGCGGCGTTTTTCGGCAAGGCCTTCAAGGAGCGGGAGAGCCGCAAGCTCTATTGGGCGCTGGTGAAGGGCGTTCCGAAGCCGCCGCAGGGCAAGATCTCGACGTTTCTGGTGCGCGGCGAGGGCGATGATGCGGAGCGTATGCGGGTGGCCCGCCATGGCGAGCGGGGGGCGGATCATGCTCTGTCGCACTACGCGGTGGCTGATCAGGCTGGCTCGCGGCTCTCGTGGCTCATCATGCGGCCGGTGACGGGGCGCACGCATCAGCTTCGAGCCCATGCAGCCCATATCGGCAATCCGATCATCGGCGATTCCAAATATTTCGACGTAGAGAACTGGGAGTTGCCAGGCGGCATTCAAAACCGGCTGCATCTCCTTGCTCGGAGAATCATTTTGCCTCATCCCACCGGCGGAGTTCTCGATGTGACGGCGCCGCTGCCGCCGCATATGGCGCAGAGCTGGGCCGTGCTCGGTTTTGACGAGACCGGCGGGGAGGCTGCGGCCGAGGCCGTTTGACCGCGATGTCGCAAGCGCTTGGGGCGAAGCCTGCCTCTCTGCTCGTGCTCCTGACTGTGATGTGGGGGTTCAACCAGGTCGCCATCAAAGTGGCACTCGGTGGCTTCCCGCCGATGCTGCAGATGGGGCTGCGCTCTGCCGTCGCTGGCGGTCTGGTGCTTCTCTGGTGCTTTGCGCGCGGCGTGCCGGTTTTTCGGTCGGGTCGGCATTTCGGCCCGGGTGTCCTGACCGGAATATTGTTCGGGATGGAGTTCGCTCTCGTTTTCTTCGGTCTGACGATGACGACGGCTTCACGCAGCGTCGTCTTCCTCAATACCGCTCCCTTCTTTGTCGCCATCGGAGCCCACTTTTGGCTGGGAGACAGGATTTCTGCGGCAAAAGCCGCTGGGCTCACGCTCGCGTTCGTGGGGATCGTGGTCGCCTTCCTCGACGGGCTGAGCCCGGGAACGCTCAATACGGCGGCTGGTGACGTGCTGTGCATTCTGGCCGCCGTCTTCTGGGGCGGGACGACCCTGGTCGTGAAGGGCACGACCTTGCGCGAAGCGCCCGCCGAAGAAATCCTTCTCTACCAGTTGCTGGTCTCGGCACCGCTCGGCTTTGCCTTGTCGTTCCTTGTCGGGGAGGCGGGGATCGGGCCTGTGACCTCGATCGAACTCCTCGCCTTCCTGTATCAAGGTGTCGTCGTCGCCGGGGCGAGCTATCTCGCCTGGTTCTGGCTGGTGAGAACCCATTCCGCGCCGCTGCTCCACGCCTTTACTTTTATCGTTCCGGTCTCCGGCGTCTTCTTCGGGGCGGTGCTCCTTGGCGATCCTGTCGGCTGGCGTCACGGCCTTGCCCTTTTGCTCGTCGCCGGCGGTATCTATCTGGTCAACAGGCCTGCGCCGGTCCGCCGTGTCGTTCCGCCGGGTGCGTGAGATGTTGGACCCTGACTACGCCCAGACCCAGTGAGCCCAGATCTATTGAGCAAGGAGAGCCTGTTGCCCGATTTTCCTGCAAAGCCCGACGATGCGATGTCGAAGGCGCGCGAGCACGCGGCAAGGGAGCTGCCAAAGAGATTCTATAAACGGGCCGAAGCCGTTGAAACGGAATCCGGTTTCGAGCTTCACCTCGACGAGCGTCCAGCCCGCACGCCGGGTAAGAAGCCGCTTGCCGTCGCGCGCGCAGATCTCGGTCGAAGCCTTGCCGAGGAATGGGACGCTCAGGGAGAACGCATCGATCCTCTGACGATGCCGCTCACACGTCTCGCCAATGTCGCGATCGATGGGGTGGCCGACGAAATGCCTGCGGTGCGCGAAGAGGTGGCGGCTTATGCGGGCACGGACCTTCTCTTTTACCGTGCCGGCGAGCCGGAAGCTCTCGTCGCCCGGCAGCGCGAGATCTGGGACCCGCTGCTTGCCTGGGCGGAAAGCCGCTTTTCGGTTCGCTTCCGTCTGGTCGAAGGGGTCATGCCGGTCGATCAACCGGAAGAGGGGCTTCAGGCCGTGCGCGAGGCTCTCGAGGGATTTGACGAGCCGCTGTCGCTCGCGGCTCTCCACACGGCAACCACGCTGACCGGATCGGCACTCATCGCGCTCGCCCTGGCGGAAGGTGTGATCGATGCCGAGGCTGCCTGGGCCGCTGCGCATGTCGACGAGGATTTCAACATCTCGCAATGGGGTGAGGATTTCGAGGCGAAGGAGCGGCGTGACCGTCGCGGCTCTGAGTTCTCGGTGGCCGCGATGGTGCTGCGCGCCTGAACTGTCCTTCCGTTTCCGCTGGCGGTTATGGCTCAGATGCCGGCATACCATTCGTAGCCGCGGTCTTCCCAATAGCCGCCCTTGCCGCCGCGGATTGAGGCGAAGCTCCCCACGACCTCGATGCCCATGACGTACTTCGCCATCTTGTAGCCGAGCTGGCGTTCGATGCGCACGCGCAACGGCGCACCGTTTGCGACCGGCAGGGTTTCATCGTTGAGGCCGTAGGCGAGGATCGTCTGCGGGTGACGTGCGTCGATCATATCGATCGATTCGTAGTATTTTTCGCGACCGAGCGTATCGCGCAGCGGAAGACCACGTAGCTGCCGCCGGGTTTGACACCGGCTTCGTCGAGAACCGCGGCGAGGGGTACGCCCGTCCATTTCGCGATGCAGCTCCATCCCTCGACGCAGTCATGCCGCGTGATTTGCGTGCGCGCCGGCATGGCGCGTAATTCGTCGAGCGACAGGGATTGCGGTCGCTCGACGAGGCCGGTGACGGAAAGACGCCAATCGGCGAAGCCATTCGCGGCCATCTCCCGATATTCCGGATCGCGCGGACTGATCGAGCCGTTCGGACGCTGCGGTTGGATGATCTCGCTTTCGGAATACTCGCGCGCCAGGGCCTCGCGATCGAGGAGGCTGCGCTGCGCGGCCATCGTCAGATCTTCGGCCCGCTGCAAGAAAGCGCGTGCCATCGGATTCTGGACGATGCGGTCGCAACCAGACATGAGCGCGGCTCCACCGCCAATGGCGGCGGCCCGGATGAGGCCGCGACGGGTTAGGGAGACGGTCATGAGGTTTCTCCCTTCGCCTCGGGCCGCATGCGGTACCGCCCGGTGAGGATGGCACGCATTTCGTTGACCGGGCCCGCCGCCAGGACCATGGCGATGTGAACGACAAAGAAGAGGACGAGCAGGCTCATCGTCATGAAATGCAGCGTGCGTGCCGACTGGCGTCCACCGAACAGATCGAGAAGCCAGGGCAGTGCAGCATCCATCCCCGGCGACATGGCGAGGCCGGTGGCGACCATCGTTGGAATGAGGCCGAGGATGACGATGAGGTAGGAGAGCTTTTGCAGAATGTTGTAATGCGCCACTCGTCCGAACCGGAAGCGGAGGTGATCGCCGATCGCGCGCGGCATGGCGCGTAGCTCGCCGCGGCGGGGAATGAGATCGCGGCGGAAATGGCCGTTGAAAAGGCTGACGCAGACATAGGCGAGGCCACCCGCCACCAGCACCCAGGCGAAGAAGAAATGCACGATCCGACCGGTGGCAAGGTCTCGGTAGCTCGGGATGGTCGCCCAGGCGGGAAAACCGCGGGCGACAAGTGCCCCGCTGCTGTCGCGCGAGGCGCCCAGAAAGCCGGTCGTGTCGAAGTCCATGCTGCCGATTTCTGTAATTCCTCGCAGGCTGCCGTCACCCGTACGCATGGCGGTCATGGAGACGAGGGAGTCGGAGAAGTTCGACTGGGTGCCGAGATAGAGTGCGGGATGCGCGTTGAAGATCTGCAGACCGCTTGTGAGAAGGAAGAAGAGGCAGAACGCGTTCAGCCAGTGCCATATGCGCGTTGTCCATATGTGCCGGTAGACGATTTCCGTTCGCGGCTCGGCCGGCTCTGGCATTGGTGCATTCCCTTCGTGATCCCCATGAATATAGCGTGCGCCACGGCGCGCAATGTCACGAAGCGGTCATGCCTCTTCACATCAACGCCAGATTCGCATCCGATCTCTCTCAACAAATGCCGCCGATTGGCGTAGGCCGTTATATGAAGACGAGATTCTAAACCGGCTAATGGCCATGGGAACAAGATCAATCTGATTGGGGGGTAGAATGCGTGACGTTCTAGTGGAGTTGGAAAAGCGGCGCGCCAATGCGCGCGCGGGCGGCGGCGAGAAGCGTATTGCGGGCCAGCATGACAAGGGCAAGCTGACGGCGCGCGAGCGCCTGGTGGTGCTTCTCGATGACAGCTCGTTTGAAGAGTTCGACATGTTCGTCGAGCACCGTTCTTCGGCCTTCGGCATGGAGGAGCAGAAGATCGCGGGCGACGGCGTCGTCACCGGGTGGGGGACGATCAACGGCCGCCCCGTCTACGTTTTCGCCAAGGACTTCACCGTCTTCGGCGGCTCGCTTTCCGAGGCGCATGCGGAGAAGATCTGCAAAGTCCAGGACATGGCGCTTAGGAACGGCACGCCGATCATCGGGCTTTTCGATGCCGGCGGCGCGCGCATCCAGGAGGGTGTCGCGGCACTTGGCGGCTATGCTGAGATTTTCCAGCGCAACGTTCTTGCCTCCGGCGTCATTCCGCAGATCTCGGTGATCATGGGCCCGTGCGCGGGCGGCGATGTCTATTCGCCGGCAATGACCGATTTCATCTTCATGGTGCGCGGCACGTCCTACATGTTCGTGACCGGCCCGGATGTCGTTAAGACCGTCACCAACGAGACGGTGACAGCCGAAGAGCTCGGCGGCGCATCCGTGCATTGCGTGAAGTCGTCCGTGGCGGATGGCGGCTTTGAAAATGACGTTGAGGCACTTTTGGAGATCCGTCGCCTCTACGATTACCTGCCCCTCAACAACAAGGCCGAACTACCGGAAATTCCGGTCCACGATCCTTGGGATCGGCAGGAGAAATCTCTCGATACGCTGGTCCCGGATTCGGCGACCACGCCTTATGATATCAAAGAAGCCATCCTGAAGACGCTCGACGAAGCGGCCTTCTTCGAGATTCAGCCCGACCATGCGAAGAACATCCTCACCGGCTTCGGCCGTATCGAGGGACGTACGGTCGGTGTCGTGGCAAACCAGCCGATGGTTCTGGCCGGCGTCCTCGATTCGGATGCCTCACGGAAGGCGGCACGCTTTGTGCGCTTTTGCGATTGCTTCGGCATCCCGATCCTCACCTTCGTCGACGTTCCGGGTTTCCTGCCCGGCACGTCGCAGGAATATGGCGGCCTCATCAAACACGGCGCCAAGCTCCTTTTTGCTTATGCCGAAGCGACGGTACCGAAGGTGACGGTGATCACGCGCAAGGCCTTCGGCGGCGCGTATGACGTGATGGCGTCAAAGCATCTGCGCGGCGATATCAACTATGCCTGGCCGACGGCGCAGATCGCCGTCATGGGCGCCAAGGGTGCGGTGGAGATCATCTTCCGTAAGGATATCGACAATCCGGAAAAGATCGCCGAGCACGCCAAGACCTATGAGGATCATTTCCTCAATCCGTTCGTGGCGGCGGAGCGGGGCTATATCGACGACGTGATCATGCCGCAATCGACCAGACGGCGGGTTGCCCGCGCCTTCCGGCTTCTGCGCCGCAAGGAACTCGCCAATCCCTGGAAGAAGCACGACAACATCCCGCTCTGAGCGCTTGAACGCTTGAGCCTCTCGAGCCGCCGGTCGCCTCAGTGCGTGACCGGCGGCTTTGCCGTGGTGCGGGCGATGCGATGCTCGCGCAGATAGATGAAAATGCCGGAGCCGACGACGATCGCCATCCCGGCCCATTTCGGAGCATTCGGGAGGTCGCCGAAGACCAGGAGGCCGAGGGCCACCGCGGAGACGATCTCGGTATAGCCAAAAGGGGCGAGGACCGAAGCCGGGGCGAGCTGGTAGGCCCGGTTGAAGAGAAGATGGGCGAACGTTCCGATGACGCCTGTCGCCAGCAACAAGGTCCAGGCAAGAGTGCTTGCCGGCCACGAGAAGGCAAGATCTTCGATGCCGAATGGACGGCAGACGATCATCGCGGCGACGATGACCGCAAAGCCGCCGAGCGCTGCATAAAACTGCATCGCGAAGGCGCTCGCACCGCGCGCCACGTGGCGGCTCAAGATGAAATAGACTCCGACAAGGAATGCTGTCAGAGCCGGCAGGAGAGCGGGCAGCCCGAAGACCGCGTAGCTCGGCTGGATGATGATGAGCGCTCCGGCAAATCCGACCAGAACCGCGACGATCCTCCGCCATCCTACCTTTTCGCCGAGGAATAGGCCGGACAAAAGGGTCACGATCATCGGTTCGATCATGAAGATCGCAATCGCGTCGGCGAGCGGCAGGAAACGCAGCGCGGCGAAGAAGGCGAGACTGCCGAAACCGAGACAGGCACCCCGCAGGAGGTTGAGCCCGAGATGCGGAATGCGCAGAGCGGCGGTCCCTTCCCAATGAAGGAGCAGGGGCAAGATCAGCACGCCCTGGAGAAAGAGACGAACGGCTCCGACTTCGCCGGCCGAAAGGCCGTGCTGCGTGATGAGGAGCTTGCTCAAGGCATCCATCGTCGGGATGATTATGCCGCCGGCGACAAAGATCATGATGCCGCGCACCATCTCGGCGGGCGTGTTGGTCAGAGAGGAGGGGAGCGATGCCATTCGCCGTCCTTGCCACAAAGCCGCAAGGCGAGCCACCAACGCCTGATGGCATGGCCGGCGTCACGGTGAGATCAGGCACCGGTTCGCACGGTGGTGCTGCTGCTATCGGGGACGGTCAACCGGGCGAGGGTGCGCGGCGTGCCTGACGGCCGGCAAAGAGGAGCCCATAAAGCGCCACGCAGATGACGGCCATCGCCAGGATCTGAAACGTCTCCACGCGCCCGCCGAGCACGACCACCGTGATGAGCATGGTGACCGCTGGGGTCGGCACGGTGATCGAGCTCGCCACGGAGACATCGATATGGCGGATGGCGTTGAACCACAGGACGAGCTCCAGATAGTAAGCGACGCCGAGGAGGATCGCGGCCTTTTGGAAGGTCGGATCGGTGAAACCCTGCAAGAGAGCGCCCGGTTCGCCAATGACCGCCTGAAGGGCGAGAAGCACGATGCCGGAGATAACGAGGCGGGTGACGGTCACCTGGTTTGGCGTGATCGACGTCGTCGTCAGAACCTGGCGCAGCAGCACATGTGCGATGGCCCATAATGCCGGGATGCCGAGGGCATAGGCCGACCACCATGAGATGTCCGCCACGCGAAACGTGCCGCCGGTGGTGAGATAGACCAGGGCTGCGAGGAGGAGTGCGGTGAAACCGAGCTCGGTGGTGCTCTTGCGTTTGCCGAGAAGAACCGCCTCCAGAAGGATGGCGAAGAGCGGATAGGCCTGCAGCGCGATCACCATGCTGACGGGCCCGGCCTTCTTGGCCGCCACCACATACATGTAGGTCGCCACCGCGAACATCGCGCCGGTCAAGAGCGCGATTGCGAGCGTTCGGGTGGAAGGTCTTTGCGCTGCCGTGCTTGCGGGCACCCCGCGTCGGAGCTCGACGATAAAGAGGGGAAGACCCGCGATAAGCTGCCAGAAGGTGAGCCAGATGGCGAAGGAGAGGCCGCTCGATCCTTCGGGACGCGCATCGGCGATGAGCGGCATCGCCGATAGGATGGCGAGGCAACAAAGGGCGTAGAGAATGCCGGTACGATGCGACGTGGACATCACCGTTCCATGAGAAGATGTGTGTGATTGTATTGGTATGTCTCGTGCGGTATTGAATGCAATCGGATTATTGTATTGATGGCAATGTGGATCCCTGATCTTTCCCGCTTTTCCGGCCCGGCCTACACAGCACTCGCCGAGGCGATCGGCACGGCGATCTCCGATGGGAGTTTAAGTGCCGGCGAGCGGCTGCCGCCGCAGCGCGATCTCGCCTGGCGGCTGGGCTTGTCGCTCTCGACGGTGACGCGCGGCTATGGCGAGGCGGTGCGTCGGGGCTTTCTGGAAGGCAGCGTCGGGCGCGGCACCTATGTGCGCGATGCGAAAGCGGTCACCGCCGCGGCAAGTGGTGCATGGAATGCGGGGCTCGCGCGGCCCGCGGGCGATGCAATCGATTTCGCCAACAATCTGCCGCCGCTCGGCGGGGCAGAAAGGCAACTTGCAGAAACGCTGGGCGCGATCTCGGGCGAGCCGGGGCTCGGGGTTTTTCTCGATCACTGGCCGGGGCGAACGGCAGAGCGGCACGCAGAGGCCGCGGGCGCATGGATCGAAACGATCGGGCTTCCCCACCAGGGGCGGTCGATCGTGCTTACCAACGGCTCGCAGCAGGGGCTCTTCGTGGCGCTCCTGGCGCTGGCGCGGCCTGGCGATGCGATCCTCGCCGAGGCGCTCTCTTATGCACCCGTCCTGGCAGCGGCCGAGCGTCTCGGTCTCAGGGTTTTTCCTGTCGCCATGGACGGGGAGGGGCTCTTGCCTCAATCTCTCGACGAACAATGCAAGGCCACGGCCGCTCGGCTTCTCTACACCATGCCGACGCTGCACACGCCGACGACGGCGACGATGTCCGAGGCGCGCCGACAGGCCGTCGCCGAAGTCGCCGAGCGTCACGGCATCGACATTCTGGAGGACGACGTTTTCGGCTTTCTGCCGTGCTCGCGGCCCGCGCCTCTCGGTGCCTGTCTGCCCGATCAGACAATCTATGTGGCGAGCACCTCAAAGAGCCTCGCGCCGGGTCTGCGCGTGGGCTATCTGAGCGCGCCCATGCGCCATGAGAGAGCTTTGCGGGCGGGTGTCGCACTCTCCTCGTGGATGCCGCCGCCGCTGATGGCGGAGATCGCGACACGCTGGATCGAGGATGGGACGGCGGAGCGCCTCAACGAAGAGAAGCGTCAGGCTGCCGAGGCGCGGCAAGCCTTGGCGCGTGCGACGTTGAAAGGGAGCCGCTTGGCTGCCGATCCGGCGGGCTTTCATATCTGGCTGCATCTGCCGGATGGATGGCGGCCGGATGCGTTCGAAGCGGCGGCGCAGCGTGAGGGTGTCGCCCTGCGCTCCGCACGGTCCTTTTGCGTTGATCCCGCCATCGCGCCTGCCGCGGTTCGCCTCTGCCTCAGCCATGAGGCGTGTCACTCGCGGGTGGAAGACGGGCTCTTGCGCCTCAAACGGCTTCTCGACGAAAGACCGGGAGAGGCTGCTTTCATCGTCTGAGCAGCGGGCTCTGGTGCGCTCGTGCGGGTGGCGTTCTTAGGCCACCCCTTACCGCCAGGCTGACGCTTTTGCGCGACGATCGGGCTCAAAATTGTCCTTGATGCAAATCAAGGTGCAATTAAAAGGGCGGGCGCAGCGTGCTCTCCTCCTCGGAGACAAAGGAGACCAACAGTGATTACAAGAAGAACATTGCTCGGTTCCGCCGCCCTTCTGACGGCTGGTGCCGCGCTTCCGGGAGCGTCGAAAGTCTGGGCTCAGCCCAAGAAGTTCGAGATCGTCATGTGCGCCAAGCAGGAGGGTATCTCCTGGTTCGACGACATGCGCACGGGCGTGGAGGATTTCGCCAAGGATTTCGGCGTCAACGCCTATCAGATCGCGCCCGAGACCGGAGACCCCGCCAAGCAGGCGCAGATGGTCGAAAGCCTGATCGCCAAGAATGTCGACGCCATCCTCGTCGTCCCGAACGATCCGAAGTCCATGGAGCCGGTGCTGCAGAAGGCCAAGGACGCGGGTATCGTCATCGTCAGCCATGAGGCGAAGAGCCTTGCGGGCACGGCCGATTACGATGTCGAAGCCTTCAAGAACGAGGATTTCGGCGCCCTCATGTTCGATAAGCTCGCCAAGGCCATGAATGGCGAAGGCAAGTTCGTCGCGATCGTCGGTGCGCTGACGATGGAAACGCACATGCAGTGGTTCAATGCCGGCATGGAGCACATCAAGGCCGATTACCCGGGCATGGAATTCGTCCTGTCCGAGCCGATCGAGGACAACAACGACGAGAAGACCGCGCTCGACAAGGTCAACGAGGTGCTGAAGCGCTACCCGGACCTCAAGGGTATCGTCGGCTGCTCGGTGTCGGGCACATCGATGGCGGCCCTTGCGGTCGAGAAGCTGCGCCGCAAGGACATCGCCGTGGTCGGTCTCGGCCTTCCGAGCATCAATGGCCCGTATCTCGAGGACGGCTATCAGAATGTGGCGCTCTGCTGGCGTCCTGCCGATGCCGGCTACGCGTCCGCCTTTGTCGCCTACAAGCTTCTGAATGGCGAAACCGTCGAGGCGGGCATGGACCTGAAGCGGCCGGGCTACGACAAAGTCACCATCGAGGACGGTGTCGTCTATGGCGATGCGACGCTGATCCTGACCGCCGAGAACTGGAAGGACTACAAGTTCTGACCCAGGGGATGCTCAGCGATCATGGCTGAACTGATCCGCTTGGAGGGCCTGAGCAAGCGATATATCGCCACCCAGGCCCTCGATCATGTCGACCTGTCGATTGCTGCCGGCGAGGTGTTGTGCATCGCCGGCACGAACGGCTCCGGCAAGTCGACGCTCATGAAGTGCATCTGCGGTGCCGAGGAGCCGGATTCCGGCAACATCGTTTTCGATGGCCACGCCTATAAGCGCTTGAGCCCGTCGCAGGCGATGCGCCTTGGCATCCAGATCATTTATCAGGATCTGGCGATCTTCCCGGACCTCACGGTTGCCGAAAATATCGCGTTCCACGAGATCCAGCATCGCAAGGGCTTGTGGGTCGACTGGAAGGCGTGCCGAAAGACGGCGGAAGACGCGCTTGCCTCCCTCGGGGCGAAGCTGCCGCTCGATGCCAGGCTCGGTGATCTGTCCTTCGGCGCGAAGCAGACGACGGCCATCGCGCGCGCCCTGACACAGGAATGCCGTCTGCTGATCATGGATGAGCCGACGAGCGCGCTACCGGCGCGCGATGTCGAGCAATTGCTGACCATGGTGCGGCGTCTCAAGGAACGCGGAATTTCGGTCATCTTCGTCAGCCACAAGCTCGACGAGGTGTTCGAGATCGCAGACCGTATCTACGTGCTCCGCGACGGGAAGGAAGTGGGTGAATATGCGCCCGCCGATATCAACGTCAGCGAGCTTGGTTTCCTGATGACGGGTGTGCGCGTCGTTGCTGGAAAGAGCGACGAGGTGAGGGCGGATGCGCCTGTCCTCCTCGAAGTCCAGGATCTTCAGCGCGATGGCCAGTACCGCGATTTGTCTTTTGCGCTGCGCGCGGGCGAGGTTTTGGGCTTTGCCGGCCTGACTGGTTCGGGGCGCACGGAGACCGCGCTCTCGCTCTTCGGTCTCAATCCGGCGAAGTCCGGCCGTGTGCTCGTCGACGGTGCGGAATTGCGCATCACCTCGCCGCAGGATGCCGTGCGCGCCGGGATCGTGCTCGTCTCGGAAGATCGGGCGAGCCAGGGGCTCTTCGGCCGCAAGCCGATCCGCATGAACATCGCCTCGTCGATCTATGAGCGCATCAAGGGCGCGCTGTCGCTCATTTCGAGCGACAAGGAAGCGACGATCGGCGACGAATGGGTGACGAAGGTGCGGGTGAAAACCCCATCGGCCGCAGAACCCGTGCAGAGCCTCTCCGGCGGCAATCAGCAGAAGGTCGTGCTCGCCAAATGGCTGGCGACCGAGCCGAAGATCCTGATTCTCGACAATCCGACGGCCGGCATCGATGTCGGCTCAAAGGCCGAGATCCATGAAATCGTGCAGACGCTGGCACGCGAAGGCTGCGGCGTCATCATGATTTCGGACGATCTCGACGAGCTCGCCATGAGCTGCAACCGCGTCCTCGTTTTCCGCACGGGACGGATCGTCGAGGAATTTTCGGGTCCGGAGATTACATCGGCTCGCATCGCCGCAACGATCCGGCAGGACGACTGAGCGTCCTGTCGGTTTCGATTTCGATCGAGAGCTTAAGCGTCTGGAAAAGCCGCGACGTCACTCGACGTTGCGGTGACGCCCGACCATGGTTTCGCGGTCGACCTGCATGCGCTCGGCAAGCGCGATCACGATCTGGTCGAAGAGAATGAGCAGGGCCTGCTCGAAGAGATTGCCCATCGGCTGCGTGGATGGCACCACGTCGGCCTTGCCCTTGAAGACGGCGGCCGGCAGGAACAGGCGTTGTTTCGCCTTCTGCGCCGTCGTGCCGCTCGGATCGCCGGTGACCACGATGGTGGCGGCGCCGGCCGCGACGGCCTGCTCGTGCACATAATCGATATGGCCGATCGAGCCGCTGCCCGAGGTGGCGATCAGCAGATCACCCGGCCCGATCGAGGGCGTCGTGTCGTCCCAGATCCAATGCGCTTCCTTGCCGAGATGCATGAGGCGCATGGTGAAGGCCCGGGTCGACAGGCCTTCGCGCCCGACACCGATCAGAAAGACCCGCTTCGCCTTGATGATCGCGTCCATGAAGGCGCTGATCTCGGCTTCATCCAGGCGCTTTGCCACCTGGCTCAGCTCGTCGACGGCCCGTTCAAAGCCGCTTGTGATCGTTCCCATTGTCATCTCCTGATCAGCCAGCACGGAGCGCGGCGCGCGTCAGCGAGCGCCTCACGATCCTGCGCACGAAGAAGTTCAGCGCCATGAAGATGAGGAGAAGACCGCCCCAAATCATCTTCTTGGCGTAAGGCGAGAGCCCTTCGATGGTGAAGGCGTTCTCCACGCATTGCAAAAGCAGAACGGCGGCGAGCACGTTGAGAAGCCGCCCGCGGCCGCCATAGGGATCCATGCCGGCCAAGACCGCGACGAGGATCGCCTGCAGCAAAAACGTGTCGCCGAAGCCGACCTTCATGGAATTGAAGCGCGCCAGCATGATGAGGCCGGCAGCCCCGGCAAGGAGGCCGGAAAGCGCATAAGAAATGATGATGGCGCGGTTGATCGGCAGGCCGGTGAAGAGGGCCGCGACCTTGTTGTCGCCGTAGAGGTACAGGGTTTTTCCGAAGAGCGAATTGCGGATGTAGAAGGATGCGAGGACGAACAGCACCGCCAATCCGCAGAACGAAACCGGGATCGGCCCGAGCTTCAGCATCAAAATGTCGGTAAACGCCGAAGGCATGCCGGTGATGCCGACGCCGCCCGTCAGGCCTGAGGCGAGGCCGAAATAGAGCAGCATCGTGCCAAGCGTCGTCACCAGAGCCGGGACGCCGAAACGGGCGATGATGATGCCGTTGAAAAGCCCCATCAGCACGGACGCTCCGAGCGCAACGACGGTGGCAAGCGCGATCGCGCCGCCGGGCCCGAGCGCGTCGACGATGCTCGGATTGGTCATGATGTAGGCCGCGAAGATCGCCGACAGGTCGGCGACCGCAATCACGGAAAGATCGATGCCGCCGGTGATCATGGCAATCGCCATGGCGAGCGAGAAGAGGGCGAATTCCGGCACCTGCTCGAGAACCGAGACGAGGTTGGTGGCATTGAAGAACGCACCGCCAAGACGCAGGGCGATCAGGGCGAGTACGATCGCCGCGATGCCGTAGAGAACGACTTCGGCCAGGAATTCTTCGTTGAGGCGGGCCTGCAATCCTGGCCGCTTGCTCGTGGGTGCGGGGTGAGAAGGCGTTGTATCAGCCATTGCCGTGCTCACACATCCTGGAAGTTGAGGAGCTTCAGATTGCGCTGCTTCGCCCGGTAATGAGAGATGGCAGCGATGGCCACCATGGCTGCGCCAATGAAGAAGCGATTCCACGAGGCGGACAGTCCAAGGGTCACCAGCGTGTTGCTCAAGAGCGTGATCAGCGCCATGCCGAGAACGACGCCGCCGACAGAGCCTGTGCCGCCTGTCAGCTTCGCGCCTCCGATGACGACGGCCGCGAGCACGATGAGCTCGTTGCCGACGAGCGAGACCGGATTCACGAGGCGGATTTCCGACACCATCATGAGGCCGGTGAGGCCCGCAAGCGCGCCGGCATAGCCGTAGACGACGAGGTTGATCTTCAAGACTTCGACGCCGGAGCGTACGGCGCCGAGGGGATTGGAGCCGAGGGCATAGCTCGCCCGTCCGATCGGCGTTCGGTTGAGAAGATACCAGGTCAGTGCGATCACGATCACGAGGGGAATTGCGAAGACCGAAAGCCCGGTGAAGCCGGGGCCGGCCGGGATCTCAAACAGGACTGAGGTGCCGAAATCGCGCAGCGAGGAGGGCATGAAGCCCGCGGTGATCGGCCGTGCGCCGAGAAAGACCATGAGCACGCCTTGCAGAACCCCCTGCATCGCAAGGGTCGTGATCAAGGTCGGGAGCGAAAACAGATAGATGATCAGGCCGTTGACGAGGCCGACGAAGGTGCCGATGCCGATCGCGACGGTGAGCGCGAACGCGAGACTGTCGATCCCGAGAGCGTTGGACAAAGCGGTGGCGATCCAGGCCGACAGAATCGCGTTCGCAAGGAAGGACACGTCGATCCCGCCCGTGACCATGACGACGAGAACCCCGAGGGCGACGATGGTGAGGGCGGAGCCCGTGCGGATCAGGTCGAACAGAGATGCAAGCGACAGGAAATCCGGCGACTGGAACGTCACGATGACGATGTAAGCGAGGATGATCAGGGCGAGGAGCCGCAGGTTCTCGCCAGATCCGCTGCCGCCGCGCGGCCATAGCCGCTCGCGCCAGGATGTGCTTGCGCCGGGCGTCGGCGCATTTGGCTCAAAGGCGGGCGTTGTCGTCATCCACTCCCCCAGAACTCGTTCTCATCGTTGGCGTCAGGCAGAGCCGACACTCAGCGTCCGATTGCATGGCCCGCTGATTGCGGTCAAGTTTGTACGACTATGTGACAGAAGAACCATGTGGCTCGTTGCCCATGCACTGGCGATGCGCCGCGTCCCGGGGGGAGAGCCCGATCTCTGCGTGGCGCTTGTAGGCTCTTGTGAATGACATCAGATTAGGGCGGTCGGCGGCGCCAGGTCAGGCTATTCGATCTGCGCAAGACGGTACGTGACCGAGGTCGGCATCGGCGACCGGCTGATTTCCGGGAGGCTTGAGTCGATCCGTGCAATGGCGCAATGCGCGTCATGCCGCCTTGCACATGCGGCTCCGGAGTGCAGGTTGCGCCGAATCGTCTTTCTGAGAATGTGAACGTCAGGATGTTTCCATGAACCCGAACAAGCGTGTGGTCGTGACAGGGCTCGGCGTCGTCTCGCCGCTCGGCTGCGGTGTGGACCTCGTCTGGAGCCGGTTGATCGAAGCCCGCTCCGGTATCCGCGCACTCCCCGACGACGTCGTCCCGGATATCCCGTCCAAGATCGGCGGTGTCGTTCCCTCCGTTTCAGATGATGCGGACGGCGGCTTCGAGCCCACGCGCGTGGTGCCCGAAAAAGACCTCAAGAAGATGGACCGTTTCATCCAGATGGCGATGGTGGCGGCCGAAGAGGCGCTCGGGCAGGCCGACTGGCATCCCGAGGATGAAGGCGAGCGCGAGCGCACCGGCACGGTGATCGGCTCTGGCGTCGGTGGATTTCCGGCGATGCGTGCCGCCGCCGACCTGACCACCGCCCGCGGTGCACGGCGTCTGTCGCCGTTTCTCGTGCCGTCGTTCCTGGTCAATCTCGCGGCCGGGCAGGTTTCGATCCGTCATCACTTTCGCGGGCCGATCGGCGCGCCGGTCACGGCCTGCGCGGCCAGCGTGCAGGCGATCGGCGATGCCGCGCGGCTGATCCGGGACGGCGAAGCGGATGTGATTCTGGCAGGTGGCGCGGAGGCCTGCATCGACCGCGTCAGCCTTGGCGGCTTTGCGGCGGCCCGCGCCCTCTCCACGCATTTCAACGAGACGCCCGAAAAGGCCTCGCGGCCGTTCGATCGCGATCACGACGGCTTCGTGATGGGCGAGGGGGCCGCCATGCTGGTGCTGGAGACCCTTGAACATGCCGAGGCACGCGGCGCGACGCCGATCGCGGAAGTCCTCGGATATGGGACCACTGCGGATGCCTATCATCTGACGGCGGGTCCGGAAGATGGGGCGGGCAACCGCCGCGCCATGGCCATCGCGCTTCGGCAGGCTGGCCTTGAACCTTCTGCCGTCGGCTATCTCAACGCGCATGCGACGTCGACGCCCGTCGGCGATGCCGGTGAGCTTGCCGGTGTCAGGTCCGTCTTCGGCGACCACAAAGTGGCGATTTCGTCGACCAAATCGGCGACAGGCCACCTTCTCGGTGCGGCCGGCGGATTGGAAGCGGTCTTCACCATTCTCGCGCTGCGCGATGGCATTTTGCCGCCGACCCTCAACCTGGAAAATCCGATGGAGGGTGCGGAAGGGCTCAATCTCATCGGGCCGGAAGCCCGTGAGCAGAAGATCGATGTCGCCATGTCGAACGGCTTCGGCTTTGGCGGTGTGAACGCCAGCGTCGTTCTGAAGCGCTGGAACTGAGGTCGCAGATCAATTTTTTAGGAAGGGCGGCTCATGTGGTGAGCCGCCTTTTTTCGTATCCGCGTCCTCGCGGCGTGGCGGATCAGCAACCCGGCCGGCGCGGCTGGTTGCTTTTTCCGCCGCGGCTTTTTCATCTCGTAAAACTCATTGTCGCCACACGTGCCGTCCCATAGGACGGGGCGGGTGGGAGGCGTCCGTCGCCGCTGGAAGTGACCGACCAGGGCGAAGCACGGCCCCATTTTGCACTTCAACCGGAACCTCGTTTCTGGGTTGGGGGCACAGAAGAGAAGTCTCCGAAAAGGACCCTCCAAGAAGGACAATGCGATGAATGGCGCACATAGCCTCGTCAGAACTCTCCTCAATCAAGGCGTCGATACCTGTTTTGCCAATCCCGGCACGAGCGAGATGCACTTCGTCGCGGCGCTCGACCAGATCGACGGCATGCGCTGTGTCCTCGGGCTGCAGGAGAACGTCGTCACGGGGATGGCCGATGGTTACGCGCGGATCGCGGGCAAGCCCGCCTGCACGCTCCTGCATTGCGGGCCGGGCCTCGCGAACGGCCTTGCCAATCTCCATAATGCGCGCCGGGCAAGAGCCGCGATCGTCAACATCGTCGGTGACCAGGCGACGTATCATCGCCCGCACGACGCGCCACTGACGATGGATACGAGCAGCCTTGCCCATACAGTTTCCGGCTTCGTGCGCGCATCGACTTGCGCTGCCGATGTCGGTCGGGATGCTGCGGCCGCGGCGCAGGCCGCGCGTGTGTTGCCGGGGCAGGTGGCGACGCTGATCCTGCCGTCCGACACCTGCTGGAGCGAGGGTGGGATCGTGGCCGATGCGCTGCCGGCGCTGCCCGCGGCGCCGCTCGATCCCCATGCCGTCGAGACGGCCGCGCGGATGCTGCGGAACGGCCGGGAGACGCTCATTCTTCTCGGAGGCGCCGGGCTTCTCCAGCCGGCCCAGGAACTCGCCTGGCGCGTGGCCAAGGCGACGGGTGCCACGCTCATGGCGGATTTCGTCTGCGGGCAGGTGGCGCGGGGGCGGGGGCGTGTGCCGCTCGCCAGGGTCCCCTATGTCGCCGAAGCCGCGCGGGCCGCGCTTGAACGATTCGAACAGATTATTCTTGTAGCCGCAAAGCCGCCGGTCTCCTTCTTCGCGTATCCCGGTCAGCCGTCGATTGAATATCGTGCGGAGGCAGAGCTGCAGACATTGGCGCGCGGCGACCAGGATGTTGTGGTCGCGCTCCAGGCGCTCGTCGATGAGCTTGGAGCTCCTCCTGCGGCAATGCCGGATCCGGGACCGCGGCCGGAGGTGGCATACGGCGCGCCGACGTCTGAAGGTCTGGCCCGCACCGTCGCGGCCCTGATGCCGGAGAATGCCATCCTCTGCGAGGAGGCTATCTCCTATAGCCGTGGCTTGTACGATGAGACCTATGCCGCGCCGGCGCACGACATGCTGCACCTCGCCGGCGGAGCGATCGGCGACGGCATGCCCGTCGCGACGGGAGCGGCCGTTGCAGGCGAGGGGCGCCGGGTGATCAATCTCCAGGCCGATGGTTCGGCGATGTACACGATCCAGTCGCTATGGACGCAGGCGCGTGAGCGACTGCCGGTCACGACCGTCATCTTGAACAACCGCCAATATGCGATCTTGCTCGGCGAGTACGCCAATGTCGGTGCGACGCCGGGAGAGACGGCGATGCAGATGCTTGATCTCGGAAATCCCGATCTTGGCTGGATCAATCTCGCCAAAGGCATGGGCGTGGAAGCCGCACGCGCCGAGACACTCGATGAGCTCGCAGACCTGATGCAGGCGAGCTTCGAACGCGACGGGCCCTTCCTGATCGAACTGATGATCTGATTCAACGTTTCCGGCGCGCCTGATTCGTTCGGCGTGCCGGGTCGCCTCGCTGCTGCGCACGGGATGCGGCCCGGCCGCGAATCTCGAAAGGCGTTAGCGGCCGCGGTGGGGCCGATTTGATGGCGATGTGAGAGAAGAAAGGCGCCGTGCGCCGGATTCTCCTGGCGCATCGTATGTGCGACGCCGGGAGAATGGTACGCCCAAGGGGAATCGAACCCCTGTTTCCGCCGTGAAAGGGCGGCGTCCTAGACCGCTAGACGATGGGCGCGTCGCGGCGCCTTATAGTCGGGTGCGGCGCCGCAAACAAGTCATGCAAGGAAAATCATGAAGGAAATTTGATTGCCCTTGTCTGCCCTCTCGCGCAGGCGGTCGGCGCGGGGCGCGCGCCTGCACAAAAGCGCTCTTACCAGGAGCCGGTGTTCTGCATCGAGGCCCAGGGCTCTGCCGGCGGAAGAGCGTCACCCTTTTGCAGAAGCTCGATCGATATCCCGTCCGGCGACCGCACGAACGCCATATGGCCGTCGCGTGGGGGGCGGTTGATCGTCACACCGCCATCCATCAGCTTCTGGCAAGTGTCGTAGATGTTGTCGGTGGCGAAGGCGAGATGGCCGAAATTCCGGCCGCCGTCGTACTCTTCCGGATCCCAATTGTAGGTGAGTTCCAGGAGAGGCGCGCGTTCGGTCTCCGCGCGGGCCTTGTCATCCGGCGCTGCGAGGAAGATCAGGGTGAAGCGGCCTTTCTCGCTCTCGCTGCGGCGGACCTCTTCCATCCCGAGCTTGTTGCAGTAGAAGTCGAGCGACTGGTCGACGTCTTTGATGCGCACCATAGTGTGCAGATATTTCATTGCATGCCTCCGTGAGTGGGTTGGCGGGAAAGCTTATGGCACAGATCCAAACTGACAATGACACGCTCGTGGGTGAGGCGGCGCATCTCCACCGGCTGGTCGACGACGCGAAGGCGATCGTCGCCTTCTGCGGGGCCGGCATCTCGACCGAATCGGGGATTCCCGATTTTCGCTCGCCGGGCGGCATCTGGTCGAAAATGGAGCCGATCACCTACCAGGAGTTCATGGCGAGCGAGGAGGTTCGGCTCGAGGACTGGCGGCGGCGTTTCATGCTCGATGAAATCTATTCGAAGGCCGAGCCGAACATCGCGCACCGGGTCCTTGCGCATCTGGTGGCGGAAGGGCGCTCGCCGGGCGTGGTCACCCAGAATGTCGACGGATTGCACCAGCGGGCCGGTCTCCCGCCCGAATATCTCGTCGAGCTTCACGGCAACGCCACCTATGCGCATTGTCTCGACTGCCGCGAGCCATTCACGCTCGGCGAAGTCCATAAAATGATCGAGGCGAAAGGTGAAAGCCCGCGCTGTCCGGATTGCGGCGGTTTCATCAAGAGCGCGATCATTTCCTTCGGTGAGGCGATGCCCGAGCATGAGATGCGGCGGGCCTTCGAGCTTGCCAACGAATGCGATCTGATGATCGTCCTGGGCTCGTCGCTGGTGGTCCATCCGGCGGCCACAATACCGCTCGTTGCCAAGCAATCCGGGGCGAGGCTCGTGATCTTGAACCGGGAGGAGACGCCCCTCGATGACGTCGCCGACAGCTGTTTTTCGGGCGAGATCGGTGCGCTTCTTAGCGCTTTATTTCCCGAGCTGAGCGGTGGTGGGTAAGGAAAGCCGTGAAAACTTCTTAAAGGTCTTGTGGCCTCTGGCCGCACCGATGTTATGCTTTTTTGCACGAATCAATGGACCGATTTTGGAAGCCCTGCCGTTGGCAGGCTTGAGGGTCCTCGATGGAGTGGTCTCGTATGGGCTTCAAGCCGCAAGCGGATGTCCGCGAAGACGCTGTTCGCGACGAGGCCGCGTCTGAGGTGATCGAAGTTTCGGGCCATATCAAATGGTTCGATGTCGCCAAAGGGTATGGCTTCATCGTGCCCGACAACGGCATGCCGGACGTGCTGTTGCATGTCACCTGTCTCAGACGTGACGGGTTCCAGGCTGCCTATGAGGGTGCCCGCGTGGTGTGCGAAGTGCTGCCGGGCGCGAAAGGGCTGCAGGCGATGCGCGTCCTTGCCATGGACGAAAGCGAGGCGCCGCATCCATCCACATTGCCGCCGACGAGCCAGCGCAGCACGGTCACGCCGACGAGCCCGCTCGTCACGGCGACGGTCAAATGGTTCAACCGATTGAAGGGCTACGGCTTCGTCACGGAAGGCGAAGACGCTCCGGATATTTTCGTCCACATGGAAACCTTACGGCGCTTCGGAATGGCCGAGCTTCGCCCAGGGCAGCTCGTTCTCGTGCGCTACGGCGAAGGCGAAAAGGGCCTCATGGCCGCCGAGATCCGGCCACATTCGGGCGGCCATATTCCCGTGTCCCACTGAGGGCCACGAGGTCTCGAGGGCCCAAGGTCTCGGGGGAGACAATATCTTGGGGTCCACGATGTCTCAGGCGATCGGGACCATATTTCTCATCTTGAACTGAAGGCTTGGTGTGATGGCCGTCCGGCTGGTCTCTTTCTTCGTCAGTCTCGTTTTGTTTGCGGCAGGCGCCGTCGCGCAAGGCGCGACAGAGCAGCTCACCATCAAGAGCGCCAAGGGTACGCACACCTTCGAGGTAGAGCTCGCTCTCACCCAACAGGAGCGATCTCGCGGTCTCATGTATCGCCGGGAGGTGCCACGCGGGACCGGCATGCTCTTCGATTTCGGCTCCGATCGCCCGATCACCATGTGGATGAAAAACACCTATGTGCCGCTCGACATGGTGTTCATCGGCTCCGACCACAAAGTGCAGAGCATCGCCAAGGAGACCACGCCCTTGTCTGAGACGACGATCGCCTCTGAGCGGCCGGTGCGTTTCGTGCTCGAGGTCGCCGGGGGAACGGCGGACCGGCTTCATATCCGGCCGGGCGACCAGGTTTCCGGCAAAGCGATCGAGCGAAACTGATCCGCCGTCGGTTCGCCGTCGCAAGATGCGAAGCATGTGGGCCGCGTTCGATCGGCTGTTTCGCGCAGGCCTTCAGGCTGATCGGGCCCGCTTTCGTTCAGCCTTCTGGTAATCCTCCAAAACCTTGGCGCCGGGCAGATTGGTGACGAAGCCGTGGAGGACGAGCGCCACCATGAACGCGGTGGTGAAATCGTCGAGATCGACATCGGGCCTGTCGCCCATGCGGCGGATCCAGGAATAGACAGAGATGTCTTCAAACAGGCGGTCGGCCGGGACGGATTGTCCGCCGCCCAGCCGTTCCAGCCCAAAATCGGTCACCGCCCATTGGCGCCCTCTCCACAGGATCCCGTCTTCCGGGGCGATTGCGGGGGAGGGGGAGTTCGCCGCAGGCGATGATGCAGACATCGGTGTTTCGGTTGCGGGCGCGTCGTTCATCGTTCTCTTCTCCAGTATTACGAGGGGCTTAGCAGAGTGCCAGCGCTCTGGACAATGTCCGGAAGGAAGGCCGGAGGCGCCGGAAGCGGCCTGAGCGCAACGCAAGCTGAGTTTGAAGGTGTCGAGGGCGCGGGGTAGGGGTCGAGAGAAGGGGTTGATGGTGCCGGTTTCCGGAGTTTTCGGCTTTCGCCTTTACCCTCACTTTCCCGCTTGCGCCGGCGGCCTCAGCCTCCTAGTTTCCGCCAAATTACGGCGTCGGGGCATAGCGCAGTCTGGTAGCGCACCTGCTTTGGGAGCAGGGGGTCGCAGGTTCGAATCCTGCTGCCCCGACCATTTAAGCGACGGCCACGAGACGGATCGTGCGGCTGCTGTTGCGGGACCGCTCCCGTTACACATGCCGCAGGCCGGCGCGCAGACAATCTCGTCGTCCCGCGTCGGAATGAAGCCGGTCGCAAGCGCCGCCATCGCGGCCGCACCGCTCTAAATCGCGGGTTTCAGCGCCTTGAGCGCCACGGCGATCCCGGTGATGAACCCGCCGCCGACGACGGCAATGACCAAAGTCTCGATATCCGGAAGATTGTCGAAAATCTCCAGGCCGGCGGTTCTCTGGCCGGCAGTGATCAGGGGGTCAGCGAAGGAGTGGAAGTAAAGCGCGCGGTCTTCTCGGCATAAGCGTGTGCGCCGGCATCGGCCTCGTCGAAATTTGGGCCGCCAATCACCGTCTCGGCACCCCAGCGGCGCATCTTGTCGACTTTCTCGGCCTGAACGTCTTCCGGCAGGAAGATGGTGGCCGGGACGCTCTTAAGGCTTGCAGTGCGGGCGACGGAGAGGCCGTGATTGCCGCCCGAAGCCGCCACAAGGCCGCGCGCGACATCCTTTGGATCGGAGGAGAGAGCGGCCCCGCGCACCTCGTCGCCGAAGGTTGTCGCAAGCTCGGCTGGGTGGCCGCGCAGATGCTTCTCGACCGGCCGCAGGAAACGCAGCCGGAGGAAACGCAGGCGCGACATGCGATCCGGAACATCCCGCTGCGTCTGATCGAGCGCGGGTCGACGTAAGGCGCGGGGGCGCGAGACTCTACGTCAGGGATGTTGGTGGAGGTTCGATCCTTCGACGCCAGTGATGATGAGGTCGATGTCGTCCGAGGGGTGTGGTCTCCCCAGATATTTAGATCCTGACGATTGGTATCCCACGATTCTGATCATGTTGCCGCCGGCGTCATTCGAGAAGTCGATGGAGCCGCCATTGTTGCTCTCCTGCTGGAGAGAAATCATATTGTTGCTGACATTCTCCCCACGCGTATGGTCGCCGAGCTGAATGCCGACGCTGGTGGGCAACGTTCCCGGATCGTTGTTCATCGCGGATCCGCATATGTAGTTCGACGGGCCCCTGATCAGAATGAGAGGGCCGGGTGAAAACCTGTTGTAATAGGCATTGTCGCAAGCAAACTGGTTCATGGACGCGCCCGTGTTCAACAGGACGGGTGGGCCGAAACTTCCTTCGAAATTGGATGAGGTGAACGTCGACCCCCATCCTTCGACATCCAGGGCGTTGCGCATCCGGTTTGTTGCCGTCGACCTGTGCCAGGCGTGAAATCCCTTGGCGCGGACGTTGGTATGCCTGCCGAGATACATTCCCGCATAGGTGTCGTGGGCTCCCTGTCCGGCATCGACGATGATGACATTGTCGAAGTTGGAATCGTGCGGGCCGTTATTGAATATGCCGGTAGCGTTCACGGTATAGACGAGAAGGTTGTTCACGTAAGATTCCATCGGGCCGCGCGTGGCATTACCTCCTTCTGTGTGCCATCCATTGCCTCCGCACTCAGTCAATTCGACTTGATCAACTGTAAACCGATATCCGTAGGTGCCGAGGCAATCGACATGCCTGTGCGACAGACTTCCTTTGATCGTGATGTCTTTCAACGCCCAATCAAAGATCCCGGCTGAGGCCTTTGTCTTGAAGAGTGAATAAGCATTCGACGGGCCGTAAACGATGGCGTCGGCCGAATTGCACGCGCTTCCGTCCAATATTGTGACGTTTCGACCTGCGCCGGTTATGTGGATTTTCGATCTGAGGATCAGGCCGCAAACCGGGTAGGTGCCGGGCGGTATGTAAAGTGTGCCGCCGCCCTGTGACGACAGGGCCTCGATAGCATTCTGCGCCGCGGACGTGTTCTGCGCCTGGGTGCCACTGGTCGATGCGCCGAAGTCCGTCAGGGTCACAAACTGACCGGCTTTTGCTGCCTGTGCCCGGCCGGCCGGCGCTCCCGTTCCGATCTGTGCGGGTGAGGACGTGTCGAAAGGAATGACGTCGGCGGCTCTCGCGGCGGACATAAAGCCTGTGCAAACAAGGAGAATTGCACCGAGATATCTGCGGGTGTTGTGCATTTTGATCCGTCCATATCTCTGGGGCGGTGTTGCGATGTTCCGCGGACGTTTACGGGAGCCGCGGGAGAAAAGCACGGGTCAGGGCTTTGCGGGGCGCTCGTGGGAGGCTCCGGCCGCTTCGGCTCCACGTGACCGAAGTCCGACGTATGCGTGCCTGAAAGATCGCGGGCGTGGCGCGCCGCCTTGTTTGAGCTTGCGCAACCGGGACGGAATGTGGCGCGCATCCGGCTTGACACTCCGACACCATCCAGCCTTTATCTCTGTCGATGGTTTCCAGCGAAACGAAGACTTCGCTGGATGAAAAGGGAATACGGTGCGGTGTAGCCAGTAGGCGCCAAATCCGTGACTGCCCCCGCAATTGTGAGCGGAGAGCGACCCCGAACGATGCCACTGGGCGTGCGACGGAGACCGTCTGGCGCCTGGGAAGGCTCGGGGAAGCAGAGACCCGCAAGTCAAGAGACCTGCCATCATCATGCAACCAGACCCGGCGGGGATGTCGGGGGAAGGATCGAGATGACAATCTTGTCGTCGACGACAATGCGCGAGTCTCTTTTCGGGCAATCCATTCCGCCTGCCCCCGCGGTTCTCTCTTGGAACCAGGATAGCGGACACAATGCACCGAAACGTCGCGATCGGCCTTGCAGCACTGGCCAGTCTTTCGCTCATCGACGCCGCGCATGCGAACGAAACCAGCTACCCGCTGAGCATCGACAATTGCGGACAAACCATCACGTTCGAGGCTGCGCCTGAGCGCGATGTCACGGTCGGCCAGTCTGCGACTGAGATTCTCTACTCGCTCGGCCTTGGCGACAAGGTCGTCGGGACCTCAGTCTGGTTCAGCGATGTGCTGCCGGAGTTTGCCGAACTCAACAGCGGCATCGAGCGGCTCGCCGACAACGATCCAAGTTTCGAAAGCGTCGTTGCCAAGAAGCCGGGCCTCGTGGCGGTTTCCTATGAGTGGCATATCGGGCCGCAGGGCATCGTCGGGACCCGCGAGCAGTTCCATGACGTCGGCATCCCGACCTACATCCTTCCGACCGATTGCGTGAAAGACAATTCCGCCGGCGTCGATGGCACCAGGCTCGAGATGTACAACACCGACGCCCTCTATCGTGCGATCCGCGAACTTGCGGAGATCCACGACGTCACGGCGGAGGGCGAGGCGCTCATCAGCGATCTTTCGCAGCGCGAAGCCGCTGCGGTGGAGAAAGCGAAAGAAGCGAAGGCGGACGACGTTTCCGCGGTCTTCTGGTTTTCGTCTGCCGAAATGGACGTCGATCCCTACGTCGCCGGGCGCAAGGGCGTTCCGGGCTGGATGATGGAGAAGCTCGGCGTTCGCAACGTCGTAGAAAGCGACGAGGAATGGCCGACCGTTGGCTGGGAGACGATCGCCAAGGCCAACCCCGACATCATCGTCGTCGCCAAGATGACCCGCCGCCGCTTTCCTGCCGACGACGTCGAAAAGAAGCTCGAATTCGTGAAGACGGATCCGGTCGCCAAGGAAATGGAAGCCGTCAAGGCGGGGCGGATTCTCGTCATGGACGCCCATTCCATGGATCCCTCCATCCGCAACATCTCGGCACTCGAGATGCTCGCCGATGAACTTCCCAAGCTGAAATAGCAGAGCCCGATCATGGCCACTCAACGACCCGGCCGCTGGCCGGGTCTTCTGACATCGTTGTCGTCGAAACTCGCAATTCTGGGGGCCGCTCTGATCCTCGGGGCTGCGATCGGAGAGACACGCATCCCGTTGGAAACGGTCGGGCAGGTGCTTGCCATGAAGGTGTTCGGGGGAAGCTATCCTGTCGATCCGATCGACCAGGGCATCGTCTGGAATTACCGCTTCAGCCGGGCAATCGTCGCGGCCTCCTGTGGCGCAGGCCTGGCCGTCTCGGGGCTGGTGCTTCAGACCCTGCTGCGCAATGTGCTTGCTGACCCTTACATTTTGGGGATCTCTGCCGGCGCATCGACCGGAGCTGTGGCTGTTACCATCGCCGGCATCGGCGGCGGTCTCGTGTCGCTCTCGGCCGGCGCTTTCGTCGGCGCCCTCGTGGCGTTTGCGCTCGTCATCGCTCTGGCGCGGGCCGCCGGTGGCTTTGCGGGGACATCGACCGGTCAGGTGATCCTTGCCGGCGTGGCCGGGGCCCAGCTTTTCAATGCGCTCACGTCGCTGATCATCGCGCACTCGGCCAATGCCGAACAGGCGCGCGGCATCATCTTCTGGCTGCTCGGCAATCTGTCCGGTGTGCGCTGGCCTGATGTGTGGCTCGCCGCACCCGTCGCGATCCTGGTGTTTGTCATCATCACGGTCCATGCGCGGGCGCTCGACGCGTTCGCCTTCGGATCGGATGCTGCTGCCTCCCTGGGCATCAACGTGCTGAAGACGCAGGCGATCTTGATCGGGGCGGCGGCTCTGGTGACGGCCGTTATGGTCAGCATCGTCGGTGCAATCGGCTTCGTTGGACTGGTTGTCCCGCATGCGGCAAGGCTTCTGGTCGGTCCGCGCCATGGCCGGCTCATCCCGATGACTGCGATCACCGGCGCCGTTTTTCTCATCTTCGCCGACATCGTGTCGAGAATCATCATTCCAGGCCAGGTTCTGCCGATCGGTGTGGTGACGGCGCTCGTCGGTGCGCCGGCCTTCGCGCTGATCCTGGTGCGCGGTCGCGGAGACGCGCGATGACGCTGACGGCGCATGCTCTCGGCTGGTCCGCCGGCCGCACTCCGATCGTGTCGGACATCGATCTGAAGATCGAGCCTGGCGAACTTTTCGGTCTCGTCGGACCGAACGGCTCCGGCAAGTCGACATTGTTGCTGCTACTCTCGGGATTGCGGAAACCATCCCGCGGCCGGGTGATGGTCGGCGATATCGATATCCGAAAAATCACGCGGTGCGAGGTCGCGCGGCGGATCGCTATCGTCGCCCAGCAGCTCGATACCTCCGACCGGCTTACCGTTCGCGAGACGGTCGAGCTCGGGCGCACGCCATGGCTGGGACCTCTTACTCCCTTCAGCGCGGACGACGATGAAATCGTGGAGAAGGCGCTCGCCGAAACCGGCGTTGCGCATCTCGCCGAGCGTCGATGGCAGACGCTTTCAGGCGGCGAACGTCAGCGCGCCCATATTGCCCGCGCTCTGGCCCAAAAGGCCGACATCCTGATCCTGGATGAACCCACGAACCATCTCGATATCCACCACCAGCTTTCAATTCTCGCGCTGGTCCGGCGCCTTCCGATCACGGTGGTCGTCGCTCTGCACGACCTCAATCAGGCGATGGTGTGCGACCGGCTGGGGTTAATGGCGAAAGGCCAATTGGAGGCGGTCGGCACCCCCAAAGACATTCTGACCGCCACTCGGATCGAACGGGTTTTCGACGTCTGCTCGCGCTCAATCGGCGACCCGGCGAACGGCGAGCCCATCCTGCGCTTTGCACTATCACAAGAGAATAATCTTGTAGGAGTTTGATCATGAAGGGGTTTGTGGTTCTGGCGCTCGTGCTTGTGAGCAGTTTCGCGCATGCCGAGACCTTCGAGGTGAAGATGCTGAACCGGGGAGAGAAGGGCGCGATGATCTATGAGCCGGATTTCCTGCGCGTGGCGCCGGGCGACACGATCCGTTTCCTTGCGACGACGCCGGGTCATAACGCCCGGACCATCGCCGGGCTGGCGCCCGAAGGTGCGGAGGAAATCAAGACGCCTCTCGGCGAAACGGCGGATGTGGTGGCCGAGACGCCGGGCATCTATGGCCTCAAATGCAGCCCCCATTATGCCATGGGCATGGTGATGATGATCGCCGTTGGAGAAGAGGCGGATCCGGCGACGGTCGTTCTTCCAGACGGCCTGCCCAGGCGGGCGCGGCAAAGGCTGGAAGAGATCCTCACCGAAAATCGCAAGTGAGGGCCTCCCCGATTCCGGCTGCGCGCCAAGCTGTCGCGGCAAAGCATCGTTGATCTGAGCGTGGGGATCATTCCTCAATCCTTGAACGTTTTCTTCAATTGCTGCGACCTGAGATCGTCCATGGTGCCTGCGAAACTCGTCACTCTCAGCTTCTTCCGCTACCCGCGCAGGCAGGCGTGGAGCGCTTTTCTGCGCATGGGATTTCCGGGGGTGATCGACCGCCCGACGCAGCGTTCCGGTCAATTGCGCCTGCTGGGCTGTGGAAGTGGCAGCGGCTTTTCCATTCTCCCGGACTTCACGCGCTACTGTCTCATGGGTGTTCCGGAGCGGCAGGAGGATTTGGCGGGGCTGCGCCAGACCAGACTTTACCGCAGCGTTGCGGGGCCAAGCATCGAGCAGCTTCATTTCACCGTCCGTCCGGCGCGCGGCCATGGCAGCTGGGACGGCGAGCCGCTCTTCGATTATTCGGGACACGACGTCGGCGGGCATCCTTTTGCGGTGCTGACCCTGGCGAGCGTCGCTGCGAAGCGAGTCCGGTCCTTCTGGCGACAGGTGCCGGAGGTCGACCGCTCGCTCAGCGAGGCGGAGGGGTGCCTCTGGCATGTCGGTTTCGGCTCCCATCCCTTGTTGCAGCTTGCGACTTTCAGCATCTGGCAAAACATGGATGCGATGCGTGCCTTTGCCTATCGCGAAGGTCAGCATCCGACGGCGATCCGGAAAGCGCGCGGCGAAGACTGGCTGCCGGAATCGCTTTTCGCGCGCTTCGAGATCGAGGCGATCGAGGGCGATGTCGATCGATATCCGGGGCTCGCTGCCCTTGTCGCTTCAGATCGTCTCCGACAGCCGCAATCTCTCTCTATCGCGTCCTAGGCATCGCCTCCGACAGGCGTCGCGCAGGCCATGCCGCCATCCACGCCTTTGCAAGTGGTCGCGCTGGCCCATCTATCGTGTCGAAGCAAACGGCTTCGCAGTGCTCGATAAGACGGCGGAGCCCAGGCAAAGGAGCAATTGACAATGGCAACCACGAAACACGGATCAGCTGTCTGGAAGGGCGGGATCAAGGACGGAAGCGGCACGATCTCAACGGAGACCGGAGCGCTCGACGCGCATCCTTATGGCTTTGCGAGCCGCTTTGAGAGCGGCAAGGGCAGCAACCCCGAGGAGCTTATCGCAGCCGCACATGCCGCCTGCTTTTCCATGGCACTTTCGCTGATGTTGACCCAGGAAGGGATGGCGCCGGAAGAGCTCGATACCTCCGCTGCCGTGACCATCGAGCAGCAGGGCGAGGGGTTCACCATCACCTCCAGCCGCCTGACGCTGAAGGCCAAAGTGCCCGGCATCGACGAAGCGAAATTCCAGGAGATCGCCGGAAAGGCCAAAGAGGGCTGCCCGGTCTCCAAGCTGTTGAATGCCGAGGTGACACTCGAGGCAAGCCTCGTGGGCTGACCCGGCAGACCTGGCGCCGCAGCCTTCTCCCCGAGGCGATGGCTGCGGCGCCGGCCTAAAAGCCCACCGCCTGACCGTCCTTGCGGTGGTCGCTGCCGGCAATATAGCCGTCGGCGAGCCGATGAATGAGCTGCGCGCCGCCGAAGCTGAAATCCGTGTCCGGTGCGACGCGCTCGATCTGATGGCCCATCCTTTCCAGCTCTGTCGCGACATCAGCCGAGACGCCCGTTTCGAGGGCAACCCGGCGCCCGGCGATAAAGCGCCAGCGCGGCGCGTCACTCGCCGCCTGCGGGTTCTGCCGCCAAAGTTGAGTGCGCAAAACCATCTGCACGTGACCCTGCGCCTGCATCGCGCCGCCCATGACGCCGAAGCTCATGAGAGGCGTGCCGTCCCCCATGAGAAAGCCCGGAATGATCGTGTGGAAGGGGCGCTTGCCGCCTGCGACCTCGTTTGGGTGGCCTGGCGCGAGCACGAAACCGGAGCCCCGATTCTGCAGGTGGATGCCGGTTTCGGGCACCACCACGCCGGACCCGAAGCCCGCATAATTTGACTGAATGAAGGAAACCATGCGGCCGGCGGCATCTGCGGCCGACACATAGACCGTTCCGCCCCGCCTCGGTGCGCCGGCGGTCGCGTCGGATGCCCGGTCGTGATCGACCAGCGCGGCGCGTGAAGCAAGGTAATCGTCGTCGAGAAGCGTGTCGGGTGAGATCTCCATGTTGGCCGGGTCGGCGACGAAACGATGCGCGTCGGCGAGCGCCAGCTTCATCGCCTCGATTTCAAGATGAAGGGCCTCGGCGCCGTCGGGGTCGAGGCTTTCAAGCTCGAGCCTGTCCAGAATCCCGAGCGCGATCAGCGCCGCGATGCCTTGCCCGTTTGGAGGGATCTCATGGAGTTCGGTGCCGCGGAACGGCTGGCTGATCGTTCCGCACCAATCGCAGGCATGGGCCGCGAGATCCTCTTCGTCGAGAACAGCATCATGTTGCCGGGCGAAATCCGCGATCTTGCGGGCGAGTTCGCCGCGATAGAAATCCTCACCGCGGCTACCGGCGATCTTTCTGAGGGATCGCGCGAGGTGCGGATTGCGAAAGGTCTCGCCGGGCCGGGGAACGCGGTCTTCGATGAGGAAGTGGGGCCCGAAGCCGGGTTCGTGCCGCAATTTGTCGGCGCCTCGCGACCATAGCAGCGCAATCGAAGGCGAAACCGCAAACCCTTCTTCGGCATAGGCGATCGCGGGCCCGAACAAGGTTGCGAAGGGCAGGGCGCCGAAGCGCTCCGACAGGGCGACCCAGCCGGAGACCGCGCCTGGAACGGTGACGCTCTCCCAACCCTGTTGCGGCATTTCGGAAAGACCGCGGAAGCGCTCGGGCGACCAGGCGCGTGGTGAACGCCCGGAGGCATTGAGGCCGTGGAGCTCGTTCCCGTCCCAGACGATGGCAAAAGCGTCGGAGCCAAGCCCGTTGCCGGTCGGTTCGACCACCGTCAAAGTGATTGCCGCCGCAAGTGCTGCATCGATCGCGTTTCCGCCGGCAAGCAGCATGCGGAGGCCCGCTTGCGCCGCCAGCGGCTGCGAGGTGGAGACCATGTTGCGTGCCATGATCGGGGTGCGCACGCTGGCATATGGATTGTCGTAGGAAAGGGCCGAGATGGTCGTTCTCCATGGCGGGGAAGCGGCGGGCGCTTGCGGGACCGGCAGTCTCGTCAGCTTGTTACAGCGGCCACGCATCGGCAAGCCGGCCCATGCGATCCTCACTTCCCTGTCGATGTCTGAGATGGCGGAGACGACACTCCGCGCGCGCATAAAGCGTTTACTCGCCGACGGGACTTTCCGTGGCCCCGACCAGATCCTATAGAGATGACGACCGAGCCGGCCGCGATGGCATGGAATTTGTCGGCATTCCTGCTAGTCTTCTGTTGAAGCAATGCTGGAATCGCTGCGAAAGGTTTCGGCAAGGCAAAGGACGGCAGAGACGTATGCAGGCGCGCATCTACAAACCGGCTCGCACGGCGATGAGCTCGGGCCAGGCCAAGACGCATGAATGGGTATTGGAATTCGAGCCTGAAACACCGCGCTCGATCGAGCCCTTGATGGGCTATACGGCTTCAAGCGACATGCGCTCGCAGGTGCGTCTGCGCTTCCCCTCGAAGGAGGAGGCCGTCGCCTACGCGCAGCGTAACAAGATCGCCTATCGCGTCTATGAGCCGAAGGAAAAGAAGCGGGCGACGATTTCTTACTCCGACAATTTCAAGTTCAATCGGCAGGTGCCGTGGACCCATTAGGCGCACCTTTGCGCCTTCCGGCCCCGTAGCTCAGTGGATAGAGCACCGGCCTTCTAAGCCGATGGTCGCAGGTTCGAATCCTGCCGGGGTCGCCATTGATCTTTTGAAGCGAAAAATGTCTCTAACTTCCTGATCTGGAACGGTTTTGGGCGCGTCAGTGCGCCCCTCAAAGAGCCAGGATCGCGCGAAAGTCGTTGACGTTCGTCAGCGTCGGACCGCTGATGACGAGATCGCCGAGAGCTTCGAAGAAGCTGTAGGTATCGTTGCGCGCCAGAGCGTCGTGCGCCTCGAGACCGAGGTTTTTGGCACGTGCGAGCGTGTCGGGTGCACAAAGCGCGCCGGCATTGTCTTCGGAGCCGTCGATCCCATCCGTGTCGCAGGAGAGCGCATAAATCCCCTCTGCGGAATCGAGCGCGATCGCGAGTGCCAGAAGATACTCCGCGTTGCGGCCGCCGCGCCCGTTACCGCGCAAGGTGACGGTGGTTTCTCCGCCGGACAGAAGCACGAAGGGCCGCGCCAGCTCGCCCCGGGCAAGCTTGGTGCGGGCCAGACGGCCATGCTCTGCCCCCAGCTGCCGGGCTTCGCCTTCGAGGTCGTCACCGAGAATGAGAGGAGCAACGCCACAATCGCGGGCGATCTTGGCCGCCTCTTCCAAAGAACGGTGCGGGGCTGCGATGAGGCGGAAGGTGCTGCGGGACAGGCGCAAGTCCCCAGGCTTCGGCGTTTCGGCCTCAGGGCTCGCAAGCCATGCCTCGGCCGCGGCGGGAAGCTCAATGCGGAAACGCGCAAGGACATTGCGTGCGTCGGCGAGCGATGTCGGATCGGCGACCGTAGGTCCAGAAGCGATCGCCGCGGGGTCGTCGCCTGGAACATCGGAGATGGCGAGCGTCAAAACCGGAGCTGGCCAGGCCGCGGCCGCCAGGCGACCGCCTTTGACGGCGGAGAGATGCTTGCGCACGCAGTTCATGGCGCCGATCGGGGCACCGGAGGCGAGGAGTGCCCGATTGATCTCCTGCTTGTCGGCGAGGGTCAGGCCATCGGCCGGAGCACTCAAAAGGGCCGAACCGCCTCCCGAGATCAGCGTGATGACGAGATCGTTTTCGGTGAGATCGTGGAGAAGATCGAGCATGCGCCGCGCCGCGTTTTCACCCGCCACATCCGGGACCGGATGGGCGGCTTCCACGATCTCGATCGATCGGCACGGCACCGCGTGGCCGTAACGTGTCACGACCAGGCCTTCGAGAGGCCCCTCCCAATTGTCTTCCAGGGTTTTGGCCATGGCCGCCGAAGCCTTGCCTGCCCCGATGACGATGGTGCGGCCGGTGGGTGGCGAGGGCAGGTGGGGCGGCAGGCAGGTCGCCGGGTCGGCAGCCCGAACTGCTGCGGCAAAAAGCATTCGCAGGAAAGCCTTTGGCTGGGAAAGGTTGGGAGCGCTCAACATCGAGATCGCATCGTCGCTGGCCCTTGTCGTTAGCACTGCCGCGCGCGGCGCTTGCGTGCCGGCCCTTGCCGGCTTAGCACCAGCCGCGAATGTTCAAAAGGCGAGACTTCGATGTCTGAGGCTCCGTTGGATGCGCGACGCTCGCGGCTTATCGGCTGGCTAAGCCGCTTTGCGCCCCTTGCGGGACTGGTCACGATCCTCGTCGCGATCATCCTGTTTCTGCCCGGTCTGACGGCGCTGCCACCGATCGATCGCGACGAGGCGCGTTTCGTCCAGGCGACGAAGCAGATGCATGAAAGCGGCGATTTCATCGACATCCATTTCCAATCCGAAACGCGCTACAAGAAGCCCGTCGGCATCTACTGGCTGCAGGCGGCTGCGACCGCGCCTTTCGGTGGAGCAGAAGCTCCGATCTGGGCCTACAGGATCCCGTCGGCGGTTGGCGCCGTGCTCGCCGTCCTTGCCACCTATCTCGCCGGGCTGTCGCTTTTCGGCCGGCGCGCGGCCTTCATCGGCTCGCTGCTCATGTCCGCCACGATTCTTCTCGGGGTCGAAGCGCGTCTTGCCAAGACCGATGCGGTGCTGCTGGCGCTCACTGTTTTTGCGCAGGCGATCATGGCGCGCGCCTGGATGAGCGGGCGGGGCGAGGCAGAAGAGAGCGCCGGACTGACAGCGCCGCCTTCGCGCGAGCCACTTTCCTGGCCGCTCGCACTCGCGTTTTGGATTGCGCTGGGCGCCGGGATCCTGGTTAAGGGCCCAGTCATCGTCATGGTCTGCGGCCTGACGCTGATTTCTCTGATGATCGGCTCGCGCTCGTTCGTCCCGCTCTTGCGTCTCCGGCCATTGCCCGGGCTCGTCGCGATGCTCATCGTGACGCTGCCCTGGTTCGTGGCGATTACGCTCCTCTCCGACGGTGCCTTTTTTGGGGATTCGGTCGGGCATGATTTGATGGCCAAGGTGGCGAGCGGGCAGGAGAGCCACGGCGCGCCTCCGGGCACCTATCTTGGACTTTTCTTCGCGACGGCCTGGCCGCTCACCCCCTTCGCGCTCCTCGCTCTGCCGATGATGATCCGGCAATGGCGTCATCCTGACATTTTCTTCTGTCTGGTCTGGATCGTGCCCGCCTGGCTCGTCTTCGAGGCTGTGCCGACCAAGCTTCCCCATTACGTCTTGCCGCTTTATCCCGCTTTCTCGCTCCTCGCCGGCGCGGCCATGGTCCGCGGGGCGGTGCTCACCCGGGCCTCGCTGCGGATCATCATCGGGCTCTTGGCCGCGGCCGTTCCCGTCTTCGTCGCCATCGGCATCGTGGTCCTGCCGCTCTATCTGGAGAAGCGTCTTCCCGCCGGCGCGGATGTGGCGGCGGTGGCCGCCGCAGTCATGGGACTCCTCGCCGCCCGAGCGTTGATGAGGGGACGCGACGAGCGAGCCGTCGCCGCCTCGGTCCTTTCCGCGGCGCTCCTTTATATCGGTGCCTTCCAGCTGGCCTTCCCGGGTCTCGATGCGATTCGCGTCTCGGAACGCGCGGTCGCTGAAGCTGAGAAGGTGTCGTCGTGCTCCAATCCGGAGCTGGCGGCGACGGGCTACACCGAGCCGAGCCTCGTCTTCTTCGGGGGCACGGATGTGGTACTCGGATCCTCCGAGGACGTCGCGAAATTCCTGGAAGAGCCCGGATGCCGCGTCGGTCTGGTCGAGGCGCGGCGTGACGCTGAGTTCCACGCATCGGTCGCCGCCGACGGGCTGACGGTCGTGCGCCGGGGCGAGGTCTCTGGATACAATTATTCGCGCGGGCGGCCCGTAACGGTCGGCATCTACGAAACGGGTCCGGCTGCCCAATGAGTGATTTCAAGGACCGCTGGAGCCTGACCGCGCGGCAGCATCTCGTGCGGGGACGCGAACGGGCGCTCGCTTTTTCGCGTCTTTTGAACGAGAGGCAGCGCGATCGTCGTCATCCGCCGTATCGTCCGACCACGATCGGCTTTCTCAATGGCGTCGTGTTGATCGGGAGCGTGCTCGTCGTTCTTTTCATTCTGGCGGATCCCTATCTGACGCTGTTTCAGGCCACGATGCAGCCGGAGGTGCGCGACTTCCTCGAATTCGTCACCGATATCGGCAAGTCCGACTGGATGCTGATCGCCACCGGCGGTTTTCTGATCTACCAGATTTTTCGGGATATCTCGGTGCACGGCATCAGGCGGCGCGCCGCTGTCGTGCGGGCCTCAGCGACGGCGACCTACCTGTTCGTCTCCGTGCTGGCGGCCGGTCTCATCGTCGTCGTCCTGAAATACGTGATCGGGCGGGCGCGCCCGAAGCTCTTCGACACGGAAGGTCTGGCCGCCTTCCATCCGTTTTCGTTCGATCCGAGCTGGGCGAGTTTTCCCTCGGGCCATGCGACGAATGTCGCCGCGCTCGGCGTGGCACTGGCGCTGCTGTTTCCGCGGGCGCGAATCGTCATCCTGACCGGGGCCTTCTGGATCGCCGTCAGCCGTCTTGCGACGCGCTCGCATTATCCGACCGACGTGGTTGCCGGTTTTCTCCTCGGTGGGGCCGTGGCCTGGCTCACCGCACGCATATTCGCAGAACGCCGTCTCGTCTTCCGCCTGGACGCGGCTGGCCGCATTGAAAGGCGCCATGTGCACCAGAAAGGCACGTCATGACTTCGCCCCTCTCGCCGGAAGTCTCCGTCATCGTCCCGTGCAAGGACGAGGCCGGCAATATCGGGTTCCTGATCGACGAAATCGCAACGGCGCTTTCCGGGCGGTCCTTCGAAATCCTCGTCGTCGATGATGGATCCCGTGATGGGACCGGTGAAACCGTCCGCGCCAGCGCGCGCCAGCACCCGCAGGTGCGACTGTTGCGGCATGAGACGAGCGCCGGCCAAAGCGCTGCGATTCGCAGTGCTCTCGAAGCGGCCAAGGGCGATGCCGTCGTCACCATCGACGGAGACGGGCAGAACGACCCGGCCTATATTCCAGCACTTCTCGATGCACTCTCCGCTGGTGGCGATCAGGTCGGCCTGGCAGCCGGGCAGCGGGTCGGGCGCAAGGCGAGCTTTGCCAAGCGCTACGGGTCGCGTATCGCCAACCGGGTGCGGCGGGCACTCCTCGATGACCAGGTGCGAGACACCGGTTGCGGCCTCAAGGCCGTCCGCCGCACGTTGTTCTTGCGCCTGCCTTATTTTGATGGTTGGCACCGCTTTCTGCCCGCGCTGGTGAGGCGGGAAGGCTACGAGATCGCACTCGTCGACGTGGCGGACCGGGAACGGCGGCACGGCACCTCGAAGTATGGCATCTTCGATCGCCTTTGGGTTGGCATTGCCGATCTTTTCGGGGTGTGGTGGTTGGCCAGCCGGCGCAAGGTGCGTCCGCAGCTGAGCGAGGAGAATCTGCATGAGTGACGTGTGGAACTGGATCCACGAGGTCTTTGTCGAGCAGTTCAGTCTGTGGATTGCACTCGGCTTCGTCGCCCAGTTCATGTTCATGATGCGCTTCGTCATCCAATGGCTGGCGAGCGAAAGGGCAGGGAGGTCCGTCGTTCCTGTGGCCTTCTGGTTCTTCTCGGTCTTTGGCGGGTTCCTGCTCTTTATCTATGCGCTGCATCGGCAAGACCCCGTCTTCATCCTCGGCCAGGGTCTCGGCCTGTTCATTTATTTCCGCAACTTGTGGCTGATTTTTCGCGAAGAAAAATCACCGATGAAAAGCGCCGGCTGAGAGACTCTCAGCCGGCCTGCCATTCATTCGGCGGCCTGATGTCGATCAGACTGCGACCGCCGCAAGAGCCTGCTCAAGGTCTGCGATCTGGTCTTCGATAGCCTCCAAGCCGATCTGAAGACGGATCACCGGACCTGCCTGCCATGTCGTGACGCTTCGCGTTTCCCGCAGCTCTGCCAGAGTGGCCAGGCTTTCGAAACCGCCCCAGGAAAAGCCGAGGCCGAAAAGACGCAGGGCGTTCAGGAAGGTCGCTCCGTCGTCTTCGGTGCCCGCGAGCTCAAACGCGAAGAGCCCGCTCGAGCGACCAAAATAACGCTTCCAATTCTCATGCCCTGGGCAGCTTTCCATCGCCGGGTGGAGAAGCCTTGCGACTTTCGGCTGGTTCGCCAGCCATTTCGCCACCTCAAGGGCCTGACCTTCGTGCTGATCCATGCGCAGCTTCATGGTGCGCAGGCCACGCATGGCTAGGTAGATCTCGTCGGGACCCGCCTGGATGCCGAGATTGGCGTGCGTTGCGGAGAGTTTTGGCCACATTCTCTCATTGGCGCTGATCGAGCCGATGAGCACGTCGGCATGACCGCCGACATATTTGGTGCCCGCCTGAATGGAGAGGTCGAAACCTTCGGCGATCGGCTTGTAGAGAAGCGGTGTAGCCCATGTGTTGTCGATCATCGTGACCGCACCGGCGGCCTTGGCGAGTTCGAGTGTCGCTCCGATATCGGGAACTTCGAAGGTCAGCGAGCCGGGGGCTTCGACGAAGACCGCGCTTGCACCGCCATCGAGGGCTGATTTCAAAGCCTCGAGATCCATCGGATCGTAATAGCTCGTCCTCATTCCCCAGCGCTTCAATGTCTGATTGCAGAAGCGCCGCGTTGGCCCATAGACGTTGTCGGGCACGAGAATCTCTTCTCCGGCCGAGAGCGCCGACAAGATCGCGACCGTGACCGCGGCAAGGCCCGAAGGGACGAGAACCGTTCCGGAGGCTTCTTCAAGCTCGGTCCAGACCTCGTTGAAGGCCTCGATGGTCGGCGTGTTCATTAGACCATAGGCGTAGCGGCTCTCGCGTCGCCCTTTCATCTCGTCCACATCATTGAAGAGAACGGTTGATGCCCGGACCAGAGGCGGATTGATGAAACCGTGAAATTCCTTCGGGTGGCGCCCGCCGTGGGTGACGAGAGTGGCCGCTTTGCGGCGGGTGTTGGACATGCTTGTTCCGTCCTTGTTTTTACTCATGCGGGTCTCCGCGTCATTTGATCGCTTCTCGAGATTGCCTCTGTTTGCCTCAGACGACCTCAGGGCCGCAGGCTTGACCGGGGCCAGTAGATAGCTTTCGATGGCCGCATGGACGGGGTTGCGTCAAGCGGCGTCTGGCAGGGAAGAGCGAGGCGGGGCTGCTTCGCTTTGGGCGCATGACTGCAAATCATCGTTCTAAGAACCAAACCGGTGAACAGGAATCGTCATATGAAGAAATCCATCGTACCGCTCGTAGCCGGAGCGGCCCTCGCTGTGACGGCCGTCTCCGCGTCTGCGGCGACGCTTGACGACGTGAAGGCCAAGGGCTCCGTGCAATGCGGCGTGAGCCAGGGCTTGCCCGGATTCTCGAACCCTGATTCTCAGGGCAACTGGACCGGCCTCGACGTGGACACGTGCAAGGCGATCGCCGCCGCTATTTTCGGCAATGGCGATGCCGCGAAGTTCACACCTCTTTCGGCGAAGGAGCGCTTTACCGCCCTGCAGTCGGGTGAAGTCGACGTTCTGACGCGCAACACCACCTGGACGATGTCGCGCGACACCGATCTCGGGCTGAACTTCACGGGCGTGAACTATTACGACGGCCAGGGCTTCATGGTGCCGAAGGATCTCGGCGTCTCATCGGCTCTGGAGCTTTCGGGCGCCAGCGTTTGCACGAACACCGGCACCACGACCGAGCTCAATGTCGCGGATTATTTCCGCAGCCACGACATGGATTACGAAGTGGTCGCCTTTGAGAAAGCCGACGAGGTCGTGGCCGCCTATGATGCCGGCCGCTGCGATGTCTACACGACCGATCAGTCGGGCCTTTACGCCCAGAAGCTGAAGCTCACCAATCCGGACGACCACGTCATCCTGCCGGAGATCATCTCCAAGGAGCCGCTCGGCCCGGCTGTTCGCCAGGGTGACGATCAGTGGTTCAACGTCGTCAAGTGGACGCTGTTTGCGCTCATCAACGCCGAAGAGCTTGGCGTCACGCAGGACAATGTCGACGAGATGAAGAACTCCGACAACCCCTCGATCAAGCGCCTTCTCGGGACGGAAGGCTCGTTCGGCGAGTCGATTGGTCTCGACAAAGATTGGGCGGTGAACGCGATCAAGGCCGTCGGCAATTACGGCGAGATGTTCAACCGCAATGTCGGCCCGGATACGGAGCTTGGCATTGAGCGAGGGCTGAACAAGCTGTGGAGCGACGGCGGTCTGCAATACGCGCCGCCGGTCCGCTAAGAATAAACATGGGCCCGGCCGAGCGATCGGCCGGGCCCCTTGCCATCAAACCGGGCGCTCACGATCCGGGATGGCATGGAACCTGCTAGCCGAGGGGACATGGCTGTTCAGGACGTATTGCCGAGCCGAAAAGGCTCGAGTGGATTTTCTGCACTCAACGACCAGCGCGTACGTGGCGTGATCTTTCAGGTTCTCCTGATCGTCGCCATCGTCAGTTTCGCCTGGTGGATCATTCACAACACCGCCGCCAATTTGCGGGCACAAGGCATCGGTTTCGGCTTCGGCATTCTGCGGGATTCGGCCGGTTTCCAGATCAATCAGACATTGATCGACTACCAGGAAACCTCGTCCTACGTCCGCGTCTACTTCGTCGGGCTGCTCAACACGCTGCTTGTCTCTTTCATTGGCGTGATCCTCGCCACGATCATCGGTTTTATCGTCGGGATCTCCAGGCTTTCTAAGAACTGGGTCGTCGCGAAGGCAGCCTATGTCTACATCGAGGTTCTGCGGAACATCCCGCTGCTTTTGCAGATCTTCATCTGGTATTTTGCGGTTCTGCGGCTCCTACCGGCCAAGCGCGATGCGATCGATCTCGGGCCGTTCGGGCTTCTCAACATCGCCGGCTGGTACGCACCCAACCCGGTTCTCGGGCGGGGCTTTGCGCTCGTGGCGGCTGCCTTCATAATAGGCATCGTCGCAACTTTTGTTCTTCGCGCTTGGGCGAGACGGCGACAGATGGCCACTGGTCAGATCTTTCCGCTCTTCCGCGTGGCCCTCGCGCTCATCATCGGGCTGCCGCTCGTTGCCTATTTCGTCGCCGGCTTCGCGTTCGCCAATCCACCATTTTCTTTAGAATACCCGACCCCGGGCAATTTCGGCCCGCGCGGTGGTTTGCGTGTCTTCCCTGAATTCATCGGGCTTTTGATGGCGCTCAGCTTCTACACGGCCTCCTTTATCGCGGAGATCGTGCGGGCGGGGATTCTTGCGGTGCCGAATGGCCAGACGGAGGCATCTTACTCCCTCGGATTGCGGCCCGGTCACACTTTGCGGCTTGTCGTGATCCCGCAGGCCATGCGTGTGATCGTGCCGCCGCTCACCAGTCAGTATCTCAATCTGACGAAGAACTCCTCGCTTGCGGTCGCGATCGCCTATCCCGACCTCGTCTCGGTTTTCGCGGGGACCGCGCTCAACCAGACCGGACGCGCGGTGGAGTTCATCCTCATCACCATGGCAACCTATCTGACGATCTCGCTTGTCACCTCGCTCTTTATGAACTGGTACAACCGCAGCGTCGCGCTGGTGGAGCGCTGAGCCATGTCCGATATCCAATCCGAAACCGATCTCGTCTATGTCCGCGACGAGATGCTGTCTCAGTCTCCGCCGCCGCACCGCGAAAGCGGACCCATCGGCTGGCTGCGCAAGAATCTCTTTTCGAGCTGGTCGAACGCGCTTCTGACGCTGATCGCGCTCTACGTGATCTGGATCGTCGTGCCGCCGCTTGTCGATTTCGCATTGGTTCAGGCGGTGTGGTCGGGCGAAAGCCGCGACGTCTGCACCACGATCAATCAGGGCGGCATCCAGCCGAACGGCTGGTTCGGGGCGTGCTGGCCCTACGTGAAAGACTATTTTGCCCAGTTCATCTATGGGCGCTATCCGGTCGAGGAGCGTTGGCGCGTCAATATCGTCTTCGCTCTCTTCATCATCGGCGTCGTGCCGCTTCTCATCCCGGCGGCGCCCTTCAAGAGCATGAACCTGATCTATATGGCGATCGTCTTTCCAGTCGCGGCACTCCTGCTTTTGACCGGCGGACACATGGAATTCGCGAGCATGATCGGGATCGGGCGGGAGCTTGCACCGCTCGGCAGCGGCCTCGATTTCTGGATCGAATATGCGCTTTTGACCCTGGTCGTGGTCGGGATCGCCTATGCGTGGGCGAGGGGAACTGGAGCCCCGGCCGGCGGACTTCTGAAGCTCGTCCTGACGGTGATGCTCGCGCTGGCCGCGATCATCTTCGTACTCAGCCTCGATCTCGGACTTGAATTCGTTCCGACGTCGATCTGGGGTGGGCTGCTTGTCACCCTGGTCATTGCCATCACCGGCATTGCCGCGTCTTTGCCGCTTGGCGTCGTGCTCGCTCTCGGGCGTCGCTCCGACATGCCGATCGTGCGCTTCGTCTGCGTCGTCTTTATCGAATTCTGGCGCGGCGTGCCCTTGATCACCGTCCTTTTCATGTCCTCGGTGATGCTGCCGTTGTTTTTGCCGGAAGGTGTTTCCTTCGACAAACTCCTGCGCGCGCTGATCGGCGTCGCGCTGTTCTCCGCCGCCTATATGGCCGAGGTCATCCGGGGCGGGCTGCAGGCGATCCCGAAGGGGCAGTACGAGGGCGCGGACGCGGTTGGCCTTGCTTATTGGCAAAAAATGCGGCTCATCATTCTGCCGCAGGCGCTGACCCTCGTGATCCCGGGCATCGTCAACACCTTCATCGGCCTGTTCAAGGACACGACGCTCGTTTTGATCATCGGCCTGTTCGATTTTCTCGGCCAGATCCAGTCGAGCTTTACCGACCCCAGCTGGTCGACGCCGGTTCAGGCGACGACCGCCTACTTCTTTGCGGCCTGCGTCTACTGGATTTTCTGTTTTTCCATGTCGCGGTATTCGATCTTCACCGAAAACCGTCTTCGCACCGGCCATGCGCGTTAGGAGCCCCCTTTGATGACTGAAACCGAGACCAGTGCCCCCGTCTCCACGGAAGAGAACGGTGCGGCCGACATGATGGATACGAACGCCGGTCCTGCCGTGGAGATGCGCGGCGTCAACAAATGGTTCGGCGAGTTCCATGTGTTGCGCGACATCAATCTGAATGTGCGTCGCGGCGAGCGTATCGTGGTGTGCGGGCCGTCGGGCTCGGGCAAGTCGACGATGATCCGCTGCATCAATCGGCTCGAAGAGCATCAGAAGGGCGACATCATCGTCGATGGGATCGAGCTCACCAACGACCTGAAGAAGATTGACGAGATTCGTCGCGAGGTCGGCATGGTCTTCCAGCACTTCAATCTCTTCCCTCATCTCACGATCCTGGAAAATTGCACGCTGGCGCCGATCTGGGTGCGCAAGATGCCCAAGCGCGAAGCCGAAGAGGCGGCGATGCATTACCTGGAGCGGGTGAAAATCCCCGAGCAGGCCCACAAATATCCGGGACAGCTTTCGGGCGGCCAGCAGCAGCGTGTGGCGATTGCCCGCGCCTTGTGCATGAATCCGCGCATCATGCTCTTCGACGAGCCGACCTCCGCGCTCGATCCGGAGATGATCAAGGAGGTGCTCGACGTAATGGTGGATCTCGCCAAGTCTGGCATGACCATGCTCGTCGTCACGCACGAGATGGGCTTTGCGCGGCAGGTGGCGAACCGGGTCATCTTCATGGATGCCGGTCAGATCGTGGAGCAGAACGAACCCGAGCAGTTCTTCACGAACCCGCAGCACGACCGCACCAAGCTCTTCCTGTCGCAGATTCTGCATTGATCGACGGGCAGACTGGGCTTTCAGGCAGGCCGGCAGCGGCTTGATCACATCGAAGCCTTCGGAGCTTGAGCCGCTGTCGGCTGTCTTCACCTGCCGCTTGTGCGGGTTGGAAGTGCAGAGGGCGGGGAGTTGCTTCGTCAGGCGCTGAGAGCGGTAGGAAGTTATTCAAACTGCTTGCGATTATGGCGGAACTGCGGACTTCGCAGGGCGTTTGAAGCGGATAGCAGACACCCGCCAGGCCCATGACTTCAACCGATTCCGACGCCACTGCACGTCCCTCGGACGCGACGCCTCAGCAAGCCGACGCGCCTCTTGAGCCTCAGCGCCAACGCGCGTCCTGGCCCCTTACGGGTCTGTTTTTAATCGCTCTTATCGGCTCGCTCTATCTGGCGAAGGGGTTCTTCCTGCCGGTCGTGCTGGCGTTCCTATTCGCGCTCGTCTTGAGCCCCGTGGTGCGTTTCTTTTCGCGGCGGGGGATCGCTGAGTGGGTGACGGGGGCGCTTCTCGTGTCATCCACCTTCATCATGCTCGTTGGCGGCTCCTATATCCTGAGCGATCCGATCGGCGAGTGGGTCGACCGCGCGCCGAGCATTGCGCGCGAGCTGGAGCGCAAGGTCGGGCATCTGCGCGGTTCGGTGGCCCAGCTCGAGCGTGCTTCCAAGGAAGTCGACAAGATCACGACGGGGAAGGGGGCGGCCGCGCCCGGCGCGGCGCAGGAGGTGGTGCTGCGGGAGCCGGGGCTCTTGTCGGATGTCGCGACCAGTACGCCCGATATCCTGGCGCGCGTTCTCCTCTGTCTTGTCCTGCTCTTCTTCCTGCTGGCCTATTCGGAGCTCTTCTACGTGAAGCTCGTTCGTTCGATGCCCTCGCTCAGTGACAAGAAGCGGGCCTTGCGGATTGCGCACGACATCGAGCGCGAGCTGTCGCGCTACCTCTTCACCGTCACCTTCATCAACACGATGCTCGGGATCGCGATCGGTTCGGGCATGTGGGTCATCGGCATGCCCAACCCGGTGCTTTGGGGCATCCTGGCGACATTGCTGAATTTCATTCCCTATGTCGGGTCGATGATGGGCATCGGCCTTTCAGCCGTGGTCGGCATTGTGACGTTTCCGACACTCGGCGAAGCGTTCTACCCGCCGCTCATCTATCTCTTCTTCACCGCCATGGAGGGCAATTTCATCACTCCGATGGTGGTCGGCCGACGGCTTGAAATGAACCCGGTGGCGGTCTTCCTGTCGATCGCCTTCTGGGGCTGGCTGTGGGGTTTCGTCGGCATGTTCATGGCCGTGCCGCTTCTCGTGGCGATCAAAATCTTCGCTACGAATATCCCGAGTCTCGGGGCCGTGGCCGAGTTTCTCTCCGGCGATCCCCGGCGAACCGTCGAGGAGCCGGAGGAGGCCGATGAAGCGAGCGCGCCGAGCGGGGGATAGTCACTCTTTCTGAGGCTTCGGCTTTGGTTGCCGTGCCTGCTTGGGCCTCGCCGGCTTGAGACGTGCCGGCTTGGGTTTCTGCGGAGGCGGGGAGGGCAGCTCTTCCGTCATCTCCTTGAGCGAGTCCGACAGGGCAAGATTCACCTGCGCGAGCATCTGCGCGAATTTCTCGCGGTCGGCCTGCTTCCACGCGCCAAACAGCGTCTCGATGCGTCCAAGCCTTGCCAGGCGCATCGTCTCGGCGCTCTCGGCGCCGAGACGCGTGCGCTCGATCAGGGTGCTGCGTCCGTCGGCCGGATTTTTGACGCGGCGGATCAGGCGCCGCCGCTGCATGGCGGCGATCTGCCTCGTGACGGTTGAATCGTCGAGGTCGAGGTGGTGGGCGAGATCGGTGACGCTGGCGGGGCCTTCGCGCAATTGCAGCAGCAGAAGATAATGGGCGCGCTCAAGGGGATAGCCGCGTTTGCGGTGGACCGCCTCCAGCCTTCGCGCAAAGAACGCCAGTTCGCGTTCCAGCTTTTCGATCACCGCCGTGGTGTCCGTCATGCCGGCCTCCCGCTCGTGCGCGGCCTTATCAAAATACCTGTATTATACAACTTATTCTTGGGCGCGGGCCCAGCATATGCCTGTATCATACACCTGTTTTTGACGTTCACGATCCGCATGTCCGCCACTTCCGCATCTCCCCATTTTCTGGATCAGCCAAAAGCGGTTGGGCGACCGCTTTCGCCTGCGTCGTCGGCTTCATGTCGATCGGTCTGGTCGATCCGATCCTCACCTCGATCGCAGCGGGGCTCAATGCATCCCCCAGTCAGGTATCGCTACTGTTTACCAGCTACTTTTTCGTCACCTCGGTGATGATGCTGGTCACAGGTTTCGTTTCCAGTCGGCTGGGTGGTCGCAAGACGTTGATGGTGGGGGCACTTCTCATCGTCGCGTTCTCCGCGCTTGCCGGAACCTCGCAGTCGGTTGGCGAACTGGTCGCGTTCCGAGCCGGGTGGGGTCTCGGCAATGCGTTTTTCGTGGTCACGGCTCTGTCCGTCATCGTCGCCTCCTCGCGTGGCGGCACGGCTGCAGCGATTTTGATGTATGAAGCCGCGCTCGGTCTCGGCATTTCTGCGGGACCTCTCCTCGGCGCTGCGCTGGGTGGTATCTCCTGGCGTTACCCCTTCTTCGGGACGGCGACATTGATGGCGATCGGCTTTGTCGCGGTCGCAGTGCTTCTTCCGGAACTGCCGAAACCCAAGGAAAAGATTGCGCTCTCTGCGCCTCTCAAGGCGCTTCGCCAGCCTGGTCTTCTGACGACCGCTGTCGCTGCGGCTTTCTACAACTACGCCTTCTTCACGGTCCTCGCCTTCGTTCCGTTCGTCCTGCAGATGTCGGCGCATGCGGTCGGACTGATCTTCTTCGGATGGGGGCTCCTGCTTGCGGTGTTTTCGGTTCTCGTCGCGCCACGTCTGCAGGCGCGGCTGAGCGCTCCGATCCTGCTTGCTGCGTGTCTCGTTCTCTTCGCAGTCCTGCTCATGGTCATGGCTTTCAGCTCCGTGGAGATCGTTGCCGCCTGCGTGGTGCTTTCGGGCGCCTTGATGGGGGTCTGCAACACGGTCTTTACGGAGATGGCGCTCGAAGTCTCGACGGTTCCGAGACCCGTCGCGTCCGCTGCCTACAACTTCGTGCGGTGGTTCGCTGGCGTCGTCGCGCCCTACGCGGCGCCGCTGCTGGCGGAAAGCTTTGGCGCCAATATGGCCTTCTATGTGGCCTGCGTCGCGGCTCTCATCTCGCCGGTCGTGCTCTTTGCCCGGCGAAGCAGTCTTGGGCGTTATGCCGGCGTTCGGCCTGAGGTCCGTGAGCCTCTCGGCGGCGCGCCACGGATTGCGGTTCTCGCAGCGGTCGACGGGACGGACCATGACCGGGCGGTTCTCGAGCGCGCCGCCGAGATCGCAACGAAGGGCGAAACCGTCTTCGTCCTGCATGTGCGCCCCTTCGAGGTGGTGGACGAAGATGCCGTCGATGCCGAGAGCGAGACCGAAGCTACGGCTGTTTTGCAGCGGGGGCTCCTCTGGCTCCGAGAGCAGGGGGTGAGCGCGGAAGGAGAGGTCTTGGAGGCGGGCGCCGTTCACGTCGCTCAGGCCATCCTTGCGCGAGCAGAGACGATCGATGCGCCCGTCCTTTTGATTGGCGAACGGCACCGGGACGATATCGGAAATCTCGTCCATGGAAGCGTTGCCGACGCGATGGAACGTCAGGCCGGACGGGGGCCGCGCCTCGTGACCGTGTCTGCGTCGGAGACCGGATCCGGTGCGAGCGCCCACTGAAGATGGGCCGCAAAGAAAATGGGCCCGCGATGGCGGACCCATTCGTTTTTGCCGTCCGCTCACCGAGAGCGGCGAGTTACCGGCTCGTGCTTTGAATGAGCGGCGTGATGCGGCGAACGGCGACACGCCGGTTGGCCCGTTCCGCAGCCTCCGTCGGAACTTTCAGATATTGTTCGCCATAGCCTTGAGTGACGAGGTTCTCCGGCGGAATATCGAAATTCTCCGACAGGACGATCGCAACCGATTCCGCGCGCCGGTCTGACAGTGCAAGATTCGACACGTCCGAGCCGACGGCGTCGGTGTGTCCTTCGACGAGGAAGATCTCGTTGGGGTTGCGCGATAGCACGTCTTCGATGGCTTGGCCGATCGCGGAGAGCTGGCCTATCTGGCTGCGTGTTATCGCGGCACTGCCCGTGTCGAAGGTGATCGAATCGAGATCTACGCGACGAAGCTTGTCACGCAGCCGCGAGCTGTCGCGGACCTCCTCCAGCGTATAAACTCTCTCCACGCTTTCAACAGGTGGAGCCATCAAGGCATCTTCGAGATCGCGTTCCGATGCGCGCTGCATCTCGACGATGTAGCGATCTCGCGGCATCTGCAGGTCGAGCGGCGGCAGAGAGCGTTCGAAATAACCCGGCTCATATTCGCGATCACGACGATCGTAGCCGCGTTCGTCGATCAGCACGACCTGGTCGCCGTCCGGGTACTGGCGGACGCGCCGGATGATCTCACCGTCATAATCCCGCTCGGTGATGACGCGGACTCCATCGGGACGGGTCACGATGGTGCGCGTCCGACCGCCGCCCAGCTCGTCGACTGAGACATCCCGCGCCCGGCGCAGAAGACGGTCGGTTTCGCTGTCGGACCGAATGAGAAGCTGACCGTTGCGGCGGACGATAACCCTGTCGCCCGAGTCCTGAACCACGTCGCCTGTCGCAAAGGGCAGCATGAAGCCGGCAGCGCCGCGGGGAGGGCCACGCCGATCTCGCCGGTCATCCTCGACCGACCAGTCGCGATCATCCTGTCCACGACGACGGACTTCGTCGCGATCTGGCCTATCCGCCTCCCGAACAGCCTCGCGCCGCTGCTGATGCAGTTTGTGGCGCAGCTCGCGCACTCTCGGATCCTCACGCTCGCCGGCAATGCCGAGCTGGGGCGTTGGGGAAGGGGCCGCGTCGCCTCTCGGCTCCGCCTCCGGCCGCTGCTGCACGTTGCGCTTTTGTTGTGCTGCGTCCGGCTTTGGCGGGGCTGGTGCCTTTGCGGGCGCTTCCGCGGGCCGCTGCCGGCGTTCGTTCGCCTGCTCTTGTTGCCGACGCAGGAATTCCGCTCCTGGGCCTGCCTTCTCTCGGCGAGGATCTGCGGCACGAGGCTGCTCTTCGCGCCTTGGTGGCGCGGCCTCGGGCCTTTCTGGACGCGCCGGTTCTGCACGCTTCGGTGACGGTTGAGGTGCGGATTTCTGAGGCGGCTCAGCCTGTCGCTGCGGTGCCCGTTTTGGAGGTTGCTTTGGTTTTTCGGCTTGAGGTGCAGGCGCTGCGGGTTGCTTTGGGCCCGGACCTTGGGGAGGTCTCTGGGGCTTGTTCGCCTGCGGTTGGGGAGCCTTTTGCGGAGGCGGGCCGGGCTGTCCGAGCTTTGGGCGGTCGGGGTTTTGCTCGCGCTTCTTCTCACCCTCGCCGTTGCCACGTCTCGGACCGATGTTGGGCGGCCAGTCGGGCTGGCCCGCCTGAGCAAGAACGGTCGGTCGCTCGACGCCGGCAGTAGCGGCGGAAGCGGTGTGGGCGAACGGCAGAGTGAGCGCCGTCGCCGCGAGTATGGCTGCAAATCTCATCGACGTATCCGTGTTCCGAGCCCCCTCGGACACGGCTAAATCCGCCGACGGCGAATTGTTCCCTCTTACGGTGAATTCGCGGGAGAGACGTGACTCGGCAGGGTGAAGCCTTCCGGGACCAGAAGCTGATGCTCCCGTCGGCCCACGGCCTCAAATCCGAGACGCTGGTAAAGCGGCAAGGCTGCCGGGTGATCCATCGTGCAGGTATTCACAGTCACCGCTTCCGCGCCGCGAGAAAAAGCTTCGTTGACGGCGGTGCCGAGGAGCCAGGGCCCGATGCGGCGCCCCTTCCAGTCGGGCATGAGACCGAAATAGACGAGGTCGACAGTCATGGGGTCGGCGAAGTTGAGCTCGAAAAAGCCGGCCGGTGCACCATTCCCGTAAAGAACCCAGACTTCGATACCGTCGCCGTGGATGCGCTCGGCCAAGGTCGCATCGTCGAGCCCGTGCCGCTCGACCCAGAGATAGCTCCGACCAATCGTGGCGTAGAGATATCGGTAGAAATGCAGGGGGCAGTTTTCGGCACGCATCAGCGCAAGGCGAATGCCGGCCGGGGGCGGGGGAAGGTGTCGCGGAGGCGCACTCATCCGCAGATCCGTGATGGTCGTCGGCACCAAACGCGTCATTCGCTTCCCCGTTCGATGGGCGTATCGGTTCTGCCGCCCCATTCCGCCCACGAACCATCGTAAAGGGCCACATCCCGCTTGCCCGCAGTGGCCAGCGCGAAGCTCAAGACGGCGGCCGTGACGCCCGAGCCGCAGGATGTGATGATGGGTCTGTGCCAGTCGACGCCGGCTTGCTCGAAAAGTCGACGGATGGTGCCTGGTTCGGCCAGGCTTTTGCCGTCTTCCGCGAAAAGCGCGCCGAAAGGCAGATTGAAAGAGCCTGGCATGTGGCCGCTCTTGAGACCAGGGCGCGGTTCGGCCGCTTCGCCGCTGAAGCGCGGCGCGGGGCGTGCATCGACCACCTGTGCATTCTTGTTGGCGATCGCATTGCGGACCCGCTCGAGATCGGCAACCGCCTCACGGTCGAACCGGACGTTAAAGGTTGTTTCGGGAGGCGAGGGTGTCTCCGTCTCCAGCGGCAGTCCCGCCGCGCGCCAGGCCGGCAGGCCGCCCTCGAGGAGCCGCACATCGGCGGCGCCGAAGATTTTGAGCGTCCACCACACACGCGGCGCGGAGAAGCAGCCCATCCCGTCGTAGACGATGATCGTATCTTTCTCCGACAATCCGAGCTTTCCTGCCGCTTCTGCGAAAGCTTCGCGGCTCGGCAGCATGTGCGGCAGGTCCGTGTCGGGATCGGCGATCCGGTCGATGTCGAAATAGACTGCACCGGGTATATGTCCGGCCCCGTACTCCGCTTTGGCATCGCGCGCATGGGCGGGGAGGTACCAGGAGGCGTCGATTACTTTCACCTTTTCGTCCGCAAGGTGCTCGTTGAGCCACTTGGGACTGACCAGCATGGTGCCCATCGTCAGCTCGCCAGCTGCAAACGGATTCGGCGGTTCTGGCGGCCCTTCTTCTCGATCTTGCCAATCTTGAGCGCGCCGATCTCTCCGGTGGAGCGCACATGAGTGCCGCCACAGGGCTGAAGATCGACCGAACCATCGGTGCCAATCGCCACGAGCCGAACCTTGCCGGAGCCGGTCGGCGGCTTCACGCTCATGGTTCGAACGAGGTCCGGGTTGTCGGCGAGTTCTTCATCCGTAATCCAGCGTGTTGTCACGGCGTGGTCAGCTTTCACGAGTTCGTTGAGCGCATCGGTCAGCGCGTCTTTGTCGATGGCATCCGCCTCGGCGATATCGAAATCGAGCCGGCTTTCCGCCGCGCCGATCGATCCTCCGGTCACAGGGAAGGCGATCAGCGAGCAGAGGAGATGCAGGGCGGTGTGCATGCGCATATGCGCGTGACGTCGGTCCCAGTCGACGAGGAGTTTCACATGCTCGCCCACTGAAGGGAGCTTTGTCTCGCCAGCCGGCACATGCACGATCTCAGATTTGTCTTCGCCATAGACGGTGGCGCCGATCGCGACCTCTCCGTCGGCGAAGAGAAGGCGTCCGGTGTCGCCCGGTTGGCCACCACCGGTGGCGTAGAAAACGGTCTTATCCAGGATGACGCCGCCACGATCGTTGATGGCGACGACCTCCGCCTCGCATTCCTTCAGATAGGCATCGCTGCGAAAGAGAAGTTCAGTCGGCCCACTCACTCGGGCACCTCCTCGAATGGAATATCGATCGCCGGCGGCTGTGACAGCCAGGTCGGCACAGGCAGGTTCTTAGCGCGCAGGAAGTCGGGATTGAACAATTTCGTGGCGTAACGTGCGCCATGGTCGCACAGAATGGTCACGATACGGTGGCCCGGACCCAGCTCGCGGGCCATGCGGATGGCCCCCGCGACATTGATCCCCGACGAACCACCCAGGCACAACCCTTCCTTCTCGACGAGGTCGAAGAGGACGCTCATCACTTCCGAATCGGGAATGTTGAACGGCATGTCGACGGCAGCACCTTCGAGGTTGGCTGTGATACGACCCTGGCCGATGCCCTCCGTGATGGATGAGCCGGAGGATTTGAGCTCGCCATGGGCATAGTAATTGAACAAGGCTGCGCCGTCGGGATCGGCGAGCCCGATCTTGATCGAACTGTCCCGCTCTTTCAGCGCCATGCCGCAGCCAGCGAGTGTGCCACCCGTGCCGACGGCACAGATGAATCCGTCGAGCTTGCCATCCGTCTGCCGCCAGATTTCCGGACCCGTCGTCTCGATATGGGCGTTGCGGTTGGCGGTGTTGTCGAACTGATTGGCCCAGATCGCTCCGTTGGGCTCCTCTGCGGCGAGCCTCTCGGCAAGTCGCCCCGACACTTTAATGTAGTTGTTGGGGTTGCGGTAAGGCACGGCAGGGACCTCGAGCAGGCGCGCGCCATGCAGACGAAGGGCCTGCTTTTTCTCCTCAGACTGCGTTTGCGGGATGACAATGACGGCCCGGTAGCCAAGCGCTTTCGCAACGAGAGCGAGCCCGATGCCCGTATTGCCGGCTGTCCCTTCGACAATGGTCCCGCCCGGCTGCAACAATCCACGCTTTTCCGCATCGCGGATGATGCCAAGGGCGGCGCGGTCTTTGACCGACTGGCCCGGGTTGAGAAACTCGGCTTTGGCAAGGATTTCGCAGCCGGTCATCTCCGATGCGTGTCGCAGCCGCAAAAGCGGTGTGTTGCCGATCGTTTCCAGCACGGACGGTGTGATGGCAGCGGGCATAGATTCTCCTCGCGTCTTGCACTCTCGGCGGAACAGGGGGCGGCGCCGCAGAGTTATGGGGGTAGCGCAGGCAAATGCGCCTTCCCCCGGGGTGTCTGTGCTCACATTTATGCCCCGCGCACCCGTCGTAAAGGACAATCTCGCTTGCAAGCCTGGAGCGATCTTTAGGGTTTACTGGAACCAAGTGACGCCCTATCGAGATGCCTCCCGGCACCTGCCCGACTGCACGCCTTGGGGGGCAGCATAGCGGAAGGGTTTCACGGGATAACCTTGGGTTATCGCGGGCCGGACATGTTCTCGCACAAGGAACTCCCCCAATGGACATCAATCCTGACCGTCTGGGTAAGGTCGCGATCATTGCTGCGATCAGCTCGCGCGAGGAGGAAGAGGTCTTCAAGCAGTATATCGCTGCGAGCACGCGCTTGAAGCTCGGCATCACCTTTGTCAGCGGTATCCGCACGGATGTGACGAAGACATTCGTGAAGTCGCTTGTCGCCTGCGCGCTTCAGAGCCACATCATTCACCACCATCACAACGAAATCCACGCCGTCATCCACGCGGGTCTCGAATGCCTGAAGGGCGTCAGCTCGGACGTCGCGGCAGAATCAAGCCTGAAGCTCAAGGTGGCTATCGTTTCCGACGGAAGATGGCTTGCCATCGCCGCGCACGGCGAATCGGCGTTCCACCCCGAAACGAACCATGAGCGCATGGGCTTTGGGGTGATGCATCTCTAGAGGCGGAGCCTGACGGTTTCCGGATTCGCGTGGCGCGGGCGGGGGAGGCCGCGCTCTGCTAGTCCGCTTCACGGTCCCAGTTTGGAAATCCCTCCGTCTTCAGCGGCCTCGTTTCGCTGGAGATCCCGTACCGACGCGTGACTGACTTGATCGTCGGTTGAACTCGCCTCCGTCCATCTCGATGGGAAGAGGTATTCTCTCGGCCCACCTTTTGTGGGCGGACGTGCGCCGGCTCGGAGCGGATGCTGCTTCGATAAGGTGCGGGCCATTTGCTGCGCCACCCCGGTCCATTGCGTAGATTGAGCCGCTTCGTTCTGTCGAAGCGAGGCGCCCGTCGGCATGCGGGCGCGAGGGAGCGCGGCGTTTTCTGTTCACGTAATTGTACGTGCAAAATTATAAACGACGATCTCAATCATGTTCAATTTGCGGCTGACGAGCCGCGAAAACGTCGCGTTTTCAAACTCTTAGGATGCGTCTTGGAAGTCGCATTTCATTGCCTGCGCAACCTGACCGAAGTGCGGAGAATCCGCCGAGAATTTTTGTCGAGGCGACTTAATTATCTGAAAAGACAAAACAATCCGACTTTGTACGTCTCGCTTATAATGATGCCATTTTGCCGCAACCGTTGGCCAGACAGAGGTCTGGACTCTTCGGCTCCATAGTGAGATATACGACTTAAGTCGGGGGTACCGATACGGGAACTCGACGGGCCCTCGGGCCATGTGATGCTCCGCCTGGCGGAGATGTACTGCTCTTTTGAGAGCTAGTGATACAGTGATCAGGGGTGACGCCAACCGCTTTGCGGAGGTGAGCACCTATCTTCAGAGCCCCTCTGGGGCGTGTGATCTCGTGACTGGAGCAGCTTGGGCGCCCCTTCGGGGAGTTCGTTCCATCCTTTGCTCAAACCCATTCCTCACCAGTGACTCAGTGTTCTCCGTGCCGGTGAACTCCTGAATCTCCTTGCGGCTTTCGGCGCTTACAGGCGCTTGAGGTCAACGGGGAATTGCGCCCTCGCGCCGCCCGCTACGAGCGACGTTCGGACGCGGCGAACTCGCCGATGCAGGCTTTGCGCACGCTACGACCGTCATCGAAGCGCAGCCTGGGGAGGCGAAATGAGTACGAGATTATGCAAGCCCCTCAGCAAGTTACAGCGAACAATCCGGAGCAGACGCCCGCTTTCGAAGCCGGAGTGAGCGCCGTTGCCTGGCGCATCGGTTCGGCATTCCTCGCCGGCGCATTGCTCGAAGTCGCGACGCATCCGAAGCCGGGCCTCGTAACGGCCCGCTCCAACGGCGCGCACCGGGACATGGACATCTCGACCTTCATGGTGTCCTCGGCCGCGATCGCTCCCTGCTTCTTCCAATGTGCCGATGCAGGCCAACGTCATGAAGGGCAGGTGGTCAGCCTTCTGCCGGTCGTGCGCGCCATCGGTTCACATTATGAAGGCCTGCTTCTCGCCGCGACAGGCGGCATCAACACACAACGCGGTTTTCTCTTCTCCGCTGGTATCTTGAGCGCTGCGGCTGGACTGCTGGCGCGCGAGCCGGCGGCCATGAGCGCCGATGCTCTCTTCGCGACTGCCGCTTTGATGGTCGACGGGCTTTGCGCCCGCGAACTCTGCAGTCTTGCCGATCGCGAACCTGCGACTGCCGGCGAGTGGCTTTATCAGCGCTATGGCGTCCAAGGCATCCGCGGCGAAGTGGAAGCAGGCTTTCCGACTGTCGCCGAGGCCGGGCTGCCGGCTTTCCAGGCGGCGCGCGAAAAGGGAGCGTCGGTCCAAACGGCTCTCATTCACACGCTCATTTCTTTGATGGCTGTCGCCGAAGACACGACGCTTCTGTGGCGCGGCGGCTTTGCGGCGCTCGACTTCGTCCGTGCGGAGGCCCGCGAGGTGCTTCGTCTCGGCGGGGCGCTGAGCGAGGCCGGCATGGCCGCGATCCGCCGTCTCGATGCGGCATGCATCACCCGAAATATCAGCCCCGGAGGTTCGGCCGATCTTCTCGCCATCACCTTCGGCGTCGATGCGCTCTTGAGCGGCCATCCTGCCCCCGGAGCCGCTTTCACCGACCAGCCCCTCACGGCGGGTCATTCCCCCAAACCCCCGAGGATCTCATGAACATCATTGTCTATGCCGGGATGGCCTACCTCCTCACTGCCGTCATCGCTTTTGGCGTGATCGGCGTCATCGTCGGCATCTCCAAATTCCTCTCCCAGCCTTCCGAATGAACCGGCAAAACCATGTTACATCAACTTCTTAGCATTTTCCCGGGTATCGGGACGCTCTTTATCCAGGACCCGGTTATCGCGTTTTCGCGCATCGGCCTGATCATCCTCGGCTTCACGCTCGCCTATCTCGGTTTCAAGCGCACGCTCGAGCCACTCATCATGGTTCCGATGGGCATCGGCATGATGGCGGTCAACGCCGGCGTGATGTTCCTCGAGGCCGGCAAGATCGGTACGCTCATCATCGCGCCGATGGTCGCCGATACGGGACCGCTGGTCGACATCATGCAGATCAACTTTCTGCAGCCGATCTACAACTTCACCTTCGTGAACTCGCTTGTCGCCTGCCTGCTCTTCATGGGCATCGGCACAATGGCCGACATCTCCTTCATCCTGGCGCGGCCCTGGGCTTCGATCACGGTTGCGATCTGCGCCGAGCTCGGCACGTTCGTCACGCTGGTGATCGGCTACTACTTCGGCTTGACCCCGGGGCAGGCGGCCGCGGTCGGCTCGATCGGTGGTGCTGATGGCCCGATGGTTCTTTTCGCCTCTCTGATCATGGCGAAGGACCTGTTCGTCCCGATCTCCATCATCGCCTATCTCTACCTGTCGCTGTGCTATGCTGGCTATCCGTACCTCGTGCGCTGGCTCGTGCCTGAGAAGTATCGCGGCCTCGAGGTCGAGATCGACTTCCCGGATGTGTCTCCGCAGGCGAAGTTCGTCTTCACCGTGGTTGCCGCTGGCCTTCTCTGCCTGCTTCTGCCGGTCGCCGCTCCGCTGATCCTGTCCTTCTTCATGGGCGTTGCGATCAAGGAAGCCGAGATCGAGCCGTATCAGAAGCTTCTTGAGAACACGATCACCTACGGGTCGACCTTGTTCCTCGGCCTTGTGCTCGGCGTGCTTTGCGAGGCTTCGACCCTGCTTGATCCGCGGGTGGCCATCCTGCTCGTCCTCGGCATCACGGCGCTCGCCGTCTCCGCCCTCGGCGGCATCGGTGGCGGCTGGCTGGTCTGGCTCGTGAGCAAGGGCAAGTACAACCCGGCCACAGGTATCGCAGGTGTCTCCTGCATGCCGTCCACAGCCAAAATCGCCCAACGCTGCGCCTTCGAAGCAAGCCCCTACGCCATGATTATGCCTCTGGCCATGGGCGCTTCGATCTGCGGCGTCATCGTCTCCGCCATCGCCGTCGGCGTCTTCGCTTCGACGATCGGCCTGGTCGGATGACGGAGCGTCCGGTGTCTGCGCGCCCCCCAACCCTGCAGACACCGGACGCCACCTTTCAAAGCATCGAAACCCTTGCTCCGGACGAAACCATGTCCACGTTCTTCGCCCTCGCTGCCACGCCCGCCGACCTCGCAAGTCATTGCGGTGTCGAGCGTCGGAGCGGCGGGATCGACCCTGTCTACCGGATCTCTGCCGTCGATTCGACGAACCGGCTTATCCGGGATCTCGCTGCCGAAGGGGTGGCGCCAGGTCTCGCGGTGGTGGCGGCGCATCAGACGGCGGGCCGGGGGAAGGGCAAGCGTTTCTGGTTTTCCGAGCCGGGCAAGGGTTTCGCTCTGTCACTGCTGTTGCGGCCGACACGGCCGGTTGAAGAAGTCTCCCAGCTGACCCTCGTGCTGGGTGTGGCCGTCGCTGAGGCCATCGTGCAGGCGACCGGTGTCGCGGCCGAGCTCAAATGGCCAAACGATATCCTCGTCGACGGTCGCAAGCTTTGCGGCATCCTGTGCGAACTCGTCCTGACCCCGGAAGGGGACATGGCTCACGTGATTGCCGGTATCGGCCTCAACGTGAACATCGCGGCCACCGACTTCCCGCCGGTCCTTGAAAATATCGCCACATCTCTCGCGATCGAAGCCGGTCGGACGATCGATTCCGAGGCGGTGCTCTCGGCGGTTCTCGCCTCGGTCGAGCGCTGGATGAAACGCTGGGAAGACGAAGGCTTCGACCCCATTCGCCGCGCCTGGATCGCACGCTCCTGCACCATCGGGCGGGAGATCTCCTTCGACGCCGGCGATGCGCGCTGCCGAGGCGTCGCTACCGACCTCGGCGCTGACGGCAGCTTAAGTATTCGAGACGGAAGCGGCTCTCTACACCGCTTCTACTACGGAGAAGCGTGTCATTCTCCCGCTATCGCGAGGATTGCGCGCTAATAAAAGGAAATAGAGGTTGTTCCATGTCCACTAACTCTACAGAAAAGAAGTGGGACCGCCGCTCTGCAGATACTGCAGAGAGGTTGGAGGCTGCCTCCCGGTACATTGGTCCGGGAAAGCAGTTCAAGCCGGAGGATACGGTCGCGCTGCTTGAAGCGGTGATCCGCGCCGGCGACCGCGTCAACATCGAAGGCAACAATCAGAAGCAGGCCGACTTCCTGGCCGAATGCCTCAACAAGGTGGACAAATCGAGGATCCACGATCTGCACATGGTGCAGTCGGCCGTGCCGCTCCCGGTCCATCTCGACCTCTTCGAGAACGGCATCGCCAAGAAGCTCGACTTCGCATTCGGTGGACCGCAGGCCGGCCGCGTCGCCAAGTTCATCAGCGAAGGCAAGCTCGAGCTTGGTGCCATCCATACGTATCTCGAGCTCTTCGGCCGCTACTTCCTCGACCTGACGCCGAAAGTGTCTCTGATCTGCGCCTACAAGGCGGACCGGCAGGGCAACCTCTACACCGGCTTCAACACCGAAGACACGCCGACCATCGTCGAGGCGACGAAGTTCCGTCAGGGCATCGTGATCGCCCAGGTGAACGAAATCGTCGATACGCTGCCGCGCGTCGACATCCCGGCCGACTGGATCGACGGCGTCGTGCAGTCGCCGAAGCCGTTCTTCATCGAACCGTTGTTCACCCGTGATCCGGCTCTCGTCACGGAAAGCCAGATCCTCCTCGCGATGCTGTGCCTCAAAGGCATCTACGCCGAATACGAGGTCAAGCGGATCAACCATGGCATCGGCTTCCTGACGTCGGCCATCGAACTGCTTCTGCCGACTTACGGCGAAGAGCTCGGCCTCAAGGGCAAAGCCTGCACGCATATGATCCTCAACCCGCATCCGACGATGATCCCGGCCATCGAATCGGGCTGGGTCGATACGATCCACTGCTTCGGCGGTGAGCTCGGCATGGAGAAATACGTTGCGGCGCGGCCGGACGTCTTCTTCACGGGTCCGGACGGCACGCTGCGCTCCAACCGCGCTTACGCACAGACCGCCGGCCACTACGCCCTCGACATGTTCATCGGCGGCACGCTGCAGATCGACAAATACGGCAATTCCTCCACTGCGACCGCGTCGCGCGTGGCGGGCTTCGGTGGCGCACCGAACATGGGTTGCGATGCCAAGGGCCGTCGTCACGTGACCGACAGCTGGCTGAAGGTTGGCAAGGAAATGCCGACGCTCGATCGCCAGATCGGCAACATGCCGCGCGGCAAGCGCCTGGTGGTGCAGGGTGTCGAAACGTTCGGCGAGGGCAGGGCGCCTGTGTTCGTGGAAGAGCTCGACGCCTGGAAGCTGGCTGAAAACGCCAAGCTCGATCTGCCGCCGGTGATGATCTACGGCGACGACCTGACCCATGTCGTGACCGAGGAAGGCATCGCCTACCTCAACCGCTGCGCGGACATCGAAGCGCGCATGGCCGCCATCCGCGCGGTCGCCGGCTACACCGAGATCGGCCTCAAGGCCAATCCGGACGAAACCCGGCAGCTGCGTGAAGCCGGCATCGTCAAGACGCCGGAAGACCTGGGTGTCGATCGCTCCCGTGCCAACCGCTCGCTGCTCGCAGCCCGCAACATCCGCGACCTCGTGAGCTGGTCGGGCGGCCTCTACAACCCGCCGGCCCGGTTCCGCAACTGGTGACGAAGGACCTTTGAATCATGGCTTTGAATACCTTGGAATTCGACCTCAAGCTCGATGAGGTGACGCATTCGATCGACACGCCGATCCATCTCGGCGTCGTCGGTTCGGGCGACATGGAAGTCCTGATGGAGCCCAAGGATCTGAAGGGCGCCGTCTCGGTCCGCATCGTCACCCCCGTCGCTGGCTTCGACGACCTGTGGAAGCGCGTGGTGGAGAAGTTCGTCTCCGAAACGCTCCTCGGCGATGTCCACCTCGAGATCAACGACAACAACGCCACGCCTGCCGTGGTCCTGCTGCGCCTGCGCCAGGGCTTTGCGGAAGCGACCGGCGAGTAAGGAGAGATCTGATGCCGAAATGGAATGATCTTCAGGAGCAGAGCTTCCTGGAATCTGATGCGCGCGCCCGGGCCGTCGGCCTGGTCGACGAGGGCACCTACACAGAACTCGCGGGTCCGTTCGACAGGTTCTACAGCCCGCACCTGGAAGTCTTGGGCGAAGCCGTCGAATTCGACGACGGGATCGTCACCGCTGTTGGCAAGATCGGCAAGACCCCGGTTTTCGTCATCTCGCAGGAAGGCCGCTTCATCGGCGGTTCCGTCGGCGAGGTCGGTGGCGCGAAGATGGTCAACACCATCCGTCTTGCCATCGAATTCCACGACAAGCTGGTGGCGGACTATCCGAACATCTCCGACGAGGAGAAGCCGGTCGTCGTCATCTCTTTCGAAACCGGCGGCGTGCGCCTGCATGAATCGAATGCGGGCCTTCTCGCCCATGCCGAGGTGATGGACCAGTTGCAGAAGGCACGCCACAAGGTGCCGGTCATCACGCTCATCGGCTCGAAGGTCGGCTGCTTCGGTGGCATGGGCTTTGTCGCGGCTGCGACGGACGCCATCGTAATGAGCGAGTTCGGACGCCTTGGCCTGACCGGTCCTGAGGTCATCGAACAGGAGATGGGCAAGGAAGAATTCGATTCTTCCGATCGTGCGCTCGTCTTCCGCACCACGGGCGGTCGCCACAAATACATCATGGGCGATTGCAACGTCCTCGTGCAGAACACGATCGGCGCCTTCCGCGATGCGGTTGCCAAGCTCGCCGTTCTTCCGGTTTCGGAATTTGAGAAGATGCGCCGCATCGGCTCGCCCGAGGCCGTCGAACGCCAGCTGCGTGCCGTCGCGCTCGCTGCCGAGATGCAGCCGCAGGATGCCCGTGACGTCTGGGCGAAAGCCGGCAATCCCGATCCCGTCGCTCTCACCGACATTCCGCTCGACGAGTTTCTCGCCGACGTGAAGCGGCTGTCGGTCTGAGCCCGGTCACAAATCCCTTAATCAGGAGACAATCATGGAAGCCACTGAGACCATGATGGGAAGAGGTCGGGACGCGATCGACATGATCGTCGATGCCGACAGCTTCAACGAGGGCACCATCGGTGCCAAAACCTTCGACGATCCCGAATTCGGTCCGGGTGCCGTTGTCGGAACAGCAGCCCTCAACGGCGAGGCGGTGACGATCATCGCCTCAGACGCCAACGCCTTCAACGAGAAGTTCCCTGTCGTCTATGCCGGCATCATCGGCATGGAGGAGGGCTACAAGATGGCGCAGGCCGTCTATGCCTCCCTCGAAGCCGACAAGGCCAGGCCGGTCGCCGAGAAGCGTCCGCTCGTCCTTATCGTCGACACCCCAGGAAACGGTCCGGGCAAGGTCGAAGAGATCTTCGGCATGAACAAGGCGACCGGGGCCTATCAGCTGGCGCTCGCCGAGGCTCGGCTCGCGGGTCATCCGATCGTTGCCATGGTCATCGGCCGGGCGATCTCGGGCGCCTTCCTGTGCCACGGGCTGCAGGCGGACCACATCGTGTCGCTCGATGCCAATTTCGGCACGATGATCCACGTGATGCCGCTCACCTCGGTGTCGCGCATCATCCGCAAGGACCTCGAGACGCTGCAGGAATTGTCGAAGGGCAATCCCGTCTTCGCCGCCGGCCCCCGCTTCTTCTACGCCCTTGGTGGCGTCGAGGAACTGGTCGGAACGATCGACGGCATGCGTCCGACGATCATCGAGCACATCAAGGCGATCCGTGCCGCCAAGGCGGCCGGTGAAGCCGACAAGCTCGGCCCGTGGGGCCGGGGACAGCTCGGTGCAGAGCGTGAAGGCCGCAAAGTCCGGCCTGAAGTGATCAAGCTGATGAACCAAGAGTTCGCAGCAGTCGCCGAGAAATACGCTCCATCTCGCTGACGACCCAAAAGGGACGACGACCATGTCTGACGATTTGACGGTTCTCGAAGCAGCCCTGGACGCTTTCGGCACAGCTCCGACTTTGGCGGAGATGCCGCGGCGGACATTGGCGGACAAGGGTATCGACGGTCCTACCGCCGCCCATGTCATCGAGGAGGTGCATACGCCTTTAAATCTGGCGTATCTCACCTTCACGACAGGCTCTTCGGCGTTCCAGAATATCGTCGGCGTGGTCCATGGCGAGATTTCCGGCCGCTGCGCGGTGGCCCGGACCCTGTTCGAAAGACTTGGGTCCGGGCCTGGAGCGCGGATGCTCGTCAGCTATCCGCCTCTCGTCAATGTCTTCTCCGCAGAGGCGCTGCGCCAATGCGGGGTGGAATGGAGTTTCCTGAAGCGCTCGAGCCGCGACGCCTTTCTTGTTGCTGCCTGCCGGGAAAAGCCTTCGATTATTCTTGGAGAATCTTCTTTCCTGCGGGCAAGCCTGGAACAGGCCGGTCCGCTTGGACTGAAGGACGAATTGCCCGAGGGGGCTATCCTCCTCACGGCCGGCACGCCGCTCGACGAAGGCCTGCTGCCGGTTGCGGAACGTTTCGGTTACACCGTCCACGACCTTTATGGCTGCCAGGAATTCGGCTGGCTGACCCTCGATGGCGTGCCGCTGCGCGATGACATCAGTCTCGTCGCATCGCCCCGCGGGCCTTCGTACCGCGAACTTGTCGTCGGCGGTCTGCCGATGGGCGACAGCTTCATCGTCTCGCAGTCCGGGCATGTGTGCGACCGCGCGGGTGAAATCATCACCTATCGCCGCGAACGCACCTATCCGGAATATGAAGTCATCGTCACCCACACGACGGCGATGGCCGCGGAGACCATCGAGAAGGCGGCGCGCACGATTTTGCGGATCAAAGGCCGCGTCGTGAAAGTGGCGCCGGACGTCGTGGTCGGCGCTCCGGCGACCCGTCTCAAACTCATCCCCGGTCTTCCGCTCGGCGATGCTGCCACACAGGCCGGCGTCGAGATCGTCGGATCCGAGAAGACGCGCCTCTTCGACGTACTGGTTGAGGCCCAGGCCAATTTGCAGAAGACCGCGAAGGCGGATCCTGCCTGGATCAAGAGGCGCTGACCATGCTGAACCGGCGCCATTTCCTCGCTTACCTCCATCCTGACGCCCGTCAGGTGCTCGCGCCCGCCCTTGTAGAAGGTCTGCCGCACACGATGCGCGATCACACCACCGAAGCGGCGGTCCTGCATGGGTTCCTGACGGATCGGATTCCCGGCATCGTCTGCCGTCCGACCAGGGCTTGCACGGACGGGCAGGGTCAACTTGGCTTCTCTTTCCCGCTGCGCATCGGCGAAGAACGGGTGAGAAGCTCGGTCCTGGTCGAGCCAGAACAGGTCGCGTCTTTCCTGTCACCCTACGAGGTGATGGAGCGAGCGGCTCTGCGTTTTCCTCCGCCGCACGCGGCTTTGCGCGTCGCGCTGTCGCTCGCCCGCCGTTTCGAGATCCGGCTCGGTCTCATCGGATCGGCAGCGCTCGCTGCGGTGACGGGCCTTCCATATGTGCGGCCTCAATCGGATCTCGATCTCCTGATCGATGCTGATCGCGGGGGGGATTTCCAAGCTTTTCACGCGTCGCTTGCGGCAATCTCGCGGGAGATCGGCGTCAAAGTTGATGTCGAATTGGAATTTAATCGTTCCGTCGGCGTCAAGCTTTCCGAATATATTTCAGGAAGAGAAGTTCTTCTTGCGAAAACGATTAATGATGTGGAGCTCATAGATCGAATTGAATTGCAGAGTTGCTCGTCTGATGAGGTGAATATTAGCGCCTCTGTTGCCGGGCGTTCCGGGGAAAATTGCAAGGTCCCCGCAACCGAAACCATCGAAAACCAATGGAGTGAATGATGGATATCAAAGTGAAAATGCCGTCGACCGTCGTGTCGATCGAGGTCGCCGTCGGAGACACGGTGACGAAGGGTCAGAGCCTCGCAGTGGTTGAGGCGATGAAGATGAAAAACAACACGCCTTCGCCGGTCGACGGCACGGTCAAATCGATTTCGGCTTCCGTTGGCGAGCGCCTGAAGCCGGGCGCCGTTCTGATGGTCGTCGAGTGATTGAGTGACGTGGGGCGGCGCGTCGCGCCGCCCTCTCAAACGAAGGCTCCGATACTCTGGAGTAAGTGAAATGGTGATTTACGGACTAGCCCTGATGGGCGGGTGCATGATCGTAGGTACCGGCCTCGGTTACCTGATCGGTCATCTTGTTGGCATTGACGCGAATGTGGGCGGCGTCGGCATTGCGATGCTGTTGCTCGTCATCATCTCGCGCCAGCTTATGGACAAAGAACAGCTCTCCAAGCTGGCCCAGGACGGCATCATGTTCTGGAGTGCAATGTACATCCCGATCGTGGTCGCGATGTGCGCCCGCCAGAACGTCGTCGCGGCTTTCGACGCCGGCGCTCTCGCCTTTGTCGCCGGACTTGGCGCGGTGTTCGCCGGCTTCCTGCTGATCCGGCCGATCGCGGCTCTCAGCCCGAAGAGTGATCCACTTCCGCCCCTCGACGCGGACAATGCTGCTCCTGCCGCCACCGTCGCGGTGCCTGAATCCGCGAAGGAGGTCAAATAATCATGGACATCCTGGTACAAGCAGTCTCCAAATATCCGCTGGTTACTGCCTTCGTCGTCGTCGGCCTCATCATGTGGGTGTCGACCTATATCGGCAAAATCTTCAACAACCGCATCCACGCTTCCGCGATCGCCATTGTCATTGGTCTGATCCTGGCCTTCATCGGAGGCAAATACACCGGCGGCAAGCACGGCATTTCCGATGTCGGCCTGTTCGCAGGTATCGGCCTGATGGGCGGCAGCGTCTTCCGTGACTTCGCCATCGTTGCCACGGCCTTTGGCGTGAAGCTTGAAGAGCTGAAGAAGGCCGGCGTGCCCGGTGTGGTCGCTCTTGTCGTCTCGATGATCCTGTCGACGGCGATCGGTGCGGCGACGGCTTACGCGTTCGGCTATACGAACCCGGTCGACATGGCCACGATCGGCGGCGGCGCGGCGACCTTCATCGTCGGCCCGGTGACCGGTGCGGCTCTCGGCGCATCTTCGGAAGTCATCGCCCTGTCGGTTGCCGCCGGCGTGGTGAAGTCGATCTCCGTGATGATCCTGACCCCGTTCCTTGCCAAGATGGCAGGCCTCAACAACCCGGCCGCAGCGGCTGTGTATGGTGGTCTCATGGGAACGACCAGCGGAACAGCCGCCGGATTGGCTGCTACCGATCCGCGGCTGGTTCCTTATGGTGCGATGACGGCGACGTTCTACACAGGCTTTGGCTGCCTGGTCGTCCCCTCACTCGGTTACGCGGCGATCGTCGCCCTGGTTGGTTGAACCTTTTGCCGAAGGACCAGTCAGGGTTTCATCCTGCGCAACACGCCTGAGAATGAAACACCTGAGACAGTGTTTCAAGCGATGGTGCTACGAATAGGGTTCCGGCGCACGAACATGTGAATGACGTTCGTATTCCGAACCTGCAGCCGCCGGCCTGTCTCTTTTACGAGAGATGCCGGCGGCGCCAACGCTCCAAGGGGCAGATTATGACGACGATCGAGATCCGCGCGGTTCATCAGCGCTTCGAGACCTTCGAGGCCTTGAAGGGCATCGACCTGACGCTGGACGAGAAGCGTATCGGGATCGTCGGCTCCAATGGTTCGGGCAAGAGCACGTTTGCCCGGCTCTTGAACGGACTTCTCATCCCCACCTCCGGACAGGTTCTCGTCGACGGCCTCGATACGGCCAAGTCGGGCAAGGCGGTTCGTCGCAAGGTGGGTTTTGTCTTCCAAAATCCAGACAATCAGATCGTCTTCCCGATCGTGGAAGAAGATGTTGCCTTCGGCCTCAAAGGGCTGAAGCTTCCCGCAGCCCAGCGTGGCGCCCTCGTCGAAGAGGTGCTCGACCGCTACGGGCTCGGACCTTTTCGTTCGCATCCCTCGCATACGCTGTCCGGCGGACAGAAGCAGCTTCTGGCCCTGGCGGGCGTCCTCATCACGCGGCCTGATTGCGTCGTTTTTGATGAGCCGACGACGCTCCTCGATTTGCGCAACGCCAGGCGAGTTGCGAAGGTCATCGACGAGATGGAAGAGACCGTCATCGTCGTCACGCACGACTTGCCGCTACTGGAATCATTCGACCGCGTCATCGTCTTCGACCAGGGCAGGGTGATTGCCGACGACGCGCCGAATTCCGCCCTCGCGCGCTATGTGGAGCGTATGCAATGAGATCGCGCGGAGAGATATCCTCGTTCCTGCATGAGCTGCCGGCGGCTGCCAAGCTCCTGGTTCTGGCGGCGGCCGGCACAGGGCTCGTCCTCGTCGGCAATCTTCCGGTTCTCGCCGGCGCATTTCTCGCGACGCTCCTGCTTTATTGGCTTGCAGGCATTTCGCAGCGGCAGGCGTTCCAGCAATTGCGTCCGCTGTTGTGGCTGCTGGTGCTCCTCTTCATCGTCCAGGGCGTCTGGCAGTCATGGGAGCTCGCCGCTCTCGTCGTCTTGCGGATCTCAACGCTCATCCTTCTGGCCGCGTTCGTGACCCTGACGACGCGCACCGATGCGCTGATCGCGGCTGTCGAAAAGGCGCTGACGCCGTTTCGGCGTTTCGGCGTCAATCCCGCCAAGGTCGGGCTCGCGTTTTCTCTGGCGCTCCGGTTCATCCCGGTCATTGCCCAACAGGCAAACGATATTCGCGACGCGCAGCGGGCGAGGGGGCTTGGAGCCAATCCCCTCGCGCTCGCCTTGCCGCTTATCGTCCGGACCCTTCGAATGGCCAGCGATGTTGCCGATGCGATCGATGCGCGCTCGCCCTACAGTGATCACTCCGGCGACGAAGGCGAGTTGCCCCCGCGCTTCGTCCTGGAGCCGAATACGTCCAATGCGAGGATGTCATGCAACGACGCGGAACCACAACTAAAGACATAGTCTATATCGCTCTTTTCGCGGCCTTCATGGCTGCGCTCGGAATTTTCCCGCCGGTGATGCTGCCGCTGATCGGCGTGCCTGTCACGGCTCAGTCGATGGGGCCGATGCTGGCTGGTGCCATCCTCGGGGCGCGTCGGGGCGCGCTGTCGATCCTGCTCTTCCTCGCGCTCGTTGCCGTCGGATTGCCGCTCCTTGCCGCCGGTCGCGGCGGGCTCGGCGTCTTCTTCGGTCCGACCGCCGGTTACCTTTTCGGGTGGGTCGCGGCCGCCTTCGCCGTCGGCGCTTTGCACGAATGGGGCTGGAACCGACTCAATGTCATCACGTCGTTCGTCTTTTGCGCGCTCGGCGGCATCGTGGTTCTTTATGCGATCGGTATCCCGTGGACCGCGGTCAATGTCGGCCTGCCGCTGACGAAGACTGCGATCGCCTCGGCGGCCTTCATTCCGGGGGATCTCGTCAAAGCCGGTCTCGCCGCCATTATCGCGGTGTCCGTGAAGCGGTCTTATCCGATCATTCAGCGGACGGCATAGACGGCGCGTTTGCGCGAATGGGGCGGTCAGCCGAGATAGAGGAGGCCGGCCGCCACGAAACCCGCAAGGCCGATGAGGGTCGGCACGATCGTGCCGCCCTTCCACACGGCGATCGTGAAGGCGATGACCACGCAGACGATTGCGACCACGGATCCGACGAGGGGCGCGCCGTGAAACAGGCCCTGGCCTGAGCGCAAAGCCGATGTCGCGACGATGCCGCCTAGAATGCCGTAGCCTGCCCGGTCGAAGAATTCGCGGATGCGTTCGCCACCAATCGCCTCTCGGGCAAACAGCGGCACGAGCCGCAACATAAGCGTCCCAAGGCCGGCGCCGGCCGCCACCGCCCAAAGCTGCCATTGAGAGAGAACGTCAGGCATTTCCTTGTTTTCCTTGATCGACCAGCATGCTGAGGCCTGCCACGATGAGAGGCAGGACGAGGAGCGCGGATGCGCCCATGAAGGGCACGCCGAGCGGCACGAGAAGTGCGCCGAAGAACGCGTTCACCATCAAAGGGCGCAGCTTCTTCTGGCGGGCGATCAGCGTGGCGAAATAGATCGGGATCATGGCGCCCAAAGTCGCGCCGACGATGACCGGCACGGAGGCTGCGAGCTGATGGCCGGCCACGGCGCCGATGACGGCGGAGAGCGAGCACATGCCTCCGACCATGCCGCAATAGAGAATCGGCCGTGGAGGCGGCTCTTCCATGAGGCGGGGGAGGATGACGGCGAAGGAGCTTGCCGAAATCAGCCCGACGCCGCCCAAAGCGCGCCAGAATGTCGTCTCCGGCAAGCGCGCCAGGACCGAGGCGACCATGACGATGAAGCGGAGATTGACGATGATGACGGCGACAACGGCCGCGGCCCAGGCGCCGGCGGTTGCGCCCTCGCTCGTCAGGATCTGCATGGCGGCAGCCTGAGCGGGCGCGGCGACCGTGAGGCTGGTCATCAATGCGGTCTGCACGGCGTTAAGGCCAGCTTCAGCGCTGAGCTGGCCGACGCCCATGAACATCACGAGGAAAGTGAGAATCACGACGAGAGCGTCACCGACGGCGATACGGAAAACGTGTCCTGCGGACGCCTCTTCGTCGCTGGAGAGGTCTGGGGAGTCTGTCATTGCATCGGGGGAGGGCGTATCTCAATGTAGAATATCAGCCATCCCTTTATTCCAGCTTATATATTGTGTCCAGAAAAACTAATCGAAATGAATATACTTCATTTCGGCGCGATATCCTGTGCCGGCACATATCATAACTATGAGGTTGTTTTCGTATCGACGTTGATGGCGCGTGAGGTGTCGTCGCGAATATTTCTGCGCTCGATCACGTTCTGCACATCCGCTGCGGCCTGGAGACGCCTGATTCAGCGCGGAGCTGGGCGCGCTGCGAATCTCTTCGTGAACCCCGCCTTCGAGGTCGAACGGCGATCGTTTTCGATTCTGTCGATAGAAGCGGGAGCGGCGTGTGAATGGCCAGGCGACGTTGCCTCGGCCAGACCGTTCCGGGTGCTCACAGTTTTTGGCACCCACCGTGAAGACACGGTTTCGACTGGATCGTGGGATGAGAAGAGAAGGAAGGTGGCTCCCCGGGCCGGACTCGAACCAGCGACCCAGCGGTTAACAGCCGCTTGCTCTACCAACTGAGCTACCGGGGAATTGAGGCGCGATATACCAAACTCATCGGGCATTGCAAGCATCCTTTCGCAGCCCATTTTTGACGCATGCAAAACAGGCAGGAAGCTGAAGTGGTAAAGAACGACAGGAAGCGGCGCTCGCGCCTCCATCTTTTTGGCCGGCAGATGCCTCTGCCGCACAGCCCGCTTCTGCGTGTTGGTATCGGGATTCTGCTGGTTCTCGGCGGTCTCTTCGCCTTCCTGCCGGTGCTCGGCCTGTGGATGCTGCCGCTCGGGCTGATCGTGTTGTCGATCGATATTCCCGCGGTGCGGCGTTGGCGGCGGCGGTTCACTGTGTGGATCTACACGCGTTATCCGGGCGTGGCGCGGCGATTCGACGTGGCCGCGCCCGCGGGAAATGGCAATGGGAAGGCGGCTGTTGCCAGCAAAATCGATTCGCAGACACCGTTCGTTTCGCCGGGCGATACACGCATGAGCGAAACGGAGCGATCGGCGGAATCGCGCTTGCGACAGTCTTCCGATTCCGTTTAGTCTTTGAAATGGTTCCGGTTCCCGAATGGTGCACAGCACCTGGGGATCAAAAGGGAATGCGACAGGGATGACCCAGATCGGGATCCCTCATCCGCAGCTGCCCCCGCAACTGTACGCGGCGAGCCCCCTGCACAAGCCACCGGCAACGGGAAGGCGCAGAAGGGCGGAGACCCGCAAGCCAGGAGACCTGCCGGACCAGGGCAACTCGAACGCCGTCGGAGGGACGGCAAAGGGGATAGCATGCAAAGTTCCGGAACATTTCCGTCTGCGATTCCATCCAGGGTTCGAGCCGGCTGCGCCGCATTGATCGCCAACGATCTGCGCACCGTGCAAAGCGGTTTCGCTTCCATACGCGGGCGGTGTCTGCCGCCTGATCTTTCAGAAAACGCATCTTTGCCGCGCTGCCATTGAGGCAGTCATGTTTCCTCACGTTCAAGGCATGGCCGAGGGTCATGCGGCCTTTGTTGCGACCGGCTGGACGGTAAGCATCCGACCGCTCGCGTCGTCTGCCTTGCCCCTGGCGCGGAAACGCTCCGCGAAATCCGCATGATAACCACGGCACTCGTTTTGGGCGGCGCCCGCTCGGGAAAAAGCGCCTATGCGGAACGCCTCGTGGAGGGAAGCGGGCTCAACCCCGTCTACGTCGCGACGTGCCCTCCCGCCGACGACGATGCGGAGATGGGTGAGCGTATCGCCGCACATCAGGCCCGGCGCGGACCGGCATGGCGCACCGTCGAGGAGCCGGTCGCGCTTGCGGACGTCCTCGCCGGGGAGGCCGCGCCGGATCGGGCCCTGCTCGTCGACTGCCTCACGCTCTGGCTTTCCAACATTTTGTTCGCCGAAGAGGACATCGCCGTGCGTACGCGCGACCTCTGCGCAGCCCTTGCCGCGGCGAAAGGCCCCGTCGTCCTTGTCTCCAACGAGGTCGGCCTCGGCATCGTACCCGATAACGCCCTGGCTCGTCGCTTCCGCGATGCGCAGGGCCGTCTCAACCAGGAAATCGCCCGCTCGGCGGAGCTGGTCGTCTTCATGGCGGCCGGACTGCCTCTGGCACTGAAAGGACAGCTTCCTTTATGACAAACGCTTCGGAACGCATTCCCGCGACGATCATCACCGGCTTCCTTGGAGCCGGAAAGACGACGATCATCCGTCACATCCTCGATAACGCGAACGGCAGAAAGATCGCGCTCATCGTCAATGAATTTGGAGACACCGGCTTCGACGGCGGCATTCTTTCCGATTGCGGCAGTCCTGCCTGCGGCGAGGAGGATATCGTCGAGTTGTCCAACGGCTGCATCTGTTGCACGGTTGCCGATGATTTCCTGCCTGCGATGGAAGGTCTCCTCGCACGCGGCCAGGCGCCTGACCACATCGTCATCGAGACGTCGGGCCTCGCTCTGCCGCAGCCGCTCGTCAAAGCCTTTGCCTGGCCTGCTGTCCGCGACCGGGTGACCGTCGATGGGGTGGTGACCGTCGTCGATGCCGAGGCCGTCGCGGCCGGTCGTATGGCGAGCGACGAAGCGAAGCTCGTCGCGCAACGCGAAGCCGACCAGTCGCTCGACCATGACGATCCGATCGAGGAATTGTTCGAGGATCAGCTGCGCTGTGCCGATCTCATCATCCTGTCAAAGAGCGATCTCGTTGATGAAGCGGGCATGCTGCGCGTGGAAAAGCGCGTCGGAGAGGACAAGCGCGTCGCTGCGTCGCTCATCCGTGCCACACACGGCATCGTGCCGCCGGAGGTCCTCCTGGGTGTTGGGGCCGGGGCGGAGGACGACAGCGAGACCCGGCTTTCGCACCATGAGATGGAAGGCGAGGAGCACGAGCACGACGATTTCGATTCCTTCAGCATCGCCGTGACCGCGCCGGATAAGGCCGAGGCCGAAGCACGTATCACCAAGGCGCTCGCCATGCCCGGCGTTCTGCGCATCAAGGGTCGCCTTGCGATCGACGGCAAAAAGGTGCCGCTGGTCGTCCAGGCCGTGGGTCAGAGGCTGGAGAGCTGGTTCGACCGCGGCAACGGTGAATCGTCGGGCGAGCCGAAGCTCGTGGTGATCGGCCTGTCCGATGTCGATCGAGCGGCCGTCACGGAGGCCCTCGGAGGCTGAATTGCATATCTTCAAGGGCCAGAGTCGGGGGCTCGACGCGGCTTCCGAAGCGGTCGACCTCGATCAGAGCCCGGGCGACATCGTCATCCTTTCCGCAGCCGACACCGAGATTGCCGGGTTGGCTGCGGCGGCGAACCGGCTGGCGGATGATTTTCCGGCCATTCGGCTCGCCAACTGGATGTCGCTCGCGCATCCCTATTCGGTCGATCTCTATGTCGAGAAGGTGCTGGCCGAGGCGAAGCTGATCGTCGTTCGGCTTCTCGGCGGCGTCGGCTATTGGCGCTACGGCGTCGAGGAGACGCTACGGATCGCGCGCGGCTCAGGCGCCAAAGTGGCGCTGATGCCGGGCGATACCAAATGGGACGGCGACCTTGCGGCCGAGGGCACGCTCGGCGCCGACGAAACGCGGCTTCTCTGGTCCTATCTGGTCGAGGGCGGGGCGGAGAATTTCGAAAACGCGTTGCGGTTCTCGGGCCATCTTCTCGGGTATGACGAGGCGCCTTCGCCACCGAAGAACGTGCCGGCTTTCGGCGTCTACGAGGGCGGACGGAAGCTTGAGGGCGAGGGGCCGACTGCGGCAATCGTCTTCTACCGCGCCCTCGTGCAATCGGGTCAGACGGCGCCGGTGGAAGCGCTTTCTGCGGCTCTTGCCGAACGGGGGCTGCGGCCGCTTCCGGTTTTCGTCTCAAGCCTCAAGGCGGCGGCGGACAAAGAGTTCGTAACGGGGCTGTTTCAGGAACACGATCCTGCGCTCATCCTGAACGCCACCGCCTTCGCACTCGGCAAGACCGGCGATCCGTCTGCCGAGACCGTTCTCGATGGCGGACGGCGGCCGGTTCTTCAGGTGACGTTCGCAGGTGTGTCCGAGGCGATCTGGCGTGAACATCCGCGCGGTCTCTCACCCTCCGATCTTACCATGAACGTGGTGCTCCCGGAGGTTGACGGACGTCTCATCACCCGTGCCATTTCGTTCAAGGAAGAGGGAGCGTTCGAGCCGCGCACGCAGTGCCGGCCGATGGCGCATCGCCCGCTTGCCGACCGCGTCGCCTTCGTTGCCGATCTCGCGGCGGCCTGGGCGCAGCTTTCGACGAAGCCGAACGCGTCGAAACATATCGGCATCGTTCTGTCGAACTATCCGAACAAGGATGGCCGGCTCGCAAACGGTGTCGGTCTCGATGCACCCGAATCGACGGTGCGGCTCCTGACGGCGATGGCCGAGGCTGGCTATGACACCGAGGGCGCGCCCGAGACGGGCGAGGCCTTGATGCAGACGATCCTCGCCGGGCCCACGAACGCGATCGACGGACGGGTCGAGCGCACGGGCGGCGAGCGGCTTTCGCTCGAGGATTATCGAAAATTCTTCCGCGCGCTGCCGGAGACGGTTCAGAGCGAGGTCGAGGCCGCCTGGGGGCGGGCTGAAGACGATCCTTTCTTCGACGCTGACGAAGGTGCCTTTGCGCTCGCGCTGCATCGCTTCGGTCATGTCGTCATCGGCGTGCAGCCTGCGCGCGGCTACAACGTCGATCCGAAGACGAGCTATCATGACCCGGCCCTGGTGCCGCCGCATGGCTATTTCGCCTTTTATGCCTTTCTGCGGCGCTCATTCGCGGCCGATGCGCTCGTTCATATGGGCAAGCATGGCAACCAGGAATGGCTGCCGGGCAAGGCGCTTGCGCTGTCACAGGATTGCTTTCCCGAGGCCACCCTCGGGCCCGTGCCGCTCGTCTATCCCTTCATCGTCAACGATCCGGGCGAAGGGGCGCAGGCGAAGCGGCGCGCGGCCGCGGTCGTCATCGACCATCTGATGCCGCCGATGACGCGCGCCGAAAGCCACGGCGCGGCGGCCGAGCTTGAATATCTGATCGACGAGTATGCGGCCGCCGACCTCGTCGATCCGCGGCGCTCGAAAAAGGTCGCTGAAGCGATCGTGGAGCGAGCGGAAAGCGAAGGTTTTCTGGCCGATCTCGGGATCGCGTCGGGCAGGGAATCGCGCGAGGAAATCATTCTCAAGCTCGACGAGCAGATCTGCGATCTGAAAGAGCTGCAGATTCGCGACGGGTTGCACATTCTGGGTCAGTCTCCGGCCGGGCGGCTGAGGACCGACACGCTCGCCGCACTCTCCCGTGTGCCCCGCGGCGGAGGCGAGGCCGGGGATGCCTCGCTTTTGCGCGCACTCGCCGATGATTTCGAATTGCGCTTCGACCCGCTCGATTGCGTGCTCCATGAGCGATGGGAAGGAAAACGGCCAAAGCTCCTGGCGGATCTCACTGACGCAGCCTGGCGTACCAACGGCGACACGGTGGAGCGGCTGGAGATCTTTGCGGCGGCGCTCGTGGAGGCGCTCGTTCCCGCAGCTGAGGCGGGCGGGCCTTCAGCGGAACCTGAAAAGGTGCTGGAAGTGGTCGACGGAGGTCCTGCGGTAACACCTGTGGCCGGCGCGCTGACGTCCGATGACACGCTCCATGTTCCGCTTTCGGGCGACGGAGCCAACCTGTCTCTGCCTCGCGATGCACCGGGCCCAAAAACCGAGGCGGTGTTGACCCGACTGCGCGAGGCGATCGCGCCGACGCTCGATGGGTCCGGCCGGGCCGAGATCGCCGCGACGCTTGCTGCGCTGTCGGGCCGTTTCGTGGCGCCCGGGCCTTCCGGCGCGCCGACGCGCGGACGCGCCGATTGCCTGCCGACGGGACGCAATTTCTATTCCGTCGATGTTCGGGGCGTGCCGTCGCGCGCCGCCTTCGATCTCGGCTGGCGTTCGGCGCAGCTGCTGGCAGAGCGCTATTTCTCCGACGAGGGCGAATGGCCGACCGCGATGGCGCTCACCGTTTGGGGCACGTCGAACATGCGCACGGGCGGCGACGACATTGCCCAGGCGCTCGCGCTTCTTGGCACGCGCCCGGTATGGGAGCAGGCCTCGGGGCGTGTGACGGGCATCGACGTCGTGCCGCTCTCGGAGCTCGGTCGCCCGCGCATCGATGTGACGCTGCGGATCTCCGGCCTCTTCCGCGACGCCTTTCCGCATCAGATCGATCTCTTCCATCAGGCGGTGCTCGCCGTTTCGGAGCGCGAGGAACCCGAGGACGCCAATCCGATCGCCGCGCGTATCCGCCAGGACAGCGCCCGTTTGGGTGAGGCGGGGATGGGGGTGGACGATGCGCGCCGGGCAGCCTCCTTCCGGGTCTTCGGTTCCAAGCCCGGGGCCTATGGTGCCGGCCTTCAGGCGCTGATCGACGAAGGCATCTGGCAGGAGCGGGGAGATCTCGCCACAGCGTTCCTTGAATGGTCGTCCTATGCTTATGGCGGCGGTTCGGAGGGTGAAGGTGGCGAGCGCACACGAAAGCTCTTTGAGCGGCGTCTTAAGACGACCGACGCCATCGTGCAGAACCAGGACAGCCGCGAGCACGATCTTCTCGATTCCGACGATTATTATCAGTTCGAGGGTGGTCTCTCGTCTGCCGTCGAAACGCTGAAAGGGTCGGCGCCGAGAGCCTATCACAACGATCATTCGCGTCCGGAGCGGCCGGTGATCCGTGGTCTCGATGAAGAACTCGCGCGCGTCGTGCGTGGGCGTGCCGCCAATCCGAAATGGATCGAGGGCGTCATGCGCCACGGTTACAAGGGCGCCTTCGAAATCGCGGCGACGGTGGATTATCTCTTCGCCTTCGCGGCCACGACGTCAGCGGTCAAACACCACCATTTCGACCAGCTCTATGCCGCCTACCTCGAAGACGAGGATGTGCGCGCCTTTCTGGCAGACAATAATGCGCCGGCGTTGAAAGAGATCGCGGCGCGTTTCAACGAAGCGATCGAGCGCGGCCTGTGGGCGCCGCGGCGCAACTCGATCCACAACGAACTTCACGAGCTCGCGAACGGAGGAAGTTTATGAGCAAGGCAGAGCTGAGCGAGGACGAGCTCAACCAGAAGCACGCCGAAAAGATGCGCCGGAAGAAAGAGGCGCGAGACAAGATCATTGCCACAAAGACGATCGAGAAGGGGCTTCTCGTCGTTCATACGGGCAAGGGCAAGGGCAAGACGACGGCTGGCTTCGGTCTCGTTTTTCGCGCCCTCGGCAATGGCATGAAAGTCGGTATCGCGCAGTTCGTGAAGGGCAAGCGCGAAACGGGCGAACGCCACGCTTTGGAGAAGTTTTCCGATCAGATCACCGTGGTCTCGACCGGCGAGGGCTTCACGTGGGAGACGCAGGATCGCGAGCATGACATCGCCGCTGCGCGCGAGGTCTGGGAAAAGGCCAAGGCGATGATCGAAGATGGAGAACACGATCTCGTTCTCCTCGACGAGCTCAACATCGTCCTGCGCTACGATTATCTGCCGCTTGAGGAAGTGCTCGAGGTGATCGAGGCGCGTCCGACGATGAAGCATGTCGTCGTGACAGGCCGCAACGCCAAGGACGAGCTCATCGAGGCCGCCGACCTCGTCACCGAGATGACGCAGATAAAGCACCCGTTCCGGTCCGGCGTGAAGGCGCAGGTCGGGATCGAATTCTAGGCTCTTTCGCCAACCCTTCGGAGTTACCGTGTCTCGTACCCCCGCCATTATGATCCAGGGCACCGGCTCGCATGTCGGCAAGTCGCTTCTGGTTGCCGGCCTCTGCCGGGCTTTCAGCAATCGGGGTCTCAAGGTGAGACCCTTCAAGCCGCAGAACATGTCGAACAATGCCGGCGTGACGGCGGACGGTGGCGAGATCGGACGAGCCCAGATGACGCAGGCGCTGGCCGCCCGCGTCCCGCCGTCCGTGCATATGAACCCGGTTCTGCTGAAGCCTGAAAGCGATATCGGCGCACAGGTGATCGTGCAGGGACGGCGCGTAGCGACGCTGAAGGCGCGTGATTACACGGTGCGCAAGCCGGAGTTCCTGTCCGCCGTGATGGACAGCTTCAACCGGCAGCTCGAGGCTGCCGATATCGTTGTCGTCGAGGGGGCTGGCTCTCCGGCAGAGGTCAATCTGCGTGAGGGCGATATCGCCAATATGGGCTTTGCGTTGGCGGCAGATGTGCCGGTCATTCTCGCCGGAGATATCGAACGCGGCGGTGTGATCGCGAGCCTCGTCGGCTCCCATGCGATCCTTGATGAGGCTGATCGCTCTCTAATTAAAGCATTTATCGTCAATCGCTTCCGTGGCGATGTTACACTTTTTGACGAAGGTATGCGGATCATCGAAGAGCGCACCGGATGGGCCGGCCTCGGCGTCGTGCCGCATTTTCCGGGCGCCGCGAAGCTGCCGGCAGAGGATGTGCTCGGGCTCGAAGAACCCGCGGAGACACCGAAAAAAGGTGCTGCCATCGTGAAGGTGGTGGTGCCGCGTCTCGGCCGCATCGCCAATTTCGACGACCTCGACCCGTTGCGGCAGGAGCCGTCCGTCGAACTCGTCATCCTCGAGCCGGGCGAGGCGCTGCCGGGCGACACCGATCTCGTGCTTCTTCCGGGTTCGAAGTCGACGATCGCCGATCTGGCGGCGCTGCGCGAGGCCGGCTGGGATATCGATATCGCCGCGCATGTGCGCCGGGGGGGCCACGTTCTCGGGATTTGCGGAGGGTTTCAGATGCTTGGCCGCCTGATCGCGGACAAGGACGGCATCGAAGGCGCCCCTCAGAATGTGCGTGGTCTCGGGCTTCTCGACGTCACCACGAACCTCACCGCCGACAAGACGACGGTGCCAGTGCGGGGCGTGCATGTGGCCACGGGCGCGGAGTTCTCGGGCTACGAGATCCATGTCGGCGAGACCGTGGGGCCCGGCCGCTCCGAACCGTTCGCAATGCTCGAAGGGCACCCGGATGGGGCTGTCGCGTATGATGGGCGCGTCATGGGCACCTATGCGCACGGCCTCTTCGGCTCCGACGCTTTCAGAGGGGCTTTCCTCGCCAATCTCGGTGCGACAAGCAGCACGCGCTACGACGAGGGCGTCGAAGAGGTCCTCGATGCCCTGGCGCAGCATCTCGAAGAGCATCTGTCGCTCGACCGGATTTTTGAGATCGCGGCCTCTCGCGGTTCGCACGAGCGCAAGAGCGCCTGAGATCACGCCAGCCCAGAGCGGCGAAGACTTCACTCCTGTGACGCTTCGCCGAGGGTGCAGGAAGCGCGCCTGTTATCCCCAGATCAGGAGCGCGCTGATGGCCACCAGCGCCAGGCCAAGCAGCCATGTCGCGTCGGCGAGCCTCAATCCGCGGCGGAGATCCTTGAGCGTCGCCTCGCGGCGGCCTTCTGCGTTCAGCCAGGCGCCTTCGACGGCGTCGTTCCCGTATCTTCGTGGTCCTCCGAAAGCGAGGCCAAGCGCCCCGGCGAGTGCCGCCTCGGGCCAGCCGGCATTCGGGGAGCGATGCAGTGGCGCGTCGCGCCGCGCGGCCTTCAGGGCCTGTCTCGGGGAGGCTTCGGCGAACGCCGCGGCAGCCGCGATGAGGGGTGCGGAAAGCCGAGCGGGGACATAATTCGCAAAATCGTCGAGACGCGCCGCGGCGTAGCCGAAATCCTGATAGCGCTCGTTCTTATGTCCGATCATGGAATCGGCCGTGTTGAGCGCCTTGTAGGCGAGGAGACCGGGGAGTCCGCCGACGAGATACCAGAAGGCCGGCGCCACCAGCCCATCAGAAAAGTTCTCCGCCAGCGATTCGAGGGCTGCGCGGTTGACGCCGGCTTCGTCGAGTTGGGTGACGTCGCGGCCGACGATCCAGGAGAGGGCTTTCCGCGCCGGGCCGATGCCGCCCTCTGCCATGGCGTCGCCGACGGCCTGGACATGCTCCAAAAGGCTCTTCTGAGCGAGGAAGACTGAGACGAGCAGCGCTTCAACGATCAGAGAGAGGGGCAGTGCTGCTGCGATCCGGTTCAGCACGACACCCGCGAAGACCGCGAGCCCGATAAGGACGGCGACGGCGAGCATGCCACGCTTGCGGCGTTCGTCACCGGTTTTTCGTTCATCGTTGAGGCCTTGATCGAGCCCCTCGATCAAGCGTCCGATCCAGGCGACCGGATGGCCGATCTTCTTCCACAATTCATCCGGGTCTCCGACGAGGCGGTCGATCAGAAGGCCGAGGGCAAGAACGACAAGACGGCTCATGATGGCAAAATCTCGTTGAAAGCGACCTCGAGCCGACGAAATTCGCTCTCGTCGCCCGGAAGCCCGAGGCGGAGCGAGTCGGGTCGGTCGGTGAAGATGCGGGTCCAAATGCCGTGCGCGGCAAGACCGCGGTGCATCTCGCCCACGCGGTCGTCGCGAATGAGGGTCAGAAGTGGGGACTGGCTTTCGAACTGCAGGCCATGGGCGACGAGGAGCGCTCGGAGTTCTCGTGCCCGCGTGTCGAGGTTGAGGCGCGTCTTTTCCCGCCATTCTCTGTCGGCGAGCGCCTGACGGCCGATGGTGATCGCCAGCTGCGAGATGGGCCAGTCTCCGAGGCGCTCGCGCAGCGGCGCAAGGAGCTGCGGGTGCGCGATGATGAAGCCGAGGCGCAGTCCGGGCAGGCCGTAGAATTTTCCGAACGAACGTAGGACGACGAGATTCTGCATCCGGCTCATGAACGGGATCACCGACGTGCGTTCAGTCAGCGCGTCCTCATAAGCTTCGTCCACCACGACGAGATCAGCGTCCTGCCGGCTCTCTGCGAGCGACAGAATCGTCTCCGGCGACAGAACTCTCCCGTCGGGATTGTTGGGATTGACCAGAATGACGCTTGTGCGCGCCGGAATCTCGCTCGGCGCCCGGATGACAGGGATCTGGTTATCGAAAGCCGTGCGATAGGACGCATACGAGGTGTCGAGAAGAACCGCCTTCCTCATGAGAGAGGGGAGTTGGCGTATGACCGGCTCGATGCCGGCCACGGGCAGGATCTCGGCGCCTTCCGGAACCCGGTAAGCGTCTCTTGCTGCGGCCATCACTGAGTCGAGGTCACCCCGGGACGGCAGTCGCTCCAGGGCGACGTCGTCGAGATTGACGCGTTCCCGCCATGGCCATGCATGGGGATTGATTCCCGTCGACAAATCGAGCCAGTCGTCGCGGAAAATGCCGTAGAGAGCCCCCGCCGCCGCCGGGTCGCCGCCATGATACATTTCGTTTTCCTTTGCCCGCGGGCCTCATAGCGCAACTCAAGCCCCTGCGACGAGGCCTGGGCTTCCCAAAAAGCGGGATGCAGCCCCCCGCAGCATCTTTTTGCCGCGGGGGCTGCTTGTGCTTGTCGGACCGGCAAAGCTTTGCTACGGGAGCGCCTCTGGCCTCGTGGCGGAGTGGTGACGCAGCGGACTGCAAATCCGTATACCCCGGTTCGATTCCGGGCGAGGCCTCCAGAGCTCTCCCATCCTCGCAGAGACGACTCCCACCTCGCAGAGACGACTCACACCTCGCAGAGACGACTCACACCTCCGAAGATGAGTTCGCGTCCTCCTGTTGAGATTGTCCTAGACGGTCTTGAGCTACGATCTGCAGCTCTTTCTGCGGGCTTTTCCATGTTTGCCGGCGGCCTTGCTTGTCGCACCGCTCGACCCCCGCTAGGAAAGACGACGCAACGGTCAGGAACGAGCCATGACAGACAATGAAACCCTGCGTCAGCGGATGGTCGACAACCAGATCCGCACCCGGGACGTCACCGATCGTGAACTCATTCAGGCATTTCTGAATGTGCCCCGCGAGCGCTTCGTGTCCGGAGTGCAGCAACCTTTCGCTTATTCCGACCTGGACTTGCCGCTCGAATCGCCAGGACGCGTGCTTCTCAGTCCCGCACTTCTCGGCCGGATCATCCAGGCGATGGAGATTACACCTAAGGAGGTGGTGCTCGATCTCGGTTGCGGGCGGGGCTACGCCTCGGCACTCATGGCGCGTCTTGCCGAAGCGGTCGTCGCTGTCGAGCCGGACGAGGAGCTGCGTCACGCCGCAGAGGCCAATATGGTTTCTTTGAAAATCGATAACGTTGCGATCGTCGAAGGGTCTCTGACCGAGGGGTATCCCTCAGAGGGGCCGTACGATGCGATTCTCATCGCAGGGGGAATCCAGGTGATTCCGCCGGCGATTTTCGAGCAGCTGAGCGAATACGGCCGGCTTGCCACGATCGAGATGAACGGTGAGGCGGGGCGTGTGATGCTCTATTCGCGCGTCGGTACCCATACCAGCGGCAGGCCGGTTCTCGATGCGACGGCACCAGTCATTCCGGGCTTTGAGCGCAAGCGCGAGTTCGTTTTTTGAGGCTTTCGATGCCGGATTGCGGGGTGTTGCAGAAGGGCCGCAGCCGATAATAGAAATGCCGGAGGTCGTAGCAAAGGCGGCGAGTTTCGTGCATCTGATGTTAAAACCCATATGACCGCGAGCGGCGGTCGCAGCTTCCGGTAGACGTCGTGCTCCTGACCCCATGTAGATACTCCCTGGGCGTTGTTCTCGCCGCTACGCTTCTGGCTTCTCCCGCCGGAGCAGAGAGCATCACCGAGGCGCTCGCCTCAGCCTATTGGAACAACCCGACGATCAATTCTCAGCGTGCCGAAACGCGCGCTGTCGACGAGAACGTGCCGATCGCCAAGGCCGGAAACCGGCCTCAGGTATCCGCTTACGGAGAAATCGACGGTACGCATACTGGCGGCTATGCACGTTCTGGGCGCGTAGGAGCCGATTTCAGCCGTAACACCTCGGACCTCGCAGTCGGTGTTCAGGTTCAGCAGAACCTGTTCAACGGGTTTCAGACCCGTAATGCGGTGAGCGGCGCGACCTCCAACGTCTATGCCAGTCGCTTTGCGCTGGAAAGTACGGTTCAGGACGTCCTTCTCGATGCAGCCCAAGCCTATATGGATGTGCTTCGTGACGAGGCGCTGTTGCGGTTGCGACGCCAGAATATCGACTTTCTCGATGAGCAATTGCGAGCCGCGCAAGACCGCTTCGACGTTGGCGAGAATACCCGCACAGACGTGGCGCAGACGCGCGCCGAGTTGAGCCTTGCGCAGTCGAACCTCAGCCTGGCTGAAGCCAATCTCGTTGCCAGCAAGGCGATCTATCGCCAGGTCGTCGGTCACGAGGCCAACAATCTTCAGCTGACGTTCCCGTTCCGGAACAAATTGCCGAGCTCGCTTCAGCAGGCGCTTTCGCTCAGTCTCGACCGGCATCCGTCCATCATTGCGGCGCAATACGCCATGGATGCGGCTGCCTATGATGCGAAGCGGATCGAGGGCGAGCTTTTGCCTACCGTCAGCGTCACCGGCAATCTGCAGAAAGAGATCGGCGTCGGGCGGCCTGACAACACCGAGACGGCGCAGATCATCGGCCGTGTTTCGATTCCGATCTATCAGGGCGGCTCGGTTTCGGCCCGGGTGCGGCAGGCGAAGGAGCTTCTTGGCCAGCGGCGTATCGAGGTGGATGTGGCGCGCGAGCAGGTGCGTGCCTCGACCGTTGCGGCCTGGGGCACTCTCGAGGCGACCAACGCCTCGATTCTCGCTGCCACGGCGCAGGTCGCCGCTTCGGATATCGCCCTGCAGGGCGTGATCGAGGAACAGCGGGTCGGTCAGCGCACACAGCTCGACGTCTTGGACGCCCGCAGCACGCTTCTCGACGCCAACGTCAATCGCGTGGTGAGCCAGCGTGACCGCATCGTGGCGGCTTTCTCGCTGCTCGCTGCGGTGGGCCGGCTAAATGCAGATGCTCTGAACCTCCCGGTGGAGCGCTATCACGCGGAAGCCCATTACGAGGCCGTGAAGGACAAGTGGTTCGGTCTGAGAACGCCGGACGGTCGCTGAGGCGAACGAAACGGTTTCTTTTGTTTCGGCTGGTCTCCTCGGCTTCAGAATCGCTGGGGCCGCGGATAGCTCCATTTCCGCCAGTGCCACGCGCTCTTGCGCCTTTTATCGATGCCGGTGCCGCCCAGCGCACAGGCGTCCCGTCCCACGCGCCGCGGCCATTGCGCAGAGTTTGCTCTCTCAGACGGTGCACGCATCTCGCGTGCCCGGCCTGGGGATTATGCGTTTAAGCCCCTGGTGATGGGCTTTCTTTAACCTTCAAATGCGCATGTACAACCAAAGCGATTCGATGTGTGGAGGCTGAGGCCTCTGCCCAGGGAGCATTTTATGGCTAATCCGAGCGCGGCACAGGAACCGACCATGGAGGAGATCCTGGCGTCGATCCGCCAGATCATTTCCGAGGACGGCGACAAGTCGGAGGCGCGTGCTTCGAGGTCTCTCCGCGTCGCCATCGAGGATGACGAAGCCGAACCGACGGTGTCTTCCGCCCGGCCTGATGCCGTTCAGTCTGATGCTCCTCAGTCTGTTGCCCCTCAACATGTGACCCCTCAGCCTGGCGATGAGCCTGCTGACCCGGCGCCGGACGCCGTCGCAGAGCCGTCTGTCGTCGAGGACATGGCCGACGACGGGGAGGATGATTTTCCGGATTTCTCCGCCCCGTTTGAGACTGCCGTCGGTGTTGAGGCTCCGTCGCCGGAGCCTGAGCCGGTTGAGGAACCAAAGGCTGCCGAGACGGCGGTACCGGAGGCCGTGCAGCCTTCCTTTGGCCATCGCGCAGGGCCAGAGACGGTCGAGCCGGCGAGGTCGGCGGCGAAGGAGCCCAGCTCTATGACGACTTATGAAGCGCATGCGCGCTCCGAGGACCGGCTCTTGTCCGATGATGCGGATGAGGCGGTATCCGGCGCTTTCAATTCTTTGGCGCATACCATTCTGTCTCAGAATGCCCGCACCTTGGAGGATCTCGTCTCCGAGATGCTGCGGCCGATGCTGAAAGAATGGCTCGACGACAATCTGCCCCCGCTCGTGGAGCGGCTCGTCAGAGAAGAGATCGAGCGCGTTTCCCGCGGACGTCGCTGATCAAGCCCGTCGCGGCCCTCGGTCGCGGCGACCCCTTTCTTCGCAGCCGTTCAGGCTGCTGATCCAGACCGCTTGTTGACAGGCGGCGGGCGCACCAGTTTAACCGCGGCGGTTTCAGCGCCCGCTTCCGGGCCCATGGTGCGTTTCCCTCATGTTAGAAAAGACCTTCGACGCAAAGAACGTCGAACCCCGTATTTCCCAGAAATGGCTTGATGCCGATGCCTTCCGTGCCGGTTCCGGTGCGGAACCCGGCGCAGACACGTTCGCAGTGGTCATCCCGCCGCCGAACGTGACCGGCTCCTTGCATATGGGGCACGCACTCAACAACACGCTGCAAGATGTGCTCGTGCGCTACAACCGCATGCAGGGCAGGGACGTCCTGTGGCAGCCGGGCATGGACCATGCCGGCATCGCCACGCAGATGGTTGTCGAGCGGCAGATGATGCAGCGTCAGGAGCCGGGCCGCCGCGATATCGGCCGCGAGGCCTTCGTGGAGAAGGTCTGGACCTGGAAGGCCGAGTCGGGCGGCATGATCCTCAATCAGCTGAAACGCCTCGGGGCTTCCTGCGACTGGTCGCGTGAGCGCTTCACCATGGATGAGGGGCTGTCAGCTGCCGTCATCAAGGTGTTCGTTCAGCTCTACAAGGAAGGGCTGATCTACAAGGACAAGCGGCTCGTCAATTGGGATCCGAAGCTCCTGACGGCGATCTCCGACCTCGAAGTGCAACAGGTCGAGATGAAGGGGCATCTGTGGCACTTCAAATACCCGATCGAGGGAGAGGAAGGCCGATACATCACCGTCGCCACCACCCGGCCCGAGACCATGCTGGGCGATACGGGCGTGGCCGTGCATCCGGAAGACGAGCGCTACCGCGATCTCATCGGCAAGCATGTGATCCTGCCGCTCGTCGGCCGCCGTATTCCGATCGTTGCGGATGAGTATGCCGATCCCGAAGCCGGCTCGGGCGCTGTGAAGATCACCCCGGCTCACGACTTCAACGACTTCGAGGTCGGCCGGCGGAATGATCTCGCCATGGTCAACGTCATGGACGTGGAGGCCAATCTCGTCCTCGACGGCAACGAAGACTTTCTGCGCGACGTTTCGGAGAGTGCAGAACTCGCCGAAACTATCGCGGCTCTTCATGGGCAGGACCGCTTCACGGCGCGCGACAAGGTCGTCGCGATGATGGATGAGCGAGGTCTTCTGGAGAAGATCGAAGAGCACGTCCATGTCGTGCCGCACGGCGATCGCGGCGGCGTGCCGATCGAGCCGTTCCTGACGGACCAGTGGTACGTGGACGCCGTCACCCTGGCGAAGCCTGCGATCGCTTCCGTTCGCGAGGGGCGCACGACTTTCGTCCCGAAGAATTGGGAAAAGACCTATTTCGAGTGGATGGAGAACATCCAGCCCTGGTGCATTTCGCGCCAGCTGTGGTGGGGACATCGGATTCCCGCTTGGTACGGGCCGGATGGCGAGGTCTTTGTCGAGGCCTCCGAGGAAGAGGCGGAAGCCGCCGCTTACCGCCATTACGGCAGCCGGGTGAAACTCGACCGCGACGAGGATGTGCTCGACACTTGGTTCTCCTCGGCGCTCTGGCCGTTTTCCACGCTCGGCTGGCCCGACGAGACGGCGGAGCTCGCCCGTTATTATCCGACGAACGTGCTCGTGACGGGCTTCGACATCATCTTCTTCTGGGTCGCCCGGATGATGATGTTCGGACTGCATTTCATGAAGCAGGAGCCCTTTGCGGACGTCTACATCCACGCCCTCGTGCGCGACGAGCACGGCGCGAAGATGTCGAAGTCGAAAGGCAACGTCATCGATCCGCTGGAGCTCATCGAGGAGTTCGGCGCGGATGCGCTGCGGTTCACGCTGGCCGCCATGGCGGCGCAGGGACGCGACATTAAGCTTTCTCCGCAACGTGTTGCCGGATATCGCAATTTCGGAACCAAACTGTGGAATGCCGCGCGCTTCTGTCAGATGAAGGGCTGCCGGCTGGATACGACTTTCGATCCGGCCGAGGCGAAACTGCCGGTCAATCGCTGGATCCTGACGGAAGCTGCCCGCACGGTTGCCGCAGTCACCGAAGGCATCACGGCGTACCGCTTCAACGAGGCGGCCGATGCCATCTATCACTTCGTCTGGGACACGTTCTGCGACTGGTATTTGGAGCTCATCAAGCCGGTGCTCGACGGAGACGATGAAGCGGCCGCGGTCGAGACGCGGGCGGTTGCCGGCCGGGCTCTCGTCGATATCCTGAAACTTCTGCATCCCTTCAGCCCGTTCATCACCGAGGCGCTTTGGGATGAACTCGGCGGAGAGGGGGCCGGGCTTCTGGCACTCGCGTCCTGGCCGGAAAGTGCGTTTGGCGACGAGGCTTCAGCGGACGACATCAACTGGCTGGTTCTGCTCGTCTCGTCGATCCGATCGGTTCGTGCGGAGATGAACGTGCCGGCCGGTGCCCGTACGCCGCTCGTGGTGTGCGCGGCCTCCGAGCTGACGCAGGAGCGGCTTGCCCGCCATCAGGCGGCGATCGAACGGCTCGCGCGGGTGGACGCCATCTCGACCGCCCCGGATGTGCCGAAGAACGCGGCACAGTTTCTCGTGGGCGAGGCGACCTGTGCCTTGCCGCTTGAAGGCGTGATCGACTTCGATGCCGAACGCTCGCGCCTTGAGAAAGAGATCGGCAAGGTCGACGGCGAGATCTCACGCCTCGACAAAAAGCTCAGCAACGAGAAATTTGTGGCCCGGGCCCCTGAAGAGGTCGTTGCGGCAGAGCGTGAGAAACGCGCTGAATACGTCGCCGATCGCGAACGTTTGGCCGCCGCGCTCGGACGGCTGAGCGATACGCGCTGATCGGAGCATTTGACGGGGCCATCGCTACGGCCCCGTCGCGTGTCTATTCCTACGCAGGGTGCTTCGGCCGAAGCGTCGCCTTGCAGAAGCGTCGCCTCACATTTGTCGCGTTTTGTCGTGTGAAACGGCTCCGTGCGGAGAGTCGCTGTGGCCATTGCGCAACAGCCGCTTAGCGCGAGAAGCTCACCCCCTTAGACCCATTAACAAGCGCCACGTTTCAGTCATAAACGAAGCGCAGGCGGAGCTTTATGGCGAAGGCTCCACCTGGGGCAAGAGTTCATGGGGCTTAGGGGCATGGACGCGAAAAGTTTTGATAAGTCACGTCTGCCAAGCCGCCATGTGACGGAGGGGCCGTCGCGTGCACCGCATCGCTCCTATTACTATGCGATGGGTCTCGGGACTGAGGAAATCCATCAGCCGTTCGTGGGTGTGGCGACCTGCTGGAACGAGGCCGCGCCGTGCAACATTGCGCTGTCGCGACAGGCGCAGGTCGTCAAGAAGGGCGTTGCAGCGGCCAAAGGTACGCCGCGTGAATTCACCACCATTACCGTGACCGATGGGATCGCCATGGGGCACGCCGGGATGAAGGCCTCGCTCGCGTCGCGCGAGGTGATCGCCGATTCCGTCGAGCTGACCATGCGGGGCCATTGCTACGACGCTCTGATCGGTCTTGCCGGCTGCGACAAATCCCTGCCCGGAATGATGATGGCGATGGTGCGCCTCAACGTGCCGTCGATCTTCATCTATGGCGGGACGATCCTTCCCGGCAGTTTTCGCGGTAAGGAGGTCACCGTCCTCGACGTCTTCGAAGGCGTCGGGAAGCATCTGAGCGGCGAGTTCACCGACGAGGATCTTGCCGAGCTGGAAGCGGTTGCCTGTCCTTCAGCCGGCGCCTGCGGGGCACAGTTCACGGCCAACACCATGGCGACGGTTTCCGAGGCGATCGGTCTCGCTCTGCCGTATTCGGCCGGCGCGCCGGCGCCCTATGAGTTCCGTGACCGTTTCTGCTATGCGGCCGGCGAGCAGATCATGGAGCTTCTCGCGCAGCAGATCCGTCCGCGAGATATCGTGACGCGCAAGGCGTTGGAGAACGCCGCAACGGTGGTTGCAGCCTCGGGTGGATCCACGAATGCTGGGCTGCATCTGCCGGCGATCGCGCATGAATGCGGCATCGACTTCGATCTCTTCGAAGTTGCGAAAATTTTTAAACGTACGCCCTACATTGCCGATCTCAAGCCAGGCGGAAAGTATATCGCCAAGGATATGTTCGAGGCAGGCGGCATCCCGTTGTTGATGAAAACGCTTCTCGATAACGGATTCTTGCACGGAGACTGCATGACAGTCACCGGCCGCACAATTGCCGAAAATCTGGAACATGTTCAGTGGAACGATGAGCAGGACGTGGTTCATCCCGCGAACAAACCGATTAGCCCGACAGGCGGCGTGGTCGGTCTTTCCGGAAATCTCGCCCCTGATGGCGCGATCGTGAAAGTCGCGGGCATGACCAATCTGCGTTTCAAAGGTCCGGCGCGCTGCTTCGATACGGAAGAGGAATGTTTTGAGGCCGTGCGGAGCCGCCAGTACCAGGAGGGAGACGTTCTGGTGATCCGCTATGAAGGCCCGAAAGGTGGGCCTGGCATGCGCGAAATGCTGTCCACGACTTCCGCTCTCTATGGGCAGGGCATGGGCAGCAAAGTGGCGTTGATCACGGATGGACGCTTCTCCGGCGCGACGCGCGGGTTCTGCATCGGCCATGTCGGGCCTGAAGCGGCCGTGGGCGGACCGATCGCTCTCCTTCAGGATGGCGACATCATCGAGATCGATGCTGAGGCCGGGACGATCTCGGTCGAGCTCGACGACACGGAATTGGATCGTCGGCGTCAAAGATGGACGCCGCGCGAGACGGATTATCGCTCCGGCGCTTTGTGGAAATACGCGCAGACCGTCGGAGCGGCGCGAAAAGGTGCCGTGACGCATCCGGGCGGCGCGGCGGAAACGGTGTGCTATGCGGATCAGTAGTGTTCTGCCGGTCGCGTGTCTGGCGGTGGCGATGGCGACGCCTGCCTTCGCCTTCGATCCCGATACGTCGGCCCGCGAGGCGTTTCGTGAAGGATATATCGCCTACAAACAGGGCCACACGGCCGAGGCTCTGGAAGCGCTGTCCTATGCCGCGGACAAGGGTCACACTGCCGCGTTGTGGAAGCTCGGGCGCATCTATGCCACCGGCGACGGTGTCAGCGAGGATGACGCGCACGCCTTTCGGATCTTCGCCAAGATCGCCAACGACTATGCCGACGGCAACCCGCGCGGCTCGGATGCCCGCTTTGTCTCCGATGCCTTCGTCGCGCTTGCAGGCTATTTTCGTGACGGGATCGCGGGAACGGTCGTCGCCGACGAGGGGAAGGCCCGGCGGTTTTATTCCTATGCCGCGTCCTACTTCGCAGATCCGGAGGCCCAGTTTCAGCTCGGCATGATGTATCTGAACGGCCGCGGCGGCGAAAAGAACGATCGTCAGGCGGCGCGCTGGCTGAAACTCGCGGCCGACAAGGGCCATGCGCAGGCCCAGGCGGAATTTGGGCGGCTCCTGTTCGACGGCATCGGCATCCGGCGCAATGCGGTGAAAGGGCTGATGTGGCTCTCAATCGCGCGCAATTCCTACCGTGGCGACGACGCCATCCAATCGCTCCATGAGGAGGCCTTTGCGGCTGCGAGCGAGAACGATCGCCGCACGGCTATGGCTCTGGCGGAGGATTACCTCGCCAAGAGCAAGACGAAATAGCTTTCGTCTCTCCTCTGCCTGCGGGCTTCATCTCCTCGCAATCGCTTATCGACGAAGGCTGCCGTCATCCGGTGGATCGCTGTCGTCCAAGCCGTCTCGTGTAGCCAGCGTTCTTCAGACCGAGCCATCCGGGCCGGCATTGCTGCGCGACGCTAATTCCTTCCACTGAGTTTCCGCTTTTTGCCATTGGCTTCCGCCCGGCGATCGGGCATGACTTCGTCATGCGCTTTATGAGGCACGTGCTCGGTGACAGATTCGTCGGTGGCCTGATCGCCATCGTCGTCGCCTATATGCTTCTTTTGCAGGGCGTTTCAGGCGCTTATGCCATCGGCTTCATGGCCGGGGGCAACTCGACCGCCCTGTGCAATCCGCTCGCATCGCCTGACCACAAGGGGGAAGGCAAGAACCACGACAACGGGTCATGCCCCTGTTGTTCTGCGCTCTGTCATTCCTCAGGCCTCATGCTACCTGCGGTGCCGCAAGATGGCGCTATTCTCCTTGCGGGTTACGGGCCATTTCTTGTGGTTGGCCGCGACGTTACGGGCAGTGCCTCGCATCCGTCCGAGCTGCGTCTTGCAGCCGAAGCCCGAGCGCCACCCGTTCTCTCCAGCTGACGCCTTTTCCCGTCCGGCCTCTGCCGATGGTTCTCTTTATGCGCAGATGGAGAAATCGATGCGCCTTGTTGCACACCTCATTGCGGCTGCTCTCGTTTTTGTCGCCACACCCGCTCTCGCTCACGAATACAAGCTCGGCAATCTCGAGATCGAGCATCCCTGGACACGAGCGACGCCGCCTTCGGCCACCGCCGGCGGCGGGTTTTTGAAGATCACGAATACCGGCGATGAGGACGACCGTCTCGTCTCCGCGTCATCGCCGATTTCCCGCCGGGTGGAACTTCACACCATGGATATGTCGGGTGGCGTGATGAAGATGCGCCAGCTCGAAGATGGCATCCCGGTTCCGGCCGGAGCGACGGTCGAACTGAAGCCCGGCAGCCTGCATGTCATGTTCATCGATTTGACAGCTCCCATCGAAGAAGGGGCGAACGTCACGGTTACGCTCACTTTCGAGAAGGCTGGCTCGGTCGACGTGGAAATGCCCGCTTCGGCTGTGGGGGCTCCTGGCCCGAACGGCGATGCGATGAAGATGGACGGGCACACGATGGATAGGCCGGAAAACGGCAAAGCTCAGTGATGTCGATGCGCAAAATTTGGCTGTTCGTTGCGGGAGCGGTAGCGATTCTCGCAGTTTCGGCGGTCTTCGCCGGTCTGCTGACGCCTCCTGAACGGTTGCAGCAAAGCGTTGGGGTGGCCGCCATTGGCGGCCCCTTCACGCTCGTCGATGAGGACGGCAGGACCGTCAGCGAGGAGGATTTCCGCGGCAAGCCGACTGTGATCTATTTCGGTTTCACCTTCTGCCCCGATGTCTGCCCCACGACGCTTTACGAGCTCTCGGGTCTGATCAAGCGGCTGGGGGACGATGCCGAGAAGCTCAATTTCCTCTTCGTCTCGGTCGACTGGGAGCGCGATGGGCCGGAGAAGATGAAGGATTACGTCTCCGCCTTCGATCCGCATATCCGCGGGCTCTCCGGCAACGAAGCGCAGATCGAGGAAATCGCGAAGGCCTATAAGATCTATTACAAGAAGGTTCCGACCGATGATGGCGACTACACGATCGACCACACTGCGTCCGTCTATCTGATGGATCAGGACGGAAAATTCGTCGGAGCCCTCAATTACGGTGAGGACAGCGATTCGATGTTCGCAAAGCTGAAGCGGCTTGCCGAAAACGCCTGACCTTCACGTCGGCCTCAGTTGAGTGCGATCCACACCGGGACATGATCTGAGGGCTTTTCCCAGGCACGCACATGCTTGTCGATGCCCACGCCTGCCAGACGGTCGGCGGCTTCGGGCGACAGGAGAAGATGGTCGATGCGGATGCCGTTGTTCTTCTGCCAGGCGCCGGCCTGGTAGTCCCAGAAAGTGTAGATGTCGCCCGCATCGGTCACCGCGCGCAGGGCGTCTGTCAGGCCCCGTGCGGTAAGCTTCCTGTAGGCATTGCGCGTTTCGGGCTGGAAGAGGGCATCGTCCGTCCACCTTTCCGGGTGACGGGCGTCGATCGGCTCCGGGATGATGTTGAAATCGCCGGCCAGAACGAAGGGCTCTTCGAGCGCCAGCCGCTCGTCCACCCAAGTCTCCAGGCGTTCCATCCAGGCGAGCTTGTAGGAGAATTTCTCCGTCCCGATCGGATTGCCATTCGGCATGTACGCGGAGATGACACGGACGATACCGCCGTTGTCGTCCGGCACGATCGCCTCCAGGAAGCGGGCCTGGACGTCGTCCTCGTCGCCGGAAAGGCGCGGCGTCACGTCTTCCAGCGGTCGCTTCGACAGGATCGCGACGCCGTTGAAGCCTTTCTGACCATGCGTGGCGACATTGTAGCCGAGCGCCTCGATCGGTCCGCGGGGGAATGCTTCGTCGACCGATTTGATTTCCTGCAGGCAGACGACGTCGGGGCTCGCTTCTCCGAGCCAGGTAACAAGGCCATCAAGACGCGCTTTCACGCCGTTGATGTTCCAGGTGGCAATCTTCAACGGCCTGTCCGATCTCTGCGCGCCTTTGTCGGTCGGCGCGTTCTGTGTGTCAGATTGAGAAGCTGGTGCCGCAGCCGCACGAGGCGGTGGCATGCGGGTTTTTGATCTGGAAGGACTGACCCATCAAATCGTCGACGAAGTCGATCACAGCGCCCTCCATAAAGGGAAGCGACATGGAATCGATCAGCACCGTCGCCCCGTCGCGCGCGAGCACGAGATCGTCGTCGTCATGCGGATCCTGGACGAGATCGTAACGGTACTGAAAGCCGGAACAGCCGCCGCCTTCGACGGAAATCCGCAGGGCCGTCTCCTCAGGCTCGCCGGAGAGAATTTTGGCGATGCGCTTTGCCGCACGATCCGTCAAAACAACCGCCGTCTCTGAGGCTTGTTCGGTCGTCGGGGCGCTGATCGTCGAGGCCTCGGTCATGGTGGCCACCTTGCTCATCTCAATCCATCGTAGCTAAGAAGCACCGCCCCGCAAGTCAATCGTAGCCAGATCATGAGTGCGAGCCTTCCTCGTCATCTCCTCAAGCACGGCGCCCGCTGGAAAGCGCCTTACGCCACAGGCCCGGAAGAGGGAGGTGCCCGTGTGCATGAGGAGACGGAGGATCCTCTGCGTTCGCCGTTCCAGCGTGACCGGGACCGGATCGTGCATTGCACTGCGTTCCGGAGACTGAAGCACAAGACGCAGGTCTTCATCCGGCCGGAAGGCGATCATTTCCGAACGCGGCTGACGCATTCCCTGGAGGTTGCGCAGGTTGCGCGCTCGATTGCGCGTCCCTTGGGTCTCGACGAAGATTTGACGGAGGCGATCGCGCTTGCACACGATCTCGGGCACACGCCGTTCGGCCATGCCGGCGAACGGGCTTTGAGTGCCGCTCTCGGCGAATATGGCGGCTTTGATCACAACGTTCAGAGCCTGCGCGTCGTTACGCGGCTGGAGCGGCGCTATGCGCGCTATGACGGTCTCAATCTGTCGCGCGCCTCTTTGGAAGGCCTCGTCAAACACAACGGACCGCTAAAAGGAAAGGCGTCGGCTCTCTCTCCGGTGGTGATGGAGCTCAATGAGGCGCTCGACCTCGATTTGGAAAATTATGCAGGCGCGGAAGCCCAGATCGCCGCGATTTCCGACGACATCGCCTATGATGCGCACGACATCGACGACGGGTTGCGCTCCGGCCTCCTGCATCTGGAAGACCTTGTCGAGGTTCCGCTGACGGCGCGCATCATCGGCGAACTCGATCGAACCTTTCCCGCGCTGGAGCGCTCGCGTTTTGCGGCCGAGCTCACGCGGCGGTTGATCACCGTGATGATCACCGATGTGCTTGTCGAGACGGCCAGACGGCTTGAGGGTGCGGCGTCGGTGCGTGCGGTCACCCATGCCGGCGAGCCGACGGTCGGTTTCTCGGCGAATCTGGCGCGCGAGGAGAAGGAGCTGAAAGGCTTTCTTTTTTCGCGGCTTTATCGCCATGAGAGCGTCATGCGAGCGGCCCATGCCGGTGAGGCGATCGTCACGGATCTCTTCGAGCGCCTGCATTCGGAGCCTGAGTTCCTGCCCGACGAGTGGCAGGCCGAGCTCGATATGAGCGATGAACGGAGGCGGGCCCGCCGTGCGGCCGATTATATCGCCGGGATGAGCGACGGCTTTGCGGTTGCCGAGCATCGGCGCCTGTTTGACCACACCCCCGATCTCGGCTAGGGGCCAAGCCTATCAACGGTATGCCGCGTAGACGGCAACGGATATTCCAGCATGAACCTTTTTGATGATTTTGCGGAGCGGGTCCGGGCCGCTATCGCCCGGGTCGTAACGGAAAGCGAGATCGCGCCGGAGCTTCTTGCGCGCGTGGTGGTCGAGCCGCCGCGCGATGCCGCGCACGGCGACCTTGCCACCAACGCTGCGCTGGTGCTCGCAAAACCCCTGGCGATGAAGCCGCGCGATCTCGCGACCAGGCTCGGTGCCGAGCTCTCGCGCCACGACGATGTGGACGCGGTGGAGATCGCCGGCCCTGGCTTCCTCAATTTGCGCTTGGCCCAATCCTTCTGGGCGCGAGAACTCGCGGCCATCCTGAAAGCCGGCGACCGCTATGGCTACGTGCCGGCGGGGCAGGGTGCGGCCGTCAACATCGAATACGTCTCGGCCAACCCCACCGGACCGTTGCATGTCGGTCATTGCCGCGGCGCCGTCGTCGGTGATGCGATCGCAAACCTTTTGGCGGCCTCTGGTCAGGCGGTGACGCGCGAATATTACATCAACGATGCCGGCTCGCAGGTCGATCAGCTCGCGCGCTCCGTCTATCTGCGCTACCGCGAAGCGCTTGGCGAGACGGTCGGCGAGATCCCGAAGGGGCTCTATCCGGGCGATTATCTCGTTCCCGTCGGCAAGGCGCTGGCCGACAAATATGGTGATGCGCTCAAGGGCCAGGATGAAGCCGATTGGCTGCCTCTGGTGCGCGACTTCGCGATCGCTGCGATGATGGAGAATATCCGCAACGATCTCGCCAGCCTCAATATCCGTCACGACGTGTTTTTCTCCGAGCGTTCGCTGATCGGGAACGGCCGTGATCGGGTGGCGGAACTCATCGCGTGGCTTGAAGAGCGCGATCTCGTCTATTGGGGAACTCTGCCTCCGCCCAAGGGGCAGGAGAACGAGGACGAAGACTGGGACGAGCGCGAGCAGCTTCTCTTTCGGGCGACGTCGTTCGGTGACGATGTCGACCGGCCGCTGAAGAAAGCGGACGGCAGCTACACTTACTTCGCCTCCGACATCGCCTATCACTTCGACAAGTTCGAGCGCGGCTTCGCTCATATGATCGATGTCTGGGGCGCCGATCACGGCGGCTACGTCAAGCGTATGACGGCCGCGGTTAAAGCCATTTCTGAAGGCAAGGGCCAGCTCGAAGTGCAGCTGTCACAGCTCGTTCGGCTCTTCCGGGCAGGGGAACCCGTCAGAATGTCGAAGCGGGCGGGCGATCTCGTGACGCTCGCCGACGTTGTCGACGAGGTGGGCCGCGACGCGGTTCGCTTCATGATGCTGACCCGCAAGGCGGATGCACCGCTCGACTTCGATTTTCAGACCGTGACCGAGCAGTCGAAGGACAACCCGGTTTTCTACGTGCAGTATGCGCATGCGCGGACGGCCTCCGTGCGACGGCAATTTGCGCAGGAAATGCCGGAGGTTGACGAGACGCCTGCAGAACTCGCCTCAGCCGAGCGGCTCATCCGGCTCGAAGACGCTGGCGAGCTCCAGCTCATCAAGCAGCTCTGTGACTGGCCGCGTATCGTGCAGCTTGCCGCCCAGAGCAGAGAGCCGCATCGGATTGCGTATTATCTCTACGATCTAGCGAATTCCTTTCATGTTCACTGGAACAGAGGCAAGGAGTCGCCGCAATTACGCTTCATTAAGCCTGATGATATAGAGATATCAAAAGCGAGGCTTGGCTTGGTGGATGCTGTTGGCATGGTGATCCGAGCGGGCTTGTCGGTGCTCGGGGTCGAGGCGCCCAAGGAGATGCGCTGAGTCTCAGGAGCGCCCGGCGTTACCGGAACAACGCGTAAGGTTTCCCGATGGCGGATGAACGTCCGAAAACCTCCTACTTGCATCATGGCCCCAGCGGCGGACCTGCCGGCCCCGAGGAGGAGGATCCGCTCGTCGAGCTGGCGCGTATCGTCAGCGAAGACAGCTCATATTATCGTCCGTCGCCACGTCCCGAGGCTGCCCCAGCGAGGCGGGAGCCCGACGTGGACGCGTTCTCATCCGAACTCGAGGCCGAGCTGATGCGCGAATTCGAGCAATCGAACCGTGCGCGCCAGCCCGAAACCTACACGCCTGAGCCCTACACACCCAAGACCTACACGCGTGCGGAACCCCGGTTCGTGCCCGAGCCTCCGCAACGGCCGGAAGAGCCGGCGCATTGGCAGAGCCACGAGCCGCGCGCCGAGCACCCTCTTGCATCTCTGGTGACACGGTTTCCGAGCGGTCCTGCCGCCGAGGAATTTGACGACGAGCGATCTGCCTCCGAGGATCGTTATCCGGCCTCTGAGCCATATGGCGCGTATGAGAATTCGCGTCAGTCTCCTGGTTATGAAGAGCCGCCGCAGGAGCCTTATGACGCTCCGGAAGGTCCGTACGCCCAATCCCATCATGATGCGGCTCGAGATTTTGCGCATTGGATGGAGCATGAACTCCCGGGCGAGCTCGCGGCCCAGTCGGAGAGGAAGGAACCGTCATGGTCGGAGCCGCAGCATGGCGGCGCCGATTATGGACAATCGGATTATGGGGAATCGGACCGGTCCGATCTTACCGAGGATGAGCGTGTCTCGCAGGTGCGCGAGCCGCGCGCACCCTATGTCCCGCACGTTCAGGCCGGCGCCCCGCGCACGGAGCGCGACTGGCCCGCAAGCGATGATCTCGCCGACACCCCCGAGCCGAGCCACGAAGAATTTCCGTTCCTTGTCGACAGTGATCCACTCGTCAGTCGCGCCGACGGCGATCCCGATGGTCAGATCCGTAAGGATGATGAGGGCGATGGACGCAAAGGACGCCGCAAAGGCCTGATGGCGCTTGCCGCCGTGTTGGGCGTCGTCGTTGTCGGCGGCGGCGTCATTGCCATGCTTGGCGGAGGTGAGGGCGATTCAGATGGGACTGTTCCCGTCATCACCGCCGATGGCAGCGACGTGAAAGTGGCCGTCGAAAGCCCGGGTGACAACAAAGACGACGAGGTCGGCCAGGCCGTGTTCGACCGCGTCTCTGGCCGCAACCCCGAGACCGACGAAAAGCTCGTCGACCGGAATGAAGAGCCGCGGGAAATCGCTCGCATCGTGTTGCCGAACGCGCAAGAGGGCGAGGCCTCCGATGATGGAGCCGCCGCGGTAGACGATGACGGCAAGATCTCCGCGCGCATTTCGGACGATACGGCTCAGCCGCAGGTCGGGCCACAGGTCACACCGATTGGGCCCAAGAAAGTTCGCACTTTGACGGTCCGCCCGGATGGCACGATCGTGGAAAACGCTCCCGATAGTCAGGCAGCTACCCCTCAGGAGCCGAAGGAACTCGCCGGGCCCGCGCCAGCGACAGACCCGGAGCCCGTCCAGGTGCAGAGCGTGCGCGTGCAGCCAGAAGACGGCGGTATGCCTGCTGACGAAAGCGGAAGTAACGCGCAAGCGGGAGCGGAGCCGAATGGGCTCGGCGAAACGCCTACCGCCTCCGAAACGCCGAGCTTCGACGTTGCGAACCTGCCGCAGGCCCGACCGACTGTGCCGGATCTCGTCGCACCGTCCCCCAGCTCGGCGCAAACCGCGCAGCAGCCGGCGGCGTCGGCCTCTTCCTTGACCGCCTCGGCGCCGACTTCGAATGCGTCAGAGCCGCAGGTCGCTTCCACGGCGCCGGCCGGATGGGCGGTTCAGGTCAGCTCCCAGCGTTCAGAAGAGCAGGCCCGGTCGTCCTACAGCAATCTGCAGCGTCGTTTTCCGCAGCTTCTCGGAGGCCAGGAGGCCATGATCCTTCAGGCCGATCTCGGCGACAAAGGCATCTATTACCGTGTCCGCGTCGGTCCGATGGCTTCGCGCGAGGCGGCGATCTCGTTGTGCGAGAAGCTGCAGAGCGCCGGCGGCAGTTGCTTCGTAACGCAGTAGAACTCCACGCAGGATATCGATCTGAATGATGGCGAAGGCCTTCGCTTGCGGCCTCGCCGGGCTCACGCTCGGCGAGGAAGAACGCGCTTTCTTGCGCGATGAAAAACCCTGGGGCGTGATTCTCTTTGCCCGCAACATCCAAGATGGCGGCCAGATTCGGCGCCTGACCGACAGTGTCCGCGAGACGCTCGATCGTCCCGACGTTCCGATCCTGATCGACCAGGAAGGCGGCCGCGTCCAACGTATTCGTCCGCCGGTGGTGCGCTCCTATCCTCCGGCGAAGCGTTTCGGTGACATCTACAAGGCCGATCCGATTTCCGGCATCGAGGCGGCACAGCTTGCCGCGAAGTTGATGGCGCTCGACCTTATCGAACTCGGCATCAACGTGGATTGCCTGCCGGTTCTCGATGTGCCGGGGCCGGGCAGCCACGATATCATCGGCGATCGCGCCTATGGGGACACGGTCGACATGGTGGTGACGCTCGGCGGTGCCGTCATGACCGGACTGAGGGCCAGTGGCGTGACGCCTGTGATCAAGCATCTGCCCGGGCATGGTCGCGCGGCTTCCGACAGCCATGAGGAGCTTCCCGTCGTCGATGCGGATCTGGCGGCACTCGAGGCCGTCGATTTCGCGCCGTTTCGGATGTTGGCCACGCGGGCATCCCTCGGCATCGTGGCGCATGTCGTCTATTCCGCGGTGGACGACGCCCAGCCGGCCACGCATTCCGCGGCAATCATCGCTAACATCATCCGTGAGCGAATCGGTTTTGATGGTCTGCTGATGACGGACGACATCTCCATGAAGGCGCTGAGCGGCAGTCCGGCCGAACGCTCCAGGCGTGCGATCGCCGCAGGCTGCGACATCGTTCTTCACTGCAATGGCGAGATGGAGGAGATGCGCGAGGTGGCGAAGGCCGTTCCGGAGGTTTCCGGCGATGCGCTTGAGCGTGCCGAGATGTCCCTTGTTGCAAGCGTTGCGGACGAGGTCGGAGACCGGGCGTTCTTGCACGAGCGGTTGTCGCAGTTGCTGGGATCAGACAGGGTTCTTGGATGAGTGCTGCGGCGGATGCTTTCGAGGAAGATACGCCCGTCGACGACGCCGACGTGCTGCTTGTCGACGTCGACGGTTTCGAAGGCCCGCTCGACCTGCTTCTCGCGCTCGCCCGTAGTCAGAAAGTCGATCTGACAAAGATTTCCGTGTTGGCTTTGGCCGAGCAGTATCTCGTTTTCATCGATCATGCACGGAAGCTGCATCTCCAGATCGCCGCCGACTACCTCGTGATGGCGGCGTGGCTCGCCTATCTCAAGTCGCGGCTCCTTCTGCCCGATCCCGAACCGATGGAAGAACCGTCTGGCGAGGAAATGGCGGCGCGGCTCGCTTTCCGCCTGAAGCGCCTCCAGGCCATGCGCGACGCGGCCGACAGACTGTCGGACCGGGACAAGCTCGGGTCCGGCTTTTTCGAGCGCGGTATGCCTGAAGCGATCGCCAGCGACCGCACGATGCGATGGGGGGCGGAGCTTTACGATCTCTTGCAGTCTTATTCGGCTTTGCGTGCGCGCCAGTTTGCGAGCTTCGTGAAGGTGAAGAAGCGCAAAGTCATCGGTCTGCAGGAAGCACGCGATCGCCTCATGCGCCTGATCGGGGAAGATGCGACCTGGATGCCGATGGACACCTATCTGACCGAGTTTCTGGCCAAGCCGGAATTGCGGGCGACTGCCCGGGCGAGTGCGCTCTCGGCAAGCCTCGAACTGGTGCGGGAGGGCAAGCTGGAACTGACGCAGTCCTCCAATTTTGCGCCTCTCTACGTGCGGCGGAGGTCTGCTTCGCTGGAGGCGAAGCGTGCCTGATCTTTTCGCCAGCGGCGGCAATGTCACCAGTCTGTCGCCGGAGGATCGCCGGCTGCATTTGCGGATGCTCGAAGCGATGTTGTTCGCCTCCGCGAAGCCCATGAGCGAGGCGGAGCTGGCCGCCAAGATGCCCGAGGGCGTGACGGTCGATGTGCTCTTGCACGAATTGCAGACCGCTTACGCGAGCCGGGGCGTCAATCTGAGGCGCATCGGCGATTGCTGGGCATTTCGCACTGCGAGCGATCTCGGCTTTCTGTTGCAGGAGCACAAGGTCGAGGAGCGCAAGCTCTCTCGGGCCGCGATGGAGACGCTCGCCATCATCGCCTACCACCAGCCGGTCACGCGTGCGGAAATCGAAGAGGTGAGGGGCGTTTCGACCTCCAAGGGTACGCTGGATGTTCTTCTGGAGACAGGTTGGGTGCGGCCGCGGGGGCGTCGGCGTTCGCCTGGGCGCCCGCTGACTTTCGGGACGACGAACGAATTTCTCGATCATTTCGGACTTGCAGCGATCGGCGATCTGCCGGGTCTCCTCGACCTGAAGGCGGCGGGCCTTCTGAACGCCAATATTCCGCCGGGCTTCGAAGCGCCTCCTGCCTTTGGGAGCGAAGCGCTGAGGGACGACGAAGACCCTTTGGATGGCGACTGAGGAATTGATAGGGCGCCCCAACGACTCTTGGGAATCGGTGCGTTTTCTGCCCTTGCCGATCTGCGGCATAACGCCGGCTATTCCAGCCTCAATCTCACCGCTCTTGTGGATGAGCGTCGCTTGCCGAGGCGGACCTTGCGGAAGGTTTCGTCTCTTTCGGACTGCGCAGAATTCGATGTGGCTTTGAAGGATCGGGCCACTTATATCACTCCGAGACTTTGTGGAGGAAACGCTGGTCCACCGGATCTCAATGTCGACCGTAACTCCGTGATGCGGCAGGGGATCGGAGAAGAGGACGAGTTGATGCGAATCCGACGATTTGCAATAGTCCCGCGACCGGCCGTGGCGAGTTTTGAAAGGTTTATCCTATGTCGATAGGCTTCTGGCAGATCGTTATCATCGCGATCATCATCGTGCTCCTGTTCGGGCGCGGAAAGATCTCTGACCTGATGGGTGATGTCGCCAAAGGCATCAAGAGCTTCAAGACGGGCCTGCAGGACGACGACGACACCACGTCGACGAACCAGTCCCGGACCATCGAGCACAACGACCCCGCCAGCGTGGAACCGGCGGAGAAGAAAAACAAGGTCGGCTAACGGCATCGGCCACGGCGAACCCGGCACAATCTATGTTTGAGCTCGGCCATGTTTGATATCGGCTGGACCGAACTGGTGGTGATCGCCGGTGTGGCGATTATCGTCGTCGGGCCGAAAGATCTGCCTGGGATGTTGCGTACGTTCGGCAAGACGATGGGCCAGATCCGTCGCACCGCGAACGATTTCAAGCGTCAGCTCGACGATGCTCTGAAAGAGGCTGAGCGGCAGGCCGGGCTGGACGAAACCCGGCAGTCTCTGCAATCGATTTCGAAGATGGACCCGCTCGCTGGCGTCAAGAAGGACGTCGAGGCCGCCGCCAATCGGAGCGGCCAGAAGTCGGCGACAGAGACGGTGCCATCCGCTCTGGCGCCTACAGAGGAGACGCCTTCCGCATCGACCGAACTCGCGTCGGCCGAGCCTGCGACGGGGGCGGACGAGGGCGTGGCACCGGCGGAAGAAAAGGTGCAGGACGTGGCGTCGAGCAAGGATGACGGGGTGGCCGAAGAAGCTCCCGACAACAGAGGCGGAAGTCCGCGCACGAGCGACGCAGCATGAGCGACGACGATATCGAAGCCTCACGCGCGCCGTTGATCGAGCATCTGATCGAACTGCGTCAACGTCTTCTGCGCGCCTTGATCGCAATCGCGATCGCCTTCGTGGTCTGCTTCTATTTTGCGGACCAGATCTTCAATCTCCTGATCATTCCCTATGAGCGGGCAGCCGGTGCGGACCGCAGCATCCGTCTGATTTTTACAGCTCCGCAGGAGTATTTTTTCACGCAGATGAAGCTCGCCTTCTTCGGCGCGCTCTTCCTGGCCTTCCCGGTCATTGCCAACCAGATCTACAAATTCGTGGCGCCGGGGCTCTACAAGCATGAACGTCAGGCGTTCTATCCCTACCTGATCGCCACGCCGATCCTCTTCATCATCGGAGCGGCGCTCGTTTATTTCGCGGTGATGCCGCTTGCGCTCGCCTTCTTCCTGTCGATGGAACAGACGGGTGGGGCCGGGCGCGCATCGATCGAGCTTCTGCCGAAGGTGAACGAGTATCTCAGCCTCATCATGACGCTGATTTTTGCCTTTGGCCTCGTGTTCCAGCTTCCGGTCGTCCTGACGCTTCTCGGCCGCGTCGGGATCGTCGATGCGGCGATCCTCAAGGCCAAGCGCAAATACGCCATCATGATCGCCTTCATCCTGGCGGCGATCCTTACGCCGCCTGATCCGATCAGCCAGATCGGTCTCGCTTTGCCGACAATTCTTCTCTACGAAATCTCCATCTACGCCGTTCGGCGGGTGGAACTGAAGAATGCTGCAAGGGACGAGGAAGCTGCGACATAGTCGGGTGAACCTGGTCTTGGACGGCTGAAGTCATCCGGATCGACGGATCTTCCTCAACGCGAGACTTGACCGCTGCCGTCGTTGCGTTACGCCCTGCGGCCATAGACAAGCACGCGGAGTCGCCGCAAGGCGTCCAGCAGAGGTTCGCGAAAGATGCTCGACATCACATGGATTCGCCAAGATCCGCAGGCGCTCGACCGCGCTCTTGCTGATCGAGGGGCGGAGCCGGCCGCTCAACGCCTGATCGATCTCGACGATGAGCGACGCGCTCATATCCGTCAATTGCAGGAAGCGCAGAACGCGCGCAATCAGGCTTCGAAACAGATCGGCAAGGCGAAGGCGTCCGGCGACGAAGCCGCGGCCCAAAACCTCATCGACGAGGTTGCCAAGCTGAAGAGTGCCATTCAGGAGGGCGAAGCTCAGGAGCGGGCGCTCGAGGAAGCGCTGCGAACGGCGCTCGCCGAAATCCCGAACGTTCCCTTGCCCGACGTGCCCGTGGGCCCCGACGAAACGGCCAATGTCGAGCTGCGCCTCTTCGGCGATCCAATGTTGAGCGATAGCGCGCCGGAGCATTACGAGATCGGTGAGGCTCTCGGCCTGATGGACTTTGAAAGCGCGGCAAAACTCTCCGGGTCGCGCTTCGTGGTGCTCAAGGGCCAGCTCGCGCGTCTGGAGCGGGCACTCGGCCAGTTCATGCTCGATCTTCATACGAGCGAGCATGGCTACACGGAGGTCGCGCCGCCGACCCTGGTGCGGGATGATGCGCTTTTTGGCACTGCGCAGCTGCCGAAGTTTACCGAAGATCTCTATGCGACCGCAGCCGTCGATGACGATGAAGCCGCGGCCGCGCGTCTCTGGCTCATTCCGACGGCGGAAGTGCCGCTCACCAATCTCGTTCGTGAGACGATCCTCGAAGAAGCGGAGCTGCCGCTCCGCTTCACGGCGTTGACGCCTTGTTTCAGGTCGGAAGCGGGTTCGGCCGGGCGCGATACGCGCGGCATGCTGCGGCAGCATCAGTTCAACAAGGTCGAGCTCGTCTCCATCACCAGTCAGCAGGCGAGCTTCGAAGAGCATGAGCGCATGACGGCGTGTGCCGAAACGGTGCTCAAGAAGCTCGGATTGCCATACCGCGTCATGGTTCTCTCGACGGGTGACATGGGATTTGCCGCGCGGCGCACTTACGACATCGAAGTCTGGCTGCCAGGGCAGGGTGCCTACCGGGAAATCTCGTCGTGCTCCGTGTGCGGTGACTTTCAGGCGCGTCGGATGAATGCCCGCTACCGGGCCGAAGGCGAAAAGCAGCCGAAGTTCGTGCATACGTTGAACGGTTCGGGCGTGGCGGTCGGGCGTGCCCTGATCGCCGTCATGGAAAATTACCGCAATGACGACGGCTCGATCACGGTGCCGGAGGTGCTGCGGCGCTATATGGGTGGCGTGGAGCGGATCGGCGCATGAAGATTCTCGTCACCAACGATGATGGAATCCATGCTCCGGGCCTGAAGGTCGCGGAGGAGATCGCGCGCGCGCTTTCCGACGATGTGTGGGTGGTCGCGCCTGAGACGGATCAATCCGGTGTGGCGCATGCGTTGACCCTGAGCGATCCTCTGCGCTTGCGAGAGGTGGACGAGCGCCATTTCGCCGTGCGCGGAACGCCGACGGATTGCGTGATCATGGCCTCGAAGGTCGTCATCGGCGAAAAGCCGGATCTGGTGATCTCTGGCGTCAACCGGGGACAGAACATCGCCGACGATGTGAGCTATTCCGGTACGGTTGCGGGTGCGATCGAAGGGACGATCCTCGGGATTCGCTCCTTCGCTCTGTCGCAGGCGTTCGGGGCGGACACGATCGACGATCCGAGATGGGATTGCGCGAGAGCGCATGCCCCTGGGATCATCCAGCGCGTGCTCGATTTGAAGCTGGCGCCAGGCGTTCTCATCAACGTCAACTTTCCCAATCGAACAGCTGACGGTGTTTCGGGCGTGCTTCTCACGCGCCAGGGCAAGCGCGCCGCCGACTGGATGCATATCGACGAACGTCGCGACGGGCGCGGGCGGCCGTATTTCTGGATCGCCTTCAAGCATTCGAAGATGGAGCCGCCCCCGGAGACCGATCTGGCGGCGCTCGCGCAGGGCTATATTTCCGTCACGCCCTTGTCTCTAGACATGACCGATGAGCCTGCCCGCAAGGAGCTCAAACGCCATTTCACGGCTCCAAGCGGGGCAAAACGGGCCTCTTCGTGAACGACGATCCTGCAATCGAGCCAGATCCGGAGGCGCGGGTTCGGCTGGCCAGCCTCATTTTGAGGCTGCGTGAACTCGGTATTTCCGACCGAAAGGTGCTCGGGGCGATCGAGACGGTGCCGCGCGAGGCTTTCGTCCCAGATCTCTATCGAGACGATGCCTATCTCGATCGCGCCTTGCCGATCGAATGCGGACAGACCATCAGCGCGCCTTCCGTGGTTGCAATGATGACGGCGGCGCTTGAGCTCGAACCGCGTCACCATGTTCTGGAGATCGGTACCGGGTCCGGCTATCAGGCCGCCATTCTCGCCAGGCTTTCGCGCCGGGTCACGACGCTCGAGCGCTATCGGACGCTGTTGGAGCTGGCGCAGACGCGCTGGGATCTTCTCGGCATCACAAATATCGCGGGCATTGTCGCCGACGGGTCGAAGGGATGGCCGACACAGGCGCCCTTCGATCGGATCCTGGTCACGGCTGCGGCGGCCGTTGCGCCCGCCAAACTCGTCGCACAGCTGGTCGATGGCGGCATTCTCGTTGCGCCGGTCGGACCGGTCGACGCCGTGCAGCGGCTCACGCTTTTCCGTAAAGAGGGGACACGGGTGGATACCCGCGATCTCGGCGCCGTCCGTTTCGTGCCGCTGATCGAAGGAATTGCCCGCAATCTTTGATTTTCGGTTCGTTTTGCCGGCGTCCCTTAACGCCTTTTCAATGTTAATGCTTTTACATCACGTCAGCATCCCCAATGCCTGCGTGAGTTTGTTCGATGAGGTCATACCGTCAGTCTGCCAGCTTCTGGTTCACCCGCATTAGCGCGCTCGCCCTGATTACCGGGCTCGGTGCCGGGTGCAGCGCCGATGCCATACGTCTGACTGAGCCCATCTACACCGGCTCAACGGCGAATCAGCAGCAGACAATTACAGCCCAGGCGACTGCCTATCAGGCACCGCAACAGTTCGCGGCGCCATCGCCCGCGGTCCAGTCGCGGCAATTGCCGCCGCCATCCGGCGGTTATCAGACCGCCTACAATTATCCGGGTTCCGCTGGGGCGCAGCAGAGTTACTCGCGCGCGCCGACGAGCTCCCCGCAACAGCAGGCAGCCGCTCCGAAGCCCTATACGCCGCCGGAGCCTTATGCGCCGAGCGGTATGCCGAAGCCTCTCGGCAAGCTGAACGTCGATTCGCAGGGCGCGCCTCAGCCCCGCCGGGCGGAGCCTGCGGTTGCGCGGACCGAAGCCCCGCAGCCGCGCCAGCAAAACAACGTGGCCTCAAGCGGGGGCTATACAGTTCGCTCCGGTGATTCGCTTTGGAGTATCGCCCATGCGCATGGCGTCACGACGAGCGAGCTCGCCTCGGCCAACAACATTGAAGGCGGCAATATTCGCCCCGGTCAGACGCTGACGATTCCGTCCGGCGGCGGAACGCAGGTTGCGCGTGTCGATCCAAAAGACGGAACGATGTCGGATGCACAGCCGGAAGCCACGCCTGAGGTGCGGCCCGAAAAGACGCCCGTGAGCTACACGCCGCCGTCCGCTGAGCCCAAGGCTGAAAGCGCGGCGCCTGCAGCCGACACCACGGCCAAGTCTGGAGGCGCAGGCTTCCGCTGGCCGGTGCACGGGCGCATCATCGCGGAGTTTGGCAGCAAGCCGAACGGTGAACGCAATGACGGCATCAATCTCGCCGTGCCGGAGGGTACAGCCGTCAAGGCTGCCGAAGACGGCACCGTCATCTATGCGGGCAATGAGCTGAAGAGCTACGGCAATCTGATCCTCGTGCGGCACGAGGGCGGCTGGGTTTCGGCCTATGCCCACAACAGCGAATTGCTGGTGAAGCGTGGTGAGAAGATCCGGCGCGGTCAGATCATCGCGAAGTCCGGAATGAGCGGCAACGTCACCTCGCCGCAGGTGCATTTCGAGCTCCGCAAGGGAGCGACCCCGGTCAATCCGGTCGGACATATGGCGTCCGCTTAAGCGGGCGCCTTCCGGATATTCGGGCAGGGGTCAGTCAGCCGAGCGACTGACCCGTCCGCCCGGCGAGATCCTGAATGAACTGCCAGGCGACGCGGCCGGAGCGACTTCCCCGCGTCGTTGCCCATTCCAGGGCCTGAGGACGCCATTCCTCTTCCGGCATCGCGATGCCGAAGTGCTCCACGTAGGCGCGCACCATCGCCAGATACTGGGTCTGATCACAGTGATGGAAGCCGAGCCACAGGCCGAAGCGGTCTGAAAGCGACACCTTTTCCTGCACCGCCTCCGATGGATTGATCGCTGTCGAATGCTCGTTCTCGATCATGTCGCGGGGGAGCAGGTGGCGGCGGTTCGAGGTCGCGTAGAAGATCACGTTGCGCGGCCGCCCCCCGACACCGCCTTCGAGTGCGGCTTTCAGCGATTTGTAGGACGTGTCATCCGCGTCGAAGGACAAGTCGTCGCAGAAAAAGATGAATCGCTCCGGCCGATCGCGGATGGTGTTCATCAAATCGGGCAGTGTGTTGATATCCTCGCGATGGATTTCGACGAGCTTGAGAGGCGTCTCAGGGGCCTCGGCTGAGACCTGTGCGTGGACCGATTTCACCAGCGAGGATTTTCCCATCCCGCGCGCGCCCCAAAGCAAAGCGTTGTTGGCCGCATAGCCTTTGGCGAAGTGCCGCGTGTTCTCAAGCAGCGTGTCGCGGGACCGGTCTATGCCCTGCAAAAGCTCGATTTCGAGCCGGTTCACGTTCTTCACCGGGATGAGACGAGGCGGCTGCGGATCCCACACATAGGCATCTGCCGAGAGGTCGAGCGGCGGTGCCACGGGCGGAGCAAGCCGCTCCAAAGCACCGGCAATCCGTTCCAGGAGCGGAATGAGGTTTTGCGTTTGGTCTTGAGTCACTTGGGTTCACGTCCTACAGGCGGGGCGTCTCGGTAACATAAGGATTGAGGGGTCGACAGACCGCTCGTGCCGGGACCGGTTGCAAAGGGGCGCGCCACAGCTATAGTCCGCGCCGGTTTGGACCGACGGGTCCGCAAGCAAATTCCGAGGCCTTTATGTTCGTGACTCCGGCCTATGCGCAAGGCGCAGGCGCAGGTGGCGGCGGTGAGATGTTGATTTCGCTTCTGCCTTTCATCCTGATCTTCGTGATCATGTATTTTCTCATCATCCGTCCGCAGCGCCAGCAGGCGAAGAAACGGGAAGAGATGCTGAAGGCGATCCGTCGTGGCGACACGGTGGTGACCGGTGGCGGGCTCATCGGCAAGGTCACCAAGGTGATCGACGACAACGAGCTCGAAGTGCAAATTGCCGAAGGCGTGAAGGTGCGGGCGCAAAGAGGCCTCATTTATGAGGTTCGAGCAAAGGCCGAGCCGGTGAGCGGCTCCGCCGCCTGAGCCCAGGACCCGCCTTTTCATGCTCTATTTCGCTCGTTGGAAGATCGTTCTCATCGTCCTCGTCCTCGTGGCGGGGGTCATCGTGACGCTTCCCAATCTTTTTTCCGCCGCGACGGTGCAGGCCTGGCCGTCTTTCATGCCCAAGCGCCAGATCGTCCTCGGCCTCGATCTGCGAGGCGGCGCCCATCTGCTCTTGCAGGTGGAGCGCGATTCGCTGGTCAAAGACCGGCTTCAGACACTGGTCGGCGATGTTCGGCAGACTTTGCGTGACGAACGCATCGGCTACCGCAATCTGCGCAGCCGCGGAGAAAGCGTGACGTTTACGTTGCGCGAGCCGAGCGAAGCAGATCGCGTGATGCAGCTGCTGCGTCCGCTGACCAATCCTGTGCAATCGGGACTCTTTGGACAGGGGTCTGTGAGCGAGGTAGAAGTCTCTCGTGACGGCGCGCAGGTGACGCTGAACCTGACCGAGGCGGGACTTGAAGAGCGCACCCGCTCTGCGGTCGAGCAGAGCCTGTCCGTTCTCGGACGTCGTATCAATGCGCTCGGGACGACGGAGCCGACGATCCAGCGCGAGGGCGACGATCGCATTCTCGTGCAGGTTCCGGGCCTTGAGGATACGAGCCGACTGAAGGAAATCCTCGGCCAGACGGCGAAGATGACGTTCCATCTGGAATGCCCGGAGGGCGATGTCGTCTCCGCACAGCAGGGGCGTCCCCCCGCCGGATGTGAGATCGTCGAGCCGGCCGATCCCGATGATGGTCCGGTTCTTGTCGAATCGCGGGCCCGGCTTTCGGGCGATGATCTCGTCGACGCCCAGCCGGCATTTGATCAGCAGACGAATACGCCGATCGTCACCTTCCGCTTCAATTCCCGCGGCGGGTCGATTTTCGGGCAGCTGACGCAGCAGAATGTCGGGCGTCGCTTCGCGGTCGTCCTCGACAACAAATACATCACGGCCCCGGTCATCCGCTCCCCCATCCTCGGTGGTTCGGGACAGATTGAAGGCAATTTCACGGTCGAAAGCGCGCAGAACCTCGCCGTTCTGCTGCGGGCCGGCGCCCTTCCTGCCGACCTTACGATCGTCGAGGAACGGACTGTCGGACCCAGCCTCGGAAGGGATTCGATCGCAGCCGGTGAGATCGCCGCGTTGATCGGCACCGCCGGTGTCGTCGTGTTTATGGTGCTCGTCTACGGCCTCTTGGGCGTCTTCGCGAATGTCGCCTTGATCTGCAACATCGTGCTCCTGCTTGCGCTCTTGACGCTGTTGCAGGCCACGCTGACGCTTCCAGGCATTGCCGGCATCGTGCTGACGGTCGGTATGGCGGTCGACGCGAACGTGCTGATCTTTGAGCGAATACGCGAGGAATCGAAGCTGGGGCGGTCCGCGATCAATGCGATCGAGGCTGGTTTCAGCCGTGCGCTTGGTACGATCCTTGATGCCAACATTACGACCCTGATCGCGGCCTTTGCGCTTTTCGCCCTGGGTTCCGGTCCGATCCGTGGTTTTGCGGTCACTCTTGCTCTCGGCATTCTGACGACCGTCTTCACCGCCTTTGTTCTGACCCGCTTCATCGTCGCCGTTTGGGTTCGCTCGCAGCGTCCCAAGACAGTGCCGATCTGAGTATCGCTATGCCATTTCGCATCGTTCCCGACGAAACCACGATCCCGTTCATGCGCTTTGCGCGCTGGGGCTTCCCTGCCTCAGTGGTTGCCATGGTGGTGTCGCTCGTCTTGTTTTTTGTCGTCGGCCTCAATCTCGGCATCGACTTCAAGGGCGGCACGCTGATTGAGGTGCAAAGCCAGAGCGGAGCCGTCGATATCGGCGCTGTTCGGCAGACGCTGCAGCCGCTCGAACTCGGTGATTTCGAGGTTCAGGGTTTCGGCTCCGGCAACGAAGCCGTCATTCGGATCGCGACGCAGCCCGGCGGAGACGAGGCGCAGCAGGCGGCCGTGCAGAAGGTGCAGAACGCGCTCGGCTTCGACGCTTACAATTATCGTCGCGTCGAAGTCGTGGGGCCGCGTGTGTCCGGAGAGCTCGCCGAGACCGGGACGATCGCGGTCCTCGTGACGCTCGTGGGCGTGCTGTTTTACATCTGGTTCCGGTTCGAATGGCAGTTCGCCATCGGTGCCATCGCGTCGCTTCTTCACGACGTCGTCTTGACCATCGGGTTTTTCACGGTCACGCAGATCGAGTTCAACCTCTCTTCGATCGCTGCGATTTTGACGATCGTCGGCTATTCGTTGAACGATACCGTGGTGATCTTCGACCGCGTGCGTGAAATGCTGCGGAAGTTCAAGCAGACCCCGATCCGGGGCATCATCGATCTATCGGTCAATCAGACCCTGTCTCGGACGCTGTTGACGTCTCTGACCACGCTAATCGCGCTTGCCGCTTTGTTCTTCTTCGGCGGAGCGGTCATTCGTTCGTTCACAGCGGCGATGATCTGGGGCGTTTTCATCGGCACGTACTCCACGGTCTTCATTGCCGCGCCGATGCTGATCTTCTTCAATCTGCGGCCTGAGAAGGTGGCCCCGCCGGAAACCGCAAAGAAGCCCGCGACAAGCTGATGCCAGCGGGCGAAGACAGACAATCTGGGCCGCCCGAGGGCGGCCGTTTCCCGGGACGTGCACCTGTCGACGCGTATGGGAACGGCGGTTTCCGTTTTGCCGGCATGTCGCACCGCGGGTCGATCCTGATGCTGCCTTCGGCGATCCTCGGCTGGCATGTCACCAGGCCGGAGGAAATCAGCCTCGAAGCGCTTCAGCCGGCACTTGCCGAAGTCTCTTCGATCGAAGTCCTTCTGATCGGGACGGGGCGCAATCTCGTTCCCCTAGATCCGAAGGTGAAATCGGATCTCGAAGCTGCCGGTCTGTGGCCGGAAGTGATGGCGACGGGCGCGGCCTCGCGAACCTACAACATCCTGCTTGCGGAAGAGCGGGCGGTTGCTGCGGCGCTGATTGCTGTCGACGATCCGGAATGAAGCCCTAGCTCCGGCTCCATGGCCGAGCCCGACCCCACCCTTGTTGAGCCTGTGCGCGAGCGCGATCTTCCGCGCTACTACTCGGTGTTGTTCGCGCCGCAAAATGTGCGCGAAGAGCTTTTTTCGCTCTACGCCTTCGCAGTCGAGGCGGAAAAGGTCGCCGATATCGTGCAAGAGGCGACGCTCGGTGAGCTCCGTCTGACGTGGTGGCGCGATTCTCTCGATCTCGCGGTGGCCGGGCAGGCGAGCGGCTCGCCGATCGTCGACCGTCTGGCGTTGGCGCTGCGCGAGAAGGGGCTATCCGCCGACGGCCTTGCGGCACTTACGGAAGCGCGGCATGGCGACCTTTACGCCGATCCTCCTGCGACACTCGCCGATCTCGAAGGGAGGATGGGTGAGACGCAGTCGAGCCTGTTTCAGCTTGGTGGATTGTTTCTTGGTGGAGAGGCCAGCGAGCTTGCCGAGGCGGCGGGGCATGCGGGAATTGCTTATGGCGTCGCCATGAGCCTGTGGGACAGCGCACGCGCGCGGGCGAGGGGGCGTCTCGTCATTCCCGCCGAGCTTCTCCAGAGGGTGGGGCTCTCTCCGGAGGAGGTCTATTCCGCCGAAGTGAAACAGCTCGTCGCCCCAATCGACGAACTCGTCGCCTTCGGGCGTATGCACCGAAGCCGTGCAGGCGCAGCGCTCAAGCAGGTTCGCGGGGAGGCCAGATCGGCTTTTCTGCCACTGAAAGCCGCGGATGTCCTGCTTGCCCGAATCGGGCGGGATCCGGCGAGATTCCTCACGTCTCCTCAGCGGATGCCGGCACTCAGTTTTCTGAGCCGGATGGTGTTTGCCGGTTTCGGCAAGGGCCGCTGATCTACCTGAGTTTCACAGAAGACGCTTCGCCTCTCAGGCGGCCTTCCGCAACTCGTTGGCCGCAAGCCATCTCGTAAAATCGGCGAGTGCGCGCGCAGCGAGCGTGCGCTTGCGGGCCACGCCGCGCTCCTTGCCCTTCATCCTGCGTCCGTCCGCGTCTTGTGTAGGCGCCTCGATGTCCGGGAAAAGGCCGAAATTGACGTTCATCGGCTGAAAGTCGCCGTTCTCCTTATCCACGAGATTGCGACCGGTAATGTGGGCGAGGAGCGCTCCGTGGGCCGTCGTATCCGGAGGCAGAGCCGGTTGATCGCCAAGTGCCTCAGCGGCCGCGAATCGTCCGGCGAGAAGCCCGATGGAGGCCGATTCGACATAGCCTTCGCAGCCGGTGATCTGGCCGGCGAAACGGATATGGGGCTGCACCTTCAGGCGCATCGTCTCGTCGAGGATTTTCGGTGAGCGCAGAAACGTGTTGCGGTGAATGCCGCCGAGACGCGCGAATTCCGCATTCTCTAAAGCCGGAATCATTCGGAAAATACGGGTCTGCTCGCCGTATTTCATTTTGGTCTGGAAGCCGACCATGTTGAACAACGTGCCCTGCTGGTTGTCCTGGCGGAGCTGCACGACAGCCCAGGGCTTCTCCTCCGGCTTGTGCCGATTGGTGAGGCCGACCGGCTTCATCGGACCCCAGCGCAGGGTTTCAGCTCCGCGCGCCGCCATCACCTCGATCGGAAGACAGCCTTCGAAATAGGCCGTATCCTCTTCCCATTCGCGGAAATCGGCGGTCTCCGCTTGAAGTAGGGCTTCGATGAAGGCCTCGTACTGGGCGCGGTCCATCGGACAGTTCAGGTAGGCGGCCGTGTCACCGCCGGGCCCGGGTTTGTCGTAGCGGGACTGCATCCAGGCGATATCCATGTTGATGCTGTCGCGATGGATGATCGGTGCGATTGCGTCGAAAAAGGCAAGCTGGTCTTCGCCCGTCGCTTCGCGGATTGCGGTCGCGAGCGCGCCGCTCGTCAAAGGGCCGGTGGCGATGATGGTCGGCTGGTCGGGATTGGGCAGGCTGGAGATCTCGCCGCGTTCAATTCGGATCAAGGGATGATCGGCAATGGCCTGTGTCACAGCCTCGGAGAAACCGTCGCGATCGACAGCAAGCGCCGAGCCGGCAGGCAATTGATGGCGGTCGGCCGCGCGCATGATGAGCGAACCCGCGGCTCGCATCTCCGCATGCAGGACACCGACGGCGTTGCTCGTGGAATCGTCAGAGCGGAACGAATTCGAACAGACGAGCTCGGCGAGACCGTCGCTCTTGTGGGCCGGCGTCTCGACCTCAGGCCGCATTTCGTGCAGCACGACGGCGATGCCGGCTTCGGCGATCTGCCAGGCGGCTTCGCAGCCGGCGAGGCCGCCGCCGATAACATGGATGGGTCTCGTCATTTCGTGTCTCTCAGCTTCTGCTGCTTCGTTCGTCGCTGGGGGGAATATGTCGAATGCAACGCTTCACGCCTGTGCATGTTGACGCTTGCCAACGAGATCGCAAGGGGAGAGGCAGGGTGCCTGCGCGAATCCATATGATGCTTGTCAGGCAGTGCAACAATAGCCGTCCAAGGCGACAAAACGGGGGTTGAGATGGCGGGAAGTTCGAAAAAGGCGATTTATGCGGCGCTTGTCGGAAACCTGGCGATTGCCATCACGAAGTTCGGTGCCGCCGCCTACACAGGGTCCTCGGCGATGTTGTCGGAAGGCATCCATTCGGTTGTCGATACCGGCAACCAGGGGCTTCTTCTCTATGGGATGAAGCGAGCGTCTCGTCCGGCGGATCGCGCGCATCCCTTCGGCTACAGCGCGGAGATCTATTTCTGGGCCTTTGTGGTGGCGATCCTGATCTTTGCGGTCGGCGCTGGCGTCTCCGTCTATGAGGGCGTGCACAAGATAACCGACGCCAACGAGATCACGTCTCCATTCGTCAATTACATCGTTCTGACGCTGGCGATCGTGTTCGAAGGCGCGTCATGGACCGTTGCCTACCGCGAGTTTCGTCGCCAGAGGAACGAAGGGCACAATTTCTTCGAGGCCGTTCGCCATTCCAAGGACCCCACCGTCTTCACGGTGCTTTACGAAGATACTGCGGCGCTCCTTGGTCTCGTCGTTGCGTTGATCGGCGTGTTTCTCGCCAGTTATCTCGGCCTTCCGTGGCTTGATGGTGCCGCCTCGATCGGGATCGGTATTATTCTTGGGACGACGGCCGTGCTTCTCGCGATCGAAACCAAAGGCCTGTTGATCGGCGAGTCGGCGGCACCGGAAACGGTCGCTGCGGTGCGTGAGATCGTTGAGCGGGAGGAAGGTGTTCGTGAAATGAACGAACTCAGGACATTGCACCGCGGACCCAACGACATCCTGCTGGCGCTCTCGGTCGACTTTGAGGACGATATGCCGGCCGGGCGCGTCGAAGCCACCATCACGCGTCTGGAAAAGGCCATCAAGGCACGCATCCCGACAATCCGGCGTCTCTTCATCGAGGTGCAATCTGCGGGTGATCACAAAATTGCGGTCGAGGAAGAACGGCGGAGCAGTGCTGCGTCCCACTGAGGCGAGGAGCGGCCAGATGCGGCAGAATGACGAGCTTACCTTAGAATTGATATAAGTCAAAAGTAGCCCATCCCCTGCTGCTAGAGTTGGTCCGCGACCTGAGGCAGCGATCTGGGTCGCGGGCCTTGAACGCCAAAAGCCACGAGCCGACCCGACGGTCGCCGGTCGTGCTCGCCTTGACGTCTCATATCCCGTGGCTCTCTCGCAAATGAATGGAGAGCGCGATGACACGTTTGCTGGTCTCGCTCCTACTTACGGCCGGGCTAGGCACTGCGGCCTATGCTGCGGACGACCAGAAATTGATGGAAGACGCCAACGGCTTCTTCGATCCGATTCCGACGATGGTGCAGGCCCCCGAAAACAACGCCATCACCCGCGAGAAGGTCGAACTCGGCAAGATGCTGTATTTCGATCCGCGGCTGTCTTCTTCTCACCTTCTGAGCTGCAACACCTGCCACAATCTTGGCCTGGCCGGAACGGATCTGCAGCCGACCTCTGTCGGACATGGCTGGCAGCGCGGCCCCCGCAATGCGCCGACGGTTCTCAATTCCGTCTTCAACATCGCCCAGTTCTGGGACGGACGGGCGGAAGATCTGAAAGCGCAAGCCGTCGGGCCGATGCAGGCGGCGGTGGAGATGAACTCCACCCCTGATGAGGTGGTTGCGGTTCTGAACAGCATGCCTGAGTACAAGGATCGCTTCGACGTCGTGTTTTCGGGCGACGAGGATCCGATCACACTCGACAATGTCGCAAAGGCGATCGAGGCCTTTGAGGTGACGCTGGTGACGCCGGCTTCCCGCTTCGACCAATTCCTCGACGGCAACGCGAATGCCCTGAACGACAAGGAGAAGCACGGTCTCTCCTTGTTCATGGATAAGGGCTGCGTCTCCTGCCATTCCGGCGTGAATGTCGGCGGTCAGGATTATTTCCCGTTCGGCGTCGTGGAAAAGCCGGGTGCGGACATCCTTCCGCCGGACGATAAGGGCCGCTTCGCGGTGACGCATACGGCAACGGATGAATATGTCTTCCGTGCCGGCACATTGCGGAATATCGCGCTGACCGCGCCTTATTTCCACAGTGGGCAGGTCTGGAGCCTGCGTCAGGCGGTGCAGGTGATGGCGACGGCCCAGCTTGGCACGGAGCTCACCGAGGATGAAGTCGATTCCATGGTGGCGTTCCTGCACACGCTGACGGGCGAGCAGCCGCAGGTCGATTATCCGATCTTGCCGGCGAGCACGGACGAGACCCCGCGTCCGGTGCTGACCGTTCCGGGACAGGAGAACAACTGAGCCAAAGGTTTTCCGAAAGGCCCAACCCCGGGCATATGAGCGAAGGGCCGCGTGAGCGGCCCTTCATTTTGTCTGCTGTTTCTCTGCCGACCCGAAATCAGAACGGGATTTCGTCGTCGAGGTCGTCCTTGAAGGAGCCGCGGCCACCTTCCATCGGACCCGAAGAGCCGAAATCCGAACGTCCGCCCCGGTCGGAGGAGGGGGCGTCATAGCTGCCACCGCCGCCGCCGGCACGCGTGTCGAGCATGGTGAGGGCCGAATTGAAGCCCTGCAACACGACCTCGGTCGAGAAGCGTTTCTGACCCGACTGGTCTTCCCATTCGCGCGTCTGCAGCTGACCTTCGAGATAGACCTTCGAGCCCTTCCGCAGATATTGCTCGGCGATCTTTGCCAGCCCTTCGTTGAAGATGACGACGCGGTGCCATTCGGTGCGCTCGCGCCGTTCTCCGGAATTGCGGTCGCGCCAGCTCTCAGACGTCGCGATCCGCAGATTGACCACCGGACGGCCATCGTTCAGGCGCCGGATTTCGGGATCGGCCCCGAGATTGCCGATCAAGATGACTTTGTTGACGCTGCCGGCCATGAAATTCTCCCTGGTTTCTGGAGCCGCCGAGAGCGGCCAAAGGTTGCCCCTTTTCACTCAAGCGCCGCCGAACTGTAAACGGGCCCCTGCAAAGACGCTTGTCGCTGGATGCCGTTCACTGTATGTTCCCTAGCGACATCACGCAAGATCATCGGACGAGGGGCGGGCCTATGGAACAGAGATTGAGTGTCGTGACGCTGGGCGTTAGCGACCTGTCACGCGCGCGGCAGTTTTATGAAGATGGCCTCGGCTGGCAACGTGCGAACGCCCACGAAGAAGTGGTGTTCTATGATTTGAACGGTTTCGTTCTGGCGCTTTATCCGCGGACGTCGCTGGCGGCCGATGCCAAAGTCGACCCGGACGGATCCGGATTTTCGGGCATCACGCTGGCCTTCAATGCGAGAAGTCGCGAAGAGGTCGACGTCGTCTTGAAGGAGGCGGAGGCGGCGGGAGCCGAGGTCGTCAAAACGGCCGAGGAAGTTTTCTGGGGTGGATATTCGGGCTATTTTGCCGACCCCGACGGACATTTGTGGGAGGTTGCACACAACCCGTTTTGGACGATCGATGCGGATGGGCGTGTCCTACTTGGCGAATGATCGGCGTCCGAGAGCGCACATATCGCGAAGCGGGAAGGACGGGGTTTTTCCATCACTCCGGCTGCACTAAATAAGCATCGGGCGAGCCAGCCCGCATCACCATCCTCCGGAACGGCCATGACGGATCCGCAAAAGACGCTCTCCGTGCGGGGCGCGCGCGAACACAATCTCAAAAACGTCGATCTCGATCTGCCGCGAGACAGTCTGATCGTGATGACGGGCCTTTCTGGCTCGGGCAAATCCTCGCTCGCCTTCGATACCATCTATGCCGAGGGACAGCGGCGCTACGTCGAATCGCTATCGGCTTATGCGCGCCAGTTTCTGGAGATGATGCAAAAGCCGGACGTCGACCAGATCGACGGCCTGTCACCGGCAATTTCGATCGAGCAGAAGACGACGTCGCGCAATCCCCGTTCCACCGTCGGCACGGTGACGGAAATCTACGATTATATGCGGCTCTTGTTTGCGCGCGTCGGTGTTCCTTATTCGCCGGCGACGGGTTTGCCGATCGAAAGTCAGACGGTCAGCCAGATGGTCGATCGCATTCTGGCTTTGCCGGAGGGGACGCGGCTTTATCTGCTGGCGCCGGTGGTGCGTGGCCGCAAGGGCGAATTCCGCAAGGATCTCGCTGAATATATGAAGCGTGGCTTTCAGCGCGCGCGGATCGACGGAACGTTCTATGAGATCGCCGAGGCGCCGGCGCTCGACAAGAAGCTGAAGCACGACGTCGATATCGTCGTCGATCGTGTCGTCGTGCGAGCGGATGCCGGGAGCCGGCTTGCCGATTCTCTGGAGACGGCCCTTCGGCTTGCCGATGGCATCGCCGTCGCCGAGTTCGCGGATATGGGTGAAGGCGGGAAGCCGCCGGCATCGATCGTATTTTCGGAAAAGTTCGCCTGTCCCGTCTCCGGCTTCACGATCCCCGAGATCGAACCGCGGCTGTTTTCGTTCAACAATCCCTTCGGCGCCTGTCCGACCTGCGACGGGCTCGGATCCGAACTGCGCATCGATCCCGATCTCGTGGTTCCCGATCCGCGCTTGAGCCTGCGCAAGGGGGCGATCCACCCTTGGGCGAAATCGAGCTCGCCTTATTATCTGCAGACGCTCGAGGGGCTCGCCCAGCATTACGGCTTCAGCCTGACCGTTCCGTTCGAGGAGCTGCCGGAAAATGCCCGCCAGGCCATCCTGTATGGCACCGGCAAGGATAAGGTTGCTCTCGTCTACGACGACGGGCTCAGAAAATATCAGGCGAAGAAGACCTTCGAGGGCATTATCCCGAACCTGGAGCGGCGCTGGAAGGAAACCGACTCCGCCTGGATGCGCGAGGAGATCGGCAAGTACATGTCTTCGACGCCATGCGCGTCCTGCAACGGCCTGCGGCTGAAGCCGGAAGCGCTCGCGGTGAAGATCGCAAGCCTCAACATCGGCGAGGTGTCACATTTTTCCATCCGCGAGGCGAACCGCTGGTTCACGGAATTGCCGGAAAAGCTGAGCGGAAAGCAGAATGAGATCGCGCTGCGCATTCTCAAGGAAATTCGCGAGCGGCTTCGCTTTCTCGACGATGTCGGGCTCGATTATCTGACCTTGTCGCGCAATTCCGGGTCGTTATCGGGCGGCGAGAGCCAGCGCATCCGGCTCGCCTCCCAGATCGGCTCGGGCCTGACCGGCGTTCTCTATGTGCTGGACGAGCCCTCGATCGGCCTGCATCAGCGCGACAATGCCCGGCTTCTGGAGACGCTCAAGCATCTGCGCGACCTCGGCAATACCGTCATCGTCGTCGAGCACGACGAGGATGCGATCATGGCGGCCGATCATGTCGTCGATGTGGGGCCCGGCGCGGGCATCCATGGCGGCGAGGTGGTGGCGGAGGGTACGCCCGGCGATATCATGGCAAGTCCGGCCTCGCTCACAGGCCAGTACCTGTCCGGCACGCGGGCGATCGAGGTTCCGGAGGCGCGCCGCAAGGCCGCCAAGAAGCGCTGGCTGAAGCTCGTCGGCGCGACGGGCAACAATCTCAAGGATGTTACGGCGAAAATTCCGCTCGGCACCTTCACTTGCGTGACCGGTGTTTCGGGTGGGGGCAAGTCGACGCTCCTCATCGACACGCTCTATAAGGCGGTGGCGCGACGTCTCAACGGTGCGCGCGAACAGGCTGCCCCGCATGCGGAGCTTGTCGGGCTCGAGCATCTCGACAAGGTGATCGACATCGATCAATCGCCGATCGGGCGCACGCCGCGTTCCAATCCCGCGACTTATACGGGGGCGTTCACCCCGATCCGCGAATGGTTTGCGGGGCTGCCGGAGGCGAAGGCGCGCGGCTACCAGCCGGGCCGTTTTTCGTTCAACGTCAAAGGTGGACGCTGCGAGGCCTGCCAGGGCGACGGTGTCGTCAAGATCGAGATGCACTTCCTGCCGGACGTCTATGTCACCTGCGACGTCTGCCACGGCAAACGCTACAATCGCGAGACTTTGGAAGTCACGTTCAAGGAGAAGTCTATCGCGGACGTCCTCGATATGACGGTTGAGGAAGGCGTCGGCTTCTTCCAGGCGATCCCCGCCGTGCGCGACAAACTGAAGACGCTGGCGCGTGTGGGGCTCGGCTATGTGCGCATCGGCCAGCAGGCGACGACGCTTTCCGGCGGCGAAGCGCAGCGCGTGAAGCTTGCCAAGGAATTGTCGAAGCGTGCGACCGGGCGCACCCTCTACATCCTCGACGAGCCGACCACCGGTCTGCATTTCCACGATGTGGCGAAGCTTCTGGAAGTGCTGCACGAGCTGGTCGAGCAGGGCAATACGGTGGCGGTGATCGAGCACAATCTCGATGTCATCAAGACGGCCGATTACATCATCGATCTCGGGCCCGAGGGTGGCGACGGCGGCGGTGAGATCGTGGTGGCAGGCACGCCGGAAGAGGTCGTGGCAGAGCCGCGGAGCTACACAGGTCAGTTTTTGAAGCCGATTCTGGAACGTGGCATGCGGCGCTCGGAAGCCGCGGAATAGCGCGTCCGGCGACGAGGCGCACGATTCTCCGCTCCGCAGGTATTCTGATGTTCCGCCGGGGACCTTCCGGCCCCGAAGTGCTGCTCGTTCATCCAGGTGGCCCGTTCTGGGCGAAGAAGGATGACGGCGCGTGGTCGGTCCCCAAGGGGCTCCGAGAAGACGGGGAGGCTGCGGAGGTGGCCGCCCGACGCGAGTTCGCTGAAGACACAGGATGTGTGCCGACGGGCGTGCTCCTTTGGCTGGGCGAGTTCAGGCAGGCGGGCGGCAAGCGCGTTGAGGTTTTTGCGCTTGAGGGGGATTTCGACCTCGGCGCGTTCAAGAGCAACGTTTTTGAAATGGAATGGCCGCCGCACTCCGGCGAGCGGCGGGCCTTTCCCGAAGCCGATCGCGCCGGGTGGTTTTCCATGGAGGAGGCGCGAAGCAAGATCCTCAAAAGCCAGCAGCCAATCCTCATTGCCTTGGAAGACGTGATGTGAGCGGCTTGCACGCGTGGCTGGCCGGTGTGTGCAGCTCTCTTTACGTTTCAACCATCGCGGTGCTCTTGTTGTGCACCCACGGCCTTTTTTGCTGCAAAGGCCTCGCGAACGCCGTGGCGTGTTGCGTGGCCATGGCGGCGAACCCATGATGAACAAGCGCGTTGGCCGCAGGGCGTTGAGGGAAATCGCTTTGGAAGAAAGACGAGATCGGCGATTGCCCGACAAGCGACCGCGAGGCGCATCCTCAGGGCGTAACCCGCCGGGGCTGCGCAGTTTGCTGACGCGGCTTTACGAGGGTGATAGCCGGCGCGCCCATTATTTTCGCTTAGGGCTCCTGATCTTCGACTGCGCGACGCTCGCGTTCGTCGTCGTCACGTCTTTCGTGCCGTATTCGCGCCCGCTCATGTGGTTCGATTTCGGACTGGGCCTCGTCATCCTGGCGGACTTTCTGGCCAGGCTTTTCATCAGCCGGCGTCGCCTTTCCTATCTAGCGCATCCCACGACCTGGGCAGATGTCGCCGCGATCGTCTCGTTTTTGCTACCGCTTGCCGATGAAGGTGCAGGTTTCCTGAGGGTCCTCAGAACCCTGCGGCTTTTGCGCACGTATCACGTGCTCGTCCGCTTCCGAAAACGCAGCCGCTTCTTTCGGCAAAATGAGGAAGCGATCATCGCGCTCGCCAATCTGGCCGTGTTTCTCTTCATCATGACGGGCATCGTCTACGAGACGCAGTACCGGCAGAATCCGGAAATCGGCAACTATGTCGATGCCCTCTATTTCACCGTCACCGCATTGACGACCACGGGTTTTGGCGACATCACGCTCGGCGGCACGAGCGGGCGGCTGGTTGCTGTCGTGATCATGATTTTTGGGGTCACGCTGTTCCTGCGCCTCGTGCAGGTCCTCCTGCGCCCCCGCAAGATCCGCTTCACGTGCCCGAGCTGCGGTCTGCAACGCCACGAGGTCGATGCGGTTCACTGCAAGGCCTGCGGCGAGCTCCTCAACATCCCGGATGAGGGCCGTTTCTGAGCCCAAAAATACCCGCGAACGGAAACTGCCTCTTACGCAGGCGGATAAGGTTACAAAATTGCGGCAACTGCCTCCCTTTTCGGCATCCCAGCCATGCGATTTGTGCACTGCAAAAGCGGAGCGGGTATCGCTATATCCGCCTCGTCAAACGCTAGATAAAACATTCCGAGGTTCATTATGGGCACGTCCTCCAAGGGCCTGCTTGGTCGCTTCCGCCGCTGGCGCCGCTATCAGCGCACTCTGAAGGAGTTGCAGGGGCTCTCCGTTCGTGAGCTGCACGACATCGGCATCACTCCGGGCGAAATCCGCCGCGTGGCGCGGGAAGCCACGTTCTGATTTACGGCCTCTGAGGCCAGGTTTTGGGTTGAAGACCGCCGGCGAGACTTCGCCGGCGGTTTTCGTTTGTGCGCTTCGTTTGTGGAGAGGTGTTCGCCCCGCCTTACCGCTCGGCGAACCAATCCTTGAGCGTCATGATCACGGGTGGCTCGGCATTGGCGTTGGGCCAGGAATCGATCGACCAGCGTTGCTTGGACCGGGTGTCGATCACGACGGCGGTCGCGTGGGGATAGCGCCCGTCGAGGAAGAAGCCTCTGGCGACCGGCTCGGCGACCGTGTGATATTTGAGCACTCCGTGCTCCTGCAAAAAGACGAGCAGGCTCGTTGTGTTGGTGGCCTCGTCGATGCAGTCCATTTGGGTCGGATCTCCGCCGCCGACTTTCTCAAAGCCGCCCAGATCTGATGAGGTGCCGATTTTCCGTCCGACGTTGTGCTCGAAAATCTGCACGGCTTTGGAGATGGCGCGGCGCTCTTCCTGCGCATTGGCGACGCCGCGGAAAGGCCCTGAGAGCATTTTGATCTCCTTCGGCGAAAACCGCACCGGTGTCGTCAGGAGACAGCTGAAGGCGTGGCAGACATAGACCTTGTCGCCCTTTGGCGGCTGCGCCTTGCGGGCCTCGTACCACCGCATCCGCATGGTCTCGGAATCGCTCGTGCAGCCGGCAAGGGTAAGGCCGGCGAGCGCAAGAAAGAGGATTGTCCACCGCCACATCGCCGGCAGTCTAAGTGAGCCGCTGCGGTCGGAAAAGGTCGGAACTCGCATCCGGGTATGTCGTTGAATCATCGAAGAGACGGGCAAGCCGTCGAGATATTCAAGGAGTTGAGACATGCACGATATTACCGGAAAAAAAGTAGCCATTCTCGCAACCAACGGCTTTGAACAGTCTGAGCTTGAGGTGCCGCTGAAGCAGCTGCGTGAGGCGGGTGCCGAAGTCCATGTGGTTTCTCCGCAGGAAGGCGCGATCAAGGGCTGGGATAAGGACAATTGGGGCAGAGAAGTCCCTGTCGACCGGAAGCTCGACGAGGTCAACGCCAACGATTACGACGCGCTGGTTCTTCCGGGAGGTCAGATCAATCCCGACCTCCTGCGGGTGGAAGAGAAGGCACTGTCCCTCATCCGCGCGTTCTATGAGCAGAAGAAGCCCATCGGTGCCATCTGCCATGCGCCGTGGCTCCTTGTTGAGACAGGTGTCGCCAAGGGTCGCGACATGACGAGCTACAAGTCGATCAAGACCGATGTGATGAATGCCGGCGCCAACTGGCACGACAAGGAAGTCGTCGTCGATCAAGGCATCGTCACGAGCCGCAACCCGGGCGACCTCGATGCCTTCTGTGCGAAAGTGGCGGAGGAAATCGCCGAGGGCCGGCATACGCAGCGTCAGGCCGCGTAAGAGCAGTTCTCGACGAGATGCTCGCGTCAGGAGTTCGGGGAAGGCCGGCATTACGCCGGCCTTTTCTTTTGGAGTTCAAAGCGGGCTCTGGTGCGCATCCAGGAATGCGAGAACACCATCGGCCACATATTGCACGGCGAGTGCCGCCAGAATGACGCCGAGAAGCCGCGTGATCACGATGCGCCCGGTCTCGCCGATCAGTTTCTCGATGCGTTCTGCGAGCGCGAGGACGAAGAAGGTGAGCCCCAGAATGGCGAAGATCACCAGGATGAGCTCGGCCATGCCGACAAATCCCGGATTCTTGCTGGCGACGAGGATCGTCGCGGAGATGGCGCCGGGGCCGGCTATGAGCGGAATCGCCAGGGGGAAGACGGCGATGTGGCCGATATCTTCCGAGGTGAGGACGCGCGTCGCGCTGCGCTCGTGGCGTTCCTGGCGTTTTTCGAAGATCATTTCGAAGGCGATGACGAAGAGAAGAATGCCGCCTGCGATGCGGAAGGCTGGCAGCGTGATGCCGAAGACCGTCAGGATTGCTGATCCGGCGAGCGCAAAGATCACCAGAATCGGAAGTGCGATCAACGTCGCCCGCAGCGCCACTTGCTGACGCTGGTCACGGTTCATGCCGGCCGTCAGCGCCAGGAAGAGAGGCGCCAATCCGGCGGGATCAATGGTGACGAAGAGCGTGACGAAAGCGGTAACGAGCTGTTCCATGCGCGAGCTCCTATCACTCCCGCGATAAGGGAGAAATGCCTGCGATGGAGATCCCCCGAAAAGCCGCGGCTTCGCGCCCGTCGTCGCCGTTTCAGGCGGCTTTTGCGGACGGAATCGGGGCTTCGTCGCGGCCTGGCGCAACGAAACTGTCAGACACCTTTATAAGCCTTTGATTTGTTTAATGTATTACACTTGCTCTCGACTTGGCTTATCGGCCGATTCCGGCTAGAAAGAGGGCCACACATCACAGCACTCGATTCTTTCCTTGACTGACGCCAAGACTCCTTCCGACGGACGCCGCGGCGGCGACATCCGTTCCATCTCCATCACAGATGAGATGCGCACCTCGTATCTCGATTACGCCATGAGCGTGATCGTGAGCCGTGCGCTGCCTGACGTTCGCGACGGCCTGAAGCCCGTTCACCGCCGCATTCTCCATTCGATGAACGAAATGGGGATCGCCTCGAACCGAGCGTACCGCAAATGCGCGGGCGTCGTCGGTGAGGTGATGGGTAACTACCACCCGCACGGCGACCAGGCGATTTACGATGCGCTCGTGCGCATGGCGCAGGATTTTTCGATGCGCCTGCCGCTCGTCGACGGGCAGGGCAATTTCGGTTCGCTCGATGGCGATCCTGCCGCGGCGATGCGGTACACCGAATGCCGCCTGGCGAAGCCGGCGGAATCGATGCTGCAGGACATCGACAAGAACACCGTCGATTTCCAGGAGAACTACGATGGGCGCAAGCAGGAGCCCGTCGTTCTTCCCGCGCGCTTCCCAAACATCCTCGTCAATGGCGCTGGCGGCATCGCCGTCGGTATGGCGACGAACATTCCCCCGCACAATCTCGGCGAAGTGATCGACGGCTGCGTTGCTCTCATCGACGACCCCACGGTTTCCGATCTCGATCTCATGGATCTCATCCCTGGTCCGGACTTTCCGACAGGCGGTGTCATCCTTGGGCGAGCGGGCATTCGCTCTGCCTACGAAACCGGCCGCGGCTCGATCGTCATGCGCGGCAAGGTGGCGATCGAAACGGGGGCTCGCGATCGCGAGGCGATCATCATCTCCGAGGTGCCTTATCAGGTGAATAAGGCAGCGATGATCGAGAAAATAGCCGAGCTCGTGCGAGAGAAGCGGCTCGAGGGCATCTCGGACATCCGCGACGAATCCGATCGGCAGGGTGTGCGCGTCGTCATCGAGGTGAAGCGCGACGCCGTCGCCGATGTTGTGCTCAATCAGCTTTATCGCTTCACGCCCCTTCAGACGACGTTTGGGGCGAATTTCGTGGCGCTCAACGGCGGACGCCCCGAGCAGCTCGGCCTGAGAGACATCCTGACGAGCTTCATCTCGTTCCGCGAGGAAGTGGTCGGTCGTCGTACGAAATTCCTGCTCGGCAAGGCCCGTGATCGCGCCCATGTCCTCGTCGGTCTGGCCATCGCGGTGGCCAATATCGATGAGGTGATTGCGCTGATCCGGGCTGCGCCCGATCCTCAGACGGCGCGTGAGCAATTGATGGCAAAGGCCTGGCCTGCCAAGGATGTTGCGCCTCTCGTGCGGTTGATCGCCGATCCGCGGCATATGGTTCTGGAAGACGGGACCGTGCGCCTTTCGGAAGAGCAGGCGCGCGCCATCCTGGATCTGCGTCTGCAGCGCCTGACGGCTCTCGGCCGAGACGAGATCGCCGACGAATTGAACAAGCTCGCGGTCGAGATCAAAGAGTACCTCGAAATCCTGGCTTCGCGGGCGCGGATCCTCGGCATCGTCAAAGACGAGCTGTCGGCGGTGAAGGCGGAATTCGCGACGCCCCGTCGCACGGTGATCGAAGAGGGCGGTGGCGACCTCGAGGACGAGGATCTGATCCAGCGCGAAGACATGGTCGTCACCGTGTCCCACGCCGGCTACATCAAGCGCGTCCCGCTTGCGACCTATCGGGCTCAGCGTCGCGGCGGCAAGGGGCGGTCGGGCATGTCCTTCCGCGAGGAGGATTTCGTCAACCGTCTCTTTGTCGCCAACACGCATACGGCGGTCCTGTTCTTCTCCTCCCGCGGCATCGTCTACAAGCTCAAGGTCTGGCGTCTGCCGCTGGCTGCGCCGCAGGCGCGCGGCAAGGCACTCGTCAATATCCTGCCGTTGGAGGAAGGCGAGACGATCACGACGATCCTGCCGCTTCCCGACGACGACAAAGAGTTCGAGCGGCTCGATTTGATGTTCGCCACGACAGGCGGAACAGTGCGGCGAAATTCGCTTGCCGACTTCGTCAACATCAATCGCAATGGCAAGATTGCGATGAAGCTCGATGACGGCGATGCGATCGCTGGCGTCTGGACTTGCTCCGAGGACGACGACGTGATGCTGACCACCGCTTTCGGGCAATCCGTTCGCTTCCCGGTGACGGACGTGCGCGTCTTTGCCGGACGCTCGTCCGTCGGCGTGCGCGGGATCCGTCTCGGCAAGGGTGACCGCGTCATCTCCATGTCGATCCTCCGGCATTTCGAGGCAACTCCGGAGGAGCGCAGCGCCTATCTGAAGATGCGGCGTGCTGTCGCCGGTGAGGCCGATAACGGCGATGCAGGAGACGTCATCGAGGAGGGCGACGAGGTCGAGGCAGAGGCCGGCGCATTGTCGTCGGAGCGCTACGCCGAGATGAGCGCTGCGGAAGAGTTCATCCTCACCGTTTCCGAACACGGCTACGGCAAGCAGACGTCGTCGCACGAATACCGGATCTCCGGACGTGGCGGCAAAGGCATCATTGGCATGGTGGTGAATGAGCGGAACGGGCCGCTGGTGGCGTCTTTCCCCGTGGAGGAAGGCGACCAGATCATGCTCGTTACCGATCGCGGTCAGCTCATTCGTGTGCCGGTTGCCGGCATTCGCATCACTGGGCGCGCGGCGCAGGGCGTTATTGTCTTTTCCACCGCGAAAGACGAAAAAGTAGTGTCCGTCGAGCGGATCACGGAGGCGAGCGCGCAGGACGAGCTCAACGGAAACGGAGAGGGTGGCGAAGAGAGTGCCCCCGAATCCGATCCGCAGGACGGCGAGAACGGCGGAGACACGGGAGAACCGCCAATGGAGTAAAGCTCGAGGGGGGGCCTATGATCGATCTTGCAAGCTGGCTGACATATCTTGCGGCGTGCATCGCCGTCGTGATCGTCCCTGGACCGACGGTGACGGTCATCATCGCCAATTCCATGCGCCACGGTGCACGGGCTGGTTTGATGAACGTCGCTGGCACGCAGGCCGGCATTGCCATAATGGTCGCTATCCTCGCCTTCGGGTTTTCGGCGGTCGTCGCGCTCCTGGGTGAGGCGTTCTTCTGGCTGAAGCTTGTCGGCGCCGCCTACCTCATCTGGCTTGGGATCAAGCTCTGGCGTGCCGACGGTACGCTCGGGAATGCCGATGCCGCCAAGGCCACGCGCAACTGGTTCTGGCAGGGCTTTATCGTCATCTGGTCGAATCCGAAGGCTTTGTTCTTTTTCGGCGCTCTCATTCCGCAGTTCATCGATCCGACGGGCTCGGCGGTGATGCAGACGCTTCTGCTCGGCGGCACCTTCATGGTGGTGGCGACATGCCTCGATAGCATGTACGCGCTTGCTGCAGGACGGACGGGTCTGCTTCTGTCGAGGCGCAACGTGCGCCTGGTGGAGATCTTCGGCGGGACATGTCTCGTCGGAGGTGGCCTTTGGATGGCGCTGAGCCGCCGGTGACGCGTTTCGAACCGACATCCCCCACATTGCGGTTCGCCGCAGGTGACGCTAAGCGGACCCCATGATTCGCACTGCACTCTACCCGGGCTCATTCGACCCGCTGACGAACGGGCATATCGATATCCTCCAGGCGGCCTTTGGGCTGGTCGATCGGGTTATCGTGGCCGTCGGGCGCCATCCGACGAAGTCGGGTCTGCTCGACATCGACAAGCGTATCGCCCTCATCGAGGAAGTCGCGGGTCCTCTGGCGGAAAGCAGTGAAGTGACGCTCGAGGTTCTGAGCTTCGACAATCTCGTCGTCGACCTCGCGCAGGAGGTTGGCGCGACCATTCTGATCCGCGGGCTGCGCGATGGGACGGATCTCGATTACGAGATGCAGATGGTCGGCATGAACCGCACCATGGCCCATTGGCTGCAGACGGTTTTCGTGCCGGCGAGCCCGCATCACCGTCACATCACGGCCACGCTCGTGCGTCAGATCGCAGCCATGGGCGGTGATATCGGGCCTTTCGTGCCTGCTTCAGCGGCCGACGCCGTACGTGTGGCGCTCGCCAGCCGCTGAACGATTGCGCCGCCCGCGGGTTCAGATCTCAAGGAAGGAAATCTCATGCTGAAATGGCTGGCCACGGTCGCCTTTGCCGTCACCTGCACGCTGTCACAGCCCGTGCTGGCGCAATCTGCGGACGCCGAAAACACGCTTCTGATGCAGCTGAAGGACGGCACTGTCAGCATTCACCTGCGCCCGGATCTTGCGCCGAACCATGCGGAACGCCTGAAGACGTTGACACGCCAGGGTTTCTACGACGGTGTGCCGTTTCATCGCGTGATCGACGGCTTCATGGCGCAGACCGGCGATCCGACCGGCACCGGCATGGGGGGATCGGATCTGCCGGACCTCAAGGCGGAGTTTTCCGATGAGCCTTTCGTGCGCGGCGTCGTCGGCATGGCGCGCTCGAGCAATCCTGACAGCGCCAACTCGCAATTCTTCATCATGTTCGCCCCGGCTCCGAGCCTTGACGGCAAGTACACCGTCGTGGGCGAAGTCACCGACGGCATGGACCTCGTCGACAATATCAAAAAGGGAAGTTCCAGTGCCAATGGCAAAGTGGACAACCCCGATAAGATCATCAGCATGAAGGTTGCCGCAGACCAATAGGCACCTTACCCGAGACCTCCAACTCAGGGAGATTCGAATGGCCGCCCAGCCCGAAGACACACTCATCATGGAAACCAGCAAGGGGCAGGTGACCATCGCCATGCGCCCGGACCTCGCGCCCAACCATGTGGCGCGGATCAAGGAGCTCGTGCGCGACGGCTTCTATGACGGTGTGAAGTTCCACCGCGTGATCGACGGTTTCATGGCCCAGACCGGCTGCCCCCAGGGCAACGGCACGGGCGGATCCGGCAAGAAGCTCAAAGCGGAATTCTCGTCGGAGAAGCACACGCGTGGTACCGTTTCGATGGCGCGCGCCATGGATCCCAATTCCGGCGACAGCCAGTTCTTCATCTGCTTTGCCGAGGCCCCGTGGCTCGATCGCCAGTACACCGTCTGGGGCGAAGTGGTTGACGGCATGGATGTCGTCGATCAGATCAACAAGGGCGAGCCGCCGCGGCAGCCTGACACCGTCCAGTCGATCAAGGTCGCCGCAGACGCCTGATAATTTGGCGGCGGCCTCTCGCCGCTGCCTTTTCCCATGCGTATCGATGCTTTCGATTTCGAGTTGCCGGAAGAGCGGATCGCGCTTCGTCCGGCGCGGCCGCGCGATTCCGCGCGGCTCCTCGTCGTGCCCTCTGAAGGGCCTTTCCGCGATCTCCGGGTCTTCGATCTTCCCGCACTTTTGGAGCCCGGTGATCTCCTCGTCTTGAACGACACGGCCGTCATTCCGGCGCGGCTCGCCGGACGCCGTCTCCCGCGCACGCCGGACGGTCAGACGATCCGCGTGGAAGCGACCCTCATCGAGCGGCTGGATCAATCCCATTGGATGGCACTCGCCAAGCCGGGCCGCAAACTGAAGCCCGGCGATATGCTTCGTTTCGGTGGGGAGGACGAGACCTGTCTTGCCGGAACGCTCGAGGCGCGCGTTGTCGAGAAAGGCGAGGCCGGTACCATCACACTCGGCTTTTCGCTTGCCGGGCCGGTGCTCGACGAAGCCATCCACGGCCAGGGGGCTATGCCGCTTCCGCCTTACATCGCCTCGCGCCGACAGGCCGATGCGGCCGATCTGGAAGATTATCAGACGGTCTATGCGGCGAAGGAGGGCGCTGTCGCTGCGCCGACGGCAGGGCTGCATTTCACGGACAATCTTTTTGCCGCTCTCGCTGACAAGGGCATCGAGCGCCGTCTGGTGACGCTGCATGTGGGGGCCGGCACGTTTCTGCCGGTGAAAAGCGAAGAGACGGACGACCACGTCATGCACGAAGAGTGGGGCGAGGTGAGCGAGGAGACGGCGGAAGCCGTCAACCAGACACGCCGGCGTGGCGGGCGCGTTGTCGCGATCGGGACAACGGCCCTGCGTATCCTCGAAAGCGCCGGCGACGAGAATGGTGTTCTGCAGCCGTTTTCCGGCAAGACCGGGATTTTCATTACGCCGGGTTATCGCTTCCGCATCATCGACCGGCTTTTCACGAATTTTCACCTGCCTCGCTCGACGCTGTTCATGCTCGTCTCTGCGTTTTCAGGCCTCGATCGTATGAAGGCCGCTTACGCGCATGCGATCGAAGACGAATATCGTTTCTATTCCTACGGCGATGCCTCGCTGCTCGAACCCGCGACGCCCTCCATCAGGCCCAAATGACCGAATTCTCGTTCACTCTTCAGGCGCGCGACGGGAATGCCCGTCGCGGCACGATCTCCATGCCGCGCGGCCTCATCCGCACACCCGCCTTCATGCCGGTCGGGACGCAGGCCACCGTGAAAGCCATGTATCCCGAGCAGGTGAGGGAGCTTGGGGCCGATATAGTCCTTGGCAACACCTATCACCTGATGCTGCGGCCGGGCGCGGAGCGCGTGGCACGGCTGGGCGGGCTGCATTCCTTCATGCGGTGGCCGCATCCGATCCTCACGGATTCCGGCGGCTTTCAGGTCATGTCGCTCGCCCAGCTGACGAAGCTCGACGAGGACGGCGTCACGTTCAAATCGCATGTCGACGGATCGACACACCGTCTGACGCCCGAGCGCTCCGTGGAGATTCAGGGGCTCCTCGGCGCCGATATCACCATGCAGCTCGACGAATGCCTGAAATTGCCGGCGGACTATTCCGAGGTCGAGCGGGCGATGGAATTGTCGCTGCGTTGGGGGGAACGCTCGAAGGCGGCGTTTAATGGCGAACCCGGCAGGGCACTTTTTGGGATCGTGCAGGGCGGAGACCAGGCCGATTTGCGATTGCGATCAGCCGAGGGGCTGCGCCAGATTGGTTTTCATGGCTATGCAGTCGGGGGCCTCGCCGTCGGCGAACCGCAGGCGGTCATGCTGGAAATTCTCCAGGAGACGGTGCCCGCACTGCCAGACGAGGCGCCTCGCTACCTGATGGGCGTCGGGACACCTGAGGATATTCTGCTGTCGATCGCGCGCGGCATCGATATGTTCGATTGCGTGATGCCGACCCGCGCGGGACGGCACGGCCAGGCGTTTACGCGCTACGGACGCCTCAATATGCGCAATGCCAAGCACGCGGAGGACTTAAGTCCGCTCGACCCTTCGAGCGATTGCCCCGCGGCGCGCGATTATTCCCGCGCCTATCTTCATCATCTCTTCCGTACGCAGGAGACGCTCGGGGCGATGCTGCTGACCTGGTCGAACCTCGCCTATTACCAGACGCTCATGAAAGAAGCCCGGCAGGCGATCAGCGAAGGACGCTATACGGATTATGTGGCGGAGGTGCGGGAGAATTGGGAGAGGGGAGCGCCGTAACGGCCAGCTCCATTCACTCGCGCGTGCGGTAGAGCCGATTGCACGGCCGATATGAAAAAGCCCCGGCGATACCGGGGCTTCGACGTTCCAGAACTTAGCGGCTGATGGCGGCGGCGAGAGCGATTGCCGCTACAGCGCCCAAAGAGCTCCACCAGAAGAGCTGCGCACTTCGGGCCTCCTTGTCGGCCTGAACGGCGATGGCTTTTGCACGTGCTTTCGGCATCAGATCAATTCTCCCGGAGCCGGCCTCAGTTTGCAGTCAACGATTTTCCAGTCGCCTGCGTCATCTTGCAGGAGAGCAAAATCGGCGGACCATTGCAAGCCAATGCGGTCTCGCACATAGGTCTTCACCATGGTTGCCTCGCCATCCTGGGTGACACTGTCCACTGTCAGCCGCTTCGCATAGACAAGCGGCGGGTGGATCTTTGAAAAGAACGTATAAGCCGCTTCCTCGGTTCCAAAGCGATCCTGCTCGTACTCCGTCGCAAAGCGCCAGACGGCTTTGGGCTGCTTGTTTGAGAGACCCCAGACAAAGGTTTCGACTGCGCCGCGCACGGCATCTTCCTGGCCCTTGGTGAGCGAACGCGGCTCGGGGTGGTAGGCGACCAGATCCAACCGATCGGCTTTCGGCGCTGCCTGAGGAAGGGCTTTTGGAAGAGGTGCGTTCAACGAGTTCACTTGGACCGTGCCGATCAGCACCGTCGCCATAATACCTGTTGCAACAACTGCCAGGTTTCGCCCCCAGCCTGCTTTCAGACTGACCATGGGATTGCACCTCTTCAAGAACTTCGACAGGACAATTCGTTAACCCGCCGTTCAGTTCCGTGAAGAAGGGGTTGTCGTTAAGAAGTCGAATTCTCGCCGCTCTCCGAAAGCCTGCGAGGCCCCGGGGTTAGCTGCGTTGCGACGACCTTCAGCTTGCGTCTGCGCGCCTCTTCACTTCCGCGTGAATCGGAAGGGTGGCTGTAGCGCAGGTAGCCGCTCGGGGCGGATACGATCTTGACGCCGACTCAGCTATCTTGGGGCCAGTCAGTTGCGTTGTTCTGCGTTCCCACGACATAGCGGAGGCCTTGGCGCAATGACCGAAACGTCCCTCTACCAGACAATCCTGCTCGAACTCTACGCGCACACGCCCCGGAGCGCGCTCCCCAACTGGGTGATGGACGGACTGGTCGAGGAAGGTCTCGCGCATCGCGACGACGCGAAGGGTCTGGTGCTGAACGGCCCGTTTCAGACCTTCCGGATCCGCAAGAGAGAGGTTCGGCCGGCCGAGTTGCAGGCTGCTGACGCCGCCGGTTAGCGTGAGGCCTCAGCCTCGTCTTGATAAGCGACGTGTTTCAAAATTGAGATCGCGGGCTGAACGAGCCCGCGATCTGATTTTTCGGTTTTATTCGGCAGGCGCCGTGCTTTCTTCGCCCCGTTCGGACGCCGGGGGATGATGCGGCTTCCATCCGGTCTTTTCGCGCATCCACTGGAAGACGCCGAAGAGGAGCGGGATCAGGAAGATGCCAATCGTCGCGGCGCCGATCATGCCGGCGAAGACCGGAATACCCACCGCATGCATGGATCCCGCACCGGGCCCCGTTGCCCGGACCAGCGGGACGAGGCCAGCGATAAAGGCGAAGCTCGTCATCATCACCGGGCGGAAACGCAACCGGGCGCCTTCGACGGCGGCGTCGTGCAGATCCATGCCGAACTCGCGTTGTTCGAGCGCAAATGCGTTGATCAGGATGGCGTTCTTCGCTGACAGCGCAATCAGAACGACGACACCGATCTGCGCATAGAGGCTGAAGTTGGCGCCGACCCACCAGATCGCAAATATGGCCCCGAACATGGCGCTGACTGTCGACAGCAGCACCGGGATCGGCACGTTCCAGCTCTCGTAAAGAGCGACCAGAAACAAGAAGGCAAAGACGACGGCCGCGCCAAGAACGATCGGTGTCTGTCCTGCCGATTGCTTCTGTTCGAGCGCCTGGCCCGTCCATTCATAGCCGTAGCCACTCGGAAGGGATTTCGCCACCTGTTCCATGGCGTCGGTCGCGTCACCGTCGCCAAAGCCTGGGGCGGGGGAGCCCTGGATGGAGACCGAGCGATAGTTGTTGTAGCGCGTCAGGCTGCGTGGGCCGACGGTCAGCTCGGCGCGTGCGAAGGTGGAAAGCGGTACCATCTCGCCGGAATTGTTGCGCACTTCGATGTCGTAGATGTCATCGATCGACGTGCGGTATTCCTTCTCCGCCTGCATGCGGACCGTCCAGGTGCGGCCGAACAGATTGAAATCGTTGATATAGTACCCGCCGAAGGTGGATTGCAGGGCGGCGAAGATCTCGTTGATCGGTACGCCGAGCGTCTGCGCCTTCGTGCGATCGATATCCAACCGAATCTGTGGCGTTTCGGCTTCAAAGTTCGCGTAGACCCGGGTCAGTTGCGGCTGCTGGTTGGCCTGGACCAGGAGGCCGCGCATCACGGCTGCAAGCTCGGAGGGTTCCTGCCCCTGCAGAGCTTCGAGCACAAACTCGAACCCGCCGAACGAGCCGACGCCCGAAATTGCCGGTGGTTGCAGGGGAATGAACTGGGCGTCCGGAATGGTCGACAGACCACCATAGAGCCGGCCAATGACGGAGCCGATTGCAAGGTCGGGGGTCGTACGTTCGTCGTATGGCTTCAACCGCAGGAACATGAGGCCGGCATTCGAGGCCGCGCCGCCGCCCAAAAGGTCGAAGCCCAGGACGGTGCCGATGCTCTCCACGCCCGGATCCTGACGGATGATGGCTTCTGCCTTTTTCGCTGCGATATCCGTGCGGTTCAGCGATGCTCCCGGCGGCAGGTTCATGATGACAATGACGAAGCCCTTGTCTTCATTCGGGAGAAAGCCAGCCGGCGTGCGCAGGAACATGTAGCCCGTGGCCGCGCCGAGAACGGCGAGGATAACGAGCGACACCACGGAAACCCGCATCAGCTTGCTGATGATCCAGGCATAGCCATGTCCGACCTTGTCGACGGCATGGGTGATGCCGCGCATGATCCGGATTGGTTCGCCCGTCCGAAGGAAGAGTGCGCAAAGCGCAGGCGACAAGGTCAGCGCGTTGATGGCCGAAATCACCATGGCCGCGGAGATCGCGACGGCAAACTGGCGAAAGAGAGCGCCTGAGGAGCCCGGCAGGAAGGCGACCGGAACGAACACCGACAACAACACCAGAGTGATGGCGACGATCGGCCCGACGATTTCGCTCATCGCCTTATGAGTGGCCTCATTCGGCGAGAGATGCGGATCCTCCTCCATCACGCGTTCGACGTTCTCAACGACGATGATGGCGTCGTCGACAACGATACCGATGGCGAGCACGAGAGCGAGAAGCGAGATCGTGTTCGCGCTGTAGCCGAAGGCATACATGATCGCCAGCGCGCCGATGATGGCAACAGGCACGGCGATCATCGGAATGAGGGTCGCGCGGAAACGTCCGATGAAGATAAACACGACGATCGCAACGAGAACGAAGGCCTCAATGAGGGTCGAGACAACCTTCTCGATCATCGCTCCGACGAAGTCGGACGCATTGTAGATGTATTGGTACTCGAGCCCCTCGGGGAAGCGCTCTGACAGCTCTTCGAGCCGCTTCGTGACGTTTGTCGCGACCGTCACCGCATTGGCGCCAGGGGAGAGATAGGTGGCGACGGCGGCCATCGGCTTGCCGTTGTAACGGGCAATGACACCATAACTCTCAGACGCAAGCTCGACCCGGGCAACATCACCCAGACGCACGACGGAGCCGTCTGGATTGGAGCGGAGGATGATGTTGCGAAATTCTTCTGCGTCGCTCAGGCGCCCCTTGGTATTGATCGTCAGCTCGAGTCGCTGCGCGTCCACGAGCGGAGCGGCACCGATCTTGCCGGCGGCCGCCTGGACGTTCTGCGATTCCACCGCAGCCGCAATATCGGCCGGCGTCAGCTCCAGATTGCTGAGTTTCTGCGGATCAAGCCAGATCCGCATAGCGTAATCGCGTTCGCCAAAGACCTGAACGTTGCCGACGCCGTTAACGCGTTTCAGCTCGTCGATGACGTTGAGGCCGACGAAGTTCGCGATGAACAATTCGTCGAAGCGATCATCCGGCGAATAGAACAGAAAGACCTGGAGCTGGTCGCGCGAAGCCCGCGCCACATTGATGCCGACCGAGCGCACTTCCGCGGGCAGCTGGCTTTCGACCTGAGCCACGCGGTTTTGCACGTTGATCGCTGCAACGTCCGGGTCTGTGCCAAGTTCGAAAGTGACGTTCAGCTCGTAGGAACCGTCCGAGCTCGACGTCGATTTCATGTAGCGCATGTCCTCGACGCCGTTGATGGCACTTTCGAGTGGCTGCGCGATGGCCTGTTCGACGGTTTCGGCACTTGCGCCGATATACTGCGTAGACACGCTGATCGTCGGAGGCGCGATGTCTGGGTATTGGGCGACCGGAATCACTGCGATCGAGATGAGTCCGACCAGTGTGATCAGAATCGAGATGACGAAGGCCAGTCGCGGCCGGCGGATGAAGACGTCAAAAATCATGCCGTGTGGGCCTTCAAAGTGTCACGCGCTGCGGCTTACTGGTTCGTCGAGGGAGCTGAGGTCGACGCCTGCTCCTTCGGGGTAACGTCCTGCGGTTCGACCTGCATGCCCGGTTGAGCTTTTTGCTGGCCTGCGACGATCACCCTGTCCCCGGCCTCCAGGCCTTCGGTGACGACCACCGCCGGACCGCGCTGCTCGCCCGTTTCGATACGACGCTGCTCGACCTTGTTCTTGTCGTTGACGACGAGGGTGTAGGTGCCCTGCTGATCGATGAGCATAGCCGATTGCGGCATCAGGAGCTTTTCTTCGGGCTTGCGTGCGGCGACGATCACATCGACGAGCTGCTTGTCGTACAAAACTCGGTCCGGATTGGGGACGCGAGCCCGCACCATCACTGAATCCGTACCCTCGTTCGCTTCGATGTTGGTGAAGAGAATCTCGCCCTCTTGGTCGTAGATGCTGCCGTCGGCAAGACGCAGCTTGATGACGACCTCATCCCTTTGGTTCTCTGTCTGACCGATATTGATCAAACGACGCTGCGGCACCGGGAAGGCCACGCGCATCGGATCTTGCTGCACGATGCGTGCAAGCGCGCCGCTGTCGGGACCGATGAACGCGCCTTCGGAAAAGGCCGCGACGCCGATGCGCCCGCTGATTGGGGCCGTGATTTTCGTGTACCCAAGATCGAGCTGCGCCAGTTTGAGAGCTGCTTCGTTCTGACGAAGGGTTGCCTCCGCCTGATCTCGGTTGGCGCGTGCTTCGTCGAGCGCGGCCTGCGAGCCGGTGTTGCGCTCGCGCAGTGTCTGCTGCCGTTCGTAGCTCAGATTGTTGAGCTCGAGGGCCGCACGCGCATTCTGGACGGCCGCCTCGGCCTGAGAAACCGCTGCTTCATAAGGTGCTGCATCGATAGTGAAGAGCACCTGGCCTTTTTCGACCTCGGCGCCTTCTTCAAATTGACGCTCTCCGAGATATCCTTGCACGCGCGCCCGGATTTCGACGCTTTCCGCAGCTTCGATCCGGCCGGTGAAGACCTGCTGCTCGGTCACGTCACCGAGGCGAACCTGCTCGATGTTAACGGCCGGCGGGCCGCCAGCTCCCGGCGCTCCCTGAGCCAAGACCGTGGCAGGTGCGAGCGCCAGCGCCAATGCGAGCGCGGCGCGCATAGGAAAGGTACGACGCCCCGTTGCCGGGGAGGGAAGGCGAAGATCGATCATCTAGGAGCTACCAGTTCGAATGCAGGCGCCAAGTCGGTGCGCTCACTTCCGGCGATGACATAATTCCTGCCATCAGAAAAGCAAACAGTCGAGTACCGATTCCAGTGTAGGGGTTACCAAATAGGCCTACGGTGACCTTGGAGGCCGTGGCCTGACGCATCTACACAAGTATGTGATCCGACGGCGGCGACGCTCTCATGGCTCTCAGCTCGCAGGAGACGAGAAGGTCGAGATTCCTCACCCATGCATGTCTCGGGCGCGATCGCTTACCCATGTCGCCGCATCGGACAGATAGGTAATGGTGAGCCCTGTGGGACTCGAACCCACGACCTACTGATTAAAAGTCAGTTGCTCTACCGGCTGAGCTAAGGGCTCTCAGCGCGGGCGGACCCTATGGAAGCCGTTGGTGCGGGTCAAGCCGTTTTGGTTCAGGGTAGCCCCGTATGCCGGGCTTTTGTCCATCGCCGGATGCCGTGCCACGGCCGCGGCCATGTGGACGGCAGGGTCGCGAGCATCAAGCCCGGCAGAACCAGGGCCAGCCCGAGCGCGTGATAGGTGTGAAATTCCTCTCCAAGGAAGATCATTGCGAGCAGGACGCCATAGGGTGGCAGCAGGTAGAGGAACATGCCGGTGACGCCCGGTCCAAACACTTTGACGCCGTGCTGATAGGCGAGAAAGGCGAGGACCGAGGAGATGAAGGCGAGGCCCGCAATCGAGAGCCATGCGGCCAAGGTTGAAGGAAAGGCCTCGCGCACGACCGCTTCCACCGCAAAGAACGGCAGCAAAACGACCGCGCCGGCGGCGACGATGGCTGTAAACAGCGGCAGGGTCGGGACGGTGTGAAGGGAGCCTCGACGCAACAGAACCGAATAGACGGCCCACGAGAAGGCGCACAGCGCGATCAACAGATCACCGGCATTCAATTCGAGTGCGATGAGCTGGCCGAGATCTCCCCGCAGCACGATGACGGCAACGCCGATGAATGCGAGGGCCACGCCAAGCGCCTGGCGCAGCGCAATACGCTTGCCGCGAAACAGCCATTCCAGAACCAGGATCATCACACCGGACGAGGTGTAGATCAATGTGGCGTTGGTGGCGTTGGTGTGGCGGAGAGCGAGATAGACGATCGCCCCGCACACACCCATGCCGAGAAAGCCAAGAACAAGAAGCAGACGCCAGTTTTCCATCAGCGTCTTGCGGTGTTGGCTCAATCCCGCGGCGGCGAGCGGGAGGAGCAGAAGAAGGGCCACCGTCCAGCGCAAGAAGGCGAGGGTGAACGGCTCGACCGTGCTCACCGCTGCGCGTCCGATCACGAGATTTGACGAGAAGAACAGCGGCATGAGCGCCAGAAGAGTGATGTCTCGCAGGCGGTTTGAGGAAGCTTGCATCGGTTCGGAGGGGCTTTCGGCTTCGACGTACCTGCGCTAACGGGCTGGCAGAATTTGCGCAAGCTGCGGCTCCTCAAGCGGCGCTGCATCAGGAAAGGGACATATGTCTCAGCTTACGACCATCATTCTGGCTGCGGGCGAGGGCACCCGTATGCGCTCGGCCTATCCAAAAGTTCTACACCCGATCGGCGGGCTTCCGATGCTGGCTTTTGCGATGCGGGCGGCCCAGGCGGCCGGGGCGGCGCATCTCGGCGTCGTCGTAGGTCCGGGACACGATTCTGTGCGGGCCCTGGTCACCCAAGAAATGCCGCAGGCCGAAGTTTTCGTGCAGGAGGAGAGACGCGGCACGGGGCATGCCGTCATGCAGACGCGTCCGCTTCTGGAGCGTGCCGAAGGCGTGGTGCTGGTTCTTTTCGGAGACACGCCTTTCGTGACGGCTGAGACGGTTTCGTGCCTCGCCGGTCTCATTGACGAGGGGGCCGCGCTCGCCGTTGCAGGCATGCGTCCGCCGTCCCCTGCAGGTTACGGCAGGCTCATCACCGAAGAGGGCCGCCTTCTCGCGATCCGTGAAGACAAGGATGCCTCACCGGAAGAGAAGAAGATCGGGCTCTGCAATGCGGGCCTGATGGCGTTCCGTGCGGCCGACATGCTCTCCCTGCTCGAGGCGATCGACAGCAACAACGCACAGGGCGAGTTCTATCTGACGGATGCGGTTGCGATCGCCAATCAGAGAGGTTTCTCGGTCAAAGCCGCTGAGATCGCCTTCGACGAGGTCTTCGGCGTTAACGACAGAGCGCAGCTTGCGGAGGCCGAAGCGCGCTTTCAAAGCGCCCGCCGCCGACAGGCGATGGTGGAGGGCGTCAGCCTCGTTGCGCCGGAGACCGTCTTCTTTTCGCACGATACCGTGCTTGGTCGCGACGTGACCGTCGAGCCGAACGTCTTCTTCGGCCCAGGGGTTCGCGTTGAAGACGGGGTCAGGATCCATGGCTTTTCGCACCTTGAAGGCTGTGTCGTGAAAGCCGGGGCAGAGATCGGGCCGTTTGCCCGCCTGCGGCCGGGAGCCGATGTCGGCGCGAGAGCGAAGGTCGGGAATTTCTGCGAGGTGAAGGCAACGACGCTGGGCGATGGCGCGAAGGTCAACCATCTGACCTATCTCGGGGATGCCTCCGTTGGCGCCGGAACCAATATCGGGGCCGGCACCATCACCTGCAATTACGACGGCTTCAGCAAATCGCGCACGCAGATCGGAGAGGGGGCCTTTATCGGTTCCAATTCGTCTCTGGTGGCACCGGTCTCTATCGGAGACGGCGCTTATGTCGGTTCCGGCAGCGTGATTACCGATGACGTCGCGCCGGACGCGCTCGCAATTGCGCGCGGCCGACAGGTGCAGAAGCCGGATTGGGCTAAATCTTTTCGGGCGCGCCACGTGAAAAAGTGAACCCGAGCACCGAAGTGCAGGGCGTTTTCGTCACACTGTGTCACGGCAATTGATTTTCTCGGTGCGGTCTGTTTCGGCATGATCGCGCCGCTGGAAGGGGAGTATTTCTGGATATGTGTGGCATTGTCGGAATCGTCGGAACGACCCCGGTCGCCCCGCGGCTGTTGGATGCGCTCAAGCGGCTTGAATACCGAGGATACGATTCGGCAGGTGTCGCGACGCTGGAGAACAAGGAGCTCACGCGCGAGCGCGCCAAGGGAAAGCTCGTCAATCTCGAAAACCGCCTGCATCAGCACCCCCTTTCCGGTTTGATCGGCATTGGCCATACGCGCTGGGCGACGCATGGGGCGCCAACGGAAGTCAACGCGCATCCGCATGCAACGGAAAGCGTTGCCGTCGTCCACAACGGCATCATCGAGAATTTTCAGGAATTGCGGGCCGAGATCCGGGCCGCCGGACGGGCGCTTCAGACCGAGACCGACACGGAAGTCGTCGCGCATCTCATCACTCTGGCGCTCGCCCGCGGGCTCGATCCCGTGGCGGCCGCGGCGGAGACGCTGGCAAAACTCGAAGGTGCCTTCGCTCTCGCCATCCTTTTTGCGCGTGAGGACGACCTTCTCATCGCGGCACGCCGGGGCAGTCCGCTCGCCATCGGCTATGGCGACGGCGAGATGTATCTCGGCTCCGACGCCATCGCGCTTGCCCCGTTCACCAACCGGATCACCTATCTGGAAGACGGCGATTGGGCGGTCGTGCGGCGTAAGAGCGTCACCATCTATGATGAGAACGGCGCCGAAGTGCGGCGACCGGTCCAGCATTTCGTCGCCTCGAACTTGATGGTCGACAAGGGCAATCATCGGCACTTCATGCTCAAGGAGATTTACGAGCAGCCCGAGGTCGTGGCGCATACTCTCGGCCATTACGTGGATTTCGCTGAACGCCGCGTGGCGCTGCCAGAGGGGGCCGAGATCGATTTTGCGGGGCTCGACCGTCTCGCCATGTCGGCCTGCGGAACGGCGTTTTACGCGGCGCTTGTGGGCCAATATTGGTTTGAGCAGTTGGCTCGCCTGCCGGTCGATCTCGATATCGCTTCGGAGTTCCGCTACCGGGAGGTTCCTCTCGGCGATAAGGGGCTGTCGCTCTTCATCTCGCAATCGGGGGAGACGGCCGACACGCTCGCCTCGCTCCGCTACTGCCGGGAGCATGGGCAGAAGATCGGTGCGATCGTCAACGTGCCGACATCCACGATCGCGCGCGAGGCCGATTACATTCTGCCGACACTCGCCGGACCCGAGATTGGCGTCGCCTCGACGAAAGCGTTCACCTGCCAGCTTACGACACTCCTCGCGCTTGCAATCGGCGCCGGACGTCAACGCGGACATCTCTCGCGCGAAGACGAAGAACAGCTCGTTCAGGCTGCAATTGAGATGCCGCGGCATCTTTCGCAGGCTCTCAAGCTCGAGGACGAGATCGAGGGGCTGGCGAAAGAGCTGTCGCGCGTCAAACATGTGCTCTACCTTGGTCGCGGCAAGAGCTTTCCTCTGGCGCTCGAAGGCGCTCTGAAGCTCAAGGAAATCTCCTATATTCATGCCGAGGGCTATGCGGCGGGCGAACTGAAGCATGGGCCGATCGCGCTCATCGATGAGACGATGCCGGTCATCGTGGTGGCGCCTTACGACAAGGTCTTCGACAAGACCGTCTCCAATATGCAGGAAGTCGCGGCGCGCGGCGGGCGAATCATTCTGCTGACGGACGAAGAGGGCGCGCGGAGCGCTGCTGTCGACACGATGAAGACCCTGATCCTGCCGAGCATGCCGGCCGCGATCGCGCCCATCGTATATGCCGTGCCGGTGCAGCTTTTGGCCTACCATACCGCGGTTTTTATGGGCACAGACGTCGACCAGCCCCGCAATCTCGCCAAGTCCGTGACGGTCGAATAGAGCCCAAAATTTTCGCGCGCGGTCCGGCGCGACGGGCGTTATGATGGGTGACCTGGCACCTTCGCCAGTGGGGTTTTGTGGATGGAAACCGAGGACGCAGAGCGGGGGGCAAAGCCGCAGCGGCGGCACTCGAAAGCGGGGCTCAGGCTTCGCAACTATTTCCTGACCGGTATCGTCGTTGCCGCGCCGATCGGCATCACGTTTTATCTCACCTGGGCTTTCGTGGCCTGGGTGGACGGATGGGTGAAGCCACTCATCCCCCACGCTTACAATCCCGACAATTATCTGCCCTTCTCGGTTCCGGGTTTCGGGCTCATCGTCGCTATCTTCCTTCTGACGATGCTGGGCTTCCTGACAGCCAACCTGGTCGGGCGCACGATTGTCGCGTACGGGGAGCTCCTCCTCGATCGTATGCCGCTCGTGCGGAACCTTTACCGGGCGCTGAAGCAGATCTTCGAGACCGCCCTTTCACAATCGAGCCGCTCGTTTCAGCAGGTCGGGCTGATCGAATATCCGCGGCGCGGGCTGTGGGCGCTGGTCTTCATCGCGACCGACACGAAGGGGGAGATCGCCGAGCGTCTCCAGGAAAGCGATACGGATACGATGGCCGTCTTTCTGCCGACGACGCCAAATCCGACCTCAGGCTTTCTGCTCATTGTGCCGCGCCAGGATGTCATTCTGCTCGATATGACCGTCGAGGAGGGGGCCAAGCTCGTCATTTCTGCAGGCCTTGTCGCCCCGGAATATCATCGCAAGACCAAAGCTCTCGCCCGCGAGGCCAAGGAAGCGGTAGATAATGAGAGAGAGGCGGCGGAATAGACGAGAGGGCATTCCCGCACGTCTCCTGCGCTTATGCGCTCAGCCCGAGCGCATAAGCCGGATCGCTTCGTCTCTTCCGAAAAGATAGAGAAGACATCGGACGGCCTCGCGACCGGCATATCCGCCCTTTTCTTCACGGGCGAGGATGAGCTTTGCCTCGTCTCTCGCGAGCGCGAGGAGATCACCGTGGAATTCCGGCCGGGCGAGCCGGAAACCGGGCATGCCGGACTGGCGCGTGCCGAGAAGGTCGCCTTCGCCGCGAAGCTTCAGATCCGCTTCGGCGATGACGAAGCCGTCATTCGTTTCCCGCATCACCTTGAGCCGTTCGCGGGCCGTTTCGCTCAAGGGCGGCTTGTAGAGCAGGAGACAGCTCGAGGGCTTGTCGCCGCGCCCGACCCGACCGCGCAGCTGATGAAGCTGGGCGAGGCCGAAACGTTCGGCATGTTCGATGACAATGATGGAGGCATCCGGGACATCGACGCCGACCTCGATCACCGTGGTCGCTACGAGAACGGCGCCGCCCGCCTCTCGGAAACGCTGCATCGCTGCGGCCTTTTCGGCAGCCTTCATGCGCCCGTGGAGCAGCAGGGCCCGCGATCCGAACATCTTTTCGAGGTCGCGAAAGCGCTCTTCCGCCGCCGCCACGTCGAGCGATTCCGATTCTTCGACGAGCGGGCAGACCCAATAGACCTTTTCCCCTTTGTCGACGGCGGAACGGATTCTCTCTTTCACTTCTGCGAGCCGTTCGGAGGGGGCGACACGCGTGTCGATGGGGCGCCGTCCTGCCGGCTTTTCGCGCAGCTCGGAAATTTCCATGTCGCCGAAATAGGTGAGGACGAGGGTGCGCGGGATCGGGGTTGCCGTCATGACGAGAAGGTCCGGCGCGCTCCCTTTGGCCGATAAGAGCATGCGCTGGTGGACGCCGAAGCGATGCTGCTCGTCGACGATGACGAGACCGAGGTCTTTGAAAGTGACGCTCTCCTGAAAGAGGGCGTGTGTGCCGATCGCGATATCGATGTCACCGGCTGCGAGCGCTGCAAGTTTCTCGCCGCGGCCGGCGATATCCTTGCCGGTGAAAAGGGCCGTCGTCAGCCCGATCGATTCGGCAAGCGGCGCGATCGTCGCAAAATGTTGCCGTGCCAGGATCTCGGTCGGTGCCATCAAGGCCGCTTGTCCGCCATCTTCGCTGACATCGAGCATCGCGGTCAGTGCGACCAGCGTCTTGCCGGAACCGACGTCGCCTTGGAGGAGACGCAGCATCCGCTCCGGCGAACGCAGATCCTTGCGGATGTGGGTGACGGCATCCTGCTGGGCTTGCGTTAGCGCAAAGGGCAAGAGCTCGTGCAGCTTTGCGGCGCGGTCGCCAGAGAAATGGCGCGCTTTGCCAGCAGTCTTGCGAGCGCTTCGGCGCACCAGCCCGAGGGCGAGCTGGCTTGCCAGCAATTCGTCGAAGGCGAGGCGCCGCCAGGCAGGCGCTTCGGGCAGGAGGGCTGCGGCCTCCTGCGGCCGGTGCATCGTCGCGAGAGCCTCGGTGAGCGAGGGCCATTTCTCTCGCGCCATCAGGTCTGACGTAATCCATTCCGGCAATGTCGGCGCCCTTTCGAGCGCTGCCCGTATGATTTTGCCGAGGACCCGGGAGGACAGACCCTCCGTCAGCGGGTAGATCGGCTCGACCATCTGGATCTTGTCGGCCGCGCCTGGCTCCATCACCTCCGGATGTACGATCTGGGCGCGATAATCGAACCAGTCGAGGCGTCCCGAAACCGTGCGGGTCGCCCCGAGAGGCAGGATCTTTTCGATCCACTGGCTGCGAATGTTGAAAAAGATGAGCTCGACGGTGCCGCGGCCGTCGTCGAGAATGACGCGATAAGGCGCGCGTGAATGCCGGCGCGGCGCTTCGTGATGCTCCACTTTGCCGGTTACGACGACATGGCCTTGCTGTGGAAGCTCGTCCAGGCTAGCGATCTGCTGTCGCGCTATCGCTGAAACCGGCAGATGGAAGAGCAGGTCGCGCACAAGGGGTGGCCCCTCGGCCACACCGGTCACCCGTGCGAGAAGCTTCTCCACTTTCGGTCCCACCCCCGGCAGCGAGGCGGCCTCTGCAAAAAGCGGATCGAGAAGGGCGGGGCGCATACATCTTCCTGCCTTGCGCTGCGCGCGGCGGCAAGATGCATCTCTTGCCCGCTTGGTCTGAGTGGATAAATCTTGGTGGGGCATGAGCTCCCGCCCATAAGGAATGTGACACCCGATATGGCAGACGAAAAATTTGAAGAGCGGCGCCGACGCGCCCATTTTCGTGCCTGGCGCCGCGGTACGCGCGAGCTGGACCTTCTCGTCGGGCGCTTCGGCGACAGTGTTTTGCCATCTGCCGACGAGCGGCAACTTGCGGAATTCGAGCGGCTCCTCGAACTGCCGGATCTCGCTCTCTACAGCTGGATCGTCGGGCGCGAAGAGGTGCCGGCCGAGCATCAGAGCGCGATGATTTCAGGATTGATTGCCTTCCACAAAAGAGAACGAAATTCGGATGTCGAAATCCTCCAGCGCTGAGCGGCTGAGCGATCTTCTGGCGGAAAACCGCCATCTCACCCTGTCCGGTGTACCGGACGGGTTGGAGGGGCGCGTCCTTGCCGATCTCGTGCGTTTGCGCCGCCTGCCGGTCACGTTCGTTGCGCGGGACGCGCGTCATCTGGAGATGGCGAAAGAGAGCCTGCGTTTCTTTGCGCCGGATATCCGGCGCCTGACGTTTCCGGCCTGGGACTGTCTGCCGTATGACCGTGTCTCGCCCAACGCCGACGTCGTGGCGCGCCGGATGGCGACACTGAAGGCACTCGTCGATGCAGGTCCGCAGGCGCCGCTCATCCTTCTGACGACGGCCAATGCGACCATTCAACGGGTGCCGCCGCATGAGTGGGTGGCGCGGCATGTGTGGAGTGCCGGCGCTGGTGACGTGACGCCCATGGAAGGGTTGGTCGCGCGTCTGGCGGCCGATGGTTTTGAACGTGTACCGACGGTTCGGGCCGTTGGCGAATATGCCGTGCGTGGCGGTATCGTCGACCTTTTCGCTCCAGGGGATATGGGGGCAATTCGCTGTGACTTCTTCGGCGACACGCTGGAGACGATCCGGCCTTTCGATCCGGAGAACCAACGCACGACCGGACAGGTCTCGCGGCTCGACCTCCTGCCTGCGAGCGAAATCATCCTCGATGACGAGGTCGTCGCGCGTTTTCGCCAGAACTATCGCGAAGCCTTCGGCGCCGTGACGAGCGACGATCCGCTTTACGAGGCGGTGAGCGCCGGGCGACGCTTTGCGGGCATGGAGCACTGGCTCGCCTTCTTCCATGAACGGCTGGAGACGGTTCTCGATTACGCCGGCGACACGCTGGTGGCGGTCGATCATCTGGCAGCAGATACGCTCAAGGATCGCTGGGAGCAGATCGGCGACCATTACGAAGCGCGCAAGGAAAACGCCGATCAGAAGCTCGCCGGCGCGGCGCCCTATAAGCCAGCGGCGCCCGACAGCCTCTATCTGACACCCGAGGAATGGCAGGCCAAAGTGGACGATCATGCGTCCGCCCGGCTGACGCCTTTCGCATCACCGGGCGATGCGGGTTCCGTCTACGATGTCGAGGGCAGGGCGGGCCGCACCTTTGCCGCCGAACGGGCGGCCGGTGACGTCAATGTCTTCGATGCGCTCGTCGCGCATGTCGCCGATCGCCGCAAGGCGGGCAAACGTATCGTGCTTGCGACCTGGAGCGTGGGCGCGCGAGACCGTCTCATTCAGGTCCTGACCGACCACGGCATGGAGCGGCTGCAGCCGGTCGAAACCTGGGCTGAGACGGAGGCGCTTGCCAAAGGCATCACCGGCATGGCCGTGATGCCGCTCGAAACCGGTTTCGAGACGCCCGACAGCGTCTTCATTGGCGATCAGGATGTGCTCGGCGACCGCCTCGTGCGCCCGGCACGCAAGCGCAAACGCGCCGCCGATGCTCTGACCGAGGCTGCGAGCCTCTCGGAAGGCGACCTCGTCGTCCACGTCGATCACGGCATCGGGCGTTTCGATGGTCTCGTTACGATCGAGGCCGCGGGTGCGCCGCATGACTGCCTGCAGCTCGTCTATGCGGGTGGCGACAAGCTCTTTCTGCCGGTCGAAAATATCGATCTTCTGACGCGTTATGGCGCGGAAGGTTCGGAGACCGCGCTCGACAAGCTCGGCGGCGTCGCCTGGCAGAACCGCAAGGCGCGGCTCAAGAAGCGCATCCGCGAAATTGCCGACGCTCTCATCAAAACGGCCGCAGCGCGGCTTATCCGTCAGGGTGAGAAGCTCATTGCGCCAGACGGCCTCTACGGAGAATTCGCAGCCCGTTTTCCCTATGAGGAAACGGATGACCAGGATGCTGCGATCGAGGCCGCGATGGGCGATCTCGGTTCCGGCCGGCCGATGGATCGGCTGGTCTGTGGCGATGTCGGTTTCGGCAAGACCGAAGTGGCGCTCAGGGCGGCGTTCGTCGCCGCGATCAGCGGCAAACAGGTTGCCGTGGTCGTGCCGACGACCTTGCTCGCCCGACAGCACTACAAAACGTTCGTCGAGCGTTTTCGCGGATTGCCGCTGCACATCGGCAGCCTTTCCAGACTCGTCGGCACGGCAGAGAAAGCGCGGGTCAAGGCGGGGCTCGCCGACGGCACCATCGATATCGTCGTCGGCACGCACGCGCTTCTCGCGAAATCTGTCAATTTCCGCGATCTCGGCCTCGTCATCGTCGACGAGGAGCAGCATTTCGGCGTCAAGCACAAGGAACGCCTGAAGGAGCTGCGCTCGGCCGTGCACGTCCTGACGCTGACGGCGACGCCGATCCCGCGCACCCTGCAGCTCGCGCTCACCGGCGTGCGCGATCTCTCCATCATCGCGACGCCGCCTGTCGACCGTTTGGCGGTGCGGACCTTCATCTCGCCGTTCGATCCCCTGATCGTGCGCGAGGCTCTGTTGCGCGAACGCCTCCGTGGAGGCCAGTCCTTCTACGTTGTGCCGCGGATTTCCGATCTTGCCGAAGTGAAGGAATTTTTGGACCAGAATCTGCCGGAGGCGCGGGTTGCCGTCGCGCATGGCCAAATGCCTGCGAGCGAGCTCGATCAGGTGATGAACGCCTTCTACGACGGCCAGTACGACGTCCTCCTGTCGACGACGATCGTGGAATCAGGCCTCGACATTCCGACCGCGAACACACTCATCATCCATCGCGCCGACATGTTCGGTCTGGCGCAGCTCTATCAGCTGCGCGGACGCATCGGCCGGTCCAAGAACCGCGCCTACGCCTACTTCACCGTGCCGGCGAAGAAGACCATGACGACGACGGCCGAGCGGCGTCTCAAGGTCCTGCAGTCCCTCGATTCGCTCGGCGCTGGCTTCCAGCTCGCCAGCCACGATCTCGATATCCGTGGCGCCGGCAATCTTCTCGGCGAAGAACAGTCCGGCCATATCAAGGAGGTCGGTTTCGAGCTTTATCAGCAGATGCTCGAGGAGGCGGTGGCAAGTCTCAAGGCAGGCGACGAGGAGCTTGCCGAGGGCAAGTGGTCGCCGCAAATCACGATCGGCATGGCGGTCATGATTCCAGAGACTTACGTCCCAGACCTGACACTCCGCATGAGCCTTTATCGGCGCCTTGCAGATCTCGAAGACGCAGGCGACATCGATGCTTTTGGGGCGGAAATGATCGATCGCTTCGGGCCGTTGCCGGATGAGGTCGATCATCTTCTGAAGGTGGTCTACGTGAAATCGTTGTGCCGCAGAGCCAATGTCGAAAAGGTCGATGCCGGGCCGAAGGGCGTGGTGATCGCCTTCCGCAACAACGAGTTCGCAAATCCCGGTGGCCTCGTGCGCTATATCGGCGAGCAGGGCTCGATGGCGAAAATCCGTCCCGACCAGCGTATCGTTCTGTCACGCGATTGGCCGCGGCCTGAAGACCGCCTGAAAGGTACGGCGTCCCTGCTCACGCGTCTTGCCAAGATTGCCGAGGAAGGGGCGCAGAAAGCCGCTTAGGGCAAGGACGGTTGCGAGGAGAGCGCCTCGATGATGCGGCAGTCGTCGATCGTGCCGCCCCGGCAGCTCTCCTTCATCCTTCGGAGCTCGCTCGCGAGACGCTGAAGGTCGGCGATTTTGTCCTCCACCTCGACAAGGTGCGAGGTGACCAGCCGGTCGACGTCGGTGCAGTCGCGCTCGGTATCCGCTGATAGCTCGAGGAGTTCCCGGATTTCGTCGAGGGTGAAGCCGAGAGCGCGGGAGCGCCTGATAAAGCTCAGCCGCTCCTGATGCATCTTTGAATAGGCGCGATAATTCCCGCCCGTGCGTGGCGGAGCGGGCAGAAGCCCGATTTTCTCGTAATAGCGGATGGTGACGATCTTCGTGCCTGTTGCTGCAGCAAGATCGCCAATTCGCAGAAGCGACGGCTCTGTCACGCTCTTGACCCTATAGCGGCTAGAGAGTGCAGCCTAGCAGCCTATTGGATCGGATGTGAGGCCGAGATGAGCGGTTGCTGCGAGGACGGATGCTGCGGGAGTGCGATCCGTGGTGACGACGGACGTTTTTCCCGACTTCTCTGGATCGCGCTTGTCGTCAATGCCGGGATGTTCGTCGTGGAGGCAGGAGCGGGAGTTGCCGCCGGGTCGCTGTCGCTGCAGGCCGATTCCCTCGATTTCCTCGGAGACGCGGGAAATTATGCCGTCAGTCTGATGGTCGTCGCCTCGGCACCGGCCGTGCGAGCCAAGGCCGCGCTTTTGAAAGGCGCCACGATGGGGCTCTTCGGTCTTTGGATCGTGGCTGCAACCGTCTGGCGTGCCTTCAATGCGGTGCCGCCGGATCCCCTGACGATGTCCTGGGTCGGGCTCCTCGCGCTCATCGCCAATCTCGGTGTAGCCGCTCTTCTGTGGGCCTATCGCGGGGGCGACGCCAATATGCGCTCCGTCTGGCTTTGTTCGCGCAACGACGCGATCGGCAACCTCGTCGTGCTCGTTGCTGCCGCCGGGGTCTTCGGGACGCAAACGGCCTGGCCCGATCTCATCGTCGCGGCCGTGATGGCTTCGCTCGCGCTCCAGGCTGCGACTATGATCGTGCGCCATGCGCTTCTCGAACTTCATGACGAAGCCCGTGAGCAGAAGGCCGCCTAGACGATAGCTGGAGCTGAGTGAGCCGTAAGGCTGGCCCTTTTAGGCCGGTCCGTTGTCGTTGGCGTTGTGCGACGCCGCCAAAGCCGCGTTGAAAGCCTCGACGAGGACCTCAGGTGCCTGTGCGCCAACGACGACATAGCGGTTACCGACAACGAAGGTCGGCACGCCGCTCACACCCATCTGACGGGCGAGGGCGATTTCCTCCTCGACCAGTTCGCGGTCGGCACCGCTGGCCAGAAGATTCGAGACGATGTCGCGATCCATGCCGGCGTTGCCGGCGATCTCCGTCAGCGTCTCCGGCTCGTTGAGCCGCCGGCCCTCGATGAAATAGGCATTGAACAGCGCCTCGACGATCACGTCCTGCACGCCGGCGCTTGCCGACCAGCGGATGAGGCGGTGGGCGTCGAGCGTGTTGGGTGAGACCTCGATCGCATCGAAATCGAAGGGAATCGCTTCCTGCGCTCCGGCGGCGCGCACGTCGACGTAGAGAGAGCGTGCTCTTTCGGCCGAGCCGAATTTCTCCGCAAGATAGAGACTGCGATCCTTGCCTTCCGGCGGCAAGGTCGGGTCGAGCTGATAGGGGCGCCAGCGGATGTCGAGCGGAATGTCGGTCTGGCTCGCGGCCTTTTCCAGGCGTCGCTTGCCGATGAAGCACCAAGGGCACATCACATCGGAGATGACGTCTACGGAAAGGCGGCTGGTCGGAGGAAGTTCGTCTCTCATGCGAGGAACTTAGCGCGAGGCACCTGTCTGGCCAGCGTCAATGCTGCGAGGCCTCGGCCGACCACCAGGTGGTCGGCTCCGGTCCATAAAGCGACCCGTGCGAGGGATGGGAAAGCCTGTTCCAATAGGCGACCCACTCGGCGGGGGCATGAAAGAGCGGCACGACGTAAAAGCCGGAAATGAGGACCCGATCGAGCGCGCGGACCGCGGCGACGAAGGTCTCCCGGTCTCTGACGGACAAGAGGCTTTGGATCATCGCGTCGATGGCGGGATCGGAGGCGCCGGAGAAATTGAAGCTTCCCGGGCTTTCTGCAGCTGCGGAGGACCAGCGGAAGGATTGCTCACTCCCGGGAGAGAGAGACGCGAAGGCCAGATTGTACCTGATCATGTCGAAGTCGAACGATTTCAGCCGCTCCCAATACTGGCTCGCATCGACCTGCCGGACATTTGCGCTGATGCCGACGAGCGCCAGCGCGTTCTGGTACGCGAGAGCCAGGCGCTCGTCCTCGCGCGTCATCACCAGGATTTCGAACGCGAAGGGCTCGCCCGTCTTCTCGTTGACGATCTTGCCGCCCTGGCGGACCCAGCCGGCCTCTTTCAGCAAGGCGAGGCCCTTGCGGAAATTGTCGCGGTCGCGGCCGCTGCCGTCGCCTTCGGGCGGACGATAGCTGCCGTCCATCACAGATGGGAGGACCGCATCAGGGTAGGGCGCGAGGAGCTTTTTTTCTTCTTCGGAGGCGGGGCGACCGATTGCCGAGAGTTCAGAGCCCTCGAAATAGCTTGCGGTGCGGTCGTAGGCGCCGAGGAAGAGGTTTTCGTTGAGCCATTTGAAGTCGAGAAAATAGCCGAGCGCCTGACGCACGCGCTTGTCGGCGAAAACCGGCTTCCGGGTGTTCATGAAGAAGCCGTTCATCCCCTTGGGGATGCCCGTATCGAACTTTTCGAGTTTGACCAGGCCCTGTTCCACAGCCGGGAAGCGATAGCCGGTCTGCCAGCGGCTCGGATCTTTTTCCCGATGATAGTCGAAGAGGCCCTTCTTGAAGGCTTCAAAATAGGTGTTGGTGTCGCGGAAATACTCCAACCGAATCTCGTCGAAATTGTCGAAGCCGCGCTTCACCGGCAGATCCTCGCCCCAATAATCATTCCGCTTTTTCAGGATGATAGAGGTGCCAGGGCGGGTTTCGGCGACCTCGTAGGGGCCGGAGCCCATAAGCGGCGTGAGACTGCTTCTCGAAAACTCGTCTTCCGACACGGCGTGTTTGGGAAAGATCGGCTGCAGCGCGACGAGAAGCGGCAATTCGCGGCTGGCGCCGTCATCGAAGGTGAAGCGCACCGTGCGTTCGCCCTCGGCCGTAACGTCGGCCACCCTGGCATACCAGGTTTTCGGGCGCCCATGGTCTTTCAGGAGGTTGAAAGAATAGACGACGTCCTCCGCCGTGACCGGCTCACCGTCGGCCCATTTCGCTTGCGGGTGTATGGAAAACGAGATCCATGAGCGGTCGTCGGGGACGGTGACGCTCTCAGCGAGCAGCCCATAGAGCGAAAACGGCTCGTCGCGATTTCGCACCATGAGGCTTTCCCAGAGATTGTTGCCCCATTCGTCGTCCCATAGAGCGCGCGGCGCCGTTCCCTTGAGGATGAAGGGATTGAGACTGTCGAAACTGCCCACCATCGCGTAGGCGATGCGCCCTCCCTGCGGAGCCTCCGGATTGGCATAGGGGAGGTGATCGAAGTCCGCCGGAAGCTTCGGGTCGCCATGCATGGCAATCCCGTGCTGGGATTCTTGAGCGCTGGCTGGGAGGATCGACGCGACAAACCCCAAGAGCAGCGCCGCGAGCGCGCTCGTGAGGCGAGGGCAAGGCACCATTTGGGATGGCTCTCCAGTTATCGTCTATCGTTTAAGGGCGAGAATCGGACCTTGCGCCAATCTGGCATAGCGTGCAATTGCGGACTATGGAGTTGGCCGCGGGGCTCCGACATGGTGTCGCCGCATTCTGAGGTCTTCCAACCCGGACAGAATGAAAGGGCGCCGCGGGCGCCGAGTCAGTGCGAGGATCATCCATGCAATTTCTTCAGGCCGCGATGCGGCGGTCGCGTTCCATTGCGCAGGTCGCGGCGCCCTTGCTCCTGGTTCTTGCAGTCTCGCCCGCCTGGGCGCAGGACCAGCAGCCGAACCAGGATCAGCAGCAGCCGGAATGGGTCAAGCTGTGCAGCGAAAACCCGCAGAACAAGAAGCAGGTCTGCGTGGTCACACGCGAGCGTCGTGCCGCCACCGGGCAGCTGCTTGCAGCCGTCTCGTTGCGCGAGACGGAAGGCAAAAAGTTCCTGGTTTCCGCCGTGCCGCCGGGAATGCTCTTGCGGCCGGGGCTGCAGGTTCAGATCGACGGCGGCAAGCCCACCAAGGTGCAGTACTCGATCTGCTTCCCGAATCTCTGCTTCGCAGAAGCGGAAGTGAATGACGATTTTCTCGCTTCCATGAAGCGCGGCAGCAAGCTCGTCATCACCACGCTCAACCAGCAGGCCAAGCCGATCAATTTCGACGTCAGCCTGTCGGGCTTCACCGCCTCCTATGATGGCGAAGCGATCGACCCGAAAGAGCTGCAGGCCGAGCAGCAGAAGCTGCAGGACGAGCTGAAGCGCAAGGCCGAGCAGGCCCGCAAGCAGCTCATCGAGAAGCAGCAGCAGAGCTCCGGCCAGTAAGGCCGGCTCTCCATAAAACGTTTCAAGGCCCCGGCATTGCCGGGGCCTTTTTTGTTTCGGCGGGGTCTTCTGTCTTTCTGGAGGACGTCGCTTGCTGCAAAAGATCGAAATGCGTTTGGTGGCCAGCAGTTGACAACGATTTAGCCGGGGCTACATTTCTCGCCATACAGCAAAAGAAGCCCCCGCGTGACCGCGTCCCCTCGCTCTTCTTCTTTATCCGACCGCACCACCACGGCCATCCGCGAGACCCTCGCGGGCAGGCGCCGCGGGCCTTTCTCCGGAATGGTCTTTGCCGGGCCGGCAGTGATCGCCTCGATCGCCTATATGGACCCGGGCAATTTCGCCACGAACATCCAGGCGGGCGCGAAGTACGGCTATACTCTCCTGTGGGTCGTCTTGATGGCGAACCTGATCGCCATGTTGTTTCAGGCCCTGTCTGCTCGGCTCGGCATCGTCACCGGGCGCAATCTCGCGGAGCTCTGCCGAGACAGGTTCCCGCTGCCAGTCGTTCTCGTGATGTGGGTGGTGAGTGAGATTGCCGCGATGGCGACCGACCTTGCCGAGTTCCTCGGCGGAGCGATCGGGCTCGCGCTCCTCTTCGACATGCCGCTCCTTGTCGGCATGGGGATTACCGCCGTCGTAACGCTCGCGATCCTGCTGTTCGAGCGGGGCGGTTTCCGGCCGATGGAGCTCATCATCGGCGCACTCGTCGGCCTTATCGGGCTTTGTTACCTGATCGAGATGTTTATCGCACCCGTGGATTGGGCGGCGGCCGGTCTGCATGTCTTTGTGCCGGAGATGCCGGATGGCGAGGCGCTGCTGATTTCTGTCGGCATCATCGGCGCGACCGTCATGCCGCATGCTGTCTATCTGCATTCGGGTCTGACGCAGAACCGCGCCCCGGCGATCAACGATCAGGAGCGGCGCACGCTCGTTCGATTCTCCAATCGCGAAGTGGTGCTGGCCCTGGCGGTGGCGGGGCTCGTGAACATGGCCATGGTGGTTATGGCCTCGAGCGCGTTTCACGCGGGTCACAGCGAGGTCGCGGAGATCGAGACGGCCTATCACACGCTGACGCCGCTTCTCGGCGTGGCGGCGGCCGAAGTGTTCCTGATTTCCCTGATCGCGTCCGGCGTGTCGAGCTCGGTCGTCGGAACGATGGCCGGACAGATGATCATGCAGGGATTCGTCGGCTTCAGCATTCCGATCTGGGTCCGGCGGCTCGTCACCATGCTGCCAGCCTTCGTCGTCGTCGCGCTCGGCATCAACGCCACAAAGGCGCTCGTCATCAGCCAGGTGATTCTGTCGATTGCACTGCCTGTGCCGATGATCGCACTCGTCTACTTCAGCGCCAGCCGCGAGATCATGGGGCAGTTCGTTGCGCGGCGCTTGATCAGCGTCATCGCCGTGACGGGAACGGTCGTCGTTCTGGCGCTCAATATGGTGCTTTTGCTCGACATATTCGGCATCGACATACCCGGTCTGCCGCCTCTCTAAATGGGAGGCCGAGACCGCAAAGCCCTAGTTGATGGCCTCGCGCATTTGGTATTGGCCGTTCTCAAACGAGGCGAACAGCTCGGTCACCTGCGGATGACGGACGGGTTCGCCCGAATCATCAGGGACGAGGTTCTGTTCGGAGACGTAGGCCACGTATTCGGTCTCCGCGTTCTCCGCCAGCAAATGATAGAATGGTTGGTCCTTCGACGGCCTGATCTCGGCCGGGATGGCATCGTACCATTCGTCCGTGTTGTCGAAGACAGGATCGACGTCGAAAATCACGCCGCGGAACGGCAGGACGCGATGTTTGACGACGTCACCGATATTGAATTTGGCTGATCGCATGTTGTCCATAAGTTCAACCCAACAGCTCGAAGATCGGGCATCCTGAGGGAAAGTCAAGGCGCGGCTTCGGGCTCCTCAACTGCGCACTCGGGCTGATTTCCAGCGGTCGTGAACCCACATCCACTCTCCCGGCCTCTCTCTGATCCAGGTTTCGAATTGTGTCTGGATCGTCTGAGTAAATACGGCCACATCGTCCATCTGGTTTCCAGTTTGGGGGCATTCGAGCACCTTCGCCTGAACGATGAAGCGTGCACCTTTGCCTCGAATGACGCGGCCTGCAACCACAGGATTATGCAAACGACGTGCCACCATCGCAGGAAAGGGATTGGCGGTCGTCTCCTTGCCGAAGACCACGACCTTGATGCCTTTCGCTTCACGCTGATCGCCGAGAAGCGCGACGGCGCCGCCGGCACGTACATGGGCCATCACGCGTCTCGGTGTGGACTTGGCTTTCGCGATGAGGCCGCCCGGAAACACGTTTGACCGCAAGCTCGTGACGTAGGCGTCGGAGTAGGGGTTCTTGAGCCTTTGATAGAGGCCGATCCCGTTGAGCTCTTTCGGGATGGCGATCGACGCGATCTCCCAATTGGCCGAATGGAGGCCGACGACGAGCAGGCCCGCACCGCGGTCAACAAAGCTCTGACGCAGCTTCGGGTCGATGTCGATCGTCACGCGGTCGCTCGCCAAGATGAGGTCGATGAGAAAGCTCTCGGCGAAGGTCCGCCCCAGATTGTCCCATTGTTGGCGGGCGATCTCCTGGCGCTCCGATTCGCTCTTTTCGGGAAAGGCGATGGCGAGATTTTGCATCACCCTCGGATGCCGATGCGTTCGAGGTCCGACCAAACTCCAGGCGCGACCCATCATGTTCGACGCAACATCGATTGGTAACGATCGCAGGAGTACCGCGACGAGACGCATGAGAGCGTACTCGGCGAAGTAGCGTGCACGGCGTGTCGGTGACAATGATCGGCCGGAGGTCATGGCTTGCCCGCGGAAGCCTGCGTCAATTGACGAGATGGGTCCAACCATCTAGCCCGCAGGGTCGGCGGACCGCTTAGCGAAGCTCGCTCGCGGATGCAACACGAGCCGACCCGTCGCCCTGAAGCCATGAAGAAGGAAAGCGCCGGTTCAGGATGAGTGATATCGTGGGCCTTGCCCTGCCATTCTTTGGTCTGATCCTTCTCGGTTTCGTCGCCGGCCGCATCTGGCACGAGGATGAGAAGGCGCTCGCCTGGCTGAACCTCTACGTGATCTATTTCGCGCTTCCGGCGCTCTTCTTCGAGGTGCTCTCGAAGACGCCGATCGAAGAGCTGACGAACGGCAGCTTCATTTTCGCGACCACTTTTGCGACCTATACCGCGTTTGCTTTCGCCTTCGCGTTTGCGGTGCTCAAGAACGACGGTCGCATTCCGGAGGCGACCGTTCAGGGGCTCGTCGGGGGCTACGGCAATGTCGGCTATATGGGTGCCCCGCTGGCGATCGTCGCGCTTGGGCCGCAGGCGGCCGCACCGGCGGCGCTGATCTTCAGCTTCGATGTGACCCTCGTCTTCACGCTGGCGCCCCTCATGATGGCGATGAGCGGGGCAAGTCATCAGCCGATCGGCTCAATCTTGAAGTCGATTCCCCGCAAAGTGCTCTTGCATCCTTTTATACTAGCGACGCTCGCGGGTGTTCTCGCCGCTTTCATCGGTGTTGGCCTTCCTGCGCCGCTCGAGCGGTTCCTGTCGCTTCTTGGGGGGTCTGCCGCGCCCTGCGCGCTTTTTGCTCTCGGCGTCACGGTTGGCTTGCGACCGCTGCGGCGGGTGCCGGGCGAACTGCCGTTTCTGATCGCGATCAAGCTCCTCGTGCATCCGCTGATCGCTTATCTTCTCCTCACCTGGATCGGAGGGTTCGACCCGGTCTGGATCCAGACCGGGGTCTTGATGGCGGCACTGCCGCCTGCCGCCACGATCTATGTGATCGCGACGCAGTATCGCACCTATGTGCTGGAAGGCTCGTCGGGGATCCTACTCGGAACCGCGGCGTCCGTGGTAACTGTCAGCCTCGTTCTTTATCTCGTCACCACGGGCCTTTTGCCGCTCGATCCGTTCGGATCCTAGCTCTCAGAGACCCCGGAACGTCTTCGCCAGACCCTGTTGCATCAGAAACCGTCGGAAGGGCGCAAAGCCGCCGGCTGCCGAGAGCGCGACCGTGCGCAACGCCTGGACCGGCAGAAGCCCGGTCAGCAGCGATCGGTTCAGGAGATCGACTGCAAGCGTACGGCTGCGAACATCGGCCTGGCGAAGGCGATGAAATTCTGTGGCCGTGCCTTCGTCGAGCCGGTTGCGATTGAGTGACAGGACCGTTTTGAGGGCTTCGACGTCGCGCAGGCCGAGATTGAGGCCCTGAGCTCCGATCGGGGGAAAAATATGCGCGGCCTCGCCGATCAGAAGCGCGCGCCCCGAGGCGAAGCGGTCGGCGAGACCTGCCGAAAGAGGATAGCTTGCGCGCGGCGAGGTGACCTGCATGGCCCCCAGGAGCGAATGCGCGGAGCGTTCTGCGCGCCGCGCGAATTCTTCTTCGGGGATCTCGCAGAGGAGCGCAGCTTCGCGCGGGCGTTCGACCCAGACCAGGCTGACATTGTTGCCCTGCATCGGGACGAGCGTGAACGGACCTCGATCCGTGTGGAACTCCGTTGAGACAGAATGATGGGGATGAGTGACGGATAAGGTCGTCACCAACGCCGATTGGGCATAGCGCCAACGTCTCACCGCTATGCCGGTTTTGGCTCGAACGAGAGAGCGCGCGCCGTCGGCACCCACCACGAGGTCACTCTTCAGGTAGGCACCGCGGCCGGTGGTGATGTGGACGCAGTCGCTGTGGAAGCTCAGTTCACTGGCGGTATCCTCGAAAATGGTGATGTAGCGGCTGTTGCGCGCGCGTTCGGACAGCGCTTCGACGAGGCGGCGATTGGGGATGTTATAGCCAAAAGCGTTCAAGCCGACCTCGCCGGCGTAGAACGTCACCTCGGGTGCGCGAATGAGCCGTCCGGTGTCGTCGATGAGCCGCATAGCCTGCAAAGGTGCGGCGGCCGAGACGAGATCGGGCATGGCGCCGAACTGTTCCAGAAGCTCGATCGAGCCAGCAAAAAGCGCAGCGGTGCGTCCGATGGGGAAGGTCGCAGGTGGAGCGATGATGGCAGTGGTGCGCCCGGCTTCTGCCGCCGCGAGCGCTGCGGCCCAGCCGGTGGCACCGCCTCCGACGATGCAGATTTCGAAATCGTCGCGTGGCTTCATTCTTAATCCTGCCATATCTTCGCTCGAACCAGATTGTCTGCCGAGCATTTATTGCCCTATGGGTTGCGTTTCCAGGCATATGGCCTCTTGCCAGAGCGCAAGCAAAGACCACAACGAGGAAAAGAATCTCTCCGTGACGCAAAAAGCTTGCATCGTTTGCCGCAACCGGGCCAATGCCTCGCCGGCAGACAACCGGTGGATCTTTTTGCCCTTGCCGGAGGGCTGGTGTTTTGGCGCCGAACGCGGCATGAGGAGCCACTATGTTGACGGGGTCTAGAGATTTGCAGCTCGGGCAGCAACTGGAGCATTTACGCGCCGCCGCGTCGCTCTTCGCCATCCATCTATTGACGGCGAGCGGGGCAGCGCTGGCGCTGCTTGCGACGCTTGCGGCCGCGCGCGGAGAATGGCGCGCCGCATTCGTGTGGCTTGGGATCGCGCTCATCGTCGATGCGCTCGACGGGCCGATCGCGCGCCGCTACCAGGTGGGCTCCCGCCTGCCACGCTGGGATGGCAGCGCGCTCGATTTCGTCATCGATTACACGACCTATGTCTTCGTGCCGGCCATTATCCTGGCGAGCGGCTGCGGGCTGGGAACCTTTTTCGGCATTCTCGCCGCAATGATCGTGGCGATCACCGGCGCGCTCTATTTCGCCGACACGCGGATGAAGGAGCCGGACAATTCGTTCAGAGGGTTCCCGGCCGCCTGGAATCTCGCCGTCTTCGTCCTCTTCGCTTTGCAGCCGCATCCTTTCGTAACCTTCATGGTGACGGTGCTCCTCGCTGTCGGCACGTTTCTTCCGGTCAATTTCGTGCATCCCGTGCGCGTTACCAAATGGCGCTGGCTCACGCTGCTGATGATGGTGCTTTGGATGGTCTGTGCTGGCATTTTGATCGCGACCGGTTTCGATCAAAATTCGACGGTCGAGATGCTGCTGCTCGTTACGAGCTTCTATCTTCTCGGTGTTGCTGGCGTGCAGCAGCTTCTGGCACGCTTTTAGCCTCAGCCAGCTGAGACATGGAGCTCCTGTCGGATCCGCAAGTCTGGGCGAGCTTCCTGACGCTCTGCGTCATGGAGATCGTGCTTGGCATCGACAACATCGTCTTCATTTCGGTCGTCGTCAGCCGGCTACCCGAGGAGCGGGCCAAAAAAGCACGCCAGATCGGGCTTCTTCTGGCGCTCGTCTTCCGCATCCTGCTTCTGCTCGTCCTGTCGTGGCTGATTGGGCTCACGGCGCCGGTCTTCACCGCGTTCGGGCAGGACGTCTCGTGGCGCGATCTCATCTTGATCGGTGGCGGGCTTTTCCTGATCTACAAGGCGACGCATGAAATCCATGCCGAGATCGAGCATGAGACGGCGACGCTTGCGGAGGCCAAGACCGCGTCCTTCGGCGGGATCATCGCCCAAGTGCTGATCATCGATATGGTTTTTTCCGTCGATTCCATCATCACGGCGATCGGGATGGCCGAACATGTCGAGGTGATGATTGCGGCCGTCATTGTGGCGATTGCGGTCATGTATGCCGCGTCGGGACCGATCGCCGAGTTCATCAAGCACAATCCGACCACCAAAATGCTCGCGCTCGCCTTTCTGCTTCTGATCGGCGTGGCGCTCATCGCCGACGGTTTGGGTTTCCATATCCCGCGCGGCTATATCTACTTTTCCATGGCATTTGCGGCGGTGGTCGAGGTGTTCAACGTCCTTGCGCGGCGCCGCCGGCAGAAGATTGCAGGAGGCGGAGAGTGACAATTGTCGTTCGGGTTCACGCGCATGGCGGGCCGGAGGTGCTGCAGGTCGAAGACCAAGAGGTCGGCGAGCCGGGAGAGGGCGACGTCAAGATCCGGCATGAGGCGATCGGGCTCAACTACCTCGACACCTACTACCGCACGGGCCTCTACAACGCGCCGAACGGCTTGCCGCTCACGCCCGGCAACGAAGGGGCAGGAACCGTCGTTTCCGTCGGGGCCGGGGTTTCGCGTTTTCGGCCGGGCGATCGGGTCGCCTATGTCGGCGGACTTGGCGCCTACGCAGCCGAGCGACTGATTTCTGCCGATAGTCTGGTGCGGCTTCCCGATGAGATCGACTTCAAGACCGGCGCGGCGATGATGCTGAAGGGGCTGACGGCCCAGTATCTCCTGCGCCAGACGTTTCGGGTCGAACGCGGGCAGACGATCCTCTTTCATGCGGCTGCCGGCGGGGTCGGGTTGATCGCCTGCCAATGGGCGAAACATCTCGGAGCGACCGTCATCGGGACCGTCGGATCGGCCGATAAGGCGGAACTCGCCAAAGCGCACGGCTGCACGCACACCATCAATTATCGCGAAGAGGACTTCGTCGCTCGCGTCAAGGACATCACAGATGGTCGGCTGTGCGACGTCGTCTATGATTCCGTCGGCCAGAGCACCTATCCCGGGTCGCTCGATTGCCTGAAGCCACGGGGCATGTGGGTGTCCTTCGGGCAATCTTCTGGGCCGATCAAGGATTTCAATCTCGCATTGCTGGCCCAGAAGGGGTCGCTTTACGCCTGCCGGCCCACCCTTTTCAGCTACATCGCCAAGCGCGAAAGCCTGCAGGCGATGGCAGACGATCTCTTTCACGTCGTGGCGAGTGGTTTCGTGAAGATCGAAGTCAACCAGGAATTCGCGTTGAAGGATGTGGCAGACGCCCATCGTGCGCTTGAAAGCCGGGCGACGACGGGAGCGACCGTCCTTGTTCCGTGAGGTCGTGACTGCGCCGTGATCTAAGTTCATCTGTCACGATCGCGCGGCGAGCCGCACCATTTCCGGTGGCTCTGTCCCCCTCAACAAAGAAGCCGGGCTCGTGGCCCGGCAGAATTTGGAGTGAGAAGGCCTCGACTTTAACAGGCGAAGGTTTGCGGGCTCGTATGGCGATCCGCCGCATCATAGCCGGAGCTGGGCCCGCTCAAGCTACCCTTCGGCCGGCTTATCAGGCTCCGTGGTTGCGATGACCGCGAGACAGTCACCAAGACCGACGAGCCCAGGAAAATGACGCGCGGCGAGGATACCGTCGAGGCCTGCTCGATAGTCTTGAGGCCTTCCTCCCAAACGCTCGATCGGATGCACAGAAAGGAGGAGATCCCCCTTTCTGACCTGCGCCCCAAGATCGACCGCGGGCTCGATGAAGCCTTCGGACTGGCTGAAGGAAAAACATTCCGGTTCGGGCATATCCAGAAATATGGATGGCTGGTGCTCGATCGGGCCTGCCAGAATGCCCGCATGTTTTAGGACGTTTGCGAGGCCGCGTCGTGCGATCGCCAATGTCCGCGCAGTGGAGGTTCCACCCCCGCCGATTTCCGTCGTGACGAAGGCTTTGCCGAGAGCCTCTGCGGCCGTGTCGAGCATGCCGACGGCGTCGATTTCCAACATCGTCATCGAATAGGGCGCGCAGAACGCATCTCGGGCTTCCCGGCAACGCGCCTCCTGCGCCTTGTTTTCGAGCACGTGACAGGCCGCAAAAGGCAGGAAATCGAGTGTCTTTCCGCCGGAATGGAAGTCGAGCACCAGATCCGCCATGGGCAGCAGAACGCGCTGAATGTAGTCGGCGATCTTCTCTGTCACACTGCCGTCCGCGCGTCCTGGGAAGGTGCGGTTGAGATTGAACGTGTCGATGGGCGAAAGGCGGGTTCCTGCACGAAACGCCGGGTAGTTCATGAAGGGAACGAGGATGATGCGCCCTGTGATGTCATCGAGCGTGACCTTCCGGGCAAAATCGGCGAGTGCGACGGGTCCCTCATATTCGTCGCCATGGCTGCCGCCGGTGACGAGGGCGGTCGGGCCGGGGCCGTTGCTCACGACCGTGATCGGTATCATGAGATTGCCCCATGCGCTGTCGTCGCGGCTCCATGGCAGTCTCAGATAACCGTGCTGGATGCCTTCGTGCTCAAAATCGACGGTCGGAACGATGGGGCTGTCAATCATCGCGGGCTCGTTCGGGCTTCCATGCTTTCTGGTCGAAAGCATAGGATCGGAGATCCTCGCAAGCTTCAACGCATCTATTGGGCGAATTGCTTTCCGGAACTCCACGCTGACTGAGTCATGTCGGCGCGCGCTTGCCCCTTAAGGTTTCAACGCCTAGGCTTCCTTTGTCCGTCTTCAATTGGTCCATGCTAGGCGTCGCGCCGCCTGCCGGACCGCCCGTTGCGGAAAAGGAATGGCTCGCGCGCGTCTGAGACACGACGATGGTCGACCGTAGGCAGACATTCTCTCTGCCGGGGGGCCGCTAATCCCCCCGGCCCGGCCTTGCCCAGTCAGCCCCTGCATCGTCTTTTCCCGCCAACGAAAAGGACCCGTCATGGACGAACACGTCACCGCCAATGACCTGGAAACACTCGACCGGGCGCATGTCTTCCATCCCTCGACGCATCTTGCGCAATTTGCGCGTGGCGAGGCGCCGTCGCGGATCGTGACCGGGGGCAAAGGCTGCACCATCGTCGATCGGGACGGACGCAAAAGCCTTGATGCCTTTGCGGGCCTTTATTGCGTGAACGTCGGCTACGGACGGCAGGAAATCGCGGATGCGATCTACACCCAGGCGAAGGAGCTTGCCTATTTCCATGCCTATGCGGGCCATTCCAACGAGCAAGTGATCCGGCTGTCGAGCCGGATCGTCGACAAAGTCGGCCTCGGAATGCAGCGCATCTATTGGGGGCTCTCCGGATCGGATGCCAACGAGACCAACATCAAGCTCGTCTGGTACTACAACAACGTGATGGGGCGGCCGGAAAAGAAGAAGATCATCTCCAGGCAGCGCGGCTATCACGGGTCGGGCATCATGACGGGAAGCCTGACGGGTCTTGCGCTTTTCCACAACGCATTCGATCTCCCACGCCCGCCGATCCTGCACACCTCGTGCCCGCATTACTGGCGCTACGGCCGGGAAGGGGAAAGCGAGGCGGATTTTTGCAAACGCATGGCTGCGGAGCTCGAGGAACTGATCCTTGCCGAGGGACCGGAGACGGTCGCGGCCTTCATCGGTGAGCCCGTTATGGGAACCGGCGGGATCATTCCACCTCCCGAGGGCTATTGGCAGGAAATTCAGGCGGTCCTGAAAAAGTACGACATTCTCCTGATTGCCGATGAGGTCGTCACGGGATTTGGGCGCACCGGCGAATATTTCGGTTCGCACACCTACGGCATCGAGCCTGATCTCATCACCATCGCCAAAGGCGTGACGTCAGCCTATCTGCCTTTGTCGGGCGTCATCGTCGGCGAAAAAGTCTGGCACGGGCTCGAAAAGGGGACCGACGATCTCGGCGTCATCGGTCATGGCTGGACCTATTCCGCGCATCCGACCTGTGCGGCCGCAGCCAACGCTAACCTTGATATCATCGACCGCGAAGATCTCACGGCAAATGCTCGTGACACCGGCGGCTATCTTGTTAAATCGCTGCAGGAGGCGGTCGGCGATCACCGGCTTGTCGGCGAGGTCCGTGGTGTCGGCCTGATGGCGGCCGTCGAATTCGTCGGTGACAAGGACACGAAGGCCGCGCCGGATCCGTCCTTGAAAGTCGGCATGAAAATGTCGGCCGCGCTCCTGGAAGAGGGGGTGATCGCCCGGGCGATGCCGCACAGCGAATGTCTTGGCTTCTCGCCTCCGCTCGTGATCACCCGCGACGAGGTCGACCAGGTTGTCTCGGCAACAAAACGGGCCATCGAGCGCGTTTCCGAAAGCCTTTGAGGCCGCGTTTTTACGGCCGCGTTGATGCATTCGCCCAGCCTGGGCGGATAAAGCCAGAGGCTTGGCCCGGAAACTGCACGGCGGTGGAAGACTGCCGTCAGCGGAGATTTTGGGCCGCGGAGGGAGAGCCGGTATGGAGTTTGGCAAGAACAACACTCCGTTCAGCGAGGACGAGTTCGCCCAGAGGCTTGTCAACACGAAACGGGCGATGGACGCGGCCGGCCTGGACGTTCTCATCGTCTGTGATCCGGCGAACCTGAACTATCTGACCGGCTATGATGGCTGGTCGTTTTATGTGCATCAGGCTGTGATCGTCGCGCAGGCCCTCGAACAGCCTTTGTGGGTGGGCCGCAATCAGGATGTGAACGGCGCGCATCTGACGACGATTCTCCCGGAAGAAAACGTCATCGGTTATGCCGACGAATATGTGCAGTCGCTGACGCGGCATCCGATGCAGGTGGTGGCCAGCACCATCGCTGAACGGGGCCTCGGCTCGGGCAGGATCGGTGTCGAGGCCGATTCCTATTATTTCACGGCACGGGCTCAGGCGGTGCTCGCAGATGAGCTGCCCGGTGCGGTCTTCGCCGATGCCGGCGTTCTGGTGAATTGGTTGCGATGCGTGAAGTCGGATGCCGAAATCGCGCTGATCCGGCAGGCGGCTCGCATCACCGAGCGTATCATGCAGAAGGCCGTCGACCTGATCGATGTGGGTGTTCCGCAAAGCGAGGTGGCGGCCGCCATTCTCGAGACGGGCGTCCGTGGCATACCGGGCGAGGGGGGATATGGCGGCGATTATCCCGCCATCATGCCGTTGATGCCGAGCGGGGTTGGCACATCCTGCCCTCATATCACTTGGCGGGACGAGCCGTTTCTCGCCCAGACCGGGACGACGGTCGAAATCGCTGGCGTCCGGCATCGCTACCATGCCCCGATGAGCCGAACCGTCTATCTCGGAACGCCGCCGCAGAAGATGCGCGATGCGGCAAAAATCGTCGACGAAGGTATCGAGGCGGCGCTTGAGGCCGCGCGACCGGGTGCAACGGCGCATGATGTTTATGCCGCGTGGAGCGGCGTCATTGCGCGCCACGGTATCTTCAAGGAATCCCGGTGTGGCTACTCGTTTGGTCTGAACTATCCGCCGGACTGGGGCGAGCGGACGTTGTCGTTGCGGGCGGGGGACGAAACGGTGCTTCAACCCAATATGACGATTCACTTCATGCCTGGGCTCTGGCTCGACGATTGGGGTATCGAGATTTCCGAACCCATCCGGATCACCCAATCGGGTGTGGAGCAGTTCTGCAGTTTTTCGCGTGAGCTAGTCGTCAAGTAGTTCAAGGGTTTGGCGCCTTTTATGGCGCTCTCCGAGCATGGCAATTATCCCAAAGTCGCGTCGGTTCTGTGCGCTGCGGCTTGCTTTTGGCGCCATTTCTTGGAAAAGTGACGAAATAGAGACGAATTCCTTCGCCAGCGGCGACGCTCGGTGGTGGACTAAAGACGGCTTAAGCCGTCCAAAAAAGACAATGGGTTGAACAGCAGCAGCGTCGGGGCTTCGCTCGGGAGCCTTCGACAGTGTAGCAGAAAGGCATTCATGCAGGACGAGAACGGCGTCGCCGAAGGCGCCGAAGATCGCGCCTATGTGCGCTTCGAGGACGTTCAGAAGAGCTATGATGGCGAAACGCTCGTCATCAAAAATCTGAACCTCGAGATTGAGCGCGGCGAATTCCTGACCATGCTTGGGCCGTCCGGGTCCGGGAAAACCACCTGCCTGATGATGCTGGCAGGATTTGAATCCACCACCCATGGCGCGATCTATCTGCACGATCAGCGCATCGACAACGTGCCGCCGCACAAACGCGGCATTGGGATGGTGTTCCAGAATTACGCGCTCTTCCCGCACATGACCGTGTCGGAGAATCTGGCATTTCCGTTGAAGGTCCGCGGCTTGTCGAAGAGCGACACGGAAGAACGTGTGAAGCGGGCGCTGGAGATGGTCGAGCTGCCGCAATTCGGCGACAGACGGCCAGCGCAGCTTTCGGGCGGACAGCAGCAGCGTGTGGCCGTGGCGCGTGCGCTCGTGTTCGAGCCAGATCTCGTCCTGATGGACGAGCCGCTCGGCGCTCTCGACAAGCAGCTGCGCGAGCAGATGCAATTCGAGATCAAGCACATCCACGACAATCTCGGGGTGACCGTCGTCTATGTGACGCATGATCAGACCGAAGCGCTGACCATGTCTGACCGTGTTGCCGTCTTCAACGACGGCATCATTCAGCAATTGTCGACGCCTGAAGTTCTCTACGAGGCGCCCGACAACGCTTTCGTCGCTCAGTTCATCGGCGAGAACAATCGCTTTTCAGGGCGTATCGTCGAACGCGTGAGCGATCAGGAAGTGCGGGTGAAGCTCGATACGGGCGAAGACGTTCGCGCGCTTCCGGTCAATCTCAATGGCGGGGACCGCACGACCCTGTCTTTGCGTCCCGAGCGCGTGCTCATCAACCCGGACGAGGGGGCCACTCCCAATGTCCTGGAAGGCACCGTGCAGGAAGTGATCTATCTCGGTGATCACATCCGCACCCGGCTTGCCGTGGCAGGCCATGATGATTTCATCGTCAAGATCCCGAATGCGGCCGGGCATCCGAGCCTTCAGCGCGGCCAGGCCGCGCGACTCGGCTGGACGATTGAAGATTGTCGGGCACTCGACGCCTGACAAAGCGCCCATATCTGGCGCCCATTTCCCGACCGGCAGGACACGAATAATGCCGGCAAAAGCTCCCAAACGGGGACCAACAGCAACGGAGGTCAGTCCGAATGAAGCGAACCCTATCCCTTATGGCCGCAGTGGCGATTGTGCCGAGCATGGCCTTGGCCGCAGAAGGTGACAGCCTGACGATCGTATCATGGGGCGGCGCCTATACGATGTCGCAGGAAAAGGCCTATCACGAACCCTACAGCGAGAAGACCGGCACGCAGATCCTGCGTGAGGATAAATCGGCAAATGCGCTTGCGGGCATCCGCTCGCAGGTCGAGGCCGGGAACGTCACCTGGGACGTCGTCGATATGCTGCAGGCGGATGCGCAGCGCGCCTGCGACGAGGGTCTCATCATGGAGATCCCGCACGACGAGTGGCTCGCTCCGAGCCCGGATGGAGCCAAACCCACAGAGGATTTCATCGACGGCACGCTCGGCGATTGCTTCATTCCGCAGATCCTTTACGCGACCATGTTCGCGTATAACGAGGAAGCGTTTCCGGATGGCGGCCCCAAGACGGTGGCAGATGTCTGGGATCTCGAAAAATTCCCGGGGACTAGGTCCTTACAGAAAATTCCTCAGAAGAACCTTGAATGGGCTCTCATCGCCGACGGTGTGCCTGCGGACGAGGTTTACGAGGTGCTCGCGACGCGCGAAGGACAGGACCGCGCCTTCGCCAAGCTCGACGAGATCAAGGACAACGTGATCTGGTGGTCGGAAGGCGCGCAGCCGCCGCAGATGCTTGCCGACCAGGAAGCTGTCATCGCCACTGCCTATAACGGCCGCATCTTCAATGCGCAGGTGAACGAAGACCAGCCCTTCAAGATCATGTGGGACCACCAGATGTTCGAGGTCGACGGCTGGGTCGTGCCCGTGGATCAGAGCGAAGACGATCTGAAGCTGATCAAGGACTATCTCTATTTCGCCACCGATACGCAGCGGCTTGCCGACCAGGCGAAATACATCGCCTACGCGCCGGCGCGGAAGTCGTCTGTGCCTCTCGTCGGGAAGATGGAGGGTACCGACATCGACATGAAGCCGCATATGCCGACGACGCCCGAAAACTTCGAGACGGCGGTGCAGTTCGACACCTCCTTCTGGGCCGATTACGGTGACCAGCTCGAAGAGCGCTTCAACGCCTGGCTCGCGCAGTAAGCGAACCTGGTCGGAAAAGACGTCCGGCGCGGTTCTCCCGCGCCGGGCATGAACGTGGAGCGCAGGATATGGCGGATATAGCGGCAGACGGCTACGTGCCGGAGCGGGACGAAAGCGGAGCGTTGACGACCTTCGACGGGACGCCGCTCAAAGTTTCGTTGCGAAAGTCGCAAAGACGGGCCAAGCGGCGAGCCTTCTATCTCGTCGTTCCGCTCCTTGCCTTCCTCTTCATCACCTTCACGATCCCGATCGTCGGGATGATCGTGCGCTCAGTCTACAACCCCGAAGTGGCCAATTATCTTCCCGAAACCTCCGCGGCAATCGGTGACTGGGACGGGGAAGAGCTGCCGCCCGAAAAGGTTTTCGCGGCCATGGCCGCCGATATGGAAGTTGGTCTCGAAAACCGCACGATCGGACGCGCCGCAGGGCGAATCAATCGCGAAATTCCGGGTGCTCGCAGCCTGGTAATGGGGACGGCCCGTCACGTCGACGAGATGCAGCCACCCTACCGCGACGCCTTCCTGGAGGAAGACGAGGACTGGTCCGATCTCGAACTCTGGCGCCTCCTCAAGCGTGAGACCCGCCTCATCACGCCGGCCTATTATCTTCTGGCGCTCGACTTCGAATACACGCCGCGCGGCGACATCGTGGAGCGGCCTGAGATTTATCAGGTTTACCGTCTGCTCTTCATCCGCACTGCCTGGATGAGCATCGTCATCACCGGCGCCTGCCTGCTTCTCGGCTATCCCGTCGCGCATCTTCTGGCGACACTGCCGCTCAGAACATCGAACCTGTTGATGATCCTGGTGCTGTTGCCGTTCTGGACATCGCTTCTCGTGCGGACTTCGGCTTGGATGGTGCTCCTGCAGCAGGAGGGGGTGGTCAACGACCTGCTCGTATGGGCCGGAATCATCAACGACAACGGCCGTATCCGCATGATCTACAACCAGTTGGGTACGATCATCGCGATGACGCACATCCTGCTGCCGTTCATGATCCTACCGCTCTATTCGGTGATGAAGACGATCCCGCCGTCCTACATGCGGGCGGCGCGCTCGCTTGGCGCCAATCAGTTTACCGCCTTCGTGAAGGTCTACATGCCGCTCACCATTCCCGGGCTTGCGGCGGGTGTTCTCCTCGTCTTCATCCTGGCGATCGGCTACTACATCACCCCGGCGCTCGTCGGCGGCGAAAGCGGTATCTTCATCTCGAATTTGATCGCCTCCAACATGCAGGGAACGAGCGCGCAGCTGAAACTGGCTTCGGCGCTCGCGACGATCCTCCTCGTGCTGGTTCTCTTCTTCTACTGGCTCTTCAACAAGCTTGTCGGTGTCGACCGGCTGAAGTTCGGGTGAGGTAAGCCATGGCCCTTCCTACCTATGCCGGACCGCTTGAGCGCACCTGGTACTACAGCTACCGCGTCATCTGTGCGGCGATCTTCATCTTTCTGATCGTGCCGATCCTGGTGATCGTGCCGCTGTCGTTCAACGCGCAGCCTTATTTCACTTTCACCAAGGAGATGCTCTCCTTCGATCCGGACGGCTATTCGCTGCGCTGGTACGAGGAGCTTCTCTCCAGCCGTGAGTGGATGCGCGCCATTGGCAATTCCTTCTTTATCGCGATATCGGCGACGATCATCTCGACAACGCTCGGCACGCTTGCCGCGCTCGGCCTTTCGCGCCCCAATATGCCGGCCAAGGGGTTCATCACGGCCGTTTTGATTTCTCCGATGATCGTGCCGCTGATCATCACGGCAGCGGCGCTGTTTTCCTTCTATGCCCGGCTCGATCTTGCCAATTCGTATTTCTCGATCATCATGGCGCATGTGGTCCTGGGCACCCCCTTCGTCGTGATCACGGTGACCGCGTCTCTCTCGGGCTTCGATCAGCAGCTCATCCGAGCGGCACAGAGCCTTGGCGCCAACCAGGTCACCACCTTCTTCAAGGTCATTCTGCCGCTGCTTCTCCCGGGCGTCGTCGCCGGCGCGCTCTTCGCCTTCATCACCTCACTGGACGAGGTCGTCGTGGTCCTGTTCCTCGCCGGGCCGGAGCAGGTGACGATGACGGTGCGAATGTTTTCGGGGCTCAGAGAAGAGATTTCGCCAACGATCCTGGCGCTCGCGACGATCCTGGTCGCGATCTCGATCCTGCTTCTCTCGTCGATGGAATTGCTGCGCCGGCGCTCCGAACGTCAGCGTGGCATGAGCCCGGGCTAGCCGGCCGTCCGAACCGGTCACAAAAAAGGAGGCGCCGAAGCGCCTCCGCAGATGTGTGCCGGCAGCAATCGTTCTTCTGCTGCCGGGCAACCTCGCTCAGTGTCCGTTGACCGTGATCTTGCGTCCCTTGGCCTCCAGCTCCCTGGCGCGGGGGACCGTCACCTTGAGAACGCCTTTGTCGAAGCTCGCCGTCACTTCGTCGGCTTTCGGCTCAAACGGAAGAGCGAAACGGCGCATGAACGTACCGTACGAGCGCTCGACGAGATGATACTGTTTCTTTTCGTCTTTTTCCTCTCGCTCGACCTTGTTTTCCGCCTTCAGCGTCAGCACGCCCTCGGTGAGGTCGAGTTCGATATCCTTCTCGTCGATACCCGGTAGTTCGGCGGTCAGCTCAAGGCCCGTCTCGGTTTCGGCAACATCCACCTTTGGCGACAGAAAGCCGCCCGAAGCCGAATTGGCCGGAGCGCTCCAGTCGCGCGTGAAGTCGTCGAAGAGGCGGTCCATTTCGCGCCGCATCGCGAGGAAAGGGTCGGTCTCAGGCCCGCGGGTCAGCGCGGTCTGGCGACCAAATGGAATCATCGATCTGAAATCCATGACGTCACCTCCTGATAAAAAAGGCCGACGCCGGACAACTGGGTGACCAGTGTCGGCCACGTCATCACGCCCTTTATGTGGCGTTGCGAATCCTGCCGTTCAAGGCTCCGCGCGAGCTTCGTTGACACCTGTGGATCGGCCGGTTGCCGGGTTTCCGCACACGCGCACTTGGTCTCGTTGCTCTCATCGACTTGATCTTTCGGGTAAGGGGCGGAGAGCGGGCTTGTCTCCCACTACACGCACAGATAAATGCACCGGAAGGTACCTTTCTTTTTCGGTGTGTTGATGAGCGAACAAGCGTCTGACGCTGACGACGGCGAACGGTCTGGAGCGGATCCTGAAGACAGCGGAGAGAAGGGGCGAGCGGAAACTTCGCAATCACCGAGTGAAGACGCCAAGCGATCTCCGCTGAAGAAGCCTTGGGTGCGGGTTTTCCTGGTGGTTGCCGGCGTTGCGCTGCTTGTCGGCGGCGGCTGGTGGCTGTGGCATTACTGGACGGTCGGCCGCTTCATCGAGAGCACGAACGACGCTTATTTGCAGGCCGATCAGGTCACGATTGCGCCGAAGGTCGGTGGCTATGTCGAGGACGTCGTGGTCCAGGCCAATGCCAGCGTCGAGGCTGGCGATGTGCTCGTGAAGATCAATGACGAGGATTATCGTGCCGGCGTGGCACGTGCCAGTGCCGGCCTGCAGGCCGCTCGCGCAGATCTTGCGAAGGCGAAAGCCGAGGCTGGACGATCCAGGGTCGCTGTCCAGCAGGCGGAAGCCCAGCTCGCTCAGGCGAAGGTGAACGAGGCTTTTGCGCAAAGCCAAGTGGAGCGCTATGCACCTCTCGTGAAGACTGGGGCGCAGCCGGAAGAACGGTTGTCGCAGCTCATCAACCAGCGCGACCAGGCCGAAGCGCAGGTGAAGGTCGCTTCCGCATCTCTTGCCTCTGCGCATGAAGCGACCAATACGGCCGACGCTCAGATTCTCCAGGCGCGGGCCGCCGTGCACCAGGCTCAGGCTCAGCTGACTGATGCCAACAATCAGCTTGCCAATACGCTGATCAAGAGCCCGATCTCGGGACGGGTCGGCGACAAGACGGTGAATGTCGGTCAGCTCGTCCAGCCCGGAACGCGGCTTATGACGATCGTGCCGGTCGATCAGCTTTATTTGGAAGCGAATTTCAAAGAGACTCAGATTGAGCTGATGCGTGTCGGCCAGCCCGCGACGGTGAAGGTCGATGCACTGACCGCCGAGGAGTTGCACGGCCATGTGGAGAGTTTTTCTCCGGCGACCGGCGCACAATTCGCTCTGATCCCACCTGAGAACGCCACCGGCAATTTCACCAAGATCGTGCAGCGTGTGCCGGTTCGCATCGCGGTCGATCCAGGACCTGCCGCGAGTAAGGTTCTGGTTCCTGGCCTCTCGGTCACGGTCGAAGTCGATACGCGCGGCGCTCGCGACGAATACGAAGAGATGCAGGAAGAGGGGCGGCGCTCCGAAGAGGCCGCACAGTGAGCTCGGCCGCGGCCACAGCGGACGCTGGCGCACCCGCCTCAAGCGAGCCGCGCGCCGATGCTGCGGCCTGGCTGGCCGTTGCTGCCGGCACGATCGGTGCGTTGATGGCGACGCTCGATATTTCCATCGTCAACGCGGCATTGCCGGTGATCCAGGGTGAGATCGGTGCGAGCGGCACCGAAGGCACCTGGATCTCCACCGCCTATCTCGTCGCCGAGATCGTCATGATCCCGCTGACGGGCTGGTTCGTGCGTGTCCTGACGCTGCGCACGTTTCTCCTGCTCATGACGATCTTTTTCGTCGTTTTCTCGGTCCTTTGTGGTCTCTCTTCGTCGCTGACGATGATGATCATCGGCCGTGTGGGGCAGGGATTTACCGGCGGCGCGATGATACCGACGGCGCTCACCATCGTCTCGACGCGGCTGCCACCGGACAAGCAACCGATCGGGATTGCGCTCTTTGGTCTGACGATTGTGCTCGGGCCGATCCTCGGACCGCTCATTGGCGGCTATCTGACGGAGCATGTCAGTTGGCACTATGCCTTTTTCCTCAACCTGCCGGTGGGGCTCGGGCTCGTCCTTTTGCTTGTCGTCGGCATGCCGCCGGCGAAGGCGCATCTTCGAGCGTTCTTCAAGGCGGACTGGTTCGGTATTCTCGGGCTGGCGCTCTTTCTTGGGTGTCTGACCACGGTTTTGGAGGAGGGGCAGCGCGAGCTTTGGTTCCAGTCGGAGCTGATCGTGGGCCTCAGCTTCGCTTCGTTCGTCGGGCTCGTCCTTCTTATCCTCGGGCAGAGGAGAGCGGCCGAACCCGTGATCGATCTGTCGATCCTGTTTGAGCGGAGCTTCGGCAGCGTCTTTCTGATGAGCCTCGTCACGGGTGCCGCGCTTTACGGTATCCTCTATCTCATCCCACAGTTCTTGGCCCAGATCCCGGACTATAACGCCTATCAGTCCGGTCTCATCGTGCTCATCAGCGGCATTCCAACCCTGATGATCATGCCGTTCTTTCCTTTCCTTGTGCGTACGCTCGACCTCCGTCTGGCGATCGCGATCGGGCTTTTCATCTTTGCGTTGAGCTGTTTCGCCGACACAGCGATGACGGCCCAGTCCGACGGCGGCGATTTCTACTTCTCCCAGCTGCTTCGCGGCGTCGGTCAGGGATTTGCGCTGCTCTTTCTAAATCAGGCGGCGACGAGTTCGGTGGTGCGCGAAAAGGCAGACGACGCGTCCGGGCTCTTCAATGCGGCACGAAACCTGGGCGGCTCTTTCGGGCTTGCTCTGATTTCCACGCTTCAGGACCGACGCGTCACGTTCCACGTCGAGCGGATCAGCGAGACCGTCAATGCCAATTCGGTTCAGGTCCAAGAGCGTCTGCAGGAACTCGGCGGCAATGACGCCTATCAGCGGCTGCAGGCCTTGAAGATGCTCTTCGGGACGATCCGCCAGCAGGCCGTCGTGATGATCTACAACGACCTGTTTTTTGTCTTCGGTATCATCCTTCTCGTTTCCATCCCGCTCGTTCTGCTCCTGCGGCCTTTGCCGCGCGGGCAGGGCGTGGCGATGCACTAAGAGCTCGTCATGTCGCACTTGCGCCTGTTCGCACCTTTGGCCTGCACGCTGGCCTTGTCCGGCTGCATGGTCGGCCCGGATTATCAGGGACCGCCGGATGCGGCCCCGCTTGCGCGTCTGGCTGGCTCATTCCGGCATGCGGACCAAACGACGCCCGCCTATTATCCCGCGGCCGCCTGGTGGGAGAGTTTGTCGGACAAACAGCTCGACGCGTTGATCGTGCTCGCTTTGTCGAAGAGCCCGAATGTGGACCTTGCGATCGCGCGGCTGAAGCAGGAACGAGCCGGCGTGGCCGGTGCGCGCGCCGATCTGATGCCCACAGCCGCTGGTCTTGGAGCAGCAAGCGGGGTGCGAGCGGGGCTCGGCGACACCGACGGTCTCAACAACAAACTCGCTGCAGCAGCGGCCACGCTCGGCCCGGAGGCCGCTGCCGCAGCGCCAGCTATTCCCGAACATGTGAGCACGGGGCTCTACAACGCGGCTTTCGATGCGTCCTGGGAGATCGATATTTTCGGCGGCAGGAGACGCGCCGTCGAGCGCTCGACGGCCAGAGCCCAGGCGGCGGAAGCTACGCTTGCGGACGCTTATGTTCAGCTGTCGGCGGAGGTGGCGCGCGCCTATGTCGGTCTTCGAGCCGCGCAGAGACAGCTCGGCATCGTGCGCCATTCGGTCTCGTTGCAGCAAAAGACGTTCGACCTGACCAAGCAGCAGGTGGAACAGGGAACGTCTGCCAAGCTCGATCTGGCACGTCTCGAAACGCAGCTCACCAGCACGCAGGCCGATATTCCCTTGCTTGAAGCGCAGGTGGAGGTGGCGCTCGGCCAGCTTGCGGTCCTGTGCGGACTGGAGCCGGGTGCGCTCGATGCAAGATTGTCGAAGCCCAGGCCGATTCCATCTCCGCCGAAGTCTGTGCCCGTCGGCAATCCGGAATCCATGCTCCGAAGAAGGCCCGACGTTCGGCAGGCGGAGCGACAGCTCGCCTCGGCCAATGCTGCGATCGGCGAGGCCGTGGCGCAGTATTTCCCGCGAATCAAACTCGTCGGACTTGCCGTCGCAGGGGGAACTCAGCCTGGTGATCTCGCTGACACCGCCTCGCTCAGTCTCCTTGGGGGCCCCACGCTGCAGTGGAACCTTCTGAGTTTCGGACGCATCGATGCCAAGGTCCAACAGTCGGAAGCTGCGACAGAGGCCGCGCTCGCGCAATACCGGCAAAGCGTGCTTGCAGCTCTCCAGGATGCGGAATCCTCGCTCACACAATTCCGCAAGCGGAAGGAGAACGTTGCCTATCTGGCGCGGGCGAGCGCGTCGGCGTCACGGGCGGCGGCTCTCACCCGCGATATGAACGAGGCGGGCGCGCTCAGCCTGATCGATACGCTCGATATCGAGCGCCAGCGCTTGCAGACCGAACAGAGCCTCGCTCAGGCCGAGGCGGAACTAACGAATGCGTTCATTGCGTTAGAGAAGAGCTTGGGGCTTGGATGGAAACCGGCGGAATCGCGGCAACCGGCAGCAACCACTGTCGCCAAGGCCAATTGAAACAACATGCAGAACGGATCATGACGCCGAAGCAAGATCAGTCCGAGGATGGCAGGCGCAGTTGCTGCGTCGTCGATGGCTGTGGCGAGAGCGCACTTGCGGAGGCTGGCGCTGTTGCCCGCCGAGGTCGGCCGCGCAAGGGCACGAGCGGCCTCGTCACCGAGCGGATTGTGGCGGTCGCAACCGAGCTATTCCTCGAACGTGGCTTCGCCGAAACAAATATGGATGCTGTCGCCGCGCGCGCGGGCAGTTCCAAACGGACGCTGTATGCACGCTTCGCCTCCAAGGACGCTTTGTTTGAGGCCGTCATCCTGAAGTTCTTGCGCGAGCGGCTGACGGAAATGCAGTTGACGATCCGGCGCGATGACGGGCTCGAAGAAACGCTGATCAGCGCTGGCGAACGGCTCCTGGAAGGTGCGATGACGCCGGAGGTCATCCGTCTTCATCGCCTGATGGCCTGCGAAGGCGAGAACTTCCCGGAACTGGCGCGAACGGTCAACGAGCAGGCCTGGACGCAGTTTCGCCTTTTCGTGGCCGATGTGCTGCAGCAGGCGAGCGTTCGCTACAATGAGCCGTTTGAAGATTGCGAGTGGCTGGCGACCCGGTTTTTCGGAATGATGGTGGAGCCGTATTTCCGCCGCGCGACGCTCGGCCTTCAGCCCGCCGAGGTGACGGAGGAGATGCGCTCGGATGTACACCGGTCGGTGCAGCTCTTCCTGAAAGGAAGCAGGGGTCTTTCCGTATCTGTGTAAAATCGCGCTTTTCTGTATAATATTGGCGCAAGGTCGCATCGCCAGAGTGTTGCCTTCACGTCATAGCGGAAGCTGGGATCAGACGCTAAAAGCACCCGGCGCGTTTCATTTATTTCGGAAAAGAGCATGCGGCATCGGGGCAGCGGGGACGAGGGGGGGCGTAGCGTCCTGCTCACACCCGTAGGATTATCGGCGTTTCTGGTCTTCTGCATGGTCTCCCTATTGGGCGGGTGCGCCGGGCTACCCGACGAAGCGGCTCTGACACCCGTTCAGGCGACGGTGCCGGGCGCACAGCTCGTGACCATTTATGCGGCCACGACGCGGGAGCGTAAGGGACCGCAGAGCGTCCTCTACACCTCCGAGCCGGCTGCTGAACTCAATTTCGCCCGTTACACGGTCTCGGTTCCCCCGGGCCATAAGCCGACGGAAATCGAGTGGCCGGACGGCAAGGCGGATCCAAAGCGGAGCTTTGCAACCGTCAAGGAAGAGCGGCTGACCGAAGCCGAGTTCTATCATCAAATCGCTGCGCGGAACGGAAAGGGCGAACTGTCGCCCGGGCGAGACGATGTCGGCGTTTTCGTCCACGGCTACAACACGAGCTTTGCCGAATCGCTGTTTCGTCTGGCTCAGATCACGGTCGATTCCAATCCCAATGACGTCCCGGTTCTATTTGCCTGGCCCTCGGAAGCTGCTGTCACCGGATATGTCGCAGACAAGGACGCTGTGACCTATTCGCGTGATTATCTGGCCGGTGTTTTGACGCATCTCGCTAGAGATCGGAAGGTCGGAGATATCACCGTCTTCGGTCACAGCATGGGCGGCTGGCTCGTGATGGAGGTGCTGAGGCAATTGCGCCTTTCTGGGCATGGTGACGTGATCTCCGGGATCGAGGAGGTGATCCTTGCGTCTCCGGATATCGATATCGACGTTTTCAGAACCCAGATCGCGGTCATCGGCCGCAAGCATCCCCCGATGACGATCCTCGTCTCGAAGCAGGACCGGGCACTCGCGATTTCCAGGCGGGTTGGCGGCGGACGGCCGCGGCTCGGCGGCGTGGACGTCGATGACCCCGAGATCCAGCAGCTGGCGGTGCAGTACGATCTGCGGATCATCGATATCTCGCAGCTCCCGAAGACGGACTTCCTCGGACACGATCAATTCGTGACGCTTGCTGCCCGGCTGGGTTCGACCGGGCGGCGAGGTTTCGGTCAGCTGGGCGAAGCCGGCGCCTTCGTCTTCGACGCCGTCGGCAACACCGTGGCGAGCCCATTCAGGATTGCGAGCGACGTGCTTTCCCAATAAGGGCAGCGACCATCTTGTGGCTGCCTTCGTGTTCCGGCACGCGCTTACGTTGACATCCGGGCTTCGATCATGAGGATGGCGCCACACCAAACAAAGGAGCGCCCATGTCAATGCCGGGGGGCACGACCGACCCTGCGATCGTCTTGTCGAATGTCTGGAAGATTTTTGGCGAACGCTCGGAAGAGGCTCTTGAGGCAATTGAAAAGGAGCAGCTCGACAAAGCCGAGGTCCAATCTCGCTTCAACTGCATCGTCGGCGTCGCCGATGCGAGCATAGAGGTCGCGCGCGGCGAGATCTTCTGCGTGATGGGATTGTCTGGCTCAGGCAAGTCCACTCTCGTGCGCCACATCAACCGCCTCCTCGAACCGACGTCGGGTCGAATCGAGGTCGAGGGCGAGGATGTGATGGCTATGGGCGACGATGCGCTGCGCCGTCTGCGAGCTCAGACGATCGGCATGGTCTTCCAGAATTTCGGTCTCCTGCCGCACCGCACCGTGCGCGACAATGTCGGGCTGCCGCTCGAGGTTCAGAGCGTTCCCAAGCTCGACCGTTTCGATCAGGCCGAACGTTGCCTCGACCTCGTGGATCTCGGCGATTGGGGCGACAGTTTCGCCCATGAGCTTTCTGGCGGCATGCAGCAGCGTGTCGGTCTGGCGCGCGCTCTTGCGGCCGATCCCGACATCCTTCTCATGGACGAGCCGTTTTCGGCGCTCGACCCTTTGATCCGCCGGCAGCTGCAGGCAGAGTTCATGGCTCTATCGAAAGAGCTGAACAAGACGACGGTCTTCATCACGCACGATCTCGACGAGGCGATCCGCATCGGCGATCGCATCGCCATCATGAAAGATGGCCGTATCGTGCAAACCGGGACGCCCGAGGAGATCGTGACCGATCCGGCCGATGATTATGTGGCCGATTTCGTCTCCGGAATTTCACGGCTCAAGCTGGTCCATGCGGCGAAGATCATGCGGCCGTTGCCGGCGCCGGGCGAGACGGGCATGGACTTGACGTCTGCGCCGCGCGCTCCCGTCGGCGCCGATCTCGACAGCCTTGTCGATCTCGTGCTGTCACAAAAAGAAGACATCGTCATCGTCGACGAAAACGGCGCGGAGGTCGGCCTCGTCACGCAGACGGATCTCCTGCGCGGCGTCCAGGGCGGTAAAGAGCAACCGGTCGAGATCGAAACCCAATCGGCCGCTGCCTTCGAGGTCGGGGCAGGAACCTCCCGCAAGGAACAGAACGCGCTCATCGCTGAGTTCGTCGGTCGCGGGGCCGGCCATTACATCCCCGCATTCCGCCGGATCGGGGAGGGACGTTGGAACGTCTTCAATTTAGGTGCCGTCGTCTTCGGCCCGATATGGGCTGGCGCTCGATCGCTCTGGTCCGTCTTTTGGGCGTTTGTCATCCTTGAACTGATCGGCCTTGTCCAAATTGGCCGAGGCTTTCTCGGAGATTTGGGCAGTGAGGCAGCGGCGCGCGCGGCCTCGCTTCTTGCGCGCGCCGATGCACGGGCGGAACGTGCTGCGGAGGCGGCCGCTTCCGGCGCGGACAATGCCGCTCGCCTTGCCGCCAGTGCGGACAGGCTGAGGGATATTGCGGCCTCGGCGCAGACGGAAGCGGATGCGCTCTCGGCGCAGTCCACCCAGGTCGCGTTGATCGGGCTCGGCATCTTTGTCGTCGTCAAACTCATTGAGGGTCTGACGGCAGATCGCGCGCTCGAATGGCGCTTCACCCATTGGCGTTCGGACCGGTCAATCCGCTCCGGCCTCTCCTGGGTGGGCGCAGCGATCGCGACCTTGCTCGTCGCCTTTATCTATCCCGTCACGATCTATCGTTTCTCGGCCGCCGAACCGCCGACATGGCTGACGACCTTTCCCGCCGACAACGCCATCCGTGCCAGCGCGGCACGTTGGATCGATCACGCTTTCGACTGGCTCGCGATCGCCGGGGAAGGGTTTTTTGATTCCGTCACGGCGGTCGTGCGTGCGCTCCTCGACACTCTCGAGCTGATGCTTGTGGCGACGCCTTGGCCCGTGGTCATGGTGGCGATTTGCGCTATCGCCTGGCTTCTCGCCGGCGCGCGGGTGGCGATTTTTACCGCGGCTGCTCTGGCCTATCTCGCACTCTTCGGTTTCTGGGAAAAGTCCATGGCGACCGTGGCGCTGCTCGGGGCTGCCGCGGTCATCTGCGTCGTCATTGGTGTGCCACTCGGCATTTGGTTTGCAAAGTCGGACCGCGCCTACACGGCCGCCAGACCGGTGCTCGATTTCATGCAGACCATGCCGGCCTTCGTCTATCTGATCCCGGTCATCGCCTTCTTCGGAACCGGCAAGCCTCCCGGCATTCTGGCGACACTCGTCTTCGGCATGCCACCTGTCATCCGGCTGACCGCGCTCGGCATGAAAGGTGTGCCCTATGATGTGACCGAGGCGGCGTCCGCTTTCGGCGCGACGCGGACCTTCAGGCTTTGGAAGGTCGAGCTGCCGCTCGCCATGCCATCCATCAAGACGGGCATCAACCAGACCATCCTGATGTGTCTGTCGATGGTGGTCATCGCCTCGCTCATTGGCGCGAAAGGTCTCGGGGAGGACGTTCTCGAAGCCCTGCAATATGCGGCTGAAGGACAGGGGATGCTCGCGGGTCTCGCCATCCTTTTCTGTGCGATGGCGCTTGACCGGATCGTCGCCGGACGCGCGCCCGCAAAATCGGCCTGAGGGCCGGCTGCGCTACGGCGCAGCCCAAAAACGAACCTACGAGAGGACACAGTATGAGACCGCTTATCTATTCCGCTGCTGCCGCAGCCTTGCTGATCGGCAGCAGCGCGCAGGCCGCTGATATCACCATCGGTGTGCCGAGCTGGCCGTCGGCCAAGGCCGGCGCCGCAATCCTAAAAAACCTCGCGGAGCGGGAATTCGGTGCCAGTGTCACGCTGACGCCCGGCACGAACCCCGTCATCTTCGCCGCCATGGCGTCTGGCAAGGGCGATATGGACGTGCATCCGGAAGTCTGGCTGCCGAACATTCAGGGCATCGTCGACGAGTACCAGGACAACGTCGTCCTCGGCAAAACGATGTTCCAAGGCGAGCAGGGCGATTGCGTGACGAAGGCGACCGCCGACAAGCTCGGCATTTCGTCCATCACCGATCTTGCGGACCCGGAGATCGCAAAACAGTTCGATTCCGATGGGGACGGGAAGGGTGAATTCTGGGTGGGCGCGACCGGTTGGGCCTCCGCAAACACCGAAAAGGTCAAGATGCGCGGCTATGGGCTGGCCGAGCTCTACGAGCCTGAGACCATCGATGAAGCGCTCGCCTATGCGCGGATCGGGGAGAAGGAGAAGAAGGGCGAGCCTTACGTCTTCTACTGCTACACGCCGCACCACATTTTCGCGCAGTACGACCTCGTGATGCTCGACGAGCCGGCGCACGACGACGCGAAATGGAATATGATCCAGCCGGACGAAGATCCGCAGTGGTACGAGAAATCGAGCGTGTCGACGGCCTGGAAGCCTGCCGAGATCCATCTCGCCTACTCGAAGTCGCTCGAAGAACGCGCCCCGGAGCTGATCACGCTCTTCGACAATTACAGCCCCACGAGTGACATGGTCGCCGACTGGACATACCAGATCGCGGTGAAGGGCCGGGACGAGAACGAACTCGCCCAGGAATGGATCGCCGACCATCCGGATGTCGTGGACAAGTGGCTGGGCCTGTAGAGGGCTCGATCTGAATGAAGGACTGCCGCGCTTCCGGGCGCGGCGGCCTTTGCCGCGCGCTCGGCCTAGATGGTGGCGACATAGCGCTGTCTGACGGCTTCACGAACGCGCTGGCGGCTCTCGCGGGGCGTGAGCGCGCGCTCGAATGAAATGGCCTCGCATTCTCTCGCCAAGGCCTCGTCTTTGATGACATGGCGGAACCAGGCCGAATAATCGCCTGCCCGCAAATGATATTCCCAGGTCTCGTCGTCGACCTGGCCTGCAAGCTCCAAGAAGCTCGACAGGTTGTGGGCGCGCAGGAAGACGCTGCCCTTCGGTCCACGAAAATAGAAACTGTGTTCCGGACCGACATCGCCGACCGCGTATTTTCCGGAATGGCGGTGATGGAGTTGTCGCGGCAGATCGATTTTTATCCGCCGTGGTGTTGGCTCACCGAACAGCCAACAGAGCGCTTCGTTTTCGCTGCAGGCGCCGGGAGGGGAGACGTCGTGGCCCTGGATGGAGGCGGTGACCTCCATCACTTCGGGAGCGGTCTTGCCGAAAGCGAGGATTGTTTCCGCCGTCGCCACCGCCTGACGCGCGAGCGAACGCGGACTGACCGTGATCATAACGACGGCCGGGGTATTCTCCGGAAGCTCGTGCACATTCTCATGGCCTGCCGGCAGAATGTGATGAGCCTCGTCGATGATCAACCAATGCGGACGTCCTGTCCGACGGCGCAGCTCCGTGATCGACGGCAGCAAATCGGCAAAAAGCTGCCTGCGTTCGGCAAGAGACAGAGCGACTGCGTTGACGACGACGTTGAGGTCGGCAGCGTGCAAGAGGCGCAGTGCTTCTCCAGGCACAGGCGGTTCTGTGAGGCTGCCGATCTGGACCGCATGGGCCAGATCCTCATAATCCCCCTCAGGATCGATGACGCAAAACTCCAGGCCTCTGTCGACCATCCGTTCGGTCAGGAGTTTCGCAAAGCGTGATTTCCCGATACCGGAATCGCCGCCGATCAAAACCCGCGTGTCGGGTTCGAGGTAGATGTCGTTGCCATCCTCGTCATTGCCAATTTTGAGGCCGCGCCGGGCGGGTGGCAGGATCCGTGCATCCTCGCGAAGGATTGCGTCGATGAGTTCAACCACTCCTGCGCCGTGATCGCGCCTCAGGCAAATATCGGCTGCGTTCCGAAGCGCAGGTAAAGCGTTCGCAACGGCGGCCGAACAGCCACAGGCGCCAAGAAAGGCATGATCGTTTTCCGCATCGCCCACCGCGACCACGTTTGGTGCTGAGATGTCGAGATGTCGGAGGGCGGCCCTGAGCCCCGAAGCCTTGTTCACGCCGGGCGGCAAAACCATCACCGCACCCTTGTTGAACGTGATCTGGAGCTCCAGCCCCAGCTCGTGGATCGCTGCAAGAACCTCTCGTTCGTGTGGCTCCCAGGTCGCAAGGACCGCACGGCCGATGGAAAGCGGTCCGACCTGGCGGTCGAGCAGCCTTTCGACGAGAGCGTGCGGGGGCGGCGCTGCCAGCGTCGTCTCCGTTCCATCCCCGGGATTGTAGAGAACGGCGCCGTTTTCGGCGACGATCAGGTCGAAGAGTGCGAATTCGGCAAACGCGGCTTTGAGCGGCACCAGCTCGCGCCCCGTCACGAGGATGAGGCGGCGGCCGCTCTCCTTCAGCAGCCGAAGCGCCTCGCACGTCTCGGGAGCGACGAAGCCGTCATGGGCAAGCGTGCCGTCATAATCGGTCGCAAGGGCCAGGAAGTGCATGCACCCTCTCCCTGCCTGTCGGCGCTTGGCCCCAGGAGCCAATGCCGATGGTGCATCATAAGGCCCGGAGCGGATTTCGCCATACCGCGAATTGTCTCGGAGAGGTCCACCACGGACCATTTCTGTTCGGCGCGGCTTTGATCCGAGAGGGGCTTTCTTCTGCCCGCCTCCTTCGTGCTATGGGCGTGTCGGCCGAACCCTTCGTCCGCTGGGTTGGCCGGGATCTCAAGATAAGGGCGCTACAAGAGTGCCACGAGGGCGTTGAGGAGGGACAGAGATGGAAGCTCCGCTTATAGCTTTGACGGGAGCCTCCGGCTTTGTCGGCCGTCACCTTCTCGAGGATCTTCGTGCGCATGGGTTTCGTGTGCGCGTGCTCCTGCGTCGTCCCATCAGTCAGATGCCGACGGCCGATTCCGCCTTGATCGGCGACCTTGCCCAGCCCTCAAACCTGTCGCGCGCACTCGAAGGCGTCGATGCGATCGTTCACTCGGCCGGTATCGCGCATGCCGCGTCCGGATTGCCGGAGGTGGATTATCGCACCATCAACACGGACGCGACCTTGAGGTTGGCGGAAGCCGGAGCGCGGGCAGGGGCGAAACGGTTCGTGTTTCTGTCATCGGTGCGAGCTCAGAGCGGTCCATCGGCGGAAGGCGTTCTCGATGAAAGTCGGCCGCCCGAACCGACGGATGCTTATGGCCGCTCCAAGCTTGCGGCCGAAGAAGGGCTTGCGGGGCTCGGTATCGATTGCGTCAGCCTCCGCCCGGTTCTGGTCTATGGCCCCGGGGTGAAGGGAAATATGGCCGCTCTCTTGCGTCTGGCGAGGAGCCCTTATCCCTTGCCGTTTGCGGGCCTCACGGCGCGACGCTCGTTGCTGGCGGTCGAGAATTTGGCAGAGGCCGTGCGCTGGAGCCTCTCCCATCCGATGCGTCTCTCGGGCGCCTATCTCGTCGCCGACGACACGCCGTTGACGCTTCCCGAGATGCTCCGGGCGATGCGCTTCGGTCTCGGCCGGCCGCCAAGGCTTTGGCGGGTTCCTGAATTCCTTTTCGGGGCCGGGGCGCGGCTTGCCGGACGGACAGAGATCCTAGAGCGGCTTGCCGGGAATCTGGTGGTCGATTGCCGTGCGCTCAAGCGTCTCGGTTGGCGTCCCCGGGTTGCTAGCGTCGAGGGGCTCGCCAGCCTTGCGCGTTCAAGCGGTGAGACCGATCGCACCGATAACGACGCTATTGCGCCGGAAACGTCAGCGTGAAGCGCTTCGGCTCCGTCTCGACGCTCATGCTTCCTCCGATCTGATTGGCAAGCTGATCCAGTAAGTTCAAACCGGCACCGCCATCCTTCTGGTCCGGGTCTCGGTCGAGCGGCGCGCCATCGTCCGAAACGGAAAGCCGCAGGCAGTTGTCGCCTGCCTCTTTCAGTCGAACCGCGATCGTGCCTGTCTTACGCCGGGCGAGGCCGTGCTTCAGTGCGTTGATCACCAACTCGCTGACGACGAGGGCAGCGGTTGCGGCCCGCTGCGGCCTTATGACGGTGGGATCGAGATCCAGATCCAGCTGAAACCGCGGGTCCGGATCGACGAGAGTGCGGCAGACGGAGGCAACGACGGTATCGAGCCTGTCGGAAGTGCCGTCCTTCTCCAGTCCATGCAGATTGCCCAGGGCGGCCACGCGTGCGCTTGCTGTCTCGATGGCTTCTTGCGCTGCCGGTTCGTTCATTTCCCTCATCTGATGGCGCAGGAGACCAACCGTGATCGCGAGGATGTTCTTGGTGCGATGCTCGAGCTCACGGTAGTTCAATTCGAGTTCCTGACGCTCAGCGTCTGCCTGACGCGTGCCCTTTTGAAGATGCAGCGTTGTGGCGGTAAAGATCGCGACGCGCTCGAGGATTTTCGCATGTTCTGCGGTGAAGCGCGTTTCTCCGTCATGAGCTATCGCCCAGATTGCGCCCTCAAGCGCCTTTCTGCCATATCCGAAGGGGACGATCAGCGTTTCACAGAAGGGCACTGTGGTTGTGAGGTCCGGAAAGACCCGGTGAGGCTGGCGCAACAGAACGGGCTGGCGATCTTCCACGCAGCTCTTGCACGGGGAGACTGCACGCGGCAGGTCGGGGGGAGGGGATTCGGCGAGTTTTCCGGCAAGCCCCACCCAGGAGCATGTCGGTGCTTCGTCGTCGGCTTTGCAGAGAGTGATGCCGCTGCTGCCGGCGTCGCAGAGATCTCGCACCACCTCAGCACAAACTCGAAACACCTCTTCGGGAGCCGCTCCCACGATATCGGCAATCCGGCGCATCGCCGTGGTCTCGTCGAGGTTACTCGCCCCGGGCTCGCTGCGCCGCCATAGTTCAGACGTGATCGTGATATCCGAAAGCGTCGGCTGCTGCGCCGATGGGCCGCCGTCTGCCCGCATCTTCTGCGCCTCCCACAGGACGAAATACCTAAAGGTTACCATAAGCGGCGTTCATTCCCTGAGGTCAACCCACGGGCCCGCAACGCGTTTGACTATTTGATAAGGGAGCAAATAATGTGAAGAGGGCTCATCCAAACCGGTTCTTCCATGAGCGGAGCACTCCATGACTGAGCGGCGACAGAAAGAGCATGTCCTCGTCTGCCTGTAACCTTGCCTGCGACAATTTCGCCGGAAGGCTTGCCCCCACCCTGCAGCCCTGACCTATACCGACGCTGGGAGATCATCCTTTGCGAGCTCAAAGAGCAACTGTCCGAACGAAAGCTGTCTGACGTTTCGGGCCTCGCAGGATGGTTGAGGAGAGATCTGCAAGTCAGCGGGATAAACATACACAATGGAAGATTTGTCGTCTTTTTTGGCGAGTGTGAGCTCTTTTGTCTGGGGCCCGGTCATGCTCGTCCTGCTTTTGGGAACGGGCCTTTACCTCACGCTTGGCCTCGGCTTTCTGCCGCAAAGAAAGCTCGGTTACGGCTTCCGGCTCGCGCTTGGCGGGCGCAAGGCTCAACATGGTGACGAAGGCGAGATCACGCCGTTTCAGGCGCTGACAACGGCTCTCTCCGCCACAATCGGTACAGGGAATATCGCAGGTGTTGCGACCGCCATCTTCCTCGGCGGTCCGGGCGCTGTCTTCTGGATGTGGCTGACGGCCCTCGTCGGCATGGCGACCAAATATGCCGAGGCGGTGCTGGCCGTCCGCTATCGCGAGAGCGACGAGAATGGCCGCTATGTCGGCGGACCGATGTACTACATCCGCAACGGGCTTGGGCCGCGCTTCGCCTGGCTCGGCTGGCTCTTCGCGTTTTTTGCGACGATTGCCGCCTTCGGTATCGGCAATACGGTGCAGTCGAATTCCGTCGCGCGCGCGCTGGAGAGCACCATCGGCGTGCCATACCTCGCGACAGGTCTCGTCCTTGCCGTTCTGACGTTCCTCGTCATCATTGGCGGCGTGAAGCGTATCGGCAGCGTGGCGGAGCATCTCGTGCCACTGATGGCGGTCCTTTATGTCGGCGGCGCGCTCGTCATTCTGGCACTCAACATCGCCGATGTGCCGGCGGCTCTTGCAACTATCTTCTCCGATGCGTTCAGCGGGACGGCAGCCGCGGGCGGTTTTGCCGGGGCAGGGGTGCTCGCAGCGATCCGTTTCGGCGTTGCGCGTGGCGTCTTCTCCAACGAGGCCGGTCTTGGTAGCGCGCCGATCGCGCATGCCGCGGCGAAAACGAGCGACCCGGTTCGGCAGGGCAGTATCGCGATGCTCGGCACATTCATCGACACGATCGTGGTCTGCACCATGACGGCTCTCGTCATCATCACGACGGGTGCATGGACGAGCGGCGAGACAGGCGCTGAACTCTCTGCGCTTGCTTTCGACACGGGAATGCCCGGCGGCAGCTGGATCGTCACCTTCGGGCTCGTGGTCTTCGCGTTCACCACCATTCTCGGCTGGAGCTACTATGGCGAAAGGGCCGCAGAGTTCATCTTCGGATCGAAGATCATTCTGCCGTTCCGTCTTCTCTGGGTAGCTGCGCTCATCGTCGGAGCGGTCGCCGACCTCGGTCTCATCTGGACGGTGGCCGATATCATGAATGCGTTGATGGCAATCCCGAACCTCGTCGCTCTGATCGCGCTCAGCGGCACGGTCTTCGCCATCAGCAGGGCCTACTTCAAGAACGGGCAAAGCTGAGCGCCAGCGGCGCTCTGGGGTTTTCCAAGCGGAAGGCCGGCTGCAGGTTCTGCGGCCGGCCTTTTCGTTTGGAGACCTTCGCGTCCTCGCGTGTCGGGGCGACGACCTGTGGTTGCCATCGCGGACGCGGGCCATGTAGAATTCGCCCATGCGCAAATTCCTCAAAGTCCTGCACACCCTGGCTTCTTGCGGTCTGATCGGCGGGATCGCCTGCTACATGATCCTTCTCATCTTTGCGCCCCAGGAAACGCCGGCCAATTACGCCGACATGCGCCAGGCAATCGCAGCCATCGCCGATTATGTCCTCATTCCCTCGATGGGTGTCGCCATCGTGTCCGGCCTTCTCTCAATGGCGGTCCATCGGCCTTACCAGGACAAAGGCTGGGCCTTGCTCAAGCTCGCCATGGGCATCCTGATGTTCAAAGGCGTGCTCACCGTCGTGGGGGGCAAGGCGGATTATGTGGCTGCGGTCTCACGCCGGGTCGCGAACGGTGAACCTGCGGCCGATGTTCTGCAGCAGGCGATCGGGCATGAATGGGGCGCACTCATCGTGATCATGGCGTTGTCGGTCGCGAACGTCATCCTCGGCATCTGGCGTCCAAAACATCTCCGCCCGAAATGGGCCAGGTCGGGAGATAGGCCGCAGGCGACGAGACCTGTTGGCAAAGATGCTGTGGCCGACAGCGAGCACAGCCTGCCGGCGGCATAGTCTTACTGAGGACCGCCCTGCGTTTGATGGCGAAAACCGGGTGCGGGGACTAACCTCGTACGCGCCAGCCGCGAGGGGAGCGGGCGCCGCCTTTTGCCGGACATTTTCGAGTCGATGGCGGATGGGGTGGGATTCGAACCCACGGTACGCTCTCGCGCACGCCGGTTTTCAAGACCGGTGCCTTCAACCGCTCGGCCACCCATCCACGGTGCGAGACATGGCAGAACCTTACGAAAAATGCCAGCCCCTGAAGGGCGGTCATAGGCTGCGGCAAAGATGGCGAAAGCGTGTGGCGCCGAAGCCACAATCTCGGAAAAACGCGCGAAATACACAATTGCGGTGACACGTCCCGGATCAGCAGATTTTGGGGAGTTTTCGCAAGAACATCCGCTAAGGTGTCGCACGCCTCAGATTAGGCGTCGAAGATCTGCCCCAGCTTCGTCACAATTGCTCGCCAGGAGGTCCCCGAGGTAAGGGGTTAAGTGCTTCGCCGAGACGGTCGCGTATAAGGCCGCAGGCGGAGGAACGAGGCGTTCGAACGTGCCGGTGAGTTGTGCCGGGCTTCGGAATATCGGGGAAGAACAGGGTGCAGGCAAAAACCCGCCGGCCGCATTTCGTCATCCATTTTGCCTTCGCAGCATCCTGCGCCGTCCTTGCAGGATGTGTGTCCTCCACCCAGGACGGGGCAGGTCTCGCCGACAGCGCCACCAAGACGGCGCAGGTTCAAGGCAGCGAGACCGATGGCGAATCAACCGACAATTCGCTGCGGGCCAATGCCCGACGTCATCTCGGAAAAGTCTACGAAGTCGCTGGGCGCCTCTATAAGCCCAAGCACGACGAAGAGTATGAGCGCGTCGGCAAGGCATCCTGGTACGGTGACGCCTTCAACGGCCGGATGACGGCCAATGGTGAAGTCTTCGATATGAACGCGCTCTCCGCGGCGCATCCGACCTTGCCGCTGCCGAGCTATGTCCGCGTCACCAATCTCGACAACGATCGTTCGCTGCTCGTGCGGGTCAATGATCGCGGACCATTCTCGTCCGACCGTGTGATCGACGTTTCGAAACACGCCGCTGAAATGCTCGGCTTCAAACATATCGGCACCGCGAACGTAAAAGTGGAATATGTCGATGCGGCGCCTCTGAAAGAGGACGATTCGGAGTTCCTTCTGGCCTCTTACGTGGGGCCGGACGTTCCGTCCGGGCCTGATCCAGCCGACGCGGCCGCGAATATCATGGTGGCCTACGCGGCCGAAGCGCCGACAACGAGCCCGGCCGAAGACAAGACAGCGGATGTGGGCGTTGCCGTGGATATGAAAGATGTCGCCGCCGGCACGCCGTTCGATCCCTATTCGGCTCTCACCGCAGCCACCAAGATGGCGGAAGCCGATACGTCCTTGCCTCAGGAGGCGAGTTTCGAGCTGCCCCAGGCGCGTCCGGCCGAGGCTGAAATGCGCAATTCGTTCTGGCCGACCGAGGCGGCCGATCAGCGTGTGGATGAGGCCTTTTCGGCTTTCGACCAGGTTCTCTCAGGCGCCGAGACCGCGGGTTTTACCAGGACAGCCGACGCTTCCGGGCTTGCGACCCGTTGATTCCCCGCTTTAAGCGCGCTTTATGGCGTGGAGGGGCTAAAACGACGTAAGCGAGTATGAAGAGCATCACCTTTCAGGTTCGCCGCATCCGTCTGCTCGCCTTATTCCTGGGCAGTCTGCTGGCGCTGACGCCGCAGCTTGGCTCGGCCCAGACCTTCGATACCCAGGCGCCGTTCGCCATCTTGATGGATTACGACAGCGGCACGGTTCTCCTCGATAAGAACGCGGATGAGCCGATGGCGCCGGCTTCCATGGCGAAGCTGATGACGGTCGAGTACATCTTCCACGAGATCAAGGCGGGCCGTCTCTCGCTCGATGATGAATTCGTCATCTCCGAGCATGCCTGGCGCAAAGGCGGCGCATCCTCCGGTGGGTCGACGATGTTCGCGAAGCTCGGCTCGCGGGTGCGCCTGGAAGATCTTTTGCGTGGCATCATCATTCAGTCGGGCAACGATGCGGCCATGGCGGTCGCGGAAGGCATCGCCGGCTCGGAGATCGCTTTTTCGGACCTCCTGAACAAGCGGGCGCTAGAGATCGGCATGAAGAACTCGACGTTCCGTGATGCGACCGGACTGCCGGACCCGGAGATGCGGGTGACGGCGCGCGATCTAGCGATCCTCGCCCGCCAGATCATCGCGGAATATCCCGAGCTCTACAAAATTTTCGCCGAGCCGGAATTCACCTGGAACAACATCACCCAGCGCAACCGCAACCCGCTTCTGCGCGAAGGGATTGGAGCCGACGGGCTCAAGACCGGGCATACACAGGAATCGGGCTATGGACTCGTCGGGTCGGCCGTCGCCAATACCCAACGTCTCATCGTCGTCGTCAACGGGCTGAAGACCTCTCGCGAGCGCGCGAGCGAAGCGCGAAAGCTGCTGGAATGGGGCTTCCGCTCATTCCGCCAGGTGACGGCGTTTCAGGCCGGCGAGACGGTCGCCGAAGCGAGCGTCTTCGGCGGCGATAGGGGCCATGTCGAGCTCAAGGCCAAAGGCCCTGTGCGGATCCTGGTCGCACGCGCCTCAGATGAGCCTTTGAAGGCGCGCGTCGTCTATCAAGGTCCGCTCGAAGCGCCTGTCCAGGCCGATATGCGCGTCGGCAGCCTGAAGGTCTGGCAGGGTGATCGCCTGATCCAGGAGACCCCGCTTTATACGGCGGAGGCGGTCGGTCGCGGCGCGCTGCATCAGCGTGCCTTCGATGCTCTTGGCGAGCTTCTTCTCGGATGGCTGTAGATCCGCAGCAAGGCTTCTTCATCACGCTGGAAGGCGGTGAAGGCTCAGGCAAGTCCACCCAGGCACGCCGTCTCAACGCCTTCCTGCGCCGCAAGGGCTGGGATGTCGTTCTGACCCGGGAACCGGGAGGGACAGCGCATGGCGAGGCAATTCGCGAGATGCTGCTTTCCGGGCTTATCCGGCCGTTCGGCAGCGAAGCGGAGGCGCTGTTTTTCGCCGTCGCGCGGCGTGAGCATGTCTTGCATCTCATTCGTCCGGCGCTCGAGCACGGCCAAGTCGTCATCTGTGACCGGTTCGCCGATTCCACCCGCGCCTATCAGGGCGTTGCTGGTGTGACGCAGGACACGATCCTGCGGCTGGAAGAGACGGCGCTCTGCGGCACCCATCCCGATCTGACGCTCATTCTCGACATCGATCCGTCCGTGGGCCTGGCGCGTGCCGCCGGTCGCAGTGCGGCCGACCGGTTCGAGGGTGATGAACTCGGACTTCACGAAGCGCGACGGCAGGCATTTCTCGATATCGCCAAGGCCGAACCTCAACGTTGTGTCGTCATCGACGCCGGGCTGAGCATGGATGCGATCGCAGCTCAGATTGAGGCGACGGTCGCCGCGCGTCTCCCCCGTCCCGCCGGAGCCAGCTGACATGGCGCGCAAGCCAGCCGAGGAGGTGCCGAGCCTCAGCGCGCTCGAAGGCGTGCCGCTGCCGCAGGAGAATCCGCATCTCTTCGGACAGGAGCACGCAGAGGAACAGATTCTGACGGCCTATCGGGGCAACCGCCTGCCGCACGGGCTGCTTCTGTCCGGACCGGTCGGCGTTGGCAAGGCAACGCTCGCGTTCCGACTTGCGAAGTTTCTCTTGGCCGAGCCCGATCCTTCCGCGAACAGCGTCCAGAAGGCCGCCTCGCTCGGGATTGCTCCAGACCATCCGATCCAGAGGCGGGTCGGGGAGGGGGCGCATCCCAACGTCCTCCATCTGCAGCGCCCCTGGGATGAGAAGCGCAAGACCTTTCGCACCGTCATTTCGGTCGAAACGATAAGGCGGATCGTACCTTTCGTCGGCACCACGGCGGGTGAAGGCCTGTGGCGCATCGTCATCGTGGACGGTGCCGAGGAAATGAACCGAAGCGCCGCGAATGCTCTCCTCAAGGCGCTCGAAGAACCGCCTGCGCGAACGATCTTCGTGCTGGTGACGGCGCGGCCAGGCCAGCTTTTGCCGACGATTCGCTCCCGCTGCCGCAGCTTCCATTTCGGTCTTCTGAGCCCCGAGGCGATCGCTCATGTGTTTGAAGCGCTCGAAGTGCCACAGCCGCCGGAGCAGGATCTTCAAACAATCTTGTCGCTCGCGTCGGGAAGTGCGCGGCGGGCGATCGAACTGGCACGCGGCGATGGATTGAGCCTCTACCGGGCCATCAACCGTGCGTTCGCGAGTGACGATCATGCGGTTCTGTCCGCCGTCGCCAATCAGGCAGCTGCGGCCCGCGGCGCAGCATGGGCGGAATTCTTCGATCTCGTCGGTGGCTATCTCGACCGACGCATCCGCGCATTGCCGGAGCCCGAAAAGGGCGTTTCGCCGCCTGAGCTCCCGCTTGCCAGGTGGGCGGAGCTATGGGAAAAGATCCACCGACGCTCGGCGGAGGTGGAAACCTTCAATCTCGACCGCAGGCAGTACGTGCTCAACGTCTTCGAGGCGGTCGCCGACGCCGTGCGCCATCCCCACCGCCCTATTTTCATGTGACCGCGGGCACCACCCATGACCGGTAAGCCGACCTTTTACATCACCACGCCTATCTTCTACCCGAACGGTGTGCCGCATATCGGCCACGCCTATACGGCGCTCGCGACCGACACGCTGGCGCGCTTTCAGCGCCTCGACGGCAAGGATGTCTTCTTCCTGACCGGCACCGACGAGCACGGGCTGAAGATGCAGCAGACGGCAGCGAAGGAGGGGATTACCCCCGCCGAGCTCGCCGACCGAAATTCGCAGCGCTTCCGCGACATGATGGAAGTTCTCAACACGTCGCACGACGATTTCATCCGCACCACCGAGGAGCGGCATCACCGCTCCTGCGAGGCGATCTGGGAGCGGATGAAGGCGGCGGGAGACATTTATCTCGACAAATATTCGGGCTGGTACTCCGTCCGGCAGGAAGCCTTCTTCGACGAAAAGGAAACCACCGTCGGTGAGGACGCGGTTCGGCGCGAGCCGCTCGGCTCACCCGTCGAATGGGTGGAGGAGGAAAGCTACTTCTTCCGTCTCTCCGCCTATCAGGAGAAGCTTCTCGCTCATTACGAAGCGCATCCGGATTTCATCGGTCCGCAGGAGCGGCGCAACGAAGTCATCAGCTTCGTGAAGTCGGGCTTGAAGGATCTTTCCATTTCCCGCACGACCTTCGATTGGGGCGTGAAGGTGCCGGGCGATCCGCGCCATGTGATGTATGTCTGGGTGGACGCCCTGACGAATTACATCACCGCCGCCGGTTTCCCGGACGAAGAGGCTCCGCGCTGGCGCTACTGGCCGGCCAACATTCATCTGATCGGCAAGGATATCGTGCGTTTTCACGCCGTCTACTGGCCGGCCTTTCTGATGTCGGCCGGCGTGCCGCTTCCCAAGCGCGTCTTTGCGCATGGCTTCCTGTTCAACAAGGGAGAGAAGATGTCGAAGTCGGTCGGCAACGTCGTCGATCCCTTCGCCATCGTCGAGCATTACGGCCTCGATGCCGTCCGCTATTTCTTCCTGCGCGAAGTCTCCTTCGGTCAGGACGGCTCCTACAGCCATGACGCGATCGCGGGTCGCATCAACGCCGATCTCGCCAACGATCTTGGCAATCTCGCCCAGCGCTCGCTTTCGATGGTCGGCAAGCATTGCGGCGCCAGCGTGCCTGAGCCCGGCACTTTTTCGGACGCCGACAACGAGATGCTGCAGGCCGCCGACGCGCTCCTGGAGCGCTGTCGCGAGGCCATGAACGAGCAGGCGATCCATCAGGCTCTCACCGCCATCTGGCAGGTGGTCGGCGATGCAAACCGTTATTTTGCCGGCCAGGAGCCGTGGGCGCTGCGCAAGAGCGATCCCGCACGCATGGCAACCGTTCTCTACGTGACCGCGGAAGTGGTCCGTCAGGTCGGAATCCTGATCCAGCCGGTCATGCCGGGTTCAGCCGGCAAGCTGCTCGACCTTCTGGGCGTGGCGGAAGAAAACCGCACGTTCGAATTCCTCGGCAAATCGGGGCGTCTCGTTCCGGGAACGGCGCTGCCTCCGCCCTCGGGGGTCTTCCCGCGCTATGTCGAGAGCGAGGCTCCGGCGGGAGCTGTCTGATGCTTGTCGACAGCCACTGCCATTTGGATTTTCCCGATTTCGAGCCGGAACGCGACGCGGTCGTGGAACGGGCGCGGGCGGCCGGCATCGTCCGTATGGTGACGATCTCGACGCGGGTCTCTGAGTTCGACAAGATCCGCGGGATCGCCGAAACCTACGACGACATCTATTGCTCGGTCGGCACGCATCCGCACAACGCCGACGAAGAGCCGGACGTGACGACCGAGGATCTCGTCGCCCTGGCGGAGCATCCCAAAGTCGTCGGCATCGGCGAAGCCGGGCTCGACTATTTCTACGACAACGCCTCGCGCGAGGGCCAGGCCGCGGGCCTTCGCCGACACATCGGTGCTGCGCGTGAAACCGGTCTGCCGCTCATCATCCATTCGCGGGATGCCGACGACGATATGGCGGCGATTTTGAAGGACGAGATGGGGAAGGGGGCTTTCCCGGCCCTCCTCCATTGCTTTTCATCGGGGCGGGCTCTCGCCGAAACGGGCATCGAGCTCGGTCTTTATGTCTCTTTCTCGGGTATTCTGACTTTCAAGAAGTCGACGGAACTTCGCGAAATCGCGTGCGATTTGCCTGCCGACCGTCTGCTTGTCGAAACCGATTCTCCGTATCTCGCGCCGATGCCTTATCGCGGCAAACGCAACGAGCCGTCCTTCGTCGCCCACACAGCCTCGGTGCTGGCGGAATGTCGTGGGGTTTCGGTCGAGGAAATCGGTGAGCTCACGAGCGACAACTTCTTCCGTCTTTTCGGCAAAGTTCCGCGGCCCTGACAGTGACGGACGTTCTGCGCATCACCATTCTGGGCTGTGGCTCGTCGCCGGGCGTTCCGCGCATTGGCGGCGATTGGGGCGCGTGTGATCCGAGCGAGCCGAAGAATCGCAGGCGCCGCTGTTCGGTTCTGGTCGAGCGCGTCACCGCGTCGGGAGAGAAAACGCAGGTCTTAATCGACACGTCCCCGGATCTCCGCGAACAGGCGCTCTCGGCCGACCTCAAGCGGATCGACGGCGTGCTCTACACGCATCCGCACGCCGACCACATCCACGGGATCGATGATCTGCGTGGTTTCGTGATGATGATGAAAGCGCGCGTCGACATCTACGCCGATCGGCCGACGATGGACCGTCTGGAGGAAGGCTTCGGCTATTGCCTGAAGACACCCGAGGGGAGCGACTATCCGCCGATCGTCAATCCGCATCTGATCGAGCCCGGAACGCCTGTCACGATCGACGGTGCGGGCGGACCGATCCATGCGCTGCCTTTCCGTCAGCAGCACGGTTCGATTCCCTCGCTCGGCTATCGCATCGGGAATTTCGCGTACTCACCCGATGTGAATCGGCTGACGCCTGAAGCCATGGCCGCCATCGATGGCGCCGAGCTGTGGATCGTGGATGCGCTGCGCTACAAGCCGCATCCGTCGCATTTCTCCGTCGAAGAGGCGCTCCATTGCATTGAGACGCTGCGCCCACGACGCGCGCTGCTGACACACATGCATGTCGACCTCGACTACAACGCCTTGCGCGAAAGGCTGCCCGAAGGCGTCGAGCCTGCCTTTGACGGATTGGTCGTAGAATTGCCCTGGGTCGAACTCTCGTCGCGCCCTGCGAGCTGAAACTCGCGCCGTGTTTCGTGCGGGCGAGCGTACCTCGGCGGCGCCCGGCAAAGGCTGGATTGAACTCGCCGCTGGGATAAGTTCCGGCAAACAACACACATAGAAGGCTGTTATGAGCAGGCGTAAAGACAGGAGTTTTGCCGTCATCGGCCTCGGCACATTCGGCAGCACCGTCGCATCAGAACTCGCCCGCTTCGGCAACCACGTTCTCGGTATCGATATCGATGAGCGCAACGTCGCGCGTCTTGCAGACGATATTGCCGAAGCGATCATCGCCGACGGCAGCGACGAGGATGCTCTGCGCGAGGCCGGCGTGGGAGCCTGTGACGTCGCCGTCGTGGCGATCGGAGAGGACCTCGAGGCGAACGTCCTGTGCACGATGAATGTGAAATTGCTTGGCGTGCCGACCGTCTGGGTCAAGGCAACGAGCCGGACGCATCATCGCATCCTGGCGAAACTTGGCGTCGACCGGGTCATTCAGGCCGAACGCGAGGTCGGTCAGCATATCGCCCAGATGCTCTACAATCCGCTGGTGCGTGATTATGTGAGCCTCGGGAACGGCTTCCACATCATCGATCTGCGCGTGCCGGAGGAGCTCGATCAGACGTCCATCGGCGAGCTGAAGCTTGGTGAGAAGTTCGAGGTTCGGTGCCTCGGTTTGATGCGCGAGAGCGATTATATTCCCTGCAACGGCGCCGACACGCTCCTTGAGACCGATGACAAGCTGCTTCTTCTCGGACGGCGAGAAAACCTCAGGTCACTCGGCGACAGCCTTCGATCAGCGTGATGGCCTTTCCGCTTTCGCCACGCTTCTGGCGTCGCACGATCGATCTTCCGCCGCCAGCGGTCCTTTCCCTTCTCTATGCGGGCCTTGTGATCGTCGGCGCGCTCGCTCTGAAGCTTCCATGGGCGGCGAGGGGTGTGCCTGCAACCTGGTCTGAGGCACTCTTCACCGCGACCTCGGCTGTCACCGTGACAGGTCTTTCCGTGGTCGACACAGGCAGCCATTTTACCTTTTTCGGTCAGCTCGTCGTTCTCGTCCTGATCCAGCTCGGCGGACTTGGTCTCATGACCTTCGCCGTCCTCGTCCTGACTATGCTCGGGCTGCCCGTCGGTGTCTCGCAGCGCGTCTTCTTACGCGAAGAGCTCAACCAGACGTCTTTTGCGGATCTTTTGCGCCTGGTGCGCCAAATCCTGCGCGTGGTGGTCGTCTGCGAGGTCGTCGGCATCGTCCTTCTGGCATTCGTCTTCGTGCCCGATTTCGGGGCGTGGGAGGGTTTGTGGCAGGCGATCTTCCATTCGATCTCCGCCTTCAACAATGCTGGGTTCTCCCTCTTTGCCGACAACCTGAGCGGCTACGTCTTCGATCCGATCATCAACCTCGTCGTTCCGGCGCTCTTCGTGATCGGCGGGATCGGTTTCATCGTCACCTCCGACATCATGCAGAAGCGCCAGTGGCGGCGCTTCACGCTGCATACGAAACTGATGCTTGTCGTCACACTCGCGCTGATCGTCTGGTCGGTTGTGGGCTTTGCCGCGCTCGAATGGAACAATCCTGCGACGCTCGGCCAGTATCATTCGATCATCGAGAAGCTAACAGCGAGCTGGTTTCAGGGACTGACGACGCGCACCGCCGGATTCAACACGATCGACATGTCGGGTATCCACGACGCGACGGCGCTGATGTTCATGTCCTTGATGTTCATCGGCGGCGGCAGCACGTCGACGGCGGGCGGAATCAAAGTCACGACCTTCGTCGTGCTGCTGCTCGCCACGGTCGCGTTTTTCCGGCAGCGGCCGAATCTGCATGCCTTCGGACGCAGTCTCGGGCGTGAGGAGGTCATGAAGGTGTTGGCGCTCAGCATCGTGAGCGTCATGGTGGTGATGGGCGCGATCTTCACGATCTCGCTGTCGCACGACGGCGACTTCCTCGATCTCGCATTCGAGGTGACGTCTGCCTTCGGGACGGTCGGCTTGTCGCGGGGTGCTACGGCCGAGCTCGACACACTTGGGCGGTTCGTCATCATCCTCGTCATGTTTATCGGACGGGTCGGGCCTCTCACCCTGGGCTTCTTTCTCGCGACGAAGGTGCCGCCACGCATCCGTTATCCGTCGAGCCGGATCTATCTCGGCTGAGGGAGAACGCTCGGATTGTTTCTTCGGCTGTTCTGGAAGCGCTTGCAGGCTGATTCAGCGCATCGCCTAGGTTCCATAATGCATCTTATGCGAATCAAGTTGTTGCGCTGAGGTGCGTTGAGTCTGCTCTTCCCCTTGGCGCGCAGCCTGGCGAGCGCTAAGGCGTTCTCATGTCAGAACATCGCCCCATCGATCGTCTCATCTCCGTTATGGCCGACCTGCGTGATCCGGAACGCGGCTGCCCGTGGGACGTGAAGCAGGATTTCTCCTCCATCGCGCCCTACACGATCGAGGAAGCCTATGAAGTTGCCGATGCGATCGAGCGTGCCGATCTCGAAGATCTGCGCGAGGAGCTCGGCGATCTGCTCCTGCAGGTCGTTTTTCACGCTCGCATGGCCGAGGAAGCCGGTGTCTTCGCCTTCGACGACGTTGCCGATGCCATCGTGGAAAAGATGGTGCGACGCCACCCGCATGTCTTCGGCGATGGCACGGCGGCCGATCCGGCTGCGGTGAAAGTCCGCTGGGACGAGATCAAGGCTGAGGAAAAAGCCAAACGACGGGAAAAGCGGCTGCGCCAGGGTCTTCCTGCCGATCCCGGGCTCTTGGCGGATGTGCCGCGCAGCTTTCCCGGTCTTCTCCAGGCGCTCAAGATGCAGGAGAAAGCCGCGAAAGTCGGTTTTGACTGGCCTGACATCTCCGGGGCTCTCGACAAGCTCAAGGAAGAGATCGCCGAGGTCGAGGCGGAAATCGCCGCTGACGATCGCGAGCGGCTGACCGGCGAAATCGGCGACGCCTTGTTCGCTATGGTTAACGTCGCTCGCAAGAGCGGGATCGACCCCGACGCCGCGTTGCGGCGCACGAACGAAAAATTCCGCTGCCGTTTCGAAGCTGTCGAACACGGGCTGTCGAAGGACGGCCGATCCATGAAAGACGCCGCGCTCGATGAGATGGAAGCGCTGTGGCAGGTCGCGAAATCGCGCGAAGGTTCGCCCGGATCCGATTAAGCGGTCTGTGCTTCCTTCGGCACGTTGAGCGTTACGCCGTCGCCTCGCGCACGTTCCTGCAGCTTCTGAAGACGTCCGCTCGGCAGACGCACAACGAGGCGCGTTTCGCCTGTCTTGGGGTCGTCGGAACGTGAAAGAACCTCGCCGTTGTCATAGAGCCAGGCGGCTTCGCCCGACCGGGCGGCCTGGAAAACCACCTCAACGACGGCGCGTTCCTTGAACAGGCGCTCTTCCAGCACATGGAGGAGATCGGACAAGCCCTCGCCCGTCAGCGCTGAAACAACGACCTTGTCCGTCGCTCCGGCCGCCTTGCGTCTGAGCGCATCTGCGACATCGGCGTCGAGAAGATCGATCTTGTTCCAGACCTCCACGAGACGCGGGTCGGACCCCGCTTCGATCCCAAGCTCGGACAGCACCTCGTTGACGTCTTCCGCCTCCGCCTGAGCATCCGGCGATGCGATATCGCGCACATGAACGATGAGGTCGGCGTCGAGAACTTCTTCGAGCGTTGCGCGGAATGCCTCCACGAGCGAGGTCGGCAGATGCGAGATGAAGCCGACCGTGTCGGAGATGATCAGCGTTTCGCCATGTGGCAGGCCGACCCGTCGCATCGTCGGATCGAGCGTGGCAAAAAGCTGATCCTCGGCGTGGACCTCAGCCCCGGTCAGATGATTGAAGAGCGTCGACTTTCCGGCATTGGTGTAGCCGACAAGCGCTGCGACCGGATAAGGCACCCGCTGGCGCTTGGCACGGTGAACGCTGCGCGTATTGCGGACGCTCTCCAGCTGTTTCTCGATACGTCGAATGCGGTCCTGGATCTGGCGTCGGTCGGCCTCGATCTGCGTCTCTCCGGGTCCGCCGAGGAAGCCAAAACCGCCGCGCTGACGCTCAAGGTGCGTCCATGAACGAACGAGCCGGCTCTTCTGGTAATTGAGGTGGGCCAATTCCACCTGCAGCGTGCCTTCCTTGGTGTGGGCGCGCTCACCGAAGATTTCGAGAATGAGGCCGGTTCTGTCGAGGATCTTGACGTTCCACGCCCGCTCCAGATTGCGCTGCTGGATGGGTGTGATCGGATGATCGATGATGACGAGGCCCGTCGCCAGCGTCCGTACGAGAACGGACAATTCCTCGACCTTGCCCGGGCCGAAAAGTGTCGCCGGCGTCGCCTTTCGCAGAGGGACGGCAAGGGCCTCCGCAACGTCGAGCTTGATCGCTTCGGCAAGGCCGATCGCTTCCGCCCGTCGCGCTTCCGGTGGCCGTTGCTGGGTCGCCTCGTCTTCACGCCCGCGCATCTCCGGCAAAAGTATGAACGCCCGAGACATGTCGAGCGCAGCTTCTGGTCCGGCTTCCAGGTCGAGCGTGTTGCGGTCTTTGGGTTGCAATCAGCCTATCCGTTGTCGTCTTCAGGTTCGAACAGCTGCACGGGTTGATTGGGCATAACCGTGGAAATCGCATGCTTGTAGACAAGCTGCGAATGCCCATCACGCCTTAGGAGCAAGCAAAAATTGTCGAACCACGTGACAATTCCCTGCAGCTTGACGCCGTTGATGAGAAAAACTGTGAGCGGAGTTTTTGCCTTACGGACGTGGTTCAGAAATGTATCTTGCAAGTTTTGGTTTTTGTCGCCCATTGTCTCCGTCGACCTTTATTTTTGTTGCGCCGCGCGAAACAGATTGCCTGTTTCGCTTCGGCCTGTCACCCCTCAACAAGACCTACCCAGATATAGGTAGCGTCTAGTGCGCTTCCAGTTGCGCCACCTCATGAAAACGCTGTCGGAGAGCCGTCGCAATGGAGCCGGGGCGACCATTGGCCACGCTCTGCCCGTCGATCGCCACGATGGGCATGACGAGGGTCGTCGCTGCTGTCATGAACGCTTCGCGGGCACCCTTGGCTTCTTCTGGGGTGAACTTTCTTTCTTCAAGCTTCAGCCCGTCGCGTCGGGCAACCTCTTCCACCGTCTGCCGCGTCACGCCAGGCAAGATTCCCGTGCCGTTCGGACGGGTGACGAGCGCGCCATCCTGCGTGACGATCCAGGCCGTCGTCGATGAGCCTTCGGTGACGTAGCCTTCCGCGTCCACGAACCAGGCTTCTTTGGCGCCGGCCTCTTTGGCTTTCTGCTTCGCCATCGCATTCGGCAGGAGACCGACGGTCTTGATGTCGACACGTTCCCAGCGATTGTCCGGCGTCGTGATGACGGTAACCCCCTCCTCTGCCTGCTTGTCGGCCTTGATGCGGTCAAATGTCTTGGCCGTGATCACAACGGCCGGGCGCGTGCTCGCCGGCGGGAAAATATGCTCGCGCGGAGCCACGCCGCGCGTGATCTGCAGATAGACCATGCCTTCGGTCACGCGGTTGCGGCGCACGGTTTCGCGCATGACCGCCGTCAGGGCCGCGCGGGTCATGGGCATGGCGATCGAAAGCTCACGCAGCGAGCGCTCCAGACGGTCGAGATGGCCTTTCATATCGACGAGACGGCCGTGCCAGATCTCGCAAACTTCGTAGACGCCATCGGCGAATTGGTATCCGCGATCCTCGACATGGACCATCGCATGGGCGTGCGGAACATACCGGCCGTTGACATAGGCCACTCTCGACATCGGAAAACTCCTCCACAACGCAGGATTCGTGCGTGCGCGATTTACGCAACGGCACTAAGCAAGATTAAGGCCGGCCGACAAGGCGTGTGCCCTTCGACGCGCAGGCGCTGGATATGCGCAATCAGAAGTACTCGAGGCTCACCCGCGCCATCTGCTCGACGCGGTGCACCTGATTGGCAATGGCGAAGATGACGAGGCGGTCGCCCTTTCGGATCTGGCTTGCGCCCGTCGGGACGATAACCTCGCCGCCATGCAAGATCGCACCGATCCGAATGCCGCCCGGCAGATCGAGCTCGCGCAATGGGCGGCCAACAAGCGGCGACGTCTCCAGAGCTTCCGCCTCAATCACCTCGGCTGCGCCATTCTGGATCGTGTGGACGTTGCGGATACGGCCGCGGCGGACGTGTTGCAGGATGCGCGAGATGGTGACGGCGCGCGGATCTACGAAAGCGTCGATGCCGATCGTGCGCACCAACGGCGGGAAGGCGGAATCGTTCAAAAGGCTCATAGCGCGTCGGCAGCCGAGCTTCTTCGCCATCACGCAAGAGAGAATGTTGACCTTGTCGTCGTTCGTGAGGGCGAGCATCGTGTCGGCCTCAGCGATATCGGCCTCTTTCAGGATGACGTCGTCCATCGCCGAACCGTGCAGCACGACGGTGCGGTCGAGCGCCTCGGCGATCTCGACGGCGCGATTGCGGTCCATCTCGATCACCTTGATCTTGGCGCGCGGATTGCGCTTCTCCAGATGGTGGGCAACGTAATGGCCGATATTGCCGCCGCCGCCGATGACGACGCGCGAGCCGAGCGTCTCCTGCTTGCCGAAAATCGTAAGGGTGCGCTTCACCCTCCCCGTGTCGGTCATCACGTAGACGAGGTCTCCCGCCATCATCTGATCGGCCGAGCGCGGCACGAACAGGTTCCCATTTCGGAAAACGCCCACGACGATGGCATTGAGGTCGGGAAAGAGCTCGGTCAGCTGACGAAGAGGCGTGTCGATGACCGGGCAGTTTTCGTCGCAGACGATGCCGAGGACCGTCACCTTGTCGTCGGCAAAAGGGATGGTCTCGACGGCACCCGGCTGCGCCAGGCGGCGGAGCACCATCTCGCCCACTTCGACCTCGGGTGAAATGATCACATCGATCGGCAGATGATCGCGTGAGAACAAGTTGCTCCAGTGCTTGGCGAGATAGGTCTGTGAGCGGATGCGGGCGATCTTGGTCGGCAGATTGAACAACGAATGGGCAACCTGACACGCGACCATGTTGACTTCGTCGTACAAGGTGACGGCGATCAGCATGTCGGCCTCGTCGGCGCCAGCGCGCGCCAGAACGTCCGGATGAGATCCATGGCCGACGAAGCCGCGCACGTCCAGCGTGTCACGAATGGCATTCACCAGATGCGGCGAACGATCGATCACCGTGACGTCGTTGTTCTCCGTCGCCAGTTTCTCCGCGATGCCGTATCCGACCTGGCCAGCGCCGCAAATGATGACGCGCATGAAATGTCCTTTGTTGCGAGAATCCCGCCGCCGTGAGGCTCTATACCCCGAGGCTCTTCAGCTTGCGATGCAGGGCCGAGCGTTCCATGCCGACAAACTCGGCCGTGCGCGAGATATTGCCGCCGAACCGGTTGATCTGCGCGGAGAGATATTCTCGCTCGAACACCTCGCGGGCTTCCCGCAAAGGCAGTGACATGATGTGGGCCGATCCATCGGCGGGGCTCGCAGGCAGGATCTCGCCGATCTCCGGCGGCAGCATGGCGGCCGTCACCATCGCTTCCGCATCTCCTTGGGTCAGGATCATCAGCCGTTCGACGTTGTTGCGCAGCTGACGGATGTTTCCCGGCCAGTCGTGCGCCTGAAGCACGGCCATTGCATCATCCGCGATGCGCCGGGTCGGCAGGCCGGCCGTCTGGGCGATCTGCGCCATGAAATAGTCGACGAGTTCGGGGACGTCTTCGCGACGCTCTGCCAATGACGGAACGCGAATCGGGACGACGCTCAGGCGATGGAACAGGTCTTCTCGAAACCGCCCTTCCTTGATTTCCGCTTCGAGGTCGCGGGCCGTCGAAGAGAGGATGCGGACGTCGACCTTGACCTTTTTGCTGCCCCCTACCCGCTCGAAGGTCTGCTCGACGAGAACTCGCAGGATCTTGTTCTGCGTCTCGCGCGGCATGTCCGCGACCTCCTCCAGATAGAGGATGCCACCATGCGCCTCTTCCAGCGCCCCGACACGGCGATGTTCGCCCTCGGCGGCTTCTGTGCCGAAGAGAGCGATTTCCATGTTTTCGGGCGTGATGGCGGCTGAGCTCAACACGACGAACGGGCCGTTGGCCCGCCGGGAGGCGGCGTGAATGGCGCGCGCCACGCGCTCCTTGCCCGCTCCTGAAGCTCCGAAAATCATCACCCGGCTGTTCGTCGGAGCGACACGTTCGATCGTCTGACGCAGATGGTGCATGACGGAAGAGGAGCCGACGAGATCGTTGGTGACGCCCGAGCGCTGCTTCAGCTCGGCCACTTCCTTCTTCAACCGAGACGCCTCCAGGGCGCGTTGCGCCACGAGCACGAGACGGTCTGCCTTGAACGGCTTTTCGATATAGTCGTAGGCGCCACGCTTGATGGCGGAGACGGCCGTCTCGATGTTGCCATGACCGGAAATGATCACCACCGGCAACGCCGGGTGCTCGGTGTGGATCGCATCGAGAAGTGCCAGTCCGTCGAGCCGGCTTCCCTGCAGCCAGATATCGAGAAAGATAAGGCCGGGTCTGCGTTCTGCGATCGCTTCCAGCGCGGCGTCACTGTTGGCGGCGGTGCGTGTGCCGTGGCCTTCGTCTTCAAGAATGCCGGCGACGAGTTCGCGGATATCGGCTTCATCGTCGACGACAAGGATGTCGGTAGCCATCACTTGCTCTCCTGTTCGGCGCGTTCCGCAGGCTTCGTCTCTGCCTCGGTCGCGGCCGGATGGTTGGTATGTGGGAAGTTCATTCGAACGCAGGCGCCGCGCGCATCCACGCCGGCCGCTCGTGCGTCGAGGAGTTCAATGGAGCCTCCGTGCTCCTCCATCACCTTGCGCACAATCGCAAGGCCGAGGCCGGTGCCTTTCTGGCGGGTTGTCATGTAGGGCTCGAGAAGCTTCTCGCGACCCTCCTGCGGCAGACCCTTGCCGTTGTCGATCACGTCGACGATCGCATGATCGACATCGTCGCGCACGCGCACGCGGATTTCGCCGCTCACGTTTTCATCTTCCGGAACGGCCTCGATCGCCTCGGTGGCGTTCTTGACGATATTGGTGAGCGCCTGGGTGACCAGACGATGATCGACGGGCGCCTCGACGGGCGTTTCCGGCAGATCAAGTGCAAAACTGATGTTCGGGTTCCCGACTTCCTGAAGGAAGACGGCTTCGCGGATCAGCTCGCGCAGATCGCGCGCTTCCATGACCGGCTTGGGCATCCGCGCAAAGGCGGAAAACTCGTCCACCATGCGGCGGATATCGCCGACCTGGCGGATGATCGTCTCCGTGCACTGATCGAAGACGACGCGGTCTTTCTCTTCGTCGATGCGTGGTCCGAAACGGCGGCGGATGCGTTCGGCAGAAAGTTGGATCGGGGTGAGAGGATTCTTGATCTCGTGCGCGATGCGGCGAGCAACATCGGCCCAGGCGGAACGGCGCTGCGCGGCCACGAGGTCCGTGATGTCATCGAGCGTGACGACGAACCCGTCATGCGAGCTGTCGTCGGACTGCTCGATCGTCACCTGCACATTGAGCGTGCGAGGCTCGCCTTCGCGCGCAATGATGATCTGATCGCGTGCCGAACCGCGACCGCGATTGGCGACCTCGTCGAGAACGTTCTGCAATTCTGGCAGAATATCGTTGACGTGACGGCCGACGATGCCGGTCTCTTCTTCGCCGATTGCCTCCAGCGCGGGATGATTGGCAAGCGTCACGATGCGGCCGGCGTTGAGGCCGATGACGCCTGCCGAAACGCCCGACAGGACCGCCTCGGTAAAGCGGCGGCGCTCGTCGAGCTGGCTGTTGGCCGAGAGCAGCGCATTGCGTTGCGAACGCAGTTGTCCGGCCATTCGGTTGAAGGTCGCGGAAAGAATGCCGAGGTCGCCGGCTTTCTCCTGAACAGGCACGCTGACGTCGAGATTGCCGCCTGAGATCTTACTGGCCGCGCCGATCAGGTGTCGGATCGGCGCGACGAGCCCGTTGGCGAAGCCGAGACCGATCCAGATGGCGGACAAAAGCACCACCAGCGCCATGCCGACGAAGAGGATGGCAAAGGCGATCTGCACGCCGAAGCGGTTCTCCTGCAATTGGCCGTATTCGGCGGCGCTCTCCTCGGTGAGACGGACTTGTCGCGTCACCTTGGGGTCCAGTGGACGGGCAAGGTAGAGATAGACGTCGTCCAGGCTGGTGATCTTCAGCACACCGCCAACGAGATTGGTCGTGCCTGGTGCGATCAGCGCCGGACGGCCTTCGTCGGCATCTTCGAACACCTGCTGCGGTGGTGGCGGCACCTTGAGGTTGGTCGAGGTCTTGCCCTCGACAATTACGGATCTGTCGCGCCGGATGAGCGCGATCGCCGACAGGCCGCGCAGCTGCGCCTGATTGGACAGGTAGGCGGCAATCGCCTTTTTGTTGAGCTCCAGATCCGGTGCGACGCGGTTGAACTCGCTTGCGATCGCCAGAAGATCGATCGCCAGAATGCGGCTGTGCTCCTGCACATAGGCCTGCGCGACCTCCCGCGAATTCTCGATGATCGCTTCGGTGCGCTCGGCGAACCAGCGGTCGAGGCCCTTGTTGAGCGTGATGGACGCGATTCCGGCCGTCAGGATCGCCGGCAGAGCCGCGATGATCGAGAACAGCGCTACGATGCGCACATGCAGCCGTGCGGCGGCGCGTCCGTGCCTCCGCGCAATCCAAAGCCCTGTTGCCTCGAACGCGACCGTCCCAATGAGGAAAAGAACGACAATGCCGTTCAGGAGGCCCGCCGCGCGCACGACTGCGGGCGTCGGCTCAATCGTGGTCTGTCCGGTGAGGATCAGAAACGTGCCGATGGCGCTTGAAAGCGCCAGCAGAACCGCGAGCAGGCCGACCATGCGCGCGATGCGGTTGCGTTCGCCAAAGCCCGGACGGATGCGTTCGGGTGGCAGATCAGGGCTAGTGGCGACGGACATGGATCCTACGGTCGATCGGGTTGATCGCTCATGCGTGGGCACAGAACGTGGCTAATATGTCACAAAAACGGCGCCCGCACAGTGCGCGCGGCCCTTTTATCTCGGACCGCGCACAACCAGGATCTGCAGATCGCGAATTTTCTTGCGCAACGTGTTGCGGTTCAGGCCGAGGAGCTCCGCCGCGCGGATCTGGTTGCCGTTAGTGGCGCCCAGAGCTGCGCCGATCAGGGGAACTTCGATCTCACGCAACACCCGATGGTAGAGCCCGGGCGGCGGCAAAGCGTCGCCGAACTCGTTGAAGAGATTGGTCATGTGCCGCGCGACGGAATTCGAGAGGCTCTCTTCCTCCGCTGGGCGCGCGGATTCTTCCACGTCGCCGATCGGATCGAGCTCGTGACGAATCAGGTCCGCGGTGATCGTTTCCTGCGGATAAAGCGCGGTCAGGCGTCTGATGAGGTTTTCGAGTTCCCGCACATTCCCCGGCCAGCGATGGCGTTTGAGCACATCGAGCGCATCATTCTCCATCGTCTTGACGGGCAAGCCTTCGCGCTCGGCCTGGACGAGGAAGTGGCGGACAAGATCGGGAATATCATCTGTGCGCTCGCGCAATGGCGGCAGGCGGATCGGAACGACGTTCAGGCGGAAAAAGAGATCCTCACGGAAGAGGCCCTGGCGGATCAGGTTCTTCAGATCCTTGTTGGTAGCCGCAACGATCCGGACGTCAGTGCGGATCGGCGTGCGGCCGCCGACGGTCGTATATTCGCCCTGCTGCAGCACCCGCAGCAGGCGCGTCTGCGCATCCATCGGCATGTCGCCGATTTCATCGAGGAAGAGCGTGCCGCCCTCCGCCTGTTCGAAGCGGCCGGCGGAACGATGCTGGGCGCCGGTGAAGGCGCCGCGTTCGTGGCCGAAGAGCTCCGATTCAATGAGCTCCCGCGGGATGGCGGCCATGTTGACGGCGACGAAGGGGCCCTTGCGGCGCTTGCCGTAATCGTGGAGCGCGCGCGCCACCAGCTCCTTGCCGGTGCCGGATTCACCAAAAATGGTGACCGTCAGATCCGTCTGCATCAACCGGGCAAGAACGCGGTAGATGTCCTGCATCGCCGGCGAGCGACCGACGAGCGGGATGGCTTCGTCCTGCTGGTCGTGTTCGGCGATCACTTTCGAACGCGGTTCGGACAGTGCCCGACCGATCGTCGCGATAAGCTCCTTCAGATCGAAGGGCTTCGGCAGATAATCGTAAGCGCCGCGTTCAGATGCCTTGATCGCCGTCATGAAGGTATTTTGTGCGCTCATGACGATGATCGGCAGCTCCGGCCGGACGCGCTTGATGCGCGGCAAGAGCTCGAACGCGTTTTCATCCGGCATGACGATGTCGGTGACGACGAGGTCGCCCTCGCCTTCCGCCACCCAGCGCCACAGCGTGGCTGCGTTCGAGGTCAGACGGACATTGTAGCCGGCGCGCGACAGCGCCTGGTTCAAGACTGTTCGGATCGCCGTGTCGTCGTCGGCGACGAGAATCGTGCTCTGACTCACGAGGCTCCATCCTCCTTCAGGTCGAGCTCGTCCGACGTCTGTTCGAGCGTCGGCATAAGAATGCGGAAAAGCGTGCGGCGGGGCTGGGATTCGCACTCGATGATGCCTCCGTGATCGCCGATGATCTTGGCTACGAGCGCCAATCCAAGACCCGTGCCATTCGCCTTCGAGGTGACGAACGGATCAAAGAGATGAGGCAGTACGTCGTCGGGCACGCCCGGTCCGTTGTCCATGACGGTGAATTCCAGCGGGAGGCTGACACGGCTTTGCGTCCCGGGAACCGACAAGCGAATCCCAGGCCGGTAGGCCGTGCGAAATGTTATTTCTGAATCTTTTTGATCTGCAAGGGCTTCCGCCGCATTCTTCACGAGATTTATGAAGACCTGCAAAAGCTGGTCGCGATTTGCCAGGACCGGCGGCAATGACGGATCGTATTCTTCGGTGATGCGGATGCCGCGCGCGAAGCCGGATGTGGCGAGTGTCTTCACACGCTCCAGGACGCGGTGAATGTTGACCGGTTCACGCTCGATTGGGCGAGCATCGGTGAAGGTCTCCATGCGATCGACCAGGCCGGCGATGCGGTCCGTCTCATCGCAGATGAGGCGGGTCAGCGGGCGATCTTCCTGACTCGCGGACGCTTCCAGGAGCTGGGCAGCGCCGCGAATGCCGGAAAGCGGATTCTTGATCTCGTGCGCCAGCATGGCGGCAAGGCCGGTCACGGTGCGCGCGGCCCCGCGATATGTCAGCTGCCGGTCAATCTTCTCCGTCACAGAGCGCGGGAGGAGGAGAACCGAGACGCAGGCATCCGTCATGGAGACCGGCGTTGCGTAGATATCGACGAGCTTGTCGGAGCCGATGCGTGGCGAACTCATGTCGACGCGGTATTCGGCGATCGCCGCGCCGCGCGAACGGACTTGGTCGAGCAAGGGAAACAATGGGCTGCCGAAAGGCACGAGGCGTTCGAGGCCGTCGCGATGCATGACTGCGGAGCTTGCGCCGAAAAAACTCTCCGCCGCCTGGTTCGCGTTCAAAATGGTGTTGTCGGCATCGACCACGAAAATCGGATGCGGCAGCGCGTTGAGGATCGCGAGCGCCGGTACCCCCTCTTCTGCGTAAGGCTTCATCAGGCAGCCTCGCGCAAGGAAGCGGCATCCGCCCGAAGATCGGGCAAGAGGGCTGCGAGTTCGGCCTGTACGCGCCGTGCCTCCGTTTCGCGCAGAAGCCTGCCGCGAGCAGCCTGCGCCGGTGCGTCCATCGCAAAATCGTCGAGGTACCAGGCAAGGTGTTTTCGGGCGATGCGAACGCCTGGAACCGGCCCATAGTGAGCCAGGATCATATCGTAATGCTCCATAATGAGGTCGGCACGCTCTCTCCCTGTCGGATCGGGTCGCGGGGTTTTGCCTTTAAGGACGTCGCCCGCCTGACCGACGATCCACGGGCGCCCGTAAGCGCCGCGGCCGATCATCACCCCCGCCGCTCCCGAACGTAGCAGCATGTCTGGCGCATCTTCGGGTGTCGTGAGGTCGCCATTGGCGATAACCGGAATTCCGACCGCTTGAGCCACGGGTCGGATAGCATCCCAATCGGCCTTGCCCTTGTAGAACTGGCTGCGTGTGCGTCCATGGACGGTCACCATTGCCACGCCCACGTTCTCCGCACGATGCGCCAGCTCTGCCGCATTGAGCGAGGTATGGTCCCAGCCGAGGCGCATTTTCAGTGTGACCGGAACTTTGGCGGCGCGCACGGCAGAGGCGATCAGACGCTCGGCCATATCGAGATCGCGCATGAGATGGGAACCGGCAAAGCCGCCTGTTACGCGCTTGGCCGGACATCCCATGTTGATGTCGATGATTGCGGCTCCCGCCGCTTCGGCGATCCGCACGCCCTCGGCCATGGCCTCTTCGTCGCGTGCGGCGAGCTGCACGACATGGAGGGAAAGGCCCTCGCCTTCCGCACGCAACCGCGCCTCTTCCGATTGCCGCTGCACGGCGTCGCAGGCGACCATCTCGGAAATCACGAGCCCCGCGCCGTAACGCGCGGCGAGCCGCCGAAACGGGAGGTCGGACACCCCGGACATGGGCGCCAGCAGGGCGCGATTGGGAATCGACAGCCCGGCAATCTTCAAGCTATCGGTGGTGAGATCTGCGTCGGGCAATGATGAAAAATCCGGCAAAAACTATGTTTGCCGATAATCTAGTCATGTCTACGGCTTCGGCAAGTCCGTGAGCGAGGTTTCGGTACACATGAACGGTGAAGAAGGCAATGTTGCGCCACGCTCGTCCGCACGACCCAGATATGCAGCCCTGATCGTGGCTGCCGGGCGGGGTCATAGATCCGGGCTCGGCCTGCCGAAGCAATATGCGCAAATCGGCGGGATGGCGGTGTTGCGTCGCACCTTGCTCGCTTTCCAGGAGGCTGCCGAGATCGACGTCATCCGCTGTGTCATCCATCCGGATGACCGTGCTCTTTATGACGAGGCGGTTGCGGGTTTGTCCGGGATCGGAGAGCCGATTGCCGGCGGAGCGACGCGACAGATCTCGGTGCGTCTCGGGCTCGAAGCACTTTCGGACGAGCGGCCGGAGATCGTCCTCATCCACGATGCGGCGCGCGCTTTCGTCTCGCGCGAGCTCATCGCCCGGATGACGACGGCAACCGACGACAAGACCGGAGCGGTTCCGACGCTCGCGCTCTCTGACTCGTTGAAGCACGTCGAGGACGGCGTCGTCTTGGGGACGATCGAGCGATCGAGCTGTCGCGCCGTCCAGACGCCGCAAGTTTTTCCATTCCAACCTATTTTGGACGCGCACCGGGCCGCTGCGGAACGCGACGACCTGACCGATGATGCGGCGGTCGCAGAGGCGGCCGGCCTCCATGTGCGGTCCGTCGAAGGCGATGAAAGGAACATCAAGCTGACTACTTCCGAAGATTTTGCGCGAGCTGCTGCCCATCTGGCTCCGGCGCGCGAATATCGCGCAGGTCAGGGCTTCGACGTGCATGCCTTTTGTCCAGGCGACCACGTTTTCCTGTGCGGTGTGAAGATCGATCACGATATGGCCTTGGAGGGCCATTCGGATGCCGATGTCGGGCTGCATGCCCTCACCGACGCCATCTATGGCGCGATCGGGGAAGGCGATATCGGACAGCACTTCCCGCCGAGCGACCCGCAATGGAAGGGCGCCGATTCAGAGATCTTTTTGAAGGCTGCGATCGAACGCGTGGCCGCTCGCGGCGGAGCGATCGTCAATGTCGACGTGACGCTGATCTGCGAAGCACCGAAGGTCGGGCCGCATCGCGAAGCCATGTCGGAACGACTGTCTGAGATGCTCGCGATCGCCCGCCACCGTATCAACGTCAAGGCGACGACGAGCGAGAAGCTCGGCTTTACCGGCCGGCGTGAGGGCATTGCAGCTCTTGCTGCCGTCAGCGTCGCGGTGCCTGGAGACATCGATGCGTGACATGGAAAGCAAGGCGATCGAACTTCTTGATCTCTGCAAGGACAAGGGCGTCCGGCTGGCGACCGCCGAATCCTGCACCGGCGGCGGCATCGCGGCTGCCCTGACCGACATCCCCGGCTCATCCGCCGCCTTCGAGCGTGGCTTCGTCACCTATTCCAACGAGGCCAAGGAAGAGCTTCTCGGCGTGCCGAAGACGCTTATCGACGTCGAGGGCGCAGTCAGTGAAGCCGTGGCACGTGCGATGGCGGAAGGCGCCCTCGCCCATTCGCATGCCGATATGGCGGTCTCAGTGACAGGCGTTGCAGGGCCCGACGGCGGAACCGAGGCAAAGCCAGTCGGCCTCGTGCATTTTGCTGTGGCGCAACGCCATGGCGCGACCGGCCATCGTGAGAGATGGTTCGACCCTCTCCTCGGTCGCGAAGGGATCCGGCGCGAAAGTGCGATCGTCGCGCTCAACTTTCTGATTGAGACGGCGCAAATGCTGCCTGGTCGGCAGGCGGAATAAGAGCGTCCGTTCAGGCGCGGCTGGGCGCGCCCTCGGTTCCGTAAAGCGTATCCGCGCGGCGTTCGAAGGACGCAGCAAAGGTTCGAAACACGCGATCGAACATCGCGCCCATCAGCGTGGCGAGCGTCCGGCTCTTGAACTCGTAATCGATGCAGAAATGGATCTTCGCCTGGTTTTCACCGAGGCGCTCGAAGGTCCAGATATTCTCCATCGTCCGAAACGGCCCATCGAGGTAATCGGCCCGGATGGACAGAGCCTCACGGTCCAGGGTCACCTTGCTGGTAAACGTCTCGCGCAGCATCTTGTAGCCGACGGTCATGTCGGCGACGAGGATCGTACGACCCTCGATCTGCTTTCTTCCCCGCACGTTCAGCCTCTCGCAGAACGGCACGAATTGCGGGTATTTCTCCACGTCCGCGACGAGATCGAACATCTCCTCCGCGGAGTGGCTGACGGTGCGGGAAGTCTCGTGATGATGCATGGGATCAGCTGGCGAGTGCAGCGCGGGCCTTGCGCAGGCGGGCGAAATCGTCTCCGGCGTGGTGGGAAGACCGCGTCAATGGGCTCGCCGACACCATGAGAAAGCCTTTGGCATAGGCGATTGCCTCGTAACTCTTGAAGCCCTCAGGAGGGACGAACTCTTTCACCGGATAATGCTTGCGCGAGGGCTGCAGGTACTGGCCCATGGTCAGGAAGTCGACCTCAGCCGTCCTGAGATCGTCCATGAGCTGCAGCACTTCATTGCGCGTCTCCCCAAGCCCGACCATGACGCCGGACTTGGTGAACATCTCCGGATCGAGCTCCTTCACGCGCTGCAAAAGCCGGATCGAATGGAAATACCGGGCCCCCGGCCGCACCTTGAGATAAAGCGACGGCACCGTCTCCAGATTGTGGTTGAAGACGTCGGGACGCGCTTCGACGACGATCTCGAGCGCACCCTTCTTGCGTAAGAAATCGGGCGTCAGAACTTCGATGGTCGTCTCCGGCGTCGCCTCGCGAATGGCGCGAATGACCGCTGCGAAATGCGCCGCGCCGCCATCCTCGAGGTCGTCTCGGTCGACAGAGGTCACCACCACATGCTGCAGCCCCATCTGGGCGACGGCGTGCGCGAGATTCTCCGGCTCGTCCGGATCCACAGGCCCCGGCATGCCGGTGCGCACATTGCAGAACGCACAGGCCCGCGTGCAGGTCTCGCCCAGGATCATGAACGAGGCGTGCTTCTTTTCCCAGCACTCGCCGATATTGGGACAGCCCGCTTCCTCGCACACCGTGACGAGTTTGTTCGACCGAACGATACCGGCCGTATCGCGGTAGCCTTGGGAGACGGGAGCCTTGACGCGGATCCAGGCGGGTTTGCGCTGGATCGGCGAATCCGGCCTGCGGGCCTTCTCTGGATGACGCGGCCGAGAAGTTGCCTCGGGCGCGCCATCTTCAGAAGGTTCGACTGTGTTGATGAGAGTGACCAAAACTCTTGACTATCTGCGGCCGCGAACTGCGCGGTAACCAAAAATGAGAAGGCAGGCGCCGATCGCGGCCACGACGAGCTGACCGATGAAGCCGCCGAGGGTGGAACCGAACAAACCCACCAGTATGGCATTCAGGATAATGGCACCCAGAATGCCCAAGACGATATTTGTGAGCAGGCCGTGGTCGGCGCTCATCACTTTTTCGGCGATCCAACCGGCGAGACCGCCGATGATGATCGTCATAATCCAACCGAAACCTTCCATCCCCGTCTCCTCTAGATTGCTTTCAGCCCTGTCGGGCACGAGTTCATACGTGGATAACGCGGTCATACGCGTCAAGAACGCTCTCGTGCATCATTTCCGAGAGGGTCGGATGCGGGAACACCGTGTGCATCAACTCTTCTTCCGTCGTTTCGAGGTTCATCGCGACAACGAATCCCTGGATCAGTTCCGTCACTTCGGCACCGATCATATGAGCACCCAGAAGCTCCCCTGTCTCTGCGTCAAAAATCGTTTTGACGAGCCCGTCCGGCTCCCCGAGCGCGATGGCCTTGCCGTTGCCGATGAAGGGGAAACGCCCGACACGGATCTTGCGTCCGGTTTCCTTGGCTTTGGCTTCGGTCAGCCCGACGGAGGCGATCTGCGGATGACAATAGGTGCAACCCGGGATCTTGAGCTTGTCCATCGGGTGCGGCTCCATGCCCTTGATCGCCTCGATGCAGATGACCCCTTCGTGCTCGGCCTTGTGCGCGAGCATCGGCGGACCCGCGACATCGCCGATCGCATAGACCCCCTCGACGCTCGTCCGGCCATAGGGATCGGCCGCAATCAGCCCCCTCTCCGTCTTCACGCCGAGATCTTCCAGGCCGAGACCGTCGATATTGCCGACCACGCCGACTGCGGAGATGACCCGCTCGAAGGTCTTCTTCTCGCTCTTGCCGTCTTTCGTCTCGATCGTTGCCGTAACGTCGTCTGAGCCTTTCTCAAGCTTCGAGACCTTCGCTTCGGTCAGGATCTTGATGCCCTGCTTTTCAAGGCGCTTCCGCGCGAGCGATGAGATCTCCGCATCCTCGACGGGGAGGATCTGCGGCAGCACCTCGACCACCGTCACGTCGCAGCCGAGCGTGTGGTAGAAGGAAGCGAATTCGATCCCGATCGCGCCGGAACCGACGACGAGAAGCGATTTCGGCAAGCTCTTGGGCGCCATCGCCTCAAAATAGGTCCAGACGAGCTTCTGGTCGGGTTCGAGGCCTGGAAGAACCCGCGGGCGTGCGCCCGTTGCCACGATGATGTGCTTGGCGGAGTACTGGCCGGGCTCGAGCGCCCCCTTCGGAGCCGGCTCGTCGCTCGGCGACACCTCGATCTTGCCCTTGCCCGCAAGCTTCGCTCTGCCCCAGATGACGTCGATCTTGTTCTTCTTCATGAGGAAGCCGACGCCCTGGTTGAGCTGACCGGCGACATTGCGCGAACGCTTGACGACGGCGCCCATGTCGAAGCCGACTTTTTCCGCCGTCAATCCGTAATCGCCGGCCTTCTGCATGTAATGGAAGATCTCGGCGGAGCGCAGCAAGGCCTTCGTCGGGATGCAGCCCCAATTGAGGCAAATTCCCCCGAGGTGGCGCGCTTCGACGATGGCGGTCTTGAAGCCAAGCTGCGCGGAACGGATAGCCGTCACGTAGCCGCCGGGTCCTGCGCCAATGACGACTACGTCATAAGATTTATCCGCCATTTCGCCTCGCCTGATCCTCTTTTCATGGTCCTGCCGGATTGCTCCGGAGGCTGCAAGGTAATGGCCGCAGCGTTTGGATCAAGAAGGAAGGGGGCGGAAGCTGCCATGCACCGCCCTCTCCTTTTCTCAAGCTCGTCCCGCGCCGGGGACGAGATCAGGTCGACGGCAACGCATAGGCGACGATCGAGTCACCCGTTTTCGTGCCGAGGGATCCGTGACCGCCGGCGACGACCAGGAGATATTGTTTGCCGTCAACGGCATAGGTCATCGGGGTCGCCTGGCCGCCGGCGGGCAGGCGATCTCGCCAGAGTTGCTCGCCGGTCGTCGCATCAAAGGCGCGAACGTAATAATCGAGCGAGCCGCTCATGAAGGCGAGATTGCCGGCCGTCAGGATCGGGCCGCCGAGGTCCGGCACACCCATCTTGAACGGCAGCGGGATGGGCGAGCGATCACGCACGGTCCCGTTTCGGTGCATGTAGGCCACCTTGCCCGTGGTGAGGTCCGCACCCGCGACGTAGCCCCAGGGCGGAGCCTGACAAGGAAGCCCGATCGGCGAGGTGAAAGGCTTCAGGCTCACTGCGAACGGGGCCCCGTAATTCTCGTTGAGGCCGGGTTTGCCCTCCGAAACGTAATTCTTCTCCGGATTTTCCCGAGGGATGAGCTTGGAGACGAAAGCGAGATAGGACGGCGTACCGAAGACGATCTGGCGGACCGGGTCGACGGCGACGCCGCCCCAGTTGAAGACGCCGAAATTGCCCGGATGGACGAGACTGCCTTCTGTCGAGGGCGGTGTGAAGCGGCCTTCCCAGCGATACTGGTGGAATTCGACACGGCAAACGAGCTGGTCGAACATGGTCGCACCCCACATGTCGTGCTCGGTGAGCCGCGGCGGCTTCAGCGAAAGTGCCGATGTGGGCTGCGTCTTGGCCGCGTGATCTCCCTTGGCCGCACCTTGCGGTGCGGGCTCTTCGGTGACCGGGAGAATGGGATCGCCCGTCCGCCTGTCGAGCACATAGATGTCACCCTGTTTCGTCGCCTGAACGACGGCTGGAACCGTGTTCCCATCGATCTGAAGGTCGATCAGGCTCGGTTGTGACGGTACATCCATGTCCCACAGATCGTGGTGCACGGTTTGAAACACCCAGCGAAGTTCGCCGGTGACGAGATCGAGCGCCACGATCGAGGAAGAGAAGCGCTCGGTTTCCGGGGTGCGGTTGCCGCCCCATTGGTCGGGTGGCGCATTGCCGAGCGGCACGTAGAGGAGGCCGAGTTCCGGATCGGCACTCATGGTCGTCCACGAATTGGGCGAGTTGGCCGTATAGGTCTCGCCGTCAGAGATCGGCGTCGTTTCGTCCGGCCGGCCGGAATCCCAGTTCCAAAGAAGATCACCCGTGTCGATATCGTAGGCGCGGATGACGCCCGAAGGTTCTGTCGTCGAGACGTTGTCGTTGACCGAGCCGCCCACGACGACGAGACCGCGCGCAATCACCGGCGCGGAAGTCGAATAATAGAACCCCTCCTGGAGGTTCGGCATGTTCGCCCAGAGATTGACATGGCCGTTCTCGCCAAAACTGCGACACACCTCGCCCGTTTCCGCATTGAGAGCGATCAGGCGGGCATCGGATGTCGGCAGATAGATCCGCGTCGGACACTCGGTTGCGGTGGCGCTGTCAGATCCTTCGAGCGATTGGTAATAGGATACGCCGCGGCAGGTCTGATGCTGCCGGCTAGCTTCGGTCCCGACCTCCGGATCAAAGCGCCATTTTTCCTCGCCGGTCGCGGCGTCGAGAGCGATCGCCAGATTGTGCGGCGTGCAGAGGTAGAGCGTGTTGCCAATCTTGAGCGGCGTGACCTCGTAGGTGGTTTCCTTCGGATCGCCCGGCCGCCTCGTGTCGCCGGTATGATACTGCCAGGCGACCTTGAGATGGTCGACATTGCCGGCATGAATCTGGTCGAGCGGGGAATATTTCTGGCCGAACTCGGTGCGCCCATAGGCAGGCCAATCCGCCGCCGGCACATCTGCGGCCTCGCCCGACGGCCCGGTCTCCGCGTCGGCCATTCGCGCCGCCGGAAGCTGTCCCTGGAGATCGGCGGACGGCGTTGCGAGCGCATAGATGGCGACGCCCACGGCAAGAACCAGCGAGACGCCGAGCGGGATCCCCGCCCCGCGCCAGGCTGCAGGCCGCGGGTCAAAAAAATCGCGCTTCAATGAGCGCGTTACGAAAGGCAGAAGCAGCCAGATACCGATGAGGACGACGATGTCGCCGCGCGGAGCCAGTTGCCACCAATCGAAGCCCGCCTCCCAGATCGCCCAAACGAGCGTGCCGAGGACGACGGCAGCGTAGACGTAAAGCGCGGCCGCGCGATGCATGAACAAAAGGATGCCGGTGGCCAGAAAGCCGACAGCGGCAAGAATGTAATACCAGGAGCCACCGAGGGCTGCGAGCCAGATGCCCCCGACGGCAAGGGCAGCGCCCAGCAATGCGATGGCGATGCCAGTGATTGTGGCGACCAAATTCTCTCCTCCGGGATGGTTGATGTCTTACCAACACGGAAGGAGGCTCTCGGTTTCCCGTCGACGCCAGAATCCTTTGCCGGCGGAGATTGCGGGTGGGACGTTACGCCGGACGAGGCTGTTTCAGTTCACTTCTTCGGGCTTGGGCTTGCGTCTTCAGCTGGCGATTCAACACGCAGTCCGGCCTTCTTCCACGCCCCGAAGCCACCCTCGATATGTGCGACGGGCTTCAAGCCCATCTCGGCGGCGCGGCCAGCAGCCAGCGCCGAGCGCCAGCCTGCCGCGCAGAAGAAAATGAATGGGCGGTCTTCGGCAAAGACCGGCTTATGGTAGGGGCTCGCCGGATCAATCCAGAATTCAAGCATGCCTCGCGGGCAATGGATGGCGCCTGGGATCCTTCCCTCGCGCTGCAGTTCTCGGATATCGCGCAGATCAACGAGGACGGCTTCGGCCTGGTCGTGCCGCCGGAACGCCTCATCGGCGCTCACGGTTTCGATTGTCGCCTCGGCCTCGTCGATGAGCTGACGGTAGCCTTTGACGATTTGCTGCGGCATGGGTTTCTCCTGTTTCTCCGCCCCTTTAGCTAGGCAGTCTTCAGGAAGAAATGCAAACGCTTCGGCGTGGGAGAGCCGGCGCGGCTAAGGGCAATAAAAAACGCGGGACCTTTCGGCCCCGCGTACTGCGCGATTTCCTAGGATGAATGCGGTCAGCTGACCGCCACCGTAGTCGCTCCGCCACTGACCACCAGCGAGATCACCAGCAGCAGTCCTGCACAGACTGCAAAGGTAATCGCCGCCGCCCGCCAGCAGGACGGCTCGTTCAAATCGGGCATCAAATTCCCCTTTGTCCCCTGGTGAGGAGGGAGTCCTTGGACCCTCCCGACACCGAAAACCGTTACAATTTGCCAAAGCTGACTTCAAGCTGAAGATGGCTCAAATTTGCCACCTTTTTGCCTCAATCGCGTTCGGCATCCACCTTGCCCGCCGTCGCCAAATATCAACGCATCCACGGCTTACGCGAGGCCTGCGCCGATGAAAAAGCATTCGCGGCTAGAAAAGTTGGGCGGTCCACTTCATCCTTCGTTCCCGCCGGTCCGCCCCTGCGCAGGCCACGCTGCAGGGGCGCTCGAGGGTGACCGAGAGGCTGATGGCCTTGGGCCGATCAGCGGCGGGAATGTGGCGATGAGCGGGAGAGAAAGCAAGTCTTAATAGAGGTTAACGGCTGCGTCATCCACATAGCAGCCATACATAAGACGCTGGGCTTCTTTCTCCCTATAAGCCCCTGAAAGTTAACATGTTTAGAGTGGCGCCTTCGGGTCGGCATGGAGCCGCGAGCCACCCTTCGCCCGGTTCGATCTCGCTTTGTCTTTCGACGAGGCCTCTGCGCTCGGGGGCCGCGAAACGCGCACTTCGACTGGCTCGCTCAAGATGACTTGCCGATGCGGGAATGGGATGGAGACATCCGCCTCCTTGAAGGCGTCCCAGCAGGCTAGAAGCACCTTGCCGCGCACATTGGTGAGACCGTTCTGGGGATCGCGGATCCAGAAGCGAAGAATGAAATCGATCGAGGATTCGCCGAAGCCGGTCATCCAGCAGACCGGCGGAGGTGCCTGATGAACCCGCTCGACAGATTTCGCCGCGTCGATCGCAAGCCGGCTCACCTGGTGCGGATCGGACGTGTATGCGACGCCGAAATGTACGTCGAGGCGAATCAAGGTGTCGGTGAAGGACCAGTTCACCACCTGCTGGGTGATGAAATCCTCGTTCGGAATGAGGAATTCCTTGCCATCACGGGTGACGACGGAGACGAAACGGGCACGCAGCTCGCGGATCCAGCCAAACGTCTCGCCGAGTGAAATCGTGTCTCCCGGTTTGATCGACTTGTCGAGAAGGATGATCATGCCGCTGATAAAGTTCGACACGACCTTCTGGAGGCCGAAGCCGATGCCGACGCCGACCGCGCCGGAGAAGACGGTGAGCGCGGTGAGGTCCACACCGACGGCCGAGAGAGCGGTTGCCGCCGCCGCGACGATGAGCGCGAATTTGACGACTTTTCCGAGAAGCACGCGGATCGTGGGCGTCAGATCGCTGGCGCGTTCGAGCCGCTGCTCTACGAAATTGCCGAAGGTGACGGCGAGCCATAAGAGCCCGCTCAAAAGGAGGATCGCCTGGAGCAGAAAGAGCAGTGACAGGCGGAAGGACCCGATTTGGAGCGCAGCGGCATCGAGCAATGCGGTCGCCTCGTCGAGGAGACCTGTGATGCGCAGCGCCACGAAAGCCCAGGCCAGCACGGCGATCATGCGGCTGACCGCTCGATTGCGAATGAGTTTCGAGACGACGGAGATCAGCACCCAGGCGGCGACGAGAGACGTCGCAATTGCCAACAGGTAGGTGCGGCTCGGCCAGGTCACCGTTCGCATGACCGTGAGGACGGCCAGCAAGACGACGGAAAGCACGATCCAGTTGGTTCGTCGCAGCAGGAGTGCGAGGAATCGGAGAAGACGAGGCTGTCCCCGGATCGCCCTCACCCGCGGTTCGAGGCGTGCTTCAGCAAAGCGCCCGATAACAACACTCAGAAGGACTGCGGCGATGATGATGGCGACCTGGATCAACATCCAAGGACGCATGAGCATTTCGACGAAAGCCAACAGGCCCGTCTCCGCGTCGCCGAGCAAGGCGGCGACATTTCCGTCCATCAGTTCGTCCAAGGGCAAGACCTTCCCGCTTTTAACGAGGTTCTTAACGCAGCCAGCCTCGCAGACGATCCTTTAGGACGCTTGCAACGTCGATCGCTACGGGCCGGGAAAGAGCGTGTCGATGCGTCCGGTCCAGTAATAAGCAAGCAGCCCGACCCATTCGCGGAACGCGACATCGGTGCGCCGAAGTCCGTCGCTGACGGTGGCGAACGGGCGCATCCAGTCATCAGGCGCAGCCCGGAAATCCACCGGATAGGCCGTGACCGGGAAGCCTGCGGCGCGAAACACGCCGACAGCCCGCGGCATATGAAAGGCCGACGTCACCAGCCACCAGGTTTCATCCGCTCGCGGTTTGGCAATTTCCTTCGAGAAGCTGGCGTTTTCCGCCGTATTGCGGGAGTTGGATTCGATCGTCACGCGCTCCGGCGAGAGCCCGAAACGCTCAATGGCCTCTCCGACGAGTTCGCCCTCCGTCTTCCTGCCCCCGCCGGTCAGTGCACTGCTGCCTCCTGTGAAGACGATGCGGGCCTGCGGATAAGCCCGCGCAAGGCGCAAGAGAGCGAGAATGCGGTCCCCCGCTTCGGTCAGCTCAAGCCCGGCGTCGCGCTCGCCGCTTACCCGATCAGAGAGAGCGCCGCCTAAGACTATGATGCCGTCGGGGGCGGCGTTGTCCGATGCGGGCTGCTCGAAGCGGTTCTCCAGAGGAAGGATCAACCAGTTGGCCACGGGGCCAAGTCCGCAGGCCAGAATGCCGACGAGCCCTACCGCCGCCACGACAGCGCCGACGCGAAACGACCACAGCATCTGAACCACGACGCCGAAGATCGTCAGAATGACGAGCGCATTCGAGGGAGCGAGAAAAAAGCCCGCAACCTTTGAGATTATGAAGAACATCGGCTCCTGCCCGATCGACGAATCATCTCCGGACTGGCCGAAGATGATGGCTCATATCACGGGAAGGCGCAGACGGCGGGTGCCGTCATGCGAAGCCTCAGGCCGCCTCGTCCCAGTCAGGTGCCCAATCCGGGTCGATGGTGCGGCCATCCGGACGCGCCAGCGCCGAGATCCGGCCCATTTCATCTGGGGTCAGAGCAAAATCAAATATATCATTGTTTTCGTTTACTCGTTCTGCCTTCGAAGAGCGCGGTATCGCGACCACCCCCTCCTGCTGGATATGCCAACGCAGGATGACCTGGGCGGGTGTCCGCTCTTTCTCTTCGGCGATCTCCCGCACGACCTCTTCATCCAAGACCGCGCCGCGGGCGATTGGCGCGTAAGACGTCAGAGCTAGGCCGTGTTTGCGGCAGGCCGCATGAACGATGCTTTGATCGAGATAGGGGTGATACTCGACCTGGTTTGCGACGATCGGCTCATCGGCGTGGCGCATCGCGGCTTCGATGAGGGCGGCCGGAAAATTCGACACGCCGATGTGTTTGGTCAGCCCCTGCTTCTTCGCCTTGCACAGGCTTTGGATCTGTTCGTCGAACGGGATCGACGGGCTCGGCCAATGGATCAGCACGAGATCGGCCTGGTCGATCTGAAGACGCTTCAGGCTTCCCTCGACAGATTTCTGGAAATCCCCGTCGCGAAGATTCTCGTGCCATACCTTCGTTGTCACGAAGATGTCGTCGCGCGGCGTGACATGGTTTGCGAGAGCGTCGCCGACGGCTTCCTCGTTGTCGTAGGCTTCCGCAGTGTCGATGTGTCGATATCCGGCGTCGAGCGCGACCTCCACCATGTGGCGGCAGACATCGTCCCGCAGCCGCCAGGTTCCAAAACCGAGCGCCGGAATCTCGGCGCCATTCGCCGTGACGGTGAGTGTCATATTGTGCTCCTTTGTCTCTCGAAGCCCAACCTGGCGCGTCTCGGCCAGGCTTCAAGCCAGCAAGGGAGCTCGGCGATCAGCTCTGCCGCGCGGCGCGCCGGCTCTTCAATTCACGTTCAATCTTTTTGCCTTCGGCGCCCCGCTCCTCGACGCGCCGAAGCAGCCCATGAATGATGGAGCGTTCTTCGTCCTGCAGATCGGTCATAAGGGCGCTCTCGGCGACGAGGTGCGCATGGTGTTCATAGATTTCACGCAATCCGGGTTTGATGGAAGCCGCCGCGAGATCGCCCAAGGTGCGCAAAAGCGCTTCGTTCATCACGAAGACTTCCTTCCCCGCCTGACGGAGCGGGTTGATGACGGAGCCCACGACCTCCTCAAAATGCATGGGCTGCGGCACCAGCATCACGTCGCGCTTCTCGTTCCACCGAATTGCCGGAGTGAGGTCGCGTCCGTCGAGCAAGGCGAGCGACGCCGCGAGATGGTTGGCGCAGGCGACTGCCGTAAAGACATCGTTGACGCCGGGCGACAGAGCCCGCAGCGCGATCTCGACCAGAAGCCTGAAACGTGCGGGCAGATCCTGAAAGTAGGTTCGCGCCGAACCGAGAATGACCGCGTCACGTACGAGACCGGCAAAGCCGTCAGGCATTTCTTCGCAATCGATGCGCGCCAGAGGCTTGCGTTTAATGACGAAGTCGCCGGGCTGAACCAGCATTTCGATCACGCGAATACTGTCGTCAGCGGCGTCGACGATAGCCTCGTAGCTGATCGAGGACACATACCCCTCGGCATCGGCAAAAATGATGGCTCCTCTGGCCGGCTTCGGCGCCGGCAAGGCGAGACCCGCGATCGACTTATCTTCCTTCAGGTGGGACTGGAGAGCGTCCTGCAGATTGCCGGCGACGCGCGCCACAATGTGATCGACGCTGACCTGATCGGTGATGTGATTGACGAAGACGACGAGAAACGACAGCGCCACGATGACGAGCAGAATGGCAAGGCCGATCGAGATGGTGCGGGTCTCGATGAAGGTGCCAACGTAGTAAAGGATCGTCAGACTGTATGTGAAAACCGCGAGCTGCATCCCGAGCGTCAGGCGCGTCAGCCGATCCTGCCGCAAGTCCTGAACGAGGCGTGGCCCAAGCGACGTCGCCGCCAGGTTTCGGATCAGGAGAGACAGCGAATACACGATCGAGGTCGCAGAGATCGTCGCCGCTGCGATCGTGCTCAAAATCGCGCGGGCCGTATCCGGCTGGATCTCGCGGAAAAAGTGATTCCCGAGCAGTTTCTGCAGCGCGCGCCACTGATCGAGCTCAAGCGAAATCAGAGCAGCGATCCATCCGGCTGCACCAATGACGAGCGGGATGAACCAGAAGCTCGTCAAAATATTCTGCAGGCGGAGGCGCCATCGCTCCAAACGCAGGAGGCCGCGAATATCTAAAAACAAGGTCGGCCTACACTTTCCGTCCCATGACCGGACGCTTCACGAGTTCAGCTCAAGGGCAGAACAAGCGCCTTCCGTGCTGCGGGACGCTCCATGATCCGCGCGCAATAGGCCTCAAGGTTCGGCGCCGGCGTGCGTTCGAGCGGCAGGTTAAGCCAGCGCAGGACGATCGCACCTATGGCGATGTCGCCCATGGTGAACGTTTCCCCGCTGACGTATGGCCGGTCGCCCAGCCATTTCTCGAGAATCGCGGCGCAGGCTTCGCCCTTCTTCTGGCTGGCCGAGACCGCCGCATGGTCACGCGCGTCCTCGGGCTGACGAACGAGATTGTAGAATGCGGGGCCGATCGCCGGACCGAACGTCGTCGTCTGCCAGTCCATCCAACGGTCCGAATCGGCGCGAACTCTGAGGTCGTTCGGCCACAACGCGCCCGCGCTGTGCTGCGCGCAAAGATAGCGAACGATCGCATTCGATTCCCACAGGACGAAATCATCATCCACCAGAACGGGGACGAGGCCGTTGGGATTCATTTTGCGGAATTCGGGGGTGTCGACATGTCCATGCTGACGTCCCGCCAAAACGAGATCGTAGCTGAGACCGATCTCGTCCAGGCAGAAAACGACTTTCTGGACATTGATCGAATTGGGGCGGCCGTAGATTTTGAGCATGCTGGAAGATGCGTCGCCGCGCAGCGTTCCGTCAATCATGGCGTGGTGCGATCTTCGAAATGTCTGGGGGATTGAAAAGGCTCGGCCTCTTCTGGGGGGCGTCCGGGCGCCCTGTGGTGGCCTCACCAAGGGATGCGCCGATTTTTCGCGCGCCTTGAGCGCCGGGAAAGAACGCAAGTCTAATTGTCGGCGAGACTGTGTTGAGGCACCACCAGATCTAATTGGCGACCACAACAGCTTCGACGGGAGGCACCGTGGAAAACAGCTCAAATCCGCAGACCGCGCCAAGCTCGGTCCCCTGGCCACCCATCATCGTGGCGGGCTCAGTGTTTCTCGGGCTGCTTCTCGCCTATGTCGCGCCCCTGCCCTGGCCCGATTCAGACGGCGCCCTGCGTGGTCTCGGAGGCTTGATCGTTCTTGCCGCTCTCGGGATCGACCTTTGGGGCTATCGAACGTTCAGGCCGCACCAGACGACACTACGGCCCGATCGGGCGGCCTCTGCTCTCGTGACCGAAGGACCGTTTCGATATTCCCGCAATCCGTTTTATGTCGGCAACGTCATGCTCGTTGTCGGGCTCGGACTCGCCTTCGCCAATTGGTGGCTGGTTTTGCTCGCGCCGGTCGCGTTGGTGCTGATGGATCGCCTCGCTGCACAGCCTGAAGAGAAGCACCTCGAAGACGCTTTCGGTGCCGAATATCTCGCCTACAAAGCGCGCGTCGGCCGGTGGCTGTAAGCGCTACGGCGAGCCCGACTGGCCGCCAACTTCAGAAGTTCGGCCAAAGTCCGCGAGTGGCGAGCTCAACGACGTTGCCGTCGGGATCACGGAAATAGAGGCTGCGCCCGCCGCGCGGCCAGCTGACTTCGCTAAGGATGGCGATGTCGTTCGCCTGCAGGTGCCGCTTCCACTGACCGTAGCTGTCGGTGGCGATGCGGAAGGCGAAATGCGCCGGGCCCTCAGAATGATGGCCCGGAATCACTCCGCCCGCTGTCTTGGTGTCTTCCAGCGTATCGCCACGATGAAAGACGAGGAGAACCTCTGATGGTCCCGCCGCGTAAGTCATCATCCGCGACGTGCCGGTCATCCGCTCCAAACCGAGCGCTTCGCCGTAGAAGGCATGGGCTGCCGCCAAATCCGCGACATAGACGGCAGTTTCCAGGATCCCCTCGATCTTCGGGGCCGCAGCTTTCTCAACGTTCGTATCTGACATAGGCGGTCAATTTTCCAACTTGGTCATAAAGGGCACGTGCGCGTCGGTTCGAAGCCTCTGTCTGCCAGTAAACCTTGTCGGCATTCTGTGCTTCCGCTTCGGCGAAAACGGCGTCCATCAAAGCCCGGCCGGCACCGAGTCCGCGCGCGTCCGCTGCCACGAAGAGGTCTTCGAGATAGAGCCGATCGGCGCTCGCCCAAGTTGCCGGATGAAAGAGACAATGGGCAAAACCGACAAGCCGGTCGGCATCGTAGGCGCCAAGCGCGAACATCGCGCCCTTTTCCAGAACCAGCCGACGCCACGTCACATCGCACACTTCCGGCGCGAGATCGACACCATAGAAGGTGAGATAGGCTTGCCACAGAGGCTCCCAGGCGGAACGATCGGAGGCTTTCAATCTGCGGATTTTGAGCGTCATCGGATCAAAGCCCGGTCTGACTTCTCAACCAGCGTCTCCAGGTCTTTTCGTCACCGTTGAAGGCGTTGCGGTCAACAGCGCCCTTGATTCCGTCGACGCGACCGGTGGCCGTAAACTGCCAGAACAGGAACGGCCGATTCTTGAAGCGCTCCTTCGGCTCGGCCGCGACGCTGCGCAGCCAGAACGGGTAATCCTTATAGCGTCCTTCCAGAATGTCCTTATGGAAGTTGATGTCGGTGTAGATGATCGGCTTCTTGCCGGTGTGCTCTTCCATCGCCTTCAGGATTACATCGATCTTGGCGAGCGCCTCCTCCTTGGAGATTTTGTGAGGGCAGCTCTGCGATTGATGATTCCATTCCAGGTCGAGAACCGGGGGAAGCTGGGTCTTATCCTGCGGCACGGCGAGCTGGTACCACAACGCCTGTTCGGCCGCCGTTCTGCACCAATACATGAAATGGTAGGCGCCGCGCGGGACGCCCGCACGGGCTGCGGCTTCCCAATTGTCGTAGAAATTCTCGTCGACATGATCGCCGCCCTCCGACACCTTGATGTAGGCGAAGCGAATGCCGTCGGCGCGGACCCGGTTCCAGTCGATATCACCCTGATATTTGGAGATGTCGATGCCCTGGACAGGCAGGGCATGGGCGCGTGCCACGCCCGGATGCGGGTCTGAATCCGGCAGGTATTTGATAGCAGCTCCGCCGCAGCCGGTGAGCAAGAGGCCTGCGAGAAAAACAGGCGCCAGCCTGCGGTACGAAACGGGAAATGCGCGCATCATGTAAGCCGTCCCCAAGGATCGGCCCTTCATGGACGGTTAGCCTTTATCGGTCGTTAATGACGCACCCTGGGAGCCCGGCCGCTGAGAAATCTTTTTTCTGTGTGACGTCGGCGCCGTCACGAAATGGCGAACCACCAGGCGGCAAGGCCCAAGAATGCGAAGAAGCCCACCACATCCGTGACGGTCGTAACGAAGACGGAAGAGGCAATCGCGGGGTCGGCACCGGCTTTTTCCAAAGCGAGCGGAATGAGAATGCCGGCGAGCCCCGCGGCCACCATGTTGATGATCATGGCGACGGCAATAATCCCGCCCAGCTGGGTGCTTGAGAACCATAAGCCCGCCACGACGCCTATGATGATCGCGAAGAGCATGCCATTGGCGAGACCGACGAGGGCTTCCCTCGTGATGAAGCGTATCGGATTGATGGTTTCGATGTCACGTGTCGCGAGAGCCCGGACGGCCACCGTCATGGTCTGAGTGCCGGCATTTCCGCCCATCGAGGCAACGATCGGCATGAGCACGGCAAGGGCCACCATCTGCGAGATGGTGCCATCGAACAGGCCGATGACCGCCGATGCGAGCAGCGCCGTGCCGAGGTTGAGCAGCAGCCAAATGAAGCGAGAGCGAACCGCGCTCACGAAGGTGTCCGTCAGCTCTTCGTCGCCAACACCAGCGAGGCGCTTGATATCTTCGTCGGCCTCTTCCTCGATGACGTCGACGATATCGTCAATGGTGATCACACCAACGAGCCGATCGCTTTCGTCGACGACACCGACGGAGAGAAGGTTGTAGCGCTCGAACAGACGAGCGACCTCTTCCTGGTCGTCGGTCGCGGAGACCGAATGGGTGACTTCGCCCATGATTTCTTCGATGCGCACGGGCCGCTTCGTACGCAGCAGGCGGTCCAGCGACACCGTGCCAAGGAAACAGAACCGCGGATCGACCACGAAGACTTCGGTGAAATCGTCGGGCAACCGATCATCTTCCCGAAGAAAATCGATCGTCTGCCCCACGGTCCAGAAGGGAGGAACAGCAATGAAGCGCGTCGTCATTCGACGACCGGCCGATTCCTCCGGATAGTCGAAGCTGCGCTCCAGCTTGATTCGTTCCGCAAGCGGCAGCGCGGCCAGGATCTCCTCGCGATCCTCGTCCGCCAGATCCTCGAGGATGCCGATCGCATCGTCCGAATCGAGTTCGCGGACGGCCTCGGCGATGGCCGTATTGGGGATCGTTTCGAGAATCTCGTCGCGGACGGTTTCGTCGACCTCGGTCAGGGCCGTCCAGTCGAAATCGCCGCCCATGAGGGCGATCAGCGCCTCACGTTCTTCGCGGCTGATCGCCTGCAGAACATCGCCGAGATCTGATTCGTGGAGATCGCCGATCAGAACGCGCAGTCGCTCGGCGTCGCTCGTCTCGATCGCCTCCGAGACCGCCGCCAGGTAGGCACCGTTGAGCGAGCCTTCCTCGTCGCGAACTTGCGGAAGCGTCGTCTCTTCGTCTTCGCGTGGGAGCGTGTCTGTCTGCATCGCACGTCTTTAGGGCTGCGGCTCGACCGGGTCCAGCGGCGCCGGCCAGAAACGCCGATGTTGCAGACAATAAAAAAGGTGGCCGAAGCCACCTTTTTAAATTGGTGCGGTCGAGAGGACTCGAACCTCCACGGGTTGCCCCACAGCGACCTCAACGCTGCGCGTCTACCAGTTCCGCCACGACCGCGAAATCCTGCGCCGGTCAAGCCAGCGCGCGGTCATGTAGCAAATGGTCGGACCCGAAACAAGGCCAGTCTCGCGAGAAGATGCGCTTTCCCAAAATGACGCGGTCGGACGGGCTTAAAGGTGTCGTGCGCACGAGGCGCAGCCGCTCCCTCGTCTTTGCCTCCTCGGGCCCTTGCCACCCCTCGCCTTTGCCCCCTCTCGCCTTTGTTTGCGCCGAGGATTATGTGATCCCTATGACCTTATTGCCTGAAGCCCCCGTACGGGGCGTCCAATCTCTTGCCGGAGGTGAGAGACAAACCGAACGTCTATGGCCCGATCATCCAGGTGCGCCGGTCGAGCTGCGGGTTTCCAACAGACCGATTCCCTACGAAGCCGCGCTGACCTTCATGGAAGAGCGCGCTGCCGCGATTCGTGCCGGCGAGGCTCCAGAATGCCTGTGGCTTCTCGAACACCCCCCGCTTTACACCGCCGGAACGAGCGCTCGTGCTCAGGACCTGCTGACGCCTGAGCGTTTTCCGGTCTTCAAGACCGGCAGAGGCGGGCAATACACGTATCATGGGCCGGGCCAGCGGGTCGCCTATGTGATGCTCGACCTGGAAAGGCGGCAGAAGGATATCCGCGTCTATGTGCGCTGCCTGGAGGCTTGGCTGATCTCGGCTCTGGCGCGTTTCGGCGTGACCGGAGAGCGCCGCGACGGGCGGGTCGGAATCTGGGTGCAAAGGCCGGATAAGCCGCCGCTCTTTGACGGTTCACCGACCGAAGACAAAATTGCGGCTCTAGGCGTGCGGGTCCGCCGCTGGGTCACATTTCACGGCATATCGCTCAATGTGGCGCCCGATCTTGAGCATTTCTCCGGGATCGTCCCTTGCGGAATCACGGCCTACGGCGTCACCAGCCTCAAAGATCTCGGCATCTCCGCGAATATGGCGGATGCGGATCGGGCTCTCATTGCTGCCTTTGAAGACGTCTTCGGCCCCCTCGCCCGCGAACCGTGAGAGCGCGCCCGAGCACGAGCTACGGCGCGGCCATCACCGTCCAGGTCTTGGCCGTCTTGCGAATGTAGAGGTAGGTGCGGCTTTGTTCCGGCTCGGTGCCGGCAGGGGCGAGTTGCACCGTTACGGAAACCCGGGTCAGGTTGTCGGGCAAGCCCGGCTCCTTCAGCGTCTCCAGAAAGGCCTGCTGAACCGCCTGACGAGCCTCGAAAAAGCTCAGAGGCCGGCTTTCGGGTGTCAGGAGGACTTTCACATGCCCCTCGCGAGGATCGTCCTCAGGCATGAAATGCAGACGCACATTGGCCACTCTGTCGCTGGAATGGTCCGCAGCAAGCATCGTATTCCGGCCGTCCAAAGGTCTGCCGGACGCCACGCCGGATGCCGCGGCCGCACCGATTGCGAACCCGCAGAAAAGCGCCAAACGCAGCCTTGAGCCTCTCGAAGACGGCATCACCCCAACCCGTTCGCCTTGCAGGCGCAAGCCTATCCAAACGACGAGTTGAAATGTTAATTCAAAATTAACTCAATGTTAACGGGTGAGATACTCTACGCGGAAGGGCCCGCTTTGAGGCCCCCCTCCGCCCACCACCTCGACGGACTCGACCGAGGCCAGAGCCGGTCCGGAGCGCAACGCGACGAGCATCTTGTCCACATTGTCGACTGCCCCGGTGAAAACAGCCTCCACCGCCCCGTCGCTCCGGTTTGCCACCCAGCCCGAAAGGTCGAGCTCCCGCGCCTTGCCTTTGGTCCAAGCCCGGTAAGATACGCCCTGGACACGTCCTTTTATGACAACTCGAACGGTCTTATCTGCCACGATCACTGTGCCTTTGACGTCATTGCGCTGCGTCGACCAAAAGGGAACCGTGGCGCAGGTGTTCCTCTGTCTCCTGGATCCAGTCCCGCACAATCGGCACGGCGTCTCTCTGGCGGGACAGGATAAGCTGGAAGACCATGTTGGAGCCGTGTACGAAGCCGAGCTCCACCGCCGCCAGATAGAATTCCCACATCCGGACGAAGCGCTCGTCCATCAATTCGATCGCCTTGTCGCGGTTGGTCTGGAAGCGATTGTACCATTCTCTGATCGTATAGGCGTAGTGGAGGCGGAGTACCTCCGCATCGCAGACCCATAGGCGGTTGCGCTGCGTCGCCGCGAAAACCTCCGATATGGCCGGCACATAGCCGCCGGGAAAGATGTACTTGTTGAGGAATGGCCCTGTGATTCCCGGCGGTGACATGCGGCCGATCGAGTGCAGCACCATGAAGCCGTCGGGCTTCAACAGGCTGAAAACCTTTCGGAAGAAGGCATCGTAGAAGCGATAGCCGACATGCTCGAACATTCCGACCGAGACGATGCGGTCATATTCGCCTTCGATTTCACGGTAGTCCTTCTCGACGAATTTGACGCGGTCGGACAGACCTTTTTCTTCGACCCATCGGCGGGCTGACGCGAGCTGTTCCGTCGCCGGATTGACACCGACGACCTCGACATCGAAGGTTTCGGCCAGAAAGATCGCAAGACCTCCCCATCCGGACCCGATCTCCAGGACTTTCATTCCGGGTCGGAGCCGAAGTTTCGCGCCGATATGGCGCAGCTTTGCGAGTTGCGCCTCCTCCAGAGTTTCATGATCCGGGTCACGCCAGTAGGCGCAGGAATACTGCATCCTGTCGTCAAGAAAGAGGCGGTAGACATCCTCTTTGACGTTGTAATGATGCTTGGCGTTCTGCTTCGACCTGCCCGGCATGTTGTTCTGATGCCAGCGTCTCAGAGCGCGATAACCGGTGTTGACGACGGTCTGCGCCGGATGGGCGGAGAGGTAATCCTGATTGATCGAAAAGAGCCTCAAGAAGTCATGGACCGTGGCGCCGTTTTCAAATGTCAGCGTCCCGTCCATATAGGCTTCCGGAGCAACGAGCTCCGGATTGATCGCCATTTGCCAATGAAGCTTCGGATCATGCAGGCGCATGGTCACAACCGGGCCGGGCTTCTTGCCGCCAAAAAGATGCTCGCGACCTTCAGCGTCGATCAGAGTGAGCCGACCATTGCGCACGAATTGTCGAAGGATGCTCTTCAGGAGCCACATCGGAGAAAGATCCCCCTTTTTGTCACACCCAATTTTATCGCGCGCAATCTGACGCGTGAAACCCCCTCCCGGTTGTGATCATTCAGGCGGCTTATTCGAACTCGATGAGCACCTGATCGAAGGCCACGACGTCGCCCGGAGCCGCGCAGATCTTCTTGATGACGACATCGCGCTCGGCCCGGAGGACGTTCTCCATCTTCATCGCTTCAACGGTGGCGAGAGTCTCGCCGGCCTCGACCTTTTGTCCTTCCTCAACCGGAAGTGACACGACGATCCCCGGCATGGGACACGCCAAGCGGTTGTCGAGCTCGCTCACCGCCTTTTCCGGCATATGGCGATAGATCTCGCCGACCGAGGGACGGATGAGCTGCGTCATCCGGGCGACGCCACGACGCTCGACACGCAAGGCAGCACCGCGACGTTCGATCTGGGCGAACACTTCCTTGTCGTCGACGATGCCGTGCCAAAGGAGATCGCCCGGCTTCCAGGCCGTCACCACCCGATGCTCGATGCCGTCGACGATCATTTCGACGTCGAACGGGATCGAAGGCATTCCCGATGTGATGGTGATGTCGACGGCCTCACCGTCGATCAGGACCACCCAATCGGGGCGAATGGTGCCGGGATGAGGACGCAAGCGCCCCGAAAGATCGTCCAGCCGAACGCGCTCGATCAATTGAACGCAGGTGGCGATGGCCGCGAGAATCCTCAGATCCTCGTCGGTCGCATCGGCACCTTCGAAGCTCTTGCCGTATTCTTCGGCGATGAAGGCGGTGGAGAGATCGCCGCGGCGGAAGCGCGGATGCGCCATCAGACCGCTTAAAAAGGCAATGTTGTTGCGAATGCCGGTGATCGTGAACGCGTCGAGCGCATCCGACATGACGTCGATCGCCTTTTCGCGTGCGGCCATGCCCTCGCCCTCTGCATAGGTGCAGAGCTTTGCGATCATTGGATCGTAAAAGAGGGTGATCTCGGAACCTTCGACGACCCCCGTATCATTGCGGATGATGGTGCCTTCGCGGGCGGCATCTTCGGGCGGGCGATAGCGACGCAAGCGACCTGTCGACGGGAGAAACCCGCGGAAGGGGTCCTCGGCGTAGAGGCGTGCTTCGATCGCCCACCCCTTCAGGACGACGTCTTCCTGCGCAATCGGGAGCTTTTCGCCGTCAGCGATGCGAATCATCAATTCGACCAGGTCGAGACCGGTGACGAGCTCTGTCACCGGGTGTTCCACCTGCAGCCGGGTGTTCATTTCCAGGAAGTAGAAATTGCGATCGCGGTCGACGATGAACTCGACGGTGCCGGCGGTCTCATAACCGACTGCGGCAGCGAGAGCGCAAGCCTGAGCCCCCATCGCGGCGCGCGTCTCTGGATCAAGGAACGAAGACGGCGCCTCCTCGATCACCTTCTGGTTGCGCCTTTGGATGGAGCATTCGCGCTCGCCCAGATGGATCACGTTGCCGTGCTTGTCGGCCAGAACCTGGATCTCGATGTGACGCGGCTGCTCGACGAACTTCTCGATGAAAATTCGTTCATCGCCGAAGGAGGACTTGGCTTCACGGCGGGCGAGATCGAAACCCTCGCGCACTTCCTGCTCGTTCCAGGCCACGCGCATGCCTTTGCCGCCACCGCCAGCGGATGCCTTCAACATGACCGGCAGGCCGATTTCGGCAGAGATGCGCACGGCCTCATCGCCGCTTTCGATCAGGCCCATATGACCGGGCACCACACTTACGCCCGCGTCCTTGGCGACCTTTTTGGAGGTGATCTTGTCGCCCATGGCTTCGATGGCGCCGACCGGCGGGCCGATAAAGACGATTCCGGCCTCTGCCAGAGCCTTCGCGAAGTTCGCGTTTTCTGAGAGGAAGCCGTAGCCCGGATGAACGGCTTCGGCGCCGGTCTGGCGGCAAGCCTCGATGATCTTGTCGGGCTTCAGGTAGCTTTCAGAAGCGGGAGCCGGGCCGATCGCGACTTTCTCGTCCGCCATCTCCACATGCAACGCGTTTCGGTCCGCTTCCGAATAGACCGCAACAGTGGCGATTCCCATCTTTTGGGCTGAACGAATGATGCGGCAGGCGATCTCGCCGCGATTGGCGATCAATATCTTACGGAACATTCGAAAAAACTTCCCCCCTCTTGCGGTGGTGCCCGTTTATGTGAGCAAGGCGCGCCTCGACAAGCGAAAAGAGCGCAAGCGCGTCTTCGGGTCAAAGTGGCTTTGCCGACGAAAATGCATGTCATCCATGCGATGCGGCCTTGTCGAGAAGCGATTGCCTTGCAAATGGACCTGCAGAGTTTGGAGGAGATCCCAATATGGATGTTCGCGCAGCGGTGGCCTTTGAGGCCGGAAAACCCCTCGAAATCACCAATGTTCAGCTCGAGGGCCCGAGAGAGGGCGAAGTGCTCGTCGAGGTGAAGGCGACCGGAATCTGCCACACTGACGAATTCACTTTGTCGGGCGCCGACCCCGAAGGGCTCTTCCCGTCGATTCTGGGGCACGAGGGTGCCGGCGTCGTCGTCGATGTCGGGCCGGGCGTCACGAGCATCAAAAAGGGCGACCACGTCATTCCGCTCTATACGCCCGAATGCCGCGAATGCCCCTCCTGCCTGTCTCGCAAGACCAACCTGTGCACGGCGATCCGTTCCACGCAGGGCCAGGGATTGATGCCCGACGGGACCTCGCGGTTTTCCATCGATGGCAAGCCGCTGCACCATTACATGGGCACATCGACCTTCGCGAATTTCACCGTGCTGCCGGAGATTGCGGTCGCGAAAGTCCGCGAGGACGCTCCGTTCGACAAGATCTGCTACATCGGCTGCGGGGTCACGACAGGCGTCGGAGCCGTCGTCAACACTGCAAAAGTCGAGCCTGGGGCCACGGCCATCGTCTTCGGCCTCGGCGGGATCGGCCTTAACGTCATCCAGGGGCTGCGGCTCGTCGGGGCGGACATGATCATCGGCGTCGACCTCAACAATTCCAAAAAGGAATGGGGTGAGCGCTTCGGCATGACGCATTTCGTCAATCCGAAGGAGATTGGCGAGGATCTCGTCCCTTATCTCGTGAACTTGACGAAGCGCGGCGCAGACCAGATCGGCGGGGCCGACTACACCTTCGACTGCACCGGTAATGTCACGGCCATGCGCCAGGCCCTCGAATCGGCGCACCGTGGCTGGGGTCAGTCGATCGTCATCGGCGTGGCACCTGCGGGTGCGGAGATTTCCACGCGGCCTTTTCAGTTGGTGACGGGCCGCACCTGGAAGGGCACGGCATTCGGCGGCGCAAGGGGGCGGACCGATGTTCCCAAAATCGTCGACTGGTACATGGAGGGAAAGATCGACATCGATCCGATGATCACCCACCTATTGTCTCTCGAAGAGATCAACCGCGGCTTCGATCTGATGCATGCGGGCGAATCGATCCGCAGCGTCGTCGTCTATTGAGGCGTCCGTCGCCGCAGCCAAGGGAGATCCCCGTGAAGACCATTTCGACCTGGGCCGCTCATGGCGGCACGCAGGGCGTCTACAGCCATGCCTCTGAAGCGACCGGAACCGAGATGACATTCGCCGTCTTCGTTCCGCCGCAGGCGAAGGTCGCGCCCTGCCCTGTTGTCACCTATCTGTCAGGGCTCACCTGCACCCATGCCAACGTCATGGAAAAGGGCGAATACCGCCGAGCGGCCGCGGAACACGGCCTGATCGTCGTCTGTCCCGACACCTCTCCCCGCGGAGAGGGCGTTGCCGATGACGACGCCTATGATCTGGGTCAGGGCGCGGGCTTTTATCTCGACGCGACGGAAGACCCGTGGGCCCGGCATTTCCGCATGGAAAGCTATATCCGGGACGAGCTTCCGGCTGTGATTGCAGCGAACTTCCCCGTCGATCCCGAGCGGCAATCGATCTTCGGCCATTCGATGGGCGGGCATGGAGCTTTGACGCTGGCGCTCAAAAATCCCGACCGCTACTTGGCGTGTTCGGCCTTCGCTCCAATCGTTGCACCGATCGACGTGCCTTGGGGCCAGAAAGCGTTGCCCGCCTATCTCGGACGGGACGAACAGAGCTGGAGGCAGTATGACGCCTGCGCTCTCATCGCCGACGGCGCGCGCTTTCCGGAATTCTTGGTCGATCAGGGGACGGGCGACAATTTTCTGGCCGAGCAGCTGAGGCCCGAGCTCTTCGAGAAAGCCTGCGCGGGGGGCGGCATCCCGCTAATCCTTCGAATGCAGCCGGGCTACGATCATTCCTATTATTTCATCTCCACCTTCATGGAGGACCATCTCGCGTGGCATGCCAAACGCCTGAAAGCGTGAGCCGACGAGTACCCTCGTCGACGGGTGACTGCTTGGCAGTTGTTACCGGCAGCCAAGCGCTCGCTCGGCGCGAACGATCGCATCGACGTTAGCGCGCTCGATCGCGCTCATTCTGACGCGGCTTTGATCCGGCTCCCAGCAATCGGAATTGTCGAAGTTGGCCCGACCACGCGCGGTGCTGAAGCAATAGCCGTTTTCGTCGAAAACCCGGTTCCGGATATACCAGAGGTCGCTGCAACGCATCGTGCGCAACGCGCCCTGCTCGAAACGATGCATGTCGGTGCACCCGAGACCGTCGAAGCAGTCGGCCTGCGCGACACTCCCGAAAGTGATAAGACAAGCGCTTGAGAACAAGGTTTTCAGCATGTGACGCCCCCCGAAAATTAGCCGGTAGGGTAGCATCATAGATAGAATTAGAGAATTGTTCTCGCGCAGGCATACGGACGGCCGGCATTTTCGAACCGTCGTAGTATCGGACAAGGAAAATCGGCTGGCTGAGGCGAGGTCATTTCGCCATCGGCCTCTAGGCCGGCGCTGCGTCGAGAAGCTTCATTTCCACCTTCTCCTGTCCGCCCCAGCGGTTCAGAGAAAGCGTGCCCGCGATATGCATCGCCTCCCCGCCTGACGACAGAAGCGCGCGGCCGAGCGGGGTTTCAGCTTCGCGAAATGCCATCGCCTTGATCCGCCCTCCGCTTTTGGAGCGGAGATCGAGACGGATATGTCCGTTGCCGACGGTATCCACATAGGCAATGCGATGGGCGGGCAATACGAACACCGGCGACGGGTGCCCGGCGCCATAGGGGCCGCATTTCTCTATCTCGGCAAAGAACTCCCGGCTCGCCCCATCGGCGGTGATGAGGCCGTCGATCTTCATGCAATCATCGATGAGCGCCGTCTCGACGGGAGCTTCGAGCTCTGCAATCAGAAACCGCTGCAGCTCATCGAGCTTCTCTCTGCGAACGGTCACTCCCGCCGCCATTTTGTGTCCGCCGCCTTTTTCCAGCAATCCAGCGGCGAGTGCGGCGCGAACGGCTGCTCCGAGATCGACGCCCGCGATCGAGCGGGCAGACCCCGTGCCGTTTCCGCTCGGCCCATCAAAGGTGATGGCGAGCGCCGGACGTTGGAAGCGTTCTTTGAGGCGCGAGGCAACGAGACCGACGACGCCCGGATGCCAGGTCTCACCGACGACGACGAGAATGGACGGCGTTTCGCCCGCCCGTGTGATGGCGGCATCCGCCTGCGCACAGGCCTCAGCGACAGCTTCTGCCTCGATCGCCTGGCGTTCTGCGTTCAGGCGTTCGAGCGTGGCGGCAATGCTTTCGGCCTCGGCGGCGTCCCGCGTCGTCAGGAGCCGCGCGCCGAGACCGGCGTCACCGATGCGTCCCCCGGCATTGATGCGCGGTCCGAGGAGAAAGCCGCAATGGCTGGTTTCGACAGGTCCTTTGAGGCGCGCCGCGGCGGCGAGCGCCTGTAATCCCGGGCGGCCGCCATGGCGTAACGCAACGAGACCCTTGGTCACGAAAGCCCGGTTGAGGCCCGTCAACGGAACGACATCACAGATCGTGCCAAGCGCGACGAGATCGAGGCCCGAGAGGAGATCCGGCAGAGCCCCAGTGTAGCGTCGACGGCGCAATTCCCGCAGGAGCGCGACAGCCGTCATGAAGACGAGACCGACCGCTGCAAGATGGCCGAGGCCCGACAGGCAGTCCTGCCGGTTGGGATTGACGAGAGCGACGGCCTTCGGTCGATCGAGCCCCATCTGATGATGGTCGATGACGACGACATCGACGCCACGCGCATGTGCCCGCTCCAAAGCTTCAAAGCTCGTCGCGCCGCAATCGACGGTGACGATCAGCTGTGCACCCGCATCGATGAGGCGGTCGATGGCCTCAGGGTTCGGTCCATAGCCTTCGATCAGGCGGTCGGGAATGTAGATCTCGGTCGTGACCCCCAGCCCGGAGAGCGTGTCCGAAAGAAGGGCTGCAGAGGTCGCACCATCCACGTCGTAATCGCCGAAGATTGCCACCTTTTCGCGGCGCTCGGTGGCATCGGCGAGACGCCCGGAAGCCAGATCCATATCCATGAGGCAGGATGGGTCCGGCATGTCCGTCTTCAGCGACGGGCCCAGAAACGCCTCCGCACCATCGTCCGAGATGCCGCGTCCAACAAGAACGCGACAGATGCTTTCGGACAAGCCGGTGCGTTGCGCGAGAGCCGTGGCCGCGGCTTCACCGCGCGCATCCAAGCGCATGCGCCAGGCGCGGCCCTTGAGAGACGCATCGACGCCGAGACAGAAGCTCGGCGTCTGCAAGTCGAGAGATGATTCGGGTCGACCCCACATGCGGGCATTATGCGGCTGGAGCCCGCGCTCCGCCACCGTGACACGACCGGCTCGCGATGGCGGTTCCCGCCTTTCTGGCGGCGACGCGGCGGGCGTGGAGCCGCCGCATTGCGCGACTGTTACGGATCAGTCGATGAATTCGAACTTGTCCTCAACGATGTGCTTGGCGCGAACCCAGCGCTGCGTGCCCGTATGCGAACGGGTGACGATCGTATGGGTCATGGCCACGCCGCGGCGGAAGCTCACGCCCTGCAGAAGATTGCCATCTGTCACGCCCGTAGCCGCAAAGAGCACGTCGCCTGACGCCATGTCTTCCGTCGAGTAGATCTTGCGCGGCTCGCTGATCCCCATGCGTTCGGCGCGCGCGCGCTTTTCGTCCGTATCGAGCGTGAGACGTCCCCAGATCTGTCCGCCCATGCAGCGCAACGCGGCGGCTGCGAGAACACCTTCGGGCGCGCCACCCGAGCCGATGTAGAAGTCGATCCCGGTCGTCTCTGGATCAGTCGTATGAATGATGCCGGCAACATCGCCGTCACCGATCAGGCGGATGGCTACACCCGTCTCACGCACCGCCTCGATCAGTTTCTGATGACGCGGCCGGTCGAGAACGCATGCCGTAAGCTCGTGCGGACGGACGTCTTTTTCCTTGGCGATACGGCGCACGATTTCCTCGGGCGGCATATCGAGCTCAATGAAATCTTCCGGGTAGCCCGGGCCAATGGCGAGCTTGTCCATGTAGACATCGGGCGCATTCAACAGGCCGTTGCGATGCGTGATCGCAATGACGGCGAGCGAGTTGGGAAGGTTTTTTGCGCAGATCGTCGTGCCTTCCAGCGGATCGAGCGCGATATCGACCTCAGGGCCATCGCCGTTGCCGACCTCCTCGCCGATGAAGAGCATCGGCGCCTCGTCGCGCTCGCCCTCACCGATGACGACACGGCCCCGAATCGACAGGCGGTTCAGTTCGTTGCGCATCGCGTCGACAGCTGCCTGATCGGCCGCCTTTTCATCGCCACGGCCACGCATCATCGCGGCCGCAACGGCGGCGCGCTCGGTCACACGCACCAGCTCCAAAGTCAGAACGCGGTCCATTGCGGACAAATCGATATCGGCCATTTAGCCCTCCCTCAAAATTCTGGCGCTTACAGCGCCTCAATCCGGATCATTTGGGGCCGGCCGACAATGTCACCCTCCCCCTCGATACGGCCCAATGCGTCACGCACGGCCTGCTCGGTCGTATCGTGGGTGATGATGGTGATAGAACGGAGATCATCGCGATTTCCGCGCGGTGCGGCGCCCGCGGGACGATTTCTCTGCACGATCGAATCGAGCGAGATGCCGCCATCGGCCATGGCGCGCGCGATCGCCGCGAAAGCCCCGACGCGGTCCGGCACCGACAAGCGCAGATAATAGCCGCCGGCATGAGCCCGCATCCGGGCTCGCTCATACGGTTTGAGGCTTGCGACAGGACGCCCGAAAGGCGGCGCACGAAAGCCGCGAGCGCAATCGACGATATCGCCAACGACGGCGGAGGCCGTCGCGTCGCCACCGGCTCCGGGGCCCGATAGGACCACCTGCCCGATGAAGTCGCCTTCGACCGCGACCGCGTTGGTGACGTCGGAGATCCGTGCAAGCTGCGAGTTCTTCGGCAGCATTGTCGGATGCACGCGCTGTTCGATGCCGCTGTCCGTTTCCTGGGCGACGGCGAGAAGCTTGATGCGGTAGCCGAGCTCTTCTGCGGCGGCGATATCCTCGGCCGTAATCGACGCGATGCCTTCCACGAAGATGGCGTCTTTGTTGAGCTCTACCCCGAACGCCAGAGAGGTGAGAATGGCCAGCTTATGGGCCGCGTCGAGCCCGTCGATATCGAAGCTCGGGTCTGCTTCTGCGTAGCCAAGCTCCTGCGCGTCGGCGAGACACTGCTCGAAGCTCAGCCCTTCGGCTTCCATTCGCGTCAGGATGTAATTGCAGGTGCCGTTCAAGATGCCGAACAGACGCGTGATGCGATTGCCGGCCAGTGCCTCTCGCAGCACCTTGACGATCGGGATGCCCCCGCCGACTGCGGCCTCAAAGGCGAGCACGCCGCCACCCTTTTCTGCGGCGGCCGCGAGTTCAAGCCCGTGCTTTGCCAGAAGGGCTTTGTTTGCCGTCACCACCGACTTTCCGGAATCGAGGGCCGCACGCGTCGCCTCGCGGCAGACGCCGTTTTCGCCACCGATCAGCTCGATGAAGCAGTCGATGTCCGGTGACGAGGCAAGTGCGACGGGATCGCTGTGCCAGCTGAGCCCATCGAGCGAGATGCCCCGGTCTTTGTTCGGGTTGCGCGCGGAGACGGCGACAAGCCGCAACGGCCGTCCAGCACGATCCGTCAGCGCCTCTTCATGATCTCGAAGAAGCCGAATGACGGATGTGCCGACCGTGCCCAACCCGGCCAGTCCGAGCCTGAGCGGCTGATCCATGGATGCCTTCCCGGAGAGAATTGGTAATTGTCAGGCGTTCGCCTTGAGCGGGACGACGTTGTGCAACGTTTCATCGGCCGTGGCAAGAAAACGCCGAAGGTTCCGAGCCGCCTGACGGATGCGTTGCTCGTTTTCCACGAGCGCGATCCGGACGTGGCCGTCCCCATGTTCGCCGAAGCCGATGCCTGGAGCAACGGCAATATCCGCCTTCTCGATCAAGAGCTTAGAGAATTCCAGCGAGCTCACCCCCTGGAACCGCTCCGGCAACGGCGCCCATACGAACATCGATGCTGCAGGCGCCGGAATGTCCCACCCTGCACGCGAGAACGATTCAACGAGACAATCGCGCCGGCTCTTGTAGATCTCCCGCGCTTCATCGGCCGGGCTGGCTTCCTCATTGAGCGCTGCCGCCGCGGCCACCTGAATGGGTGTGAACGCACCGTAGTCGAGATAGGATTTGACCCGCGCGAGCGCCGCGATCAGCCGCTCGTTGCCGACGGCAAAACCCATCCGCCAGCCGGGCATCGAGAAGGTTTTGGACAACGACGTGAATTCGACGGTCACGTCCATCGCACCCGGCACCTGCAGGACCGACGGCGGAGGATTGTCGTCGAAATAAATCTCCGCATAGGCAAGATCGGACAGAACGAAGATGTCGTTGCGGCGGGCGAAGGCGACGACGTCGCGGTAGAATTCGAGATCCGCGACATGCGCCGTCGGGTTGGACGGATAGCAGAGTATGACGGCAATCGGCTTCGGGATGGAATGGTGCACGGCCCGTTCCAGCGCCTGGAAAAACTCCGGTCCCGGCTCGGCCGGCACGTGCCGGATCGCGCCGCCCGCCATCAGGAAGCCGAAAGCGTGAATCGGATAGCTCGGGTTGGGAACGAGGACGACATCGCCCGGCGCGGTGATGGCCTGGGCCATATTGGCGAAGCCTTCCTTCGAGCCGAGCGTCGCAACGACGTGGCGTTCCGGATCGAGCTTTACGCCGAAGCGGCGTTCGTAATAGGCAGCTTGCGCGCGGCGAAGTCCCGGAATTCCTTTCGAGGCCGAATAGCGATTTGTCCGCGGCTTCTGAACGGTCTCAATCAGCTTCTCGATGATGAAGGCCGGCGTCGGAAGATCTGGATTGCCCATGCCAAGATCGATGATATCGGCGCCACTGGCTCGAGCGGCGGCCTTGAGCCTGTTGACCTGCTCGAAAACATAGGGTGGCAGCCGTTTGATCTTGTGAAATTCGTCCATTGTCCTTCATCCATTTGCAGGCGAAGACTGGATTGGTTATGCCAGCTTCGCTGTCGCGAGGTTATTGTACGTTTGTAGAGTTTTCGCGAATTTTCTCAGCCGTCTCTTTTTGATTTTGCTGAACGAGGCGCCGCAACTCCGCCTCTCGTGCAGCGAGTTCTTGCTGCCTGCGGCCATTGGCACCGCGGCGAGCGGCGGCAATCTGTTCGAGCTCGGCCTTCAATTCGGCGACATTCCGGGTCGGCCTGACGAGCATACTCGGCGGCACGGCGGTGTCGAACACGCCCGGAAACTCTTGAGGATTCGCGTCTTCGGCGGCGGCGCGTGCCCGGATTTCTGCGACCGTGCGGTCGTATGCCGCCGCCTTTTGAGGGTCGCTCGGCCTTTGCGGCGGCGTGCTGCTCTCCTTAAGTCCTGTGAGAGCGGGGCTTTCGCAGGCGGTCAGCGCGAAGAGTGCGAGGGCAGCAACGGTCAGCCCTCTCAATCCGCCAACGGGATGTGAGCGATTCTGATGACAGTGTTGAGCTAGGAAACGCAATTGACGCTCTCGGCCTTGCTGAGTTCGAAGGAGCTGGCTGCTGTGCTATATCGCATAAGGCGCTCGGATCACCCCTAATAAGGTAATTGTGTCAGGATGGCGGAGAAAAAATCACGCAAAGAGCGGGAGGATGTCACAGAGGAACGGCCAGACAAGCCGCTGCCCACCTCTTACATCGCGGCCGATCCGGAAGTCTTTGCCCGCAATATGGCGCGTGCCTTCGAGGAAGGCGGAAAGGCGCTCGCGGCCTATCTGCGCCCTCGCGAAACGGGACAGACGGGGGCCGACCAGCTCGCCGAACACACGGCCGAAGTGATGAAGACGATGAGCCATGTCGGGCAATATTGGATGTCCGACCCGACGCGAACCATCGAAGCGCAGACCAAGCTCTGGGCACAATATCTGTCGATCTGGAACAGCGGCCTGCGCAAAGCCATGGGCGATGGCGCAGACAGTCAGCAGGACTCCGTGGCCGACAAGCGGTTTGCCGATCCGGATTGGTCGCAAAACCCGATGTTCGACGTCTTGAAACAACTCTATCTCGCAACCTCGCGCTGGGCCGAGGACCTGGTGGAGGATGCAGAGGACGTCGATCCGCACACACGTCAGAAAGCACGCTTTTACGTGCAGCAGATCGCCAACGCGCTGTCGCCTTCAAATTTCGCCATGACCAACCCCGAAGTGCTCCGCGCCACCGCAGAGAGCAACGGGGAGAACCTGGTCAGAGGCATGCACATGCTGGCAGAAGACATCGCTGCCGGCAAAGGCGATCTGCGCGTGCGCCAGACCGACGCTAGGGCCTTCAAGATCGGTGAGAACATCGCCACGACGCCTGGAAAGGTCGTTGCCCAGAACGAGCTCTGCCAGGTGATTCAGTACGAGGCGACGACCAAGAGCGTTCTGAAACGCCCGCTCCTGATCGTGCCGCCATGGATCAACAAATTCTACATTCTCGACCTCAACAGCGAGAAGAGTTTCGTCCGCTGGGCGGTGGAACAGGGCCACACGGTCTTCGTCGTTTCGTGGGTCAATCCCGACCGGCGGCACGCGGACAAGACTTTCGAGCATTATATGAAGGAGGGCATTTTCTATGCCCTCGATGTCGTCGAGCGCGCCACCGGCGAGCGCAAGGTCAACGCGATCGGCTATTGCGTCGGCGGCACCCTTCTCGCCGTCGCCCTCGCCTACCTCGCAAAGGGACGCAGCAAGCAGCGGATCGCGAGCGCAACGATGTTCGCCGCCCAGGTCGACTTCACCTATTCGGGCGATCTGAAACTGTTTGCCGACGAGGAGCAGATCGAAACGCTCGAGGAAGACATGGCCGAGCGGGGCTATCTCGACGGCTCGAAGATGGCGACGGCGTTCAATCTTTTGCGATCGAACGACCTCATCTGGCGGTATTTCGTAAGCGACTACATGCTCGGCAAGGAGCCGCTGCCTTTCGACCTTCTCTACTGGAATTCCGATTCCACCCGCCTGCCCGCGGCGAACCATTCCTTCTACCTGCGCAACTGCTATCTCGAGAACAACCTCTCGCAGGGGCGCATGAAGATCGGCGACAAGACGCTCGATCTCAGCCGCGTGACGATCCCCATCTACAATCTCGCCACCAAAGAGGACCATATCGCACCGGCAAAATCTGTGTTTTTCGGCAGCCAGTTTTTCGGCGGACCCGTGCGCTTCGTCCTTACAGGCTCAGGCCATATCGCGGGCGTCATCAACCCGCCGGCGAAGAACAAATACCAATACTGGATCGACGGAAACGCCGAGGGCGGCCTCGAAGCGTGGATGGAGAAGGCCGAAGAGAAGCCCGGTTCCTGGTGGCCGGATTGGCAGCGCTGGATCGAGACACTGGACGACAAACGGGTGGATGCCCGTGAGATCGGCGGGGGCAAGCTCCAGCCGCTCGAGGACGCTCCAGGTTCCTACGTCAAAATGAAGTGCTGACCTTGCCGTATTGTTGTCTCGACCCGATGTGAGAGCGTGCACTTGCCCTCGGCAAACGGCGCAGCATGATGCGCCGCATGATTCCATACCGCAAAGGACAACTATGCGCGTTCATACCCCCCTGGTCATTCCGGCTCTCGCTGCCGGTTTCCTAAGCCTCACCGGCACGGCTTTCGCTCAGGATGCGGAAGCCGTCGCCAAATCGTTTGAAGCGACCCTGGCGCAAGGCGGCAAGATGACGGTCTCCCATGAGGGGGACGTATCGGGCAGTGGCGATGAGGTCGCCATCAACGGTCTCACGCTGACGCCGAAGGACGGCGGCACCGTGATCGCATTCGACGAGGTGACCCTGACCGGCGTGGCCGAGGAAGACGACGGCTACACGGCCGACGAAATCGTCTTCGACGGAGGCACTTTCTCCGGCGATGCGACCGGCACGATCGGCAATGTCAGGCTTGAAGAAGCGATTTTTGGCGAGACGCCGGAAGCTGAGCAGGAAACCCCGGGCCTGCTCTTCCATCGCCTTGTCGGCAGCGACGTCAGCGTCACACCGAAAGACCGCAACGAGCCCGTGACGGTGTCCGGGTTCACGATGACGAGCGAGGATATCGTCGACGGCGTGCCGCAGACGAGCCAGGGCAGCGTCGAGGATCTCGTGGTCCCCGGGAGCTACGTTCCGGCCGACCAGAAGATGAAGCCTTCCGATCTCGGCTACGACGAGCTCGCTTTCAACATAGAATGGGCCGGTTCGCGCGATCCCGAAAGCCAGGATCTGAAGCTCGACAAGGTGGCGCTCACCCTGAAAGACGGTGGCACTTTGATGATCGATGGCAATCTCGGCAACGTCGCGATGCCGGGCGCCGAAACTGCTGCCCAGCCGATGGCGGGCATTGCCACGATGAATGTGTCTGACTTCACGCTGCGTTACGAAGACGATTCGCTGACCGGGCGCGTTCTCGACTTTTACGGCAAGCAGCAGGGCATGGATGGCGACAAATACGCCGAGCAGCTGGCGGCCGCGGTCCCCTTCATGCTGAGCGCTATGCAGAACGCCGATTTCCAGAAAAAGGTCTCTGACGCTGTCAGCACGTTCCTTCGCGATCCGCAGTCGCTGACCGTCACGATCGCTCCGGATGAGCCCATGTCTGGCGCCGAGATCCTTCAAATTGCAGGCTCCGCGCCGCAGACGCTTCCGGATGTCTTGAACATCTCGGTCACCGCAAACCAAAGCCGCTAACTGCAGACCCGTCAGAGCCGAGAGATAGTTTTATGCGTTGTTTCTTTTCTGTTCGCACACCGCTCCTTTTGGCTCTGACCGTGCTGCCGCCGACCGGAGCCTTGGCGGATCCGGTCGGCGAGCAGGTGTTCCGTGACCTCGTCAGCGAGCTCGATGGCGTTCCCGGCTGGAGCGCGAGTGTCGGCAGCATCGCCAGCGATGACGACGTCGTCGTGGGAACCGGTGTGCATTTCGTTCGCACCGAGCCGCCGCTCGACATTACTTTCGATGAGCTGCGGCTGGACCAGCCCCGCGAGGCTGCAGGAGGGCTCTCGGCCGATGGCATTCAGGGGGCCGGGATAAGCGTCGTTGGTGAAGATGTGGCCTTCGAGGCCCCGGTCTTTTCCATGACCGGGATCGCCGTGCCGACCCTCGCGGATCTGAGCTTTGATCAGGACCGCCCCTTCTCGTCGCTGCGGACGCTGTATCAGCGTCTTTCCGAAGTGTCGGTTGAACACGCCGAGATTCCGGAACTGCATCAGGTGGTCCTGCCGCGCCTGACGACAGTGCGGAAGCAGAGCGTCACCTATGAAGGGTTTGAGCTCCAAGATTGGAAGGACGGTGTTATCGCCCGTTCGTCGGTCGGTCCGATCACGATGCGCACGGAGGGCGACGATCCCGCCACGGCGCGCATCGCTTCGGTGAACGTCGAGAAGACAAATTTCAACAGCGTGCTGCTTCTCCTTTCCGACGATGTCACCGGATCTGACGGCAACGCGCGCAAGGAATGGCAGAATGCCTTCGCTGAGATCTCCTATGCGGGCCTCAGCATCACGACCGAGGAGGGCGTGCGGGTCTCCATCAATGATATGGCCTTGTCCGACATCGAAACGCGGCGCCCGGACGAACCCTACATCGCGACCCTCGAGCAGGCCATGCGAGAGGCGGATCGCGAAACCGATGGAGACATCGACGACCAGCAGGCGGTGGAAGCCCTCACGACTTTCTTTGACGCAATGCGGCTTGGCGAATTCAAGTTGCACGGGCTGGTCGTGGAAAAGACTGGCGAAGAGGCGGGCCGCACAGAGATTGCCGAGATCGGCGTCTCAAACCTCACCCGAGATGGTTTCGAGCGGGCCTGGGGAACCGCGTTGCAGTCGGATTTTCCCGACTCTTATATGAAGCTCGACCGCTTTGCGCTCAACGATCTCGTCTTTCCGCTGCCGAACCCGGAGACCTTTGCCGCTCTGGAAGAGGCCGAAACCGGTTCACTGACGGAGGAAGAGAGACGGGCTTTTGCCACCCTTCCCTTCCAGATGGCGCCGCAGATCGGCAGTCTCGACATGGAGGGGCTGGCCGTTGGCAAGAGCCGGATTATGGCGGTCTCGGTCGATCGCATACAGACGAAGAGCGTTCCTTCGGACCGACTTCTGCCTGAGCGGGGGCAGCTCAAAATCTCCGATCTCTTCCTGCCAGGCGCTCTTTGGCGCCGAGATCCAAAGTCGGCCCTTATCTTCGACGGCCTTGGCTATGACGGACTCCACATCGACCTCGATGGGGCGAGCGAGCTCAGCGAAGATGGAAGACTGGAGACGACCACGGCTTTAGAGGTCGCGGACGCGGCGGGATTGCGATTCGGCGCGAAGCTTACGGGTCTCACCGAGGAGTGGGTTCTCGATCTGATGATGCAGCAGATAGAGAACAGCGATGACCCTACAGCGATCTTCACACTCCTGTCGAAGCTGCGTTTGGAGCAAATGACCCTCGCGCTCACCGACCACTCGCTGATCGATCGGTCGTTCGCCTTGGCCGCGGAGAAGCAGGGTCAGCCGGCCGAGCAGTACAAAGAGCAAATCGTCGGTGCGCTGCCGTTCCTGATTGGCACCGCGGTTCCGCCGAAGATCGCCCAGTTTTTGGCGGACCCTCTCAAGAACTTCCTGGAAAGCGGGAACACACTGGTTCTGACGCTGGCGCCGCGGGCGCCGCTGCCTCTCTCGGCTCTAGTGGGTGCGGAAGACGATCCGGAAGCCTTGCTCAAGCTCGTCGGCGCATCGCTGGAGACACGTGAGACGGCGCCGGAACTGCCCGTCATCAAGTAAGACGGACGATATCCTGTCCCGCCGGCGTCTCAGTCCGCGGGACAGGCTCATCGTGATCTCGGAAAATATCGAGGATATGGGAGAGCCGCCGTTGGCGGCTCCCAACCTCAAGCTTGCGACCTCAGTCCTGAGGTGCCGTCACGCGAATGGAGAGCTCGCGGAGCTGCTTCGGCGTTACGGACGACGGCGCGCCCATCAAGAGATCCAGCGCCTGCTGGTTCATCGGGAACATCGTCACTTCGCGCAGGTTCTTCGCCCCGACGAGAAGCATGACGATACGGTCGATGCCCGCCGCCATGCCACCATGCGGAGGTGCGCCGTACTGGAGCGCCCGCAGCATGCCGCCGAACTTCTCCTCCAGCACCTCTTCCGGATAGCCGGCGATCGCGAAGGCCTTCTTCATGATTTCCGCCTTGTGGTTGCGGATCGCGCCGGAGGCGATCTCGTAGCCATTGCAGACGCAGTCATACTGATAGGCGGGAATGGTCAGCGGGTCTTTGGTCTCGAGCGCTTCAAGGCCACCCTGCGGCATGGAGAACGGGTTGTGCGAGAAGTCGACCTTCTTCTCCTCGTCGTCCCATTCGTACATCGGGAAATCGACGATCCAGGCGAGCGCGAAACGGTTCTCGTCGATGAGATTGAGCTCACGGCCCGCACGGTCGCGCGCCTTGCCAGCGAAATCCGCAAAGACCTTGGGGTTGCCGGCAACGAAGAAGACGGCGTCGCCCTCTTTGAGGCCGAGCTGGCTGCGGATCGCTTCCGTCCGCTCTTCACCGATGTTCTTCGCGACCGGGCCTGCACCCGTCAGCTTGTCCGCCTCGTTGCGGAAGAAGATGTAGCCGAGGCCAGGCTGGCCCTCGCCCTGCGCCCAGGAATTCATGCGGTCGCAGAAGGCGCGCGAGCCGCCGCCCGGAGCCGGTATAGCCCAGACTTCGACCTTCGGATCCCGCTCGATCATGCCGGCGAAGACCTTGAAGCCTGAGCCGGCGAAATGCTCCGTCACCGCCTGCATCTCGATCGGGTTTCTCAGGTCCGGCTTGTCGGTCCCGTATTTGCGAATGGCATCGGCGTAGGCGATCCGCGGGAAGACCTGGGTCACTTCGCGGCCGTCCGCGAAGCTCTCGAAAATGCCCCGCATCACCGGCTCCATCGCCGCGAAGACATCGTCCTGCGTCACGAAGCTCATCTCGATGTCGAGCTGGTAGAACTCGCCCGGCAGACGGTCGGCGCGCGGATCCTCGTCGCGGAAGCAAGGAGCGATCTGGAAGTAGCGGTCGAAGCCCGCCACCATGATCAGCTGCTTGAACTGCTGCGGCGCCTGCGGCAACGCATAGAACTTACCCGGATGGATGCGCGACGGCACCAGAAAGTCCCGCGCCCCTTCAGGTGACGAGGCCGTGAGGATCGGCGTCTGGAACTCGTTGAATCCCACCCCGCCCATAAGCTCGCGCAGACGCGAAATGACGGCCGAGCGCTTCATGATGTTCTTGTGCAAGGTGTCGCGACGCAGATCGAGGAACCGATAGCGCAGGCGCGTATCTTCCGGATATTCCGGCTCACCGAAGACCGGCATCGGCAGTTCCGGCGCTTCGGAGAGGATCTCGATCTCGTTGGCAAAAACCTCGATCTCGCCCGTCGGCAGGTTCGGATTAACGACTTCGGGAGCGCGTGCCCTCACCTCGCCGTCGATGCGCACGCACCATTCGGCACGCAGCTTTTCAGCACTCGTGAAGGCAGGCGAATCGGGATCGGCGACGATCTGCGTCAGACCATAGTGATCGCGCAGATCGATGAAGAGCAGGCCGCCGTGGTCGCGCACGCGGTGCACCCAGCCGGAGAGACGAACATTTTCACCGACATCGCTGGCGCGAAGCGCGCCGCAATGGTGGGAACGATAGCGATGCATGATACCGCTTCTTTCGGGTTTTGAGACAGTGGTCCGAAACGGACAAATTCGGCCGGAGAAGCACAGAAGCACGGGCTTGTGTCAAGGGAGCCGCCGCCTCAGGAGGGGTGCTTGTCCCACAAGCGGCACCCGGCGGGATGGCCCACGCAAAACCTCCTGCGAACCGTGAAAAACTCCTAAGGTGCGCCACGAAAGCGTGGCGACAGCTGCTTTCAGATTCGCTATAGAGCAGCGCAATGAGTGCCAAAAACGATTATCAAGTCATCACCGACAGCGCGCAGCTTGCGGAGATCTGCCGCCGCTTTTCCGCCTCGCCTTTTGTCTCGATCGACACGGAATTCATCCGTGAGACCACCTTCTGGGCTCGCCTCTGCCTGATCCAGATGGCGGATCCGGAGGTCGCGGTCATCGTCGATCCCCTGGCTGAGGGGCTGGATCTTGCACCCTTCTTCGAGCTGATGCGCAACGAGAAGGTCACCAAGGTCTTCCATGCCGCACGGCAGGATGTGGAGATCTTCGTCAAGCTCGACGGTGCTGTCCCACAACCTCTCTTCGACACACAGCTTGCGGCCATGGTGTGCGGCTACGGCGATCAGATCAGCTACGATCAACTCGTCTATCGCGTCACGGGCGTGCGGATCGACAAATCCTCCCGTTTCACGGACTGGCAACGGCGACCGCTCAGCCAGAAGCAGCTCGATTACGCCGTTTCGGACGTGACGCATCTTTGCGACGTCTACCGCTTCCTCAAAGCCAATCTGGAGGAGCAGAAGCGCAGCGACTGGGTCGCCGAGGAGCTTGCCGTCCTCAACGACGTCGAAACCTACAGGACGCATCCCGAGAATGCCTGGAAGCGGCTCAAGATGCGGGTGAGGAAACCACGTCAGCTCGCGGTCATGCAGAAGGTTGCCGCCTGGCGGGAAAAGGAAGCGCAGAGCCGCGACGTCCCGCGCCAGCGTGTCCTGAAGGACGAGGCGATCTACGAGATCGCGCTGCAGCAGCCGCGCAATGCCGAACAGATGGCAAGGTTGCGCGCCCTGCCCCGCGGCTTCGAGCGCTCACACGCCGCTCAGGCGTTGATTGCAGCAGTCGAAGAGGCTCTCGCCGTCCCGGACGCAGACCTTCCGTCGATCCCGAAACCGCGGCCTGCTCCTGAGCATGCAAGCGCTTCGGCCGAGCTTCTCAAAGTGCTTTTGAAGATGGTCTCAGAAGAGCACGGCGTCGCCTCGCGGCTCGTCGCGACGGTCGACGAACTGGAGAAGATCGCAGCCGATGATCATGCCGATGTGCCCGCCATGAAAGGATGGCGACGGCAGCTCTTCGGGGACCAGGCCCTCGCCTTGAAGCGGGGAGAGATGGCACTCCTGCTCGGCAATGGCCGTGTGCGGGCGGTGCAGATCGAAGATATGCAGGCCGCGGCCGAATAACGTCTCAGCCGTCTATGACGATGCGGCTCTCCAATCCAACGAGAGCCGCCAGCTGCTTCAACCGCGTCTCCAGACGCCCTCCGGCAAGTTCGTTGAGATCGGGCGGCAGGACGAGTTGGAGCTCGTTGTCCGTGCGACGCAAGGCGGTGCGTGGCACCACCCCCGGCATCGAGGCCGAAACGAGGTAGGCGACGCGAAAGATTGCGGCGAGCGCCCTCGCCCGCTCCTTGTAGCGCGTCGGAACGATCTCCCGAAGACCTGGTCCGAGTTCATCGTCCGACAGGCCAGAATGGCGGTAGTAGACCGAGAGGCCGAGATAGGCGCGTCCGGGATGGTCGACACCCACGAAGCCCGCATGGGCAATGATATTCAGGCTCTGCTCGCCCCGGTAATCGGGATGCGCACGCCAGCCGATATCCGCGAGCAGACAGGACGCAGCCCGCAACCTTTCCTCTTCCTTCGTCTCGTCGATGCCGAGCGCTCTCATCGCATCGCCCGTCCACGCGATCAGCTCTTCTGAATGCGCCGGCGAGCGGGAGCGTAGAAAACAGAGTTCGCGGGCGGCGGCGATGAGCGCATTCTTTTCCTGCTCTTCGGCCGGCAGGCGGGAATAGAGAAAGCCTTCGCGCAGGCCGAGAGCGGAGATCACGATGCGGGCGGGTTTGCCGGCGCGCACCAGCTCCGACAAGACGAGGCCGCCATATGCCAGGAGCGGTTGTCGCTGCTTGGAGACGGCGTCGATGGAATCGATCGATGCGACCGGCTGCCGGTAAAGACTCTTCAGGAAATCTCGACTGCGTTCGGTCTCCAGCGTGTAGCCGTGCATCACGTGAAGCGGATAGCCGGTCTGGCGCATGTGCAGTTTGGCAATCGACCGCCAGGTCCCGCCGATCGCATAAAAGGTGCGGCCTTCCATATGCTGAAGGGCCTTGGAGTTTTCCAAGGCCGCACGAGCGATTTTTTTGGCAGCTTTGAGATCTCCGCCGGAATCGTCCTTGAGACGCAGGCCGCCGAGCGGAAATGTTTCGCCATCGCCGACCCGTGTGCCGCGGACATTCGTGAGTTCCAGGCTGCCGCCGCCTAGATCACCCGCGACGCCTTCCGGGACCTCAAAGCCGTCGACCACGCCGAGGGCCGCATAATGCGCTTCCGCGGGACCCGTGAGTACGGTGACGTCACAGCCGCAGATGTCCCGCACCTTGGCGATGAATTTCGAGCCGTTCTCCGCTTCGCGCGTCGCGGCCGTGGCGAGAACGCTCAGTTCCACAACACCGATCTGACGACAGAGAGCTGCAAAGCGTCTCAGCGCGGAAAGGGCCTTGTCGACAGACACATCCGAAAGGCGGCGCGAGGTCGCGACGCCCTCGCCCAATCCTGCGAGAACCTTCTCGTTGAAGAGCGGCGTCGGTGAACGCGCCATTCGCTCGTAGACAACGAGACGAACCGAGTTCGAGCCGATGTCGATGACGGCGATAGGCCCATAGCCGGCAATGCGGCCGGGCGCGTCAGGCTCAATTATCAAGCCGGTCGGCGAAGGTGCGGGGTGTGTCGGATTTGAGCGATTTTCCACGGCCGGAGAGACTTGCATTGGTCATAAAATAGCGGTGGGCGTTAAAGAGTTCCTCTCCCTCTTCCGGTTCGATGCGCCGGGAGGTGCCGTCAGAGAGGATTTCCCAGCTTTGCTGGTTGTCTTTCAGGTTGGCGACCATGATCTGGTCCAGGATCTGCATATGCACCGTCGGATTGGTGATCGGCACCATCGTTTCCACGCGCCGATCGAGGTTGCGGGGCATCAGGTCGGCGGAGCCGATATAAAGCAGCGCCTCGTCCGAGGGCAGGCCGTGGCCGTTGCCGAAACAGAGAATGCGCGAATGCTCCAGGAAACGGCCGACGATCGATTTCACACGGATGTTTTCCGACAGGCCGGGAAGCCCGGGTCTAAGGCAGCAAATGCCCCGGATGACGAGCTCGACTTTCACCCCGGCGCCGCTCGCCCGATAAAGCGCATCGATGATCTGCGGATCGACGAGCGAGTTCATCTTCATCCAGATGCGGGCGGGACGCCCTGCTGCCGCGTGCCCGATCTCGGCGTCGATATGCTCCAGGATGCGGGAGCGCAACGTGTAGGGCGACACGGCGAGCCGCACGACGTCCTGCGGCGGGGCATAGCCGGTGATGAAATTGAAGACGCGGGCGACGTCGCGAGCGATCGCGGGATCCGCGGTGAAATAGGAAAGATCGGTGTAAATCTTGGCCGTGATCGGGTGATAATTGCCTGTGCCGATATGCACATAGCTGACGAGGCCGTTCGGCTCGCGACGCACCACCTGGCTTAGCTTGGCGTGCGTCTTGAGTTCCATGAACCCGTAAACGACCTGCGCACCGGCGCGCTCCAGATCGCGCGCCCAGCGGATGTTGGCTTCCTCGTCGAAGCGTGCCTTGAGCTCAACCAGCGCCGTTACGGATTTCCCCGCCTCGGCGGCTTCCGTCAGCGCCTTGATGATGGGGCTGTCGTTTGATGTGCGATAGAGCGTCTGCTTGATTGCCATCACGTCCGGATCGCTCGCCGCCTGGCGCAGGAACTGCACCACGACGTCGAAGGATTCGTACGGGTGATGGACGACGATGTCCTTCTGCTGGATCGCGGCGAAGCAATCACCCGCGTGCTCGCGGATCCGCTCAGGAAAGCGCGGCGTGTAAGGCTTGAATTTGAGATCGCGGCGGTCGATCCCGACGAGCTGTTCGAGATCCTTGATCCCGAGCAGGCCATGAATGACGTAGACCTCGTCATTGTCGACGGAAAGGGATTGCTGGACGACCGCGCGCAGATCTTCCGGCATCGAGGATTCGACCTCCAGTCGGATAACCGAACCGCGGCGGCGCTGCTTGAGCGCGCGCTCGAAGAGGCGGGCGAGATCCTCCGCCTCTTCCTCGATCTCGATATCGGAATCGCGAATGACCCGGTAGACGCCCTTTCCGACGACCTCATAGCCAGGAAACAACCGGTCTATGAAAAGGCCGACGGTCTCCTCCACGCTGATGAAGCGTGTCGGATGTTTCTCGTCCTGGCGCGGCAGGCGGATGAAGCGAGACAGCGTATGCGGCATGCGCACCAGCGCGCGCATGAAGCGATGATGGACCGGGTCGGTTAGGGAAAGCGCAAGCGTGAAGCCTAGGTTCGGAATGAAGGGAAACGGATGCGCCGGATCGATGGCGAGCGGTGTCAGGACCGGAAAGACCGTCTCCATGAAATATTCGGCAAGCCATTCGGCGTCGTTTGAGGTGACCTCTTCGCCGCGAACGATCGAAATCCCCTCCCTGTCGAGGAGCTCGCGCAAAACGATCCATTGCGCCTGCTGATCGTTGACCAGCGCCTCGACCTTGCGGTCGATCTCCATGAGCTGCTGCGACGGCGTCAGCCCATCAGCGCTGACGGTTGCAATCTTCTCGCGCTCCTGCCCCTTCAGACCAGCGACGCGGACCATGAAAAATTCGTCGAGATTGTTTGCTGAGATCGACAGAAAGCGCAGCCGTTCCAGGAGCGGGTGATTTGGGTTCTCGGATTCCTCGAGCACACGGCGGTTGAATTCGAGCCACGAGATCTCGCGATTGATGAAGCGCTTGGGATCACTGAGAAGCTCGCTGGTCGATACGGCGATCGTACCATTTTCGGAATCAACCGTATCAGTGGCTATCGGGCTCTCTTCCATCGATCCTCTCTCAGTCTGCGAACCGCGTGATCGCAGCGGAGCGTAACACTTGGATGACACCCGCGGAAACCGAGCTCTTGCATCTCAGGAGCCGATCACCTGGTTTTCACGGCTCGCGAGAACCTGCGCAACGAGGGGCCGCGTGATACGCCGTCCTTCGCTCAGCGCCTCTTCGTCGATGGCTGCGACGAGCGCCTGGGCCTCGCGCAGCGAGCGTTCCATCCGGATGACCATGTAGTCGATGACGTTGCGCTCCACCGAAAGCTGACGGTCGCTGAAAAGCTTGACCAGAACCTGTCGCAACAAGGGCTCGTCGGGCCGGTCGATGGAAATTGGGATCGCAAGCCGCAGGCGGGAGATCAGGTCTTTTAGCGACAGCTGCCAACGCGCGAGAGGTTCGCGTGCCGTGATGAGGATCGTAAAACCTTCTTCACGCGCCCGGTTGATCAGATGGAAAAGTGCGCGCTCTGGAACTTCGTCGGCGGCCACATCTTCCACGAGAACGGGCTGGCCGGGGCCGCCCACCTCTCTCTCTTCAAGCTTCGCGCCCGCGACGACCACGGCTCCTGCTCTTTCCGCCCAAAGGCTGGCGAGATGGGTTTTGCCGGAGCCTTCCGGTCCGCACAACAGCACGACTGGCGCGGACCAGTTCGGCCAGCTCATGATGACCTCGTAGGCCGCGCGGTTCGCTTCCGTCACCAGATAGCTGTCGCTGTCGTAGGCGGCTTCATGTGCGAGCGGGATCGGGATCTGACGTTGCGAGATCATGGCGTTCACTGCAGCTCGCTTGGAGGTGGTGGCGGCGGATCGCCAGTGCCGAGATAGATCCGGCTCTCCCGGTATTGCTCGAGGCCGAAGCGGACAAGCACGCCGATGGCGGCCGTGACGGGGACCGCAACCAGAAGGCCGACGAAGCCGAACAGCGCACCGAAGGCGAACATCGCAAACATCAACCAGACGGGATGCACACCGACGGAATGGCCGACGATACGCGGCTGCAGAAGGTTGCCTTCGACGACCTGCCCTGTGACGAACACGCCCGCGACCACGACGATCCAGGGCCATTCCGGCCAGAACTGCACGAGCGCCACGCCGACAGCCAGAATGAAGCCCACGGTCGAGCCGATATAGGGAATGAAGTTGATGACGCCCGCGACGACGCCGATCAGAAGCCCGAAATTGAGCCCGACCGCGGTCAGGCTGACGACGTAGAAGCCGCCCAGGAGCGTGCAAACGAGCCCCTGCCCTCGGAGAAAACCTGAGAGCGCCTGATCGACGTCCGCCGCCAGTTCTCGGATGACATCGGCGTGGTCGCGCGGAAGATAGCTGTCGACCATCTTCACCATCCGGTCCCAATCGTAGAGAAGGTAGAAGGCAACGACGGGCGTCACGATAAACAGGCTGACGACACTGATCAGTGCCTGACCGCCGGCGAGAAGCGAAGAGACCAGGCCCGCCATCCAGGTGGCGGCACTCTTCAGAAGCGGTTCGACATCGAATTCTCCGCCTGACGGAAGATACTTGGCGAGTGGGGACGCGAATACCTCGCTTGCGAGATGCCGCAGACGCTCGATGAGACTGGGCAACCTGTCGGCGAAATCGCTCGCCTGCCCGATCAGTGGCGGGATGATCGCGACCAGGACGACGACGAAAAGCAAAAGCGCGAAGATCAGGATCGCGAGCGTCGCCAGAAGGCGGTTCATGCCGAGCCGCTCGAGCCAGTCCGCCACCGGATCGAGAAAATAGGCGAGTGCCATACCGAGCAAGAACGGCAATAGAATGCCGCTGAAAAGCCAAAGGAAAACGATAAGAGCGGCGAGCGCTCCCAGCCAGAAGATCGCCTGACGCTGGGCCGTCATCAGCCTTCCTCCCGCTGTGGCTCCTCGCCGGCCATGTGGCGCAGCCACTCCGCGAGATAGGCACCGGCGGAGCCGACGGTCAAGCCGGCCGTTGTGATGATCATCGGCCAGATTGCGATCGAAAGCGATTTGATGCCGGCGTGTTCGGCCAGAACCAGCGCGAGGAGAACGATCTGGGCGGTCGTATTGAATTTCGACACCCAGAGAGGCCGCATCGCGATCGGATTGACGAGCATCCAGGCGAGGATCACGCCGCCGACGATGAGAATGTCCCGGCTGACGACGAGGATAATCAGCCATGGCGGCAGAACGCCCTGGAACCCGAGCACGAGAAACAGCGAGACGAGGAGCGCCTTGTCGGCAATCGGATCGAGATAGGCGCCGAGATCGGACGACGCACCGAAGCGTTTGGCGATCAGGCCGTCGATGCCGTCGCTGATCCCTGCGAGAACGAAGACGACGGTCGCGCCCGTCCAATTCTGGATCACGATCAACCAGACGATCAACGGAACGGAGACGAGCCGCGCGAGTGTGATGAAGTTGGGAAGGGTCAAGGAGAACGGTGCCTGGGGCCAAAACGCAGTGCCTAATGGCACAACGCCGCTTGCAAAATCAGGCTATCGCCTCTACCCGCTTTCGTGCCATGGGGGAAGACCGCACCAAACTCAGCTATCGCCAGGCCGGCGTCGATATCGACGCGGGCGCAGCGCTCGTCGACCGCATCAAGCCGCTTGCCGCCAGCACCGAGCGTGCCGGCGTCATGGGCGGACTTGGCGGGTTCGGCGCGCTTTTCGATCTCAAGGAAACCGGTTACCGCGATCCGGTGCTGGTGGCGGCGACGGATGGCGTCGGCACAAAGCTCAAAATCGCCATTGAGAGCGGACATCACGACACGGTTGGGATCGATCTCGTTGCGATGTGCGTCAACGATCTGATCGTGCAGGGCGCAGAGCCACTCTTCTTCCTCGACTATTTCGCATCCGGAGCTCTCTCGGTCGACGAGGCGGCATCCGTGGTCGCGGGCATCGCCGAAGGGTGCCGACAGGCGGGTGCCGCCCTTGTCGGCGGCGAGACGGCGGAACTGCCGGGGCTATATGCCGCCGGAGATTATGATCTCGCCGGGTTCTCGGTCGGGGCCGTCGAACGGGAAGAGATTCTGCCACGCGCGGTGAAGGCCGGAGACGTGGTGATCGGCGTCGGTTCGAGCGGCGTTCATTCGAACGGCTTTTCGCTGGTCCGTCGCGTGGTCGAGAAAAGCGGCCTCGTCTGGCACGCTCCGGCACCGTTTGAGCCTGGAAGGAGCCTTGCGGAGGCGCTTTTGGAGCCGACCCGCATCTATGTCCGCCCTCTCCTTTCGGCGATCCGGGAGACGGGCGCCGTCAAAGCGCTCGCGCATATCACTGGCGGCGGATTGCCGGAGAACCTGCCAAGAGTCTTGCCCGATGGGCAGGCGGTCCGCATCCATCTCGACGAGATCCCGCTGCCTCCGGTTTTCCCCTGGCTCGCCAAGAGCGGGCCGATCGAAGAGGCCGAGCTCCTGCGCACGTTCAATTGCGGTGTGGGTATGGTTGTCATCGCAGAAGCCGATGCGGCTGAGGGGATCACGGCGCATCTGACGGCAGCGGGTGAAAAGACCTTCCGTCTCGGCGAGATCGAGCCACGAAAAGACGCCGCCGTCGTGTTCGAAGGCAAGCTCGCGCTGGACGAGAAGCAACAGTGAAAACAGCGATTTTGATTTCCGGGCGCGGCAGCAATATGCGCGCCCTCGTCGATGCGGCGCAAAAGCCCGACTTTCCCGCCTCGATCGAACTGGTCCTTTCCAATCGCGCGGACGCTGCCGGTCTCGCTTATGCCGCCGATGCGGGCATTGCGACCGCGGTCCTCCCGCATGGGGATTATGAAAGCCGCGAGGCGTTTGAAGCCGCACTCGACACGATGCTGCGCGAGGCTGGAATTGAACTCATCTGTCTGGCGGGCTTCATGCGCCTTCTGTCCGATGAATTCGTCGAGGGATGGCGCAATCGGGTGATCAACATCCATCCGTCGCTCCTGCCGTCCTTTCGGGGTCTGCGAACGCATGAACGTGCGCTGGCGACAGGCGTGCGCGTGCACGGGGCAACGGTCCACTACGTCCGTGCAGAAATGGACGATGGACCGATCATCGTTCAAGGTGCCGTGCCGGTGCTTGCCGACGACACTGCAGAAACCCTGGCCGCACGCGTCCTCTCAGCCGAGCATCGGATCTATCCGCTTGCGCTCTCCTGGGTTGCCGGGCGCAAAGCCCGGGTCGTGGCCGAGAAGGTCATTCTCGAGGGGCTGCCGACGCCGGAGGACAGCGTTTTGATCGTGCCCTCCGATGCCCCACGAGATTGAGAATCAGCTGCCTCAGCGGGTGCAGGTCTCGAAAGCCTGAACGTATTTGGGTTGGGTCGTCTTCGGGATCTGACCTGTTGCGACGAAGGCGGCAGCTTCGGGTTCGCTCATCTGCGGCTCCAGCCGCTTGGCGAGGCACGAACAATCCCGTGTGACGGTCTTCAGCGCATCTCCTTCCCGCTTGCGCCATTCGGCGTAAACGCACGCGTCGGCGAGACGATTGCGCACCGTTTCATGCGTCATGCCGGCTGGCAGGGTCGTAGGTGCGGAACCTCCCTGGCAGGCCGCCAGCGCAAGCGTGGCAAAAACGAAAGCAGGAACCGCTGAGACGCGCATCTTTGATCTCCGAAAAAGGAGGCGCGATATTCTCTGCACTCCCGATTCAGTCAAGCGGCGTCACCGCAACACAGGGCGCAATTCGCACCGCATTGTCGTGAAAGGCTGCACCGCCATAAGGCGCAACCGCATCGGCCCCTGTCAGGGCATTGATGCCGCGCCCTCCTTGATGCGCGGAATTCGGCCAGATGCCCTCCGCAATGAGAGTGCCGCGCTGCTGGCCGTCGCTCAGCCGCATATGCAGCCGGCAGGCGCCGCGCCGACTGGTGAGCTCCACGAGATCTCCGTCATTCAGGTGGGCAGCCTCCGCGTCGAGCGGATGCATCATCACCTCGGGCCGCTTCTCGCGCGTCTGGCCCGACGGCGTTTCGGAGAAGGTGGAATTCAAGAATGAGCGGGCCGGCGCGGTGACGAGGCGGAACGGATACTCCTCATCGGCCGTCTCGATTGCCTCCCACTGATCGGGAAACTCCGGCAGAGATTCCCATGGGCCGAGCGCCTTGCCGTCCTGGGGACGGTTCGGCGCAGCGAAACGACCCCAATCCGGCGCAAAACGGAACTTGCCGTCGGGAAAGCCGAAGCCCTTGAGATAATGCGCCTCCTCAAAGCCCGGCTGACAATCGATCCATTTGTTCTTTTCAAGCCTCGCGAGGTCACCCCAGCCTGAGGCCTTGAGCAGCCAGTCGATGTGCTCGCGTGCGCTCATGGCGAAGCCGGGATGTTCGGCGCCAAGACGCTTTGCGAGGCCCGTCACGACCTGATGGTTCGTGAGGCAGCCGTGCGGCGGTTCGACGAGCTTCGGTCCGAATAGTATGTTCTGGTGACCTCCGCCCTTGTAGATGTCGTCGTGCTCCAGAAACATCGTCGCCGGCAGGACGATGTCGGCCATCTCTGCGGTGTCCGTCATGAACTGCTCATGCACGGCAACGAAGAGATCGTCGCGTAGGAAGCCTCGCCGCACTTGTTCCTGGTCAGGCGCCACGTTCATCGGGTTGGTGTTTTGAATGAGCATGGCGCCGACGGGAGGACCGCCCTTCAGATCGGCGTCGTTGCCGCAGAGGATCGGACCGATGCGCGACTGGTCGAGCATGCGCACGGAGGGATCCAGGCGATCGAGACCTGCGATCATCGTCTCGTCGAGATGATAAATCCCGCCGTTGTTGTGAAAGGCCCCGCCCCCCTCATGGCGCCAGGCGCCTGTGACGGTGGCGATGCATGAGGCGGCGTGCATGGCGACGGCGCCATTGCGGCTGCGCGTAAAGCCGTAACCGAGGCGCATGAAGGTTTTGGGCGTCTTGCCGATCCAGGCGGCGAACGTCTCGATGTCCTCGACGGTGACACCGGTGATGGCAGATGCCCATTCCGGCGTCTTGTCCTCAAGGTGGCGGGCAAAATCCTTCGGACGATCGCTGAAGCGATTAAGATAGTCCCAGTCGGCATGACCGTCACGGAAGAGAATATGCATGACGGCGCAGGCAAGCGCTGCGTCGGTGCCGGGTCTGACACACAGAGCAAGGTCGGCCTGCCGCATCGTAGCGTTTTCATAGACATCGACGACGACGAGCTTCGCTCCCCGGGTCTTCCGCGCTGTCGTCGCATGGGTCATCACATTGACCTGCGTCGCGACCGCGTTGGTGCCCCAGATGACGACGAGATCGGCTTTTGCGATCTCGCGCGGGTCGGGTCCGGTCAGGCTGCCGGTTCCCGCCACATAGCCCGTCCAAGCCATGTTGGTGCAGATCGAGCCGAACTCTCCGGAATAGCGCTTGACGTGGCGAAGGCGGTCGAGCCCGTCGCGCTGCACCAGCCCCATCGTCCCAGCATAATAATAGGGCCAGACGGCTTCGGACCCGTGTCTCGCCTCGGCCTTGACGAAAGCCTCGGCAATCTCGTCGAGCGCCTCCTCGACTGAGATTTCCTGCCACGTGCCATCCCCTTTGGCGCCCTTGCGCTTCAGGGCCTTGGTGAGTCTGTCCGGGTGGTGCAGCCGCTCCGCGTAGCGCGCAACCTTGGCGCAGATCACGCCAGCCGTATAATCGTTCTCGGAATTGCCCCTGAGCCTGCCGACGCGCCCGTCAGGCAAAATTTCCACGTCAAGTGCACAGGTCGAAGGGCAGTCGTGCGGGCAGGCGGAATGGCCGATTGTCACCGGCGTCATGTCATTCATTCGAAATCTCCAAGCGACGACAGTCGCTTACCAGCTCCGGCAGGTCAAGATGCTCAACTGGAAGCGGGCCGTGCCGCATGCCGCACGAGCAGACCGAACAGAATCAGCGCCATCGCCTGATGGGCGAGTGCGATCGGCCAGGGAACGACGAGAATGAGCGCCATAATTCCGAGAGCCACCTGACCGATGACGACGGCCATGATCAGCGCGAGATCCGAGGACCATCGGCGGAGTGCGAGGCGCAAGAGACCGTATCCGATCACGAGTGCGGCCAGCACGTAGCCACCGATGCGGTGATCAAACTGAACGGTCGTGATGTTGTCGGTGAAATTGTGCCAAAGCGGCTGCATCGCAAGAAGGCCGGCGGGTATGAAGCGTCCGTCCATCAGCGGCCAGGTGTTGTAGGTCAGCCCTGCATCGTGGCCTGCGACGAGGCCTCCGAGGGCGATCTGAACGAGCGCCGCGACAGCGATCAGCCAGGCCGCAACGGTGCCGGCGGTTGCGCGCCGCACAGCCTCCGCGCCACCGAGGCGCGCATGCGTGGCAATCAAGAAGGCAAAGAACAGGCTCGCGAGTGTCAGATGCAACGACAGTTTGACGGGGGCGACTGCGATCATTCCCGGTTTCAGACCCGACGCGACCATGATCCAGCCGACCAGGCCTTGAAGCCCGAGAAGGAGCCCGCCGGCGAAAAGCCACAGGCCGAGCCGGAGCGTCAATTTCCCGGCGATGGCGAAGCCGACAAGGCCGACGAGATAGACTGCACCGATGAACCGACCCAGCTGGCGATGCGTCCACTCCCACCAGTAAATCCGCTTGAACTCGCCAAGGCTCATACCCCGGTTCATCAGCTCGTATTGGGAGGTCGCCCGGTAACGATCGAACTCCTCGCTCCAGGCCTGGTCCGACATCGGCGGCACGGCGCCCACGACCGGCTTCCATTCTGTGATCGAAAGACCGGAATCGGTCAGCCGCGTCATGCCCCCCACAAGCACCATGACGAAGACCAGAAAGGTCAGGATCGCCAGCCAAAGCCTGACGCTGCGCAGCCGCATCCACGACGAGCCAAGTTTTTCGGAACGCGGCCCAAAGGAACTCTGCGCAAAGGGCAAAATGCTGTCGTCAAAGGACATCGGCGTCGTCCCGTCTGATATGCCTGTGGGCCAGTTCTCGCCTACGCGACACCGCGGCCCGGCACAAGAGATTGAAAACCACGTCCATTGCGGCTAGCTGCCTCTATGCGCCAGAAATACCGCAAACCGATCGGCACCGTTTTTCTTGTCGTGTGGGTGATCTTCTACAGCCTCACCGCGATGACGATCGGAGCCGCGAAGCTTCCCGGCACCAGCGGGCTCGTGCAGCTTGCCTATTATGCGGTCGCCGGTATCGCCTGGGTGATCCCGGCCGGGGCCATCATCTGGTGGATGGCACGTCCCGACCGCGCCTGAGCGCAGTTTTCGCCTCCAAGAGCGGCTCCGCGATCCGCCACAGCCCCGGGGCGAGCAAAACCTCCTGCAAATCGACATCCTGGTAATAGCCGTTCACCGAAACCCGCGGCAGGAAGCGCGGATCGGAAGACGGCCGAAGCGTGCCGGGCCTCGTCAGGAAGGCGGCCGTCATTCCCGCCTGTGCGGCAAGCTCGGCCTCACGCCCGCCGACAGCACCGGCAAATCCGTAGGGATAGGCCAGAAGGTCGGGCCTTCTTCCCGTCTCCTGTTCAATGCGGTCGGCACTTTCCTGGATTTCCGCAAGCGCGCCATCGGCAGGCAACCTGGCGAGGGCCGGATGGGTCATGGTGTGGGCACCGATCGTCGCGAATGGATCTTCTGCAAGGCGCCGCACCCCGTCCCAATCCAGAACCAATTCCTCCGTCAGCGCTCGTTCATCGAACTCATGAGCTTCGTAAAGACGCGCCATGACCTCACGGTGTCGCAGGCCGTCCAGCTCGAACAGGAGCGCATGCCGCCATGCGGCAAAGGCAGCGTACTTCTCTTCTGTCGTTGAGGTCAGCATCAGCCCCGGCCCCTCGCCTTTCAGACCGAATTCCGAATGCACTGCGATCATGCGTTCCAGAGCGACCCACCAGGGTGCAGCGCTACGATCGCAAAAGCCTGCGCAGATGAAGGCGGTGAACGGCGCCTGATGCCGCTGGAAGACAGGAAGCGCCTCTTCGAGATTGTTACGGAAGCCGTCATCGAGCGTGATCGCCACATCATTCGGCGACGCACGTCCCGCGATCTGGTTGGCCACCATTTCGCCAAGAGGCAGGATCCGCCGATCCGCCCGCTTTAGGAGCCTCAGAAGCGCATCCAGGAAATCGGGCGCGATTACGAGCCCGGCATTGGGCGCGAACGCAGCGGGAAGTCCCGGCTTCACTTCGTGAAGAGTGAGAACGAGCCCGCTGCTCTTGGGGTCCGCCGGCAACCATCGCGTCGCCTTGCTGGCGGCGAGAGTTTTCAGCGCCGCGTGAATCGCCTGGTGACGTCGGCTCACCTCTTGCCCCCGCTTTCGGTAAGTGCTGCGACGGCCTTTCAGGCCGCCTCTTCCGCCGCCTGCGGCTCCGCACCTTCTTCACTCGAGCGCTGCAGAAGAATGGCGTTGCGCGCACCCGCCTCCATCGCCTGCCGGTGAAGTCTGCGGCGTGCCTCCGCGCCCATGTCTTCGTCACAGACGAGGACAGCGAGATCCGGCCGCACGTAGTCGCTCGGCCAATCCTCGAAACGGTCGGCCAGAAGAACCACACGGTCATACGTGTTGCTCAAGGCTCCGATGACGAGGCTGAGGCGCTGCAAGGGCGGATCCTCGGCCATCGAGCCGAGAGGGATGAAATGGACGCGGCTATCGCCGTCGAGGCGGATGGCGTCGCCGAACGGCGCATCCCCGCTTAACAGATCGCCCAGGCCGGGGCCTCCGTCGCGGTCGAGCGCCGAGGCCGGTTCGACCCCGATATCGAGCAGAATGATGCGCAACGAGGCCGTACGGACCGCAAGCCGACATGCACCCAAGGCCGCATCGCCAGCAGTTGGGCCACCGTCTCCGGCAAACAGGACCGTTTTCAGTCCTTCCGTCGCAATGAGATCGGCGAGCTCAGCCAGGCCTGGGATTTCCTTCGCCGCATCGAGGCTCGGCGTTCCGCCCGGGGGAATCGCGCCCAGGACAAGGAGAGGCTCTGCCGGAACCTCTCCGGCCGGCGGCACCTCGATGTCATCCAGTGGACGAAACGCACGACCAGAAGCGAATTCGCGTACGATGACGATGGCCATGGCGAGGAACAGGGAACCGAGGACGGCTGCGGCCGTCAGCAGCCCTTTCTTCGGCCAGGAGGGACGCCGCGGCGGGATCGCCCGCGAAATGATCCGTGCGTCGGCCGGCAGATAATTCGAATCGGTGCGCGCGGCCGCTTCCCGGTAGCGCGCGAGGAAGGTCTCCAGGAGATCGCGTTGCGCGGCGGCTTCGCGCTCCAGCGCGCGAAGCTCGATGCTTTCCTCGTTGGAGCGAGAAACGGCGGCCTTTGTCTCGTTCAGCCTTGCTTCGAGGGTATCGACCCGGGCGCTCGCGACGCGCGAGGCTGTTTCCAGCGATTGCAGGATCTTGCGAACTTCGGCACGGACCTGCCCATCCAGATCCGCAAGCTGGCTCCGCAGGGCCTGCAGACGCGGATGCTGCGGCATGAGGCTGGTCGAGAGCTCGGCAATCTGGGCGCGCAAGGCGACCTGCCGCTCGCGGAGCCGCTGGATCAGCTGTGAATTCAAAACCTCTTCGGCGGAATCGAAGGAGCCCCCTTCGCGTAACAGCGACCGGAGCAATTCGGCTCGCGACTGGGCTTCCGATTGTGCGGCTCTGGCCCGTCCGAGCTCAGCATTGAGCTCGCTCAGATCCTGTTTCTGTAGTGTCGTTTCGGGCTGGCTCGACGTATTGACGTCGAAAAGGTTGTTCTCGGATCGGTAGGCTGCGACCGCGCCTTCTGCCTCTTTTACGCGCTCGCGCAAGCGGTCGATCTCCGTTTGCAGCCAAGCCGTTGCGGCCGAGGTCGACTGTCTCTTGGCTTCGCTTTGCAGGTTCACGAAAGCTTCCGCCACGGCATTTGCGATCTGCGCCGCAAGCTCGGGGTCATGCGCGCTGAACTCGACCGCAATCACTCGCGATTTGACGACGGAATAGACAGAGAGGTGCTTGTAGTAAGTCTCGAGAACACGCTGCCGAATCGTGTTCTCCGCCGGACCCTTTTTGAGGCCGGAGGCGATCAAGACTGTATCAATCAGAGACGGTGAGAGAGCCGGATCAAAGTCCGGACGATGCGTCAGGTCGAACTTGTCGATGATGGTATTGGCGATGTCGCGCGAACGCAGAACCTCGACCTGGCTCGCAATCGCCGATTCGTCCAACTGGACCGTCAGGTTTTCTGCGCCCGAGTCGCGAGGCCGTGTCAGCGGCGATTCCCGCGCCTCGATCAAAATGCGTGCGTCGCCAGTATAAAGCGGGTCGACGAGCGAGAGACCGAAATAGGTTCCTGCCCCCACCAGGATCGCCACCAGGCCAAAAAGCCAGGCGCGACGCCACAGCGCGGCGGCAATTGCAGAAATGTCCATTTCCATAGGACGCGGCTCGGCCATAGCGTGGCGACTCCTTGCTGGCTGACGGCAAGATGCGTCGATTACGGTTAGGAGGCGGTTAACGACGGCATACCTCCAGCTTCAGGCAATTTTAGCGCGGCATTAACTATGGCGCGGCATATTTCGGCCGGTCACAGGTTGGGTGCTCGCAATGAACGCGGTTCGTGTCGCCATTATAATCACGCTTGTTTGTCTTCTCGCGTCTTGCATGGGCGAGCGGGCACCGTTGGCGACTGGTTCACCGACAGTCAAAGGGCCCTATCGACTGGATACCGGCGATGAACTCCGCATCGTCGTCTTCGACCAGAGCGAGCTCACCAACGTCTACAAGGTCGATCAGGCCGGCTACGTCACGATGCCTCTCGTCGGCGAGATCGCGGCGCGCGGTGCCAGCACCGACGAGCTCGAGGGACGCATCCAGAGGGCGCTTTCGACCCGCTTCGTGCGTAATCCCGACGTGACCGTCGAGGTCGCCTCGTATCGTCCCTTCTTCATTCTGGGTGAAGTGAGCAGTCCTGGCCAGTATCCCTATGTGCCGGGCATGACGGTGGAGAATGCCGTCGCGGTCGCTGGAGGCTTTACGCCCCGTGCGAACGAACGGGTGGTGCGGTTGAGCCGCCAGCTGAACGGCGTCCTTTACGAAGGCCGCCTTGCTGTGACCCAGCCGATTCGTGCCGGCGATACCGTCTATGTCGGAGAACGCCTGTTCTGATCCGAGTTGATTAACTCTAGCAGGCGGAACAGATTGAATAAAATCGCGCAAGACAGACAGCTACCGGCGAGGCCGAAGCGGGATTTTACAAAGTGACATCGAGCAATGCACCGGCGGAGAATGAGCCTGGCACAAAGCGGCCCGGAGCGGGTCGCTCGGCCCTCAACCTCGCCGCAGCCCGCGTTGCCGCGAACCTCAAATACCGGCCTGTCTCGGCTGGTTTTCTGGCAGTCCTTCTGCGCCTTGCGGACTTCACGGCGCTCGTGGGCCTCGGCACCCTGATCCACAATTTCTGGGTCACTCCAACCGAAGGCGAGTTGGCTCTCCGCTATCTTGTTCCGCTCATCCTGCTGCCTTTGTTGACGATCTCGCTTATCGGTACGTTCAAAGGCTATACGCTGCCCGCCTACAGGCATCCGCTGAAACATATCGGTCGTGTGGCCGGGCTTTGGGCGGTGGTCTTCGCTTGCTTCACACTGGTCGCGTTCTTTCTGAAAATCGGGGACGATTTCTCCCGTTTGTGGCTCGGCGCCTGGTTCTTTCTCGGCTTTATCGCGCTTGCGGCAGCGCGCGTGCTGCTTGCACGTCTCGTGCGCGTCTGGACTCGCGTCGGTCTGCTGGAGCGTCGCGCGGTTCTCGTCGGGGGCGGCCCGGAAGCGGTGTCCCTGATCCGTGCGCTCGACGCCGAACCGGAGAATGATATCCGTATTTGCGGGATTTTCGATGACCGCGGCGGTGATCGTGCGCCGGCAATTCAGGAAGGCTATCCGCTGCTCGGCCGAATCGATGAACTCGTCGAATTCGGTCGCCAGGCGCAGATCGACCTCTTGATAATCGCCCTGCCGCTGTCGGCCGAAAACCGGCTCCTCGAAATGCTCAAGCAGCTCTGGGTGTTGCCTGTCGACATCCGCATGGCCGCGAACACGACGCGCCTGCGGTTCCGCCCCCGCTCCTACTCGTTCATAGGCTCGGTGCCGTTTCTGGATCTGTTCGATCGGCCGATCGCGGGATGGGATTCCGTCGTCAAACGGATGTTCGACATCGTCTTTGCCAGCCTCGCCCTCATCGCCTTGTCACCGGTAATGCTGGCGGTGGCAGCCGCGATCAAACTCGACAGCCGGGGCCCTGTTCTCTTTCGTCAGGACCGTTACGGCTTCAACAACGAGCTGATCAAGGTCTTCAAGTTCCGCTCAATGTATGTCGATCAGGTGGACCTCAACGCAGTAAAGCTCGTCAGCCGGGACGATCCGCGCGTGACGCGCGTCGGCCGCTTCATCCGCAAGACGAGTCTCGATGAGCTGCCGCAATTGTTCAACGTCTTGAAAGGCAATCTGTCTCTCGTTGGTCCCCGCCCCCACGCCTTGCAGGCCAAGGCGGCCGACCAACTTTACGAACAGGTGGTCGACGGCTACTTCGCCCGCCATCGCGTCAAGCCGGGCATCACGGGCTGGGCCCAGGTCAACGGCTGGCGCGGAGAAACCGACACCCAGGAAAAGCTCGAGCGGCGCGTCGAGCACGACCAGTTCTATATCGAAAACTGGTCGGTTCTTTTCGATCTCTACATCCTGCTTTTGACGCCGATTCGGCTCGTCACCGGCGAGAACGCCTATTGAGAGCTGTGCGGGGATGAAGCTGCGGCCTCGTAATTCCGCGAGGCCTCCTCTTTTCCCCGGCTGTCCGGCTTCCCTTGCACGAAACTCGCTCGATCGAAGGATGCGCCCGGAAGACTGCGGCGCAACGAATTCGGACGCGGACGGTCCCTTGGATGGGCCAGACGAAGACACCCCCCGTCCGGACCTTTGCTCCTTCAATACACTATGACGAGACGATAGAGCGGCCGTTCTGGGCGCGGTGTTTGTTGCGGACGATGGCGTATTTCATCGCTTCCACGGCACCGCTCCCACGCGCATTCGGGGTCGTCTCTGTCGTCTTATGGAAGCGTGCGGGATTGAAGCCCCAGAGGATGCCGAGGAGAAGCCAGAGATGGCGCCAGTGCTCGCCTTCGTGCAGCGATGCGCACATGAGTGGCGCCATGAAGGCGACCAGAACCGCGACGGCTGCCGGATGCGCCGTCATGCGGTAGTTCGCAAGGCCAAAAAGGACCGAGAGGAAGATCAGCGCGAGCCATGAAAAACCCGCGAGCCAGCCGTAATTCATGAAAGAGCTCAGCCAGATGTTATGGATGGGCTCCAGAAAGATCAGGTTCTGCTGATTGATCCCGATACCGACGGGATTGCTGAGGATCATCGGGATCGAACGTGCATAGCGGCCGTATCGGCCTTCGCGCCCTGCATCGTAAGATTCCTCCAAGGTCGCGCGCTGCTCAAACTTCTTCGTGAAGGTCGGAGAGACCACGATCGTGGTTCCGAGAATGATGCCGCCAAAGACCGCCATGGCTGCGGCGTAGGCGAAAAGCCTCAGGAGGTGCTGCCGATAGATGAAGACCATATAGCCGGAGCAGCACAGGATGAGCGACACGGTCGCAGCCCGGGAGAATGACAGCAGCACGCCGAGGCAGAGGATCCCGATGATTGGATAAAGTGCGGGCCGCGGCCACAACCGCTGCTGGACCAGGTAGATCGCCATCACCACGCCCGGCACGAGGAACGACGCATACATGTTCGGGTCGTCGATGAAGGCTTTCGAGCGGCCGTCCCAAAGCAGGGCCTCGATTCCGAGGGCAAAGCCCACAATTCCGAGAATCGCGGCAGTCACGCAGGAGACGACGTAGACCCGCATGAAGGTATGCAACTGCCGCGGACCCCAATCCATGGAGACGTAGCAGGCCGTTATGCCGAGAACCACGACGAAGGTTTTCTTAAAGGCCTCCTGGCGCACATCAGGATCGCCGAAGAACGGGACCGAGGCGTACCAGAACGAAAGCGTCCACAGGAGCAAGAGCGTAAAGAATATGAAGAAGGTCAGCCGGACCTTCTGCAGCACCATGATCGACAATGCGAGCGAGAGCATGAACAGAAAGTCGACGGGCGACGGCCGCGACAGCGTATAGTTCATCGCCAGCACCGCCAGAAAGAAGACGAAGTTCCTCACGGAGGTCGGATAAAGACGTGGACGGTCGGCGTCTGGCTGCATCGAAGCCGGGTTCTCGCGCGGAGATGTTCTATGCGCGCGAGTTAGGCGGGAAAGCCTTAAGATTTGCTGATTCCGTGGCATATCGATTCTCGTTCTCGGCCCATATGGAGCTGCGAGAAGAAGGCGAAAGAATCCCCGAAAACTGCGCGTTATGAGCATTGCGCCGAGCCTATGTGCTCTCTATAGTCCGCGCGCGTCGGAGCGTAGCGCAGCCTGGTAGCGCACTTGCATGGGGCGCAAGAGGTCGTGGGTTCGAATCCCGCCGCTCCGACCATTCCCCACTGATTTTAAAATGAGAACACCGCGCGAGAGCGGCCTGCCGCGCGGTCGATGCGCGGCCGGGTTATCCGGTTAGCCGGAGATGGCGTCGTGCAGGATCCGGCGCGCCTCGAGCAGATCGCTGAGCACGGCTTGAAGACGTTCGCGACCATGGGGGTCGACGCGGCGAGACACGGGCTCTTCCGCCTCCTCGCGCAGCAAGGACGGTTGCAGTTCGTCGTCCTCGTCCTGGGCTTCCTCGCGAATCGGCTCTGCCCTCGCCGGGGCCTCATCGCTCGGCCGCTCGGTGTCAAAATCAGCCTCGGCCGGTGCCACCGTCTCCACATTGCCGCTTTGCCCAACAGCAATGACGAAGCGCACGCCCTTCTCTTTGAGAAGACGCTGCACGCCCTTGATGGTGAAACCTTCGCCGTAAAGAAGCAGGCGAATGCCCTTGAGAAGGTCGACGTCCTCAGGGCGATAATAGCGCCTGCCGCCGCCGCGCTTCAGCGGCTTGATCTGAGTGAAGCGCGTTTCCCAGAAACGCAGGACGTGTTGCGGAAGATCGAGGTCCTCCGCAACTTCGCTGATCGTCCTGAACGCGTCCGGTGATTTCACGCTCACGTCGTTGCGACGTCTGCTTCAGCAGCCTTGAGACGCCGCGCATTGCCGGCGTCGGCGCCCGTGCTGACCGCGGCTCCGCCCGTCTCTTCTTCCGGGGCGAGGCACTCGTTGATGCGCTGCTTCATGATGTTGCTTGGCTTGAAGACGGTCACGCGGCGCGGCGGAATCGGCACTTCCTTGCCCGTTTTTGGGTTGCGGCCGACGCGCTGCCCCTTGCTGCGCACGACGAAGGAACCGAACGAGGACAGCTTGACCGTTTCCCCCGATACGATCGTTTCTGAAATCTCCGCGAGCACCATTTCCACCATGGCGGCCGATTCCGTTCTGGAAAGGCCAAGCTCCCGATATACCGCCTCTGCGAGATCGGCTCGCGTGACGGTGCGCCCCTCTGGGCGTAGTTCATTTGCCTCCACGCAACACGCCTCCTGCACGTCTTTAAGCAACGTATTCGCCTGTCGAAATGAGGTCAACACGCACCGCCGATGCGTATCGCCCGCTACCAGCGTATCAGAGCTGAGCCCCAAGTGAAGCCGCCGCCCATCGCCTCAAGCAGCACCAGATCGCCTTTTTTGATGCGCCCGTCGCGCACTGCGACATCAAGCGCCAGCGGGATAGAGGCCGCCGACGTGTTGCCGTGATGCTGAACCGTCACCACGACCTTCTCTTCGGCGATGCCGAGCCGCTTGGCGCTGGCATCAATGATGCGTCTGTTGGCCTGATGGGGAACGAACCAGTCGATCGTTTCTGCCGATTCGCCGGTCGCTTCGAATGCGTCGGTGATGACATCGGTGATGGTCGCGACCGCATGCTTGAAAACCTCACGGCCTTCCATGCGCAAGTGTCCGACGGTTCTCGTCGAGCTCGGGCCACCGTCGACGAACAGCTTGTCACGGAAATGCCCATCCGAACGCAAATGCGCGGTGAGAAGGCCCCGCGGAGCCGTCTCATCGCCCGCCTCGTGGGCTTCCAGAACGACCGCACCAGCCCCGTCGCCGAACAAGACGCAGGTGCCGCGGTCGCTCCAATCGAGAATGCGCGAAAATGTTTCGGCTCCGATGACGAGCGCACGCTTTGCCGAGCCGGCCTTCAAATGCGCATCGGCCGTGGTGAGCGCGAACAAAAAGCCCGAGCACACGGCCTGGACATCGAACGCGTATCCGTGATGCATGCCGAGCCGATCCTGCACCGTACAGGCGGTCGCCGGAAACGTCTGATCCGGTGTGGCGGTCGCCAGGACAATGAGATCGATGTCCGCAGCGGTCAGGCCGGCATCCGCAAGCGCTTTCTCAGCTGCGGCCAGCGCAAGGTCTGAGGTTGTTTCACCTTCGGCAGCGATATGGCGCTCTGAAATGCCGGTGCGCTGTACGATCCATTCGTCTGATGTGTCGACGATGCTTTCGAGATCGCGGTTGGTAAGGACTTTCTCCGGCAGGGCGCTGCCAATGCCGGCGATCAAGGAGCGTTTCATGCGGTCTGTGCCTGCGCGGCCGTTTGCTCGGCGAACTGCTTGCGCATCGATCCGAGGGTGTATTCCAAATCGTTGGCGATCTTGCTGGTGAGGCTTCCGAGCACCATGTCACGGCCGAGCTCGATGGCGGCGGCAAAGCCTTCCGAATCCGTGCCGCCATGGCTTTTCACGACGAGGCCATTGAGGCCGAGGAAAAGGCCGCCGTTGACCTTGCGCGGGTCCATCTTTTCCCTGAGCCGGGCGAAGGCTGAGCGCGCGAAGAAATAGCCGATCTTGGCAGAGAGGGTCCGCGTCATCGCCGAACGGAGATATTCGGCAAGCTGCCGTGCGGTCCCCTCGGCGGTCTTCAGCGCGATATTGCCTGAAAAGCCTTCTGTAACGACGACATCGACGGTGCCTTTGCCGAGATCGTCGCCCTCGACGAAGCCATAATATTCGAAATTGGGATGGTCGATGGCGCGCAGAATATGGCCTGCCTCGCGCACCTCCTCGACACCCTTCACCTCTTCAGCGCCGATGTTGAGGAGGCCGACCGTCGGCCGCTCCAGCCCGAAGAGAGCGCGGGCCATGGCTGCGCCCATGACGGCGAAATGGACGAGCATCTTCGCATCCGAGCCGATCGTGGCGCCGACATCAAGGACGATGCTTTCGCCGCGCAACGTTGGCCACATGGCCGCGATCGCCGGCCGATCGATATCGGGAAGCGTGCGCAGGCAGAATTTCGACATCGCCATGAGGGCGCCGGTGTTTCCAGCGGAGATGGCAACGTCCGCCTCCCCGTCCCGCACGGCCTGGACGCACCGCCACATCGACGACTTCCAGCGGCCGAGGCGGAGCGCCTGGCTCGGCTTGTCGTCCATGCGCACGGAAATCTCGCAATGCACGAAGCGCGAGGCGGCTACGAGATCGGGATAACGGGCGAGCAACGGCTCGACCGCTTCGGACTGGCCATAAAGAATGAAACGCAGATCCGGCCGACGCTTCAACGCCACGGCTGCGCCCGGGATCACCATTTCGGGACCGGCATCGCCGCCCATGGCGTCAAGAGAGATGGTGAGAGGTGACGGCATCGCTTTCTTCTGGTCGGGTCGCCGGCCGCGGGACAATACCCACTCGCCCGGTCATGACAAGCCGTTTGGAGAAAAAGGCTGGTAGGGTGCGTCAGTTACGTTGCTGCTTCAGACGCTCCAATACGGCAAATGGCGACGCCTCCGCCGTATCATCCTCCACATGTTCCTTAAATTCAGCGCCCGCAACCCTCGGATAGGGGTCGAGACCAAGCGCCACATATTCGACGAGCAAGGCGCCGAGGTCGACCCTGTCTCCAAAATAGGGTTCGGTGTCTTCGGCCCCGTCGACTTCCACGTCGAAAGGATCGTTGGAGCGATCGCCGCTCGCCTCTCCGCCTCCATCCCGGGATTCGCCGGGTTTGGGTGGCCGCAGGACAAGGCTCACATCTTCCGAAACCTCTTCCTCGACGGGGGCCAGTGTCACGACACAACGCCGCGTGACATGGCCGGAGATCTTCGCCTCGACGCGGTAGTGATCGCCAGCCATGGGTGTCACGTCGATGTCGGCCGAGAGGTCGTCGACGGAGGGGATGCCGAGTTGGTCCGCGATTTTTTCCCGTTCCGCCGGGTTTGCCTCCAAATGCAGTCTGCGTCCCGAGGCGGGTATCTCGACCAGGCGCAACGGCTTGGCGAAAGACGCGGTGTTCATTTCAACTGTTCTCCGCAGCGAGGCTGATGGGATCCGGGAAGACGATGCGTCCCTCTTTCAGGGCGGCGCTGGGAACACTGTCCAGCCACGCGAGCAACGCACGCAGATAGTCCGCGAGGCGTCGCGACGCATTCGAATCGCTTTCCTCTCCAAAGATATTGCGCGCAATCGCACCTTCAAGCGCATCGCCGCCTGCAGACAGTGCCGATCCGTAAGCTCCGAGCCTGCCGCCGTATGAGGAAAACAGCGTTTTCATCCGCTTTGGGATGCGTCGATCGCTGACACCGATGTCTCGATACGTGGCGTCCATATCGACCACGAAGGCTTCGGTGGTCAGTCGTGCAAGCTCGGGATCCGGATCGGGCCCAAAAGTCAGCCGATGGACGACGGCAAAAAGATGCAGCGAGAGCATCTCGAAGCGACCGTCGACCGTGTCATCGACACCATATTCTTCATAGAGTTGCGGATGACGCGCAGCAGCAGCAGCCGCGCCATAAAGTGCCGCTGCGCGCTCGCGCTCCTGCCGTTTGCGGCTTTGAAACCAACCCATTGTGCCATCTATGCCCTTCTACGCCTTCAAGACAATGCGGCAGAGCCCCGCGAAGGCCATTGCAATGCCGCATTCACACCGCTAGCAAGCGGAGTTCAACGGGACCGCCATGACCAAAAAAACTCACGTTCTCGCCCTTCTCGTTTCGGTCGCCGCAGCCGGCGCCCTGGGGGGCTGCATCGGGGAAACCCAGCACCGCGGCTATATCGCCAACGAGCTCGCCCTGGAACAGATTCCAGAAGGATCGAGCCGCGACCAGGTGTTGATCGTGCTCGGCACGCCCTCCACGACCGCCGACTTCGGCGGCGAGGTGTTCTATTACATCTCGCAGACGGCTTCGCGCCCGGTCGCCTTCTTGAACCCGCATATCGTCGACCAGCGCGTTCTGGCTGTCTATTTCGACAAGGATCAGACGGTCACGCGCGTCGCCAATTACGGTCTGAAGGACGGCAAGGTCTTCGACTTCGTCTCTCGCACCACTCCGACGGCGGGCAAGGACTTCTCGTTCGTGTCGCAGCTTCTGTCGGCCGCTGGACGGGTCGCCTTCTAGACACGCTCGGCCATTCACGCCTGACGTCGACTGTCCAAAGCTACTGCCACAAAGAGCTTTGGTCGGGTTCGCGATCACGCGGCATCAATCGGAGGCGGTCCCAGCGGGCCGCCTTTTTTGTTGAGAGAGCCGACCGCTTCTGCGCCAACCCAAGTTTGTTAGTGCAAACGACTAGAAATGCAGCTGCGTGGCCCGAATCGTATCGGCGTCAGGGCCCTGGACGAAACTGCGACGGTCTGTTGCAAGACCGCAAGTTTCAGCACGGACCCCGCAGAGATCAGGTTTCGGCGGATTTGGCACAAGGGCCAACGGCCTTTCCCCGTGCGAAGCAATTTGAGGGCCATCGCTATCGAAAAAAAGGCCCCGCGGCGTGCCGCGGGGCCTCTCTTTTGCTTGGTGCGATCTGCTTAGTGGGCCAGGACGGCCAGAAGCAGAAGCGCGACGATGTTGGTGATCTTGATCATCGGGTTCACCGCCGGTCCGGCCGTGTCCTTGTAAGGATCGCCCACCGTATCGCCGGTCACCGCAGCCTTGTGGGCATCGGAGCCCTTGCCGCCGTGATGTCCATCCTCGATGTACTTCTTGGCGTTGTCCCAGGCACCGCCGCCGGCCGTCATGGAGAGGGCGACGAAAAGGCCGGTGACGATCACGCCCAGGAGCATGGCGCCCAGAGAGGCAAAGCCATTCGACTTGCCCGCGATCAGGTAGATCACGAAGAAGCAGACGATCGGCGACAGGACCGGCAGCAGAGACGGCACGATCATTTCGCGGATCGCAGCCTTGGTCAGCATGTCGACCGCGCGCTTATAATCCGGACGTTCCGTCCCCTGCATGATGCCGGGCTTCTCACGGAACTGCCGACGCACTTCCTCCACGACCGCGCCGCCAGCGCGACCGACTGCCGTCATCGCGATGCCGCCGAAGAGATAAGGCAGCAGACCGCCGAACAGCAGGCCGACAACGACGTATGGGTTCGACAGCGAGAAGTCGACGCTGACACCGTCAAAGAAGGTGCCCGGCGCCGCTTCTTCCGCAAAGAAGTGGAGGTCCGAGGTGTAGGCCGCGAAGAGCACCAGAGCGCCAAGACCGGCAGAGCCGATCGCGTAGCCCTTGGTGACCGCCTTCGTGGTGTTGCCGACGGCATCGAGGGCGTCGGTCGTGTTGCGCACCTCGGCCGGCAGATCCGCCATCTCGGCAATACCACCGGCATTGTCTGTGACGGGGCCGAAAGCGTCCAGGGCAACGACCATACCGGCAAGCGCCAGCATCGTCGTCACGGCAATGGCGATGCCGAAGAGGCCAGCAAGACCATAGGAGGCCAGAATGCCCGCGATGATGACGATCGCCGGAAGCGCCGTCGATTCCATCGAGATTGCGAGGCCCTGAATGACGTTGGTGCCATGTCCGGTGACGGAGGCGTCAGCGACCGAGCGCACCGGGCGGTAGTTCGTGCCGGTGTAGTACTCGGTGATCCAGATGATTAGGCCCGTCACGGCGAGACCGACGATGCCGCAGAAGAACAGGCTGCCGCCCGAGAAGGACGGACCGACGGGGCTCGTGAACTCGGTGCCCCAGCCGGTGAAGAAGAGCACGATCAAAGCCAGAGCCACGGCCGACAGGCCGGCGGTGGCAATGAAGCCCTTATAGAGCGCACCCATGATGGAATTGTTGGCGCCGAGCTTCACGAAGAAGGTGCCGGCGATCGAGGTGATGACGCATGTCGCGCCAATCAACAGCGGGAAGAGCATCAGCGTCGTCGCCTGCTCCCCCGTGAAGAAGATCGAGGCCAGAACCATCGTGGCGACGATCGTCACCGCGTAGGTCTCGAAAAGGTCGGCCGCCATGCCCGCGCAGTCGCCGACATTGTCACCGACGTTGTCGGCGATCGTGGCCGGGTTGCGGGGATCGTCTTCCGGAATGCCGGCCTCGACCTTACCGACCAGGTCGCCGCCGACGTCTGCACCTTTGGTGAAGATGCCGCCGCCGAGACGGGCGAAGATGGAGATGAGCGAAGCGCCGAAGCCGAGGGCCACGAGAGCATCGATCACGACGCGTTCGGTCGGGCCATAGCCGATGAACTGGGTCAGGATGGTGAAGTAGCCTGAGACACCGAGAAGCGCGAGACCGGCCACGAGAAGACCCGTGATGGCACCCGACTTGAAGGCGATCTCAAGACCGCCACCGAGCGAGATCGACGCGGCCTGCGCCGTCCGTACGTTCGCACGCACAGATACGAGCATTCCGATGAAGCCGGCGGCTCCGGAGAGCACCGCACCGATCAGGAAGCCGATCGCAGCCTCTGCAGACAGAAGCCACCACGCCAGGATGAACACGACGACACCGACGATGGCGATGGTCGTGTACTGGCGTGTGAGGTATGCGAGCGCACCCTCACGGATCGCGCCCGCGATCTCCTGCATGCGCGCATTGCCCGCATCGGCGGCCATCACGGACTGGATCGCCCAGATGGCATAGACGATGGCCAAGACACCGCATGCTATGACGAAATAAAGCAAAATCATTGATTTCCCCCGGAAGATGGCCGGCGGATTGCCGACCGGGAATGGAGGCCGATCCCTCCGACAGAGCCGGGGGCGGCTTCCTGTATCGCGGCGGGGTATTGACGAAAGAACAAGCCCCGTCAAGGGCTGCAAAATCGCGCTGCCCGCTTGGTTTAGCGGGACGCCTCCTGGCGACCACGCCGCAAAAGAAGCAATGCCAGCCCAAGAAGAGCGACGACGGCGATCGGTATCACGGTCAGCGCCACTGCAGACCAGCCGCCGATAGACAGGATTTGACCGGAAGAAAACGAGGCCAGCGCCACCGTGGCAAAGACGAGCAGGTCGTTGAGGCCTTGCACCTTCTCCTTCTCGACCGGCTCATAAGTGCTTGCAACAAGTGCTGTCGCGCCGAGAAAACCAAAATTCCAGCCAACGCCCAAAACAACGAGAGCGCCCCAGAAATTGATGAGATCTATGCCTTGCAGGGCGATGAAACCGCACAGGATGAGAAGCACAAGTCCAGCCGCAACCACGCGCTCTGCTCCAAAGCGCAGGATCAATGACCCTGTAAAGAAGCTTGGAGCGAACATTGCGATGACATGCCACTGGATGCCGAGAACCGCCGCATCGGTCGGAAAGCCGCAGCCGACCATCGCCAGCGGCGCAGCCGTCATCATCAGATTCATGAGGGCATAGGCCGTCACGGCGCAGGCGACGGCCACGATAAAGCGCGGCTGTGCAGCGATCTTCCGCAACGGACGTCCTGCATGGGTGTGGGCTGCCGTGACGGCCGGAGCATGCAAGAACGCGAGAACAATTGCCGCGAGCACCATCAGTCCGGCGGCGCCGATATAGGCCCCGACGAATTCGATCGGGAAGGCTGTGCGCGTGTGGATGACGGTCTGAGGACCGATAATGGCCGCCATCACGCCGCCAATCAGCACATATGACATCGCCTTCGGCCGGAAGGACGGACTGGCCGTATCGGCGGCAGCGAAACGAAACTGCTGCACGAAGGCGGCGGTAAAACCCATCATGAAGGCGCCGAGGCACAGGATTGGAAACGAGAAGACCGTGACGGCCACCGCTTCCATGAGTGCGCCCATTGCGCCGATCAGCATTCCGCAGATTAGCCCGAAACGACGCCCGATTCGCCGCTGCAAGAGCGCGGCCGGCATGGTGCCGATCGCGGTGCCGACGACGAAGGCGCTGAGCGGCAAAGTCGCCCAGGACTTGTCCGGCCCCAACAGCATGTGAGCCGCAAGCGAAGATATGGAAAAGTTGATCGGCGCTCCGGCGCCCGCAATCGCCTGAGCCGTCGCAAGGACTATGACATTGCGTCGAGCGGCCCGGTCGTCCACCGGCGGATGCATGGCCACGTCGGGGGAACCGTCCATCAATGGCCGCCGTGGACGAAGGAGCGACGGGAAAAGGCCATTTCCTTCCCATCTTTGAGAATCACCGCCCGGCCGCTGCCCGCCTCGACATTACCGATGGCCGTCACGGGAATGTCGGCGCGCGCCGCGGCCTCCTTGAAAGCCCCCTCCTCGCCCGGTGGAATCGCGGCTAGGATTTCGTAATCGTCGCCGCCGGTCAGCGCATCCTCCAGCGAGAAACCGTGGCCGAAGAGCTGGCTCAAAGCCGGGTCGAGCGGAACGTCCTGCGCCTCGATCACGGCGCGGATGCCGCTTGCCGAGGCGAGCTTGTCCGCGTCGCCGGCGAGCCCGTCAGAGATGTCGAGGGCCGCACTCGCATAAAGCCGGACGGCCTCTGCAAGCCCTGTGCGCGGCTCTGGCTCGCGGTAGCGGAGGACGAGACGACCCCTGTCGTCTGCGGCGAGTTCTGCCTCTGCACGGTCCTGAAGGACCGCCAGACCGGCGCCCGATCCGCCGATCGTCCCCGAGAGATACAGAATATCGCCAGGTTTTGCGCCGGAGCGATGCACCATTCTGCCTTTCGGCAGCGTGCCGATCGCCGTGATCGAGACCGTGATCCGATCCGGGGATGCGATCGTGTCGCCACCGATCAACGCGATACGATAGCGTTCTTGATCACCGGCAAGCCCCTCGCAGAAAGCTTTGAGCCAGGGCTCGTCGCAATGGGGCGCCTGGGCAAGGGCGAGAAGATAGCCGAGAGGCTTTGCCCCTTTCGCCGCCAAGTCCGACAGATTGACCCGCAATGCTTTGCGGGCCACCGTTTCCGGAGGATCGCCCGGAAGGAAATGTACTCCCTCCGCGATCATGTCTTTGGTGAGGACGAGATCCCGGTCTGAAGACGGGCTCACGAAACCCGCGTCATCGAGAAGTCCGAGCGCACCTTCTCCGGCGAGCGGACGGAAAAAGCGATCAATCAGTTCCAGCTCATCCATGAAGATTTAGCCGGCACCCGCTTTGCCGAATTCGTCCGGCCTGACATCCCGTGCGACCTTGTCGAGCACCGCGTTCACAAGGCCGGGCTCTTCCTTTTCGAAGAAGGCATGGGCCACGTCGAGATATTCGCTGATGACGACGCGGGCCGGAACGTCGCGACGCGACTTCAGCTCGTACACGCCGCAGCGCAACAGCGAGCGAAGCGTCACATCGAGACGCGCCAAAGGCCAGGAAGGCGGCAACGTCGCGTGAATGAGGGGATCGATGACCTCCTGCTCCTCCACGACGCCTGCCACGAGCAGACGGAAAAACGCGGCATCGGCGCTGCGCAGCGTCTCTCCTTCCATCTCCTGGCCGAGGCGGAAGGCTTCGAATTCCGCGACGACACGGGGCAGGCTCACCCGCCCGACATCCATCTGATAGAGGGCCTGCACGGCCGCGAGTCGCGCGGCGCCGCGTTGGTTGGCCCCCCGGGCCGCTATGGCTGGCTCACTCTCAGGCAAGGCCCCACCTTTCGCGCAATTCGGCCATTTCACAGGCCGCCGCAGCCGCAGCCGCACCCTTGTTCTTTCCTTCAACGCCGGCGCGGGCCCATGCCTGATCGCCGTTTTCGACCGTCAAGACACCGTTTCCGAGCGCAAGGCCATAAGCAGATACCAGATCCATCACGGCGCGCGCCGATTCCACGGCCACGATATCGTAGTGCGACGTCTCTCCTCGGATCACGCAGCCCAGGAGAACGAAACCGTCATAAGAGCTTATGTTTCCCTCTTCGGCCGCAATCAAGGCCATAGAAAGGGCGCCCGGGATTTCGAGGACCCCCGGGACTGCGACACGATCGTACGTGGCGCCACGACGTTCCAACTCCGCGATCGCGCCGCGAGCGAGTTCGTCTGAGAGGTCGCGGTAGAACCGCGCCTCAATCAAAAGGAAATGACTCATCTGAGTTTTGCCGAAGCCTTATGCACTTTGAAGACGGGCGAGGTAGCGCGCCATGAGATCGATCTCAAGGTTGACGTGATCGCCGATTTTCTTTTCGCCCCAGGTGGTGACCTGGAGCGTGTGAGGAATGAGCATGATGGTAAACGTTACGCCTTCCACCGTGTTGACGGTGAGCGACGTGCCATCCAGGGCGACGGAGCCTTTTTCGGCGATGAAACGGGCGAGGTCGTCGGGAACGGCGAAGGTGAACTTCGCCATGTCGCCCTCGTCGGCGCGTCCGATGATTTCGGCCACTCCGTCGATATGCCCGGTCACGATGTGGCCGCCGAGTTCATCGGAGGCGCGCAGCGCGCGCTCGAGATTGATCCGTGTTCCCGTCTGCCAGCTGCCGAGGGCGGTCCGCTCCAAAGTCTCGGTCGAGGCCTCGACGGCGAACCAGCCACCGCCTTGGGTCGTGCCGAGCTCGATCACTGTCAGGCAGGTGCCGGCGCAGGCGATCGATGCACCGATCGCGATCGTTTCAGGATCATAGGCGGTGGCGATCTCGAAGCGACGTCCGGCCGCAAGGTCGGAAGTGGTCAGGACTTCGCCGACATCGGTGATGATGCCTGTGAACATTTAGGCTGCTCGTTTGTAGCGGGTGAAATCATCGGGTCCGAAACGCCGCCGCTCAACGGCCCGAAACGGTATCATCATATCGGAAACTGAGCCGTTGGGAAAAGCGGCAATGCGCTCGTCGCCCAACAGAGTCGGGCTGCGGAAAAGCAGGAGCTCATCGACGAGGCCCGCCTGAAAGAACGCCGAGGCCGTCTGCGCCCCGCCTTCGAGAAGAACCGTGTTGACCCCGCACGCTGCAAGCTGGGTGAGGGCTTCTGCGGGCGCATCGCCGTTGGCCGGGAGCTTTAGCCAGCGCAGAGCTCCATCTCGCGCATCTATCAGCTCCTGCACGACAAGAGATGGAGATTTCGGGCTAAAGACCCAGGTGTCAGGGCCTGCGACGAACATTTTGGCATGCTCCGGCAAAACGCCTGAACCGCTCAAGACCGCGCGAACCGGCGAACGCGCCAACAGGCCAGGCAGCCGGCATGTCAGAAGCGGATCGTCCGCCCGCAAGGTTCCAGCGCCGACGAGAACGGCATCAACGCGGCTCCGCAGCGCCTGCACGTGGCGTCGGGCGAGCGGTCCGGTGATGGCGATCTGTCCGCGCCCCATGAGGCCGATGCCTTCGTCGGCTGAGACCGCGAGCTTGAGAAGAACGTAAGGCCGGCCCTTTGTGGTGCGCGTCAGATATCCTTGGTGGGCATCTTTGGCGACATCAGCCAGCAGACCTTCCCGCACCTCGACGCCGGCGGCTCGAAGCTTCGCGACGCCTTTGCCGTCGACCCGCGGATCGGGATCGCGGATCGGCATCACCACGCGGGCAATGCCTGCGTCTATGACCGCATCGGCACAAGGCGGCGTCCGGCCATGGTGGGCGCAGGGTTCCAGAGAGACGTACAACGTCCCTCCCCGCGCTTTGTCGCCGGCTTCGAGAAGGGCCGCAGTCTCGGCATGCGGGCGCCCGCCGATCGCGGTGCGTCCCCGTCCAACGACGGCGCCATCCTTCACGACAATGGCGCCCACGGCGGGGTTTGGCGCTGCCTCTCCGAGCGACAACCGACCGAGCCTGATGGCTGCGGCAAGAAAACGACTGTCGAGATCCCGAGGCTGCGCCTCAGACATCGTCGTCGAAAGGACGCTCAGGAAGCTCCAAACGCTCCTTGATGTCGCGATTGAGATCGTCGTGGCGCCCCCCGCTGATTTCCGTCAGCAGTTCCTCGAAGTCTTTGGCTTCGCGGAAATCGCGATAGACCGAGGCAAAACGCACATAGGCCACATCATCGAGACGACGCAGGCCCTCCATGAGGAGGATGCCGATGTCACTTGATGGAATTTCCGATTCACCGCGCGATTCGAGCTGTCGGACAATCCCCGACACCATGCGTTCGACGCGATCCGGGTCGACGTCGCGTTTTCGCACCGCGACCTGAACCGACCGCATCAGCTTGTCGCGATCGAAGGGTACGCGGCGACCGGACTTTTTCACGACGGTGAGCTCGCGCAATTGCACGCGCTCGAAGGTCGTGAAGCGGCCACCGCAATCGCCGCAGACACGCCGCCGGCGGATCGCATTCCCGTCCTCTGTCGGACGGGAATCCTTCACCTGCGAATTGTCGGCCCCGCAATAGGGACAGCGCATGACGCCTCGCTCAGTCGTTGTAGATCGGGAAACGATCGGTGAGAGCCGCTACGCGCTCGCGCACGGACGCTTCAACAGCCTCGTTGCCATCTTCGCCGTTGGCGGCAAGTCCGTCGAGCACTTCCACGATCAGCTCGCCCACCTGCTTGAATTCCGCCGTGCCGAAGCCCCGCGAGGTCGCGGCCGGGGTGCCGAGGCGAATGCCGGAGGTGACCGTCGGCTTCTCCGGATCGAAGGGAACGCCATTCTTGTTGCAGGTGATATTGGCGCGACCGAGGGCCGTCTCGACCACCTTTCCGGTCAGGCCTTTGGGGCGCAGATCGACCAGGAGAAGGTGCGTATCCGTGCCGCCGGAGACAATGTCGCATCCACCGCGCTGAAGCGTTTCTGCAAGCGTTTTCGCGTTCTCAACGACGTTCTTCGCATATTCCTTGAACTGCGGGTGAAGTGCCTCGCCGAACGCGACAGCCTTCGCCGCGATCACATGCATGAGCGGGCCGCCCTGCAGGCCGGGGAAAACCGCCGAATTGATCTTCTTGGCGATCGTCTCGTCATTGGTCAGAACGAGACCGCCGCGCGGGCCGCGCAGCGTCTTATGCGTCGTGGATGTCACAACATGCGCGTGCGGGAACGGGCTCGGATGGACACCGCCCGCGACGAGGCCAGCGAAGTGGGCCATGTCGACCATGAAATATGCACCGACCTTGTCGGCGATCTCGCGGAACTTCTTGAAATCGATCTCGCGGCTATAAGCAGAGCCGCCGGCGATGATGATCTTCGGCTGATGCTCCTGCGCCAGTTCGGCCACGACGTCCTCGTCGATCCGCCCATCCTGCTTGCGGACGCCGTACTGCACGGCGTTGAACCATTTGCCGGAAAGGTTCGGCTTGGCGCCGTGGGTCAGGTGCCCGCCGGCATCGAGGCTCAGACCCATGACGGTATCGCCGGGGCTTGCGAGCGCGAGAAGAACCGCCTGATTGGCCTGGCTGCCGGAATTCGGCTGCACGTTGGCGAAGTTGCACCCGAAGAGCTTCGTCACGCGCTCGATCGCCACGTTTTCGACCACGTCGACATGCTGGCAGCCGCCGTAATAGCGACGGCCCGGATAACCTTCGGCGTATTTGTTGGTCAGAACCGAGCCCTGCGCTTCCAGGACGGCGCGCGAGACGATGTTTTCAGACGCAATCAGCTCGATCTCGTGTTGCTGACGACCGAGCTCGGCCTTGACGGCCGCGGCGATATCCGGATCGGAATCGCGCAGAGAGGCAGAAAAGAAATCAGAGGGCGTGGCGCTCACAGGCCGGGCGACATCTTGCATGGGCGAAAATCCGTTGGCTGGCATCGGCCGTTATGCGCCACGAATGCGCGGCAGGCCGGCAACGCGGCGATAACACAATCGCCCGGGGACGGAAAGCGCGGAGGCCCGTAGTGCCTCTGCGTTCCGGCGGCTGCCCAACGGCGGCGCGTGCCGACATGGAAAAGGTGATCGGCTCTTCCCCCGCTCCCGAGGAGCTCCGAAAGCTCGATCAGACCAATCACCGTCGAAGGGCGAGAATGCCGGCCCCGACGATGAGCGCCATGCCACCAAGGGTGATGAGCGAGGGAACCTCCTGGAACAGCAGGAGACCCCAAATGGCGGCGAAACCGACATAGGAGAAATCGAGCGTGCCAATCACGTTCGACGGCGCGCGCTGATAGGAAAAAGCTGCACCCAGACTGCCGATGATCATCGCCGCGGACAGGAGGACGAGCGTACCGATCTCGGCGGCACCGAGCGGCAACCAGCCGGTGGTGAGGTAGCCTCCCTCCCCGCCTCTCTCCTGGAAGATGCTGACACCGCCGAGACCCACCACCACGAATGCGAGATTGAGTGCGAGGGACAACGTCGGAGGATGTTCCTCGCGGCATTTCGTACGCGTCAGAATCATCGCCAAGGCGTAGAGGACCGCCGAGAGAAGCGGCAGCAGGGCATAAGCGTTGAACGCCGCCGCGTCCGGCCGCAGAATCAGGAGGACGCCGGCAAGGCCCAACGCGACCGCCATCCAACCGATCGGCCCGACACGTTCGCCGACGAACAGAGCGGAGAACAAGGTGATGAAGACCGGCAGCGTATAATAAGAGACGGCGGCCACAGACAGCTGAAGATGGGGAAGCGCCGCATAATAGGCGAGCCACATCAAAACCAGCATCAGACTGCGCAGCGTCGTCCACGCCAGGGCCCGCGGCCGAAGCGTCGCGCCCGAGCTTGCCAGGACCGCCGGAACGAGCAGCGGCAAGGCCATCAGCGAGCGGAGAAGGAAGAGCTGCCAGACGGCGATCGTCCCGCTCGTTAGCTTGATGAGCGCATCGCCGAGCGACAATGCGAGGTCCGTCATCAAGATGACGGCCGCCGCCGCGGTGAGATTGTCGGCGGTAGCCGGCTGCTTCCGCGAGGTTCGTACCGTCATCACGTCCCTGGTTCGTTCAGGAACACGTAAAGGGAAGCCCTGCGGCAGGTCAACGCACGCCGGCCCGCCCAACGCAAGGGCACCTCCCACGCGAACGCCACGTTTCAGCATACAAAAAACCCCGCGAGGCGCGCTCGCGGGGTCGGAAATCCGATAGAGCCGAGGCTTATTGCGGCAGCGGCGAGCCAATCAGTTCTGACGGCTGATTAAGCGCCACCTCGCCCGGAGCATCGAAATTGTAGATGTCGTCGCGGAAATGAACGACGCCGTCACCTGTCGTCCAGGCCGTGAAATAGACCGTGTAGAGGGCCGGCGGATTGGCCACATCCACATCGAGACGCTCGCCGGAGCGGATCGTCTGATCGACCGTGGCGCGCGTATACCCGTTATCCCGCAAAATCCAGGCAACGAGCTCGCGAACATTCATCACACGCACACAGCCCGACGATTCGAAGCGATAGTCGGAGCCGAAGAGGCCTTTCGACGGCGTGTCGTGCAGAAAGACCGAATACGGATTGTAGAAGTTCATGCGCACCGATCCGAGCGAGTTCTGATCGCCTGGGTCCTGCTTGAACATGTAATTGGTCGCTTCGTCGGAATGCCAGTTCACCTGGCTCGGCTGCAGCTCTTCACCCTTCTGGGTGAAGATACGAATACGGTTGCGCGTCAGATACTCCGGATCCTTCTGCATCTTCGGTATCAGATCCTTGCGGATGATGGAGTTCGGCACTGTCCAGTACGGGTTGAAGTTGATCTCGTGGATCTTGCTGGACAAAAGCGGCGTCTGCCGGTCGACCTTGCCAACCACGGCAGTGTGCCTGGAGACGACCTGTCCGTCCTCGACCACCTCGATCTGAGCACCAGGGACGTTGACCATCACATACCGGCTGGCGGGATCCTTCATCGCAGCGATGCGCTCGCGATTGACCCGCAATTGATTGAGGCGGACCTCGGCCGGAACGTTGAGCGCCTTGAAGGTGCCCGCCCCGACGACGCCGTCGGCCGGAATGCCGTGGCGTTCCTGAAAGCGCATGACGGCCGACTGCACATAAGAATCGAAGGCATCGGAGCCTGTCGTCTGGCGCAAATCGCCGGACGCGATGAGACGCTGACGCAGAGCCACGACATTCGGATGGCGCATGCCGATTTTGAGCGCCGGCTCGGAAGGCACGGAATTCCAGCCGCCCGAATCGACCAGGCCCTGGTACCATTCGATCGCCTGATCCATGGCAGGAACCGTATAGGGCGACAGAATCGGGACGGTAGAAGTGACCGGCGCAGCCGTCCGGGGTCCCGTATCAAAGGATTCGCTCCATTCCGACTGATTGACGGGCATCATGTTCTGCGCCTGTGCGGCCAGCGGAAACAGAAGCGCTGCGGCGCAAAGGGAGGATCGCAGAAGCGAAAAAGCGGTCATAGGAATGGTGTGCCTCTCGTCAGACAAATGCCGGTGAATGCGCCCCCGAACGCACCCTTTGAGAACGGGATTACCATCAAGGACCCGTTCTCCACAAATGCATCGCACCCAGCGATCAACACTGTGAATCATTCGAAGCGCTCAAATGCCCACCTTTCATGGATTTATGGCCAATCCGTGATCGAAAACAAAAGGGCCCGGTCATGCCGGGCCCTGTTGCAAAGATGTCAATGTGGGTCTGTCAGAGACGATAGAGAATCTGATCAGTCCAGAACCGCTCCAACCGATGCAGGGTCTTGTTGAGGCGCTTGAAATCGTCCTCCGAAACGCCTCCGACCTTTTCGATCGAACCGATATGGCGCTCATAGAGGCGGTCGACGACATCGGCGACCTCCTTGCCCTTCTCCGTCAGCGAGACACGCACCGACCGACGGTCGACACGCGAGCGCTCGTGATAGATGTAGCCGGCGTCGACGAGCTTCTTCAGGTTATAGGAAACGTTGGAACCGAGATAATAGCCACGGGTTCGCAACTCGCCGGCTGTTAGTTCCGCATCCCCAATATTGAACAGAAGCAGCGCCTGGACGCTGTTCACGTCGGAGCGGCCCATCCGATCAAATTCATCTTTGATGACATCAAGCAGCCGCCGATGCAGCCGCTCCACCAAGGTCAGAGCATCAAGATAGAGTGTCTTGAGGTCCTCTGGCTCAGCCTCGCCCCTCTCGTAGGCGAGCGCTGTCCGCTCTGCTAGCAACATTACGCCTCTCCGTCATTTTTCTTCAGCCTTCTCCCCGTTACTTGTGCAGGATAGAGAGCCAATTTAAATGGAGATTTAAGCGTCAGCATGAATGAAATCTTGCTCGAAAAAGGGTAAATTTTCTGTGCCGCACGGGAACGGGCTCTGAACGCCGACATCCGGCACCTTTTGGCGCCCCCTCGTCCGTCGACACGAAACAAAACGCCGTCATCTTTCGTGTCTCGTCAACCGCCACGAGCGGGCGTCACAGCCTTGCTACTCGTCCCGACGGCGACGGCGGTCGCCCAGGAGAACCGCGACGTAGAGGCCCATCAAGGCTGCGTGCGCGAGAATTCTCTCCTGGTGGTGTCCGTAGATATCCCGGAACAGCGTGTACATCGCGATCTCGGTGATCGCGGCCACGGCCCAGATCACCGGCCCCCATACGGCGCTGATCCACAGGCCGACGGCCGCGAGGAGGTCGAGAATGCAAAGGACGATCATCGCGGCCTGCCAGGGTCGCTCGAAGGTCAGGAAATGACCGGCATCAAAGCCGACACCCATGATCTGCGCCGCCCTCACGAGGCCCGCAGAAAGCAGCAAGAACGCAACGACCCGCAGATAATAGCGTGTCAGGCGGCCGCGATTGGGGTCGTAGTCAAGGAGATCGACAGCGTCACTCATCCCGATCTCCCGATAAAGCGAGCTCTTCTTCGAGCGGCGCGAAATAGGCGTTGATCTCGGTCTCTTGCACATCGGCAAGGTCGGCAGGATGCCAGCGCGGAGCATGATCTTTGTCGATCAGCTGTGCCCTCACCCCTTCGTAAAAATCCTCTCCGGCAAGGATGCGATTGACGATGCGGTATTCCAGACGCATCGCCTCGGCAAAATCCATTTGAAGGCCGAGCCGCATCTGACACAGCGCGATCGCCAGGCTTGTCGGCGACATCCGGGCGATCGCCTGCAATGCCTTCTGGCCACGTTCCCATTCCGGCCGGTCGGCAAGACGGCTCCGAATCTCCGCAATCGAAGTTGCTGAAAAGACGCTGTCGATCTGCTCGGCATCGTCTGCCAGGCCAGATCGGAGCTCCCCTTTGGCCTGCGCATATCTTTCGATGACCTGCCGATGATCGTCCTCGCGTGCGAGTTCGTCGATCAGGGCGTCGAAACTTCGCCCTGGCACGGCATGCGTGGCGACACCGCTCCAGAGGCAGTCATCTCGACCAATGCGGCTTCCGGTCAAAGCGAGAAAGGTCCCGGTGGAACATGGCAGCCGGGGAAGAAAATGCGTCGCGCCGACATCAGGGAAGAAACCGATACCGACCTCAGGCATGGCGAAGCTGATACGTTCGCCGGCAAGACGCACGCTTCCATGAACCGAAATGCCAAAACCTCCGCCCATGACGATCCCGTCGAGCAAGGCGATGTAGGGTTTCGGATAGGTCTTGATGAGGTGATTGAGTCGGTATTCCTCTTGAAAGAACGTCAGGGGGAGCGGTCCACCTTCCGACTTCGCCCAGAATCCAGCCTCCCAGAGGCGGTGCAAATCGCCGCCCGCTGAAAAGGCTTTCTCGTCGAGCGAGCGGATCGCCACATGCGCGACCTCGTCGTCGTCACGCCATGCGTTCAGCGCCCGCAGCAGGGCCTGGACCATATCAAGGTTGAGCGCATTCAAGGCGCGGCCGCGGTTGAGGCTGATGAGACCCAGCCGGCCACGTTTCTCGATACGGATGTCGTCGTCGGCTTTCAGCATCTCAGCGGCCATTTCGTCTGGCATCCGTTCTTCATCGTGGGCCAAAGCGACGGAGGCGCTTCGGTGAGCTGTTCCGCAGGCAGCGCTATTTTGTCGCGCTCGATGCTCTGCATTCCCGCCATGAGCGGGAGCTGATCGCCGCAAAGGTCAAATTCCATGCCGGAGCTTTATGCAGCACCTGATCGAGCGTCAATGACGCCCGCGGTTTTGCAAAGGAGCCATTCCCTTGGCGCGGCCTTTACGCGGGGCTATGGTCCGCGCGACGAAACCGGGGGTTTCCATGAACTTGTCCTTTCATAGTGACGCGCTGCCCGATGTCGACCGCATCACCGGGCGGCGGCGTATGCGCCGCAATCGCCGCACCGACTGGTCGCGGCGTCTTATTCGCGAAAACCGCCTCTCACTCGACGATCTGATCTGGCCGATCTTTGTCATCGAAGGCGAGAACACATGCGAACCCGTCCCTTCGATGCCGGGCGTGGAGCGCTTTTCGGTCGATCTCGCAGTCAAAGCCGCAGAGCGTGCGAGAGATCTCGGCATTCCGGTACTCGCGCTCTTCCCGAATACGCATCCGGAAAAGCGTGACGATCAAGGCAGCGAGGCGCTCAACGATTCCAACCTCATTTGCCGCGCATGCCGGGAGATCAAGAAAGCGGTTCCCGAAGTCGGCCTTTTGACCGACGTCGCGCTCGATCCCTATACGAGCCACGGTCATGACGGCCTTCTGCGTGAAGGTCAGATCATCAACGACGAAAGCGTGTCGGTGCTTGCCCGTCAGGCATTGGTGCAGGCGGAGGCCGGCTGCGACATCGTCGCGCCGTCCGACATGATGGACGGGCGCGTCGGCGCCATCCGCGAAACGCTGGACGCCGCCGGCTACGGTCATGTGCAGATCGTCGCGTACACCGCGAAATACGCCTCGGCCTTCTATGGGCCGTTCCGCGACGCCGTCGGCTCGGGAACCATGCTGTCGGGCGACAAGAAGACCTATCAGATGGATCCCGCCAATTCGGACGAGGCTTTGCGCGAGGCCGAACTCGACATCGCCGAGGGCGCCGACATGATCATGGTGAAGCCAGGGCTTCCCTATCTCGACATCATCCGACGCCTGAAAGACACGTTCGGCATGCCAACCGTCGCCTACAATACGTCTGGCGAGTATTCGATGATCCAGGCAGCCGCCGCGAATGGCTGGCTCGATGGCGAGCGGGCGATGATGGAGCAGCTGGTCGCGTTCAAGCGGGCGGGTGCCGATTCCATCCTCACCTATTTCGCGCCACGCGCCGCAGAGATCCTGCGCGCCAGCCTCTAGAAGCTGCGTCTGGCAGAGCTTGAAGCCGAGCATGGGCCTCCCCACTTCCTCAGGATCGAAGGAGAGGCCCATGACTGCAATCCACGACGCGATCGACCTGGACGAGACGCGGATGCTTGATCCGACACAGCATCCCGAGCTCTACGACAACGTCAGAACGCGCCGTATTTCGGCCTTTCTGGTCGATGCCGTCATCATGGTCGTGCTGATGACCGTATCGTTCGTTGCCATCACCTTCCTTGGCCTTTTCACACTCGGCCTCGGCTGGCTTCTCTTCGGGCTGATCTGGCCCGTCGTCCCGATCCTCTACACGATGTTCACTCTCGGCAGCTCCGAATCGGCCACACCCGGGATGCGCGCCATGGGGATCGAGATGCGCACCTTCGACGGCGGGCGCATGTACAGCCTCCTCGCCTTCGTTCATGCTGTCCTCTTCTGGTTCTCGGTGACGGTGCTGACGCCCTTTGTTCTGCTTGTTTCCCTGTTCTCTCCACGCAAAAGGCTTCTCCACGACATCGTTCTTGGAACGACGGTCATCCGCAGGGATGACGGCCGGTTTTGAGGCGCGCCAAGCGTCCGTCCCTCGCCGATCGCCGCGACAATCTGGGATTGTAGGGTCTTGACTCCGCCGGTACTTTGCCGACGGAGCCGGGCATGACTTTTTCCGATTTGCAGATGTGGCTCACCTTCGGGGTGATCGCACTGACCATCGTTGGCTTTTCGCTCGAGCGCGTGGCGGTCGAGACGACCGCGCTCGCCTCGCTGGTTCTGCTGACGCTCGTCTTCGTCGTTGCTCCAGGGGCCTTTGGCCTGTCCTCCCCGTTGTCGTTTGAAGATCTGCTGCAGGGCTTCGCCAACCCCGCACTCGTGGCCGTCCTCAGCCTCATCGTGGTGGGGCAAGGTCTGTTTCAGACCGGCGCGCTCGACGCTCCGAGCCGGCACCTTGCGCGCAACACCCGCCTGCCGCCATCTGCGGTCTTCATACTCCTCATCGTCTTCGCGGGCGCACTTTCGGCCTTCCTCAACAACACGCCCGTCGTGGTGATGATGATCCCGGTGCTGATGTCGCTCGCCCGTGAGCAGCGGATCTCACCGGCGAAGCTTCTCATGGCGATGAATTTTGCGACCATCATCGGCGGCTCGACGACGTTGATCGGCTCGTCGACCAATCTTCTGGTCGCGCAGGTGGCGCATCACGAAGCTGGCATCAATCTCAGGCTCTTCGATCTTACGGCCCCCGGACTTGCGATCGCCGCGATCGCGGTCCCCTACATCCTGTTCGTCATTCCCCGCTTCTTCGGGAAACGCCCCCAGGAAGCGGTCAAGTTCGCGAGCGGCAAGCAGTTCATCACAGAAATCGTTCTGCCGGAGGGGCATCCGCTCGTCGGTATGCGCTCGGTCTCCGGATTGTTCCCGGGGCTCCGCGACGTCACCGTTCGCTTGGTGCGACGCGGCACCGCCATCCATCTACCTCCTTTCGAAGATCTCGAGCTGCAGCCGGGCGATCTCGCGGTTTTCAGCGGCATCCGCGAGGATCTCGCCCGTCACGGCATCATCAAGCCGGCGCGCGGCGAACGCAGCACCGAGACCGCCGGTGGCGGCACACATTCCGTCGGCGAAGCAATCGTAGCGCCCGGCGGCCGCATCATCGGTCGCTCGCCGGCCGAGACGGGTATCGAGCAGACGAGCGGCATCAGTGTCGTCGCCGTCGAGCGGCGCGGGCGCATGTCCCGCCAGGCGTTCTCCGACGTGCGGCTTGAAGAAGGCGACGTGCTGCTTCTTTCCGGTAAGGACGCCGCCTTCGATCGGCTGCGCGGCAGCCGTGATCTGCTTCTGCTCGAAAAATCGTTCGCGCCGCTGCCGGCGCGGAGGGATACACTTCGCTCGATCCTCATCTTCACAGGGCTGATCGTCCTCGCGGCGACCGGGCTCGTCCCCATCGCGATTGCAGCGCTTGGTGCGGCCCTCCTGATGCTCGTCTTCGGCTGCCTCAACATTCGCCAGGCGCGGCGGGCCTTCGACAGCCGCATTTTCATGTTGATTGGCGCCTCGATCGCCCTCGCGACCGCGCTGGAGCGAACAGGCGGCGCACAATTCCTGGCGGAGCACCTCGTCGCGATAACGGAACATGGAGGGCCGCGTCTGCTACTCTCGGCGCTCTTCGCGTTGATCGCGATCCTCACCAACGTCTTGTCGAACAACGCGACAGCCGTGCTTTTTACCCCGATCGCGGTCTCAGCGGCCGCGGCCATCGGGGCTCCGGCCCTGCCCTTCGTCATGGCCGTGATCTTCGCCGCCAACGCCTCGTTTGCGACACCGATCGGTTACCAGACGAATCTCCTCGTCATGGGCCCGGGAAATTATCGTTTCGTCGATTTCCTCTTGGCGGGCGGACCGCTCACCATCATTTCATGGCTTGTGTTTTCACTGTTCGCGCCGTGGTATTATGGCATCTGAGTGAGGTTCATATGACGCGGCCGATCGCAGAAGCTCAGCAATTCTATCTCACAGCCCCTGGCCCCTGCCCCTATCTTCCCGGTCGGCAGGAACGCAAAGTCTTCACCCAACTCGCGGGACCGCATTCGGCGCCTTTGAACGACATTTTGAGCCAGGGCGGCTTCCGGCGCAGTCAGACGATCGCCTATCGACCGGCCTGTGACCGTTGCGCGGCCTGCGTGTCGGTTCGGGTCTGTGCCGACCTTTTTTCTCCGACGCGCTCGATGCGTCGAATCACGCAGCGCAATCGCGATCTCGTCTCCGACTGGCGCGACAACATCGCAACCACCGATCAGTATTCTCTCTTCTACCGATATCTCGAAGAGCGACATTCCGGTGGCGGCATGCTGCAGATGACGGTTCTCGACTATTCGCTCATGGTCGAAGACAGCCATGTCGAGACGAAACTCGTCGAATACCGGCGGCGCACCGCCGACAGCGCCACCGGACGGCGGGGCGACGGCGAACTCATCGCCTGCGCTCTGACCGACGTGCTCGCCGACGGGCTCTCGATGGTCTATTCGTTCTTCGACCCGGAGGCGAAAGACCGCTCCCTCGGGACCTTCATCATCCTCGATCACATCGAGCGCGCCAAGCGGCTCGGAAAGCCCTATGTCTATCTCGGCTATTGGGTCGAGGGTTCCCGAAAGATGGCGTACAAATCGCGTTTCCGACCGCAGGAACGGCTGACCATGCGAGGCTGGGAACGCTTTTGCTGAGATTTCTCGTGTGGGTGGGGCTCGCCGGTGTGATGCTGGCGAGCCTGATCAGCTTTGGCGGCTATTGGTGGCCGTCTCTCGACAGCATCAATCACTTCCGGCCCTTTCTCTTTGCTGGGTTCTCGCTTGTCGCGGCACTCGCCCTCTTTGTCCGTTTGAGGCTGGCCTTCGCACTCGGCGTCTTCCTCGCGCTCGCCCAAGGCTGGTTCCTGATCGCGGAGATTTTGCCGGAAGCGCATTTCGGAAGCATCGCAGCCGAGACCGCTGGCGTTCCTCTGAAAGTGATCAGTTTCAACATGCTCGACAAACGCGTCGACGCTGCGGGGCTCGCCCGGATGGTCGAGCGGGAGCGCCCGGACGTCCTCGTCTTGATCGAGGCCTGGCCCAATACGGCGCATGTTTTGGCGGAGCTGAAGCCTTTTCTACCCTATCGGCTCGATTGCTTCTCGGCGCATTTCTGCGACGTCGCGATCCTTACCCGCCATCCGTTCACCAAGACCTATGTGTGGGATCCTCCCGCCGGAGAGCCTCGGGAAAACAACGTCTCACTCATGAGCGTCACGTTTGAGAAGGACGGCATTCCCGTCACCGTCTGGGGCACGCATCTCGACTGGCCGGTACCGGCGCGGGGCCAGACGATGCAGTTTGAGGCCATGAGGAAGGATCTGCAGGATGCAGGACCCAACACGATCCTCGCAGGCGACTTCAATTCAACGCCGTGGTCGTTTGCCTTGCAGAGATTCGGCGCGGCGATCCCGTTGCACCGTATCACGCGCGCCATGCCGACCTGGCCGAGCGAAAAGGCCGTCTTTCGCGGCCGAAATACGGTTCGCGCCTTCGGCCCCTTCATGCCGCTCGACCATATCTTCATCGGAAAAGCCATCCGCAAAACCGATGTGAGACGGGGCCCCTATCTCGGTTCCGACCATTACCCGGTGATCGCCGACCTCAAACTTGTCGACTGATCGCCCTCAGGACGCGGGGCTGAAGCGGTTCGACTTCGGAAAACCCTGCGGTGCCATCCGTCCCGCCTGCGCGCGTTCGCCGAGCCACTCAGACAGATCGCCATAAGAGCGCGCGTGCGTACGGCCGGCAGAATCGCTCCAGGAGAGTCCCTGTTCGCCTTCGAAGACGCGCACGTCCGAAATGCCGCCATCCTTGTAGCGCTGCAGCCTGACCCCCTTGCCGCGTGTCATTTCCGGCAGCTGCTCCCTCGGGAAAATCAGAAGCTTGCGGTTCTCTCCAATGACGGCGACATGATCGCCGGCGGCCGGAACGCAAATCCGGGCCTCATCCGATCCCGATACATTCAATATTTGCCGACCCTTACGAGTGTTTGCTACCATATCGCTTTCGGCGATAATGAAGCCGTTTCCGACGGATGACGCGACGAGGCGTTTTACCTGCGGGTCGTGCACGAAGGCGGCAAGGATGTCGCTGTCCTTATCCATCTCCACCATAAGGCGGACCGGCTCTCCCTGGCCGCGGCCACCGGGCAGCCGGGCGGCCTCGAGGGTGAATGCCTTGCCGCCGGTGGAAAAGAACAAGATCTTGTCGGTCGTGTGCGCCGGGAACGCGATCTTGAGACGGTCGCCTTCCTTGAAGCTCAGCGACGAGAAATCGGTCATATGGCCACGCATCGTGCGCAGCCAGCCCTTTTCAGACAGGATGACCGTGATCGGCTCGCGCTCGATCATCGCCTGCTGGATCTCCTCGACGTCGATCTCCGGGGCATCGGCAAACGTCGTGCGCCGGCGACCGATCTCGGTGTCCGGACCGAACTTCTTCTTCACCGAAGAGATTTCGAAAGAGACGCATTTCCACTGACGCTCTTCCGATTCAAGGAGGCCCGTCAGATCCGTCTGCTCGGCGGTCAGAGCCTCGTGCTCCTTGCGGATCTCGATCTCTTCGAGCTTCCTCAAAGCGCGCAGGCGCATATTGAGGATCGCCTCCGCCTGAACATCGGTCAAATCGAAGGCCTGCATCAGCTCCGGCTTGGGCTCGTCGCTTTCGCGGATGATGCGGATCACCTCGTCGAGGTTGAGATAGGCGATCAGATAGCCGCCCAGAATTTCCAGACGGTGGGCGATCTTATCCAAACGATGGCGGGTGCGGCGCAGAAGCACGTCGCGCCGGTGGTGCAACCATTCGTTCAAGACATCTCGCAAGGACATCACCTTCGGCACACGGCCTTGCGAGATGACGTTCATGTTGAGCGAGAAGCGCACTTCGAGATCGGCACGCTTGAAAAGCGATTCCATCATCAGGTCAGGATCGACCGCGCGGCTCTTCGGCTCGATGACGATGCGCACGTCCTCCGCGCTCTCATCCCGAACATCGCCCACGAGGGGCAATTTGCGGGCCTCGACCTGGCTCGCGATCTGCTCGATCAGCCGCCCCTTCTGCACCTGATAGGGGATTTCAGTGATGATCGCCGACCAGGCGCCGCGGCTGCCTTCCTCTTTTTCCCAACGCGCGCGCACGCGCATCATGCCGCGCCCGGTCGAATAGGCTTCCAGCCGATCGGAGGCGGGAGAGACGATGACGCCACCGGTCGGGAAATCCGGACCCGGGACGAATTCGAGCAGCTTCTCCGCACTCGCATTCGGGTGCTTGATGAGGTGGAGAGCCGCGTCGCACAATTCGGCCGCGTTGTGCGGAGGAATGTTCGTGGCCATGCCGACGGCGATGCCCGACGCGCCGTTCGCCAGAAGGTTCGGGAACGCTCCCGGAAGGACGACCGGCTCCTCGTCCTCGCCATCATAGGTGGCGCGAAAATCGACGGCGTTCTCGTCGATGCCTTCAAGCAGAAGGTTCGCAACCTCGGTCAGTCGCGCTTCGGTGTAGCGCATGGCGGCCGCGTTATCGCCGTCGACATTGCCGAAATTGCCCTGCCCGTCGACGAGCGGATAGCGGACCGCAAAGCTTTGCGCGAGGCGGACCATGGCGTCGTAGATCGCCTGATCGCCATGCGGGTGAAAATTACCCATCACTTCGCCGACGACCTTCGCCGACTTTTTGAAGCCCGAGCCCGGCAGAAGCCGCATCAGACGCATGGCGTGCAGGATGCGCCGATGGACGGGCTTCAGCCCGTCGCGCACATCCGGCAGCGCCCGATTCATGATCGTCGACAGCGCATAGGCGAGATAGCGCTCTTCAAGCGCTTCACGCAGATTGATGGGGACGATGTTCTCGTCGCCCTCGCCTCCGCCTGGAGGCGGAATCAGTTCCTTGCCCATGGCGCCCTATGTGGCGAATTCTTGAAGCCGCGACAATGCACGCCGGCCGTGCTAGGCGAATCGAATGGCTGCTGACCTCACAATCGAAGAGTTTTCCACCGCCGCCCCCATGGGAACGCGGCTTGCGGGTCTCGACCTCGGGACAAAGACCATCGGTATCGCCGTTTCGGATCCAGGACAGAACGTCGCGAGCCCTGTGACGACCATCCGTCGCGTCAAGTTCGGACAGGACGCGGCGAGCCTCCTGTCACTGTGCACGACGGAGAGAATCGGCGGTCTCGTCCTCGGCCTGCCCGTCAACATGGACGGCAGCGAGGGCCCGCGCTGTCAGGCGACGCGTGCCTTCGTCCGCAATCTGAAGACGCTCACGGATTTGCCGATCACCTTGTGGGACGAGCGCATGTCCACGATGGCGGTCGAAAGGGCGATGATCGAGGCCGACCTGTCCCGGCGCAAACGTGCCGAGCGGGTCGATGCCGCGGCGGCCGCCTATATTCTGCAAGGTGCACTCGACCGGCTGGCGACATTGCGGCGCCAGCGCGTCTGAGGATCAAGGCTCCGGAAACGCATAATCCAGGAGCGCTCGCATGTTGAAGCGCCGGTCCAACATTCCATAGGTCGAGCGCCAGGGCCGCCCGAGCCGCGTCTCGATGAAGGCATCGGCGAAGACGGGCGGGAAATCGCGCCGCAGCGCGGCCGCAGCCGCCGTCAGCGCCAATTGCTCGGTCAGTACGCGCGCGCTTCCTTCGTCCTCCATGGCGACCTCGGCAGCCGCCGCGAGAACATCGACGGCCGCGCGGCCATTGTGGCCGAGTTCCTGGCGGAAGTTTTCAAGAACCATCGCCAGGATATGAGGATCGCGGCCCAGTACGCGCAGGACGTCGAGCGCCATGACGTTGCCGGAGCCTTCCCAGATGGCATTGACCGGCGCCTCGCGCACCAGACGTGGCATGATGCTTTCCTCGACATAGCCATTGCCGCCGAGGCATTCCATCGTCTCGGCCAGGAAGGGCTGCGCCGATTTGCAGATCCAGTATTTTGCGACCGGCGTCATCAACCGCGCGAAGGCTTCTTCCTCGGGCCTGTCGGCGGCCAGATCGAAAGCTTCAGCAAGACGGAAGGACAAAGCGACTGCTGCGGCAAGATCCAGCGTCAGATCGCACAAAACCCTCTGCATCAGAGGTTTATCGAGAAGTTCTGAACCAAAGACATGGCGATGGCGACAATGGTGGACGGCTTCGGCAAGCCCGGCGCGCATGAGCCCGGTCGATGCGACGGCGCAATCGAGGCGCGTATAGGTCACCATTTCGATGATGGTTCGCACGCCCTTGCCTTCTTCGCCCACCATCCAGGCATGAGCGCCATCGAATTCCGCCTCCGACGAGGCGTTGGAGCGATTGCCGAGCTTGTCCTTCAAGCGCTCGAAGCGGATGGCGTTCGCCGTTCCGTCCGGCAGAAAGCGCGGCATCAGGAAGCAGCTCAGGCCGTTTTCAGTCTGTGCAAGGACGAGGAAGGCATCCGACATCGGGGCCGACATGAACCATTTGTGGCCGGTCAAACGGTGGAAGCCCTGGTTCGTCGGCTCTGCATGGGTGCGGTTCTGGCGCACATCCGTGCCGCCCTGCTTTTCCGTCATGCCCATGCCGATCGTCACGCCCTGCTTTTCGGCAGGATTGCGCGAGGCACGGTCGTAGGTGCGCGACAGGAGCCGCGGTCCCCATTCGCTCAAGAGATCCGGGCTGTGGCGCAAGCTGGCGATCGACGCATTCGTCATCGTCATCGGACAAATATGCCCGCACTCGGCCTGCGCAGTCATATAGAGCCGAGCGGCACGGGCCCGGTGGCGGACGGGTTCTTCCTCGCCGCCGCGCTCCCAGACCGAGCAATGCAGGCCCGAAGCGACCGAGCGACGCATCAAGGCGTGATAGGCCGGATGGAATTCGACCTCGTTGATGCGCCGGCCCCAGGCATCGTAACGCTTCAATTCCGGCAGATCGCTGTTGGCGAGGCGAGCGAATTCGCGGGCCTCGCCGCTCCCCCAGAAGCGGCCGTTCTGCTGCAGATTCTCGCGGATCGGATCGGCGAACCCGGCGCACATCAGGTCGAGGAGCGGGTCCGTTTGAAACAGGTCAAGATTGATGCGCGGCGGCGTCTGATTGAACACCGCATGCGTGGCATCCCGGCCCGGATTCATTGTCTCTGTCATAGGGTGAGCCTGCACGAATCTGCATAATATTAAAGCTTTTTCCGCAGCGCTTTAAGCTGCGCTCACAGGCCCGTGTCGGGGCTGTAAACGTAGGGGAAAAACGCCGCGGTCGGCGGCTCCCATGTTGCCGTCTTGGACGATTGTGCCTATAGGCACCCCTTTAATGACCCCAGCATCCTCTTTCCCCCATCAGCACCTTCTCGGTATTGAAGGGCTGTCTCCGCTCGAGATCGGTTCGCTTTTAGATCTCGCTGAGGAGCAAATCGCCGTCTCTCGCCAGATCGAAAAGAAGAAGCAGACCCTGCGCGGACGCACGCAGATCAATCTGTTCTTCGAGGCGTCGACACGAACGCAATCGAGTTTCGAGCTCGCCGGCAAACGGCTCGGCGCCGATGTCATGAACATGGCCGTCTCGTCTTCCTCCGTGAAGAAGGGCGAGACCCTGATCGACACGGCGATGACCCTGAACGCCATGCGACCGGACATTCTGGTGGTCCGCCATCATGCGGCGGGCGCCGTCGAGCTTCTTGCGCAGAAGGTCGAATGTTCGGTGATCAACGCTGGCGACGGTGCCCACGAGCATCCCACGCAGGCGCTCCTCGATGCTCTCACGATCCGCCGCCACAAAGGCCGCCTCGACGGGCTCACCGTCGCGATCTGCGGCGACATTCGTCATTCGCGCGTCGCACGCTCCAACATCCTGCTGCTCATGGTGATGGGCGCACGGATCCGGCTGATCGCGCCGTCGACATTGCTGCCGTCCAACATCGAATGCTACGGCGCGGACGTCTTCAACGACATGCGCACCGGCCTCAAGGACGCCGACGTCGTCATGATGCTGCGCCTCCAGCGGGAGCGCATGACCGCCGCTTACGTCCCGAGCATCCGGGAGTATTTCCGCTATTACGGGCTCGACGAGGAAAAGCTCGCCCTCGCCCGCCCGGATGCGCTGGTCATGCATCCAGGCCCGATGAATCGCGGCGTTGAGATCGATCCACTCGTCGCCGATGGCCCGCAAAGCGTGATCCGCGAACAAGTGGAGATGGGCGTGGCCGTGCGAATGGCCGTCCTCGAAGCCCTCGCCCAACACCTGCCCAATCACTGATCCAATGGCCCGTCCAATTCTTCTCACCAATGCCCGCATCGTCGATCCCGCACGCGGTCTCGACAGCCCAGGCGCCGTCGTCGTCTCTGACGGGCGCATCGTCGCCGCGGGTCCCGAAGCTCATAACCATGGTGTCCCCGAAGGCTGGGAGGTGGTCGACTGCACCGGCAAGACGATCATCCCGGGCCTGGTCGATATGCGGGTCTTCGTGGGCGAACCCGGCGCCGAACATCTGGAAACGCTGGAAACCGCAAGCCGTGCGGCGGCGGCCGGCGGCGTCACCACCATCGTCACCATGCCGGATACGGATCCGGTGATCGACGATCCCGCACTCGTCGATTTTATCTTGAGACGCGCCACACACAACGCGCTCGTGCATGTCCATCCGATGGCGGCGATCAGCAAGGGCCTTAAGGGCGAGGAAATTTCGGAGTTCGGCCTCCTTAAGGATGCGGGCGCCGTCGCCTTCTCGGAGGGACGAAAATCGCTGCGCTCCGCGCAGGTGATGCGCAATGCCCTCACCTATGCGCGCGACTTCGAAGCACTCATCGTCCACCATACCCAGGACGCCGATCTCGCCCGCGCAGGCGTCATGAATGCCGGTGAAGTCGCGACGCGGCTCGGACTTCCGGGTATTCCGCGCGAAGCGGAAACGATCATGCTCGACCGGGACCTGAGATTGGCGAGGCTCACGCGCGGGCGCTATCACGCAGCCCAGCTTTCCTGCGCGGATTCCATTGCCGTGCTGCGGCAGGCGAAAGAAAATGGCGTCGGGGTCACAGCCGGAGCAGCGATCGCGCATCTCGCTTTGAACGAGGGCGATATCGGCTCCTATAGAACGTTCTTCAAAATGTCGCCGCCTCTCAGAAGCGAGGACGACCGGCAGGCGATCGTGGCCGCGCTTGCCGACGGAACCCTCGACGTCATCGTTTCGGCGCACGACCCGCAGGACGTGGAAGGAAAGCGGCAGCCTTTCGCCGAGGCCGCGGACGGGGCTGTGGGCCTGGACACCCTCCTCTCGGTTGGGCTGCGTCTGGTCCATAGCGGCGAGGTCAGTCTGATGCGTCTCATCGAAGCCATGGCGACGACGCCTGCACGCCTTCTCGATCTGCCGGTTGGGACACTTCGCCCAGGTGCGCCGGCGGATCTCGCGATCATCGACCTCGACAAGCCATGGGTCGTGAAGGAAGAAAGCCTGCATTCGCGTTCAAAGAACACCTGCTTCGAAGGGGCGCGGCTGACCGGCCAGGTGGTTCGCACACTGGTTGCCGGCAAAACCGTCTATCCTTATGGAGATGGGCAACGAAATTAGGCCACAGACACGGGGGCAGAAGCTGTGACCGCCGATGCGAGCAATTGGACACTTCTCCTGCCAACCCTGATCGGTGGCCTTGTTCTCGGCTATCTCTTCGGGTCCATCCCGTCCGGCCTTATCCTTTCAAGGCTTGCCGGGTTCGGCGACATTCGCAAGATCGGCTCCGGCAACATCGGGGCTACCAACGTTTTGCGCACCGGCAACAAGAAGCTCGCGGCAGCGACACTTCTGGCGGATGCGCTCAAGGGTACGATCCCCATTCTCATTGGCTGGCAATGGGGCTTTGAGCCAGCGCTGGCCGCGGCCTTCGGCGCCTTTCTCGGGCATTGCTTTCCGGTCTGGCTCGGCTTCAGGGGTGGCAAAGGCGTCGCCACCTTCTTCGGCATTCTTCTGCCGCTCTCATGGCCAACGCTGATTGCCGCAGCGGCGATCTGGATCGGGACCGCCTGGTTCACGCGCTATTCGTCCCTTGCAGCGCTGCTGACGAGCGCATTGACGCCTGTCATCCTGTTCCTCAGCGGCCAGACACTCCTGGCCGAGCTCTTCCTCGCGGTCACTTTCATCTTGTGGTTCCGGCATCGGGAGAACCTTCGTCGTCTCCTCAACGGCACCGAATCGAAGATCGGGCAGAAGTGAGCACGCCGCCCCCGGAAGGCGTTCGCCTGACGGCAGAGCAGCGACGGGCCTGGCTGCGTCTCATCCGGAGCGAAAATGTCGGTCCGCAGACATTTCGTTCTCTTATCAATCATTTCGGCTCAGCCTCTGCGGCCCTCGAAGCGCTTCCTGATCTCTCCCGCCGGGGCGGCGCGAGACGCAACATCCGGATCGCCAGCGAGGACGATATCGACCGCGAGCTCGCCGCGGCAGAGCGCGCCGGCGCACGCTTCATCGGCATGGGTGAGCCGGACTACCCGCCGTGGCTGCGTCATGCCGACCAGCCACCGCCGCTTATTTGCATGCGGGGCGCATCCGAGGTGCTCGCCCGCCCAGCCATTGCCATCGTCGGCGCCCGCAATGCCTCCCTCGCCGGACAAAGGATGGCGCAGCGTCTCGCATCCGGGCTTGGAGAGGCCGGTTTCTCGATCGTTTCCGGCCTTGCCCGCGGCATCGATCAGAGTGCGCACCAGGCCGCTCTTGCGACGGGGACGATCGCCGTCTTTGCCGGCGGCGTCGACGTCGTCTATCCGGAGGAACATCGTCCACTACTCGACAAGATCCTCGCGCAGCGGGGCGCCGCTATCAGCGAGATGGCGATGGGCTGGCAGCCGCGGGCACGCGACTTTCCGCGGCGCAACCGAATTATCGCAGGCATGAGCCTTGCGACCGTCGTCGTGGAAGCCGCAGAAAGGTCGGGCTCGCTCATCACCGCACGCCTCGCGCTCGAACAAAACCGCGAGGTCATGGCCGTCCCGGGATCGCCCCTCGACCCTCGTGCGGCCGGCACCAATCGCCTCCTAAAACAGGGGGCCCATCTGATCACGGAGGCTGCCGACGTCATCCAGGCCTTGCCGCAAGTCCTTGCACCGCCGACGCGAGAGGGTTTCGAACTCCCACCAGAGGAGCCCGAAAAGCAACCCCTGATTGAACCCGTAAACGATGATCGCAGTCGCATCCTCGAGGCGCTCGGGCCGACGCCGGTGCATGTCGACGAGTTGATCGCGCATACAAGGCTGTCTGCCCGCCTCGTGGCTGTTGTCCTCTTGGAACTCGAGCTTGCCGGGCGCCTGGAGCGTCATCCGGGAGGACGGATCTCACTTATCTACTGAAGCAGGGCGCCACCCCACCCTCTGCGTTCAGTTTTGAGGATTGATATCATTCACATTTTCTTCTGTGGCTTCCCGCCAGGCCTCAAGGACGACCATCTCGATGAGATAAGCGAGAAATGGCAGATTCGCCTCATCGGCGCGGCGGCGCCATTGGCTTGCCTCGACAGCGATATCCTCGGCTAAATCCCGCCGTTCCTGTTTATTCAATGTCTGCAAGGCGCGGTGCATCTTCGGCGCGATTCGTAAATCAATGCACACGCTTTAGTTGATTTTAAGCTACGAGAACAGGGGGCGAAAGTGCGCCGCCGGCCCACCTTGTCGTTCCGTGGCCTTGACCGCGCCTGTTTCCCAATCCAAGTGAGGCCGTGCGCGTGCCGCCTTTTTCCCCGCCCAATGGAGTACCCGTATGGACCTCGTGATTGTCGAATCGCCCGCTAAGGCGAAGACGATCAATAAGTATCTCGGCCCCGATTATCGGGTGCTCGCCTCCTATGGGCATGTGCGAGATCTGCCTTCCAAAGACGGCTCGGTGCGGCCCGACGAGGACTTCGCCATGTCGTGGGAAGTCGCCGACAAGGCCAAGAAGCGTTTGAGTGACATCGCGGAGGCGGCCAAGTCTGCCGACCGCATTCTGCTCGCCACTGACCCCGATCGCGAAGGCGAAGCCATTTCCTGGCACGTGCTGGAAGTGCTGCGCTCCCGCAAAGGCTTGAAGGACAAGCCCGTGGCCCGCGTCGTCTTCAACGCCATCACGAAGCGCGCAGTGGAAGAGGCGATGGCGCATCCGCGCATGATCGACGATGCGCTGGTGGAGGCTTACCTCGCCCGCCGCGCACTCGACTATCTCGTCGGCTTTTCCCTGTCGCCGGTCCTATGGCGCAAGCTGCCCGGCGCGCGTTCCGCCGGACGCGTGCAGTCGGTGGCGCTGCGTCTCGTCTGCGAGCGCGAATCGGAAATCGAACGGTTTCGGCCGCAGGAATATTGGTCGCTGGCGGCCAATCTCGCGACACCGGCCAAGGATACCTTTGTCGCCCGTCTCGTCGCGGCAGACGGCAAGAAGCTGACCAAGCTCTCCATTGGGGACGAGGCGCAGGCAAAAAGTCTGAAGACCCTTCTCGAAGGGGCGGATTTTTCCGTCGCGAGCGTCGAATCGAAACCGCATTCGCGCAATCCGCAGCCGCCTTTCACCACCTCGACCCTGCAACAGGAAGCGCAGCGCAAGCTCGGCTTCGATGCGAGCCGCACGATGCAGGTCGCCCAGCGCCTCTATGAGGGCGTGGATATCGGCGGCGAGACGATCGGCCTCATCACTTATATGCGAACCGACGGCGTCGACATGGCACCGGAAGCGGTCGCGGCCGTGCGCGATCTGATCAGTGGCGATTTCGGCAAGCGCTATCTGCCCGATCAGCCGCGGCGCTATTTCGTCAAGGCAAAGAACGCGCAGGAAGCGCACGAAGCGATCCGGCCGACCGATCCGGCGCGCTTGCCCGCCCATGTCGAACGTCAGCTCGATCGCGATCAGGCCAGGCTCTACGAGCTCATCTGGAAGCGTACCGTCGCCAGCCAAATGAGCTCTGCGGAGATGGAGCGCACCACGATCGAAGTCGATGCGAAGAACGGCGACCATCGCCTCGGCCTTCGAGCGACGGGTTCAGTGGTGCGCTTCGACGGTTTTCTGACCCTTTACCAGGAGGGTCGCGACGACCCCGACGAGGAGGAGGACGGGCGTCTGCCGGCCGTCACCGCCGGCGACGGTCTTGACGCGAAATCCGTCAGTGCCGATCAGCACTTTACCGAGCCCCCTCCCCGCTACACGGAAGCCTCTCTCATCAAGAAGATGGAAGAGCTCGGCATCGGCCGCCCGTCCACTTACGCGCAGACGATGACCGTTCTGCGCGACCGCGGCTACGTGCGGATGGACAAGCGGCGCCTCATGCCGGAGGACAAGGGCCGGCTTGTGACGGCCTTCCTGGAGAGCTTTTTCCGGCGCTATGTGGAGTACGACTTCACCGCCGATCTTGAAGAGAAGCTCGACAAGGTTTCCGCCGGCGAACTCTCCTGGCAGGCGGTGCTGCGCGATTTCTGGCGCGACTTTCAGGGCAATCTGGACGACATCAAGGACATCCGCGTGTCGGAGGTTCTCGAAGCGCTCAACGAAATGCTGGGCGACTTCGTCTTCCCGCCGCGCGAAGACGGCAGCGACCCGCGCAGCTGCCCCAGCTGCGGCGACGGTAAGCTATCGTTGAAGCTTGGGCGTTTCGGCGCCTTCATCGGCTGCTCCAACTATCCCGAGTGTCGGTACACGCGCCAGATCACCGAGCCCGATGCGGAGGGCGAGGTCGCGCAACAGGCGATGACCGCGGAAGGCATGCCGCTCGGCGAGGATCCGGAGACCGGTGAATCGGTGATTTTGCGCTCCGGCCGCTTCGGCCCCTATGTTCAGCTCGGTCCCGATCCCGCGAAAGGCGAAGAAAAACCGAAGCGCTCGAGCCTGCCGCGCGGCTGGCAGGCCGACGAGATGACGCTCGAAAAAGCCCTTCAACTGCTCTCGCTGCCCCGCGAGATCGGCAGCCATCCGGAAACCGGCAAGCCGATCACGGCGGGTCTCGGGCGCTACGGCCCCTTCGTCTCGCATGATGGCAAATACGCCAATCTGGAGAGCATCGAAGACGTTTTCACTGTGGGCGCAAACCGGGCCATTTCTCTCCTCGCCGAGAAGAAAGGGCGCGGACGTTCCGGGGCGAAAGAGCTGAAGGCACTTGGCGAACATCCCGATGGCGGCGCTGTCGCTGTGATGGAGGGGCGCTACGGCCCCTACGTCAATCACGGCAAGATCAACGCGACGTTGCCCAAGGACAAGGACCCGCAAACGATCACGCTGGAAGAAGCGCTCGAGCTGATCGAGGCCAAGGCGGCGAAGGGTGGCAAGACGAAGAAGGCCACCGCTCGCAAGACGCCAGCCAAGAAAAGCACGGCGAAGAAGCCGGCTGCATCCAAAACCAAAAGCGCCAAGGCGAAAGCCAAGGCAGAAGGCTGAGCTTGCCGAAGAAACCCAAGAGCACACGTCCGCGCCTGCCAAGCGAGCAGGATATCCTGAACTTTGTCCAAGACGCCGAGGGCAAGGTCGGCAAGCGGGAGATTGCGCGTGCTTTTGGGATCACCGGCCCCGACCGTGTGGCGCTCAAGCGCACCCTCAAGGAGATGGCGGACGAAGGTCTGATCGCCTCACCTCGGAAGGCGATCAGGGCCTCCGGCACCCTTCCCTCCGTCACCGTCTTGCGCGTGATCGACGTCGACGACGATGGCGATCTAGTCGGGACGCCTGAGCAATGGGATGAGGCGGAAGGCAAACCTCCGCGGGTGAGATTGCCGTTGCCACCAGCCGGCAAGCGACGCGGCAAGCCCACGGCAGGCGTCGGCGACCGGGTTCTGACCCGCATCGAGCGAAGCGGACATGACGGCCCATATCGCGGCCGAATCATGAAGCTTCTGGAGCGTGTGCCCGACCGGATTGTCGGCATCTTCAAAGCAGACCCCGGCGAACAGGGCGGCGGACGCATCGTGCCCACGAACCGGCGCGCGAAGGAATACATCGTGCCGCCCAGCGAAGCTGCCGGCGCGGTGGATGGTGAGCTTGTTGCCGTCGAGCCGCTGTCCAAAAAGCGTCTCGGGTTGCCGTCGGCGCGGGTGTCGGAGCGCATCGGCGATGTCTCTTCCGAGAAGGCAATCAGCCTGATCGCGCTTGAGGAAAACAATATCCCTTACGTCTTCCCTCAGCGGGTGATCGACGAGGCGGAGGCCGCAAAGCCGGCCGGGATGGAGCACCGGAACGACTGGCGCGATCTTCCTCTCATCACCATCGATCCGGCCGATGCCCGCGACCACGACGATGCGGTGTATGCGAAGCCCGATCCCGACAACGAGGGCGGCCATATCGTCAGCGTGGCGATCGCCGATGTGGCCTATTACGTGCGCCCCGGCTCGGCCATGGACAAGGAAGCCGTGAAGCGCGGCAATTCCGTCTACTTTCCGGGACGAGTCGTGCCGATGCTGCCGGAGCGCATCTCCAACGATTTGTGCTCGCTGCGCGAGGGAGAAGACCGGCCTGCGCTCGCCGTGCGCATGGTCTTCGACAAGAACGGCCGCAAGACCTCGCACCGCTTCACCCGCATCATGATGCGCTCTGCCGCGGCCCTCTCCTACGAAGAGAGCCAGGCGGCGATCGATGGACGTACCAACGAGCGGACTCAGCCGCTTTTGGACACCGTCCTGAAGCCGTTGTGGGATGCCTACGAGGTGCTGAAGGCAGGGCGAGATTCGCGCGAGCCACTCGAACTCGACGTGCCGGAACGCAAGGTCCAGCTCGACGAGAACGGCGCCATTCAGCGGGTCTATGTGCCGCCGCGCCTGGACGCACACAAGCTCATCGAAGAATTCATGATCCAGGCGAATGTGGCAGCGGCCGAGGAGCTGGAAGGCCGCAATTCTCCGCTCGTCTACCGGATCCACGACGAGCCGTCCTTCGACAAGCTGGAAGGGCTGCGCGATTTTCTCGGGTCGCTCGACATGAGCCTTCCGAAAAAGGGCAATCTGCGCCCGTCCGAATTCAACACCATCCTGAAGAACGTCGCGGATACGGCGCATTCGATTCTGGTCAACGAGGTGGTGTTGCGCTCGCAGAGCCAGGCGCAGTACTCGACCCAGAACATCGGCCATTTCGGTCTCAACCTGCGCCGCTACGCCCATTTCACCTCTCCGATCCGACGTTATGCCGACCTGCTGGTCCATCGCGCGCTGATTTCTGCTCTCGGCGCCGGCGAAGGCGGCCTCGGCAATATGGACGAGGCGGCGATGGAGAAGGTCGCAGCGGAGATTTCGCTCGCCGAGCGCCGCGCGATGACGGCCGAGCGAGACACGCTCGATCGTCTCGTGGCCTCCTGGCTCTCAGAACGGGTGGGCGCGCGCTTCTTCGGCCGAATCCGCGGCGTGACCCGAGCCGGTCTCTTCGTCGAACTGGAAGAAAGCGGTGCGGACGGATTCGTGCCGATCTCCACGCTCGGCAGTGAGTTCTTCATCTATGACGAGACGCTGCACCGGCTCTACGGCGCCGATAGCGGCGCCACGTATCAGCTCGGCGATCGTGTGGAAGTGCGCCTTGCCGAAGCGACCCCCTATGCCGGGGATCTGAGGCTTGAGATGTTGAGCGAGGGCACACGCGGCAAGCCCGGCGGAAGGCCCTCGGGGCATAACAATGCCGGACGCAAACGCCCGGGCACCACGAGACCACGGGGACCCCGAAGTCCCAAAAGGGGAGCCCCGTCTCGAAAGCGCAAATAGCGGAAAGGACACGTATGAAGCGACCACGCCCAGTGATCGGCTCCATTCTCCGGGGGCTCGCCAGTCGGTGTCCGCAATGTGGAAAAGGTTTCCTCTTCCGTGGCTTCCTGACGGTGCCCGACGCCTGCGCGGTTTGCGGCGAAGAGCTGTATCACCATCGCGCCGACGACGCCCCGCCCTATTTCATCATTCTCATCGTGGGGCATGTGATTGTGGCAATGGCGCTTGCCGTGGAGCTGATGTTTCAACCTCCGATCTGGGTGCACATGGCGCTGTGGGTGCCGCTCGCCACGCTTCTCTCGCTTGCCCTTCTGCGTCCGGTCAAAGGCGGCGTGATCGGCCTCCAATGGGCGCTACGGATGCACGGCTTCGACCCGGCGAACGCCGATGCCGCCGACAAGAACGTCGATACGGCCTGGCAATGAGCGCATCGCCACAGCTCGAGCAGCCCCAACAGGCGTCGGAAAAACTGCCTCGGTTGCGCCCGAAACCCGCCGCCACCTTAATCATTCTGAGCGGTGAGAGAGGCAAATGGCGCGTCCTCATGGGTAAGCGCTCCGAACACCACGCCTTCATGCCCGGCAAGTATGTTTTCCCGGGCGGGCGCGTCGAGCGTAGCGACTATTCAGCGGCGATGGCGAGCGATCTCGACCCGGTGGTTGCGGCCAAACTGAAAGCCGGGCGAGCCGGATGCGCGACACACCGCCAGGCGCGCGCATTCGCGCTTGCTGCGATCCGGGAGACCTTCGAAGAAACCGGATATCTGGTGGGCGAGAAAGCCGAAGCGGCAGCCGATGCGGCTCGGCCATCCAATCCGGCTTGGCGGGCCTTTACGGATACCGGCGCGCTTCCCTCGCTTTCTCCAATGCGTCTGATCGCCCGGGCGATCACGCCGCCGGGGCGAACACGGCGCTTCGATGCACGGTTCTTTGCAGTGTTCGAAGATTCGATCGTCGGCCGTCAGGAGAGCCTCGACAAAGAGCTGTTGGAACCGCGCTGGCTGACATTCGAAGAGGCCTACGAAACCGGACTGGCAAATATCACCCGGCGCGTCCTGACCGATCTTGCAGCGCGTCTGGACGAGGATCCCGACCTGCAGCCGGGAGCTGGCGTTCCCTTCCATTTTATGCATTACGGTCGCAGACAGAGCGAGTTTCTCTAGGAGTTTGAGGTGAGCTTGAGCACCGCGCTCGGTGGACGCCTCGCTGCACTGGGGCTGACCAGGGGCGCGATCGCGGCAATTTCCACCATGATTGCCGTCGGCACGGCGATCAGCCTGTTATCTCCTCTCGTTGCCTTGACCTTGTCCGGCCGCGGCGTGTCGGAGCGCACCATCGGCTTTCTTGTGGCGACCCTTGCGCTTTCGGCTCTGTTTTCGACGCCATATGCCCCACGGATCGCGCATCGCTTCGGAACCGCGAGAACCATCTCGTATCTTCTCCCGGCAGCGGCGTGCCTCATTCCCTTCGCATGGTACGTGACGGCGCTGCCCGTCCTGTTCGTGCTCTTGTTCGTCTACGGCATGTGCGTGTCGATCTGCTTTGCGCTGTCGGAATTCTGGATCAACGCCGTGACGCCGCATCACCGACGCGGCATCGTCATGGGCATCTACGCCACCTGCCTGTCGATCGGATTCGCCTTCGGGCCGGTCCTGATCTCTATCACGGGGCTCTCCAGCCCCCTTCCCTTCTTCCTGGGCTCGGCCCTGTTCCTGATTGCCGTCATACCGACATGGATGGCGCGCGACGTCTCTCCCGATTTCTCCGAGAAACCCTCAGGTTCTTTCTTCTCCTTCATCTTCGCGGTGCCGATCGCAACGTTCGGCGTGCTGGTCTTCGCCATGGCCGAATCGTCCGGCTTCGCCTTCCTCCCGCTCTGGGGTCAGCATCTTGGATATGCGCCAGCTATTTTTCCGCTGCTCGCCTCGGCGATGACGCTCGGCAATGTCGTCTTCCAGATCCCACTCGGCCTCGTCGCCGACAAGATCGACAAGCGCCTGATCCTGCTCGTCTGCGGACTGGTCGGCTGCCTCGGCATGGTGATCGCGAGTGCGGCGACAGCGAACTGGCTTGTGCTTGCCGCAGTCCTGTTTCTTTGGGGCGGCGCATCGGCGGGACTCTACACGGTCGGACTGGCGCATCTTGCGGCGCGATTCTCAGGCGGTGATCTCGCCTCTGCCAATTCCGCGTTCGTCTTTTGCTATGCTCTCGGGATGCTGATCGGCCCGGTCATGGTGGGCGACGCGATGAATCGCATGCCCACGACTGGTTTCCCGATCGCGATCGGGGCCGCCTTCGGCGCCTATTGCATCATCGCCGCAGCACGCCTGGTACGTTCGCGCGCCGAGACGCCTTGACTTCCGAAGCCAGAGGGGTCATGTCACCCTCAAATTCCCGCCATTGAGCAAGGACTGAAGCGATGGCCAAGGCCGCGACCATTAAGATTCGTCTGGTGAGCGAGGAAGGTACAGGCACCTTCTACGTCACCAAGAAGAATGCGCGCACGATGACCGAGAAGATGACGAAGCGGAAATATGATCCGAAGCTCAAGAAGCACGTCCTCTTCAAGGAAGCGAAGATCAAGTAGCTTCGCTGCATCAGCGGATTCAAGAAAGGCGCCCTGCGGGGCGCCTTTCTTTTTGTGCGTTCGGATTGCTCTGACTGGGAAAAAAGTGGCCGGCCGGTCGCGACAATCGAGGAGGCCACGTGTCGCGGCCGGACCGGCCGACCCCACGGCGCCCAGGAGATGCGGCGGACCTGAGCAAGTCCATGGGGTATCTCGCAAAACCCTAAACCCGATCGGTGGGCTCAATGTGCAATTGAGCGCAAGGAACGGCGCGAATCCAGCCTGCGGTAAACAATTGGTAAATTCTAACGTGCACAATTGTACCAAAATGGATCAGACCCGCTCCGCTTCCCGAAAAGCGGTTGTTTTATAGCAGCTTAAGATTCCCCCAAAAATTGGGGACAACTGCGCGCGAGCCTTCAGCAGGCGAAATGGTCAGACAGGACAAGTCGCCAGCTGATAACCTCGGGTCTCGCGGCGCCTCGCTCAGGCGGCCTGGGCCACGCGATTACGGCCGGCAGCTTTCGCCTCGTAGAGCGCCTTGTCGGCGCGTTTGATGAGTTTGCCGGGGGTGTCCTCGGGCCCTTCCAGGCGCGACAAACCGATGCTCACCGTCACGGGGAGCTTTTGCCCTTCCCGAGTGGTGAACGGCTCCGCCTCGACATCGCCGCGCAGACGCTCGGCAATCAGCACAGCCTGCTCGATGGCCGTCTCCGGCATGACGACGAGAAACTCTTCTCCGCCGAATCGGACGATGAGATCGATGCCCCGCACGCCTTTCCGCAGGCGCGTGGAAAACTCCCGCAACACGTCATCGCCGGCATCATGGCCGTAACGGTCGTTGATGCTTTTGAAGAAGTCGATATCGAAAAGAAGGATGGAGACCGGCTTACCGTGCTCGACCGAACGGCTGAGCAGCGACACGAGATGGCTGTCGAGATAACGGCGGTTGTGCAATCCGGTCAGGGGGTCGGTGATGGCCAGCTCGACGGCGTTGGTGACCATCGAGCGCAGCCGATCCGAATAACGTTTGCGCCGCAACTGGGTCGTCACGCGCGCGCGGAGTTCTGCTTCGTCGAGCGGACGGACGATATAATCGTTTATTCCGAAATCGAGTGCGCGACGCAGCTTGGCGCTTTCGTCGGGATCGGTCACGATGAGGATCGGAACGTAACGCAGATGATCGATCGATTTGATCTGCGAGCATAAGCGCAGACCGTCCTGGCCCGACAACGAGAGACTCACGATGAGAAGGTCGTAGACCGAGGTCTCGACGGCCGCGAGAGCCTCCGGAGCCGTGGTGACGAAATCGGCGTCGACGTCGCGACCAAGCGCCTTGCGCAGATGGCGGGTGGAACTTTCGCGGTCATCGACAACCAGAATCCGCGACCCTTTGAGCTGCGGGCTCGTGAAGATGGCTCGCGAATCGACCCCGACAGACTGCATGGCAGCGGCGCGCAGATTGAGCTCGTCGGTCACGCTCTTCAGCCGCACGAGACTGCGCACGCGCGTAAGGAGTTCGATCTCGCTCACCGGTTTCGTCAGGAAATCATCGGCCCCACAGCGGAGCCCTTTGACCTTGTCTTCCGCAGAATCGAGGGCGGTCACCATGATGACCGGGATATCAGCCGTTTCCGCCTGGTTCTTAAGCGCTTTGCAGACATCGAAACCGGTCAGCCCCGGCATCATCACATCGAGGAGAATGAGATCGAGACGCTCGCGCGAGGCGATCTCGAGAGCCTCCTCGCCGGAGAGCGCGGTCCGGACGTCGAAGTAGTCCAACTGAAGCCGCGCTTCGAGCAACCTCACATTCGCGGCAACATCATCGACGACCAGGATACGCGCTGTCACGTTTCAGCCCTCATGCGTCGCCGATGTAATTGCGAACATTCTCGATGAAGGAGGCGACAGAGATCGGCTTCGACAAATAGCCTTCGCATCCCCCCTGCCGTATGCGCTCCTCGTCGCCCTTCATGGCGAAAGCTGTTACAGCGATAACGGGAATGTGCTTCAGCTCATCGTCTTGTTTGATGAGGCGCGTGACCTCCAGTCCGGAAATCTCCGGAAGCTGGATGTCCATGATGATGAGATCGGGCCGTTCGGTCTTCAGTGTCTCCAGCGCTTCGTACCCGTTGCGCATGGGGAGCGTCCCGTAGCCCTTGGCCCTCAAAAGATCGTTGAAGAGCTTCATATTGAGCTCATTGTCTTCAACGATCATGACTGTCTTCGGCATGAATACGCCTCTTTGGACGATGGGTCGAAGCGGTTGAGGATCCGCCGAAACCGCGCATAATTTGACATAAGCCTTTTAAGGAAAGGCAAACACAACATGATCAGAGCCCGCCGAATATCCAGAGACCGTGCCGAGGAAATCGCGGTCATGGCCCTCGGCCATATCGCCTCCAGGCCAGACCTGCTTGGACGTTATCTCGACCTGACGGGTCTTCGGCCCGACGGCCTTCGACAAGCCGCCAGCGAGCCAGGTTTTCTCGCCGGCACTTTGACCTTTCTGTTGGCACATGAGCCGGACCTCTTCGATTTCGCCGAAGCCGCAGAGCTGCACCCGGAGGAAGTCGTCGAAGCAGCGCGCCAATTGGGGGTTAAAGAGCTGCCACAGGTGGGATGAGCGGGACTGTGCCAGAGGCTTCCTCAAAGACGCTGTGCCGCGACTGCCTCGCCCGCTACGACGGGCCCTTGTCGCGCTGCCGGGCTTGTGGAAGCCCACGGGTCGTCCAGCATGGCGAACTCTTTGAACTCGCGATCGCGCATATCGATTGCGACGCTTTCTATGCGGCGATCGAGAAGCGCGACGATCCCAGCCTCGCCGATCATGCTGTCATTATCGGCGGGGGCAAACGGGGCGTCGTCGCAACCTGCTGCTATATCGCCCGAATCAAAGGCGTGCGCTCGGCGATGCCGATGTTCAAGGCGCGCCAGCTCTGCCCCGAAGCCGTCGTCATCCGCCCCGACATGGCAAAGTACGCCGCTGTTGGCCGTGACGTTCGAGCGATGATGCTGGAATTGACGCCGGCCGTCGAACCCCTCTCGATCGACGAAGCCTTCCTCGACCTCTCCGGGACGGAAAGGCTGCATCATGCCCCGCCGGCGGCGGTTCTCGCCGCCTTTGCGCAGCGGGTGGAGAGAGAGATCGGCATCAGTGTCTCCGTCGGCCTCAGCCACAACAAGTTCCTCGCCAAGATCGCGTCCGATCTCGACAAGCCGCGCGGCTTTTCCGTTCTCGGCCGAAACGAGACGATGGCCTTTCTCGCCCGGCAAAAGGTGTCGGTCATCTGGGGCGTGGGGGCCGCCATGCAGCGTCGGCTGGAGAAAGACGGCATCGCCACGATCGGCCAGATTCAAGGCATGGAGGAAAGCGTTCTGGCGCGCCGCTATGGCGCCATGGGATTGCGGCTCGCCCAGCTTTCGCAGGGTCACGACGCCCGGCCCGTCAAGTCCGAGCGGGAGGCGAAGAGCATTTCGGCCGAGACCACATTCGAAACCGACCTCGCTCTCGAGAGCGAATTGATGCCCGTCCTGCGGCGACTCTCCGAAAAGGTTTCGGCCCGCCTCAAGGAAAAGACGCTCGCCGGCCAGACCGTCGTGCTCAAGCTCAAAACATCGGATTTCCGCACGCTGACCCGCAGTCGCGCCCTGAGCGATCCGACGTCTCTCGCCGACAAGATCTTTCGCAACGGGCGCGAGCTTCTTCTCAAAGAGCTCGGCGGCTCGTCCTACCGGCTTCTCGGCATCGGCGTCAGCGAACTTCAGGATGCTGCGCGGGCCGACCCGCTCGATCTTCTCGATCCGGAAGCCGGCCGCCGCGCTCAGGTGGAAGAAGCGATCGACCGGATCCGCGCAAAATTCGGCGCACACGGTGTCGATTTCGGGCTCACCTTCGAGGCGGGAAAGCCCAAGAAGCGAGAAGGCGACACGCGCCTCTGAGCGTCTGATTTGTGCGAGCTGCGCTACTGGCTCTTGCAGGGCTTGCTGGCAAGCGGCTCAATCCGCTGGAGTTCCCCGTTGAGAACATAGTCGCCATAATCCATCACCAGATTGCGCGTGACGCCGTTCTCGTAGAGTGTGAAGCTCATCTGATAAGCCGGCATTTCTTCGCCGCTTTCCGGCTTCGCTTCCTCGCCATCCTTGAAGTAGGCGACCGATACCGGCCAGTGCCGGCACTTGACGAGCGGACTGTCCGGCAGACCAGAAGGAGTGCCATCGGCCGTCAGTTTGTCCGGCAAACCGATGACTGCAGTCGCCGTGTCCGCCGTCTCACCTGAGCCTGAGCCTTCATAGATCACGCTCGACAAAAAACGTTGATCGGTACGGGCAGCAGCAAGCAGCGCATTGAGATGCTGGCCCGGGAAAAGCGGGGCCGCGCCGAGCTCGACCGTCTTGTCCTTTGGCGTCGTCAGGTCGACGACCACTTTGCCGTTCTGCCGGTGCGCCACGCCCTCGATCTGCTCGACCACCTGATCATTGAGATAGGTGTCCGAGGAAAAGCGGTAGAGGCCGCCCTGCCCGTCTTCGAACGTCGACACGCGGAAATCGAGGAGGCGATCTCCCCCCTCTCCGCCGACCAGATTGACGACGAGACGCTGCGTCATCGTATAGCCTTCGCAGGCGTTGCCGGAGACCTCGAAAACCATGCGCCCGCGAGCATCGGTGATGCCTGACGCATCCGTCGACTTCGCCAACGTGATAGCGTAGACGGCGCGATGCGGCACCGGAGCGGTCACCGGCTGAGGGGCTGGCAGAGGCGTCGCAGCGGTCAGAAAACCCACGGCGAGCATCGAGACGGCAAGATGAACAGGACGGATCGTCTGCATGGGCGGCTTCAAGACCAGGAGTGCGGCGAAAGCGAGACCGCTTTCGCTTCAGCCGTCAGAATGAACGCGACTGGCAGAAAATCAACCGATTAGACTGCAGTGCGCAATGCGCGGGAGATATGAGATGAGCGTCACGGACAAGCTGGCATCCCTGGGTATCACACTGCCGAATGCAGCGGCACCGGCGGCCAATTACAAGAGTTATAGCCGCCATGGCGACCTCCTGTTCATTTCCGGCCAGCTGCCGATCGAGGCGGGCCAGCTCGCCGTGACAGGCAAGCTCGGCGGCGCGCTCCCCGTGGCCGATGGCCAAAAGGCAGCCCGTCTCTGCGCCATCAATATTCTGGCACAGATCAACGCTGCCCTTGATGGCGATTGGGATAGGCTCGGCGCTCTCGTGAAAATCACTGGATTTGTGGCGAGCGATCCCTCGTTCGCCGAGCAGCATCTCGTGATCAACGGCGCCTCCGATCTCCTCGCCGAGGTGCTCGGTGAACGCGGGATGCATTCCCGTTCGGCGGTCGGCGTGCCCGCGCTGCCGCTCGACGCAGCGGTCGAGATCGAAGCCATCGTGGCGATCGGCTAAAGCTATGTCGCGTTTCGGCTCCCTCTCGTTCATCGCATCGCGTCCCCTCGCCCATCGCGGACTGCACGACGTCTCGAAGGGCCGGCCTGAAAACTCACTCGCGGCTTTCGAGGCCGCGATCGAGCACGGCTACGGAATCGAATGTGATGCGCATCCCTCTGCCGACGGCGTTGCAATGGTCTTTCATGACGACGAGCTGGCGCGCATGACGGGAGCCGAAGGCGCGTTTCGCGACCGGAAGGCGGAGGATCTGGTGCCCCTTCGGCTTTCAGGCACCAAAGAGACCATCCCGAGGCTGTCCGACCTCTTCTCGCTCGTCGGGGGCCGCGTGCCCATCGTCCTCGAGCTGAAGAGCATCCCCTCGCGGGACGCAGGATTTGCGGAAGTGATCGGAAAAGCCATCGCCGATTACGACGGGCCACTTGCCATCATGTCGTTCGATCCTTTTTTGCTCCACGATATGCAGCGGGTGACGCGCACCCGTCCGCTCGGGCTGACCCTCGAAGGCAACGTCACAGCCTGCCATTGCCATATCGCGGCGATCCAGCGACTGGGTCTCGATTTCGCCTCGTGCCGGGTCGCCGACCTTCCTCATTTCGCACCGCTTTTCCGAGAGGCGGCGCCCGACAACCCGCTCATTTGCTGGACCGTGCGCAACGGGAAGCAGCGGGAGACAGCCGAAAGGTGGAGCGATCAGATCACGTTCGAGGGCTTTATCGCCTGAGAAGCTTCATCCAATTCTTCTCTCGCCGCCATTGCGGCAGGCGTCTTTCGCATTACCATTGCCCGCATGGAGAACGGCTCCTCTTCCATCAATCTGCGTGTGATCTCCGGCTTGCGCGAGATCGACCGCCTGGCGTGGGATCGCTGCGCCAATCCACCCGGCACCGACGTCAACCCCTTCCTGTCCTGGGACTTTCTGGAGGCACTGGAGCGGGCCGGCTGCGCCACGGCCCGCACCGGATGGGCGCCTCGTCACCTCATTGCAGGCGGTGAGAGCAGCGAGGTCTGGGGCGTCGTCCCGTGCTATCTGAAAAGCCACTCGCAGGGCGAATACGTCTTCGACTACGGCTGGGCCGATGCGTTCGAGCGCGCGGGCGGCCGCTACTATCCCAAGATCCAGATCTCCGTCCCCTTCACCCCTGTCACCGGCCGCCGTCTTCTCGTGGCGCCAGGCCCCGAAGCCGAGGCGCGGCGTCAAATTCTTGCGGCCGGCATTGCCGAAGTCACCCGGCTGCACGATGCCTCCTCGGCCCATGTCACCTTTCTGCCGGAGGCGGAGGCGTTAGAACTGGAAGATGTCGGCTTCCTCGTCCGTACGGACCAGCAGTTTCACTGGACGAACAACGGCTATGAGACATTCGAGGACTTTTTGGGTGACCTCTCCTCGCGCAAGCGCAAGGGCATCCGGAAGGAACGCCGCGACGCCCTCGAAGACGGCGTGGAGGTGGAATGGGTTTCAGGCGCCGACCTCACCGAGGCGCATTGGGATGCCTTCTTCGAGTTTTATATGGACACCGGCGCCCGAAAATGGGGCCGCCCTTATCTCAATCGCAGGTTCTTCTCGCTGATCGGCGAACGCATGGCCGACCAGATCGTCTTGATCCTCGCCAGACGCGCCGGTCGCTACGTCGCGGGCGCGCTCAACTTCATCGGCAGCGATACGCTTTACGGACGCTATTGGGGCTGCATCGAAGAGCATCCCTGCCTGCACTTCGAGCTCTGCTATTATCAGGCGATCGACTATGCCCTCGCGCATGGGCTCACGCGCGTCGAAGCGGGCGCCCAGGGACCCCACAAGCTCGCCCGAGGCTACGTTCCGGTCACCACCTACTCGGCTCACCTCATCGCCGAACCGAGATTTCGTAGCGCCGTGGCGGATTACCTTGCAAGCGAGCGGCGACACGTGGAATTGGAAAATCGCATCCTCGCCGAGCACACGCCGTTCCGAAAGGGAGAGGCCTGAGGCGAGCCCAGCGGCATATTCAAGGAGCGCGCAATGAGCCAACCCTACGACAACGACAATGTCTTCGCCAAAATCCTCCGCGGCGAGATCCCGGCGATCAAGCTCTTCGAGGACGACCACACGCTCGCCATCATGGACATCATGCCCCGTGGCGACGGTCACTGCCTGGTCATTCCGAAGGCGCCGTCGCGCAACATTCTCGATATCGACCTGAACGATCTGCAGAACCTGATGGCCACCGTGCAAAGGCTCGGCCGCGCCGTGGTCAAAGCCTTTGAAGCGGATGGTCTGACGATCAGCCAGTTTTCCGAGCCGGCCGGCGGTCAGGTGATTTTCCACACGCACTTCCACGTTCTGCCGCGCTTTGAGGGCGTCGAGTTGAAGCCGCATAGCGGCGACATGGCCGATCAGGCCGTCCTTCAGGAGCAGGCGATGAAGATCAAAGCCGCCCTTGGTGGAGCTTGATCACAGAGCGCTGAAAGCCCAGGCGGCGCCGAGCAGCGCCGCCTCTGCGGCGAGCACTCCGACAAGAACGCTCTTCCGGCCGAACCAGAAAGCCACATAGCCAAAAGCGCCCGCCCCCAGTCGGATCAAAAGCGGCACTTCAGCGAGAGCCCCGCTCGGCGAAACGATCAGATTGCCGATGACGCCAGCGACAAGAGCCGTCGCGACGGCCCGCACCCATAAGAGAAGGTCCGATTCTTCCTTGAGGCGCGCGCCGACGAGGACGCCGAGCCAGCGCCAGATATCTGTCGCGCATGTGCCGGCGATCAGAATGAAGAGATACGGGCTAAACTCGCTTTGCGTCATGAGCCGGCCTGCTTGGCGTGCAGAAGCTTGTGGGCTGCAAAGGCGAGAGTTCCGCCGATCACTCCGGCCCAAAGGAGATCGAGGCCAATCCCTGACGCCCGCAAGACAGGCCCCAGCACAAGCCCAAAGACGAGCGCGAAACGCTCGGCGGCAAGGCGCGCAGAGGCCGTCAGAGCCGTCAAAAAATACATCGGCGTGAGGAAGAAGAGGCCAGCAGCCAAAAGCGGCGGCAGAGAAGCGGCACTTGCGTAGCTGATCGCAGTGATGCAGACATTGACGGAGATGAGGGTCGCACCAAACCCGGCGAAATAGGCCGCACGCTTGTCCGGCGGCGTGTCACGCAGGCGCATCACGCTCCATACCCAGGCCGTCACGGCAACGCAGTGAGACATGAGGATGAGCTGCCATTTGCGGGTCTTCGGGCCACGCACAAGTGGCACCCATGCCGCCGTCATCGGCATCAGACGGATGGCGGAGAGCGCAACGGCAACGCCTGCAACGACGACAGATGTTCCCGCCGCCATGGCGCCCACGAGCACGAGCTGGCTCGGCAAAGCCCAGACGAAGCCTGTCATGAAGACGGCCTGCCCGAGAGTGATCCCCGATTCCCGGCACAAGACCCCGAAACCGATGAAAGACGCCATCAGAATAAAGGCTGGCACCGAGACGATGCCGCCCACTCCGCGCAGGAACCAGCGCAGTCCTGTATCTTCGTCGCGCATTGGCTCCTGCATTCTTCGGGAGATGGCGGGAGGATCGCGAACGTCCCGAGACGGAACATCGCCGGGCGCTGCATGGAAAAGCCGGCGCGCCAGAAGGCGAACCGGCCCGCTTTGGAGAAGAGGACGATGGGCCTGCCGCCCACCGTCCTCTTTGAGGGTCTTACTCCACTTTCAATGGCACGCTCGGCACCGAGCCTCCGCCCTTCTTCGGCGGTTTCTTGCTTTCGGCTTTGGTACGCTTGGTCGAACTCTTGCTCTTCAGCGCGGGCTTCGGCTTCGGCCGGGCATTTTCGTCCGGGATCGATTCGAGCTTCAGGCCCGTGGTCCCGTCTTCCTTCTCCTCAACCGTCACCTTGACGATGCCGCCCTTCTGCAAGCGCCCGAACAGCACCTCTTCGGCCAGAGGCTTCTTGATCACCTCCTGGATGAGGCGGCCAAGCGGGCGAGCACCCATGCGTTCGTCGTAGCCGTTCTCGGCAAGCCAGGTCGTGGCCGCCTCGTCGAGCTCGAAGGTGACGCCACGATCGGCGAGCTGTGCCTCCAGTTGCAGAATAAACTTCTGCACGATCATGTTGACCACCGCCGGCGGCAGCGAGCCAAACGCGATCGTCGCGTCGAGACGGTTGCGGAATTCCGGCGTGAACAGGCGGTTGATCGCCTCCTCGTCGTCGCCGGTGCGCTTGCTTGATGCAAACCCGATCGCCGGCTTGGCGAGATCGGCGGCTCCCGCATTGGTCGTCATGATGAGGATGACGTTGCGGAAGTCGACCTGCTTGCCGTTGTGATCGGTCAGCTTGCCGTGATCCATCACCTGCAGAAGAATATTGAAGATATCCGGGTGCGCCTTCTCGATCTCGTCGAGCAGGAGCACGCAATGCGGGTGCTGGTCGATGCCATCCGTCAGGATGCCGCCCTGATCGAAGCCAACATAGCCTGGAGGCGCACCGATCAGACGCGAGACGGTGTGCCGTTCCATATATTCCGACATGTCGAAACGCAGGAGATGCACACCGAGCAGATCCGCGAGCTGACGCGCCACTTCCGTCTTGCCGACGCCGGTCGGGCCGGAGAAGAGGTAGTTGCCGATCGGCTTCTCCGGTTCGCGCAGGCCCGCACGTGCGAGCTTGATCGCCGAGGAAAGCGCTTCGATCGCCTGCTCCTGCCCGAACACGACGCGCTTCAGGTTGGTCTCCAGATGCTGGAGCACCTCCGCATCGTCCTTCGAGACCGACTTCGGCGGAATCCGCGCCATGGTCGCGATCGTGGATTCGATCTCCTTCACGCCAATCAGCTTCTTGCGCCGGCTCTCCGGCATCAGCTTCTGCGAGGCACCGCTCTCGTCGATGACATCGATCGCTTTGTCAGGGAGCTTGCGGTCGTTGATATAGCGGGCCGAGAGCTCCACCGCCGTGCGGATGGCATCGTTGGTGTAGCGAACCTCGTGATGCTCCTCGAAATAAGGCTTCAGGCCTTTGAGGATGTCGACGGTGTCTGGGATCGAAGGCTCGTTCACGTCGATCTTCTGGAAGCGCCGGACAAGCGCCCGGTCCTTCTCGAAGAACTGGCGATATTCCTTGTAGGTGGTGGAGCCGATGCAGCGGATCGAACCGGAAGCCAGAGCCGGCTTCAAGAGGTTCGACGCATCCATCGCGCCGCCCGACGTGGCACCAGCACCGATCACGGTATGGATCTCGTCGATGAACATCACCGCGCCCGGAAACGCCTCGATCTCCTTGATGACCTGCTTCAGACGCTCCTCAAAGTCGCCACGATACCGCGTGCCAGCAAGAAGAGCGCCCATGTCGAGGGCAAAGATCGTGGCGTCCTTGAGAACGTCCGGCACATTGCCTTCCACGATGCGCTTGGCCAGCCCCTCGGCAATGGCCGTCTTTCCGACGCCGGGATCGCCGACATAGAGCGGGTTGTTCTTCGAGCGCCGGCACAGGACCTGGATCGTCCGCCGCACCTCGCCTTCACGGCCGATCAAGGGATCGATTTTCCCGCGGATGGCCTTTTCGTTGAGGTTGACGCACCAGGCGTCGAGCGCGTTGCCAGCGGAAGCCTCGCCCTCCTCGTCCGGCGCGGCCTTTCCCGGGGTCTCCGGAGCGCCCTTCGACGGCCGCGGCTCCGAAAGGCCGGGACGTTTCGCAATGCCGTGCGAGATATAATTCACCGCGTCGTAGCGCGTCATATCCTGCTCTTGCAGGAAATAGGCCGCATGGCTCTCACGCTCCGCGAAGATCGCAACGAGCACATTGGCTCCCGTCACTTCTTCACGGCCGGAGGATTGAACGTGGATGACGGCACGCTGGATGACGCGTTGGAAGCCGGCTGTCGGCTTTGAATCGTCCTCCGTCTGGCTCACGAGGTTGGCAAGCTCTGTATCGACGTATTCCGTCAGATCAGCTTTCAACCGGTCCAGATCGACACCGCAAGCGCGCATGACGGCGGCGGCGTCTTTGTCATCGACGAGCGCCAAGAGCAGATGCTCAAGCGTTGCGTATTCCTGACTACGTTCGTTTGCGGAAGCGAGCGCTCTGTGCAGCGCCAGCTCCAGTGAGCGGGAAAATGATGGCACGTTATAGCCCTTCCGATCGACTCCGTTCGCTACTTCTTTTCCATTACGCATTGCAGAGGATGCTGGTGCTGGCGTGCAAAGTCCATCACCTGAGTCACTTTTGTCTCTGCCACCTCGTAAGTGAACACGCCGCACTCACCGACGCCGTTGTTGTGCACGTGAAGCATGATCTGCGTCGCCGCTTCCTGGTTCTTCTGGAAGAAACGCATCAAAACGTGCACGACGAACTCCATCGGCGTGTAATCGTCGTTCAGGAGAAGGACGCGATAGAGGTTCGGACGCTGGGTTTTCGGCTTCGTCTTCGTGACGACAACCGTCCCGGTGCCATTTTTGTTGCCGGAATCGTCGCGGTCGTCTTTGGCCATGAAACGCCTCGGTCTCCCCTGATCATACCCTCCTGCCAGCCTTATTTAGGTAGGCACGGCTAGAATGTTAGAGCCGTAATGGGGCGGTGGGTAGGGGTGGAGATGCAGGAAATAAAAAACGCCCGGTCGCGTGGGACATGTCACAGGCGACATGCCCCCGCACAAACCGGGCAACAAAAAAGCCCGACCAAGGCCGGGCTTTGAGAGACTGGAAAGTCTGGCGCCTCGTTCAGGCGCGCTTTGCGGCGAAGTCCTCGAACGGCTTGATCATGTCGCGGGCGAGGTCGACGTAGAGCTCGCCGATGCGGGTCGCCTGAGCAACAGCACCCTCGTAGCTCGACCGCGCATATTGCGTCTGGGCTTCGATCGCTTTGTCGAGCGAATTGACGCCCATCAGGCTTTCCACGTGAGCCGCCGTATCCTCGAACGACTTCTTGGAATAGTCCGCCGTCTCCGCGGCAATGGCCTGCATCCGCTTCGACACCAAACCGAAGCTCTGCATCGCTTTATCCATGCCGAGCGTGCTCATTTTCTGCAAATCTTCAAATGCGTTGGTCATCACAAACCCCCAAGTAAGTGGCGCTACACGGGCCCATCGTCCGGCTCCGCTGGTGCGTGACTTCCATATATGTGCATCGCACAAAATTCGCAAGCGATATGTTGCAACGCAACATGAAAAAGGCTCCCGCCCGGTTGCCATTCGCACGCAATTCAGTGCAATCAAAATGGCGTCTGTTTACCGTCCGGTAACGACGCTCCTCCTAGCTTGGGGCAAGCATAAGCACGGAGGATCAAGGGGTAACGGCGTCATAGGCTCCCGTGCGGCTGACGTCAGTGGGGTCAAAATTGAGACAGGGTCGTCTAAATCCGGTCGAAGGAATCTTGCGCTCGGGCACATGGGTGACCATTGCCGTGGCGGTTTTCCTTGTTGCGTTCGCAGGCAGCGCCTCGGCCAATGAGAAATACGCTGGTCTCGTGATGGACGCGAAGACTGGGCGTATCCTTTATGAGGATCGCGCCGATGAGCTGCGTTATCCTGCATCCCTGACGAAGATGATGACCCTCTACCTCCTCTTCGAGGAGCTCGACAGCGGTCGTCTCAGCCTCAACAGCCAGCTCAAGGTTTCCAAGGAAGCGGCAAGCCGTCCGCCTTCCAAGCTCGGCTTGCGCCCGGGTCAGACGATCCGGGTCGAAGATGCCATCAAGGCTCTCTGCGTGAAGTCGGCAAACGACGTCGCAGTGGTCGTGGCTGAGAACATCTCGGGCTCCGAAGCGGCTTTCGCCCGCAAGATGACCTCGAAAGCCCATAGCCTCGGAATGATCTCCACCACCTTTCGCACGGCGAACGGCCTGCCCAACTCCGAACAGATGACCACCGCGCACGACATGGCCCGCCTCGGCCTCGCGCTCCACGATCGCTTCCCCCGCTATTTCAAATATTTCGGCACCCGCACCTTCACCTGGAAGGGACGCACATACCGCAACACCAATCACCTTCTCGGCAAGGTGAACGGCATGAACGGTATCAAGACCGGCTACACTCGTGACTCGGGCTTCAACCTCGTCACGTCGGTTGAGCGCGACGGTCGCCATATCATTGCCGTGGTGATGGGCGGACGCAGCGGCGCCTCCCGAAACGCTCATATGGTCGATCTCATCCATCGTTACCTCGACGATGCCAAGCCTGGCCTCCGGACCGCGCCGATGGTCGTTGCGCATGTTCCCGAGCCGTCGCGGCTTCCGCATGCACGGCCCGCACTCGCACCTACGATGGCGTTTGCTTCGGCCGCTCCCGGCATCAGCAGCGGTGACTCAGCGCAGGCCGCGATCCTCGCAGTCTCGGCCCCGGCCAACAGGCCCGCAGCGCCGCGGCAGCTCGCAAGCGGCTACGATCCGATCGCCGCACGCATCGAGGAGGCGACGGAGGTCGCTCGCCTCGCCTATGCATCCGACACTGCCGGAGAAGATCCGATTGCCGCCCTCACGCGGATGGCAGACCGCCGCGCCGCAGCTCTCGGGCAACCCGCCTTGCACGCAGCTGAAGGTGCGGCAGACGAGGAGCCGCTCGTTTCGGTCCGGACGCGCAGGGGCTATTCGGAACCGCGCCTTGCACCTGGCGGATGGCACATCCAGATCGGCGCAACGCCGAGCGAGGAAGGCGCACGCACCCTCCTGGACAAAGCCAAGCGCAATGGTGGAACAGTGCTCGCCTCGGCGACCCCGTTCACGCAGCCGGTCGAGAAGAGCGGTGAGACGCTCTACCGCGCCCGCTTCGCCGGCTTTTCCGGAAAGAACGAAGCGCGCGCTGCCTGCGCAAGCTTGAAGCGCAAGTCCTTCTCCTGCCTCGCCCTGCCGAACTGACCCCGTCCTCTGGAGTGTTCGTTGCGTAAACGGAGTTCAGCGGTGTTCTCTCAAAAGCCACTCTTTGGCTTGGTTGATTCTGGCAGCCAGAGCGGCGGAGCCGCCGCGGTCGGGATGGACCTGCTTCATCAGCCGTCGATGGGCCTGGCGGATTTCCGCCTCGCCGGCGCCCGTCTGAAGCCCAAGAATATCATAGGCTTCCTGCGTGCTCATTCCGCTCGCGCTGCGCGCCGGGCCTGCCCCCATGTCGGCATCAGCCTGCATGTCGTCTCGCCATCGGGGATGCGCCCGGTCGAGATAACTTTCCAGAAGCCTGAGTGATTCCGGGTCGCCCGTCATATCGCGGGCGACCAAGGTGAGTTCCTCAAACGTGAGTTCCGACAAGAGCCGCCCCTCGTAGCGCCCGGCCAGAACCGTGCCATCGAGCTCGCCGGTCGCATGATCGAGGGTCATCTCAAACCCGGCCGAGCGCACCGTCGACTGGTTCCTTGCAGCCCCTCCTCGCCGTGCCCAGCTCTTGCGCAAAAGCGAGAACGCAAAGATCGCGACCGGAAGGGCAAATGCAAACTGGCCCACGATCAAAAGGCCGAGGGCAACGAGCCCTAGAGCGATCCCCGCCCCTAGACGCACCGTCCCCGCAAGCCTTGCCGGAGACGCCGTCAAGAAGACGCGAAAGAGCAGATAGATCGCGGCCACAGCCGCGATCAGGATGAAAAGGCCTCTGATCATCGTGGGCTCACTTCAGCGATGGCAACAGCCGACGCGCCGCAGACGAGCCCGATGCTTCCAGGGCTTTGAGGCCGCCTGCAGCATAAGTCGCGACCGCCCCAAGCAGGTCTTTCAGCTCTGACGCTGAGGCTGAATTGAACGGCAGATAGGCGCCCCGCGTCAGGCGCGCGATCTCGCGGAACGCCGCTTCGGCACGCGGGTCCCGCCCTTCGTGAAACATGAACGCGCGCACGCCGAGGAGACCGAGTTCGCCGGCGATATTCGACAATTCGTCGACCTCCTCTTCCATCGCATCGCCCACATAAACGAGAGCGGCAATCGGCCTCTTCTCGGTCTCGCGGCGGGTGTGCGCGAGCACTTTCTTGATCTGAGTTTTGCCCCCGCGGCAGCCGATCCGGACCATCAAGTCCCGCAAGGCCTCTGGGTCGGCAACCCAGCGGGAGGCACGGCATTCGCCGAAGCCGCGGAAAAAGACAAGCTGCACGGTCAGCCCGCCGACATCGGCCGCGGCCTTGAACATTTCGGCCTGCAAGCCGCAGGCGAGATCCCAGGTAGGTTGACGGCTCATCGTGGCATCGAGCGCGAAGACCAGGCGGCCGCGCGCATCGCCGCTCACCGGTGCAAGGCTGTTCGCCTGTTTCAAAAATGCGTCGATTTCGCCGCGGCTCGAGCGGCTTTTCTCAGACGGAAGATCCCGTCCGGGGGTCGTGATGTCTTTGCCCTTGGTCATCGCCTTGCGCATCTCCTTTTCGCAGGATGTGGTCTGCGCGGCACCTTGCGCAAGTCAGCATGGCCGATTACCGCTTCGGCAGCTTTCACATATCCGAGGATCGACGTGCATCCCGATATCGCGACGAGTATCGCCAATCTCAGGGACCGGATCGACAGCTGGCGTGCCGCTGACGAAACGATCGCACTGGTGCCCACGATGGGCGCCTTGCATTCCGGTCATCTCCAACTCGTGGAGCTTGCGGCAGAACGCTGCGACCGGGTGGTGGTGAGCATCTTCGTCAATCCGACGCAGTTTGGACCCGAAGAGGATTTCTCTCGCTATCCAAGGCGCCCGGAAGCGGACCTGGAGGCGCTTGGAAGGGTCGGCGTGCCGTTGGTTTTCGCGCCGAGTGCCGAGGAAATGTATCCCGCAGGCTACGCCACGACAGTCAAAGTGGCCGGACCGAGCGAAGGGCTGGAAAGCGATTTCCGCCCACATTTCTTCGAGGGTGTCGCCACCGTCGTCTCGAAGCTTCTGATCTCGTGCTTTCCCGACGAGGCGGTGTTCGGAGAAAAGGATTATCAGCAGCTGCTCGTCGTCCGGCGGCTGGTGAGCGATCTGAGGCTGCCCACGCGCATCGTTGCGGCGCCGACCGCACGTGAGGCCGACGGGCTCGCCCTGTCCTCGCGCAACGCCTATCTGAGTGCTGAAGAACGCCGGAGGGCACCGCTGATCTATTCCTCTCTGCAAGGGGCAGCAGAGGCTCTGCGTGCAGGCGCCCCTGCCGGCAGCACCGTCAATGACGTCCAAGAGCGGCTGAGTGAGGCGGGTTTTCGCGTCGACTACATTTCGCTCCGACACAGCGAGACATTGCAGCCCCTCGCAGAGCTTTCGGATGGTCCGGCCCGCCTCCTTGCAGCCGCCTGGCTGGGGGGCACGCGTCTCATCGACAATATCGCGGTCTAAAGCGCTTACAGCAGGCCGAGCGCCGCCAGCTCGCCACGTAGGTCTGCGGGAAGCTCCCCGAAGCCGTCGACATCGCCGCCGAGATCGGCAGGAGCATCTTCAGGCTTCAGATAGCGCCATCCCTGGAAGGCACGCCGGGGCTGCCAGGCGGTCGGCACCAGTTCCGGATCGAGCACGAGACGGCAGCGCTGAACGCCTTCGCTGTCCTGAAAGACTCGGATATCCGAGAGGCGCTGTCGCACCTGCACATTGCCTTTAATGACCCAGTAGAGGGAGCCGCCGGCCAGAAGCTCGTCGCGGCGACGCGGCACCATGCGGGTGACATGGGCATGCTCAGCCGGCTCGCCAGCTTGCTCGCGCTCAGCAAGCCGCCGTTCGATCCAGTTCTTTAGGTCGTCGATTGATTCCGCGCCCACACAGAGCTTCAGAAGATGCAGCGCCATGCCTTCGATTTAGTCCCGACGGCAACGTCCGTGAAGGGGAAAGCCGGCACCCTCCCCAGCTTCAACAGTCGCTTCAGGCTAAAATCGTACGATCGGGGCGATACACCAAGCCACGGCCCGCATGGGCACGCAGAGCCGAGGCGTCAGCACTCGATGACGTTGACCGCGAGACCGCCCTTCGAGGTTTCCTTGTACTTCTCGTGCATGTCGCGGCCGGTCTGACGCATCGTCTCGATACACTTGTCGAGGGGGACGAAATGGTCCCCGGTGCCGCGCATGGCGAGAGACGCGGCGGTGACAGCTTTCACCGCCCCGAGCGCATTGCGCTCGATGCAGGGGACCTGAACGAGTCCCGCAATCGGATCGCAGGTCATGCCGAGATGGTGTTCAAGCGCGATTTCGGCAGCGTTCTCGATCTGAGCATTGGTGGCGCCGAGGGCCGCCGCGAGCCCAGCCGCCGCCATCGCAGAGGCCGAACCCACCTCCCCCTGACAGCCGACCTCAGCGCCCGAGATCGACGCGTTGTGCTTGATGATGCCGCCGATCGCGGCCGCCGTCAGAATGAAGGTGCGCACACCCTCCCGCGATGCTCCGATACAATGGTCGAGGTAATAATGGACGACCGCCGGGACGACCCCCGCCGCCCCGTTCGTCGGGGCGGTGACGATCTTGCCGCCGGCGGCGTTCTCCTCGTTGACCGCCATGGCATAGACGCTCAGCCAATCCATCACGCGGTGCGGCTGGAGCGCGTTGGCACCGCTCTCATGCTGCAGACGATCATGGAGTTCGCGCGCTCTGCGCTTGACGCCAAGGCCACCGGGCAAATCGCCTTCGCCCGAAAGCCCGCGCTCCACCGAGGCGCGCATCTCGTCCCAGATGCGCTCCAAGCCCGAGACGAGAGCCTGGCTCTCCTGCCCGCGCGCGAGTTCGTTTGCCTCTTTCATCTCTGCGATGCTGAGCCCCGAGCTCTCTCCCATCGCCAGCATCTCCCTGGCACTTGCGAAGGGATAAGGTACGGGAGAGGTGTCGGTAACCGGGGAATCGTCAGCGGAGGTGCGCGCCAGTTCCTCATCGGTGACGACGAAACCGCCACCGACCGAATAATAGATCTGTTGCACGAGCCGGCGCCCATCGGCGGCAAAAGCCGAAAACCGCATGCCGTTCGCGTGGCCAGGGAGCGGCGTGTCGAAGTCGAAGACAAGATCATTTCCGGGATTGAACTGGTAGGCCGGGTGCCCCGCCGGGGTCACCATCCCGGTTTCGTGAACCCCTGCAATGATCTCATTGATGCGGAATGGATCGATGTCTCGAGGGCTCTCGCCCATCAGGCCAAGAAGGATCGCGCGGTCGCTGCCGTGGCCTTTGCCTGTGAACGCGAGCGAGCCGTGCAGGCTGACGGCGAGCCGCGCTGGCTCGACGCCGGCAGGACGCGGCCAATCGCCATCACGGATGAGGTTGAGAAAGCGTCCCGCCGCCACCATCGGCCCCATCGTGTGCGACGACGACGGACCGATGCCAATTTTGAAGATATCGAAAACCGACAGAAACATCCGGGACCCTCTCACGCGACAACACGCTATCTCAGCCTGCTGCATGCAACGTTCTGGGCGCGACAAAAGCTGCCGCACCATTTTCCGCGCATTTTCACCGTTGCCGGAAACACGCGGTTTACCATCCTGCAAGGCTTCTTCTCTATCTTGTGGAGAACCCAGGGGGATGGGATATGGGCGATTCCACAAGACGATTTTGGCGCGACGACGCCGGCAACAGTACGAGCGAATATGCGCTGATTGCAGCGCTGATTGCCGTCGTCTCAGTCGCCGGTGTCAAGCTCACCAGCTATAGCCTCGACAAACTCGCGACGGAACTCGCGATGCAGAGGATGGATGCCGGAGCGCTTGTGGCGGCAAGGGACGAGCGCGACGACAGCATTATCACCGGCTCGATCCGCCCCTCCAGATAGCTTCCGCCGAGCTTTCAAAGAGGTGCCGCGCCCGCCTGCCACTCGCGCACCGCATCGAGCGGCCACAACAGCATCAAGACATTCAATGTGAGATTGTCTCGGATCAGCCATCCGACCAGGAGCTCCATGGCAACGGCAATCAACACGGTCGCCCATACGGGCAATATGCGTGCGAACCAGAAGCCCGCCATCATCGCTACGATGTCCGACAGAGAATTGAGGACGCTGTCGCCATTGTAGCCGGCGGCGATCGTCACCTCGCGGTAGCGATCGATGATCCAGGGCGAGTTTTCGACAATCTCCCAGGCCGCTTCGACCAGAGTCGCCAGGACCAAACGCACTCCGATCGGCCTGATCGCCGACCAGTTCCGGGCCAGGAGCCACAGCGCGCCGTAGAACAAGAAGCCGTGGATGATATGCGAGGGCGTGTACCAATCCGACAGGTGCTGGGAATTCCCCGGTCCGTTCGGATCTCCGTACCAGAGCTCGACGCGACCGCATTCGCAGATCGGGATCCGCCCCATGGCGAGGAGGATGGCGGCCGTCACGGCAAGGATGCCGGCAACCGCCAGTCCCGCCCGCAATCGCGGGCGGTCACTTATGAGACGCATCAACTCCGTGCCGCTCAGATCAGCAACGTCATGGGGTTCTCGATATAACGCTTGAAAGCGGCAAGCATCTCGGCTCCCAGCGCACCGTCCACTGCGCGATGGTCCGTCGACAATGTCACCGTCATGATCGAGGCGACCGTGACCCTGTCCTCGCGCACGACGGCGCGTTTTTCGCCGGCACCGACGGCCAGGATAGTCGCGTGAGGCGGATTAATCACGGCCGCAAAATCACGGATGCCGTACATGCCGAGATTGGAGACGGCAGTCGTTCCACCCTGATATTCCTCAGGCTTCAACTTCCGCTGCCGCGCGCGGCCCGCCATATCCTTCATTTCGTTCGAGATGACAGAAAGGGTCTTCTTCTCCGCATCGCGGATCACCGGCGTGATCAGGCCACCCGGGATCGAGACGGCGACGCCGACATCGGATCCCTTGTGCTTCAGCATCGCTTCTTGCGTCCAGGTGACGTTCGCCTCCGGCACGGCCTGCAGCGCCATGGCCATCGCTTTGATGACGAAGTCGTTCACAGACAGCTTATAGGCCGGCTTGTCGTCGATAGCGGGTGCGGCCGCATTGATCTCGGAACGCAGCTTCAGGAGCGCATCGATCTCGCAATCGCTTGTCAGATAGAAATGTGGGATCGTGGTCTTCGCTTCGACCAGGCGGCGGGCAATGGTGCGCCGCATAGAATCGTGCGGCACGACTTCGTAGCTGCCCTCGACGAACATTTTGCGGATCTGCTCGTCGCCCATGCCGGCCGGTGCCGGCGTTTTCGGCGCGGATGCGGGTGCCGTTTCTGCGGCAGCCGGGGCAGCGGCCTGGCCTTCCCCCTTTTCGACCGCTTCCTCGATGTCGTGTTTGACAATACGCCCGTGAGGGCCGGAACCCGAAAGCGCCGACAGATCCAGGCCCTTCTCCTTCGCGAGGCGCTTTGCCAGCGGCGAGGCAAAAATTCGGCCGGACGACTTGCCGTTCGACTTCTCCGTCTCGCGAGATGGTTTCGATTTTTCCGCAGCGTCGGCGTCATGCAGCCCCTCGCGCGGGACCGCTTCACCGCCCTCAGTCTCTTTCGGCTCTGGAGGCGAAGCATCAGCCCCCGTGCCGTTTGCGGGGGCCGGGGCTTCCTCTGCCGGAGCTTCCACGGCATCTGCGTCCTCGCCCTCTTCGGCGAGAATGGCGATCACATCGTTGACCGCGACGTCCTCGGTTCCCTCGCTGACCAGGATCTTGGCGACCGTGCCCTCATCGATGGCTTCCACTTCCATGGTCGCCTTGTCAGTCTCGATCTCGGCAATGACATCGCCCGGAGCGACCGCATCGCCCTCCTTGACGTGCCATTTGGCGAGATTGCCCTTCTCCATGGTGGGCGACAGGGCGGGCATCAGGATATTGATCGACATAAACCGGTTCTCCGGAAATTCTTTATTGCGCGTTGGGCGAGACTTCGCCCTCGACATCGAGCGGCCAGAGCGCACTCAGCGGAAACGTCATGACGTCAAACGGGGGCGCAGCGACATTGTCCCCGTCGCGGAAGGTGCCGACGAGCAGCCAGCTGTCGCCGGCGAGCGCGAAGACCTCCAGAACCTTGGAGCGCGGGTCGAGCAGCCAGAGATGCGAGACACCGGCACCGGCATAAATCCTGCGCTTCGACACCCGGTCATAGGTTTCGGTCGAGGCCGAGATCACCTCGCAAACCCAGTCCGGCGCCGTCTCCAGATATGCCGTCTCAGGCAGCACCGACAGGCGCTCGCGGCGCCACCCGGCGATATCCGGCACAATAACATTGTGGCCGAGGTGTAGTTCGGGTTCGTCCATAAAGACCCATCCCCCCGGTCCATCACCGCCCAGCTGAAAGCCGCCCAGTTTCATGCCCAGCACCGACGAGGCGACGCTGTGCCGAGGTGTCGACCGTGGATGCGTGACGAGCGTCCCGTCGATGATCTCGGCGACGAGATGCGACGGGACCGCCTGAAGATCGGCGTAGGTCGCCTGTCTTTCCGCGGGCTCAACCATCGCTCGTTTTCAGCTCCACATAAAATGGCTGGAATCGGAGCAAGCGGGGCCCGCAAGAGAAGCCCCGCCCAAAACTCCGAATGCCAGCCTAGTCGGCATAGCTCACCGCTTTCACGGCTTCGACCACCTCCTTGGCGCTCGGCAAAGCGAGCTTTTCAAGGTTGGCAGCATACGGCATCGGCACATCTTTGCCGGTCACCGACAAGACTGGCGCGTCGAGGTGATCGAAGGCCTTCACCATCAGCTGCGAGGCGATCCAGGAGCCGATCGAGTTCTGCGGCCAGCCTTCTTCCACCGTCACACAGCGATTGGTCTTCTTCACGGAACGGATGACCGTCTCGATATCGAGCGGCCGCAACGTTCTGAGGTCGATCACTTCGCAATCGATGCCCTGTTCGGCCAGTTGCTCCGCCGCCTTCAGGGCATGGGTCATGCCGATGCCGAAGGACACGATCGTCGCATCCGAGCCTTTGCGCGCGATTTTCGCCTTGCCGATCGGCAGGACGAAATCATCGAGCTTCGGAACAGGAAACGACTGGCCGTAAAGGATCTCGTTTTCCAGGAAGATCACGGGATTTGGATCACGGATCGCCGCCTTCAGAAGACCCTTCGCGTCGGCCGCCGTATGCGGCTGGATGACTTTGAGGCCCGGGATCTGCGAATACCAGGCCGCGTAATCCTGGCTGTGCTGCGCAGCAACGCGGGCGGCGGCACCATTCGGCCCACGGAAGACCATCGGGCAGCCCATCTGACCGCCTGCCATATAAAGCGTCTTCGCGGCCGAATTGATGATCTGATCCATCGCCTGCATGGCGAAGTTGAAGGTCATGAATTCAACGATCGGCTTCAGGCCGGCGAACGCCGCCCCCACGCCAAGGCCGGCGAAACCATGCTCGGTGATCGGCGTATCGATGACGCGGCGTTCGCCGAACTCGTCGAGAAGCCCCTGGGTAACCTTGTAGGCACCCTGATATTCGGCCACTTCCTCGCCCATGACGAAGACATCGCCATCGCGGCGCATCTCCTCGGCCATGGCGTCACGCAGCGCCTCACGCACCGTCTGTTCTTCGAACTCGGTGCCTTCGGGCACGTCCGGATCTTCTGGCGGCTCGGCTTTGTCCATCGCCACGAGCACGGAGACGGGTCCGTCCTTGCGGCCGAGCTTTTCGTCCTCCTTTTGAGGTTCCTTCCCCTTAGCCTCGGGCTCCGGCGTCGCGGGAGCAGAGCCGCCATTGGCCTTGCTTCCCTTGTCTCCAGAGGCGGCTTTTTCGAGATCGCTTTCGTTTTCGTCTTCGCCGAGCAACAGCGCGATCGGCGTATTGACCTTGACGGCGTCGGTGCCCTCTTCGACGAGAATTTTGGCAATCTTGCCCTCGTCGACGGCTTCCACCTCCATCGTCGCCTTATCGGTTTCGATCTCGGCGATCACATCTCCGGCGGCGACCTCGTCGCCCTCCTTCACCGTCCATTTGGAGAGTTTTCCCTCCTCCATGGTCGGCGACAGGGCCGGCATCAAAATCTCGGTCGGCATTCAGCAGGGCCTCACGCTTCTACGTACACGTCCGTCCACAATTCGGACGGATCGGGCTCGGGATCGTTCTGGGCGAATTCCGCCGCCTGGTTCACGACGCCGCGGATTTCCTTGTCCACGGCCTTCACGTCATCTTCGCTCATGCCGTGGCTTTCCATCAGCCGCTTCTTCACCTGCTCGATCGCATCGTGTTCGGTGCGCATCTTCTGCACCTCCTCCTTCGAGCGATATTTGGCCGGATCCGACATCGAATGGCCGCGATAGCGGTAGGTGAGCATCTCGAGGATCATCGGGCCTTTGCCGGAGCGGGCATGCTCGGCGGCAAAATCACCGGCGGCCTTCACGGCCCGCACATCCATCCCGTCCACCTGGTGGCCCGGGATATCGAAGGATTCGCCCCGCTTGCACAATTCAGTCGTGGCCGAAGCGCGCGCTACCGATGTGCCCATGCCGTACTGATTGTTCTCGATCACGTAGATGACGGGAAGGCTCCAGAGCTTCGCCATATTGAAGCTCTCGTAGACCTGTCCCTGATTGGCTGCGCCATCGCCGAAATAGGTGATCGAGACGCAATCGTTCTCGCGATAGCGATTCGCGAAGGCGAGGCCCGTCCCGATCGGCACCGAGGCGCCGACGATGCCATGTCCGCCGAAGAAGTTCTTCTCCCGCGAGAACATATGCATGGAGCCGCCCTTGCCGTGCGAATAGCCGCTGCGACGACCCGTCAGCTCCGCCATGACGCCTTTTGGGTCCATACCTGTCGCAAGCATGTGCCCATGGTCGCGATAGGTGGTGGTGACCTGATCCCCCTCCTTCAACGCCATTTGCATGCCGACGACGACGGCCTCCTGGCCGATATAGAGATGGCAGAATCCGCCGATCAGGCCCATGCCGTAAAGCTGGCCTGCCTTCTCCTCGAATCGCCGCACGAGAAGCATCTCGCGATAGGCCTTCAGATCCTCGTCCTTGGAAAAGACGATCGGATCGAACGCCGACTTCTCAGCGGTCTCGGTGTTCGGCCGCTCGGCCGTTGCACCTACCGGGGGATTTCCGTTCTCATTCGCCTTCCCGCGGGTCTTCGCGGAAGAGTTTTGCGAGCGCGAGCGTGACCTACGCTGGCCGGTCCCCGTCTGTGACGGGGTCTTGGCTGCCGCCATTCCAGTCCTCCTGAAATTTCTGCCGCACACTATTACGGGAAAATGGGCGGGGAAACCCGTTTCGCAAGACAGGCAGGGTTGCATGCCGTCCCACGGACCGGAGGAAGGGGAAAAAGCGCCTCGACAAAAGCCGATGCTCAGCTGCCGTCAGCTGCGTCGTAAATCACGATATCTGTGGGATGAACGAGATTGAGCGCCTGACGTGCGCGCTCATCGAGCATATCGCGGTCGAGGCTATCTGGACGCAGAAGAGCGACCCGGCGCTCGAGCTTGGCGCGCTTCGCAAGTAGCTCGTCGAGCTCTTTGTTGAGCTCGACCTTGCGCGCTTCCAGCGTCTCCAGTGCCTCCAATCCATAATGCCCTTCAACGGCATGATAGGAAAAATAGGCGAGCACAAGGAGGCAGCCCAACGGAAGGGCAAGCGGCTTAAGCTTCGACTGTTTACGCTGCCGGGTTGCCATCGGCCGCTCTACCCCAACGCTCACTCAGACTGGAGGTGATCGGCGGGGACGTACGCAGAACCCTTCCGTCCCCACGAGTTGGACACTAGAGACCCAGGGTAAAGAAACGGTGTGACAGCCGGTATTGAGGTGTCCCAATTCGGGGCGCCTTTCTTGCTGTCACGTTAAGACATCGAAGCCGATGGCGCGGATGCCCGGTGCCCTTTCGTCTCCCTTCTTCCCCGCAGCGGCGAGCTCCCCCGTCATCATGCGTTCAGAAAGGAGGAACAAGGAGACTGGATTCGTGGCCGCATCTGACGGCATATGACGCATGCGTTCCCAAAAAGCCTGATTGAGAGGGACCTCCCATGGCCTCGAGCATGTCACAGAACGTACTCATCGACCGCCAGTTCGGCATTCGCGCCGCGTCATATGTGGCAAGCGCCGTGCATGCGAGCGGCTCCGATCTTGCCTATCTTGCCGAACGCATCGCCGAGCTTAACCCGGAAACGGCCATAGATCTTGGTGCTGGCGGCGGGCATGTCAGCTACACGATGGCGGGCTTCGCCCGCCGCGTCGTCGCCTGCGATCTCTCCCAGGAGATGCTCTCGGCTGTGGCGGAGACGGCACGAAATCGCGGACTTCCCAATATCGAGACGCAAGTTTGCGACATCCACACCCTGCCCTTCGGCGATGGCGAGGCGGACTTCGTCGCAAGCCGCTTCAGCGCCCATCACTGGACCGATCTTCCAGGCGCTCTACAGGAGGCGCGCCGTATTCTGAAGGAAGGTTCGACGGCCATTTTCATGGACGTCGTCTCTCCGGGCACGCCGCTCCTCGACACGCATTTGCAGGCGGTGGAGCTTTTGCGCGACCCCTCGCATGTGCGCGACTATTCAATCTCAGAATGGCTGCGGGAACTGCAGAGCGCGGGCTTCTCACTCCGCCGCAGCATGGGCGCGCGGCTGCGGCTCGACTTCGCGTCCTGGGTGGAGCGAATCGGAACCGAACCGGAATTCTCGTCCGCGATTCGTCTCCTGCAAAAGTCGGCGAGCGGCCATGTCACCCGCCACTTCGCCATCGAGGACGACGGCTCATTTACGATCGATACGGCCGTTTTCGAGGTGCTCGCGGCCTGAGTTTTGAAGGCCCGCCACGTCACGCGCAGCGGGCCTTCGGCAAATTACTTCTTCAGAACTGCGCGACCCGCATAATGCGCAGAAGCGCCGAGATCCTGCTCGATCCTGAGAAGCTGATTGTACTTCGAGGTCCGATCGGCGCGCGCCAGCGAGCCCGTCTTGATGCGTCCGCAATTGGTGCCGACGGCCAGGTCAGCGATCGTCGCGTCTTCCGTCTCGCCGGAACGGTGCGACATGACGGCGGTGTAGCCGGCAAAATGCGCCATCTCGACCGTTTCCATCGTCTCCGTCAGCGAGCCGATCTGGTTGACTTTGACGAGGATCGAATTGGCGATGCCATCGTCGATGCCGCGCTTCAGGCGCTTGACGTTGGTCACGAAGAGGTCGTCACCGACCAGCTGGCATTTGTCGCCCAGCTTGTCCGTCATGATCTTCCAGCCGTCCCAGTCGTCCTCGGCCATTCCGTCTTCGATCGAGACGATCGGATAGCGAGCGACGAGATCAGCATAATAGTCGACCATCTCGGCCGGCGAGAGCGTGCGCCCCTCGCCTTCCAGCACGTATTTTCCGTCCTTGAAGAACTCGGATGATGCCGGATCGAGCGCGAGGTAGACATCTTCGCCCGGCTTGTAGCCGGCTGCCTCGATCGCCTTCACGACAAAACCGAGCGCTTCGTCGGTCGAGGCGAGCCCCGGCGCGAAGCCGCCTTCATCACCGACATTGGTGTTGTGTCCAGCATCGTGAAGGGACGCCTTCAGGCGATGAAAGATCTCGGAGCCCATGCGCAGAGCGTCGGCAAAGGTGTCGGCGCCGACCGGCATGATCATGAATTCCTGGAAATCGATCGGGTTATCGGCGTGCGCACCACCATTGACGATGTTCATCATCGGCACCGGCAGGGTGCGCGCCGCGACGCCGCCCACATAGCGATAGAGCGGCAGAGCCCGGGCAGCCGCAGCAGCCTTGGCAACAGCAAGAGAAACGCCCAAAATGGCGTTGGCGCCGAGCCGGCCCTTGTTCTCTGTGCCGTCGAGCTCGATCATGGCGCGGTCGATGGCGATCTGCTCCTCGGCCTCGCGGCCGCCGATCGCCTGAAAAATCTCGCTGTTGACCGCCTCGACGGCCTTCAAAACGCCTTTGCCGCCGTAACGTGACTTGTCGCCGTCGCGCAGCTCGTGGGCTTCGTGGACGCCGGTCGAGGCTCCGGACGGCACAGCGGCGCGTCCCGTCGATCCGTCCTCAAGAAGCACGTCGACCTCTACGGTCGGGTTGCCGCGGCTGTCGAGAATTTCGCGGCCAATAATGTCTATGATCGCAGTCATATGGGATCCCCCTTCAGGGCGTTTTCCTATTCGATGTGAGCGCGCAACAAAAGCCCCCTGGCGGCAGAGCTGACGCGCAGCTCACGCCCTTCGTTCCGCGTGTCGCGGACCTTTTAGCTCGACCGTCCGAGATCGTCAGCGCAGAAGAACGACGTTTCACCGCGATAGGTGACGACAACCCGTTTGGAAGCCGCGCAGCCTTCAGACGGCCAATCGACCCAAAAATGCGGACTTTGCCCGGTGGCCATCCGAATCTCGTGTCGGGGAGCATCGATTGCCGGCGTCGTCTGCACATCGGCCTGCCGCCCCATCAGAAAGGCCGCGGACACAAGGGAAATCGCGAGAGCGACCGGAACGAGAAGCACGCGCATCAATACCATCCCATTTTCGCGTCGATCTTGGCTGGAGTTGATCTCACCCAACCATTCGCGGCCCCAAGCTAAGGGAGATGGGGAACCTGCACGAATGAAAAAAAGATAATGAAAGCCTGTCGGCAAACGGCCGCATTCCGCCAGAACGTGCAGCGCTTGGCCCGATCTCGTCAAAGGTTTGGAGGCAATACGGCGCGGCCCGGACCAGCGTTCCGGCATCTCGGCATGGAAAAGGCACGGCCACGTTTTCGCCGCGGCCGTGACGAGACCTTACCTACCGCTCGGCGAGGCTTTCACCACAGCATCGAGCGCCATCAGCCGTTCAAGCATCGCTTCCATGTCAGAAAGCGGCACCATGTTCGGCCCGTCAGAGGGCGCGTTGTCGGGATCCTGGTGCGTCTCGACAAAGAGCCCGGCAACGCCCACCGCGATTGCCGCGCGGGCAAGTACCGGAACGAAGCGGCGATCGCCCCCTGAGGAGCCGCCCTGCCCGCCCGGCTGCTGCACCGAATGCGTTGCATCGAAAATGATCGGTGCTCCGGTCTCCGCCATTTGCGGCAGCGCGCGCATGTCGGACACCAGGGTATTGTAGCCGAAGGAAACGCCGCGCTCGGTCAGAAGGACGTTTGGATTGCCACTCGCCATGAGCTTGGCGACAACGTTCTTCATGTCCCAGGGCGCCAGGAACTGGCCCTTTTTCACGTTCACCACACGGCCGGTCTCTGCGGCGGCGATGAGAAGATCCGTCTGCCGGCACAAGAAGGCTGGGATCTGCAAAATGTCGACGACCTCGGCGACTTCGGCGCACTGCCCACGCTCATGAACGTCGGTCAGAACCGGCAGGTCGAGCTCCTTGCGGATGCCGGCGAAAACCGGCAACGCCGCCTCCAGCCCGACGCCCCGGCGCCCGGAGAGGCTCGTACGGTTCGCCTTGTCGAAGCTCGTCTTGTAGACGAGGCCGATCCCAAGCCGTTGCGTCATCTCTTTGAGCGCGCCCGCCATATCGAAGGCGTGATCGCGGCTCTCCATCTGACAGGGTCCCGCGATAAGCGAAAACGGCAGGTGATTTCCGAAGTTAACGCTGCCGGCTTCAACGACCGCATTGGGGACTAAACGCTGCACGGTGTCGTTCATCGGTTTTCCACGAAAGCAAGGACGGTTCCGAGACCTGGCGCCGGCGGCACGACCAGCCGCTCTCCATGGCGCACCCCGTCTGGCGCAAACTCGCGCGTCTTATCGAGATTGTCGACCAGGACCTCGAAGGCAGCGAAGACGAAGCCGTCGCCTGGGTCGGGAGCGGTGGCGCCGTAACGGTTTTCAAACCCCGCCGGCGTCATGAGGAGCAGCCTCTGCGAACCAAGCTCCGCCTCGACGAGAAACGACGTTGCGCGCAGCTCACGCTGTCCGGTCACCGCCGAAAGAAAGACATGAAAGTCGGCCGGGTTTTTGGCGACCGCAGCGACGGCGACGACGCCTTCTGATCCGTTTGGGTGGTCACAATAATGCGTGCCGGTATTCACGCTCATGCCGACAGGCTGACAGACGAAGATCGCGGCCTCCGGCGCTTTCGGATCGGCCGCGAAAGCAAGACGCACCCCATATTCGGTTTCTTCGCCGGCATCGTTGCGCGCCTTGCCGACGAACGAAAAGAGATCGCCGACGCCAAAGCCTTTCTGCCGGTAGAGGTCCAGAGCTTCCTCCGCATCGTCGCCCTTCAAGGCCAGCATCGCGAAGCCTTCCGGGGCACGTGCGCTCGCCTTCGCGATCCTGTCGAGGAAGACGAGCCCTTCGGCGATCCCCTTGTCGACCACGGCCTGATCGAGCGTGGCAATCGGCTCAAGATAGGTGCGGTTCTTGAAGAATACGCGGGCGTTGCCTGTGCCGAAAGGATGCCGCGCATCCGGCGAGACCTGGAAGCCGAGCTCGGTCAGACGCTCTCGCGCCGAAGCAAGCGCGGCAACCGGCAAGACGAGGTGATCGATCGGACGCATGGTGGTCTTTCGGCAATCATTTCAGGGCCGCAGGCATAGGTGCCAGCAAAAGCTCGGACAAGCGCGGCACCGGAATGGCCCGCGCCTGCGAGATCAAACCAGCCGGCTCTGCTCTACGGCCGCGGCGATGAAGGACGCAAAGAGCGGATGCGGCTCGAACGGACGCGATTTCAGCTCGGGATGGTACTGCACTCCGATAAACCAGGGATGCTCGGCGAGCTCCACCGTTTCCGGCAACAGCCCGTCGGGTGACATGCCGGCGAAGGTGAGCCCCGCCTCTTCCAGCCGCTTTCGGTATTCGATGTTCACCTCGTAGCGGTGGCGATGGCGCTCGGAGATGTTTTTGCGGCCATAGATCGACGCGATGCGGCTCCCCTCCGACAGAGAGGCCGGATAGGCGCCAAGTCGCATCGTACCGCCGAGATCGCCCTGCTCTGCCCGCTTCTCCAGCTGATTGCCCTTCAGCCATTCCGTCATCAGCCCGACGACCGGCTCGTCGGTAGCTCCGAACTCCGACGAATTGGCGTTCTCAAGGCCAGCCATATTCCTGGCAGCTTCGATCACCGCCATCTGCATGCCGAAGCAGATGCCGAAATAAGGAACCTTGCGCGTGCGTGCGAAGGTCGCCGCAGCGATCTTGCCTTCCGCTCCGCGCTCACCGAATCCGCCCGGGACGAGAATGCCGTTGACGCGCTCGAGCCAGGGTGCGGGATCTTCCTTCTCGAAGATCTCGCTCTCGATCCATTCGAGGTTGACCTTCACCTTGTTGGCGATGCCGCCGTGCTGCAGCGCCTCGCTCAGCGATTTATAGGCGTCCTTCAAGCCGGTATATTTGCCGACGATGGCGATCGTCACCTCACCTTCCGGATTGTGGATGGTGTCGGAGATGTCCTGCCAGCGCGTGATCTCCATGCCGCGGGCATAGTCGATGCCGAAAGCGGCCAGCACCTCGGCGTCGAGCCCCTCGCGATGGTAGACGAGCGGCACATCGTAAATCGAGCCGACGTCTTCCGCCGTGATCACCGCGCTCTCACGCACATTGCAGAAAAGCGCGAGCTTGCGCCGCTCCGCGGCCGGGATCGGGCGGTCGCAGCGCACCAGGAGAATATCGGGCTGAATGCCGATCGAACGCAGCTCCTTCACGGAATGCTGCGTCGGCTTCGTCTTCAATTCGCCGGCCGCCGGAATGAACGGCATCAGCGTCAGATGGATGAAGATCGCCTGACCACGCGGCAGCTCGTTGCCGAGCTGCCGAATCGCCTCGAAGAACGGCAGGCCTTCGATGTCGCCGACGGTTCCGCCGATCTCGCACAGAACGAAGTCGTAATCTTCGTTGCCGTCGAGGACGAATTCCTTGATGGCATCCGTCACGTGCGGGATCACCTGAACGGTGGCGCCGAGATAGTCGCCGCGCCGCTCCTTGGCGATGATTTCCTGATAAATCCGCCCGGTCGTGATGTTGTCCTGCTGATTGGCCGAGCGACCGGTGAAACGCTCATAATGGCCAAGATCGAGATCGGTCTCAGCGCCGTCGTCGGTCACGAAGACCTCGCCGTGCTGATAGGGGCTCATCGTACCCGGATCCACATTCAGATACGGGTCGAGTTTGCGGAGGCGGACCTTATAGCCACGGGCCTGCAGCAGCGCGCCGAGCGCTGCGGATGCGAGACCTTTGCCGAGGGAGGAGACCACGCCGCCGGTGATGAAGATGTACCGCGCCATGGGCCTCAACGCTTACCTAAGCTGGAACGATTCGTGGAGTCGAAAATGAAACAGCCGTGCAGAAGGGCACGGCTGTGACGCAAAGGCACCACCGCCGCGGTGAACGCGGCGGGTGCCCAAGAGACAAACAGCATTACTGGGCCGAGCCTCCGAGCGGCTGATCCGGATTCTGCGAACCAGCCGAATTGCCGGTGCCCGACTGGGCGTCTTCGCTCGCCGGAGTTTCCGCATTGGACGGCACAGCCTCATCCGAAGGCGATGCCTCGCTTGCCGGGCTACCCGTGTCGTCGCCTGCCGACGATGCGTCGGACGAAGCATCCGAAGGCGCAGGAGATGTCTGTTCGGGAGCAGTCTGCTCGGGCGCCGTATCGGCAGGAGCCTCAGAGGGCGTTTCAGCCGGAGGCGTCTGCGGGCCGGACGTCGAAGGCGACGTTGGCTGCATCGGCTGCGGAGAGTTCGACAAGCTCTTCAGAGCGTCAAGGACGCCCGGTCCGTCCTGCGCTCCGCTCGGCGCGCTCGGCGGCGTCACGGGCTGATCGCCGGACGTGTCTGCAGGCGCCGCGGGCGCATTCGGCTCGGTGGTCGTCGCCGGCGCGACAGGTCGGTTCTGCAAGCGTTCGAAGATGTCGCTCGGCCCGCTATCGAGCCTCGCCAGGACCGTCAGCCCGATCGAAGTCGCGAAGAACGCCGCAGCCAGAATTGCGGTCGAGCGCGTCAGAAGATTGCCGGCGCTGCGGCCGCTCATCATGCCGCCGCCCCCGCCGATGCCGAGCGCACCGCCTTCCGAGCGCTGCAGGAGTACAAGGGCGATCATGGCCAAAACCACCATCAGGTGGATGACGATCACAACAGTAGTCATCAGATCAATTGCCGTTTTTGGAATTTGGTCGGCCTTCTACACGAGGCCGGTGTCGACTTAAAGGCGGTTAGGCCGCTTCTGCTGCCGCAGCCGCTTCGGCGATCGCCAAGAAGCTCTCAGCCTTGAGGCTCGCGCCGCCGACAAGACCGCCATCGACGTCGGGGATGGACATGATCGCTTTGGCGTTGTCCGGCTTCATCGAGCCTCCGTAAAGGATCGGGACGCGGTGACCCGCCTCGCCGTAGCGCTTAACAAGATGCGCGCGAATCTGGCCGTGCATGGCACCGATATCGGCCTCGGTCGGTACACGGCCGGTGCCAATCGCCCAGACCGGTTCATAGGCGACGATCAGGTCTTCGTTCTCCTGGGCCGGAAGGGCATCCGGCAGGGAGGCGGCGAGCTGTTCTTCCACCACGGCTTCGGCACGGCCCGCATCCCGCTCCGCTTCGACTTCACCGACGCAGACGATCGGCGTCAGGGCAGCGCGCCATGCGGCATCGACCTTCGCGCGCACCTCTTCGTTCGTCTCGCTATGATCCGTGCGGCGTTCCGAATGTCCGAGAATCACTGCGCGTGCACCCGCGTCATGCAGCATCTCGGCGGCGATATCCCCAGTATGCGCGCCTGAGGCTTTCGCATGGCAGTCCTGGCCACCGAATTCGAGAGGCGTGCCAGCACAATGCATGGCCATGCGTGCAATCAAAGTCGCGGGCGGGCAGACCATAGAAACGACTTTGCCGGTCCAGCCGCCGATGCCGTCTCCGATCGAACGGGCCTCATGAAGGCTCTCCGAAAGGCCGTTCATTTTCCAATTGCCGATCACCCATTTCATGATGCGTCGTCCCTGTGGGTTGAAGTGGCGGCGGCGCTGTGCTTGGCAGGGCACCGACCGATGCCTATGATGCGCGGGCCGGGCGCTCTTGCCCGGCGTTTTTGTTGGGCCGAGGGTGTTCCATGCTCGATCGAATGCGTCAAGCGACAAGCGGCTGGATGGCCAAGCTGCTCCTGGGGCTGCTGGTAGTCAGCTTTGGTATCTGGGGCGTGGCGAACCAGTTCAGCGGCTATGGCCGGGGCACGCTTGCCTCTGTCGGTGACGAAGAGGTGACGGCGGTCCAGTTCGACCGCGCGCTGCGCCAGCGCATGCAGCAATTCTCGCAGCAGATGAACCAAGTGATGACGATGGAGCAGGCTCGCAACATCGGCCTGCCTCAACAGGTTCTCTCGCAACTCGTCTCAGAAGCCGCCCTCGACGACCAGGCCTCGCAATACAATCTCGGCGTCTCCGACGATAAGCTCGCTCAGGAGATCGCCTCCGATCCGACTTTCCAGGGGGTTGGCGGCCGCTTCGACCGGCAGCGCTTCCGGACCCTCCTCGCCAACGCGGGACTGCGCGAAGAAGACTATATCGCCGATATGCGCGAGCGCATGGTGCGCCGGCAGATCGCCTCCGCCATAGCCGGTGACGTCAGCGCGCCGAAGCCGATGCTCGATGCCTTCTATCGCTATCAGAACGAGGCGCGGACGATCTCGTACGTGATCGTCGATACGAGCGCGATCGAAGCGGTGGGCGAGCCGGACGATGCAACCCTTCAGGCCTTCTTTGAGGACAATCAGTCGCAATTTCGAGCGCCGGAATACCGCTCCCTCGGCATCATCGCGCTCGAGCCGGCCGCCATCGCAGATCCTGCCTCCATTTCCGAGGAAGATGTCAGGAAAGAATACGACAGCCAGTCTCAACGCTTTTCGACGCCCGAGCGGCGGCGCGTTCTCCAGCTGCGGCTCAACGATCCCGAAGATGCCAAGAAGGCTGCCGACGAAATCTCCTCCGGCAAGACGCTTGAAGAGGTTGCAAGCGAGAGAAATCTCACAGCCGTTGACCTCGGCCTGAAATCAAAGGCCGAAATCGTGGACCAGAGCGTCGCTGACGCCGCCTTTGCCGCAGAGGAAGGGGCAACGGTTCCGGTCCTGGACGCCCGTCTCGGACCGGCAATCATCAAGGTTGTGAATGTCGAGGAAGGCTCCACCCAACCGTTCTCTGCGGTCGAGCCGGAACTGCGAAAAGAGATGGCCGAGCGCCAAAGCTCCAACGAGGTTCTTTCGCTCTACGATCAGATCGAGGACGAACGCGCCGGTGGCGCAACGCTTCAGGAAGTCGCCCAGAAGCTCGACCTTCCCTACCAGAAGATCGACGCGGTCGCTGCGGACGGGACCGGGCCGGACGGAAACGAAGTCTCCGTGCCGGGTGGCCGGGATCTGATCGCCGACGCCTTTCAAAGCGATGTCGGGCTTGAGAACGACCCAATCCATGTCGGCACGAACACGTTCTATTTCTACGACGTGACCGAAACCACACCGGCTCGCGACCGCACCCTCGACGAGGTCAAGCCGGAGGTCGTCGCCGCATGGCAGGCCGATCAACGCGCCACCCGTATCCGCGACCGCGCCAATGCCCTGTTCGACCGTCTCAAGAGCGGGACACCGCTATCCGAGATCGCCTCCGAAATCGGCAAGGACGTCGAGACGGCGGAAGGTGTGACGCGCACGGCCTCGCAGCAGCCCGACAGCCCCCTCAGCCCGAATGCCGTCGCGCAAGCCTTTGCCGGACCGCAGAATCACGTGGCCAACGCGGAAGGAAAAGATCCGCAGAACCGGATCCTCCTGCACGTCGACAGCGTCACCGTGCCCGCGTATTTCGAGGAAGCGGCAGGGGCCACGCAATTGCGGGACAGCCTCGGGGAAGCCATCGCCGGCGACCTCTTGCAGGCCTACAATGCCCATCTGATCAACGAGCGATCGATCTCCGTCAATCAGGCGATCTACGGGCAGATCGTTGGAGAAAGCCAGCAATAACATGCAAGTCGAGCCAGCCTTCGGCGCCTTCGAGCAGCTTTACAGCGAGGGCAAAGCGCAACTGCTTTACACCCGTCTCGTTGCCGATCTCGAGACACCCGTCTCCGCCTTTCTGAAGCTCGCCGCCGGGCGCGCCAATTCCTTCCTCCTGGAATCGGTCGAAGGCGGTGCCGTGCGGGGGCGCTATTCGATGATCGGGCTTCAACCTGATCTCATATTCAAGGCGGAGGGAAGCCAGGCCGCAATCGCACACGCGCCCGATCTTGATGATTTTACCCCACTCGACGAACCGCCACTGCAGGCTCTGCGCGCCCTCCTTGCCGAAAGCCGGGTCGATGTGCCGGAGGATCTGCCTTCGATGGGCGCCGGCGTCTTCGGCTATCTCGGGTACGACATGGTGCGTCAGATGGAGCGTTTGCCGAACGTTCCACCGGACAGCCTCAACCTGCCTGATGCCGTCTTGATGCGTCCGCAGGCCGTTGTCGTCTTCGATGCGGTCAAGGATGAGCTCACCGTCGTCACGCCCGTCAGGCCGACACCCGGCGTCGCGGCGCGGGCGGCGTATGAAACGGCCGTCAATCTGCTCACGGAAATCGTCGACGCGCTCGATCGACCGCTGGAGCGCGGCGTCGAAACGGCCGACGTGCCGCTCGCTTCGGACACCACCTCAAACACCACTCCGGAAGCCTACAAAGAGAAGGTTCGCCGCGCGAAGGAATATATCGCCGCCGGAGACATCTTTCAGGTGGTGCTGTCGCAGCGTTTCGAAACGCCCTTCCCGCTTCCCGCCTTCTCGCTCTACCGCGCTCTGCGGCGGGTCAATCCGGCACCGTTTCTGTATTTTCTCGATTTCGGCGGCTTCTCCATCGTCGGCTCGAGCCCGGAGATCCTGGTGCGGGCGCGCGCCGGCAAGGTCACCATCCGGCCGATCGCAGGCACGAGACCACGCGGCGCCACTGCGGCGGAGGATAAGCGCCTCGGCGAAGAGCTTCTGGCAGACCCGAAGGAACTCGCGGAGCATCTCATGCTCCTAGATCTCGGGCGCAACGATGTCGGGCGGGTCGCCGAGATCGGTTCGGTGCACGTGACCGACAAATTTTTCCTCGAGCATTACAGCCAGGTGATGCACATCGTCTCCAACGTGGAAGGCGATCTGCGCAAGGATTGCGACGCGATCGATGCCCTCGCCGGCGGCTTTCCGGCCGGCACCGTTTCCGGAGCACCAAAAATCCGGGCGATGCAGATCATAGACGAGCTGGAGGAATCGAAGCGCGGTCCTTACGCCGGCTGCGTCGGCTATTTCACGGCCGACGGTGACATGGATACCTGCATCGTCTTGAGAACCGCGGTCGTCAAAGATGACACCATCTATGTTCAGGCCGGGGCCGGGATCGTCGCCGATTCCGATCCGGATTCAGAACAGGCGGAATGCGTGAACAAGGCAAAAGCGCTGTTTCGCGCGGCCGAAGAGGCGCGCCGCTTCGCCAACCAGGCCGGCCGCGGACAATAGCGCGTCTCCGGCGTCTGAGCGGCCACTTGCATCCGTGCGGCGCGGCGTTTCTTGACCACCGCGCCCTCCCCGCCTAATCCGTGCAGATGACAGACAAACGCGAGCCGCCCATGCTCATCGTCATCGATAACTACGATTCTTTCACCTGGAATCTCGTGCATTACCTTGGCGAACTCGGCGCCGAGACAAAGGTTCTGCGCAATGACGAATGGTCGACGGAAGACGTGCTCGCTGCCAAGCCCGAAGGCATCATTCTCTCCCCCGGCCCGTGCACCCCGAACGAAGCCGGCGTTTCGCTGGACTTGATCAAGAAGGCGAACGGCCAGATGCCGATCTTCGGCGTGTGCCTCGGCCATCAGGCGATTGGTCAGGCCTATGGTGGCGAAGTGGTGCGCGCACCGTCTCTCATGCATGGCAAGCTGTCCCTTATCGAACATGAGGGCGCGGGCGTGTTTCACGGCATCAACGGACCGTTCCAGGCGACCCGCTATCACTCTCTCACCATCTTGCCGGAGAGTATGCCGGAGAGCCTCGAGGTGACGGCGCATACAGCCGATGGCGTGATCATGGGCGTGCAGCACCGGTCTCATCCGGTCTACGGGGTGCAGTTTCACCCCGAGAGCATCGCCTCCGAACACGGTCATCGCATTCTGGACAATTTCCTGAAGCTCGCCGCAAGTTTCCGTCAGACGACGGGCGCGGCAGACGCCAGCCCCAAGGTGCTCTCATGAGCGATCTCAAGCCGCTGATTGCCAAGCTGGCCAATCGTGAAAGCCTGACCGAAGCCGAAGCGCAGCAGGCCTTCGACGTGATGATGTCGGGCGAAGCGACGCCGACACAGATCGGTGCCGTCTTGATGGGCCTCAGAGTGCGCGGTGAAACGATCGAGGAGATCGCCGGCGCCGTCACATCGATGCGCTCTCGCATGACGCCGGTCGAGGCTCCCGAAGGCGCCATCGATATCGTCGGCACGGGCGGCGATGCCTCCGGCACGTATAACATCTCGACGGGTGCAGCGCTCGTCGTTGCGGGTGTCGGCGTTCCTGTCGCCAAGCACGGCAACCGCGCCCTTTCCTCCCGCTCGGGTGCCGCCGACTGCCTCACGGCACTCGGCGTCAATGTCGATCTCAAGCCCGAAGGTATCGCACGCTGTATCCGCGAGGCCGGCATCGGCTTCATGTTCGCGCCGAACCATCATGCCGCCATGCGCCATGTCGGTCCCTCACGCGTCGAAATCGGCACGCGAACGATCTTCAACATCCTCGGACCCCTTGCAAATCCGGCGAAAGTGAAGCGCTACATGCTCGGGGTTTACTCTAAGGAATGGGTCGAACCCATTGCCAACGCGCTAAAAAATCTCGGCGCGGAAACGGCATGGGTGGTGCACGGCACCTATGGGGATGCCGGCGGCATCGACGAGGTGTCGACCACCGGACGCACCTATGTCGCGGAGCTCAAGGAAGGGCATGTCCGCACCTTCGAGGTCCATCCGCAGGATTTCGATGTCAAAGAAGCGCTGCCGGAGGATCTGAAAGGCGGCACGGCAGAGGAAAACGCGGCCGCCCTGCGCGATCTTCTCGACGGTGAGCTCGGTCCTTACCGCGATGTGGTCGTTGCCAATGCCGCAGCCGCTCTGATCGTCGCCGGCAAGTCCGAGCTCGTCGAGGAAGCCGCCGACATGGCCGAGGAATCGATCGATTCCGGTAAGGCAAAAGCTGCGCTCGAAGCGCTCCTGCGTGTCTCCAACGAAACGGCCCCAGCCTCGTGAACGACATCCTCAAGAAAATCGAAGGCTACAAGCGGCAAGAGATCGAAGCCGCGGAGGCTGCCATCCCGCTTCAGGAGCTCAAAGCCCGCCTCGCCGATCAGGAAGCGCCGCGCGGTTTTCTGGCCGCTCTGCGTCGCAAGGCAGAGGCAGACCAGCCTGGCCTCATTGCCGAGATCAAAAAAGCGAGCCCGTCAAAGGGACTGATCAGGCCGGATTTCAATCCGCCTGAACTTGCACAAGCCTATCAGGACGGCGGCGCCGCCTGTCTTTCCGTTCTGACCGATGCCCCGTCCTTCCAGGGGGCGCCAGAATTTCTGACCTCGGCACGCGCGGCCGTCTCCCTGCCGGCGTTGCGCAAGGACTTCATGTTCACGCCCTATCAGGTGGCTGAGGCACGCGCCTGGGGGGCGGACTGCATCTTGATCATCATGGCTGCGGTCTCCGACGATGAAGCAAAAGCCCTCGAAGACAGCGTCTTCGAATATGGCATGGATGTGCTTATCGAAGTCCATAACGAGCCGGAGCTCGAGCGCGCGCTCACCCTCGCTTCGCCGATGATCGGGATCAACAACCGGGATCTGCGCAGCTTTCACACCGATCTGACGACTTCCGAACGGCTTGCGAAACTGATTCCGGAAGATCGGCTAATTGTCGGAGAAAGCGGTATTTTTTCGCCTGCGGATATCGCTCGCCTGAAAGCCTGCCGCATCCACGCCTTCCTCGTCGGCGAAAGCCTGATGCGCTCCGACGACGTGGCCGAGGCAACCCGCCGGCTCCTCGCCTCGCCGGCTCCGCAGGCCGCCAAATGAAAGATCACCTCACCCATCTTTCCGACGATGGGCGCGCGGAAATGGTCGATGTCGGAGACAAGGCGGTGACGACGCGCATCGCCGTCGCGAGCGGAAGCGTTCGCATGGCGCCGGAGACACTGCGCCTCATTCGCGAGGGCGACATGAAGAAGGGCGACGTCATCGCGACCGCGCGTATTGCGGGCGTGATGGCTGCCAAGCGCACTTCCGATCTCATCCCGCTCTGTCATCCTCTGGCTTTGTCGAAGATCGCCGTCGATATTCTGCCCGACGAGAAGCTTCCCGGCCTTCGGGTGCGTGCGATGGCACGTGTGGATGCCAAGACGGGGGTCGAAATGGAAGCGCTCACAGCGGTTTCCGTCGCCTGTCTCACCATCTACGACATGGCGAAGGCCGTCGACCGGGCCATGACGATTGGCGATATTCGCCTGGAGGAGAAGAGCGGCGGCGCTTCCGGCGATTGGCGTTCCGACCCATGAGCCTGATTTCGGTCGAAGATGCCGTTGCCCGCATGCTCAAAGGCGTCACGCGCCTCGGGGAAGAGAGTGTCCCCCTGACGGAAGCACGCGGCCGGGTGCTTGCGCGCGATCTTGCAGCGAGACGTAACCAACCGCCGTTCCGTGCGTCTGCGATGGATGGCTATGCCGTACGCGCTCAGGATACGCCCTCAGGCGCATGGCTGCGCCAGATCGGCGAAGCACGCGCGGGCTCCCATTTTGCCGGAACTCTTGGCATGGGGGAGACGGTTCGCATCTTCACCGGAGCGCCTGTCCCCGACGGGGCCGATGCCATCCTCATTCAGGAAAACGCCGGCGCCGACGGCGACCGCATCGAGGTTCTGGAGCCGGTGGCGGCAGGCCGGCACATACGCGCCGCGGCCTTCGACTTCCGGGAGGGCGAGACGCTTCTTCATGCCGGACGCCGGATCGGGACGCGCGAAACGGCGCTTGCTGCAGCGATGAACCATGCAATCGTTCCGGTACGCCAGAGGCCAATCGTGGCCATCCTTTCGACCGGCGACGAACTCGTCGAACCCGGAGAAGAGCCAGGCCCAGACCAGATCGTCTCCTCGAACGGCGTGGCGATTGCCTCGATGGTTGTGGCCTGTGGCGGTCTCGCACGCGATCTCGGCGTCGCCGTCGACGACAAACAGGCGATTGCCGATGCTGCAGCAGGCGCGGCGGATGCCGATATCCTGGTGGTGATCGGTGGCGCCTCGGTCGGCGACCACGATCTCGTCCAACCGGCGCTCGCCGAGCAAGGTCTCAAGGTCGATTTCTGGCGGGTCGCCATGCGGCCGGGCAAACCGGTCATGTTCGGTACGCTCGGGCGCACCCGGGTGCTCGGCCTGCCCGGAAACCCCGTCTCCGCCCTCATTTGCGCACTCGTCTTTTTGAAGCCTCTTATCGGGGCGATGCAGGGTGCCGAAGGCGGCGAGCCAACACGCCTGTTGCCACTTGCAGCAGCGTTGCCTGAGGTCGGCAACCGCCAGCAATATCTACGGGCGCGCTTCGTTGAGTGGCAGGGGCGGACAGCCGTCACCGTCGCTGACGAGCAGGATTCGTCTCTTCTTGCGACGCTTGCCCGTTCGGACGCCCTCATCATTCGCTCTCCCTTTGCTCCAGCGGCCCGGGCCGGCGATGTGGTTGCCGTCATCGATCTCGCGCAAGCCCTCTCGTAACCTCCCGCACGGCCCCCAAGACTTGTGGAACACGCCATGAACAGGTAGTGTGCGTTCGTGATTTGTACACGAGACGCGACTCGCATCGCGAGGGGACGGCAATGCTGACAAAGAAGCAGCTCGAGCTTCTGCTCTTCATCAATGAAAGACTGAAGGAATCGGGCGTGCCGCCCTCGTTCGACGAGATGAAGGACGCGCTCGATCTGAAATCGAAATCCGGGATTCATCGCCTCATCACCGCCCTGGAAGAGCGTGGCTTCATCAAGCGGCTGCCGAATCGGGCACGCGCGCTGGAAGTTCTGCGCCTCCCCGATGCGGTCAATCCGAGTTTCGGGCGACCGCAGCAGCGAGGCTTCACGCCGAGCGTAATCGAAGGCCGGCTCGGCAAGGCGCCCCAACCCGTTGAGGAAGAAGCCATCGAAGAGAGTGAGCGAGGCGCGAGCGTCCCGGTCATGGGGCGGATTGCGGCCGGCGTTCCGATCTCCGCCATTCAGAATCAGAGCCATTCCATCGTCGTGCCGCCGGACCTCCTTTCGAAGGGGGAGCATTTCGCGCTCGAAGTGCGCGGCGATTCCATGATCGAGGCCGGCATTCTCGACGGGGACACCGTGGTCATTCGTCGTCAGGACAGTGCCGACAGTGGAGATGTGGTGGTGGCGCTGATCGACGACGAAGAGGCGACCTTGAAGCGGCTGCGCCGCAAAGGCGCATCGATCGCGCTTGAGGCTGCCAACCCCGCCTACGAGACCCGCATCTTCGGTCCGGACAGGGTCCGCATCCAGGGTCGCCTCGTAGGGCTTTTGCGCCGCTACTGAGCGCTTCTCAGCCTTTCTGGCCTCGACGTCATTTGAGTGCCGGCGACCCCTGCCACGGTCGCCGGATGGATGGGCGCGATGTGCGAAGGTCAAGGTGCGGAGCCACACCGTCCGGGGGGTTGATTTCCATAAAGAGAGCGTGCGCTCCATGGGTGGCGAGCGCGGTGCGGTCGATGACGATGCGCGCGGCGCAATCTCTTGGTGCGCGCAGCTGCGTGACGATAATCTCGACGCGACGACAATCTTCCGAAAAGGCCACCGGATCGGTGACGCGCGAAAGGGTCAGTCCTTCGGGCATCTCCAGAACGCAGGCTTCGGCGTCGCAACGAAAGCCTGAGGTTCCCGCGGCTTCCGCCTCGCCCTCCCGCCAGACATCGTCAAGGAAGGAGCCTTGCCGTGCACCGACGATTTGGAGGTGTCCGGCGACGTCACGGGCAGCAACCGCCCTCCCCGCCTCATCCACCAGAAGGTCGGGCCTGGCGCCGAGAAGCCATGCAAGCAGCGCCCCCAGCAAGAGTGGTGCGACGCCGTAGAGGCGCAGCTGCGAGCGCCAGAGGCTGAGCCACAGAAGCCCGCCGCACATCAGAATGAGCGCGATCGCGGGAAACGGCGGGACGATAACGGTGGCGCCCGACAATGACGCTACGAAATGCGCCGAAGCGAGGACGAGATCGATGCCCCAGGCCATGACGGTCAACGGCACGGTTTCCAGACCGAACGGCATCGCAATCAGGCTGATGAGCCCCGCCGGCATCACGATGAGCGAGACGAGCGGCATCGCAATGATATTGCCGAGGAGAGAGTAGGACGCGAGCCGTCCGAAATGGAAAGCCGCGAACGGCGATGTGGCGAGACCGGCGACGAGCGTGGTCAAGCAGACGGCACCGATCGCCACGACAGGCCTGCGGAGAAGCCGCGAGAGCCCGTGGGCGGGTTCAGCAAGATCCTGGCGCGGACGGTCGCGCCAGGCTTCCCAGGCTGCCACCAAGGCGGCGACGGCCAGAAAGGACATCTGGAAGCCCGGTTCGAGCACACTCTCGGGCTGGAGCGCGACGACCACGAAAGCTGCAATCGCGAGGTTGCGCAGTGAGAGAGCGGGACGATCCAGAAAAACGGCCGTCAGCATGACCGCAAGCATCACGAAGGCGCGGATCGTCGCCACGTTGCCACCGGAGATCGACAAATAGAAGGCGCCGACGGCGAGTGCTACGGCCGCTGCGATTTTTCGAATCGGGAGAACGAGCGCCATATGTTCCGACAACGCCAGCACCGCACGCACGAGCCAGAAGGCCGTGCCGGCAATCAGCATCATATGCAGGCCCGAAATCGCGAGGATATGCGCAAGCCCCGCGATCCGCAGAGCGTCGACGTCCGCATCCGCGATCTGGCCACGATCGCCGACGAGAAGTGCTGCCGCGATTGCGGCGGGCGGGCCTGCCACCGCGTCGGTGATCCGCTCTGCGATCGCTCGGCGGATGGCCGCAATCGCCAGGAACACATGGACGCCGCTCGGTGGTTCGACGACCGTCAGAGTGCCGAAGACGAAACCCGACGCGCCGATCCCATCGAAAAACGCCGCCCGAGCAGGATCGTAGCCCCCAGGGATCGCCGGGCCCGGCAGCGGTGCCAGCCGCGCCGCCCCCTTCACCCTTGCGCCAATCGGCGGCAGATCGGTGCGCAAGGTGAGCCGGACCCTGTGCGGCGTCTCTTCGGCCGAAAGACGCTCAATGCGCACCTGGTCGAGGACGACCCGCGGCGTTCGTTCAGCGCGGGTTTCGACAGCCACCACCCGGCCGGTCACTTCAGTGCTCAGCGGATGTTGGAGCACCGGCGCGCGAAGGCTTTCAACGCGAAGCTTGCCTGCGGACATCCCGGCCAGAAAACAGGCGAGGAGCACCAACGGATAGGCGCCGCCACCGCGCCACCACGCGAGGCATGCGGCACTCGCCGCAGCCAGGGCTGCGGGCAGAAGCGCGGAAAGCAAAGGCTCGCGCGGCAAAATGAAATAGGCGGCCGCGCCACAAGAAAAGCCAACCGCCAGGAAGAGAAAGCCGCGCCGCTCCTCGAAATCGCGGGCAGCCAGTGCTCTGAGATGCGCGGTGTGAGACGCCACGCCGTAGCGGAAGCGCCTGAGCCGGCCAGGCGGCACGAAGCCTTCGATACGGCGATCGTCCTGCGAAGGCCGCTCCCCATCCGCCGCGCTTGACTGTCCGCCGCTCGGTTCCATGCTTGCAAGCACCCGGCGCTGTGGCTAGACCGAGGCCATCTTACACGCGGGCCGGGCATCCACCAATCGCCCCGCCCTTTTGCCAGCCAAAACCACCATGTCATCTCATCCGATTACCCGCTTCGCTCCCTCGCCAACCGGCTTTTTGCACATTGGCGGCGCACGCACGGCGCTCTTCAACTGGCTCTATGCGCGGGGCCGCGGCGGTAAAATGCTGCTCAGGATCGAGGACACCGATCGCCAGCGCTCGACCGATGCCGCCATTGCGGCCATCCTGGACGGGCTCTCCTGGCTCGGCCTCGATTGGGACGGTGAACCGATCTCACAATTCGCCCGCATGGACCGCCATGCCGAGGTGGCCTGGCAGCTCGTTGAGAGCGGCCACGCCTATCGCTGCTATGCCTCCCAGGAAGAGCTGGCGGAGATGCGCGAGACGGCACGCGCCGAGGGTCGCCCGCCCCGTTATGACGGGCGCTGGCGCGACCGCGATCTGTCCGAAGCGCCGGAAGGTATCAAGCCGGTCATCCGCATCAAGGCTCCGCAGGACGGAGAGACGGTCATCGAAGATCACGTTCAGGGCCGCGTCACGTTCCCGAACCGCGACCTCGACGATTTCATCATCCTGCGCTCGGACGGAACGCCCACCTACATGCTGGCCGTCGTCATCGACGATCACGATATGGGTGTCACGCACGTCATTCGCGGCGACGACCATCTCACCAATGCCGCCAGACAGGGCATCATCTACGAAGCGCTCGGATGGCAGGTGCCGCAATGGGCGCATATCCCGCTCATTCACGGTCCGGACGGCGCCAAACTCTCCAAACGTCATGGGGCGCTCGGCGTCGAAGCGTATCGGGCGATGGGCTACCTGCCCGAGGCGCTCCGCAACTATCTCGCACGCCTCGGCTGGGGCCATGGCGACGAGGAGATCTTCTCCTCCGAGCAGGCGACGGAATGGTTCGATCTCGACGCGATCGGCAAGGGCGCGGCGCGCTTCGACTTCGTCAAACTGCAAAATCTGAACGGCCATTATATCCGCCAGGCGGACGACGAGCGGCTCGTTGCCGACATGCTCAAGATCCTCCCCGAGATGGAGACGCCGCCGGCATTTCCCGCAGAGTTGAGTGCGGCGCAGCGTTCGCAGCTCATGCAACTCATGCCGGGTCTCAAAGAGCGTGCGAAGACGCTGGTCGAACTGGCCAACAACGCGGCCTTCCTGTTTGCGGCGCGGCCATTGACGCTCGACACCAAGGCAGCAGGCCTTCTCGACGACGATGCTCGCCGTCGCCTCGGTCTTCTGCGCGATGCCCTCAGCCATTGCGCATGGGAAACCGATCCCCTCGAAGAAGCGGTGCGTAATCTCGCAGAATCTGAGGGCGTCAAGCTCGGCAAGCTCGCACAGCCGCTGCGCGCTGCACTGACAGGTTCGACGTCCTCGCCAGGGATCTTCGACGTGATGCTCGCCCTTGGACGCGACGAGACGCTCGCCCGCATCGGCGATCAGGCGAGCGCTGCGTAAGCTTCATGGTGGGGCGCTGCCACCTCAGGCAACGCCCTGCCCTTCACGTAAGCTCAGCGCCTGCTCTCATCTTGCGGTGCAGCGCAAAAGCCGATAGCACTCGGACAGCTAAACATCCACGACGCGGACTCTTCCGGGGGGAGGCGCAGCCCAAGTTGCGCATGCTGGAGTCTTGTGTCGATCCACAAAGGGGTGAAGTGTATGAGCGACTCCAAGGCGACCTTGAGCATCGGTAACGAGAACTGGGACTTCCCGGTTCGCGAGGGAGTAATCGGGCCATCGGTCGTCGACATCTCATCGTTGTATCGAGAAACAGGGCGGTTCACCTACGATCCTGGTTTTACCTCAACGGCCGCCTGCGAATCTGAAATCACCTACATCGACGGTGACGAAGGTACCCTTCTTTACCGCGGCTACCCGATCGAGCAGCTTGCCGAGCACGGCGATTTTCTCGAAACCTGCTACCTGCTTCTCTACGGTGAATTGCCGACGAAGGAGCAGAAAGCAGACTTCGACTACCGCGTCACGCACCACACGATGGTGCACGAGCAGATGTCCCGCTCTTTCCAGGGCTTCCGGCGCGACGCGCATCCGATGGCGATCATGGTGGCCATGGTCGGTGCCATGTCGGCCTTCTATCACGACTCCACCGATATCGCCGATCCGTATCAGCGCATGGTCGCATCGCTGCGAATGATCGCCAAGGTGCCGACCATCGCGGCGATGGCCTACAAATATCATATCGGCCAGCCGTTCGTTTATCCGAAGAATGACCTCGATTACGCGTCGAACTTCCTCCGGATGTGCTTCGCGGTTCCCTGCCAGGAATACGAGGTCGACCCGATCCTGTCGCGCGCCATGGATCGGATCTTCATCCTCCACGCCGATCACGAGCAGAACGCGTCCACCTCGACGGTACGCCTTGCCGGCTCCTCGGGCGCCAATCCGTTCGCCTGCATCGCTGCGGGCATTGCCTGCCTTTGGGGCCCGGCGCATGGCGGCGCCAATGAGGCCGCCCTCAACATGCTGCAGGAGATCGGCACGCCGGAGCGGATTCCGGAGTTCGTAGGTCGTGCGAAGGACAAGAACGACCCGTTCCGGCTCATGGGCTTCGGGCACCGGGTTTACAAAAACTACGACCCGCGCGCGCGCATCATGCAGCGCACCTGCCACGAGGTTCTCGAAGAAATCGGCGTCAAGGACGATCCGCTTCTGAATGTGGCCATGGAGCTCGAACGCGTCGCGCTGACCGACGAGTATTTCCTGGAAAAGAAGCTTTACCCGAACATCGACTTCTATTCGGGCATCACGCTGAAGGCCCTCGGCTTCCCGACGACGATGTTCACGGTTCTCTTTGCCGTCGCTCGCACCGTCGGCTGGATTGCCCAGTGGAAGGAAATGATCGAGGATCCAAGCCAGCGCATCGGCCGTCCGCGTCAGCTCTACACGGGCTCGCCGAAGCGCGATTACGTCAATCTGTCCGACCGGAAAGCCTGAGGCCTCCTCGCCTCACTGCGAAATGCTGGAAGGGCGGCCACTGGCCGCCTTTCCTTTTTGCGCATAGTCGAGAACGATATCCGCAGCTCGCTCGCTCGGCGTCTGGCCATCCGGCGTTTCCATCAGCGCATCGAGGCGCGCGAAACCGGACATCTGCGCCTCACGTGCCGGCCCCTCTTCCAACAGCGCAAGAATCTCTCGGGCGAGCATTTCGGGAGAGCCGGCGTCGTCCAGGAACTCAGGCACCGTATTGTCGCCGAGCACGAGATTGGCGAGCACGATCGAGTGCACGTTCAAAAGCCATTTGAGGCTGCGCGCCAGCCATTCCACACGGTAGGCGACAACCATCGGCACTTTGGCGAGCGCAAGCTCGAGCGTCACGGTTCCAGAGGCCGCGAGCGCGGCGCTCGCCTGTCGGAAGGCCGCGAGCTTTGCCTCTTCGCCGACGACCAGGTCCACCTTCACAGGCCAATCCGCCACACGTCTTTCGATCTCCGGCCGCAGATGGGTGACGGCCGGTAACACGAAACGCACGTCGGGCTTTGACTGCGCGATCAAGCGCGCCGTTTCACCGAACGGCTCCATCAGCCGCTTCACTTCGCTGAGACGGCTGCCCGGCAGAATGAGAACGTGCGGTTTGGCATCGAGGCCGGCCCTTTCTCCAGACGCCGGGCGAAGTTTCTCACGGTTTTCAATCAACGGATGGCCGACATAGGTGCAAGGCGGCCCGCCCAGGCGTTTGTGGACCTCCGGCTCGAACGGCAGCAGGGCCATCACGTGATCGATGTAACGCGCCATCTTGCGCGCCCGCCCCTTCCGCCAGGCCCAGACTGAGGGTGATACGTAATTGACGATCGGAAGATCTGGCAGCTGGCGCGCGATGCGCTTTGCGACGCTTTGCGTAAAACCTGGGCTGTCGATGATGACGAGAACGTCCGGCCGCTCCGCCACGATATGAGCGACAGTTTCCCGAACGCGGCCGATGATCCGCGGGAGGCGTGCAACCACCGCGGCAAAGCCCATCACGGCCACATCGCCGAGCGGGAACAGGCTCTCGACGCCAGCGTCTGTCATACGCTCACCCGCGACCCCGAAAAACACCGTCTCGGGATGCCGGGAGCGGATCTCTTTCAGCAGAGCGGCGCCGAGATGATCGCCCGAAGCTTCACCAACGACGAGGGCGATGCGAAGCGGACGCGCGGTCATGGGCGTCGGCGAATGCCGTAGAGAAAGAGCCTGGCCGCACGAAAGGTCGCGAACGTCTCATCGCGGCCAACGAGCATGGTGCGGCCCGCCTCGCATGCGATTCCGTCAAGGCCCGCCTCACGAGCCATTTCCACCGTCTCCGGGCCTATGGTCGGGATATCGAGCCTCGGGTCCTGGCTCGGCTTCATGCATTTCACCAGAATCCCACCATGCCTCGGGATGCGCTTCGTCAGCCGCATTTCCCGCACGCGTGACAAGAGGCCGTTGGTGCCTTCCGCACCTTCGAGCGCAACCACGCGGCGCCCGCATGCGACCGCCGCCTGCCCGATATCGAGATCGCCGATCATGCGCGCGGCCTCTGCAGCCTTGGCAAGCTCATCGGTATCGAGCGCCACCCTTCCCTCGACGAGAAGACCGGGCGGGCAGGCAAGTTCAGGTGCAACTGAAAGGGGATCGAGAAGCTCTACGCCGTACTCCTCGAAGATGCCGGCTGCAGATTTGAGCGCGCTGTCATCGCCGGAGCGAATGGCACTTATGATGCGCGGCATCAGCCGCAAAGCGCCGAAATCTGGACGGATGTCCTTGATCTCCGGCCGCTTCACAGCACCGACCATCACCACCTCTTTGCAATCGTGCTCCTTGAGCAAACGCTCCAGGCGGCCAATCTCACCCCACCGGATGCGGAAAACCGGGAAGCCGGTCGTCTTGCGCTCTTCAGCATCTCCGGCAAGGGCAAAGATCAACGGGTGACGCCCTGCGCGCGCGGCCGCCTGCGCCACCAAGCTGGGAAGTCCCCCGCCGCCGGCGAGGATACCAAGCGGGCCGCCCTTGGACATCTCCACCACGTTCAGACCTCGCGGCCTCCGCGCGGCGTGCAGATGGCGCGGCTTCCGCCCTCCTCGATGAACGAGACGATCTTCTGGACATTGGCATCGTCGGCGAATTCCTGCGCCACATCACGCAGGCGCTCGTGCAGCGTACCTTCCTGCGCGAACAGGAGCCGGTAGGCCCGCCGCAACGAATGAATGGCCTCACGCTCGTAACCGCGCCGCTTCAGGCCGACGATATTCAGCCCTCCGAGATTCGCGCGATTGCCGATGGCGGAACCGAAGGGGATCACGTCGTTCTCGACTGCCGACATTCCTCCGACAAAGGCATGTTCGCCGACACGCACGAACTGGTGCAGAGCCGCGCCGCCGCCGATGATGGCGAAATCAGCAATCGAGATATGCCCGCCGAGGAGCACATTGTTCACCAGGATTACGTCGTTGCCGATGATGCAATCATGGGCGACATGCGCTCCGACAAGAAGCAGGCAGCGATCGCCGATGCGCGTGACGAGCCCCCCACCCTCCGTCCCGGGATTGATCGTCACGTGCTCGCGAATAACGCAATGCGCACCGATCTCTAGCCGGCTTTCTTCACCCTGGAATTTCTTGTCCTGCGGCGGCATGCCGACCGACGCAAAGGGAAAGATTGTGGTGCATTCGCCGATCGTCGTCGCACCGTCGACGACGACATGCGAGCGCAGCGCGACACCGGAACGGAGTTCAACCCCGGCCCCGACCACGCAGAACGGACCGACTTCGACGTCTTCGGCGAGCTTCGCGCCGTCGGCGACGATCGCGCTTGGATGGATGGAAGCCACGCGCTACTCGTCGAGGACCATGGCGCTCACCTGCGCCTCGGCCACCTTCTTGCCCGCCACTTCCGCAACGGCCGCGTATTTCCAGATCGTACCGCGGCGCTTCAGCTTGTTGACGTGATACTCGACCGTGTCGCCCGGCGTGACAGGGTGGCGGAACTTCGCTTTGTCGATGGTCATGAAGAAGACGCGCTTCGGCGCCTTCGTCTCTGAGGAGAGAACGCAAAGGGCTGCCGCGGTCTGCGCCATGCCTTCGATCAGGAGCACGCCCGGCATGATCGGATATCCAGGGAAATGCCCCTGGAAATGCGGCTCGTTCATCGTCACGTTCTTGATGCCGACACCCGATTCATCGCCACGAATGTCGCGAATTCGATCGACCATGAGAAACGGGTAGCGATGCGGCAAGGCCTGCAGAATCCCGTGGATGTCTGTCGCCTCCAACTGCGTCGGCATCTCGTTCATTATCTTCTCCGATTACGACGCCCTCTCTTCGGCGTCGTCAGTCTTTGTCCAGCCCCAATTCACGCCGAGCGATACGGCGCAGAATCGTCACCTCGCGGAACCAGTCCTTGACCGGTTGCGCAGGAACACCCCCAAAACGCGCGCCCGGAGGAACGTCGCCATGGACGACGCTCACGGAGGCAATCTGCGCTCCATCGCCGATCGTGACATGGCCGTTTATGCCGGTTTTTCCGCCAATCGCAACAAAGTCTCCGATCCTGGCAGAGCCGGAAATCCCCACCTGGGCGACAATGACGCAGTGCCGCCCGATTTCGACATTGTGGCCGATCTGAACCTGATTATCGATCTTGGTGCCTTCGCCGATCACCGTGTCGCGGTTCGCACCACGGTCTATGGTGGTCGCGGCGCCGATCTCGACGTCATCCTGGATGATTACACGCCCGATCTGCGCGACCTTCATATGGCCACCGGCGCCCATGGCGAAACCGAAGCCATCCTGGCCGACCTGGACGCCCGGATAGAGACGCACGCGATTTCCGAGAAGCGCATGCTGCACGGTGGCATTCGGCCCGATGATGCAGTCGCGTCCGATGGCCACATCATGAGCAAGGACGGAACCCGCCCCGATGACGGTGCCACTGCCGACTTCGACGTTGGGACCGACAATCGCACCAACTTCCACCCGCACGCCTTCTTCAAGACGCGCAGTGGGATGAACGGTGCCGGCAATAAGCGGCTCATCCGACGTGCTGGCGAAATTTTTGGGCGCAACCGCCTCGGGAAAAGCGGCGGCCAGAATGCGCGCATAAGCGCGGTAAGGCTCACCGGTTTCGAGGATCGCGACACCTTCGGGAACCTTGCTGGAATAGCGCGGCGCGCAGAGGCAGGCGGTCGCATGCGTCCCGTCCAGATGGCGCACATATTTCGGATTGTCGAGGAAGGTCAGATCCCCTCTCCCGGCCATCTCGATTGGTGCAAAACCAGTGATCTCTGACTCCGGATCGCCACGCAACAGCGTGGCGCCGGAAAGCTCTGCCACGTCACCGAGGCGGAGCGGCCCGAAGGGCGGAAAGAAGCGCGTGCGATCTGTCATGGTCAAAAAAGGTTAGGCCGGCACAAGGCCGGCCTTGGGATCAGAATTTGGTGCCGCCGCCGATGCGGAAGAACTGCGTCTCGTCGTAGTCTTCCTTGCTCAGCACATAAGCGAAGTCGGCGCGGATCGGACCAAGCGGAGAGGCCCACAGAAGCGAGGCGCCGACCGATGAGCGGATGCCATTTTCATCGACGACATCGATACCCGGAACGTCGGCTTCGCTGATGTCGGTGTCCCAAGCGGTACCCGCGTCGGCAAAGAGAGCCGCCCGCAGCCCGAGTTCGCGCGGCAGAGCCGGGAACGGGAAGACGACTTCAGCAGTCGCCGCTGCAAAGTACTTCGCACCGAGAGCATCGTGATCATCAGAGGCGATATCGCGAGGACCGATGCCGGAGGATTCGAAGCCGCGAATGGTCTCGCCGCCCTTATAGAAGGCGTCGAGCAACCGCACATCCTCGCCAAGGCCCGTGATGTTGCCACCCTGGACACGCAGCATGCCGATGACTTCCTGATCAACCAGAAGCTCGCGATAGAGCGAGGCAGAAGCGGTCGTACGAACGAAGCTCACATCACCGCCGACACCCGCGATTTCCTGGGTCAGCTTGCCATACACGCCGTCACGCGGATCGAGGCGGTTGTCGAGCGTGTCATAGATCATGCTCCACACCGCGGAAGACACCAACGTGTCGCCCTCGGCCAAACACACGGCCTTCGAGGAGCTCGAGCACTCCGAAATAGGATCCGTGTCGATATCGAAGTTCGGAACATCGATCTCCTGCTGCTCGATCTTATAGCCGAGCTGAACAGTGAAGTCCTCGGTGATCGGGAAGCCGAAAGTGATACCGCCACCCGTCGTGGTGTAGTCGTACGAGCGGTAGTCGTTGTCCTCGTAGTCCTTGCGATAGACGTTGAAGCCAGCGGAGACACGCCGTCCGAGGAAGTACGGATCGGTGAACGCGAATTCGTAGGTCTTGGAAGACTCGCCAGCGCCGACCGCCGCACGGACGAAATAGCCGCGACCCAGGAAGTTGCGTTCGGTGAGCGAAATGTCGCCAAGGATGCCGTCGCTCGTCGAATAGCCGGCACCAAAGGAGAGCTCGCCGGTCGCCTTTTCCTGGACCTCGACCGTCACGATGACCCGGTCAGGCGCGCTGCCCGGCTGTGCGCCGACAGAAACCTTGTCGAAGTAGTTGAGGTTGCGCAGGCGACGCTCGGCCCGGTCGATGAGAACGCGGTTGTAGGCGTCGCCCTCGGAGATATCGAACTCGCGGCGGATGACGTAATCGCGGGTGCGGTCGTTCCCAGAGATTTCGATGCGCTCGATATAAGCGCGAGGCCCCTCGTCGACGATATAGGTGATGCCGATCGTATGGTTGACCGGATCGCGATCGACACGCGGCCGCACCTGGGCAAACGCATAGCCCGAGCTGGCGAGTTCGATGGTGATCGCCTCCATCGACTTCTCGACCTTCTCGCTCGAATAGACATCGCCCTCGTCGGTGGAAACCAGACGCATAAGAGACTGCGGATCGATACCCGGGATGATGCTGTCGACCTGGATCTGGCCGAACCGGTATTCCGGGCCCTCATCCATCGTGAAGGTCACGAAGAAAGCATTCCGCTCGCGGTCGAGATCGGCGACGGACGAGACGAGCTGATAATCGGCGAAGCCACGGTTGAGGTAGAAGCGGCGCAGCCGCTCCTCATCCGAAGACAGACGATCGGGATCATACGTGTCGCCAGAGCGCAGGAAGCTGAGAAGACCGCTCTCGCGCGTCTGAACGACGTTGCGCAGACGCCCGTCGCTGTAATGCTGATTGCCGATGAAGGTGATGCGGGACACGCCCGTCTTCGGGCCTTCCGAAACCTCATAGACGAGGTTGACGCGATTCTCCGGCAGGTCGATGACCTTCGGCGTCACGGAGCCCTGGAAACGACCAGACCGGCGATAGAGCTCGAGGATGCGCTGAACATCGTTCTGCACCTTGGCGCGCGTGAACACGCCGCGCGGCTGGGAGCTCACGACGCCCTTCAGCTGGTCGTCCTTGAACTTCTTGTTACCCTCGAAATTGATGCGGTTGATGATCGGATTCTCTTCAACGCTCACCACCAGGGTGCTGCCGCGCTGATTGATCTGAACATCGGAGAACAGCCCCGTCTCGAACAGCGCCTTCAGCGATTCGTCGACGTCTTCCGCCGAGAAGCTGCGACCTGGCTTGACGAGAAGGTAGGCGCGAATGGTGTCAGCATCGACACGCTGATTTCCATTCACTGCAACAGAGCTGACGACAGCAGCTTCAGCCTGAGAGACGAAGCCGGGACCGGAGACAAGCCCCGTCGCCATGATCGTCAGTGCGGCGAAAACTGCGCCGCGGATGAAGCCCGCTAAGGATCTATGTTTCATGTGCCGTTTTGCCCGGTCTCTTGTCTGCGGAGCCGCCCAGATACGCGTGAAGGGCCGCGGATTGTGCCGTTCGTATCGCAGGGATACCGGCGCGAAGCAACTGGCAACCCAAGCGATACGGCCGTTTTTGATGGTCAAGTGGCCATTCGGCAACGGCGCTCAAATCCCGGTCATCCTTACGATATCGTTAAAGGTGACGAAGACGAAAAGCATGATGACGAGCGCGAAGCCGATGCGAAAACCCATCTCCTGGGCTCGTGGCCCGAGCGGCCGGCCGCGTATCGCCTCGATCAGGTAGAACACAAGATGCCCACCATCGAGCATCGGAACAGGGAAAAGGTTCAAGAGACCGATCGAAACGGAGAGAATCGCGGCGAGATGAACGAGGCCCGGGATGCCGCCCGATTCGGCCACCACGCCAGAGACCTGCGCCACGCGCAGCGGACCGCTCAGCTGGTCGGCGTTTTCACGCCCCCTGAAGATACGACCGACATAGGTCAGCGTGCGTTCTACCACCACATAGGTTTCCCGCATGCCCTCGCCGATCGCACCGATCGGGCCAAACCGCTCCAGCTTCACATCGGCCGCCCGGGAGACGCCCAAGACGCCGATGCGTTGCGTCCCACCGAGCCCGTCAGGAATTTCCTGACGCTGCGGAGTGGCAGTCAGTTCGATCTCACGCCCATCGCGCTCGACCGCGAAATGAAGCGTCTCGCCGGAGGCGAGCGCGACAACGCGCTGAACGTCCGTGAACGTCTCAACATGACTTCCGTCAATCGCGACAATCGTGTCGCCGGGCTCGAAGCCTGCCTCTTCCGCGGCGCTGCCCGGGTTGACGATCTCCACCAGAGGCGTCGTCACCGGCTTGCCGATCGTGCCGAAAACGGCCGCAAAGAGAACGACGGCGAGAATGAAATTCGCAAATGGTCCGGCAAACACGACGGCCGCCCGTTGCCAGACCGGCTTGAAATGGAAGAGGCCCGCGCGTTCTTCAGGCGTCGTCGCCGCCAAAACCTCAGGATCCGGGAAGCTCGCGTCGTTCTCGTCGCCGACGAACTTCACATAGCCGCCCAAGGGAATCGCGCTCACCCGCCAGCGCGTGCCGTGTCGATCATCGAAACCGAAAAGCTCGCGCCCGAAGCCGATGGAGAATGTCGAGATTTCTACCCCGCACCAGCGCGCGACGAGAAAATGCCCGAGCTCATGGATGAACACGACAACCGTCAGCACGACGAGCGCCGGCACGACGTAGAAGAAAGCGACCTCACCAGCCGAAATCAGGGTTTCTAGCATGTGTGTGCTTCCTCCTTATCCGTGTCGTTGATCGGCATCGCCTCGTCTGACGCGCCGTTCGTTGCGGGCTCAGGCCGCCAGCAGACGCCCGGCAGCGAGATCGCGCGCCTGGCCATCAAGAACAAGTGCCGCCTCGACCGTCTCCGGCTCGTGCATCAGCCCGGCCTTGTCGGCCTCTTCCAGCACGCGCTCCACAAGCTGCGGGATCGTCACGAACCCAATGCGCCGATCGAGAAAGGCCGCAACGGCAATTTCGTTGGCCGCATTCAACACAGTGGGCGCGCCGCGGCCTGCGACCATGGCCTCGCGGGCGATCCTCAGTGCGGGAAAGCGCTCCGAATCGGGCTTTTCAAAGGAGAGCATCCCGACCTCGGCGAGATCGAGATGGCTTGTCGCCCGCTCTGCCCTGTCCGGCCAGTTGAGACAGTAGTCGATCGGGCGGCGCATGTCGGGCGCGCCAAGCTCACCGTGCCAGGAGCCGTCTCTGAAGACGACGAAGGCATGAACCTTGGATTGCGGATGAATGAGGACGCCAAGCTGCTCCGGCGGGAAGCCGAAGAGATGCCGCGCCTCGATCAATTCCAGCCCCTTGTTCATCAAGGTTGCCGAATCGACGGTAATTTTTGGCCCCATCGACCACGTCGGATGATGCAGAGCTTCATCGACGGTCACCTTGGCAAGCTCGTCGGCGGTCTTGGCGCGGAACGGCCCGCCCGAAGCGGTCAGGACGAGCCGATCGACCGACGCCGGATCGACGTCGACCAGCAACTGAAAAATGGCGTTGTGTTCCGAATCGACCGGCAGAATGCGCACACCCTTTTCGCGCGCCAGCGCCATGAACGACGAGCCAGCGCAGATGAGGCATTCCTTGTTGGCTAGGGCAATGTCGTTGCCAGCGCGAATCGCCGCTGCCGTGGGCGCGACACCAGCCGCTCCTACAATCGCGGACAGGACCCGATCGGCAGGCTCGGCCGCCGCCTCGCAGACGGCGTCATCACCGGCCGACACCCTGATTCCCGACCCGTCCAGCGCTTCTTTCAAGCGGCCATAACGGCTCTTGTCGCGGATGACGGCGCTTTCGGCTTTGACGCGACGGGCGACATCCGCAAGCTCGTCGACCTTCGTCCCCGCCGTCACCGCACGCACCTTGAACGCGGGGCCGCCCTCGCGCGCGAGATCGCGCTCCATGAGGTCCACAGTGCTCTTTCCGATGGAACCTGTGGCGCCGAGAATGGTGACGATACGTGCCATTTTACTGTGTCCAATCTGGAATGGGGGCGGCGAAACCGCTGAGCGCCAGCAGGACGCCGACGACGGCCGCCGCATAAAGCCCATCGATCCGGTCCATTAGACCACCGTGCCCCGGGATAAGACGGCCGGAATCCTTGGCGCCGAACCGACGTTTCATCGCCGATTCCCCGAGGTCTCCAAGCTGCGCCGCGACCGACAGGATCAATGCGGCGCCGATCGCGGATGGCCATCGAGATTCGGTGAAAACCGCGAACAAAATACCCACGACGAGCGCGCCGGCCGCGCCGGTCGCAGCGCCCGACCAGGTTTTCGACGGCGACACGCGCGGCCAGAGCTTCTTCCCGCCGAGGGCGCGCCCACCAAAATAAGCCGCGATATCTGTGACCCAGACGACGAACAGCAAAAAGAAGAGCACGAGGCGGCCCGTTTCGGCATCTGCGCGCAGAGCCAAGAGGGCCACGCTCGGAATGCCGGCATAAAGAACGCCAAGAGCGAGCCAAAGCGGCCGCCGGTCGCGCGCGCCGGCGCTTTGGCCGCTCGCTACGCCTTGATCGAACAGAACCGTCCCTGAGGCGACGAGCGGGACCGCCACGAGCGGCAGCAACAGAAGCAGGATCCCACCCCCCGGCAAGCCACCGAAGGTGACGAGAAGCGCGAAAGCCAAAAGCAGCCCCTCACCGATCCGCCAGGCCTGAGGCTGCTCGCATTCGCTCATGCGCGTCCATTCGTAGAAAACGAGGAGCGCCAGAACGAGAACGAGAAGAAGAAAGGCAATGCCGCCAAACCATGTCGGCAGGATCGCGAGCGGCAGCAGGATCGCCGCGGAGACCACCCGCGTCGGAAGATCGCTCTTGTCGAATGAAAAAATGCCCCTGCTCTCAGACACCTGTCAGCCCTCCAAAACGGCGATCGCGACTGTGAAACTCGGCGATTGCAGCGTCGAATTCGTTCTCGTCGAAATCCGGCCAGTAGACCGGGAGAAAGACGAATTCCGTGTAAGCGAGCTGCCAGAGAAGAAAGTTGCTGATGCGCGCTTCACCGGACGTGCGGATCAGAAGATCCGGATCTGAGATGCCGGCCGTATCGAGATGCTCGGCAAAGACGCGTTCTGAGAAGTCGGCCGGGTCGATCTCGCCACGAACCATTTTCTCGCCGATCCGCCGCATGGCGCGCACCAGCTCGTCGCGGCCGCCATAATTGAAGGCGACCTGCAGCACGAGACCGTCATTCCCTCGCGTCTCCGTCTCAGCCTTCTCGACGAGAGCGGCAATATCCTTCGGCAGGCCTTCGCGGCGCCCGATGACGCGGATGCGAACGCCGTTCTTCTTCAGCTCGGCGAGATCGTTGCGAATGAAGAAGCGCAGAAGATTGAAAAGGTCGTTGATCTCGCTGCGCGGTCGCGACCAGTTTTCTGAGGAGAATGTGAAGAGGGTCAGGACCCGTACACCGCGATCGCCCGCATGGCGCACTGTCCGGCGAACGGATTCGACCCCACGGCGATGACCTTCGATCCGGGGCAGGCCACGGGCGCTTGCCCAACGGCCGTTGCCATCCATGATGATGGCAACGTGCGCGGGAATTTCCCCGCCGGACCGCGCGCGCGGCACCGGATCGATCTGCGCTAGTGTGCCCATGCCTCTGTGCCGCCTGCGTGCTCGCGCTCCAGTTGCGCCAATCATAAGCGGAAAACGTAAAGCCAGTGCCCCTACCGGCTGAACGAGTGCTATCGCGAGAGGCTAACGCAACCAGAGGTCCGGTGGCCAGCGCGAAGGCGCAACCGTCTTTAGACCTGCATAATCTCCTTTTCCTTATGGCCGAGCATGTCGTCAATTGCGGCAATATGCTCGTCCGTAAGGGACTGAATACGGTCAGACTGGCCCCGGCTCTCGTCCTGGCTGATCTCGCCGTCCTTTTCGGACTTCTTCAGCACCTCCATGCCGTCACGGCGGACATGGCGGACGGCTACGCGCGCGTTCTCGGCATATTTGTGGGCGACCTTCACCATCTCCTGCCGGCGCTCGGCGTTGAGCTCGGGGATCGGGATGCGCAGAAGAGTGCCTTCCATGATCGGGTTGAGGCCAAGGTTGGAATCCCGGATCGCTCTATCGACTGCGCCGACGAGCGACTGGTCCCACACCTGCACCGAAAGCATGCGCGATTCAGGAACGCTCACCGTGCCGACCTGCGAAATCGGCATCTGCGAGCCGTAAGCATTCACAGTGATCGGATCGAGAAGGTTCGGAGAAGCCCGGCCGGTGCGCAGACCCGCAAGCTCGGTGCGCAACACGGAGACGGCCCCGTCCATCCGTCGTTTGATGTCCTTGAAATCGACGCCTTCACTCATGGTTTTCCCCGGATTTCGTTTTTGCCGTCGCCGGAAATGAGGGTTCCGACGGCCTCCCCAGCAACGATGCGGGCGAGTGCCCCCGGCTGGTGAATGTTGAATACAATTATCGGCAAGCTGTTATCGCGAGCAAGCGAGAAAGCCGCCGTGTCCATGATCTGGAGATCCTTGGCGATGACCTCTTGGTAGCTGACCGTCTCGTAGAGGGTCGCGGTCGGATCCAGACGTGGATCAGCCGAATAGACACCGTCGACCTGGGTGCCTTTGAGGAGCGCATCGCACTCCAGTTCAAGCGCTCTCAGCGCCGCACCGGAATCCGTCGTGAAGAAGGGATTGCCTGTACCGCCCGCAAGCACGACCACACGTCGCTCGTCCATGTGCCATGCGGCACGCCGATGCACGTAAGTTTCGCAGACGGAGGGCATTTCGATCGCCGACATGGCGCGGGCTGAAACGCCCAAGCGCTCGATCGCCGCTTCAACGGCAAGCGCGTTCATCACCGTCGCGAGCATGCCCATATGGTCGCCCGTGACGCGGTCTCCGCCGCCTGCGGCAATGGCCACTCCGCGGAAGATGTTGCCGCCGCCGATGACGATCGCAAGCTCAGTGCCCGCATTGTGGACAGCGACGATCTGCGTGGCGAAGGCGCGGACGACATTGTCGTCGATGCCGAAGGGCTGATTGCCCATCAGCGCTTCGCCGGAAAGCTTCAGAAGAATTCTTTTGGGGCGCGGACGTTCGCTCATAAATGCCTGCATTCCTTACTCGGTTTGCGGCCCGACACGTTCGCGCCCCTGTCTCTTTGCGCCGCGCGAAGAGTGCGCGGGCCTATTCAGCGGTTGCCGGCAGCAGCGGCAACCTCGGCGGCGAAGTCTTCTTCTTCGCGCTCCACGCCCTCACCCAGGCGGAAGCAAACGAAGTTGGTCAGAGCAATCGCAGCGCCGGCGTCTTTCTCAGCATCGGCAATCGCCTGCTCGACCGACTTGTCCGGGTCGATGACGAAAGCCTGCTTCAAAAGCACCGATTCCTCGTAGAACTTGCGCATCCGGCCATCGACCATCTTCTCGATGATGTTGGCCGGCTTGCCGGATTCGCGTGCCTGCTCAGCGAAAACCGCGCGCTCACGCGCAACTACGTCCGCATCAAGCCCATCGACATCGACGGAAAGCGGGCTAGCAGCCGCGATATGCATCGCAATCTGGCGGCCGAGAGCGGCAAGCTTTTCCTTGTCGCCGTTCGACTGCAGCGCGACCAGGACACCGATCTTGCCAAGGCCCGGCGCGGAAGCTGCGTGCACGTAGGTGGCAACGACACCCGGATTAGCCTCAAGAACCGCCGAGCGACGCAGCACCATGTTTTCGCCGATCGTGGCGACGGCGTCCGTCAGAGCGCCTTCGACGCTCTTTCCGGCACCTGCCATATCGGCTGCCTTGACTGCGGTGACAGAGCCGTCGGTGGAGAGGGCCGCTTCCGCGACCTTCAACACGAGCGCCTGAAATTGATCGTTGCGGGCAACGAAATCGGTCTCGGAGTTCACCTCGACGATGGCGGCCTTACCGTCCGCCTCGGCGATACCGATGAGACCTTCCGCGGCGACGCGGCCTGCCTTCTTCGCAGCCTTCGCCAGACCTTTTGCGCGCAGCCAGTCGACGGCGGCATCCATGTCGCCATCCGCCTCCTGCAACGCGGTCTTGCAGTCCATCATGCCGGCGCCGGTCTTGTCGCGCAGCTCCTTGACCATCTGGGCCGTTACAGCCATCGATCATGTCCTCTCTTGCGTGTGCGCAGCCTTAGGCCGCGGCTTCCTGTTCTTTCACCAGCGCTGTCGCCTGCGCGATCCAGTCCTCGCGCTCGACGCGGCCGGCGGATCCGAGCGCAGCGTCGAGACGCTCCGTGTCCGCCTGATCGAGACCGGCGATCTGCGCGTAGCGGGTGATTCCGAGCTGATTCAGCTTCTGCTCCAAAACCGGGCCGACCCCATTGATCTTCTTCAGATCGTCCGCGTCGCCCTCAGGGCGCGCAAACAGCGGCTCGACTTCACCGGCCTTGCCCGGCGACGGCGGCGCCTTGTCTGTCTGCACGTTCGATTCGGGATCCGGATTGGCGGCCTCGGCTTCCGCCGCGACGAGCACATCGCGGTTGGCGGCGCTTTCCTCGGTCACCGGTCCGGCCTCGGGCACTTCACCGCCGAAGCTGGCATCTTCCAGCGCAGCCTCGTTCACCTCTTCAGAGGCGCCGATGTCGACGCCCATGTCGCCCTGGCCACGCGAAATGCCGTCGAGGACTGCCCGCGTGACAAGATCGCAGTAAAGGGCGAGCGCGCGACCCGCGTCGTCGTTGCCCGGGATCGGGTAGGAAATGCCTTGGGGGTCGCTGTTGCTGTCGACGACTGCGGCGACCGGAATGTTGAGCCGGCGTGCCTCAGCGACGGCGATCGATTCCTTGTTCGTATCGATGACGAAGAGGAGATCTGGAATACCGCCCATGTCCTTGATGCCGCCAAGCGCGCGCTCAAGCTTGTCGCGTTCGCGCGTCAGAGACAGACGCTCTTTCTTGGTAAGGCCCTGGACGCCTTCCTCGAGCATCCCTTCCAGCGTCTTCAGCCGCTGAATGGAATTGGAGATGGTCTTCCAGTTGGTGAGCATGCCGCCGAGCCAACGGGAGTTGACGTAATACTGGGCGCACCGGCGTGCCGAATCGGCCACGACCTCAGACGCCTGCCGCTTCGTGCCGACGAACAACACGCGACCGCCCTGCGCGACCACATCGCTCACGGCCTGCAGAGCGCGATAGAACATCGGCACCGTCTGGGCGAGATCGATGATGTGGATATTGTTCCGCTCACCAAAGATGTACGGAGCCATCTTCGGGTTCCAGCGGTGAGATTGATGACCGAAATGAACGCCAGCCTCGAGCAGCTGGCGCATAGAAATATCAGGAAGCGCCATTTTTCGTCTCCGGTTGTACCTCCGCAGGGACGGACGGCAGACCGCCACCGGATGCCTCTAAAGCAAATACCCTGCGTGTGTGATGGCCGGCCCTATAAGGGGCGGGCGGCTTTTTTGCAACGCCCAAATGGGCATGCGAGACGCGCTTCGCAAGTTGAAGAGGGTCCAGCAGCGTCGCGCGATTGCGAACAAAAAGTCTAAAACCGCACCTCGTGCGGTCAGGAGAGGACGCGCCGCCCTCTCCTGCACGCTCTCACATCATTGAAGGTCAACGTGAACGACACCCGGTACTGCCTTGATTGCGCTTGCGACTTGCGGTGTGACCTGATAGCGCCCGGGCAATCGGATCTCGATTTCCCGATTTTCGTCCCGCCGCAGCAGCACCAGTGACACCTGTGACTGGCCAGGCCCATTCAACCGGCTTGCCAGACGTTCGACGGGATCGCTGTCGTTCAAATAAACCGTCAACGCCATGCTGAGCTGTGCGGCCATCTCCTCAAGCGGCTCCACGCCGACAATACGCACCCTGAGATCGTCCGTCTCGTCTTCCATTTCTGCGGTCAGGCGGAAGAGATAAGAGCGGCCCGGCTCGAGCTTGTCGCGCCATTCGAAAAGCTGTTCTTGATACAGCACCGCCTCGAACTGTCCCGAGGGATCAGACAGAGTCAGAATGCCGATGCGCCCGCCGGAGCGCGTCCGCTTTTCCTGTTTGCGCACGACAGTCGAGGCGACGAGGCCGGCCTCCGCGCCGAGCCGCCTCACCTTGTCGGCAAAATCCTTCCATGAACTGCCGCCCTTCTTTCTGACGATGTCGGAGTAGGCATCGAGCGGATGCCCGGACAGATAGGCTCCGACAGCGGCAAGCTCGCGCATGAGCTTTTCCGACTGCATCCAAGGGTCGGCCGGCAGAAGGTTGAGTTCGGGCGCATCGGTCGGCGCAGCAAAGAGATCGACCACGCCCGCCTCCTGGCGCGCATGATGCTCGGTCCCCGACCGCAGAAGCCGCCCGACATTGGCAAAGACGGTCGCGCGATCGAGGCCGAGCGAATCGAATGCACCCGCCTGGACCAGGCATTCCATCGCGCGTCGACCGATCACTCTCGGATCCGTGCGCGCGACGAAGTCGGCGAGATCGGCGAAAGGCCCGTCGCGTCGGGCTTCGACGATATGCTCGACCGCATGCTGGCCGACGCCTTTCAAGGCCGACAGAGCATAGATGATGGCGCCCTCCTCCACGTCGAAGAACGTACGTGGGCGGTTGATGTCGGGCGGAAGCACCTGGATGTCGAGGCGCTTCGCTTCCAGCCGGAATTCGTTGAGCTTGTCGGTGTTGCCCATGTCGAGCGTCATCGACGCCGCCAGGAATTCTGCGGGATGATTGGCCTTCAGATAGGCCGTCTGATAGGCCACGAGGGCATAGGCTGCGGCGTGGGATTTGTTGAAGCCGTAGCTTGCGAATTTCGCCACGAGGTCGAAGACCATCGCAGCATCGGCGGCCTTCACGCCATGCGCCTTGGCGCCTTCCACGAAGCGCTCGCGCTGGGCGTCCATCTCCGCCTTGATCTTCTTGCCCATGGCACGACGAAGAAGATCGGCTTCACCGAGTGAATAGCCCGACAGGAGCTGGGCGATCTGCATCACCTGCTCCTGGTAGATGATGACGCCGTAGGTCTCCTTCAGCGTCGGCTCGAGTTCCGGCAGGAGGTAATCCGGCTCTTCCTCGCCATGCTTGCGCCGGTTGTAGGTCGGGATGTTGTCCATCGGTCCCGGCCGGTAGAGCGCGACGAGAGCGATGATGTCCTCGAAGCGGTCGGCGCGCATCCCGACGAGCGCGCGGCGCATACCCTGACTTTCCAGCTGGAACACGCCAACCGTTTCGCCGCGGGCGAGCATGGCGAAAGTCGTCGGATCATCGAGAGGCAAAGCCGCGAGATCGCAATCGATCTTGCGCTTGCGCAAAAGGCGCACCGCCTTGTCGAGCACAGTCAGCGTCTTGAGGCCGAGGAAGTCGAATTTGACGAGACCGGCCTGTTCCACCCATTTCATGTTGAACTGGGTGACGGGCAGGTTGGAGCGCGGGTCGCGGTAAAGCGGGACCAGCTCCTCGAGCCGGCGGTCACCAATCACGATACCTGCGGCATGCGTCGAGGCGTGGCGATAAAGCCCTTCGAGCCGCGTGGCGATGTCGATCAGACGACCGACCACCGGCTCGCGCTCGATCTCTTCCTGAAAGCGCGGTTCGTCGGCGACGGCCTGGGCCAGAGTGACCGGGTTTGACGGATCGGCCGGCACCAGTTTGCAGAGCCGGTCGACCTGGCCGTACGGCATTTCGAGCACACGGCCGACATCGCGCAGCGCAGCGCGCGCCTGCAGCGTTCCGAAGGTGATGATCTGGGCTACCTGCGCCTTGCCGTAGCGCTCCTGGACATAGGTGATGACCTCGTCGCGCCGCTCCTGACAGAAATCGACGTCGAAGTCCGGCATCGACACACGCTCCGGATTGAGGAAGCGCTCGAAGAGGAGATTGAACCGCAAGGGATCGAGGTCGGTAATCGTCAGCGACCAGGCGACCACGGAACCAGCGCCCGAGCCGCGGCCCGGCCCCACCGGAATGCCGTGTTCCTTCGCCCATTTGATGAAGTCGGAAACGATCAGGAAGTAGCCCGGGAACTTCATCTTCTCGATGATGCCGAGCTCGAAACTCAAACGTTTCTCGTAGTCTTCGAGGCTGAGGCCCGGCGCGCAGCCATGCTTGGCGAGACGCGCCTTCAGGCCCGCTTCGGCCTGCTCGCGCAGCTCGGCCGCCTCGTGCGCCTCCGCCGTCTCGGCATCGGCAGCCGCCCCGCCGACGAAACGCGGCAGGATCGGACGGCGCGTCTTCGGCCGCATCTGGCAGCGAATGGCGATTTCGACGGTGTTTTCTATCGCCTCCGGGAGATCGGCGAATTTCTCGGCCATCGCCTCGGCCGACAAGAAGCCGTGCTGGCGGGTGAGCTGCCGGCGATCGTCTTCGGAGACGACGCGGCCTTCCGCGACCGCCAGCAGTGCATCATGCGATTCGTAATCGTCCTCGCTGGCGAAGAACGGTTCATTCGTCGCAACGATCGGCACGTCGCGCGCATAGGCAAGGTCCAGAACACCCGCTTCGGCAGCTGTCTCGATCTGCATTCCATGGCGCTCGATCGCCACATAAAGCCGGTCCTGGAAAATCGTCTGAAGCGCCGTCAGCCGCCCGGCGGCATCCTCCGGGCGATTGGCGAAGATCGAGGGATAAAGCACGCCGTCATGGCCACCCGTCATCGCCAGAAGCCCGTCGCCATACGCCTGCAAGAGCGGCGCCGTCAGCGGCAGCCCGGCGGAATCTTCCCCGAGATAATAGGCGGTGACGAGATGAACGAGGTTCTGCCAGCCAGTTTCGTTGGCGCAGAGCAGGAAGAGATGTTCACGCCCGGCGGCCCGGAAGTGCGGTTCGGCGCGCCGCTCGATGTTCTCCGACAACGCCACGGGCAATTTGCAGCCGATGAGCGGCTGGATCCCCGCGCCGGAGGCTTTTTGAGAGAATTCGAGCGCGCCGAAAAGATTGGCCGAATCGGTCACGCCCACAGCGGGCATGCCCGCACTCTTGGCGAGCTTGATGAGCTTTGCGACCGGGAGCGCGCCCTCCAGCAGCGAAAAGGCCGAATGACAATTGAGATGGATAAAATGCGGTGCCAAGGGTGAACTCCTCCACGCCTCTTTTATCGCCGCTGGCGACCGAGCGACAGGCACGAGCGACCCTCGTCCCCACCCATCTCTCTCAGTCGCCGTTCCGCCCCACCCCGCTGCGACGCCACGTCAGCCAACCCGCGATGGTCCCGTCATGGATCCGTCGCCAAGTTGCATTTCCTAGGAACAGTACGAATCGCCCGAAGATCTATCGTGCCCTCACTCTCCCCTCTCTCCCGCCTCCCTCTCCTCCTCGTCATTCTCGGAGCCATCGCGGCGTTGAGCCCGGGAGAGGCAGAAGAGGCCGGCAGCCTGCCCCCACCCGTCTTCCGCGGGGCCCTGACATTGCCGAAAAACCTTGAGGTCGAAGGAACGCCTTTTGGGGGAATCTCCGGCCTCGACTACGATGCGGCGAACGACACGTTTTACGCACTCTCAGACGACCGAGCGCAGCGTGGACTGGCACGATATTACACGCTCCGCCTGACCCTCGACGCCGACGGCATCCACGGAATGGACGTCACGTCGATGCATGTCCTCAGGCCGCCGGGTGGCGGCCAGTTCTCTGCAGGCGAAATCGATCCAGAGGCTTTGAGGCTCGCCGCCGACGGTACACATTTCTACTGGTCGAGCGAAGGCGACGAGAACGGCACTCCGGCGATCTTCATTTCCGACCTCGACGGCCGCGCGAGCGGCCAGCTCTCTTTGCCCGACGCCTATCTGCCCAATCCCACGGGCACCCACCACGATGTCACCCGCCCCGACGGCACCCAGGGTGTGCGCGACAATCTCGGCTTTGAGGCGATCGCCCTCTCCCCCGACAACACACGCCTCTACGCCATCACCGAAAACGCGCTCATTCAGGACGGCAGCCAGGCGACGCTCTACGTTGGAAGCCCGTCGCGCATCATCGTCTTCGACCTCGCCTCCGGCAACGTCGCCGCAGAGTATGTCTACGAGACCGATCCCATTTTTCGCGCCCCCGCATTCCCGCTCGGCGGCGCCGACAACGGCGTTTCAGAAGCTCTCGCACTCGCCGACGGTCGGCTCCTCGTCGTCGAACGCGCTTATGCGGCAGGCGTCGGCAACCACATCGCCCTCTATGTCGTCGACCTCGACGAGGCGGACGACATTTCCAGCCTCGAAAGCATTGCGGATCGCGATGTCCGCGCGGTGCGAAAGACGCCCTGGCTCATCCTCGATGAAGGAACCTTCGGCCTCGACCTCGACAACATCGAGGCTGCGAGCTTTGGCCCGATGATCGACGGCCAGCCTTCGCTCGTCCTTGCCTCAGACGACAATTTCAACCCGCTTGGCCAGGTCACACAATTCCTGCTCTTCACCTTCACGGCGCCGAACGCCATTCCGGACACAGAGCCGTCAGGTGGTCTCCCCGTGTCGCAGCGAAAATCCGGCACCGCGGATTGATTGCCCCTGGTCGACACGGCCATCGCGTCCCACTCGGCCGTCCCGCACCCAACCCGAGACCAACATCATGAGACCGGCCAAGGAGCCACCGGTTGCTCACCAGCAACCGCACGTCCCTGCGGAATCGCAGCCGACGAACCGGTGCCGCCGTTCGCGCGGAAAAGGCCTCAAAGGGGCGCGAACAACCCAAGGCTCAGAACGTATAAAGAGGCCGTCAGCACCACGGTCGCAGCGAAAGACAGAAGCTCAGAAGCGAACATATTCATCGTATACTCCCTCTTTGTTCTCATCTTGTTCTGCTTTTTGATTTCTGTCAACCCCGGTGCCTGTTGGGCTTTTCACGGCGTGCGCTTCTGCTCTTTCGGAAGGCTCGCAGCCGCAGAACTTCCGCAGATGAAAAGTCAGGGCACTGGCACAGAACGCCCGTCAGCGGAGGCGTCGCGACCCTCAGGCCAACGTTTGGACACTGAACGCACGGAGGCGCGCGGCGCCGATTGTGACAGGAGCCGCCCGAGGAGAGCATGTGCAGGCTGCCGATGCGCCAAGGGCGCAAAAGCCCAGTGGCATGCGCGCTCAATCGGCGATGTCCGGAGAGAGTCGTTTGGATTTGAACTCGTCGGCAAGACGTGCTGCCGAAACGGCACGACGTCGTTCAGCCATGCGCCTTGCGATGGCCGGCCGCCTCAGGCGCCCTCGTAAGGCACGATCTTGCCGTCTCTCAGCGTGACAGTGCGATCCATCCGCTTTGCCAGAGCGAGATTGTGTGTCGCAACCAGCCCGGCGAGGCGCGTCTCACGCACGAGCCGGGTCAAGGCATCAAAGACATGGTCCGACGTCTTCGGATCGAGATTGCCGGTCGGTTCGTCGGCGAGAAGGAGGCGCGGCGCATTGGCGAAGGCCCGGGCGATCGCCACCCGCTGCTGTTCGCCGCCGGAAAGCTCGGCCGGTCGATGATCCGCGCGATGATCGACGCGCAAATAGGCAAGCAGCTGGCGCGCCCGTTCCATCGCTTCCTGACGGGACAGGCCTGCGATCATTTGCGGGATGACGCAGTTCTCGAGCGCGGAGAATTCCGGCAGAAGATGGTGGAACTGGTAGACGAAGCCGATGGTGCGCCGTCGCAAAGCCGTGCGCTCGCCGTCATCGAGGCCAACCGTCGCCTCCCCGGCCACCCAGACCTGCCCGTCATCCGGCTTTTCGAGAAGTCCGGCCATATGCAGAAGCGTCGACTTGCCGGCGCCCGAGGGAGCGACGAGCGCCACGAGCTCACCCGGAAAAAGGGTGAGATCCGCCCCTTGCAGGATCGGGAGGTCTCCGCTGCCGCTCTGATAGACGCGCACGACCTTCTCAAGGCTGAGCGCGGGGATGTCTGCCGTGTCGCTCATTCGTAGCGCAATGCCTCAACAGGATCGAGCTTGGCGGCGCGCCAAGCCGGATAGAGCGTCGCGAGGAAGGAAAGAATGATCGCCATCACCATGATCGACATCGTCTCTCCCACGTCCATATCGGCGGGCAGACGGCTCAGATAATAAAGCTCAGGCGAGAACACTTCGGTGCGCGTGATCCAGGTCACGAATTCGCGCAGGCTTTCGATGTTGGCGCAGACGAGGGCCCCGAGCGCCACGCCGACGAGCGTGCCAACGACACCGATGCTTGCTCCTGTGATGAAGAAGACCCGCAAAATCGCCCCGCGTGTCGCCCCCATCGTCCGCAGGATGGCGATGTCGTGTCCCTTGTCCTTCACCAGCATGATCAGACCGGAGATGATGTTGAGGGCCGCGACGAGGACGATCAGCGTCAGGATGATGAACATCACGTTGCGCTCGACCTCAAGCGCGGAGAAGAACGTGACGTTGCGCTGTCGCCAATCGGACGAATAGATCGGCCGACCGGCGGCCTCTTCGACCTTTCCACGCATCGCCTCAACATCGTCGGGATTGTCGAGATAGACCTCGATCGCCCCGACTTCCTCGCCCTTGTTGAAATAGGCCTGCGCCTCTTCGAGTGGCATGAAGACGAAGGTCGAATCGTATTCCGACATGCCGATCTCGAAGATCGCGACGATCGGATAGGCTTTGACGCGTGGCGAGACGCCCATGGGCGTGACGGCACCGCGCGGACTGACCAGGGTGATGTTGTCGCCCACGAAGAGGCCGAGAGACTGGGCAAGCCGGCTGCCGACGGCCACACCTCCCGCCGTGTCGAAGTCGGCAATCCCGCCGCCGTCTTGAATGTTGCCGGCGATGCCGGGGACTTTTTCGAGGTCGGCTCCTCGGATGCCCCGCACCAGGACACCCGAGCCGCCACTCGTTGCACCCGAGGCGAGGGCCTGGCCCTCCACCAACGGAATGGCCGCGCGCACGCCTGGCACCGCCGTTATGCGCTTGGCGACCGCATCGTAGTCGGTCAAAGGCGTATCGATCGGCTGCAGAATGAGATGGCCGTTGATCCCGAGGATCTTGTCGAGAAGCTCGGCACGGAAGCCGTTCATCACGGCCATGACAATCACGAGCGTCGCGACGCCTAAGCAAATGCCGAGAAAGGAAAAACCCGCAATGACGGAGATGAAAGCCTCTTTGCGCCGCGGCCGAAGATAGCGCAGCGCCAGCATCCATTCATACGCCGAGAAAGGCCGCGTCGCAGCGTTCGATGCGCTGCGGCGTTTGCCCGCCGATTCGCCGGCGACCTCGGCCTCCCCCTTTGCGGCTCTTTCCACCAAGCTCAGGCCTTTTCGTGCACGAGGCGATTGACCGCTTCATCGAGCGACAATGTCTCTTTGGCGCCGGTGGCGCGATCCTTGACCTCGACCTCGCCCGAGGCCGCCCCGCGCGGGCCGACGACGAGCTGAGTCGGCAGACCGATCAGGTCCATCGTCGCGAATTTGGCCCCGGCGCGCGCATCGACGTCATCGTAGAGGACCTCAAGACCGGCCTTCTCCAGGCGCACGGTCAGCCCCTCGGCGATTTCGTCCGTCGCCGCGTCGCCCGGCTTCAGATTGACGAGACCGAGATCGAACGGTGCGACGCTCTTCGGCCAGATGATGCCGGCATCGTCGTGACTCGCCTCGATGATCGCGGCGACCACGCGCGACGGGCCGATGCCATAGGAGCCCATATGCACCGGCACCATTTCCCCGTCCTGATTCGTCACCATCGCCTTCATCGGTTCTGAGTACTTGGTGCCGAAGTAGAAAATATGGCCGATTTCGATACCGCGTGCGGAAACCCGCCGCTCTTCCGGCACCGCATCGAAGGCCGCTTTATCATGCATGTCGTCGGTCGCCGCATAAGGCCCCGTCCAAGCATCGAAAATTGGCGACAGATCGGCGGTAAAGTCCGTGTCTTCACCGGGAATCGGCAGATCCAACAGCGCCTTGTCGCAATAGACAGCGCTTTCGCCGGTGTCGGCGAGAATAATAAACTCGTGGCTGAGGTCGCCGCCGATCGGCCCGGTTTCCGCACGCATCGGAATGGGTTGCAGGCCGAAGCGGGAGAACGTCCTCAGATAGGCGACGAACATCCGGTTGTAGGCCGCACGGGCGCCCTCGTAGTCGAGGTCGAAGGAATACGCGTCCTTCATCAGGAATTCCCGCGAGCGCATGACGCCGAAGCGGGGCCGCACCTCGTCGCGGAACTTCCACTGCAGGTGATAGAGATTGAGCGGCAGATCCCGGTATGAGCGCACATGACTGCGGAAGATGTCGGTGACCATCTCTTCCGCCGTCGGACCATAGAGCAGCGACCGATCATGACGGTCGCGGATCCGCAGCATCTCCTGTCCGTAATCGTTATAGCGCCCGCTTTCGATCCAAAGATCCGCCGACTGGATCGTCGGCATCAGGATTTCAAGCGCGCCTGCGCGGTTCTGCTCCTCTCGGACAATGGCGCTCACTTTATCGAGCACGCGCTTGCCGAGCGGCAACCACGAATAAATTCCAGCAGATTGCTGGCGAATCATACCCGCGCGGAGCATCAGGCGATGGGAGACGATCTCCGCTTCCTTGGGGTCTTCTTTGAGAATGGGCAGGAAATATCGGGACAGTCGCATTGAAGCGATCCATAGGTCAGATTGTGCGCGCGCACTGAAACCGTATCGGGGGCGGCTTGGCAAGCGCGCAGCCGGTGTTTCCCAAGCCAACAATCGGCTGCACCATGTTTGAGCAGCCTTCGACCAAAAAAGACGCATTTCTTGTGGAAGCTAGGTGACAAGCCTGCGTCACTTCGTTACTGTCGTCTCTGCCTCATGCGGTGAAACAACGCATAAACAGCGGCCGGTCTAGGAAGGAAACGGAATCAAGCTGCTCCCGCGTCGAACGAGAAGCGGCCACAGAACAAAGAACTAAACGAGTAGGCAAGGCTGAGGCCTTGCCTTTTTTATTGGCGATTCTCGCGCCTCGGCGCAGCTCGCGCTCCCCTCAGACCACGAGATCTTCCAACGTCACCCCGAAGACGGCGATGGCGAGATAGACGACGCCAAAAAGGACGGCCGCGACCAGAGAAGTCGCCAAAAGCTTCCACCACATGCGCGGAACTGCCGGCGCGGCACGTTCCGTGCCGAGCGTCACCTCCCCCTCCTCCTCCTGGGTACGCACCCCGAACGGCAGGACGGCGAACAGCACCAGCCACCAGATCACGAAATATACGGCAAGAGCGCTGATCCAGGACACGTCCTAGGCCTCCTCGATCTCCACGAGCGTGCCGTTGAAGTCTTTGGGGTGAAGGAAAAGGACCGGCTTGCCATGAGCTCCGATCTTCGGCTCGCCATCGCCCAGGACACGCTTTCCCTCGGCCTTCAGGCGGTCACGGGCCGCGAGAATGTCGGAGACTTCGTAGCAAATGTGGTGGATGCCCCCCGCAGGACTGCGCTCGAGGAAGGCAGCAATCGGCGAGTTTTCGCCGAGCGGCTCCAGAAGCTCCACCTTGGTGTTCGGCAAAACCACAAAGACGACGGTCACGCCGTGCTCCGGCAAGGGCTGCGGCTCAGACACCTCCGCTCCGAGCGTGTCGCGATAAAGCGCCGTGGCGGCGGCAAGATCACTGACGGCGATAGCAATATGATTGAGCCGACCCAGCATGGTATTCCTCAGACGTAACTGACGGTGACGGCGACGGAAGGCTTTTTGCCCCAGATCGCCGCGATCTCGCTGCGTATAGCGCGCCGCACCGATTCCTGGACACTTGCTTCGTCGCGACGCTTTGCCTTGGGAAGGGAATCGAGCGTGTCGTCCACCGTGTCCTCCACAATGGCCTGCAGCAACTCGCCCTCGCTGTCGCATGAAGGGAGGCCGATCATCGCGACCTGGGGGTCGTCGAGAGGCTCGCCCTTCTCGCTCATGACCAGCGAGACGAAAACGGCGCCTGCGAACGACAGGCGGCGCCGTTCGACGACACCGCTCTGTTCGGGCGCCAACAGAAGCCGTCCGTCGCGGAACATCTGCCCTCCCCCGACCTTGGAGATGACCTCTCCGGGACCCGGGGCGAGACGCGCGAGGTCGCCATTGCGCACCTCCAGAACTTCAGGGATGCCGGCAGCGCGCCCGAGCTTCGCCTGCTCGTGGAGATGCAGAGCTTCGCCGTGCACGGGCACGAGCAATTCCGGGCGAAGAAGCTCATAGAGCCGACGCAGCTCGTCTCGCCTTGGGTGCCCAGAGACATGCACAAGGCCGAGCCGGTCGGTAATCACCTCGGCGCCGAGATCGATCAGGCCATTGATGATGCCGTTGACCGCCCGCTCATTGCCGGGAATCGTCCGGGATGAAAAAATCACCATATCGCCGGGCGAAAGCGCCACGGCCGGATGATCGTTGGCGGCAATGCGCGCCAGCGCCGCACGCGGCTCTCCCTGGCTTCCCGTCATCAGGGCAACGACCTTGTCGCGCGGCAAGTAGCCATAAGCCTCCTGATTGTGGAACGGCAGAAGCCCGTCGAGATAGCCGAGCTCGCGCGCCACATTGATGGCCCGATCGAGCGACCGTCCAACGACGACCACCTCACGCTCTGCCGCCAGGGCCGCCTCCGCGACCGCCTTCAGCCGCGCGACATTGCTGGCGAACGTGGTGACCGCAACGCGCTGTCTGGCGCCGGCGATGATTTCCTTCAAAACGGCAGCGACCTCGGCCTCGCTCGGGCTGATGCCGTCGCGCACGGCGTTGGTCGAATCACAGACGAGCGCCCGCACCCCCTCTCGACCGATTTCGGCAAGGCGCACCTCGTCGATCGGCTTACCGAGGCCCGGCGTCGGATCTATCTTCCAATCGCCGGAATGGACCACGGTGCCAGCCTCAGAGCGGATGACCAGGGCACTCGGTTCTGGGATCGAGTGGGAAACCGGCACGTACTCGACCTCAAATGGGCCGGCTGAGACCCGGGCGCCCTGCTCGACCACCGTCACCGGGATATCGGGCGCGCCGATTTCACCAGCTCGCTTGGCGGCCAGAAGGCCCGCCGCGAACGGCGTCATGTAGACTGGAGCCTTCAGCTTCGGCCAGAAATCGAATAGCGCGCCGAAATGATCCTCGTGCGCATGGGTGATGAATATCCCCTCGAGGCGATCCGCCCGCTCCTCCAGATAAGCGATATCCGGCAGGACGGCATCGACCCCGGGCAGATTGTCGTGGCCGAAAGCCACGCCCATGTCGACGGCGATGTAGCGTCGCCGGCGCGCGGGACCGATCCCGTAAAGCGCGAGATTCATGCCGATCTCGCCGGCACCGCCCAAGGGTACGAAGACGAGGCCTTCGCTCTTATCTTTGTTCTTATGAACCATCATCAAATCCGTACGGTCGCAGCGGCGCTAAAATGAACTTCGCCGGCGGTCACCGCTCTCATTGTCCCGCTTGCTGTCCGCACGAGTAGGCGTCCTTCATCGTCGATGGAATCGAAGGTGCCGCGGATAATCTCTTCGCCCAGTTTGACGGCGACAGGCGCGCCAAGACCGGAGGCCCGCTTCAGCCACGCATCACGGACGGAAGCAAACCCTCGGCCTCCGGCCCATAGATTTTCCTGATCCACCCAGGCGTCGGCCAGTCTCAAAAACACGTCTTCCGCACAGATCCCGTCAACGCCGAGGTCAACGAGCGAGGTCGCGGCATAAGGCAGATCCGGCGGCGTCCGAACGACGTTGACACCTATCCCGATGACCACAGCCATAAAGCCGTCGCCCACATTCGATGCTTCGAGCAGGATACCAGACACTTTACCACCGTCGATCAGCGCATCGTTCGGCCATTTGAGCGTCAGTCGGTTGTTCTTGCCATCCGCCGCCCCGTCGAGACCGACGTTAAGCCGAAGCGCCGGAGCGCAAGCCCCGAGTGCATCGTGAAGCGCAAGACCAGCCACGAAGCCCAGATTGGCCGCGTTCACGCCTCGCGGCACGAGAAGAAGCAGGCTCGCAGCAAGATTGCCCGGCTCAGTGGACCATGCCCGCCCACGCCGTCCATGCCCGGCCGTCTGATGTGTCGTCGTCACCCACAGGCGACCCGCATCGCCTTCGCGCGCGAGCCGCATCGCCTCAGAGTTGGTGGACCCGACAGAGGGAAGCGCCAGAAGCCTGAAGCCTGCGGCACGAGCCTTGGCGCCTAGGGTGAACCCCATCCCTAAAAGAGGCTTGCTGCCGCAGTCCCAGCCGCGTTGATGATCGGGGAGGCAAACACCAGGAACGCAACCACAAAGGCACCGGAGAGGACGAGGACCGCCTTCAACTCGCCAGGCATCCGCTCGAAGCTCGCTTCCGCCTCGTCGAAGTACATGAGCTTGACGATCCTGAGATAGTAGAAGGCACCAACGACGCTGGTCACGACGCCGATGACCGCGAGCCAATAGAGGTTGGCCTCGATTGCTGCCAGGAAGACGTAATACTTGGCGAAGAAGCCGGCGAGCGGCGGGATGCCCGCGAGCGAGAACATGATCGCCCCCAGCATGAAGGCCGTCAGCGGCTGGGTACGCGAAAGCCCCGCCAAAGACTCGATGTCCTCTACCATGTGCTCCTGCCGACGCATCGCGAGAATGCAGGCAAACGCACCCAGCGTCATCGGAACGTAGATGACGAGATAGACGATCACCGACTGCACCCCGAGCTCGCTTCCAGCAGCAAGCCCCACAAGCGCGTAGCCCATATGGCCGATCGAGGAATAGGCCATCAGCCTCTTGATGTTGCGCTGGCCTATCGCGGCGAACGCCCCGAGCGCCATCGAGGCGATCGAGACGAAGGCGACGATCTGCTGCCAGTCCATCGAGATAGGAGCGAACGCTTCCGTCACGACGCGGATCGTGAGGGCCATCGCGGCAAGCTTCGGAGCGGCCGCCAGGAAGGCGGTGACCGGCGTCGGCGCGCCTTCATAGACGTCCGGCGTCCACATATGGAACGGCACCGCTGAAATCTTGAAAGCAAGGCCAGCCATGACGAAGACGAGGCCGATCACGAGGCCGGTCGAGCGCCCATCGGCGAGGACGTTGGCGATCTCGATGAAATTCGTGTGGCCGGTAAAGCCGTAAACGAGCGACGAGCCGTACAGGAGCATGCCCGACGACAGCGCACCCAGGACGAAATATTTGAGGCCGGCTTCCGTCGAGCGAATGGAATCGCGATGGATGGCGGCGAGCACATAAATCGCCAGCGACTGCAGCTCGAGACCCAGATACAGACTGATCAGGTCGTTGGCCGAGATCATCAGGAGCATGCCGAGCGTCGCGAGCACGATGAGGATCGGGTACTCGAAGCGCTGAAAGCCAGCGAGGCGCGCATAGCCGACCGACATGGCAATCGCGAAGCCGGACGCGATCAGCGTCAAGACCTTCATGAACCGGGCAAAGCTGTCCTGAATGTAGGCTCCGTTGAAGGTCGTGCCGTCGCCGCCCGCAAACAAGACGAGAAGCACGGCAAGGCCCAGGAGCCCGATCGAAATGCCCGTCACGGTCGGCGCGGAACGCTCACCGGCGAACACACCAAACATCAAGAGCCCCAGGGCTCCGAGAGCGAGAACCAGTTCCGCCAGAAGCGGTGTCAGGGTCGGCATCATGATGACTTCCGGCACGGAGACCTCCTAGCGGCCGAGCATTGCGGCGGATGTGGCGCCCTCGCGGGCGGCCTCCACCTGGGCCACGAGATTGTCGACGGAAGCCGCGGTGACGGTCATCACCGGCTGCGGATAAACGCCGAAGAAGAGAACGAGCAACATCAATGGCACCAATATGAGCTTTTCCCGCCGAGAGAGATCGAGCATCGCCTTGAGGCTTTCCTTCTCCAGCTGGCCGAGCACGACGCGGCGATAAAGCCACAGCGCATAGCAGGCCGAGAAGATCACGCCTGATGCCGCAAACAGGGCGACCCAGGTGTTCACTCGGAACGCTCCGAGCATAGTGAGGAATTCGCCGACGAAGCCCGACGTACCGGGAAGACCGATATTGGCCATGGTGAAAAGAAGGAAGGCGAAGGCATACCAGGGCATGCGGTTTACCAGACCGCCATAGGCGTCGATCTTGCGCGTGTGCAGGCGGTCGTAAATCACGCCGACGCACAGGAAGAGAGCGCCCGAGACGAGACCGTGCGAGAGCATCTGGAAGATGCCGCCCTGCACGCCCTGTGCCGTCACCGTGAAGATACCCATCGTCACGAAGCCCATATGCGCGACGGACGAATAGGCGATCAGCTTCTTCATGTCCTCCTGCGCCAGAGCGACGAGGGAGGTGTAGATGATGGCGATGACGGACAGCGTATAAACGAAAGGCGCGAAGTCCGCGCTCGCCAGCGGAAACATCGGCAGCGAGAAGCGCAGGAATCCGTAGCCGCCCATTTTCAGAAGGATGCCGGCCAGGATGACCGACCCCGCGGTCGGGGCCTCCACATGCGCATCCGGCAGCCAGGTGTGCACCGGCCACATCGGCATCTTCACCGCAAACGAGGCGAAGAACGCGAGCCACAGCCAGAACTGCATGCTTTCCGGGAACTGATGATTGAGGAGCTCCGGAATGGAGGTCGTGCCTGCATCCCAGTACATCGCCATCAAGGCCAGCATCATCAAAACCGAGCCGAGCAGCGTGTAGAGGAAGAACTTGAAGGCGGAATAGACGCGCCTCGGGCCACCCCACACACCGATGATCAGGAACATCGGAATGAGGCCGCCCTCGAAGAACACATAGAAGAGAACGAGATCGAGCGCGCAGAACACGCCGATCATCAGCGTTTCAAGGACGAGAAACGCGATCATGTATTCTTTGACGCGGTTCTGCACGGATTCCCAGCTCGCCAGGATGCAGAGCGGCATCAAAAACGTCGTCAGGATGACGAACAGCATCGAGATGCCGTCGACGCCCATCCGGTAGCTCATGAAGCCGCCGAGCCAATCCGCATTTTCGACGAACTGGAAGCCCGGGTTCTGTGGATCAAAACCGATCCACAGAAGCAGCGAGACAAGGAAGGTCACGACGGTCACGCCGAGAGCGACATGGCGCATATTGCGCCGATGCACCTCTTCGTCACCGTGAATGAAGAAGAAAATGATCCCGGCGCCGACCAGCGGCAGGAACGTTATCGTCGAAAGGATGGGCCAGTTCAGCATTTTCGCACCGTCATCCTGCAAACATCATCCAGGTGACGAGCAAAGCGACACCGATCAGCATGACGAAGGCATAGTGATAGAGATAGCCGGATTGGAGCCGGACAACGCGCCCGGTGATGTCCACGACACGCGCTGAGATCCCGTCAGGTCCCAGCCTGTCGATCGTCCCCTCATCGCCGCGATGCCACAGGAAGCGGCCGAAGGCGAATGCCGGACGCACGAACATCGCGTTGTAGAGTTCGTCGAAATACCACTTGTTGAGAAGGAAACGGTAGAGGCTGCCCATCTGCCGCGCCAGCGACTTCGGCGTCTCCGGACGCACGATGTAAAAGAAGAGCGCGACGAGGAAGCCACCCACCATGGCCACGAACGGGGCCAGTTTCACCCAGCCCGGGACATGGTGGATATCTTCGATGATGTGGTTGTCTTGAGCCGTGTAAAGCGCGCCCTTCCAGAATTCTGCAGACTGCTCCGGATCGATGAAGGCGGTGCTGCACAGGATGCCACCGAACAGCGCGCCAGCCGCGAGCACGAAGAGAGGAACCAGCATGACAGCCGAGCTCTCATGCACGTGGTTCATCACCTCGGTGGAAGCGCGCGGGCGCCCATGGAAGGTCATGAAGATGAGCCGCCAGGAGTAGAACGACGTGAAGGCGGCGGCCACCGTCAGGAGGACGAAGGCAAAGCCCGCCATCCCGTTATGGCCCATGAACGAGGCTTCGATGATGGCGTCCTTGGAGAAATATCCAGCCGTCATCGGAAAACCGGTGAGCGCGAGCGTGCCGACCAGCATCATGACGTAGGTGACCGGGATCTTCCGCCATAGCCCGCCCATCTTGCGCATATCCTGTTCGTCGGAGACGGAATGGATGACCGATCCGGCTCCCAGGAAGAGCAGCGCCTTGAAGAAGGCGTGCGTGAAGAGGTGGAAGATCGCGATCGGATAGGCCCCAACGCCAAGCGCCACGAACATGTAGCCGAGCTGCGAGCAGGTCGAATACGCGATCACACGTTTGATGTCGTTCTGCACGAGACCGACGGTTGCGGCGAAGAAGGCCGTCACGGCACCGATGAAGGTCACCACAGTCAGGGCGCTAATCGAAAGCTCGAAGATCGGAGAAAGACGGGCCACCATGAAGACACCCGCAGTCACCATCGTCGCCGCGTGGATAAGCGCGGAGACAGGCGTCGGGCCTTCCATGGCGTCCGGCAGCCATGTGTGCAGCGGCACCTGAGCAGACTTGCCCATCGCGCCCATAAAAAGCAGCAGGCAAACGACCGTGAGCGCCGTCTCGCCGCTCCAAACGGTTCCGAACATGTTCAGCGTCGCGCCCTGGTCGGCCGCGAGAGCCTCAGCATTGGCGAAGATCGTATCGAAATTGATCGAGCCGAAGAGAACGAAGAGGCCAAAGATGCCGAGCATGAAGCCGAAATCGCCGACACGGTTGACGACGAAGGCCTTGATCGAGGCCGCATTGGCCGAAGGCCGCTGATACCAAAAGCCGATCAGGAGATATGAGGCGAGACCGACACCTTCCCAGCCGAAGAACATCTGCAGAAGGTTGTCTGCCGTCACCAGTGCGAGCATCGAGAAGGTGAAGAAAGAGAGATAGGCGAAGAAGCGCGGCCGATGCGGGTCATGCGCCATGTAGCCGATCGAGTAGACGTGAACGACGGCCGAGACGGTCGTGACCACGACCAGCATCACCGCAGTCAGGGAATCGATGCGCAACGTCCAATCGGCCGACATGCCACCCGACTGCACCCAGGTCATCACCGGCACGGTGAAGCCCTGACGCTCGCCCATCGCGACATCGAAGAAGCCGACCCACGAGAGGACCGCCGATAAAATAAGCAGCGCGCAGGTGATGATTTCCGCAGCCCGGGATCCCGCAGCCGCCGGTGCGTGATGATGATCATCGCCCTCGGCATGCCGGTCACGCAGCGAACGGCGCTCAGACGTCTGGCCGACAGGGTGGCGCGCCTGCGCGCCTGCCATCGTGATCAAGCCGGCGAGGATGGCGCCGAGCAGAGGCAGAAAAACGATCGCCGTATACAAAGCTCAGCCCTTCATCATGTTGATGTCTTCGACCGCGATCGAGCCGCGGTTGCGGAAGAAGACGACGAGAATGGCGAGGCCGATCGCCGCCTCCGCTGCAGCGACCGTCAGGACGAGAAGAGCGAAGATCTGGCCGACGAGGTCGCCAAGGAACGCGGAGAACGCGACGAGATTGATGTTGACCGCCAGGAGAACGAGCTCGATCGACATCAATATGATGATCACGTTCTTGCGGTTGAGGAAGATGCCAAAGACGCCGAGCGTGAACAGCACGGCGGCAACCGTGAGGTACTGGCCGAGACCGATCATCATATCCCCTGCCCCGATTTGACTTTTACCAGCTCGACTGCGGCTTCGCGCGTGCGGCCCACCTGAGCACCGATATCCTGGCGCTTGACCCCCTCCTTGTGGCGAAGCGTCAAGACGATGGCCCCGATCATCGCCACCAGCAGAACGAGCCCGGCCGTCTGGAAGAAGAAAATGTACTTGGTGTAGAGAAGCTCGCCGATCGCGGCGATGTTGCTCGCCTCCGCAAGCGGAGGGATCGGCTGCGCCACCTGCTGGGCGACCTCAGGCGCGATGATGGTGCCGCCAAGCACCGCGACCAGCTCAACGAGCAGGATGATTCCAATCAGTGCGCCGACCGGCAGATACTGCAGAAAGCCCTGCCGGAGCTCCACGAAATCGACGTCGAGCATCATGACGACGAAGAGAAAGAGCACAGCCACTGCCCCCACATAGACCACCACCAGAATCATGGCGATGAACTCGGCTCCGAGAAGCACAAAAAGGCCAGCGGAGTTGAAGAAGGCGAGGATCAGGAAGAGCACCGAATGCACAGGATTGCGCGACGAGATCACCATCAAAGCCGCGGCAATCGTCACGGCGGAGAAGAGGTAGAAAAAGATCGGCTGCAGGATCATGGGTCCGGGCTTCGGGTGCTGAAAGTCTTTAACGAAGCCCCGCCGGAGCGTCCAGCGGGGCCAGGCTCAATTTACCGATAAGGCGCGTCGAGAGCGATGTTGCGAGCGATTTCACGCTCCCAGCGGTCACCGTTCTCGAGGAGTCTCTCCTTATCGTAGTAGAGTTCTTCACGCGTCTCGGTGGAAAACTCGAAGTTCGGACCCTCCACGATGGCATCCACCGGGCAGGCTTCCTGACAGAAGCCGCAATAGATGCATTTCACCATGTCGATGTCGTAGCGGACGGTACGCCGGGTGCCATCGTTGCGTCGCGGACCGGCCTCGATGGTGATGGCCTGGGCCGGGCAGATCGCCTCGCAAAGCTTGCAGGCGATGCACCGTTCCTGACCGTTCGGATAACGCCGCAACGCGTGCTCGCCACGGAAGCGCGGCGAGAGGGCCCCCTTCTCGTGCGGGTAGTTCAGTGTGGCCTTCGGCGCCACGAAGTAGCGCATGGCCAGCATGGTGGCGGAGACGAATTCCTTCAACAACAAGGATCCGGCCGCCTGACGCAGAGACGCCATCATCCACCTCCGAAATATCTGTAAAGCAGCGGTCCCAGAAACCAGCCGAGAATGGGAAACAGAACCAGCTGCGCCTTGCGGGCAAGATCGATCGCCGTGACGCCGAAACCGCCCTCCCCGCGCCTCTTGGCGCGCTCAAGCACCATGCCGAACAACATGTAGTCGGCAATGGCAAAGACCAGCCCGACGCCCAAGCCGATGAATGCGATATCCATCGCGCCTCACCCGGCCATCGGAACGCCGCCCCAGCCCGTGAACTGAAGCACGACCGCGACGATCACGACGAAGGCGAGAGACAGAGGCAAGAACACCTTCCAACCAAGCCGCATCAACTGGTCATAGCGGTAGCGCGGCACGATCGCCTTCACCATCGAAACCAGGAAAAAGATGAAACACAGTTTTAGGGTGAACCAGACGACCCCGGGGATCCAGGTGAACGGCGCAAAATCGAAGGGCGGAAGCCAGCCGCCGAGGAACAGCGTCGTCATCAAGGCGCAGATGACGGTGATCGCCACATATTCCCCGAGCATGAACAGCATGTACGGGGTCGAGGAATATTCGACCATGAACCCGGCGACGATCTCCGACTCACCTTCCGGCAGGTCAAACGGCGGCCTGTTGGTTTCCGCCAGACCTGAGATGAAGAACATCACGAACGCGGGGAACAAGGGAAGCCAGTGCCAGTCGAGGAACGAATTCGGAAGGCCCACCATCGTGCCGAGACCCGTGGTCTGAGCCAACACAATGTCAGAGAAATTGAGTGAGCCGACGCACAAGAGCACAGCAATGATGATGAAGCCGATCGAGACCTCGTAGGACACCATCTGAGCCGCGGAGCGCAGCGATCCCAAGAACGCGTATTTCGAATTCGACGCCCAGCCGCCCATGATCACGCCATAAACCTCGAGCGAGGAGACGGCGAAGACGTAGAGGATGCCGACATTGATGTCGGAAATGACCCATCCGGAGCCGACCGGAATCACCGCCCAAGCCGCGAGCGCCAGAACCGTCGACATCAGCGGGGCCAGAAGGAAAATCGTCTTGTCGGATGCCGCGGGAACCACCGGCTCTTTCAAAACGAACTTCAGCAAGTCGGCGAATGACTGAAAAAGCCCCCAGGGCCCGACGACGTTTGGACCGCGGCGCATTTGCACGGCCGCCCAGATCTTGCGGTCGGCGTAAAGCAGATACGCAATGACGACGAGCAGGACGACCAGAAGCAGAAGGCTCTGACCGACGATGATCGCACCCGGGATGAGGTAGCTGTGCAGAAACGTATCCATCGGGCCTACTCCGCGGCTTCAGCGCGCGGGCCGAGCCGCAGCGCAGAACATTCTGCCATCACTGCCGAAGCACGGGCGATCGGGTTTGTCAGGAAGAAGTCCGGAACGCAGCTGACGAACGGCTCGCTGCCCGGCTTTCCGCCGGCGCGGCCTGAAAGCGACTTCAGGCCGTCCTTGGCCACATCGCCAATCTCGTCGAGCGCCAGATAGCGCGGATCGCTCTCCGCAAGACGATTGCGCAGCTCCATGAGCGAATCAAAGGGCAGCGTCTTTCCGAGCACGGCAGAGAGCGCCCTCAGGATCGACCAATCCTCCCGGGCCTGTCCCGGGGGGAAGATCGCACGGTTCGCCATCTGGGCCCGCCCTTCCGTATTCACGTAGGTGCCCGATTTCTCGGTGTAGGCCGCGCCCGGAAGAATGACGTCGGCGCCGTGGGCGCCACGATCACCATGGCTGCCGATATAGACTTTGAAGGTGTCGGGGATCGTGTCGAGCTTGTACTCGTCGGCTCCCAGGAGGAAGAGCACGTCGAGTGGTGCCGTTCCCTCCATCCCGAGCATCTCGGCCGTCGCCAGACAGCCCTCGCCCGGCACGAAACCGAGATCGAGGCCGCCGACGCGCGCGGCCGCCGTATGCAGAACGTTGAATCCGTTCCATTCCTCGCCAAGGGCCCCGATCGAATCGGCAAGCTTCACCGCCTGGGAGAGGACCGAGGCGCCGTCGGCGCGGTTGAGAGCGCCCTGCCCGATGATGATCATCGGCCGCTCGGCCTTTTTCAGAACATCGAGGAAGTCGAGCTCACCGGCAACGAGCGAATCGAGGGAGGAAGGTCCGGCCCCCAGATGCGCGTAGGAATAGGTCAGATCCGCCGACTCGCCGATCAGGCCGATCTCAGCCTGCCCGGCGCGCCAGACCTTGCGAATGCGCGAATTCAGAACCGCCGCCTCGACACGCGGATTGGTGCCGATCAAAAGGATCGCATCGGCGTCTTCGATACCCGCGATCGTGGAGCCGAAGACGTAGCTCGCTCGCCCGTTCTTCGGGTGCAGCGGCGAATACGGTTCCCGGCAATCGATGTTCGCGGAGCCGAGCGCAGACATCAGCTCCTTCAGCGCGAACATTTCTTCCACGTTGGCGAGATCGCCGGCGATGGCGCCGAGTTTTTCCGGCGCGGCGGCCTTCACCTTGTCAGCAATAGCAGAGAATGCCTCCTGCCAGGTCGCGGCCCGCAAGCGGCCATTCTCACGCAGATAAGGACGATCGAGGCGCTGTGTCCGAAGCCCGTCGAAAACGAAGCGGGTTTTGTCGGAGATCCATTCCTCGTTCACAAGCTCGTTGGTGCGCGGCAGGATGCGCATGACTTCGGTGTTACGCGAATCGACGCGAATGGCAGAGCCGAGCGCGTCCATGACATCGATCGATTCGGTCTTGTTGAGCTCCCACGGCCGCGCCTTGAACGCGTAAGGCCGCGAGGTCAGGGCTCCGACCGGGCAAAGGTCGATGACATTGCCCTGTAGCTCGGAGGTCATGGCCCGCTCGAGGAAGGTGGTGATCTCCATGTCCTCACCGCGGCCGGTGGCGCCGAGCTCGGAGACGCCGGCGACTTCGGTCGTGAAACGGACGCAGCGCGTGCAGTGGATGCAGCGCGTCATGATCGTCTTCACCAGCGGACCGATGTATTTGTTCTCCACCGCCCGCTTGTTTTCCTCAAAACGAGAAGTGTCGACACCGTAGGCCATCGCCTGGTCCTGCAGGTCGCATTCGCCGCCCTGGTCGCAGATCGGGCAGTCGAGCGGATGATTGATGAGCAGAAACTCCATCACCCCTTCGCGCGCCTTCTTCGTCAAAGGCGACTTCGTCAGCACCTGCGGCGGCTCACCGTTGGGCCCAGGGCGGCAATCACGTACCGCATAAGCGCAGGAAGCGACGGGTTTCGGCGCCCCCTTCAGCTCCACGAGGCACATGCGGCAATTGCCTGCAATCGAGAGCCGCTCGTGGAAACAGAAGCGCGGGATCTCCGCACCTGCGGCCTCGCAGGCCTGCAGAAGCGTGTACGTTACGGGGACCTCGACTTCGGTGCCGTCGACTATGAGTGTTCGCGTATCTGCCATGATCCGTCCTGCGCCTGTCGCCGTTTCACCGGCCGGCGGCCATCAAAGGCGCTGCATGCGGCAGCGAGCGGCTGCAACCCATGTAGCGCTTGCGGTCAATATATCCGTTTTTCCAGGCGATCTCCGCCCTGTCCCGATCTGCCATCTTTTGGAAATGAACGATGCCGGGCTCGTTTAGAATGATTTCAAGCGAGACGCCAATAGCGTCAGCCTCTTTTACCCCGTCGCTCTCGGGATTTTGCAGATCGACAAACGTTTCGCGGGTGGCGTGGCCGGAGACAGCGGGCAGACCGCCGAATCGCCGATCGTCCTTCTGCATGCGCCTCCCTCTCATCGTTGCCGTAACCTGAAACAAACCTACTCCGCCGCCTCCAGGACGACCCTGTTCTCCGTCTTCGGATTGGCCGCGTACTGGTCGATGCGCTTTTCGATCTCGGGGCGGAAATGCCGAATCAGCCCCTGAACCGGCCATGCCGCCGCATCGCCAAGCGCACAGATGGTATGGCCTTCGACCTGGTAGGTCACTTCCAGAAGCATGTCGATCTCGCGCTTTTCCGCCTCGCCGCGCGCCATGCGTTCGAGCACACGCCACATCCAGCCCGTGCCCTCACGGCACGGCGTGCACTGGCCGCAACTCTCGTGCTTATAGAAATAGGCGATCCGCGCGATCGCCCGAACAATGTCGGTCGACTTGTCCATGACGATGACGGCCGCGGTGCCGAGGCCTGATTTCAGAGCGCGCAGCGAATCGAAATCCATCGGGCAATCGATGATCTGATCCGCCGGCACGCATGGGACCGACGAGCCACCCGGGATGACCGCGAGAAGATTGTCCCAGCCGCCACGAATGCCGCCGCAATGCCGCTCGATCAGCTCGCGGAACGGCACCGACATCGCTTCTTCCACCGTGCACGGCTGATTGACGTGGCCGGAAACGCAGAAGAGCTTGGTGCCGGTGTTGTTTTCCTTGCCGATGCCGGCAAACCATGCGCCGCCGCGCCGAAGAATCGTCGGCGCAACCGCGATCGATTCGACGTTGTTGACGGTGGTTGGGCAGCCATAGAGGCCCACATTCGCCGGAAATGGGGGCTTCAGGCGCGGCTGGCCCTTCTTGCCCTCGAGGCTCTCCAGAAGCGCCGTCTCTTCGCCGCAGATATAAGCGCCGGCGCCATGGGCGATGAAAATGTCGAAATCCCAGCCGCAGGAATTGTCCTTGCCGATGAGGCCAGCGTCATAGGCCTCGTCGATGGCGCGCTGCAGAGCCTCGCGCTCGCGGATATATTCGCCGCGCACGTAAACGTAGCAGGTGTGAGCGCCCATCGCGAAAGAGGCGATCAGACATCCCTCGATCAGCGTGTGGGGATCGTGACGCATAATCTCACGATCCTTGCAGGTGCCGGGCTCCGATTCGTCGGCATTGACGACGAGATAATGCGGACGTCCATCCGATTCCTTCGGCATGAACGACCATTTGAGTCCCGTCGGGAAGCCGGCACCGCCACGGCCGCGCAGACCCGACTTCTTCATCTCGTCGATGATCCAGTCACGACCTTTGGTGATCAGGTCTTTCGTCCCGTCCCATTGGCCGCGCTTCCGGGCCGCCTTCAGACCAGGGTCATAAAGGCCGTAGAGATTCGTGAAGATGCGGTCTTTGTCCTGAAGCATCAGCCTCTTCCCGTCTTACCGGCGAGATATTTCGCCTGACCGATCCAATCGTTCTGTTGGACGACGCCCGGCTTCGAAAGGTGCTCCCCGATCCAAGCCGCCTCCTCTTCATCCCACGAGGCAATCTGCGTGAACTGCCAGATACCGACGGCATTGAGCTTTTCCTGAGCTGCCGCATCGAGCCCTTCCAGACGACTAAGATCGTCGGTGTCTTCAGGTTCGGCAAGCGCGGACGGCCGCCTCCCCACGCCTGCGGCTCGCTCGTCGGCTGACGTCTGCCCCGCGGCAGTCGCTGCCTCGCTACCGTATTGCGAACCACCAGGCGCTTCTGATCCGCGCGCAGTGTCAGGCCAGGCTTTGTCACGGCCGGGATGCAGCTTATCTGTGTCGCTGCGCGCTTCGCCCTCAACCCGCTCATCCGTCGTCGCCTTGTGCGGCCCCGCGGCAAGGTTTTCATGCCCGGTATCGCCGGCATCGGAGCGCGCAGCTTCTTCGTCTGCCCGTCCTGTCGCGGTCGGACGCCCCGCCTTCTGCTGCTTGCCGTTGGGCGTTGCAGCTGCTTCGTTGCGGCCAACCGCCTGCTGCGGCTCTTCCGGAACGCCTCCGGCAAGATCCTCGTTGGCGGGGGCGGGCTTCCCGGCAGCGACGGAGGCGCCGTTGCGACCCTCGACCCGCTCGCGGGTCTTGCCGTCAGCGGGAGCACCCCGCGGCGGCTCGCGCAACAGCTGCTCGGAACCGCCATCGATTTCCGTGAGGCTCGTCAGCCCAGATTGCGGCGCCGAATGCTGGCGATCGACCTGGGTGCCGGGACGTGGCGTGCGACCGGCAGCGAAATCATCCAGAATCGCCTCAAAACTCTCCGGCGTCAGATCCTCGTAGGTATCGGAGAAGATCTGCACCATCGGCGCATTCACGCAGGCACCGAGGCATTCCACCTCCTCCCACGAAAACGCACCGTCAGCGGACACTTCGTGCGGGTGCTCGGCGATCCGCCGCTGGCACACCTTCTTCAGCTCGTCCGAGCCGCGCAGCATGCACGGCGTCGTGCCGCAGACCTGCACATGCGCCTTGGTGCCGACGGGAGCGAGATGGAACATCGTGTAGAAGGTTGCGACCTCCAACACGCGGATTTCCGGCATGGCAAGCATATGGGCGATCGTCTCGATCGCCGGCTTCGTCACCCATCCCTCCTGCTCCTGGGCGCGCCAGAGGAGCGAAATGACGGCAGAAGCCTGCCGACCTTCGGGATATTTGGCGATCTCCTTCTCCGCCCAAGACGTATTCTCGGGCGTGAACGCAAAGGAATCGGGCTGCTGTTCAGCGAGACGACGAACGGCCATCAGCGATCCACCTCTCCAAAAACGACATCGATGGAGCCGAGCACGGACGACATATCGGCAAGCATATGGCCTCGCGAAATCGAATCGAGGCCGGCCAGATGCACGAAGCCCGGCGCTCGAATTTTGCAGCGGTAAGGTTTGTTGGAGCCGTCGGAAACGAGATAGACCCCGAACTCACCCTTAGGGGCTTCGACCGGGGCGTAAACCTCGCCAGCCGGCACATGGTAGCCCTCGGTATAGAGCTTGAAGTGATGGATGAGCGCTTCCATCGAACGCTTCATCTGTCCGCGCTTCGGCGGCACCACCTTGCCATCCTGGGCCGACACCGGGCCAGCACCTTCGGGCGAGTTCAGCTTCTCGCAACATTGCTTCATGATGCGAACGGCCTGACGCATCTCGTCCATGTGGATGATGTACCGGTCGTAGACGTCGCCGTTCTTACCGACGGGTATATCGAAATCATATTCCTCGTAGCCGTCGTAGGGCTGAGATTTCCGCAGATCCCACGCAACACCAGCGCTTCTCAACACGACACCCGAAAAGCCGCGCCGCCAGGCTTCGTCGAGCGTCACGACGCCGATATCGACACAGCGCTGCTTAAAAATGCGGTTGTCGGTGAGAAGCCCCTCGAGGTCGTCACACACCTTCAACAGCGGGTCGCAATAGTTGTAGATATCGGCGATGAGCTGCGGCGGCAGATCCTGGTGCACGCCTCCCGGACGGAAGTAGGCCGCATGCATGCGCGCACCCGAGGCCCGCTCATAGAAGCCCATCAGCACTTCCCGCGCCTCGAAGCCCCAAAGCGGGGGCGTCAGGGCCCCGACGTCGAGGGCGTGCGTCACGACGTGCAAGAGATGGGAGAGAATCCGCCCGATCTCCGAATAAAGCACACGAATGATCTGGCCGCGCTTCGGAACCTCCAGTCCCAGGAGGCGCTCCGTAGCCAGCGCGAAAGCATGCTCCTGGTTCATCGGCGCGACGTAATCGAGGCGATCGAAATAAGGCACCGCCTGCAGATAGGTCTTGTATTCGATCAGCTTCTCGGTGCCGCGATGCAGCAAGCCGATATGCGGATCGACGCGCTTGACGACCTCCCCGTCCAATTCCAGCACTAGACGCAAAACACCATGCGCAGCAGGATGTTGCGGTCCAAAGTTGATGTTGAAATTACGGAGATCAGCTTCAGAGGGCATGAGGATACGTCGGTCCTGAAGAGAGATGATGAATGACTCGGCAGCGCAACGGCGCGGGCTTTATGGAGCCGCTGGCGTTCGGCCGCACGCTGTCACCGGCGCGATTCGAGACGAGAGGATCGCCAAGCGCGCGCGCTTCATTTTCGCGCCACCCTGCCGCTGTCGACACGGCGCTGGATACGGCTCGGATGCGCTTGTAGCAGCGGGCAGAATTCGTACCGCCGGCAGCGACACGCTCTGCTGCTGCGCGGGACACCTCGCTCAACTCGCCTTCTCGTCCCCGGGCAGAACGTAGTCCGGCCCTTCCCACGGGGATAGAAAATCGAAACTCCGAAATTCCTGTTGGAGCTTCACCGGCTCATAGACGACGCGCGCCTGCTCGTTGTCGTAGCGAACCTCGACGAAACCCGTCAGAGGGAAATCTTTGCGCAACGGATGCCCCCGGAAGCCGTAATCCGTCAGGATGCGGCGAAGGTCCGGATGGCCCGAGAAGAGAATGCCGTAAAGGTCGTAAGCCTCGCGCTCAAACCAATCCGCTCCCGGGAACACGTCGGTCACAGACGGCACAGCTGTATTCTCGTCCGCCTGCACTTTTACGCGGATGCGCGCATTCTGGCGCGGGCTCAAGAGATGATAGACGACGTCGAAGCGGCGCCGGCGCGCAGGATAATCGACGCCGCAAACGTCGATGAAACAGACGAACTGCAGCCGGGCGTCGTCGCGCAGGAAGCGCAGGGTCTGAACGATGTCGACAGGGTCGACGGTGATCGTCAATTCGCCATAGGCGATGACGGAATCTTCCACTCGGTCGCCGAGATGTCCGGCAATGTGAGAGGCGATATCCGCCAGGCTTTCAGTGTCGGCCATGGTCTCGCTCACCGCTCAATCGTGCCAGTGCGGCGGATCTTCTTCTGCAGAAGCAGCACGCCGTACAGAAGCGCTTCCGCCGTCGGCGGACAACCAGGCACGTAGATGTCGACCGGAACGACGCGGTCGCAGCCCCGCACCACGGAATAGGAATAATGGTAGTAGCCGCCGCCATTGGCGCATGAGCCCATGGAGATGACGTAGCGCGGCTCAGGCATCTGATCGTAGACCTTCCTGAGCGCCGGGGCCATTTTGTTGGTCAACGTGCCCGCCACGATCATCACGTCCGACTGGCGCGGCGAGGCGCGCGGCGCAAAACCGAAACGCTCCACATCATAGCGTGGGCCGGACGTCTGCATCATCTCGATGGCGCAACAGGCGAGCCCGAAGGTCATCCACATCAAAGAGCCGGTGCGCGACCAGTTGATCAGCTCGTCGGTCGAGGTGACGAGCCAGCCCTTGTCGGCGAGCTCATTGTTGATCTCGCTGAAAAAGGGATCCCCCTGGCGCGGCAGCGTCGACGAGCCTTCGCGCCCAAGAGGATGCGGGTCGTCGATTCGTGGGCGAGCGTCGGTCAATCCCATTCCAGAGCTCCCTTTTTCCATTCGTAGACGAAGCCAATCGTAAGCACGGCGAGAAACACCATCATCGACCAGAAGCCGAACCAACCGACGGTGTGGAACGCCACAGCCCAGGGGAAGAGAAAGGCCACTTCGAGATCGAAGATGATGAACAAGATGGCGACCAGGTAGAACCGCACGTCAAATTTCATACGGGCGTCATCGAAGGCGTTGAAGCCGCATTCGTAAGCCGACAGCTTCTCCGGATCCGGTGCACTGTGGGCAACGATAAATGGAGAAACCAGCAACGCCAGCCCGATAACCAGCGCAAGCGCAATGAAAATGACGATGGGCAGATAGCTGAGAAGAAGCTCGTTCATCATAACGACCGGGCCATCCCCGGTAGACGGTATGTATTGGCGCAAGTCACAGCGTCAATGGTTCATCCGGGTGCGACGGAGGGGATTTTCCAATCGCACCACTGTGTGAGTTAGACCGGGACCTCGTCCTGCGCAACCCTGTCTCATCCACCAGCGCTCAGATAAAAGAACCGGCCGAGACCGATGGTGAAGACGAGGTCACCATAGAGGGCGTGTTCCAACCAAACCGGCCAGAAAGAGCGCGCTTGTGCGTAGCGCCGGGCCAGGAGATGCCCCAACAGAAAGGCCCCGGCAACCGACACCACGCTGCCGAAAATGATGTGGGCGAAGGCAAAGAGCGCCGCATTCGCCGCGACGGCGACCGCCTCGTGATGCCCGAAGAGGCCACGATAGCGATGGAAGAACCACACCCGATAGACAAGCTCCTGCGGCAGCGCCGAAAGGAGCGGATAGAAGACGAGGATCATGAGCCAGAGCTGCGGGTGGATCCGCGGCAAGCCGAAAAGTCCGTCCGGCAAAAACCAGGCGGTGGCAGCCGTCAAAAAGGCGGCGGCGCCAACGAACAGAATCAGGATCCGGCGAAGGATACCGGTCTGCCACTGCAGCCGGAACGCATCCCGCCAACGGAACGAGCGATCCGTCGCGAAAATCAGAAGAATCGCAGGCAGCGTCGCTGTCAGCAAGGCGAAGACCGGCATGTGCCAGTTGATCACCATCCAATGGATAGCGAGCGGTGCGCCGAGATAGATGAGTGCCGCCTCACCCGCCAGGCGGAACCGCAATTGCGCCGAACATGCTCGCCTCGGCTCCACCCCTCGCCCAACCTCTTCGACGCATCCCTCTCGCAACCCGGAATTTATGGCGCGACCTGCCGGCGCCCATGGTCATCGTGGACGGGACGTTGGCGGCTTCCAGCAAGATTCGCGCGTCGCAAGATGCGCGCCTTATGAGAGGGGCAAAAACGGGAGATGACGGGGAGACCCCAGGAACGGCGTCAGGCCCCTTCCCCACCCGCATCAGAACTGCGGGCGGGAAAGGCTGTGTCAGCGCAGGCGGGCAGGCCGGCGAAGTCAGAAATAAACGTCCGAGCTGCTGAACTCTCCAGCACTGATGCCGTCGATCGTGATGCTGCCGCCCTCGGCGAAGGCGATGACGACATTGCCGGAGGCGTCGGTCGAAAGAGCTGCATCGAGCTCAGTCGAACTGCCGATCGAGGTCTCGGAGAGATCGATGTGGTCACGCCCGTCCTCGAACCCATAGACGGTGTCATCACCATTGTTGGGTCCGGCGGCATAGACGTCATACGAGGACGAATCGGATCCCAGATAGATCACGTCATTGCCCGAGCCACCGTAGATGACGTCGTCGTCCTCACCGCCAAAAATCGTATCATCGCCCGCAGCGCCGTAGATCGTATCCGCACCGGCCCCGCCCGCAACCTCGTCATTGCCTGAGCCTGCGCCGAGGATATCGTCGTCCGCGCCGCCGACCAGAACGTCGTGACCCGCTCCGATATAGGCCACATCTGAGCCACTCCCGCCGTAGATCACATCGCGAGAGGCGTCAGAGCCGCCGTAGACCGTGTCGTCGCCATCGCCGCCGTACAGGGAATCCGCACCAGTTCCGCCGCCCAGGATGTCGTCGCCCTTGCCACCGCCGATGACATCGTTGCCGGCGGCGCCATAGGCCTGGTCGGACCCATCACCGCTCCAAATCTTGTCGGCTTCTCCGCCGCCGAACATCACATCATTGCCGGACCCGCCGAACTCCACGTCGTCGCCTGGTCCGCCGAAAATCTGATCGCTCCCGCCGGCCCCGGAGATCGTGTCGGCTCCGCCTCCGCCGATCAGAGTATCGAAGCCGATACCGCCGTTCAGCGCATCATCCCCAGAAGTGCCGGTGATAGGTTCGGTCCCGGTCAGGATCACCGAGAGAAGCGAATCAACGACGTCCTCGGTGGTTTCCGCTTCAATCACGCCCCCTCCGGTCGCGGATGCCAGGTCCTGGAAGGCCTCTTTGGTGCCACTGTCGATGCCAGAGCCGGAAACGCCGATGATGACGCCGTAGATCTGCACATCCTGACCGTTGGCGAGTGACACCACTTCGTCATGAAGATCGGTGTCTTTGGGAGGCGCGTCGCCGAACAGAATGATGCGCCGCGCTTCAGCTTCCGGGCGCCAGGCGCCAATATCGCCGTCGAGCGCATGGAGAAGACCTGCGTTGACGAGCTCCGGGAGATCGCCCCCGCCGGATGCGTAGAGGCTCTCAATCGCCTCACGTGCCGCCGTCTCCCTCGCAGAAATGCTCGTATCGTTGGTGAAATTCAGAACAACCTCAGTATCCGGGTCGTTGTAAGCGACCAACGCAACGCGCGCATCAGTTGTACCAGACCCAAAAATCGCGTCGATAACAGACGTGACGCTTTCTTTTACCGTGTCGATTTCGTCCCACATGCTTCCGGTGGTATCGATCACGAAGGTAATGTCCTGCTGAATGCTGGTCGCCATGTTTGTTTCCCTCAGACGCAATATATAATTCTTATTTTTAATAATTTTTTATCGGCTTTGTCTAGGCATTTTCTAATTTCCGGAACCTTCCTGCAAGCGTCGATAAGATCGGGCTTCGTAGGACGCCACTCCGAGGCGCCGGGACCTACAAGCCCCCTCCAGTCCCGCCATTCGTCACGCATGTCGCGGGGCTGCGCGGCCGGCAATTTGCCTCCGGCCGAACCTCATCACGATCGCGCCAGGACGGCAGCCCAGCGCGAGCAAGGTCCGATTGCGATGGTACCGCTCGATTGGGGACGCGAGCTGAGGGGCCCACAGAGCGTCACAGACGCGCTCGCGGGGCAGTGCCATGACTTTCCCGAGCGAGATTGAGATCGGCGCCCTACGCGCTCCTGGCGGCCTGCAGGGCCCGGTGAAGGCGTAAAGCAGGTCGGCGGGGCGCAGGACCGGGCGGAACAGGCACAACAAGCCAGTCTCGCAATTCGCAATCCGATTTTCTTGATTCGATTCTCAGCGCCAGCCGCGGAAGCGAGTCGGCGACGTGCCGTGCGCGCTGGCCTCCTGGCAAATGCGAATCGACGACGTCAGAGATGGCGCCTGGACATCAATCCGAACGCTACGGGCCGATCAGTCGAAAAGATGAGGTTTGTGAAATTCCGCCTTTGGGGGAGAGAGATGTCCTCTCTCCGGCAGGCTCTCAGACGTTGGTTGGATCTGAGAAAAAATGGCGGGAGTGACGGGGCTCGAACCCGCGACCTCCGGCGTGACAGGCCGGCACTCTAACCAACTGAGCTACACCCCCGCGGGCGGCTTCGGGCCAGTGGTTTGGCCCTCAGCGAGACGGCGAGATAGGTGACTGCGCCGTCTGTGTCAAGCGTGCACCGAACGATTGGTGCAGCTTTCTGAAACCGGCGCCAGCAAGCCGTTGGCTGCAAGCTGGCTCCGGGAATTCTGGTGGGCGGTGACAGGCTCGAACTGCCGACCCTCTCGGTGTAAACGAGATGCTCTACCAACTGAGCTAACCGCCCGCCGCCCCCCTGTATAAAGGGCGGTCGCTCATGACAAGTCTGTTGGAAGAGAATGGATTCCGCGAAGACGGAATCGAAAAGGCCGAAGAGGTCGGCCTTTCAACAAAACAGCGGGACCGTCAGCTATTGACGGCGTCCTTCAAACCCTTGCCCGGCTTGAACTTGGCCTGCTTGGAAGCCTTGATTTCGATCTTTTCGCCGGTCTGCGGATTGCGGCCCGTGCTGGCGGCGCGTTCCGAGATGGCGAAATTGCCGAAACCAAGCACACGCACCTCTTCGCCCTTCTTAAGGGCATCCGTGATGCAGCCGAAAACGGCTTCCACAGCGTCCGTCGCCTGAGTCTTGGACAGATCCGTCTTCTCTGCCACCGCAGCGGCCAATTCACCCTTGTTCATTCTCATTCTCCCTTTGTCGAGATGGCGATTCTCTGCGTCACATTAACGCCTGGGGCAAGCGCCAGAGCCCGGAAAATCTGCAAAATCTTCAAGAAAACTGGGCATTTCCGCAACTTTGAACGACAAAACGGCCCGGAAGGTTCCGGGCCGTCTGAAGCTTAAGCGCACTCAGTGCGCAATCATCGTTGCGGCGCTGTCATCCTCGGCAACGTCAGAGCGTTTTGGCTCGTTCTCCACTTCGCTCCACACGATCGGCTCCGGTTGGCGGACCAATGCATGCCGCAGAACCTCATCCATTCGGGCAACGGGTATGATCTCAAGGCCGCTCTTCACATTGTCCGGAATCTCCGCCAAATCCTTGGCATTATCTTCCGGGATGAGCACGGTCTTGATGCCGCCGCGGAGGGCCGCCAAAAGCTTCTCCTTAAGGCCACCAATCGGCAGAACGCGGCCGCGCAAGGTGATCTCACCGGTCATGGCGACATCGCGACGGACTGGAATGCCCGTCATCACCGAAACGATCGCCGTCACCATCGTGATACCGGCCGAGGGTCCATCCTTCGGCGTCGCGCCCTCGGGCACGTGCACGTGGATATCGCGCCGATCGAACAATGGCGGCTCGATGCCGAAATCGACGGCCCGCGAGCGCACATAGGACGCTGCTGCGGAAATCGATTCCTTCATCACGTCGCGAAGGTTGCCGGTGACGGTCATCTTGCCCTTACCGGGCATCATCACCCCCTCGATCGTCAGCAGATCGCCACCGACTTCGGTCCAGGCAAGACCAGTGACGACACCAGTCATGTCCTCCCTTTCGGCTTCACCGAATCGGTACCGGGCCACACCCAGATAATCGGCGAGATTGTCTGAGGTGATCGCGACCTTCTTTTCGTCGCTCGTCAGGAGCTTCTTCACCGCCTTGCGGGCGAGGGTGGCGAGCTCGCGCTCGAGATTTCTGACGCCAGCTTCCCGCGTATAGCGGCGAATCACCGTCCGCAGCGCCTCGTCGTCGATCGAGAACTCGCCCTTCCTGAGGCCGTGATCCTTTTCCGACTTCGGCAAGAGATGGCGCCGCGCGATCTCGACCTTCTCATCCTCGGTGTAACCGGCGATGCGAATGATCTCCATCCGGTCCATCAAGGCGGGTGGGATGTTGAGCGTATTCGCGGTCGTCACGAACATCACATCCGACAGGTCGTACTCGACCTCCAGATAGTGGTCCATGAAGGTTGCGTTCTGCTCCGGATCGAGCACCTCGAGAAGCGCCGACGACGGATCGCCGCGGAAATCCATGCCCATTTTGTCGATCTCGTCGAGCAGGAAGAGCGGGTTGGACTTCTTCGCCTTGCGCATCGACTGGATCACCTTGCCGGGCATCGAGCCGATATAGGTGCGCCTGTGGCCGCGGATTTCGGCTTCGTCACGAACGCCGCCCAGCGACATGCGCACGAAGTTGCGGCCGGTGGCCTTTGCGATCGACTTGCCGAGCGAGGTCTTGCCGACGCCGGGAGGTCCCACGAGGCACAGAATCGGCCCCTTCAGCTTGTTGGCGCGGCTCTGCACGGCGAGGTACTCGACGATCCGCTCCTTGACCTTCTCAAGACCGTAATGATCGGTCTCGAGCACGGATTCGGCATGACCGAGATCGTTCTTCACCCTGGTGCGCTTGCCCCACGGGATGCTGAGCAGCCAATCCAGATAATTGCGCACGACGGTCGCCTCGGCGGACATCGGGCTCATCTGGCGCAGCTTCTTCATCTCCGCCTCGGCCTTTTCCCGGGCCTCCTTGGAGAGCTTCGTCTTGCCGATGCGGTCTTCCAGCTCGCGCAGCTCGTCGCGTCCGTCTTCCGAATCGCCGAGCTCCTTCTGGATCGCCTTCATCTGCTCGTTGAGGTAGTACTCGCGCTGCGTCTTCTCCATCTGGCGCTTGACGCGCGAGCGGATGCGCTTCTCCACCTGCAGAACGGAGATCTCGCTCTCCATCAGGCCGAGCACCTTTTCCAGGCGGTCGGTCGCAGAGGTGAGAGCCAGGATTTCCTGCTTCTCGGGAATGCGAATGGCGAGATGCGACGCCACCGTATCGGCGAGCTTGGCATAATCCTCGATGTTGGCGACGGCGGTCAGAACTTCCGGGCTCACCTTCTTGTTGAGCTTCACGTAGTTCTCGAACTCCGCGACCACGGAACGCGACAGCGCCTCGACTTCCACCTCGTCGCCCAGCGTCTCCGGAATCTCTTCGGCCTCGGCCTCGAAAATGTCCTTGCGATCACTGAAGCGCTTGATGGACGCACGGCTGCGCCCCTCGACCAGCACCTTCACGGTGCCATCGGGCAATTTCAAAAGCTGCAGAACCGAGGCGAGCGTGCCGACCTCGTAAATACGTTCCGGAGACGGATCCTCGTCGCTGGCGTCTTTCTGGGTGGCCAGCAGGATCATCTTATCTGCCCGCATCACCTCTTCCAGGGCATTGATCGACTTCTCCCGCCCGACGAAGAGCGGCACGATCATGTGCGGGAAGACAACGATGTCGCGAAGAGGAAGGACGGGATAAACCCCGTTCCCTTCAGCAGATCCGAGGAAACCAGTGGGTTCTGTCATAAGGATTCCTTCGCGTTCGCCGGTCGATCCGACGAAATCTCAGTGTAAAGAGTACTCGCTTACGGGATCACTTTTGGGCGCAGACAAAATGACAAGCCACACACCTGGCGCGACCGTTCGAAGCGAGCTTGTTGCGTTACCCGGTTAGGTGGATAGGAGAGGCCCGGTTGTCAACCTGAGGCCCCTCACCGCTTTCCTAGGCCGAGCGACCAGCGTTCTGCGTCTCGGAATGACGTTCCGAGTAAATGTAGAGCGGGCGTGCGCTGCCGTTGACCACGTCGCCGGAGATGACGACCTCCTCCACCCCGTCGAGGCCCGGAAGATCGAACATCGTCTCCAGCAGGATCGCTTCCATGATGGAACGCAGGCCACGGGCGCCTGTCTTGCGCTCGATCGCCTTGCGGGCGATCGCCGCAAGCGCATCCTCATGGAACGTCAGCTCGACATTCTCCATCTCGAAGAGCCGCTGATACTGCTTCACCAGCGCGTTCTTCGGCTCCGTCAGGATGGAGACGAGAGCCGGCTCGTCGAGATCCTCAAGCGTCGCCACGACCGGCATACGTCCGACGAATTCCGGAATAAGACCGAATTTCAGAAGGTCCTCCGGCTCAACCTGGCTCAGAAGCTCGCCAATCTTGCGATCGTCCGGCGAAGCGACGGTGGCGGAGAAGCCGATCGAGGTCTTGCGGCCACGGTCGGAAATGATGCGATCGAGACCGGCGAACGCGCCGCCACACACGAACAGGATGTTCGTCGTGTCGACCTGGAGGAATTCCTGCTGCGGGTGCTTGCGTCCGCCCTGCGGCGGCACGGAAGCGACCGTCCCTTCCATGATTTTCAGCAAGGCCTGCTGGACGCCCTCGCCCGACACGTCGCGGGTGATCGAAGGGTTGTCGGACTTGCGGGAAATCTTGTCGACCTCGTCGATATAGACGATGCCGCGCTGAGCACGTTCCACATTATAATCGGCGGCCTGAAGCAGCTTCAGGATGATGTTCTCGACATCCTCACCGACGTAACCGGCTTCGGTCAGCGTCGTCGCGTCCGCCATGGTGAAGGGCACATCGAGAATGCGGGCCAAGGTCTGCGCAAGCAGCGTCTTGCCGCAACCCGTCGGGCCGATCAGCAGAATGTTGGACTTCGCCAACTCCACATCATTGTTCCGCGCCGCATGGTTGAGGCGCTTGTAATGGTTGTGGACAGCGACAGAGAGCACCTTCTTGGCACCCGTCTGGCCGATCACGTAGTCGTTGAGGACGTTGTAAATCTCTTGCGGCGAAGGCACGCCGTCGCCGGACTTCACCAGCGAGGATTTGTTCTCCTCCCGGATGATGTCCATGCAAAGCTCGACACACTCGTCGCAGATAAACACGGTCGGTCCCGCGATGAGCTTCCGCACCTCGTGTTGGCTCTTGCCACAGAAGGAGCAGTAGAGCGTGTTCTTACTGTCCCCGCTGTTACCGCTGATTTTGCTCATCGGTCACCTCTCCGGTGGGCCAGCCCGCCATTCCGGCGCCTGGCACGAGGCGCTGCCGCTAAGCAGCACGCCCCTTTCATCGAACATCTTTGGCTGTACGGTTTCAAGATAAACTTAACAGCTTCTAGCCTGCGTGACGCTTGCAACGTCAACCCTGCCCCTCGGTCTCCGTCATCGCCCGGCTTGTGATCACGCGATCGATCAATCCGAACTCCTGCGCCTGCTCAGCCGTCATGAAATAGTCACGATCGAGCGTCCGCTCAACCGTCTCATAGTTCTGACCTGTGTGCTTGACGTAGATTTCGTTCAGCCGGCGCTTCATTTTGATAATATCCTCGGCGTGGCGCTCGATATCCGAGGCCTGCCCCTGGAAGCCGCCCGAGGGCTGGTGCACCATGATGCGGGCATTGGGAACGGCAAAGCGCATATCCTTTTCACCGGCGCAAAGAAGCAGCGAGCCCATCGAGGCAGCCTGCCCGATGCACAAGGTCGACACAGCCGGCTTGATAAACTGCATCGTGTCGTACATCGCAAAGCCGGAGGTCACGACACCGCCGGGCGAATTGATGTAGAGGCTGATCTCCTTTTTAGGGTTCTCCGCCTCGAGGAAAAGGAGCTGGGCACAGACGAGGGTCGCCATGTGATCCTCGATCATGCCCGTAACAAAAATGATGCGCTCCTTCAGAAGGCGCGAAAAGATATCGTAGGCGCGCTCACCCCGGTTGGTCTGCTCCACGACCATGGGGACGAGGTTCATGTAGGTTTCAACGGGATCTTTCATGGGAGGCCTTTGCTCTGCCCGCAGAGGCGCGGGCACGGGGGTACGATTCGTCCTAATTTAGGGGGTTCTTAGCAATCTGCCAAAGCCCCGTAAAACATGACGCCCGCCTTGGCGGAAAAAAGGCCGCGCGATGCGCGGCCTGCGTGGTGCGGTGACGCAGCGTCGACTGCGCCACACGCCAGTTTGGTCACCTATCAGTGATCGTGGTCGTGATGATGGTGATGCTCGTGGTCATCCTCGTCGTCATCGGCAAGCAGCTCCTCACGTGACACCGTCTTGTCGGTGACGTCGGCGAGCTCGAGCATGTAGTCGACGACCTTCTCCTCAAAAATCGGAGCGCGAAGCGCCTGCACCGCTTCCGGATTGTTGCGGTAGTGCTCGATCACCTGCTGTTCCTGACCCGGGAAGCGGCGAACCTGCTCGTAGAGAGCGCGCTGCAGCTCTTCCTCGCCGACCTCGACCTTCGCTTCTTCGCCGATCTTCGACAGGACGAGACCGAGACGCACGCGGCGCTCGGCAATGGTGCGGTACTCCGCCCGCGCCTCTTCTTCCGTCGTGCCTTCATCTTCGAAGGAACGGCCGTGATGCTCCACATCGTGCATCACCTGCCGCCAGATGTTCTCGAACTCCTGCTCGACCAGCTTTTCCGGAAGCGGGAATTCGTGCTTCTCGTCGAGCGCGTCGAGGAGCTGACGCTTCACACGCTGGCGGGTAGCAGAACCGTATTCGCTTTCGAGCTGGGCGCGGACGGCTTCCTTCAGCTTGTCGAGCGATTCGACACCGAGCTTCTGCGCGAACTCGTCGTCGAGCTTCAGCTCCTGCGGAGCGGCCACTTCCTTGACCGTGACATCGAACGTCGCCGGCTTTCCGGCAAGCTTCTCAGAGGGATAATCCTCCGGGAAGGTCACCTCGATCGTCTTCTCCTCGCCTTCCTTCACGCCCTTCAGCTTCTCTTCGAAGCCCGGGATGAACTGGCCGGAGCCGATGACGATCTGGGTGTTGTCGTCGCTGCCGCCGTCGAAGACTTCGCCATCGATCTTGCCGACGAAGCCGATCGTGATGCGGTCGCCGTCCTTGGCCTTGCGCTTCACCGCCTCGTAGGTGCGGCTTCCTTCGCCGATGGCGTTCAGGCGCTCATCGACCTCTTCATCCGGCACTTCGGCGATCGGGCGCTCGATCTTGATGCCTTTGATCTCGGCGATCTCGAATTCGGGCAGAACCTCGTAATTCACCGTGAAGGTCAGATCGGCATTGGCCGCCAAGATCTCGTTGGCTTCCGCCTCGTCGTCGGTCATGGCGATTTCCGGCTGCATGGCAGCCTTCTCTCCGCGTTCGTTGATGGCCGTACGTGTCGTCTCGGCAACGATGTTCTCGACGATTTCCGCCATCGCGGCCTTGCCATAGAGCCGGCGCAGATGCTCGGTCGGGACTTTGCCAGGGCGGAAGCCCTTGAGGCGGACCTGTCCCCGCAGCTGATCCAGGCGCGCAGCCAGCCGATCGTTCAATTCGCCGGCCGGAACGGTAACCTTCAATTCGCGCTTGAGGCCGTCGGAGAGGGTCTCGTTGATATCCATTGTCGCTTCCTGATGCTCAGGCGAAACTCGCCGCTTGATTGCCTGAAGTTGAGATGTAAGCGGTTCGCGCCGTCAAGCGTCGGGTGACGTGGTGCGGGCGGAGGGACTCGAACCCCCAAGCTGTTAGGCACTTGGACCTAAACCAAGCGTGTCTACCAGTTCCACCACGCCCGCCACCTTCAAGAGCTGGCGCGCCCTGCCAAGGTTGGGGCTCTATATCATGTCTTTGTCCGCGCACAAGGTGGCGCGCAACCGCCAAAAGAAAAGCCCTCCGAAGAGGGCTGAGGTCCAATCATTGTGCAGTGAGTCTTGAAGCTTGCCGTGGCAACCGACGACACATCACGTCACCTGCCCACACGTCCTCTCTTAGCGTAAACTGGAGTTTAACGAAATCCCGCGGTTCGCCTGTGGTTAATCAGCGCAGCATTCAGATGCGAGCTGCGACCACACCGCGGGCAGCATCTCCGATAAATCTTCCGAAATCAGGCCCGGCCCAAAACGGTGTGCCGCATCGGCATGCATCCAAACCGCAGCGCATGCGGCTTCGAAAGCCGGCATTCTTTGGGCGGCAAGCCCTGCGATCATGCCAGCGAGAACGTCACCCGTCCCGGCCGTCGCGAGCCATGGAGCATCCTGCGCGGAAATCGCAGCCCGACCGTCAGGGGCGGCTACGACCGTGTCCGCGCCCTTGAGAATGACGATCGCTCCGGCTCGCTCGGCGGCCTTGCGTGTCTTCTCGACCTTGTTGTCCTCCTCCGCGAGATCAGGAAAAAGCCGCGAAAACTCGCCCGCATGCGGCGTCATCAAGACCGGAGCCGAGCGGCCTGCGATCGCATCGAAGAGCCCGCCGGGATGCTCCTTGAAGCTCGTCACGGCATCGGCGTCGAGGACGACGGCCGCCTCGCTCTTCAGGCAGGCGATCACACGTTCGCATGTCGCCTTCCCCACCCCGGCGCCCGGCCCGATCACCACGGCGTTGAGGCGCGTATCCGCAAGAAGCTCGGCCAGACCTCCAGAGCCGTCCGCCTTCTTGATCATGATCGCAGTGAGATGGGCCGCAAGTGTCGAAATGGCATCTTCCTCCGCCGCCATACTGACGAGACCCGCCCCCGCCCGCAGAGCGGCCCGCGCCGCCAGGCGCGCGGCTCCCGTCGCATGGGCCGGCCCTGAGACGACGACGGCATGGCCGCGGGCGTATTTGTGTCCCTCCACACCCGGGAGCGGCAGAACGGTGCGCCACAGGCCTGGATGATTGCGCCACAGGCGGAGCGAAAGACCCGGCAGCACCGCGCCCGGGATGCCGATGTCGGCCACATGGATCTCCCCGCAATGGAGACGCCCGGGCAACAGGAGGTGTCCGGGCTTCTCGCGGAAGAAGGTCACGGTTCTTGCCGCCTTGAAGGCCGCTCCGCGAACGCCTCCGGTACGACCATCGATGCCGCTTGGGAGGTCGACGGCCAGAACCGGTCGTTCGCTCGCATTGACCGCCTCGACGAGAGCGGCCACCTCCCCGTCGAGCGGCCGCCCGAGACCCGCCCCGAAAAGCGCATCGACGATGAGGTCGGCGGACAGATCGATCCCGGCCGACAGCGGCTCGATCTCGCCCGGCCAGCGCGAAGCGGCGCTCGCCGCGTCACCTGACAGTTTTTCGCGGGAACCGAGGAGCGCAAGCCGGACACGATAACCGCGCTCCGCGAGACAACGTGCGGCGACGAAGCCGTCGCCTCCGTTGTTGCCGGGCCCGGCCAGAACGAGGACATGCCCGCGGTGCGGGCACATGGCCTGTGCATGTTCTGCGACCGCCGCGCCGGCGTTCTCCATGAGCAAAGGGCCGGAAATTCCGGCGCCCATCGCAGCTCGGTCGGCGCGCTCCATTTCCTCCGGAGTGAGGAGGAGGAGAGCATCCCGGGCAGAGAAATGATCACGCATTGTGCAGTTGCCTCATTATTATGCCACACCAATGGGGAAAAAGCGGTCATCCGTCGCCGCAAAATTAGCCTTGGCAGCGGCAGGCGCCTCGTCTTCCATGCGCACGCCGCCGAGAGCGGGCTGGCACGCTTCCTGCTGAGGGGCGGTCGGAGCGACGACGACGCTCACGGGCTCTGGAGTTTCCCTTGATATGAAGAAGATCGAAGCGATCATAAAACCGTTCAAACTCGATGAAGTGAAGGAGGCGTTGCAGGAAGTCGGACTGCAGGGCATCACAGTGACCGAGGCTAAGGGCTTTGGTCGTCAAAAGGGCCATACCGAGCTCTATCGCGGTGCAGAATATGTCGTCGATTTCCTGCCCAAGGTGAAGGTTGAAGTGGTTCTGCCGGACGAGCTTGTCGAGCGGGCCGTCGATGCCATCCGAAACGCAGCGCAAACCGGTCGCATCGGCGACGGAAAGATCTTCATCTCCAGCGTCGAAGAAGCCATTCGCATCCGCACGGGCGAAACCGGCGCAGAGGCAATCTAGAGATCGGTCGCGGCCGGCACTTCTCCGATGGCCGCACCCTTTCCCAATTCCATTTAGAAGGTGACACTCATGAGCAATGCTTCCGATGTCTTGAAAACGATCAAAGACAACGATGTGAAATATGTCGACCTGCGCTTCACCGACCCGCGCGGTAAGATGCAGCACGTGACCATGGACGTATCCATCGTCGACGAGGATATGTTCGCCGACGGCATCATGTTCGATGGGTCCTCCATCGCCGGCTGGAAAGCCATCAACGAGTCCGACATGACGCTGATGCCGGATCCCGACACCGCCGTCATCGACCCGTTCTTCGCGCAGCCGACGCTCGCCATCTTCTGCGACATCCTGGAGCCGTCCACGGGCGAGCCCTACAACCGCGACCCGCGCACTACGGCGAAGAAGGCCCTCGCCTATCTGCAGTCGACCGGCGTCGGCGACACCGCCTTTTTCGGTCCGGAAGCGGAATTCTTCATCTTCGACGACGTGCGCTTCTCCTGCACGCCTTACAACACCGGCTTCCTGCTCGATTCCATCGAGCTGCCCACGAACCAGTGGACGGAGTACGAAGGCGGCAATATGGGCCACCGCGTGCGCACCAAGGGCGGTTATTTCCCGGTGCCGCCGATCGATTCGGCCCAGGACCTGCGCTCCGACATGCTGATGTACATGGCCGAGATGGGCGTCGACGTCGAAAAGCACCATCACGAGGTCGGTTCCGCTCAGCATGAGCTCGGCATGAAGTTCGACACGCTCGTGCGCGTCGCCGACAAGCTGCAGATCTACAAATACTGCATCCATCAGACGGCCGCGGCCTACGGCAAGACGGCGACCTTCATGCCGAAGCCGGTCTTTGGCGACAACGGCACCGGCATGCACTGCCACCAGTCGATCTGGAAGGACGGCAACCCGGTCTTCGCCGGCAACCAGTACGCCGACCTTTCGGAAGAATGCCTCTTCTACATCGGCGGCATCCTGAAGCACGCCAAGGCACTCAATGCCTTCACAAACCCGACCACCAACTCCTACAAGCGTCTGGTCCCGGGCTACGAGGCTCCAGTTCTGCTCGCCTATTCGGCGCGCAACCGCTCGGCCTCCTGCCGTATCCCGTACACCAATTCGCCGAAGGCGAAGCGCATGGAGATCCGCTTCCCGGATCCGGCGGCGAACCCGTATCTCGCCTTCTCCGCCATGCTGATGGCCGGCCTCGACGGCATCAAGAACCGGATCCATCCGGGCGACCCGATGGACAAGGACCTCTACGATCTGCCGCCGGAGGAGCTGAAGGATATCCCGACGGTTTGCGGCTCGCTGCGTGAAGCCATCTCTTCGCTGGAAGCCGATCACGACTTCCTGACCGCCGGTGGCGTCTTCGACGAGGATCAGATCGAGGCCTATCTCGACCTCCTGCGCGAGCAGAACATCCGCTACGAGCAGACCCCGCATCCGATCGAGTTCGAGATGTACTACTCGGTCTGACCCCTTCGGGCTCAGAGCCATCATCGAAAGCACTCTGGGGAGGCGGTCACCGCCTCCCCTTTTTATTGCACGCGCGGATTGGGGCCCCGTCTCGACGAGACATCGGATCCAGAGTGACATCCTCGTTTCGGCGCCCTGCGACCTTATCTCAGCCTCCGCCGGAAGATGAAGCGTGGGCCGCCAAATTGGCGCAGGCCGAGTTTCCAGGCAGATGTGTCGCAAACGGCACAGCACCGTTAACGAATCTGCTCTACCTTTAAGCGGTCTAGGTGGATGGCCGGCTAGGTTCATCGCGCGCATCCGAAAAGGCTTCCTTTGCCCTGTCGGTCGTCCACCTCCGGTTCTCCACCGGTTGCAAGCCGAGCTGCGCGCTGCCCTTGAAACTAAGCGCTTGAAGGCGCATCGATAGCGGCATGCTCTGCGGTCGCTTCTCTGCGGCTGCGCATGGAGTAGGGTCACGTCGCCGCCAGGCCGAGACCATGGCAACATCGCCACCCGATTCGCATCAAGGCAGAAGCATGGACCGAGCCGAGGATCTTTTTTCGAGCGCCAGCAAGCCCTCCGGCACAAAAACGCCCACCGAGCGGACCCCGCGCCGCCGCAAGGCACGTGAGGCGAGCGCTCCGGCGTCGGGCTATTCCGCCACCGACATCGAGGTCCTGGAGGGCTTGGAGCCGGTCCGGCGCCGGCCGGGCATGTATATCGGCGGCACCGACGAGAAGGCTTTTCACCATCTGTTTGCCGAGGTGATCGACAATTCGATGGACGAGGCCGTGGGTGGCCACGCCAGTTGGATCGAGGTCGAGCTCGACACCGAAGGATTCCTGACCGTCACCGACAATGGCCGCGGAATCCCCGTCGACAGGCATCCGAAATTCCCCGACAGGTCCGCGCTCGAAGTCATCATGACGACGCTGCATGCCGGCGGAAAGTTCAATTCGAAGGTCTATGAAACCTCCGGCGGATTGCACGGGGTCGGCGTCTCCGTCGTCAATGCCCTGTCGGAAAAACTCGAGGTGGAGGTTGCGCGCAATCGCAAGCTCTACAGACAGATTTTTTCGCGCGGCCAGCCTCTCGGCCCGCTGGAAGAAGCCGGCGACGCCCCGAATCGCCGCGGCACGCGTATCCGTTTCCGCCCGGATCCGGAAATCTTCGGCACCGAGATAACGTTTGATCCCAAGCGTTTGCACGAGATGGCGAGATCGAAGGCCTATCTCTTCGGCGGCGTTGAAATCCGCTGGAACTGCCCTTCGTCCCTTATCGATCCGAAGAGCGAAGTGCCGGAGAAGGCCGTCTTCCATTTTCCGGATGGGCTGCGCGATTATCTCGACGCCACGCTCGCCGGAGAGACCCGAGTCGGAGACATTTTTTCCGGCCGCACGGAACGTCCGGGCGGGCATGGGGCCGTCGAATGGGCCTTGGCCTGGTTTGCCGGCGACGGTTTCCTGAGCTCCTACTGCAACACGGTGCCGACGCCTGAAGGCGGCACGCACGAAGCCGGATTGCGCACCGCGCTCCTGCGCAGCCTTAAGGGCTATGGCGAGCTTATCGGCAACAAGCGCGCGGCGCAGATCACCTCCGACGATATCATGACGTCGATGGGCGGCATGCTCTCGGTGTTCATCCGCGAACCGGAATTCGTCGGCCAGACCAAGGACCGGCTGGCAACTGGCGAAGCGTCCCGCATCGTCGACGCCGCCATTCGCGATGCGTTCGATCATTGGCTCGCCGCATCACCGAACCAATCGGCAAACCTTCTCGACTGGGTGGTGGACCGCGCCGAAGAGCGCCTGCGCCGACGCCGCGAAAAAGAAATCTCCCGCAAGACCGCGACCCGCAAACTGCGCCTTCCGGGCAAGCTTGCCGATTGCTCCGCGAGCGACCGCGACGATACCGAGCTGTTCATCGTGGAGGGTGATTCGGCCGGAGGCTCCGCCAAACAGGCCCGTAACCGGCGCACGCAGGCAATTCTTCCGCTCCGGGGCAAGATCCTCAACGTGGCGAGCGCCGGGCGCGAAAAGCTTTCTCAGAATCAGCAGCTCTCGGACCTGATCCAGGCGCTCGGATGCGGCACCGGCTCGCGCTACCGCGAGCAGGATCTGCGATACGGCAAGATCATCATCATGACCGACGCCGATGTGGACGGCGCGCATATCGCGTCCCTCCTCATCACGTTCTTCTATCGTGAAATGCCGGAGGCAATCCGGCAGGGACGCGTGTTTCTCGCGGTCCCTCCTCTCTTCCGGCTTTCGCAAGGCGGAAAGGTTCTCTACGCCCGCGACGAAGCTCATCGCGACGAACTGATGCGAACCGAATTTTCGAGCCGCGGCAAGGTCGAGGTGAGCCGCTTCAAAGGCCTCGGCGAGATGATGCCGGCGCAGCTCAAAGAGACGACGATGGACCCTGCTCGCCGCACGCTTTTGCGCGTCGGTGTCGTTGAAGACGAAGCTCAGGCGGTTCGCGCCACCGTGACACAGCTCATGGGCAACAAGCCCGAAGCACGCTTCGCCTTCATCCAAGAGCGCGCGGCTTTCGCACCGCCGGATCTCGACATCTAGGCCCGCCCGAGCGCGGCTCTCGCTTCACAAAGCGGTTCGGAGCAAGCGCGATATCCGGCGTGTCGACGCTGCATTCGAGCGCGGTGCGGCGGCCGGGCAATCATCTCGATCGATGCGACGGGGCGAGTCCCAGGCCTGCGCGAGGCGCCCGCAACACCTCTCCTCACGACACACCGTGATGCACAAAAAAAACCGGCGGCCGAAGCCGCCGGTTTCGCACTCGCTCGGAAGCGAGAATTAGTAATTGGCCATCACCGAGCCGCTCGGGCCGCCAAAGCGCCAGTTCACACCAACCATGAAGGTGTCCATGTCGGTGTCGAAATCGACGCTCGAGCCGTCCGCATAACCGATCGACTTGTCGTCGAACCAGTAGTGGCGATACTCACCCGAGACCGAGATGTTGTCGGTGACCGCAACCTCGATGCCGGCACCGAGCGTCCAGCCGAAGTCGCCATCGTCGTCGCTGTCGCCATAGACAACAGTGCCGTCGGTGTAAGAGTTGCTGTGGTCATAATCGACGTAGGCAACACCACCGAGGACATACGGATGGAAGCGGTCCATGCCGACACCGGCGCGGGCCGTCAAGCTGGCGAGCCAGTTGGCGTCCATGCCGTTGACAACGGTGTCACGGTTGCCGTCGCCATCGACGTCAAGCCAGTTGATGTCGCCGCGCACGCCGAGGACGGCCCAGTTCCACTGGTAGTCCCAACCTGCGGCAACACCGGCCGTCCAGCCGTCGCTGTCGAAATCAAAACCGCCGACCGTCGTGCCACCGTAGTTGAAGTCGGTGTCGACGTTCGACCATGCCCAGCCAGTCTGAAGACCGACATAGCCGCCGGACCAGTTGTAGGTCGGGGTGGCAACCGGCGTTGCGACGGGAGCCGGCTCATAGGTCGGCAAATCCGCTGCGAGGGCGGAACCGCCCATCAGGGCAACCGCGGCGCTCGCGAGAAGGATCTTTTTCATGTGGTACTCCATTGCGGGAAAACTGTAAGGCTCCCCTTTGCCAAGAGTTCATTTAGCAAAGCGCGACGGTCCTGTCTGTCGCCGAAACGCAACAGTGGGAGGCTTTCAAACCAGCTGTTTATTGTTAACGAACGTTAATGTACGGCGGCAAACTGTGAACGATAAGTTAATACACCCTTTTCCCGCCACATTGTGGCAGAAACCGACCGGATTTTTGGCGAAGTCTATTTTTAGCATAACGATGGTCCTACAATGTTTATTCGATAGGGTCTTGCGACTTTTGCTATCATCAAGGTCTCGGACGAAGGCGTATTAAGGAAAAAGCCTCCAAGGACCTCTCAAAACAGAGGCAACTTCAACACCTAATTCGGGGCCATTCCATCGCAATTGGCTCTGGGTGCGCTGCCCCAGGAGGGCCTCAACGAAAATCCGCGGAGGACGAAAGCATGCCAGCTCAACCGCTTGCTTGACACATGTCGCATGGCACCTATGGTGCGCCTCGTGTAAACAAGCCCGACGTTGAGAAGTTTTCCGCCGGGCGCGAAATTTCCCATGAGCTTTGATAATCTCGGTTTAAGCGACAAGGTTTTGCAGGCCGTTCACGCGGTAGGCTACACCGAACCGACGCCCATTCAGGCGGCGGCGATCCCGCATGTGCTGGCAGGACGAGACGTCCTCGGCCTCGCCCAGACAGGCACGGGCAAGACGGCGTCCTTCACTCTTCCTATGCTGACGCTGCTGGAGCGCGGTCGTGCACGCGCACGTATGCCGCGGACGCTCATCCTCGAGCCGACGCGCGAGCTCGCGGCACAGGTGGAAGACAATTTCTCCGGCTATGGCGCCAACCACAAACTCACCGTGGCGCTTCTCATCGGCGGCATCTCCTTCGATGAGCAGGACAAGAAGCTGACGCGGGGTGCCGACGTTCTGATCGCGACACCGGGGCGCCTGCTCGATCATTTCGAGCGCGGCCGGCTGCTTCTGACAGGTGTCGAAGTCCTCGTCATTGACGAGGCGGACCGCATGCTCGACATGGGCTTTATTCCTGACATCGAGCGGATCGTCAGCCTGATCACGGCGACGCGCAAACCGCAGACGCTTCTCTTCTCGGCGACGATGCCGAAGGAAATCGCCACGCTCGCGGCGAAGTTCATGACCAATCCGGAGCGGGTGGAGGTTTCCCGACCGTCCAGCACTGCGGAAAACGTCAGCCAACACACCGTCGTCACGGGTCGCAAACCGCACGAGAAGCGTGTCGCTTTGCGGGCTTTGATCGATCGCGAAAAAGATCTCACCAACGCGATCATCTTCTGCAATCGCAAGCGCGATGTTGCGACGCTCGAGCGCTCGCTCAGGCGGCACGGCTATTCGGCTGGGGCGTTGCACGGTGATATGGACCAGCATGCACGGCTTGCGACGCTGGAATCGTTCCGCGAAAATCGCATCAGCCTTCTGGTCGCCTCCGACGTCGCCGCCCGCGGCCTCGATATCCCGGCGGTCAGTCACATCTTCAATTTCGACGTGCCGACGCATGCGGAAGATTATGTGCACCGCATCGGCCGGACGGGTCGGGCTGGGCGCAAGGGCCGCTCCTTCACGCTGATGACAGCTGAAGAGAAAAAGTACGTCTCTGCGATCGAAAAGCTCATTCATCGCGAAATCCCGCCCCTTCCCGACTTTGAAGCCGCCGAACCGGAGGCAGACGACGAAGACGAACGGCCGCGGCGCTCAAGTTCGCGGCGCGGGAAGAGCGGCGGCCGAGAGCGTTCGCGCAGCGCAAAGCCTGCAACGAAGACGGATGCGGACGAGGTTGCTGCAAGCGAGGGTTCTGCACCGACCGAAACCCGGTCCGGCCAAACCAAGTCGGGTCACAGCAAGTCCGAGCACGGGAAATCCGAGCACAGCAAGGCGAGTTCTCGTCCGGATTCGCGGCCACAGCGCAACGACAAGCCGCAGCAGAGCGGGCGGTCGAAAGGCAAGCAGCAGAGGCAGCGCGAAGAGGAGCCCGTCGGCTTCGGCGATCACGTGCCGGCCTTTCTTCTGCAGCCGGTTCGCGTCGGCAACAGCTGAAGGAGCACGTAGACGGGCCCGCAAGGTGGCCGAAATCGATCGATCGCCGCTCCGTCTCATTCCCAAATAAAAAACGCCGGCCCGAGGGCCGGCGTTTTTTATTTGAGATCAGAAATCGTGCTCACACACGGGCCGATTGGAAGTTGCCAGGATCGGCAGCCCGCAATTCCACCGATTCGCCGCAACCGCAGGCCGAGGTCTGATTGGGATTACGAAACACGAAGCCCGTCCGCAGCTTCGTCACCTCAAAGTCCATTTCGGTGCCGAGCAAAAACAAGGTGGCGGAAGGATCGACGAAAACCGCAACCCCCTCTCCAAGATCGACCTTGTCATCGGAGGGGTCGACCTCGCGCGCGAGATCGACGGTATATTCCATACCGGCGCATCCGCCCTTCTTGATGCCGACTCGGATGCCCGAGGCCGGCGATTCCGCGTTTGCCACAATTTCACGGACACGCGCTGTTGCGGCATCCGTGAGGCTCAGAACTTGAAATCCGGGAAAAGCCATAGGTTCAACCTAGTCACTGAGGTTCGTCGTTTCCAGTCCCGCGGTGCGTCTTGCAAAAGCCGGAGCACGAGACTGCGGAGCCCCCCGCGTCAAGCGGCTTTCGGCCCTACCACCAACCGATCGCGACCTTCGCTTCATCCGACATCCGTTCCGGCGTCCAGGGGGGGTCGAAGACCATCGTTGCCGTCGCGCCGGAAACGCCCTGGACGGAGGCAACAGCGTTCTCCACCCAGATCGGCATTTCACCGGCCACCGGACAACCCGGCGCCGTGAGAGTCATGTCGATGTTCACATGGCGCGAATCGTCGATATCGACCTTATAGATCAGGCCAAGCTCATAGATGTCTGCCGGGATCTCGGGATCGTACACGGTTTTGAGAGCCGCCACGATATCCTGGCTCAGGCGCTCAACCTCCTCAGGCGGCATCGCCGAAACCTCGATATCCGGGGAATTCGGCGCCTCGTCCACCTGCGCAGAGGGCACCGCCGCGGCGTCGGTTTCGTCCTTGTGCGTGGTCTCATCCATCGCTCTTATCCTCACGCGAAGAAGGTCTGCGCCTTCATCAGGGCTTCCGCCAATTTATCGACTTCTGCTTTCGTATTATAGAGGCCGAAAGACGCACGGCACGTGGCGGTCGTCCCGTAATGGGTGAGAAGTGGCTGCGCACAATGCGTGCCCGCACGCACCGCCACCCCTTCCCGGTCGATAATCATCGAGACATCGTGTGGGTGCGTGCCTTCGAGATTGAAAGAGATGATGGCGCTCTTATCCGGAGCATGCCCATAGATCGTGAGCGAATTGATCTCCCCCAACCGTTCGTGCGCATACTCCTTGAGCTCGTGCTCATGGGCCGCAATTTTCTCACGCCCAAGCTCCCGCATGTACTTGAGCGAAGAGCCCAGCCCGATCGCCTGAACGATCGGCGGCGTCCCGGCCTCGAATTTATGCGGCGGTTCCGCATAGGTGACGCCGTCCTGCGTCACATCCTTGATCATCTCTCCACCACCGAGGAACGGCGGTATTTTCTCCAGCCATTCCCGTTTCGCCCAGAGGACTCCGATACCGGTCGGTCCATAGGTCTTGTGGCCGGTGAAGACATAGAAATCGCAGCCGAGATCCTGAACGTCGATTGGCAGGTGCACGGCGGCCTGGCTGCCATCGACGAGAACGGGGATGCCGCGCTCATGAGCAAGCCGACAGATCTCCCGGATCGGCACGACCGTCCCCGTGACGTTGGAAAGATGAGTCACGGCAACCATTTTGGTGCGATCGTTGAGAAGCTGCTCAAAGGCTTCCAGATCGAACGAATCATCCTCGCGAATCGGCGCCCAGCGGATCACCGCGCCGGCGCGCTCGCGATGATAGTTCCAAGGCACGATGTTCGAGTGGTGCTCGAGGATGGAAAGGACGATCTCGTCCCCCTCTCCGATCGCCATGCTCCCATAAGACGATGCGACAAGGTTGATCGCCTCCGTCGAGGAGCGCGTGAAAATCACCTCGTCCACCGACCCAGCATTGAGAAAGCCGCGCACGGTCTCTCGGGCATCCTCGTAGGCCTCGGTTGCCGCATTCGAGAGGAAATGAAGGCCGCGATGAACGTTGGAATAGGTCGAGGCATAGGCCCGCGAAACGGCGTCGATCATCGCCTGCGGTTTCTGAGCCGAGGCACCGTTGTCGAGATAGACGAGCGGTTTGCCATAGACCTCCAGCGCAAGCGCCGGAAAATCGGCCCGCACAGCCTCCACGTCGTAGGTGGCGTTCTTTGTCAGCATCAGCCCTGTCCTCTCGCGCCGAAGCGCCTATTCGCAAAATGGCTGCCGCAGGTCGCGGCAGCTTTCGTCAGCGGACCTCGCCTCCGAGCGACAGCCAGCGGCGTGTGCGCGCCTCAAGTGCCGCAACCACGTCGTCGTCTGCGATCTCCTCGATCGCCTCAGCAAGGAATGCATGCACCAGCAGACGTTCTGCCTCATCGGCCGGAACGCCGCGAGAGCGCATGAAGAAAAGCATTTCTTCGTCGATCTGGCCGCAGGTTGCGCCGTGGCCGCACACTACGTCATCGGCGAAGATTTCGAGCTCCGGCTTGTTGGAGAACTCCGCATTCTCCGACAAGAGCAGAGCCTGGCTCATCATCTTGCCTTCGGTCTTCTGCGCGTGCTGCCAGACATTGATGCGGCCCTGGAAAACGCCACGCGCCTCGTCGTCGATCGCCGACTTGAAGAATTCCTGGCTCACGCATTCCGGCACCGCGTGATCGACGATCAAGGTGGTGTCGAGATGCTGGCGGCCCCTCGCAATGGTCGCCCCGCGGATGCCGGAGGTGGCCCCCTCGCCGTCGAAGATCATTCGGATCTCGGAACGAGCGACCGCGCTTCCGGCAGCGAAGAAGAACGGATCGAACACCGCGTCGGCCTCGACACGCGGCAGGATGAGACCAAGATGGAGCGCCTGGTCACCCTCCTCCTGCGCCTTCACCCATTTCACCTTCGCACCTTTGCCGATGCGAATGTCGGAGACGACATTGGTGTGGTAGCCGACGCCATCGGGACCGACATAGCTTTGCAGGATGACAGCTTCCGCTCCGTCTCCCACCGTCACCTGATGGCGGAGCGTCTGCAGCCCCGGCTCGTTTCCGGCAAAGACGGTGCAGATCTCAAGCGGCTTCGTAAGCTTTGCGCCTTCGCGAATACGGATCACGGCGCCGTCGCGCACGAAGGCGCTGTTAAGCGCATAGACCGGCGCTTCACCTGGATCGACCTGCTCGCTCCGCTCCAGGAGAGCGCCACCGTCGTTCAAAAAACGGCCGAGCGACGCAAAATCGAGCGCATCTTCGACGCCGCTCAAATCGGAGAGCGGCGGTACGAAATATCCGTTCACGAAGACGATGCGGGCGCGGTCGATATCGGCGAAAATATCCGCCTGATCGACCAGGTGACGCGCGCGCTCCGGATTGACGGGCTCGGCAGGCACCGGCGCGTCCGTCATCAGCCGCCGCAGGTCAGTATATTTCCAGTCTTCCACGCGGCGGTTCGGCAAGCCCTTCTCGATGAAGGCATCGAAGGCCGTGGTGCGCATGTCGCGTATCGGATCGTCGCCGGAAAGCGCTGCAAAATGGTGAGCCAGCGCCTCCTCGGCTTTTGTGCGCGTGCGTTCGGGCTCGGCCATTACGCGGCCTCCACGTAATCGGCGTAGCCCTTCGCCTCCAGCTCGAGCGCGAGCTCGCGCCCACCGGACGTCACGATGCGGCCTCGCGAGAGAACATGCACGTAATCCGGCACAATGTATTCAAGCAGGCGCTGATAGTGGGTGATGACGACGATCGCGCGATCAGGCGAACGCAGCTTGTTGACGCCATCGGCCACGACACGGAGCGCATCGATATCGAGGCCGGAATCCGTCTCGTCCATCAAGCAGAGCGACGGCTCGAGAAGCGCCATCTGCAGGATTTCGTTGCGCTTCTTTTCACCGCCCGAAAACCCGACATTGAGCGGGCGCTTCAGCATCTCCGGCGTGACGTTGAGCTCGCCCGCCACTTCCTTCACGCGGCGCATGAATTCCGGCGTCGTCAACTCCGGCTCGCCGCGCGCCTTGCGCTGGGCGTTCATCGCCGTCTTCAAGAAAGTCATCGTGCCGACGCCCGGAATTTCGATCGGATACTGGAAGGCCAGAAAGACGCCGGCGGCGGCCCGCTCGTCGGGCTCCATCTCCAAGAGGTCCTCGCCCTTGAAGGTGACGGATCCGCCCGTGACCTCGTAATCCTCCTTGCCCGCCAGGATATAGGACAGGGTCGACTTGCCGGACCCGTTCGGGCCCATAATGGCATGCACCTCTCCCGCTCCGACTTTCAAAGAGAGGCCGCGCAGGATTTCCTTGTCGTCTTCCGCCACCTTGGCGTGCAGGTCGTTGATCTCAAGCATGCGTTTGTTCCTGAATTGATTCAGCTTTCAGGGTCAGCCCCCTGATATGTCTCAAAATTCGGCTTCCGAAGAGCCGCCCGCAATCAGCCGACGCTGCCTTCCAGCGAGATGCCGATCAGGCGCTGCGTCTCGGCCATGAACTCCATCGGCAGCTTCTGGATGACCTCACGGGCGAAGCCGTTGACGATCAGGGCCACCGCTTCTTCCTCGCTCATGCCGCGCTGCTGGCAGTAGAACATCTGGTCGTCGGAGATTTTCGACGTCGTCGCTTCGTGCTCGAAGATCGCCCCGGCGTTCTTGGATTCGATATAGGGCACTGTGTGAGCGCCGCAGTTTTCGCCGATCAGGAGCGAATCGCACTGCGTGAAGTTCCGGGCTCCCGAGGCCTTGCGGTGCGCCGACACCAGGCCACGATAGGTGTTGTTGGAGTTGCCCGCCGAGATGCCCTTGGAGATGATCCGGCTCTTTGTGTTCTTGCCGAGATGGATCATCTTCGTGCCGGAATCGATCTGCTGGTGACCATTGGAAATGGCGATCGAGTAGAATTCGCCTTCCGAATTGTCGCCGCGCAAAATGCAGGACGGGTATTTCCAGGTGATCGCCGAACCGGTCTCGACCTGGGTCCAGGAAATCTTGGAGTTCTTGCCCCGGCAATCGCCGCGCTTCGTCACGAAGTTGTAGACGCCGCCCTTGCCGTCCTTGTCGCCCGGATACCAGTTCTGGACCGTGGAATATTTGATCTCGGCATCGTCGAGGGCAACGAGCTCGACGACAGCCGCGTGGAGCTGGTTTTCGTCCCGCATCGGCGCCGTGCAGCCTTCGAGATACGAGACGTAGGCTCCCTCGTCGGCGATGATCAGCGTGCGTTCGAACTGACCCGTATTGCGCTCGTTGATGCGGAAATAGGTCGACAGTTCCATCGGGCAGCGCACGCCCTTCGGCACGTAGACGAAGGATCCGTCGGAAAAGACTGCCGAGTTCAGGGTCGCAAAGAAATTGTCGGTGATCGGCACGACCGAGCCGAGATACTTCCTGACGAGATCCGGATATTCACGGACCGCTTCTGAAATCGGCATGAAGATGACGCCGGCTTTGGCGAGCTCTTTCTTGAATGTCGTGGCGACAGAGACGGAATCGAAAACCGCATCAACCGCAACCTGCCGGCCGCCGCTGCCACTGGGCGGAGTGCCGGAATCTTCGTCGAGTGAGGAGGGCTCATCCGCCTTGCGGACGCCCGCCAAAATCTCCTGCTCTTTCAGAGGAATGCCGAGCTTCTCGTAGGTCGCCAGGATCTCCGGATCGACCTCATCGAGCGAGTTCGGTCCGCTCATCGATTTCGGAGCGGCGTAGTAATAGAGCTCCTGGTAATCGATCTTGGGATATTTCACCCGCGCCCAGGAAGGCTCCTTCATCGTCAGCCAGCGCCGGTAAGCCTCAAGACGCCATTCGGTCATCCATTCCGGCTCGCCCTTCTTGGCAGAAATGAAACGCACGGTGCTCTCATCGAGCCCCTTCGGCGCCCGGTCAGACTCAATCAGCGTTTCGAAGCCGTACTTATACTTATCGACGTCGATCTGCTTAACTTGCTCAATGGTCTCCTGAACGGCTGGCATTCAGTTCTCCTTTATTGGTTCAAGCCGCCCGGCCGAGGTTCATCCGATGATGGATGGTCTGCCACACGTCAAGAAAACGATCGATATCCCGCTCGTCCGCGTTCCAAGGAAGACTGACCCTGACAGCGCTCGGAGCGGCAAAATTCATGGCGCGCAGCACATGACTGTCGCCGACTTTGCCCGATGAACAGGCAGACCCGGAGGAGACGCTCACGCCCTCCAAATCGAATGCGATCACCAGCGTTTCCGCGGCCATGCCCGGCGTTGCAAACAAGACCGTGTTGGCGACCCGCTCAGCCGCTTCGCCGGCAATCAAAGTGCGCGCCTCAATTTTGCGCAGACCCTGCTCAAGCCGTTGGCGCAGCTCCTGCAGCCTTTCCATGTGCGACACATGGTGGCGCACCTCTTGCACCGCAACGCCGAAACCAGCGATCGCGGCGAGGTTTTCGGTGCCTGCGCGGCGACGCTTTTCTTGGCCTCCGCCCTTCAGCAGATTCTTCGGGAAGGCCTCGTCGCTCTGCACCACGAGCGCTCCGGCACCCTGCGGGCCTCCAAGCTTATGCGAGGAGAGAAACAAAATGTCGGCGCCAAGGCCCTCGAGAGAAAGAGGCATGCGGCCGGCCGCCTGAACGGCATCGCAGACCACCCGCCCGCCGAACTCATGTACGACGGCCGCCGCTTCGGCGACGGGCTGTACCACCCCCGTCTCGTTGTTGACGGCCATCAAGGCAAGCACCGGATGGGCTTCGCCGGCATCTGCTGCGAGCCGTGCACGCAATGCCTCGATATCGAGAACGCCGTCACCGCGCACCGGCACGGAAGCCGTCCTGTCCGGATCGAACTTGCCGCCAGCAAGAACGCAGGGATGCTCGACCGCACTGACATAAAGCCGCTCGTCCGGCGCCATCGGGGTCAGTGCCCAATTGGCGGCTTCGGTCGCGCCGCTGGTGAAGACGACGTTTGCGGCTTTCGCTCCCAAAAGTGCGGCGACGGCTTCGCGCGCGCCTTCGATCAGATCGCGCGCCCATCGCCCTTCACCATGCACCGAGGACGCGTTGCCGGGATGTTCAAGAGCCGCAAGCATTGCCTCGCGCGCCTGCGGGCGAAGCGGCTCGGTGGCATTTGCGTCCAGATAGGTTCTAGCCCGACTCATCATGGCTCCTGGCCGGACGGCTGCTTTATTCTTGCAACCGAACGAACACATAGTGTTTAGATGCGCCCCTGCCACGAGCGGGGACGAATGCATTTCTTTTGAACCATTCCAAACTAAGTTTTAGGGAGGGGTTCGGGCGGAGTCAACAAAACCTCCGTCTAAGATGCAAGTTTCCTGACCCAGCGAGTTGAGAGTCCTGTGAACCATGCCTGAAGTGATTTTCCCCGGCCCCGACGGTCGTCTCGAAGGCCGTTATCAGCCAGGAAAGACGAAGACTGCCCCGATCGGCATCGTGCTGCACCCGCATCCGCGATTCGGCGGGACGATGAACAATCAAATCGTCTATCGCCTGTTCTATATGTTCCAGGAGCGCGGCTTCACCGCTCTGCGCTTCAATTTCCGCGGGGTGGGGCGCAGTCAAGGCTTCTTTGATCACGGCGTCGGTGAACTGTCGGATGCAGCGGCCGCCCTCGATTGGGTGCAAACGCTACACCCCGATGCGCGCGGCGTATGGATCGCCGGATTCTCCTTCGGCGCATGGATCGGCATGCAGCTCTTGATGCGGCGACCAGAAGCGGAAGGCTTCATGTCCATCGCCCCGCAGCCGAACATCTACGACTTCTCGTTTCTCGCCCCCTGCCCGTCTTCGGGGCTGATCATCCACGGCGAGAACGATCGCGTGGCGCCGCCGGAGGCCGTCCAGACTCTGGTCGACAAGCTGAAATCGCAAAAGGGCATCGTCATCGATCAGCAGACCGTCAAAGGCGCGAACCACTTCTTCGAGGGCCAGGTCGACGAGCTCATCGGCAATTGCAGCGACTATCTGGAAAAGCGGCTGGCCCAGGTCGAGGCTTGAGCTGACCGCAACGAGTCCCGCCGAGCTATCAGTCCTCGCCGGCCTCATCATCGGGGCCGACGAGGCCAAAGCGGTTCATCTTAAGATAAAGGGTCTGGCGGCTCAGTCCCAAGACGCGCGCGGCGACCGTGCGGTTATTCCCTGTGAGGTTTAGAGCCGCCTCGATGCACATTTTTTCGATCACATCGGTCGTGTCGCGGACGAGATCCTTCATCGGCGTGTAGCCGATCATCTCGACGAGATTCTCAACCGCCCGGACCAGATCGCTCGATTCGCCCCCCACCTGCGTCTCATCCGGGCCGAGGGGCCGCAACACAAAACCATAACCTGGCGTCGTGCCTTCCGGCAGAGTGAGCGCGGAAAAGCGCACAGCGACTTTCTCACCGCTTCGGCTACCAATGATGCCGGAGACATTCTGCAATCGTCCGTGGCGGCGCACGTTCTGCAAAAGCACATCCTGGGTCAGTCCGCTCCACGACAGAAAATCGTCGAGATGACGCCCGGCCGCGTTGGCCGCAAACGGCACGTCTGCAAGCCTAAGGAACGTCTCGTTCACCCAGACGATCTTGCCATCCTCATCGGCGAGAATGACCGCTTCGGGGGCGTTACGGACAAGGGCGACAAGATCGGATTCCGGCGCTGTCTCCTCCTCCACCGGTGATATCCGGACCATCAGCAAATGGAGGTCACCTGCCCGAAACGCCTCGGCGGAGAGCGAAACGCGTCCCTCTGCCTCGACCTCGATCGTGAGCGGCGCCCCTGTCTCGCCGACGGCCTGCAGCAAGGCTTGGACGTCCGGCCTTTGCTTGCTGCGGAAGAGAGCCGTGAATTTCCGCCCACTCAGAGCCTTGCCTGGAACGCCCAGGAGCAGCGCAGCGTGAGCGTTGGCCTCGCGCACCTTTCTGCTGTCCGCATCGACCACGATGATGGCCTCAGAGACCGTCTCGAACAGAAGCCGGTAATGCGCTTCGGCCTGCCGCAGGCTGCGGGCATGCTGCTCGACCGATCGCGCATGAGCCAGAAGACGCGACTGCAGCTCGACGACGAGACGCAGGTCGCGGCCAATAAGAACCACTTGGTCGCCACCATCGACCTGAAGAGCGGAATACCGCACAGGGAGCTCACCGCCAGCTTTGAGTGGGTGGCTGACGTCCGCACGTTCGAGGAAACGACCGCGCCGAGCCGAATCGATCAGCCTGCGCAGCCGGGTACGGTTACCGACCGTAACAAGATTCTCGACGGGCTGGCCGCGCCACTGCATGATCTCGTCGCCCGAGGCAGATTCAAGATTGTACGAAACGTCGCTAATCGTACCATCTTTGCCCACGACTAAAGCGAGATCCGAAATCGCCGAAATCAGGGATGTGACGGCAACGGAATCCATCTGCAGGAGTGGCGACAGGCTGTGAGAATACAGGGCCATCTGAGTTCAACGATCGAAAGCCGGATGTCGAGCGAAAGCGCCGTGGTTCGCGGCGATCTGGAAAAAACCGTCCAGTGCACGTTGACAAGACGCATGTTCTTGGGAGCGTTTCCCTTTATGAAGGGTTTGTCCAGTGCCGACGTGCAACATTTCCGGGGGCCTATTGCAGGGCAGATATCCGTGCCCGGGATCCCGGGCTTCGCAACGGACAGTGCTTTTCAGATGCAACGCCTGGCTTCAAAGGCTCCAGATCCCAATAGACCGGCAGATTCGAGAGAATCGAACTTTGGCCACTCGTTTGTACCATGTGTCCCGGTGTCGCACTTTTGTCCCTCGCGGGGTTGCTGTTGAGCCTCCGTCCGCGCAATTTCGCCGTCTTGATGCGTCGCTTGGCCGCCCTGCGTGGAAGAGCTGACGTCACACCGTTTCGAAGGGGTACGGCCGTTTGCTGAACAGTCCGGTTGATCTCAGCGCCTGCGACACAGAGCCTATTCACATGATCGGTGCGATCCAGCCGATCGGCTGTCTCATCGCAGTCGACGCCGGCTCGTTGACGATCGAATATGCCAGCACCAACACACGCGCCTATTTCGGAAGAGACTATCCCTCCCTGTTGGGACTGCCTCTGGCAGAGCTGCTTGGCGCGGACGGCTGCGAAGCACTTTTGGCGCGACGCCTCGCTCCAACAGCGCCCGATCTTCTCCGACCCGCCCTGCTCCAGATTCCCTCTGTCGACGGTGAGCCCGTCGAACTCGAATGCTTTCCGCACCGCTGCGGTGACTGGCTCGTTTTGGAGTTCGTCCACCCCGAAAGCCGCTCAGGCAGCGTCTGGGACGACGAAGTCCTGCGGCAGCGGGTCATTTCCGAACTGATCATCCCTGATACCCTCGAAGATCTCGCACAAGTCGGCGCACAGATCTTGCGCGAGGCGACGGGCTTCGACCGCGTGATGATCTACCGCTTTGCGGCGGACCAGCACGGCGAGGTGATTGCCGAAAGCACCGTGCGTCCGGACAGCTTTCTCGGCCTCCACTATCCTGCATCCGACATTCCCGATCCGGCTCGGCGCCATTTCGTGCGCAACGTGATCCGCGTGATCGCGGACATCAACGCCGAGCCCGTTCCCATCATGACGCGCGGCGGCACTGTCGCGGATGCCGGGTCTCAGGCTCCTCTCGACCTCACCTATTCGAAGCTCCGCGCGGTCGCGCCGGTGCATGTCGAATACCTCAACAATATGGGAGTGGCGGGCAGCGTCTCGATCTCCCTTATTTCCGAAAACAAGCTGTGGGGCCTTGTCGCCTGCCACAATTATAGCCCGCTCGAATTGTCCTGGAGCAGATTGAGAGCCTGTGAGCTGATCGGCGGGACCATCTCCGCCCTGCTGCATAGCCTGGAAAACACCAGCCAGCTGCGCGCCAGTATTTGTGCGGAGAAAACCGCTTTTGCGATTGAGAGCGAGGCTCGAAGCGGCCAGCCGTTGCGCGAAACTATCGAGGCGCATGCAGACGACCTGCTCAACCAGCTGGGCGCGCAGGGCATGCTTTTGAAGCTCGCTGACGAGGTCTTGGCTATCGGAAAGGTCCCTGTCGGCAATTTCAACTACGCCCCGCTGGCTGCAAGAATGTCGAGTGGGATCGCGACCTGCGATCAGTTGCATGAACTCCTTGGCGTCGACAATCTCGGAAACGATATCGCCGGCGCCGCGATGATGGAGCTCTCCGAAGATCGGTCCGACTGGCTCATTCTTTTCCGGGAAGCCTTCAGCGAGACGATCCGATGGGCTGGCAAGCCCGAGAAGATCGAGATCCGCAAGGAAGACGGCTCGACGCGCCTGTCTCCCCGGGGTTCCTTCGCGCTGTGGCTTGAAGAGCGGCGCGGACACAGCCAGCCGTTTACGGAAACCGATGGCGAGATCCTCCGCATCACGCGGCGCGCGCTCTTTGCCATCAACAGTCTCGATCGCGAGCGCGCCGCAACGGCGGCGATGCGCAGGGCGGAGGCCGAAGAGGCGCGGCTGCGGCTGATGCTGATGGATGCGGCGCAAGATCGTTCGATGGGCGAACTCGCCTCAGCACTTGCGCATGAACTCAACCAGCCCCTTTCAGCCGTCAGCAATTACGTGAACGCATCCCGGCAAGAGCTGCGCAATCACGGGATTGCCGTGCCTGACCATATCGGTGGCCTTATGGAGAGCGCCGTCAGCGAATCGGCGCGCGCTGCAGACCTCGTCCGCCGTCTGCGCAATTTCATCGGTCAACGAGAGATCACCGTGGAGCGGGTGGATCTCAAAGCGGTGGTCCGGCAAGGGGTCGAGCTCGCCCTCGCCGCGAGCAACGAACCTCGCCCCGAGATCGTCTTTGATTTCGCCGACGATATCCCCCCTCTATCCGCCGACCCCGTGCAGATCGTTCAGGTCATCCTGAACCTCGCACGCAACAGCATCACGGCGATGGCCGGTAGAAAGATAAGGCGCTTGACGTTATCGATCCGCAATGCCTCGCCGATGGCGGAGATCAGCATCTGCGACACTGGAACAGGCGTCCCGCAAGAAATGGAAGACACGCTCTTCGAGCCGTTTCACAACTCGACCACGAGCGGAATGGGACTCGGCCTGTCGCTCTGCCGCTCCATCGTCGAAGCCCACGGCGGGCGGATCTGGATGCAGGAAAACGGCGAAGGCGCAACTTTCGTCTTCACCCTGAGAATTACGGATCCAGACGATGCGTGACGCCGCCCGCGGCAGAGTGGTTTATATCGTCGATGACGAGATGTCCGTCCGTCATTCGCTCGGCGCCCTTCTCTCCGCGCACGGATTTGAAACCGAGGCATTTCCCTCCGCCGAGAGTTTTCTCGAGGCTGCCGACGCCGATAAGGGGCTGTGCGCGTTCATCGATTTGCGAATGCCCGGTCTGAGCGGCATGGATTTGCAGAAGACGATGGCCGAACATGGCATCGGGATCCCTGTTGTGATCCTGACCGGCCACGGTGATGTCCCGCTCGCGGTCGAAGCCATGAAGAACGGTGCGGTCGACTTCATCGAAAAACCCGGCTCGGAAGAGCAACTGCTCGGCGCGATCCGCGCCGCATCCGACCAGCTGGCAAACCGCCCATCTTCGAAGCTGCCACCGCACATCGTCTCGGAGCGGCTGGGCCGATTGACCGGACGAGAACGTGAGGTTCTCGATCACCTCGTCCTCGGCATGACCAACAAGCATATTGCGGTCGAGCTCGGCATCAGCCAACGCACGGTCGAGATACACCGCGCCCGCATTCGAGAGAAACTCGAGGCCCGCGGGCTTGCAGATCTCATCCGGATGATGCGCTGACGCCTCTTTGCGATCAGCGTTTTGGATATACGCAGTTTCTACGTAGCGGAATATCCGAGATACCGCCGCCTTGCGGTTGCGCCTACTTTGCGCCCGTAAAGCAATGGGCGGCGTTACGGGCCTGCCACCAACGGCGCCCCAAATAAGGGGCATGTGTCATGCCACCAAAAAAATCCTGCTGGGCTGTGGGCGAGGAACTGGAGTCGCAGACATCTGGGACCGTTCACAAGGTCGTTGTGACGTTAACGGATGAGCAGCTTGCGGCGGCCGAAGGTTGGCGCTCCGCACGGGGAATCCCAGAACGTTCGGAGGCTCTGGGTGAGCTCATACGCCTCGGGCTTTTGAGCGAGATAAGCCGGGTCTATCGTCTGGCGTGATGTTTGCCGTCAGCCGGACACACCGGCTGACCGGACGACCATATTTCCCCAAATTTTAGGCGGCGTTCCGGCTCTTGCGCACACCCTCGTCGGGCGCTTGCGCGTTCGCTGACTCATTGCCTGCCTCTTGCGCCTCGATCATCTTCGCGTCATGCCGCTTTTGGGCGGCACGCGTTCCTACGCGAATGTCCTTGGCAATCACGGTTGCCACTTCGTCCTTCGGAACCGGCCAGCCGAACAGGAAGCCCTGGACGTTGCGGCAGTCGTTGGCGACGAGGAAATGTGCCTGCTGAGCGCTCTCCACGCCCTCGGCGATCACCTTGAGGTCGAGCGAAATGCCGAGCCTGATGATGGAACGCAAAAGCTTCTCCACCTGCCCGCCGACGCCCACGCCGTGCACGAAGGAGCGATCTATCTTGATGCCGTCGAAGGAGAACCGCCAGAGATAGCTCAAGCTTGAATAGCCGGTACCGAAATCGTCCATGATGAGGGCGGCCCCCATCTTCTTGATCTCGCGAAGCTGCGACAGCACGCGATTGGACGTCTCCAAAAGCAGACCTTCGGTGATCTCCACCTCGAGCCGGTCCGCTTTGAGCCCAGTCTGCTTCAATGTCTTGGCGATCAAACGGGGCAAGTTGCCCTTCTTGAACTGCGCGGGCGACAGGTTCACAGCCAGAGTCAAATGCTCCGGCCAAAGGCTTGCCGCACGGCATGATTCCTTCAAAATCCACTCGCCGATCGGCTCGATGAGGCCGGTCTCTTCCGCAACCGGAATGAACTCCGTGGGTGAGACGACGCCGCGCTCGGGATGTTTCAGCCGAAGGAGCGCCTCGAAGCCTGTGAGGCGCCGCGTCACGAGATCGTACTGCGGCTGGAAATAGAGGACGAACCACTTCTCTCGGAAGGCCTTGCGGAGGATCGCCTGCATTTCCAGACGACCCTGCATCGAGGTGGTCAGCTCCGTGGTGAACACAGAAATATCGTTGCGTCCGCCCGCCTTCACCTTGTTCAAGGCGAGGTCGGCATTCTTCAGGAGCTCGTTGGCATTTTCGCCGTGCTCCGGGGACACCGCGATCCCGATCGAGGCGCTCGCGACGACTTCGTTGTTCTCACCGTCACCGACCTTGTAGACGCCGTTGAGAGCGGACCCGATACGTCGCGCGTGGATTTCCGCGTATTTGGTGCCGCCGGCCTCGAGCTGAATGATGGCGAATTCGTCGCCACCGAGCCGCGCAAGGTACTGGGGCTTCTCCACGACATCACGTAACCGCTCGGCCACCTGCTTCAGGAATTCATCGCCTGCAGCATGGCCATGCGTGTCGTTGATTTCCTTGAAGCGGTCGATGTCGATGTAGTGAAGGGCGAGATGATGTCCTTCTTCGCTTTGACGCCGGATTTCGACCTCCAGCGTCCTTAGGAATTCGTCGCGATTGCTGAGGCCCGTCAGCGTATCGTGACCGCTCACATAGGTGAGTTCCTCATAGACCTCGCGCTTCTGACGCGTGCGAAGGAGCAGACTGACCGCCGGGATCGTGAAGGCGACTAGCGCCAGCACCAGGATGGTCCCGAGAATTCCTGTCAGCCACTGCCAGAAACCCGCCTCATCGGCGCTGTGGTCGAGATAGACCGCGATCGCGCCGTCGGCGTTTCCGTCTGCATCCTCGATCGGCACCAGGGTACGGCTGTAATAGGAGGGCCCCGCGCCTTCCTCGGCATGGCGGTCCTGCCAGCTTAGAGCGCCCTCCCCTGCCTCGATGAGTGAACGTGCTTCATCGCGACCAATGGGAGCAATATCTGTGCCGCCCGTCGCATCACTCAATTCGCGGATGCGTTCACCCGCCCGGTTGAACACCTCGATGCGGAAGACATCCGGCATCGCCAGGATTGTCTTAAGGGCGACATTCTCTTCGGCAGAGATGCTGCCATCTCTGTCCTGCAGACCTGTCTCCTGAAGTCGGCCTGCCGCAAAGGTCGCGCGCTCGAGCGCCTCCGATCGCACATATTTCGAATAGAGCTCGTCGGCAGAAAAATACACAACGCCAGCGGTCAGTGCCGCCGTGATCAGCCCGACAAAGGTGACGAAGACCGCGATCGTCTGGTCGCCCGCAATCGAGCCGCGCCGGCTTGGAATGGAGCGAGCCGCTTTCTTCTGTCGTTTTGCGGCCCCGACCTTCTTCTCCTTGGCGGGGGAAGCCTTCTTGATTGCCTCGCGGCCGGCTTCGATCACCTGAGGCGTCGTTGCGGGCGCGGTTTCGCGGGCTGATGTTTCTTCGAGGGGCTGTGCTGGTGCGACCGTTCGGCCGTGTTTTGTCGCCTTGCGTCGGAACATATCCGCGAAGGAGGCCGCTATTTTACGCATGAACTCGGACCCGATACCTTCTTCGGAACTTGACCTTGATCCGAAAGGCTTGATTCGAGGTTAATTGTTGCGGTTGGGACGACTCCAGCGGCCTCCGGGCAAGGGCCGCGGAGCGCCCGTGGCCCCGGGGAATGTGAGCGGCAGCCCTTCCGCCACCCTGAGAGCCAGATAGGCAAAAGCCTCTGCTTCGATCGCGTCTCCGTCGAGCCCCAGATGCTCGGCCGCGACGACTTCCGCCGGGGCAAGCTCCGCGGCAAGCAGCTTCATCAAGCCCCGGTTCAGGCGACCTCCTCCGCAAACGACCACGAGATCAGGAACTTGCGGCAAAAGCTGAAAACCTCGATTCAACGCGGAAGCCGTGAAGGCGGCAAGCGTGGCGGCCGCATCGTCGTCGTCGAGCCCGGTCACATCGGTGGCTGCAAAGGCGTCTCTGTCGAGCGATTTCGGCACCGGCCGCGTGAAGAAGGGATGCTCGAGCCACCTCTCAACCCGTGAGACATCGGGGTGCCCACGCATCGTGATTTCACCGTCAGCATCAAATGCCAGGCCTCGGCGCGAAGTCACGAGATCGTCGATCAGCGCATTGCCCGGCCCCGTGTCGAGCGCGATCAAGGTGTCGCCCTCGCCGACATAGGTCACGTTGGCAACGCCGCCGATATTGACGAAGGCGATCGGCAATCCGCGGCCCAGGCGTCGGGCGAGCGCACGATGATAGACCGGAACGAGCGGCGCACCTTCGCCGCCTGCGATCATATCGGCAGTTCGGAAATCCCAGGCAACTGGAACGCCAAGCGAATCGGCGAGGGCCTGGCCGTCTCCGAGTTGGAGCGTAATGCCGCGTTCAGGCGCATGAAAAACGGTCTGTCCGTGAAACCCGACGCAGGCGATATCTTCGAGCCGCAACGCGTGATCGCTAACAAAGCGACGAAGAGCGAGCTCATGCGCTTTGGTGACGGTGGCCTCCGCCTCGTCGATGATCGGCTCGCCTCGCACAGCACCGTCTTTTGCAGCCGCCATCGCGCGCCTCAGCAGCGCCCGGTGCGTATCATCAAGAGGATAAGTCGCGGCAGGGCCGATATCGCCGAGCGTTTCGCCGTCGCTTTCAAGCAGCGCAACGTCGACCCCATCCATCGATGTGCCGCTGATCACCCCCAAAGTGCTACGAAATTTTGTCACGCCCTTCGCGCTCCGTGATTTCAGGTGCTAAGGGAGCACCCCATATCATTCCTGCAACTAACGAACCCATGACCACGTTTCGATCCGATTTCCTCAACACGCTCCAGGCCCGGGGCTTCATCCATCAGATCTCCGATCCGGAAGGGCTCGATAGCCTTTTGTCGAAGGAGATGGTGAGCGCGTATATCGGCTTCGACTGCACCGCCCGGAGCCTCCATGCCGGCAGCCTGGTGCAGATCATGATGCTTTACTGGTTGCAGCAGACAGGGCATCGGCCGATCGCGCTGATGGGCGGAGGCACGACGCGGATCGGCGATCCGTCCGGTCGCGACGAAAGCCGCAAAATCCTCTCCGATGCCGAGATCGAGGCGAACAAGCAGGGCATCCGACGCGCCTTCGACCCGCTTCTGCATTTCGGCGAGAGCGGCAACGACGCCATCATGCCGGACAATGCCGAGTGGCTTCTGAAACTTAACTACATCGACGTTCTGCGCGATGTCGGGCGGCATTTCTCCGTCAACCAGATGATTCAGCGCGATTCCGTGCGGCTGAGGTTGGAGCGCGAGCAGCACCTCTCCTTGCTGGAGTTCAATTACATGGTGCTGCAGGCCTACGATTACGTCGAGCTTCACCGACGTTACGGCGCGCGCCTGCAGATGGGCGGCTCCGACCAATGGGGCAATATCGTTTCGGGTGTCGATCTTGGACGCCGGATGGAACAGGTGGAGATGTTTGCCCTCACCACCCCGCTCCTGACGACTGCGACGGGAGCCAAGATGGGCAAGACCGCGGAGGGAGCTGTCTGGCTCAACCCCGACATGCTGTCGGCATACGAGTACTGGCAGTTCTGGCGCAACGCCGCCGATGCGGATGTCGGTCGCTTCCTGAAGCTCTTCACGATCCTCCCCCTCGACGAGATCGAACGTCTGGCAGTCTTGCAGGGCGAAGAGATCAACGAGGCGAAGAAGGTTCTCGCCACGGAGGCCACGGCGCTCCTTCATGGCCGCGACGCGGCGAAGGACGCCGAAGAGACTGCGCGGCGCACCTTCGAAGCCGGTCAGACGGGTGATGCGTTGCCGAGCATCGAAGTGGAGCGCAGCGAGCTCGAGGCCGGGATCGGCGTGCTTTCCGCCTTTGTGCGTGCGGGTCTTGCCACTTCCAATGGCGAAGTCCGGCGTCTCATCCGCAGCGGGGGTATCAAGGTGAATGATACGCCAGTCAGCGATGAGCGCGCCCTCATTGGCCTTTCCGACCTCTCCGAGGACGGTGCCGTGAAGCTTTCGAGCGGCCGCAAGAAACACGCGCTTTTGCGTATGGGCGGGGCGGCCTAAGCCGCCCGCCTGCCGTCACGGCGCCACACACCATCGAGGCCGCATTCCGGCGGCCTCAGCGGTACTCGAAGATCTTTCTAAAAATGCCGGGTGCGATCGCCGACATCAAGTTCATCTTGAGAGATGGATTGCCGAGATTGCCGAAGAGTTTGAAGGTCACTCCGACCAGGCCTTCGTTCTGACCGCCCCCGAGTATCTGTCCGAAGATCGGGATCGTACCCGCCATGTTGTTGATGCCGAAGGCCGGGATGAAGGTTCCGCTTAAGGCGATCTTCTCATCGGTCAGGTTGATGGTCCCGCTCGCGGTCGCTCCTAGCATCGGCCCGCGCAGATAAGCCTCATCGATCGCGACCACTCCCTTTTCCATGCGGAAGGGGACGCGGAGCTTCGTGAAAGTCATATTGGAGGTGTCGACCTCCTCGGTGATCTGTTCGCGCGCCCGCTGCGACCCCGGCTGGTCGCGTTTGCGCGTCGCCGGACGGACGGCTTCGGCGAGTGCGGCCTCTTCCACAACGCGGAAGTCCCGCAGCCAGGCTTCTCCAGACGCGCTGTCGCCACCCGGCGGACCGCGCATGACGAGGGTAAAGAGCCCTTCGCGGACACGTGCATAGAGATCGACAAAGCGCAGGACCGCTCCGCCGTCGGCGGCATCCAGCACCTGCTCTCGCAGTTTCGAGTTCTCGGTGATGCGCCAATTGAAGGCGCCACCGGCAGCATCCCCAAGCACGCCTGAAAGGTTCAGCCCGTGGAGGCGACCGCTGGCGATCGCCGCAGAGCCCTTGATGCCGTAAGCCGTGACATCGTTTTCGCCCTTCACGCGATCGAGCGCGACATCGAGACGTAACGGCATCATGCCGGCACCTGCACCCTTCTTGCTGCTTTTCAGCGCGCGGATGAGACCACGCGCATCGAGCTGAGCCCCGCTCACGCTGATGCTCCCAGTGCTACCGGAGACGTTCGCCTTCAGCGCGAAATCATCCCCCGGCCGCAGGGCCACATCGTGAAGGTCGAGGCTGTCGAGCTTTCCGTCCGAGGTCAGCTTCAGCGACCCGGAGGCGTGGAAGCCCTCGCCTTTCAGCGAAAGCCCCTCGACATCGCGACCAGAGGAGCTCGTCTTCACGCGAAATTCGGCGCTGGCAGCAACACCCGCGCCCTTTTCCCACGAAATCGGCGGCAGGCGCACGCGCGCTTTCGTCAGATCGAGATTGATGATCTGCGATCCGTCGTCTTCGGCGGATATCGACGCGATCACGGGTCCGGAAAGATAATCATCCAGGTTGATGCCGAGGCGCTCTCGTGCCGCCTTGTCGAGGATGAGGGCAACGTCGGTGTCGGACTTGCCGGCCTCGCCCCCCGTCATGTCGATGTTCGCCTCGATCCCGTCGAGGCGAGCCTTGCCCGCAACCCGGTAGGCGTCGGGGACCCCACTCAACGTCAAGTCAGCATCCGCGACGGAGTGGCCCTCTATCGGCGCCTTGCTCGAAAAATCGCGCAAGACGAGTTCGAACTTCGGCTCCACCGAGAGAAGCGAAGCCTCTTTCTTCAAAGGCACAGCCGCAACGAGCGAAAGCTCTGCCTCTCCCGCCAAGTCATCCGGCGAAATGCCCTTCGACGCCGCCACGTCCAGCGGTCCGGTATTGGAAAGCGCGGCAAGTGCGGGCGCCGGACCGATGAGCCGCAGGGTGAGGTCGCCGACGGCGTCCTTGCCTCCGAGGTCCGGAATAACGAGCAAAGACCCTCCGGCCGAGAGAGCCGGATAGTTCGGCACGGCAACATCGGCCGAATCCAACGCGATCGTCGCCGTCGCGTCGGCGAGCCTTACAGAGCCTTTCGCATTGACAAAGTCCGGCAGATCGGGAGCGGGTGTGAAACGTCCAGAGCGAAACGGCACATCGCCGGACAAACCGTACTCCGGCAGAACCTTGTCCTTGCCCTCGGGGCCGATGTGATCCGGCGGCAATGCAACCTGCAACTCGACCGGTCCGACGACGCCTTCTTTGAGATTGTCCTCAAGCCAGTGGAGCACGCCCGGCGCCACGAACCCCGGCCATAGCGCCACAAAGAGCGAGCTCGGCATCTCGCTGATGGATACGGCGAGCGCAAGGCCCGGCGAGGCGCCATCGGGATGCCAGCCGCCAACGACACTGATGTTACCGGCAGGGTTTGCGACCGAGAAACGATCAATCGAGACGCTGCCGCGGGCCGGATCGAATGTGACGTCGAATTCGCCCCGCACCTGCTCCCGCGCCCCGCCTGGGGCGAAAACGACGCCGGAGGGCATTTGCGCACGCACCTCCACCGGTTCGTCGACATCGTTGAGATCGAGCGCCACAGCGAGGCCGAAGAGGCCGGCAGAACTCGCCACATAGGCCCGGTTGAAGAGTATCTCGTCGCCTTCGGGAGGCAGCGTAAAGGCAAAGCGCGCATCGTTCAGATAAAAGGAACTGGCATCGTCGACGGTGACGAGCCCCGGCGTCAGCCCGATCTCGCCCAAAAGCTGCACGTCATCCACACCCGCCTGGAAACGCGCATGAAGCTGAAGGCGACCGGCATAGCTTTGCTGCGTCTCCGGGTTCGCCAGTGTCGGAACGAGCGTCGCAAGCGGCAGATCATCGAGATTGAGCTCCACGATGTCGGCACCGCTCTCGCGTGTGCGCTCCACGGTCAGCGACCAGAAAGCCCCGGCCGCGGAGGCCTGAAGCCACAGCTTGCTGCGCGCCTCTCCCAGCGGCTGCCAGGTGAAATCGGAAATCTGCCCGGTCAGAGGTGGGAGATCGGAACGCGGCAGTTCGAGCTTGATGTTCTCAACCTCGAAATCCTCAAATCCGAGTTCGCGCAGGGTCACGTCCGCTTCCACGACGCCTTCCGAGAAAGACCGCGCGAACTGACGGATCAATTCGGCGCGCGGCTGCGCCTCGGTCGCGCTTTCCGGCAACTGCAGGGAGACTTCCACCTGCGAGATCCGCACGTGACGCGGCTTGATCCAGGTCTCGCGCCAGTCCCGCAACGAGGAGGAAACGGCCATCGTCTTGGCCTTGATGTGCAAAGCCGGGCCGAAGCTGAAATCGACGTCTCCCGCTTCGAGCACGAGGCCACTGCCCGATTCCCAGTAGGCACGGATGCTGCCAAGCTCGACGTGCGCCCCGGGCGGGACACGGTCTCGGAGGCTCGCCTCGAGGCGATCGCGCATCCAATTCGGGCCGAAGCCCTCCCCGCTCACGCTGTAAACGAGGCCGCCCGTCACCAAAACCAACAGGCCGACGACCACAAGCAAGGATAGAAATGCGACACGAAGGATCCGACGCATGACACGACGTGTCGTTCGCGGGGCGTTCTTCCCTGGCTTCTCGGTCGTTGACTTGGGTTCCTGCGACAGCATTTTCTTCCGAATCGGGTCTCGCTCTTCCCAAGGTGGCTGCCAACGATAGACAACTTGGCGAGCGCAGGCACGAAATCGCACCCTAGAGTTCACCTGATTTCCAAACACGTCGAAAGGATGACGAGATGGCGAAGGCCCCCGATGTGGGCGATCCGGCCCCGGACTTCACTCTTCCAACCGATGGCGGCGGCGAATTCTCGCTCGCTGCGCATCGCGGCGAACCGGTCGTTCTCTACTTTTACCCGAAGGACAACACGCCCGGCTGCACCAAAGAGGCGATCTCCTTCAGCTCCGAAATAGACGCCTTCCGCTCTGCCGGCATTTCCGTGGTCGGGATTTCACCCGATAGCGCATCGAGCCACGACAAGTTCAAGACGAAGCACGATCTCTCCATCACCCTCGTCGCAGATGAAGACACGAAGGTGTGCGAGGCCTATGGCGTGTGGGCGGAAAAATCCATGTACGGCCGTCGCTATATGGGTGTCGAGCGCTCCACCTTTCTGATCGACCGCGACGGTGTGATCGCGCGCGTCTGGCGCAAGGTGAAAGTCCCCGGTCATGTCGCGGACGTTTTGGAAGCCGCGCGGATAATGGCGACCTGAGGAGAGCGCTAATCGCTCTTAAGGAAACGCGATATTAACCATGGGCTGCGAGGGTCTTTACCTCCTCTCAACCATACCGCGCCTTCGTGCTCATGGTCCCCTTCTCAAGTTCTCAGCCTGCTTCCAAACGCCGAAAAGAACCGCCCCGCGTCATCATCGCTCGGCGCGGACGACTTACGTCCTATACCCTTCGCCCCTGGCTTTTCGGCTCGATCGCCAGCGTCTTCGTCCTGTTCGGCACCGGCTATATCGGCGGAACCGCTTACCTCTTTTATCGCGACGGCCTTCTCGATGCGGCCTCCGCACGCCAGGCGGAACTGCAACATGTCTATGAAGACAGGATTGCCCGGCTTCGAGGTGAAATCGACAAGGTCACCAGCAAGCATCTCGTCGAGACACAATCGATGGAGGAGCAGCTGGCAACGCTGCTCGACCGCCAGGAGGCGATCTTCCGGCGCCAGTCCCTGCTCGACGATGTCATGCAAAAGGCCGAGGCTGCCGGCATCAGCATTGCCGAAACACGCATGACGACGCCGCGACCGCGCCCCGACCGACCGTCCCAGCAATTGGCAGCCGCGCCAGGAGAGGTTGCGAATCCAGAGGAAGGCCCGGCGCTCGGCTATGCCGAGGATGGCCCCTCTCGGGCGGACATCATCACCGGCAGCATCTTCGCTCATCCGGGCGAGGCGCAGATCAAACCGGCAGCTGCAAGGACGAGCGATCTCGAGAGCGAAAAACTTCGCCCTCTCCTCAAATCGATGGATGGAGCCTTGCGGGACAGCTTTGCGACCCAACTGGATGCCGCAGCGGTTCTCTCAGCCGCGTCTCACGCTGAAACGGAACGTCTCGAGACGACGCTGAACGATCTCGGTTTTTCCGATCTCGTTCCGAGGAACAACAGATCTTCAGGCGACGATGCCACAGGCGGACCTTTCGTTCCGGTCGACGATGATGCCGCGTTGCGCGGGCTCGCCTTCGTGGAAACGATCGATGGGATCGATACCACGCTCGCCAATGTGCAGGATATGCGCCGAAAACTCGCCTCTCTGCCTCTCGGGCGCCCCATCATCGCGCCGCGGTCGTCCGGCTTCGGCTATCGCACGGACCCGTTTCTGAAGCGGCCGGCCCTGCATACGGGCATCGACTTCCGAGCGGTGAGTGGGTCGCCTGTTCGCGCAACGGCTCCGGGTGAAGTCGTCGAGGCCGGATGGAACGGCGGTTACGGCAAGATGATCGAGATCCGCCATGCCCACGGCGTCAGCACGCGCTATGGGCATCTGTCGCGCATCGACGTGAAGGTCGGCGACAAGATCACCGCCGGTGAAGTGATCGGTCGCGTCGGCTCGACCGGGCGCTCAACCGGCCCGCACCTTCACTACGAAACAAGGCGCGACGGACGGCCGGAAGACCCGACCCCGTTCTTGAAAACCGAACGCTTCAGCTAAACGCCGCGAAGCGCATCCCTCACCTAACCTTGGGTTTTTGAGAGGGATGGCTCGCGGAAAGGAAGCGGCTATTCGGCCGCTTCCTCGGTATTGTCGGTGCTGCCCACGCGCTGGGCGAGAGCCGCTTCCATGAAGCCGTCCAGATCTCCGTCGAGAACCTCCGACGGCGTCGTGTGCTCCACGGATGTGCGCAGATCTTTGACCAGCTGGTACGGCTGCAGCACGTAGGAGCGGATCTGATGGCCCCAGCCGATTTCGGATTTGGCTTCGTGAGCTTCCTGGATCGATTCCTCGCGCTTCTTCAGCTCCATCTCATAGAGCCTCGACTTCAACGCCTTCATGGCGTTGGCGCGATTCTGGTGCTGCGACTTCTCCGATGACGTCACTACGATGCCTGTCGGCAAGTGGGTGATCCGCACAGCCGAATCGGTCGTGTTGACGTGCTGTCCGCCGGCACCTGAAGACCGGTAGGTGTCTATGCGGATATCCTTGTCCTGGATCTCGATCTCGATGTTGTCATCGACGACTGGATAGACCCAGACAGACGAGAAGGACGTATGCCGGCGAGCCTGGCTGTCGAAGGGCGAAATCCGGACGAGACGGTGAACGCCCGATTCGGTCTTCAGCCAGCCATAGGCGTTCTCGCCTTTGAGCAGGAGGGTAGCTGACTTGATGCCGGCTTCTTCGCCGTCCGTCTGCGAGATGAGTTCGACGGAGAATTTCCGGCGCTCGCCCCAGCGCGTATACATACGCAGGAGCATCGAGGCCCAGTCCTGGCTCTCCGTACCGCCCGCACCGGCGTGGACTTCGAGATAGGCATCGCTCGCGTCGGCTTCGCCTGAAAGCAAAGCTTCGACCTGCCGTCTCTGCACGTCCTTATGCAGAGCGACGAGGGACTTCTCAGCCTCGGCGATGACGGTGTCGTCGTCTTCTTCCTCGGCAAGCTCGATCAGCTCGATGCTGTCGGCAATGCTCGCTTCGATCTCGCGGACGCCGGAAATGGCCGTCTCCAGCCGTTGGCGCTCGCGCATCACCTTCTGAGCTTCCTGCGGATCATCCCAGAGCGTCGGGTCTTCGACGCGTTCGTTCAGCTTGGCGAGACGTTTCTGAGAGACATCCCAGTCAAAGATGCCTCCTTATCAGGGTCAGCGCCTCCCTGATCTCGTCAACGAGGTTTTCGATTTCGGCGCGCATCTTGTCCTCATGCAAATGTACCGACGGCGGCGCCCCAGAGGAGCGCCGCCTGATGAAAGAGGGAGGCGTAACGCTTTTGCGTCGACCTAGTAAAGGCCACCCGTCCCGGTGCTGATCGCTCTGTCGGCCTCGGGCGTCACGGTCAAAGGCTGACCGGAGGAATCCTGATAGCCGATGATGGAATAGCTGGAGGGAGGTGCCGTGCCCGGCTTGAAGGCCTCCATGATGACCTTCTCACCTTCAGCGCCGCTGGCGCGCAGACCGGTACGGGCATCGATCGGGATGAGCTGGATACCCGGCGGTACCTGGAAGGGCTTCGCCGGCTCGTCGGCAAGCGCCACTTTCATGAAATCTGCAAAGATCGGCGCCGCGAGCACACCACCCGTCGACCCACGACCCATCGGCTTTGGCTGGTCGTAGCCGATGAAGACACCGACGACGAGATCCGGCGAGAAGCCGATGAACCAGGCATCCTTCTCCTCGTTCGTCGTTCCAGTCTTGCCGGCGATCGGCTTGCCGACGACCTTGACGCGGCTGCCGGTGCCCCGCTGGACAACGCCTTCCATCATCGAGGTAATCTGGTAGGCCGTCATCGGATCGAGGATCTGTTCACGCTGGTCGATCAGCTCCGGCTCGGCCTGTCCGTGCCAGTCCTGGGCTTCGCAGCCGATGCATTCGCGCTGATCGTGCTGATAGATGGTCTTGCCGTAGCGGTCCTGAATGCGGTCGATCAGCGTGGCGTTGATCTTACGCCCTCCATTGGCGATCGTGCCATAGGCGGTGACGAGCCGCAGGACGGTCGTTTCACCCGCCCCGAGCGCCATCGGCAGATAGGGCTTCAGGTCGTCATAGATGCCGAAGCGCTCCGCATATTCGGCGATCAGCGGCATGCCCATATCCTGCGCCAGACGCACGGTCATAACGTTGCGGGAATGCTCGATGCCGATGCGCAGCGTCGAGGGGCCGTAATATTTGTTCGAGTAATTCTGCGGCCGCCAGATCTTGTCGCCAGCCTTGATCTCGATCGGAGCATCCATGACCACGGACGACGGCGTGTAGCCGTTGTCGAGAGCCGTCGCGTAGACGAACGGTTTGAAGGACGAGCCCGGCTGGCGATAGGCCTGCGTCGCGCGGTTGAATTTGCTCTGGTCGAAGGAAAACCCCCCGACAAGCGCGCGGACGCGGCCCGTATAGGGGTCCATGGCGACCATGGCACCCTGGATCTTCGGCGCCTGCCGCAGTTTGTAGACGCCCTTCTTATCGGCATCCTCTTCGACGAAGATGACGTCGCCGGCGCTCAACACATCGCTCGCGGATTTGACGCTGCGCTTCGCCCATTTCATGTTCGAGACAGGCAAGACGCCGGTTTCGCGCTCATCGGAAAGCTTGCCGGAGATGAGACGCTTCGGCTTCAAACCGATGTCGGCCTCGCCGTCACCCGTCGCCAGCACGACAGCCAGGTGCCATTCCGGAACGTCCGAGAGGCCGCCCACCTCACCCAGCTTCTTGCCCCAGTCGCCGGCGATATCGATGCGATCGACCGGCCCACGGAAGCCGCGCTTTTCGTCGAATGCGATGAGACCTTTCTGGAGGGTCTTGCGGGCGAGCGCCTGAAGCTGCGGGTCGAGCGTGGTGCGCACCGACAGGCCGCCCTCATAGAGCTTTTCGCTGCCGTACATATCGATCAGACGGCGGCGCACCTCTTCGGCGAAATATTCGGACGCGAAAAGATACTGCCCACGCGGGCGCGGATTGACGTCGAGCGGCTCGGTCTTTGCCTTCTGCGCATCCTCGGCGCGGATGTAGCCGTTCTCAAGCATCTGATCGATCACCCAATTGCGGCGATCGACGGCGCGCTCGGTGTCGCGAAACGGATTGTAGTTCTCCGGCGCCTTCGGCAACGCGGCGAGATAGGCCGCTTCAGCGAGAGTCAGCTCGTTCACGGATTTGTCGAAATAGTTGAGGGCCGCGGCCGCAATGCCGTAGGAGCCGAGGCCGAGATAGATCTCGTTGAGATAGAGCTCCAGGATACGGTCCTTGGAATAGGCCTGCTCGATGCGCAGCGAGAGAAGCGCCTCCTTGATCTTGCGCTCGTAAGTGCGTTCGTTGGTGAGAAGAAAATTCTTCGCCACCTGCTGGGTGATGGTGGAGGCACCCTGCAGTTTGCCAGAGCCGCTGTTCCTGAGGTTGGAGACGATGGCGCGAAGGATGCCCTCCACGTCGATCCCAGGATGGTTGTAGAAATTCTTGTCCTCGGCAGACAGATAGGCAGCCTTGACCAGGTCCGGCACGGCCTGAATCGGCAGATAGAGCCGACGCTGGCGCGCATATTCGGCAACAAGCTGGCCGTCATCGGCATGGATGCGCGTCATCACCGGCGGCTCGTACTTGGCGAGCACGTCGTAATCTGGAAGATCCTGATTGTAGCGATGCAACAGGAAGCCGGCCACAGCCGCCACGCACAGCGCCAGAAGCGCGCCGATGCCGAACAAATAGCCGATTAATCGCAAGAACATGAAGGGGCTGCCCCACCTATTCGGAAAAGCCGAGATTGCTAAAGATCGGCTTCATCCAGTTTTGTGATGAAACTGAGGCGGTTCCCCGGCGGGACCGCCCCGGCGCTGGCTCTGTCGCCAATAAGCCACACGCTTTATCGTGATCTTCCTCAGCGCCGCGCGACGCCCGGCAAGGCGAGATACTTCTCCACGGCGCTGGCCACCGCCTCGCTCGTGCGCTCTCGCCATTCATCCGACTGAAAAAGCTTCTCGTCCACATTATTGGAAAGATAGCCGAGTTCCAAGAGCACCGAGGGCACGTCCGGGGCCTTGAGAACACGAAAGGATGCACCCCGCCGAGGTTTCTTGTTCAGGACCATTTCCGCGCTCAGATCCTTTACGAGATCGGCGGCGAAACGCATCGAGAGGTTGCGGGTCTCGCGCCGCGCCAGATCAAACAGGATCGTCGCCACCTCGTCCGGCTGATCTTCGATGGCAAGGCCCGCCAGAATGTCGGCCCGGTTCTCGCGTGCGGCGAGACGCGCCGCAAGCACATCGGAGGCTTCTTCCGAGAGCGTGTAAACGGTTGCGCCACGCACGTAATCCTGCGGCACGGTATCGGCATGAACCGAGATGAAGAGCGCCGCCCCCTCACGTCTGGCGAAGGCGACGCGCTTGCCGAGGGGCAGGAAGACGTCGTCGTCGCGCGTGAGGATCGGGATCGTCTTGCCACGCTCGATCAGGACTTCGCGCAATGCCTTCGAGAAGCCGAGCGTAATGTCCTTTTCCAAGAGCCCATCTGAACTGATCGCGCCGGAATCGATGCCACCGTGGCCAGGATCGATGACGACGACCGGACGGGTGTCGGCCGCGTCGGGCCGATCGATCGGAATTTCGTGAGTCTCGGGTGATGCGCCCTCCTCCCCTTCCTGAAGCGAGGCGAGCGCCGGCGTAGGCTCGCTGATCGGCGCCGCCGCCTCCGAAAAGGCTTCTGCCGTGGAGGGAACCATATCGAGGACGAGACGAGCCGGCTGTTCGGCAACTCCCGGCATCAGGTAGGATTTTTCCACCTCCACCGGACCCGTCAGGTCGAGGACCACGCGACCGCGCGAGGCCGCAATCTGGCCGAACCGATAATCGCTGACGAGCCCGATCGCCTTGGTCTTGGAGGCTGGCGCGGCAAATTCCGTATCGGGCAGATCGACAACAAGCCGATAGGGCGCGCGTAACCGCAAGATGTGAAAGCGGGGCTCTCCTTCCACGTCGAGCACCATACGCGTGCGCTCACTATCTCCAACAACACGGATGTCGGAAACCTTCGCGGCAAGCGCTGGAGAAGCTGCAAGCCAAGGCAAGACGAGCAGCATGAGGGCGAAGCGGACCATGCCCACCTTCTTCAGTTCTTAGAAAACGCCTCGCTTCTCTCTAAAGGATGTGGCAAGGCAAAGGCGAGCGAATGTGGTTTTCGCGTCTCCACGTCGCAACGTTCTCTTGAATCGAACGAAGCTCGTTTATAAGAGAGAGAATGACGGATTCTTCTCCGGCTGTCATCGGGTGCGGCGTTGTAAAGATCAACGCCCTTCAGCCGACTGTACGGAGGCGAAGACGGACCAGCCGGACGCACCGCTGGTCTCAGGCGGCATGAGCCGCAACGACTTGGAAAGGCAGCCCATGGGTGACCGCGCCCGCAACGCTCAGCAGCTGATGGTTCTGCCGCAAAGGCAGATCGCGCAGCAGCCGATGCTTCCGCGGCGACACGCGCTGGCGCCTGTTCTCCCCTTATTCACATTTGGCCCCGGCCGCGCGCCAAGAGCAACTGGCGCGCCCAACGCATATTTGGCCCGGGGCGGAGTCACACACTATGTCGAACAAGATGCTCATCGACGCGGCCCACCCGGAAGAGACCCGGGTCGTGGTGCTGCGCGGCGACAAGGTTGAAGAATTTGATTTTGAATCAGCAGAGAGAAGACAACTTCGAGGCAACATCTATCTGGCGAAGGTAACGCGGGTCGAACCGTCGCTGCAGGCCGCCTTCGTCGATTATGGCGGCAACCGGCACGGGTTCCTGGCGTTCTCGGAGATCCATCCAGACTATTACCAGATCCCGTTCGCCGACAGGCAGGCGCTTCTCGATGCGGAAGAATCCGACCGCGACGAGGATTCCGACAATCATGGCGGTGACGCCCACGGCGACGAGGCCCCCGCAAAGGCGGACAAGTCGTCCGATGACGATTCCGAGGACGACAACAGCGACGACACCAACGGCGACGATAACGACGCCGACCATGCCGTCGAAAGCGTCGGCGCGGAAGATGCGATGGAGGAGGTGCCGGAACGGCGCCGCCAGCGCGCCAAGCAGTACAAGATCCAGGAAGTCATCAAACGTCGCCAGGTTCTGCTGGTGCAGGTGGTCAAAGAGGAGCGCGGCAACAAAGGCGCTGCGCTGACGACGTACCTGTCGCTCGCCGGTCGCTATTCCGTCTTGATGCCGAATACGGGCCGTGGCGGCGGCATTTCCCGCAAGATCACCGACCCGGCCGACCGCAAGCGCCTGAAGAGCATTGCGGCAGGGCTCGAGGTGCCGTCGGGAATGGGCGTCATCCTGCGCACAGCGGGTGCCTCCAGAACGAAGACGGAGATCAAGCGCGATTTCGAGTATCTCCTCAGATTGTGGGAGAACGTTCGCGATCTGACGCTGAAATCTGCGGCACCGACCCTCGTTTACGAGGAAGGCAGTCTCGTCAAACGCTCTATCCGCGATCTCTATTCGCGCGAGATCGACCAGGTCATGGTGGCCGGCGAAGAAGCCTACCGCGAGGCGAAGGACTTCATGCGCATGCTCATGCCGAGCCATGCGAAGAATGTTCAGCCCTACCGCGATGCGGCCCCGATCTTCTCGCGCCATTCGGTGGAGCGTCAGCTCGAAGCGATGTTCCTGCCGCAGGTCACCCTGCGCTCGGGCGGTTACATCGTCATCAATCAGACCGAGGCGCTCGTCGCCATCGACGTCAATTCAGGCCGTTCGACGCGCGAGCATTCGATCGAGGACACCGCGGTTCGAACGAACCTCGAAGCGGCCGAAGAGGTCGCACGCCAATTGCGGCTGCGCGATCTGGCAGGCCTCATCGTCATCGACTTCATCGACATGGAGGAGAAGCGCAACAATCGGGCGGTCGAACGCAAGCTGAAGGACTGCCTGCGCTTCGACCGGGCGCGCATTCAGCTCGGGCGCATCTCGCATTTCGGTTTGATGGAAATGTCGCGGCAGCGCCTCAGGACCGGCGTCTTGGAGAGTTCGACGGCGCTCTGCCATGCCTGCCATGGCACCGGCCAGGTTCGCTCTGTGGCGTCTCTCGCGCTGCAGCTCCTGCGCATGCTGGAAGAGCACCTCATTCAGGACCGCACCCGCAATCTCGAAGTGTCGACGCGTCCGGACGTTGCGCTTTACGTGCTCAACCAGAAGCGTTCGCACCTCGCTGACCTCGAACGCCGCTTCGCGGTTTCGATCAGCGTCGCCGGGGATGCCCCGGATGCGGCCTCGGGCTTCACCATCGATCGCGCCGACCTCTCCGAAGAGGAGCCGCCGCACTCGGCCGCCGTCGCGATGCTCGACGTGTCTGATTTCGACGAGCCGGCTCCGGCTGAAGTCGAAGACGAGAGCGAAGCGAGCGCCGATGAGGACGGCGAGGATGGTGGCCGCCGCGGAGGCCGGCGGCGCAAGCGTCGTCGTCCGAAGGGCGAGAGAGCCGAAAGCGACCGCTCGGAGACGGAGGCCGCGACCTCGGAAGCCGCCGCAGCGAATGGCGGCGAAGGCCGGCGGGACGAAAACTCGGAAGACGACGATGGCGACGAGACGAAGCCGAAGAAACGGCGCCGTGGCCGCCGTGGCGGAAGGCGGCGCGGTCGCAATCGCGATGAGCAGCAGGATGCGAATGCAACGAACGGCGACAATGCGCAAGATCGTGGTTCGCGCTCCGATGACGACGATGAGGACGACGATCGCGCAGACGCGCGCCGGCCCGAGACCGAAGAGCAGAACGAAGTAGCGAACCCCTCTGAGACTCCGGAAGCCCCGTCGGCGGAGCAGACCTCTCCGGCCGTCGAAGCGACGCAGGAAACCGCGACGGCCGAGCCTTCCGTGGAGAGGGCGGTGGAGCAGCCTTCGCTCCCGGCCGCGTCAGAACAGGTCGGAACGGGCGCTGAGAGCGAGCCGAAGGTGGAACCTGCCACAAGCTTGGACGCCGGCGAAGAAGCTGCCGAAGAACACGAAAATCGTTCGAGCTACGAAGAAGCCAAGGACGAGAACGCCGATCGTGTGGCGGAAGCGGCAATGCCCGCCGAACCAGAGGCAACCGAAAGCGGCGCTACCTCGAGCGGCACGCCAGAAGAGCGGCAATCCGATGAGACCGCTTCAGCACAGGCGGACGTTGCCGAAAAGGCCAAGGACGACGAGCCGAAGGACGACCCGAACCGGCCGAAGCGCGTCGGCTGGTGGCAGCGTCGTTCATTCCTCTGAACACAGCGATCGCTCGTTGAGCTAAAAAGAGCCCGCCCGGGACACCCGGACGGGCTCTTTTCGTATCGCGGAAAAGAACGCCTTAAGGAAACAGCGCCAGCTGCAAGAGGCCTTCGCCTTCTTCGAAACCGAACGCGACATTCATGTTCTGCAGGGCCTGGCCGGCGGAGCCTTTGACGAGATTGTCGATTGCGGCAATGACCAGGGCGCGCCCGCTGATGCGATCAGGGAAAACGCCGATCTGCACGTAGTTGGAGCCGCGGACATTCTGCGTCTGGGGAACGCCCCCTTCCGGCAGGACGTGCACGAACGGCTCCGGCGCGTAATCCTCCACGAGCCGTTGGCGAAGATCGCCGGCCGTCACGCCTTCGGCAAGGCGCACGTAGCAGGTGACGAGCTCGCCCCGGCTCATCGGGATGAGATGCGGCGTGAAATTCACCGTGATGGGCATCCCCGCGGCAACGCCGATTTCCTGTTCGATCTCCGGCGCGTGGCGATGCTTGCCGACGGAATAGGGTGACAGCCCCTCGCCCGCCTCGGCAAAAAGCGTGTTTTGCTTGAGACCGCGGCCGGCACCGGTCACGCCCGATTTCGCATCGATGATGAGATCGCTCGCATCAATCATGTCTTGGCGCACGAGCGGCAGGAGTGCCATCAGCACCGCGGTTGGGTAGCAGCCGGGACAGGCGATCAGCCGGGCATCCTTGATGAGAGCGCGGTAATGCTCGGTCAGGCCATAAACCGCCTCTTCCTGAAGCTCCGGCGCCTGATGCTCATGGCCGTACCACTCGGCATAGACGGACGCGTCGCGGAGACGGAAATCGGCCGACATATCGATGATGTGCGCTTTCGGATTGGCGCTCAAAACCGCCGCCGTGATCTCCTGCGTCGTCCCGTGTGGAAGGCCACAGAAAACGGCGTCAAGCTCGCTCCAATCGACCTCTTCCCAGGCTTTAAGACGCGGCAAATCGAGGATTGCGAGGTGCGGAAACACCGCCCCCATCTCCTTCCCGGCATGGGTGTTGGCGGTCAGCGCAGCGATCTCGACATGCGGATGGCGCGCCGCGAGACGCACCAGATCGGCGCCGGTGTAGCCGGAGGCGCCAAGGACGCCGATGCGAATCTTATCGTGCATATCAAACCCTCGCTTCAAGGCGCCGGCTTTAGCCGTCAGGCCGAGGCGAAGTCAACGAAGGCCGATGCAGAGCCGCTCAACGCCAGCGGCGGACGAGGTCCCCGAGATGCGCAAGACCCGCGAGCGTCAGGAAGAAGGCGATCACCTGCCACTCCGCCCCCACCAGTGCAGCACGCAGCGCCAAAATCAGCGTCGCGCCCGCGGCAAGATTGACGAGAAGATCGAGCGGGCGAACGCCCCGCCCGGTCCGCCGATAAAAGTAGACGAGGCCGACAGCCTCCGCGAGCACAAGCAGAAGGATGAGGTCGGCGATCCGACCGCTTTCGATGAGACCGGCCATGAGAGCGCCTCCTGAAAGGGATCAGGAAACGCGGCGACGGGGACCGAGCTTGCTCGCCTCGTCCGGCTGCACAAGCCCCAGAAGATGCGCCATATCCTTGAAGAAGACCCGCATATGCGCTCCCGGCCGCGCCCGCACGAGCTTCTTGTTCATATAGGCTTCCCAGGTCAGCCGCTGCACGTCCGGATCGGCGCACATGGACACGAAGCGCTCGCGCCGTTTGTCGTTCTTGTACCAGAAGTACTGCATGATCCCGAGGATCCAGAAGACGCGCCCATGCTCTTTCATGAAGCGCTTGCGTGCACCCGCGAGCGCCTTCGAATCGTTGGTGCGCAGGAATTCCTCGACGGCCTCTCCGGCGAAGCGACCGCAAACCATGGCGTAATAAATGCCCTCGCCGGAAGCCGGCGCCACGACGCCAGCGGCATCACCCGCCAAAAGCACATCCTGGTCGTTGTCCCATTTCCGGCGCGGCTTCAGCGGAATCGGCGCACCTTCCTTGCGGATCGTTTCGGCCGCGTCGAGGCCCGTGATGCCGCGGAGATCGGCGACGGCGTTGCGCAACGAAAAGCCCTTGTTGGCACTGCCGGTACCGATGCTCGTCGTGTCACCATGGGGGAAGACCCAGGAATAAAAGTCCGGCGACATGCGGCCGTTGTAATAGACATCGCAGCGCTTCGGATCGAAATGCGCCGCGCCATCTTGCGGCGAGCGAACGATCTCATGATAGGCGAACACGTACGGCACCCGGCCAGCCCGCGGCACGGCCTCGCGCGCGACGGCGGAATTTGCGCCGTCGGCGCCGATCACGGCGCGTGCGCGCACGACTTCGAGAGACGCGTCGCGTCCGCCGTCTTTCGGCCGGTAATGAATGCGCGCCACCCCGTCGGTGTCGCGGTCGAAAGCTTCGAACGTGCCGGCACAGCGCTCAGCGCCGGCCTCGGCCGCGCGCTGACGCAGCCATTCATCGAAATGCTCGCGATCGACCATGCCGACGAAGCCGCCTTCGATGGGCATGTTCACGCGCCGATCCGTCGGCGAGACGATCTCCGCGGAGGAGACCTGCGCGACGAGCATCGAGGTCGGGACGTTGAAATCGCGCAAAAGACGTGGCGGCACCGCGCCACCGCACGGCTTGATGCGGCCCTGCCTGTCGAGCAGCAGGACCGAATGCCCCTTGGAGGCAAGATCGGTTGCAGCCGTTGCGCCAGCCGGGCCACCCCCGACAACGACCACATCGTATGTTTTGCTCTCAGGCATGATTACCGTCCCCCTAAACCGGCGAGCGTCTCCTCGCCCACGGCCGTCACATCCAGCGGGGCCGAGATCACCTTCCCCGCGCGATCGACCCGGTATGCAAGCCAGGCCGAAATCACAAAGAACACGCCTTCGATCGCAAAGACCATGGCATAGGCCGGCACCGGCGAAGCAAAGATCGTGCGCGTCGTATCGATGGCCACCGTGCCCAGGAATCCACCAAGGCCGAAAGCCACGCCCTGCGCGGCACCCCACAGGCCCATGCGCACACCTTCACGGCGCTCGCGCCCGGCACCCGCAAGACCCATCATCGACGCGATGGCGGCCACAGCGAAGGCGCCGTTTGCCGCACCCAAAAAGAAGACCGAGCCCCTGATCGGCCAACCGGGGCCCCAGAAGCCTGCCGTGACCAGCCCGAAGAGCGCCAAAGCGGAGGCGAAGCAGCCGCCGATGGTCCAGCTCTTCATGGTGCCGATGCGCCGGCCGATCACGTTGCTGCCGAGAGCGCCGACCAGCAGCATGCCGACAAGGACGCCGCTGTGCTGGACGCCGGCGAGCTTCGTCGATTCGCCCGGCGTCATTCCAAAGACCGTGCCCGCGAAAGGCTCAAGCACGAGATCCTGGGCGCTGTAAGCGAGCATCGACACGAAGATGAAGATGGTGAAGCGACGAGCCGTCGTCTCGCTCCACACCTCTTTCAGCGCCTGCCGGAATGCGGGCTTTTCCTCCGCCCCGTCCTTGCCTGCGGGATGCGCATCATCGGGCCGGGCAACGCGCTTTTCGACACCGAAGACGGCGACGAGTGTCACCAGGAAAGCCGCCAGAGAGACCGCTCCCGTCACGGCAACGAGCCGCTGCGGAGAAAACGGATCGAGGAAATGGCCGGCTGAGGTCGCCGTCACCACGAAACCGACGATCATCATCCCCCAGACGAGGGTTGCCGCCGCCGCGCGACGGCCGGGATCGACCTTTGCGGCAAGCAGGGCGAGAAGCGAGGTGCCGGCCGCACCGACGCCGATGCCGATTGCAAAGAAGCTTATGACGGCAAGCGCGATGCCGCCGGCGAGATTGACACTCATCCAGGCTGTCGCGACCGCGGCCAGGAAGCCACCGCCCCCAAGGACGGCCATGCCTCCGACGATCCACGGCGTTCTGCGCGCGGTGATGTCCGAGCCATAACCCCAACGCGGGCGCAGCATCTGCACCGCATAATGGACGCCGACCAGAGCGCCGGGCAAAGTGGCCGGAAGCGCAAGCTCGACAACCATCACCCGGTTCAACGTCGACGTCGTCAGGACGACGATCGCTCCAAGCGCTGCCTGCACCAGTCCGAGACGGACGATGCTGACCCAGCCCAACGTGGCTGTCTGCATGTCACGCTCCAATCGTACGCAGTGCGAAAGCCGAAATCAGCATGCCAAGAACGTAAAGCGTGGTGCCGGTGGCATTGTACCAGGCGGCCTGCTCTTTCGGCTCACGCAACAGGCGCGCCATCAGCACGAACTGCACAAGCAAGGAGACACAGACCGCGGCCGCGTAAATCGGCTTTCCCCACGAAAACAGGAGTGCAATCACAATGGCTTGCGGGAAAGCCATGACAAAACAGGCAAACCTCGCCGCGCGCGCGACGCCCAATTGCGCCGGCAGCGACCGGATCCCCATCTTGAGGTCGCCCTCGACCGCCTTGAAGTCGTTGAGGGTCATGATCCCGTGGGCGCCGAGGCTGTAGAGCGCGGCAAGCGTGATGATCCGCCAGTCCGGCAGCCCGCCCACCATGACAGCGGCGCCGGTGAACCACGGAAGCCCCTCGTAGCAGGCGGCCACCGCCGTATTGCCCCACCAGCCGTTCTTTTTCAGCCGGAAGGGCGGCGCCGAATAGGCCCAGGCGAGAATGAGGCCGACCACTGCCGCCCAGAACACCCAGATGCCGAGAAACGCTGCGAGGACGAGCGACAAAGCCGTCCAAATGAGTGCGATATAAAGGCCCCAACGGCCCGGAATGCGCCCCGACGGGATCGGTCGGTTCGGCTCATTGATCGCGTCGACATGGCGATCGTACCAGTCGTTCGCGGCCTGGCTCGTCGCCGTTACCATCGGTCCCGCGAGCACGATGCCGGCAAGCATCACCAGCCAGCGCTCAGAGATCGGAACGCCTGAGGAGACGACGCCGCAGCCGAACGCCCACATGGGTGCGAACCATGTGATCGGCTTCAACAATTCGAGCACGGCCGCCGGTTTCGGGCGGGTTAAAGTATCGGATGCAATCGAAGCCGAACGAGACATGGCCGGGACAGTATTGGCCGCCTCGCGCACCGTCAACTCAACTTTACACTCGCCCCCGCGGCGGAATCTCGCGCCCCCCGGCAGCGGGGAACCCGCGTCACTGCCGGACGTTGCGAGAGCATCGCGAATGTTGCAGAGCAAAACGGCGGAGCGGATGACGAGCGAGGATAAGGCGATGACATCGCAGAACGAAACTGAAGGCAGCGCAGCGTTGGGCAATGGCGCTCACATGCGCCCCGAACCCGCCGCGAAAAGCGTCTCGCCGGTCAGCGACAGCCGACCTGCCGCGCCAATGCCCTCTTTGCCTGAGGCCTTTCCCGCCGAAAGGCGCGAGATCACGGGACGTGCCGGCCGCCTCTCCTATTATGTCGCAGGCGAAGGGAGCCCCCTCCTCCTCATCCACAGCATCAACGCCGCAGGCTCTGCCTACGAAGTGCGGCCGGTTTTCATGCACACTCAGACGCGGCACCGCGTCTATGCCGTCGATCTTCCGGGTTTCGGGTTTTCCGATCGCTCCGACCGCACGTACGACATTCGGCTCTTCGTCGACGCGGTCCACGACATGCTTGATCTCATCGAAGCGGAGACCGGCTCACAGGCGATCGACGCCATGGCACTCTCCTTGTCGTCAGAGTTTCTGGCGCGCGCCGCGACCGAACGGCAGGAAGGTCTTCGCAGCCTCACCTTCGTCACGCCAACCGGGTTCGAGACAGGGTCGAGCAAACGTCGTGGTCCCGAAGGCTCCACGCGGCAGGTGCCGTTTCTCTACGAAACGCTCAACGTGCCGCTTTGGAGCAAGGGGGCCTTTCGCCTCCTCACCACCAGGCCGAGCATTCGCTTCTTCCTGGAAAAAACCTTCGGCAGCAAGGACATCGACGAGGGGCTTTTCAACTACGCCTATGAGACGACGCATCAGGACGGGGCGCGTCACGCGCCTTATGCCTTCGTTTCGGGATGTCTCTTCGCCAACGATATCAGGCGCATCTACGAGAAGCTGACGCTGCCGATCTTCCTCGCCCACGGCACCCGCGGGGATTTTCAGGATTTCTCCGAGGTCGATTGGCTGCGCGCGCAACCCAATTGGACGGTGAAGCCGTTCAAGACCGGCGCGATGGTCTATTTCGAGCAGCCCGAGGCGTTCCTCGCTAGCTTCGAAGAGTTCCTGGCGTCCGCAAAAGCTTGAGGCGTATCACGCAGCCCTCTCGGGCCTTTCCCAAGGCCGCAATGCAGTTCAGTGGTCGCTGCCGTTTTCCGGCGTAAAATCTACGAGGTCGTACCGGCGAAGCTTCGAATAGAGGCTTTGCCGGCTGAGACCGAGAATTTCGGCGGCGGAGGCGCGGTTGTCGCCGGTCAGCTCGAGGGCCGCCTCGATGCAGAGCTTCTCGATCACGTCGGTGGTTTCGCGCACGAGATCCTTGAGCGGCACGCGGCCGACGAGTTCCGTCAATTGATCGACCGAGCGGGGCAATTGCCTCGCCGCCGGGCGCTCTCTTTCCACCCGCGCACTGACATCGCGAAGAACGAAACCGAGGCAGGGCTGCTCCCCCTCGAGCACCGATACCGCGGCAACCTCGATATCAACGACAGAGCCGTATTCACCGCGCAGGATCGACCGAAAATGCCGAACCGAGCCGTGTTCGCGCAGATTGGCGATGAGAACGTCGAGTTCGATCCCCTGCCGCCCGACCCAGCGCTCCAAGCGCTTTCCACGAACCTGCTCGAGGCTCGCGGTCTGCGCCAAATCAAGAAAAGCGATATTCGCCGCCAGGATCCGCCGGTCGGGGTCGGTCACGATGAAAGCGTCGGGCAGATGCTCCACGATATCGACCAGAAGCGAGGTCGTCCCGGCATCCTGCCTCACTCTCTCGCCGTCGACCGGCGACAGGCGGATAAGGAAATGGGCAGAGGATTCCTGCCGGAAAAGCGAAGCGGAGAGAACGCACTCCTGCTCGCTAAAGGGAAGCCGCACGCGCGCATCTTCGGCATGACCGGCAGCCCTCACCATCGCAAGCAGCGCCTGCACGGCGCGCTCCGACTCGTCGGAAAAGAGCCTGCGCAGCGGTGCCCCGACAAGCTGCTCCGGAGACTGGTCGAGCAGCCCGCTGGCGGCGGGATTGACCTCGACGACCTTCTGGCTGTTGGCATCGACGATCAGGACGGCCTCAGAGGCCATTTTGAAGAACAGGCGGTAGCGTGTCTCCGCCTGGCGCAGGCGCGAATATTCGCGCTCCAGCGCCACCTGCGCTTCAATCAGCCTCTGCTGCAGCGCGGACACGGGACGCAAATCGCGACCGATTGCGATGTAACGCTCACCACCGCCCACCTGCATCGCGAAATAACGGACGGCCACGTCGGCGCCACGGTTTGAAGGGTGATTGACCTCGCGCCAGCGCGAAACGCCTTTCGCATCCGCCTCGCTCAGAAGAGCCGCGACCTTTTTTTCGCTATCGGCCGTGACAAGATCGCGCCAGGCCTTTCCGACCCAGTCTGAAACACCTTCGTGAGAGAATTCTTCGTCGCCGAAGGCGAGATCCTGAACGACGCCCCCCTTGTCCAGGACAAGGGCAATATCTGCCGCGTGGGCGATTAGCTTTCCGGCGATCTCGGCGTCCAGGTCGCCGACCGACTTATGCGGGACCGAGAACTCGCTTGGGGCTGATTTTGTAACCAAGCCGTCCATCTGTTGCACTTAGTCCCGCATCAGGCATGAATCATTAGCAACGCATAGCTAGAAGCCCGAGCATACGCTCGGCCTGCGATACTGCACTGCGCGCATCCGTCGCTCCTACATCGGCCCCGACCAACGCGACAAGCTCTGGATGCTCCATAAAAATGTGTCCACCAACGATTACAGCGATGGATTTGTTACGAGATTCCAGACGGACCGCCTTTATCGTCGCCGCCAGATCGTCGATTCCACGCGCGCTCGACAGCGACAACCCGACCATCGAAAACCATTCGCGCTTGACGGTTCCAACGAGATCGGCGGGGTTCGCATCGAGTTCCACAGATACATCCCAGCCGCCGCGACGGAAGAAAGCCTCCGTCAAAAAGATGCCGAAGGAATGCCGCTCGCCCGGTGCAGAGGCGAGCAGGATGCGCCGTCCGTCGCCGCAATCGGCCGACTGGCAGTAAAAGGCCGGGCCGAGCTCCCGCAAAAGGTGCTGAAGCCGCGACATGCCGATGGTCACCTCGGCGAAATCGCAGCGATCATCGTTCCAGAAATCCCAAAGCCGCGCTGCTGCGGGCGCCATCAGCTCAAGCAGAAGTGCCTCGAGCCCGACACCGCGCGCGCGCGCCATATCCACATAAGCGAAGGCGACGCTCCCATCACGCGCCAGCAAAAGACGGGCGAATTCGTCGATATCAACCGCGTCGACGCCAGTTCCCTCAACGCAATTGAGATGCGGCTCTCCCCACCCGACCCGATGGGCCAGCATCAACCGCGGGATGATCTCACCTTCGATCGTCGTGAGAATACGGCCACTCCAGGCGCTCTCGCTGGAAGTCGCCTCAATGTCTGAGACCGGGAACGAGCGCATGGGGACATCTTCCCATGGCCGATTTACGTCCCAGCCTCCGCAGCGGTCCTCAGCGTGTTGCCTAATGTCGACCATCTCTCGCACCCCCGAGCTCAAACTGGCCAAAAAACGGATATTACACCGCTTCACCTTCCCGGCAGCGGCTCCGGACGGAGGCCTCAGACCTCCGCCTTTCGACGCGCGAGTTTAAGCACTTTCGGTCCCTCAGCGATAGAGCCGGAGCGTACGCCTCGGCTCGGCGGAATGTAAAGTGAGATTTACGTCTAGTGTTGTTGACAGTCGCCGAGCGGCAGCCCTAGAGTCGGTCTTACGTTGTGCCGGTTGGGGAGACGGGGCGCGGTGAAAACGCCAAATAAACCAATCATTTCTCTCTATACAGAGGAAGAACGTCGACGGCGTGACTCGACCTCCTGGACGCTGGTTCAGGGTGTGCTTGCGCCGATTCAATTCCTCGTATTTCTCATTAGTTTAGCCCTTGTGATCCGGTATTTGACGACAGGCCAAGGGTATTTTGTCGCAACTGCGTCCGTCGTCGTCAAAACCGCCGTCCTGTATACGATCATGATCACGGGCTCGATCTGGGAGAAGGTGGTCTTCGGCCGCTATCTCTTTGCACGAGCCTTCTTCTGGGAAGACGTCTTCTCGATGCTCGTTCTGGCCCTTCACACGGCCTATCTCGGCGCGCTCTGGACGGGTTTCCTGGATGCTGGGGGGCAGATGATCTTGGCGCTCGCCGCCTATCTCGCATACGTGATCAACGCGACGCAGTTCGTTCTGAAGCTGCGCGCCGCGCGGCTGCAGGAGCAGGCGAATCGCGATGCGGCGGCCGCGTCCAAGACGGATATGGAGTTCGCACGATGAACCCAGCAGGCGTCGCACGCGTCACGACGGGCTGCAGTGAAGCGCCGATCCTTCGGGAGCGCGGCCAGCGTGAGGTATTTTGTGGCCTCACCGGTATCATCTGGCTGCACCGCAAGATCCAGGACGCCTTCTTTCTGATCGTCGGATCTCGCACCTGCGCGCATTTGATGCAGTCGGCGGCGGGTGTGATGATCTTCGCCGAGCCGCGGTTTGCGACGGCCGTCATCGAAGAGCGCGACCTTGCCGGCATGGCCGATGCCAACGAAGAGCTCGACCGGGTCGTCACGCAGCTTCTGGCGCGCCGCCCTGAGATCAAGCTTCTATTCCTGGTCGGATCCTGCCCCTCGGAAGTGATCAAGCTCGATCTGTCGCGAGCTGCCGATCGCCTCAACGAGAAATTCGCGTCGACGACCCGCATCCTGAATTATTCCGGCAGCGGCATCGAGACCACCTTCACGCAGGGTGAGGATGCATGCCTTGCCGCACTTGTCCCGCAGATGCCCGAAGCATCTGCACAGGCGCCCGCTTCCCTCCTCGTCGTCGGCTCGCTCGCCGATGTGGTGGAAGACCAGTTCCGGCGGCTGTTCGACGATCTCGGCGTAGGGCCAGTCGGCTTCCTGCCGCCGCGATCGTCGACAGAGCTGCCCGAGGTCGGCCCGAACACCCGTTTTTTGATGGCGCAGCCCTATCTTGCCGACACGCGGCGGATCCTGGAGAGCCGCGGGGCAAAGGCCCTGCAGGCGCCCTTCCCTTTCGGCGCTGAAGGCACCACCGCATGGCTGAAAGCTGCAGCGGATTGCTTCGGCGTCGACGAGAGCCGGTTCACGGCGGTCACCGCGCTTGGCCGCGAACGCGCCAAACGCGCGCTGTCGCACTATCAGGAGCAGCTCGCCGGCAAGAGCATCTTTTTCTTCCCCGATTCTCAGCTCGAGATACCGCTTGCACGGTTTCTGTCGCGGGAGCTGTCGATGCGGATCGCCGAAATCGGCACCCCCTATCTGCATCGTCAGAATCTCGCGGCAGAGCTTGATCTGCTGCCGGAAGGCGTCGTCTTGTCCGAAGGCCAGGACGTCGACCGGCAGCTCGACCGCGCGCGGGCCGCGCGCCCGGACCTGACCGTGTGCGGGCTCGGCCTCGCCAATCCGCTGGAGGCGGAGGGTTTGACCACCAAATGGGCGATCGAACTCGTGTTCACGCCGATCCAGGGCTACGAGCAGGCTGGCGATCTCGCCGAACTCTTTGCGCGGCCGCTCAACCGCGCCGCTCGGCTGGAGGTGTGAGATGCAGCTCACCGTCTGGACCTATGAAGGGCCGCCGCATGTCGGAGCGATGCGCATCGCCACCGCTATGGAAGGCATCCACTACGTCTTGCACGCACCGCAGGGCGACACCTACGCCGATCTTCTCTTCACGATGATCGAGCGGCGCAACAAGCGCCCGCCGGTCACCTACACGACTTTCGAGGCGCGCGACCTCGGCACAGATACGGCCGAGATCTTCAAGAACGCGGCACGCGATGCGTATGAGCGCTTTCAGCCGCAGGCGATGCTGGTCGGCGCGTCATGTACGGCGGAACTCATCCAAGACGATCCGGGCGGCCTTGCCAAAGCATTGGCCCTGCCGATCCCCGTCGTTCCGCTGGAACTGCCATCCTATCAGCGGAAGGAAAACTGGGGCGCCTCGGAGACCTTCTATCATCTCGTTCGCGCCCTCGCCGGCCCGCATGCGCCGGCGCCTGGCACGGAACGACCGCCCCGGGACGCAGGCCGCCGGCCGCGGTGCAATCTGCTCGGACCGACCGCTCTCGGCTTTCGGCACCGCGACGATGTGGCGGAGATCACCCGACTTCTCGACCGCCTCGGCATCGATGTCGCCGTAACGGCGCCGCTCGGCGCCACTCCGGCCGATATCGCGCGGCTCGGAGAGGCAGATTTCAACGTTGTGCTCTATCCGGAAATTGCGCAAACGGCCGCCGGTTGGCTCACCCGCACGTTCCGACAGCCGGCAACGAAAACGGTCCCGATCGGCTTTGGCGCGACAATCGACTTCATCAAGGAAGTCGCCGAGATCGCAGGCGTCGATCCCACCGCCGTTCTCGCGGGCGCGCCGTCGCGTCTTCCGTGGTACTCACGCTCCGTCGATTCGACCTATCTCACCGGCAAGCGCGTCTTCATCTTCGGCGATGCGACGCATGTCGTTGCAGCCGCGCGCATCGCCGACAAGGAGCTCGGCTTCAAGGTCGTAGGCCTTGGCACCTATTCGCGTGAATTCGCCCGCGACGTGCGCGCCGCCGCCGAAAGCTATGGCGTCGAAGCGCTCATCACCGACGACTATCTCGAAGTCGAAGAGAAGGTGGCAGAGCTTCATCCCGAGCTCGTTCTCGGCACGCAGATGGAGCGCCATATCGCAAAGCGGCTGCGTGTGCCCTGCGCAGTCATCTCGGCGCCCGTCCACGTCCAGGATTTTCCGGCACGCTATTCGCCGCAGATGGGCTTCGAAGGCGCCAATGTGATCTTCGACACCTTCGTGCATCCTTTGATGATGGGCCTCGAAGAGCACCTTCTCGGCATGTTCCGCGGCGATTTCGAATTCCACGACGAGGTCCAGCCGTCGCATCTGGGGCACGGCGCCGCACCGGCGCCAGACCAGACTCAGATCAAAGAAACGGAGATCGAAAAGGCTGAGATTGCCGGTGCCGTCCAAGCTGTCACCTGGGCGGCAGAAGCGGAGCAGGAACTGCGCAAAATACCGTTCTTCGTCCGCGGCAAGGCGCGCCGCAATACCGAACGTTTCGCCGAAGAACGCGGCTTAGCGACGATTACAGTTGAGACACTCTACGATGCCAAAGCCCATTTCGGCCGATAACGCGACGCCTCTGCGCGTCGTCATCGTGACACTCGACAGCCATCTGGCGAGCGCAGTCGAGCGCGCACGCCCGATTCTTCAGAAAGAGATCCCCGGTCTCACGCTCAATCTGCACGCCGCCACCGAATGGGGCGACGATGCGACTGCGCTCGGCCGGTGCCAAGCCGACATCGCCGAGGCCGATATCATCCTCGCCAATATGCTCTTCATGGAAGACCATATTCAGGCGGTGATGCCGGCCTTGAAGGCGCGGCAGGACGAATGCGACGCCATCGTCGGCTTCATGTCGGCCGGCGAAGTGATCCGCCTCACCCGCATCGGCCGTTTCAAGATGGACGGCTCGCAAGGCGGCGCGCTCGCCCTTCTCAAGCGGCTTCGCGGCTCGGACAAGCGCGACAAGGAAGGCGCCAAGCAGGCCGCCAATTCCGGCGCCAAGCAGATGGCGATGCTGCGCCGGATCCCGCAATTCCTGCGGTTCATCCCGGGCACGGCCCAGGATGTGCGCGCCTACTTCCTGGTTCTGCAGTACTGGCTCGCCGGTTCGGAAGACAATATCGTCAACATGGTGCGGCTTCTCGTCGAGCGTTACGCCGAGGGCCCGCGCAAGCAGCTGCGCCACCATTTGAAGGCCAAGCCGCCGGTCCATTATCCGGAGGTGGGACTTTATCATCCGAGGCTCAAGGGACGCATCACGGAGCGCCTGGAAGCCCTGCCCTCCCCGTCGAAGGAGCGCAAGGGCCGTGTCGGCCTGCTCATCATGCGGTCCTATGTGCTTGCCGGAAACACGGCGCATTACGACGCTGTGATCGACGCCCTGGAGGCCCATGGCCTGCAGGTGGTGCCGGCCTATTCGAGCGGTCTCGACAGCCGCCCTGCGGTTGAAGCTTTCTTCACGCCGAACGGACGCCCGGTTGTCGATGCCGTCGTTTCATTGACGGGCTTCTCGCTCGTCGGCGGCCCCGCCTACAACGACGCCAAGGCGGCCGAAGAGATGCTGACGCATCTCGACGTTCCCTACATTTCGGCACAGGCTGTCGAGTTCCAAACGCTTGAGCAATGGGATGGGTCTGACCGCGGCCTTCTTCCGGTCGAAACGACCATGATGGTCGCGATCCCGGAACTCGACGGGGCAACCGGACCGATGCTCTTCGGCGGTCGTTCGGAGAATGCCGAACAAACGCGCGACATGCAGGCGCATTCAGAACGCGCTCAAATGCTCGCCTCGCGTGTTGATAAGCTCGTCAGGCTTCGTCACACGAAGCGCGCTGAGCGTAAGCTCGCCGTCGTTCTCTTCAACTTCCCACCAAACGCTGGCAGCACCGGCACCGCCGCTTACCTTTCGGTTTATCATTCGCTCTTCAACACGCTGAAATCCCTGAAGGAAGCGGGTTACACGGTCGACGTGCCGGAAAGCGTCGATGCCCTGCGCGACATGATTTTGAAGGGCAATGCGAGCCGCTACGGCACGGACGCCAATGTGCATGATCGCATCGCGACCGACGATCACGTGAGGCGCGAGCGCTATCTGAAGGACATCGAAGCGCAGTGGGGCCCGGCGCCCGGACGGCAACAAAGCGACGGCAGCTCGATCTTCGTGCTCGGCGTTCAGCTCGGCAATGTCTTCGTCGGTGTGCAGCCGGCCTTCGGCTATGAAGGCGATCCGATGCGGCTGCTTTTCGAGAAGGGCTTTGCTCCGACGCACGCGTTCTCCGCCTTCTATCGGTATCTGCGCGAAGATTTCCGTGCCGACGCGGTTCTGCATTTCGGCATGCACGGCGCGCTCGAATTTATGCCCGGCAAACAGACGGGGCTCTCGGATGCCTGCTGGCCTGACCGGCTGATCGGAGATCTGCCGAACTATTATCTCTATGCGGCCAACAATCCGTCAGAAGGCTCGATTGCCAAGCGGCGCTCCGCAGCAACACTGATTTCCTACCTCACGCCGCCCGTGGCCCGGGCCGGGCTCTATCGCGGCCTTCTCGATCTCAAAGCGTCTCTCGACCGCTGGCGGGCTTTGCCGCCGGACGAGACGAATGAGCGCGAGCAGCTCGCCCCGCTCATTCAGGCTCAGGCCGCAGAGCTCGACCTGGCGGCTCCGGAACCCGCCTGGGAGGATCCCGCAGCGGAGACGGCGAAGCTGAGTGAGGCCATTCTCGACCTCGAATACAGCCTCATCCCGCACGGACTGCACGTCATCGGCGAGCCACCTTCGGCGGAAGAGCGTGCCGATCTCCTCCTCGCGGTGGCTGAAGCCCGTTTCGGCACCAAGCCGGAGAAGGACGCTGTCGAGGCGCTCGTTGCCGGGCGGCAGCCGCGGCAGGCTCTGGTCGTCGGCGGAATGGATGAGAACGACGCGAATATCGAATTGTTCGATGAGCTCGCCTCGACCAACAAGCTCCTGTCGGAAGACCACGAACTCCCGTCCCTTATCCACGCGCTCGACGGATGCTTCGTGCGCCCTGCCCCCGGCGGCGATCTTCTGCGCACGCCGGCGATCCTGCCGACGGGCCGGAATGTGCATGGCTTCGACCCCTTCCGCATGCCGAGTGCGTTCGCCGTTACGGATGGGGCGCGCCAGGCGAAGCGCCTCCTCGACCGATACGTCGAAGACGGACATCCGATCCCGGAATCGGTGGCGATGGTCCTGTGGGGGACCGACAATCTGAAGAGCGAAGGCGGTCCGATCGCCCAGGCGTTGGCGCTGCTCGGCGCGCGGCCGCGTTTCGACAGCTTCGGTCGTCTCTGTGGGGCGGCTCTCATCCGCCTGGAAGATCTCGGCCGGCCCCGCATCGACGTCGTCATGACGCTGTCGGGCATCTTCCGCGACCTCCTGCCGTTGCAGACCAAGCTGCTCGCCGAGGCCGCCTATCTTGCCGCCACGGCGGATGAACCGCTTGAAATGAACTATGTGCGCAAGCACGCGCTGCGCTATCAGGAAGAGCATCAATGCGACCTGGAGACGGCCGCGCTGCGCGTCTTCTCCAACGCCGACGGTGCCTACGGCTCCAACGTCAACATGCTGCTCGATTCCGGGCGATGGGAAGACGAGGACGAGCTCGCCGACACCTACGCAAAGCGCAAATGCTTCGCTTACGGACGCCAGGGCGCGCCCAAGCAGCAAGCCGCTCTTCTGCAGACGATCTTCAGCGATGTGGAGCTCGCCTACCAGAACCTCGAATCGGTCGAGCTCGGCGTGACCACCGTCGATCACTACTTCGACACGCTCGGCGGAATCAGCCGCTCGGTGCGCAAGGCCAAGGGCGGCGAGATTCCCGTCTACATCGGCGACCAGACCCGTTCGGAAGGCATGGTTCGCTCTCTGTCGGAGCAGGTCGCACTCGAAACCCGCACCCGCATGCTCAACCCGAAATGGTACGAGGGCATGCTGAAGCACGGTTACGAAGGCGTGCGTCAGATCGAGGCCGCGGTCACCAATACGATGGGCTGGTCGGCCACGACAGGTCAGGTCGCGCCGTGGATCTATCAGCAGATCACGCAGACTTACGTGCTTGATCCGGAAATGCGGCAGCGCATGGCCGCCCTCAATCCGGTTGCGTCGGCAAAGGTCGCGCACCGGCTTCTGGAGGCACATGAGCGCCAGTACTGGCAGCCCGACGAAGCCGTGGTGGAAGCCCTGCGGCAGGCGGGTGAAGAACTGGAAGACCAGCTCGAAGGCATACCCGTGGAGAGAGCCGCATGAACATCCCTCTGAGACCGATGCCACCGATCGCGAAGAACGAGGACGGAGAAGGCAGCGTTCAGGTTCGGCTCGATCCGTCGATCCATATCGAAACGGCGAAAGTGTTCGCCGTCTATGGCAAGGGCGGGATCGGCAAGTCGACGACCTCGTCGAACCTGTCGGCGGCTTTTTCAAAGCTCGGCAAAAGGGTTCTGCAGATCGGTTGCGACCCGAAGCACGATTCGACCTTCACCTTGACCAAGCGCCTCGTGCCGACGGTCATCGACGTTTTGGAGTCTGTGAACTTCCATTCCGAAGAGCTGCGTGTCGAAGACTTCGTCTACGAAGGCTATAACGGCGTCATGTGCGTGGAAGCCGGCGGACCGCCTGCCGGCACAGGCTGCGGTGGCTATGTCGTCGGTCAGACCGTGAAGCTCCTCAAGGAGCATCATCTTCTGGAAGACACAGATGTCGTGATTTTCGACGTCCTGGGCGATGTGGTCTGCGGCGGCTTCGCCTCGCCTCTGCAGCATGCCGAGCGCGCACTTATCGTGACCGCCAACGATTTCGATTCCATCTTCGCGATGAACCGGATTGCCGCGGCGATCCTCGCCAAGGCGAAGAACTACGACGTGCGGATCGGCGGCGTGATCGCCAATCGCAGCGCTGGAACCGACGAGATCGACCGCTTCAACGAAGCGACAGGACTGAAGCGTCTGGCGCATCTGCCCGATCTCGATGCGATCCGGCGCAGCCGTCTGAAGAAGTCGACGCTCTTTGAAATGGAACCCTCCCCCGAACTGGAGCAGGTGCAGAACGAATATCTGCGCCTTGCCGCTCAGCTCTGGGCAGGCGTCGAGCCGCTTGCAGCGACACCGATGAAAGATCGCGAGATCTTCGACTTTTTGGGATTCGATTGATGCCAACAGCCTCGTATTTGGAGCGCCGCGGAGAGCTTGAGACCTATTTCGACCGCACCGCGGCCGATGCCTGGTCCAAACTCACGTCCGACGCGCCGGTGAGCCGTATCCGGGCCACCGTGCGCGCCGGCCGCGACCAGATGCGGGCAACCCTGTTGAGCTATCTGCCGGACGACCTCTCCGGGCTGCGGCTCCTCGATGCCGGTTGCGGAACCGGTGCGCTGTCCCTGGAAGCTGCGCGCCGCGGCGGCGATATCGTCGCAATCGATCTGTCGCCGTCGCTCGTCGCACTCGCCAAAGAGCGCACCAAGGACGAGCCGGAGGCCGAGAGGATCGATTTCCACGTCGGAGACATGCTCGATCCCGCGCTCGGTGATTTCGACTTCATCGTCGGCATGGATTCGCTCATCCATTACCGCGATCAGGACCTCGCGAATATTCTCGCCCGGATGGCGACGCGGGCCCGGCAGGGGGTGGTTTTCACCTTCGCACCCCGCACAGCGCTGCTCGCGGCCATGCACATGGCGGGGCGGTTTTTTCCGCGCAGCGACCGCGCGCCTTCCATCGAACCGATCAGCGAAGCGCGGCTGCGCCAGCTGGTCGCTGCGACACCTGAGCTAACGGCATGGCGGCCGGGTCGAAGCCGTCGTATCGTAAGCGGATTTTACACGTCACAGGCTATGGAGCTCGTGCCCGCATGAAGCGGCTGAACAATTCGGTGAGCGCAGCGTGGAGCCGTCTCGGCCCCCGCTTTTTGCCGTTTGCAGATGCTGCAACGGCCGAGCTTCCGCTCGGCCGCCTCTTGCGTCTGTCATTGTTCCAAGTCTCCGTCGGCATGGCGGTGGTGCTTTTGAACGGCACGTTGAACCGCGTCATGATCGTCGAGATGGGCGTGCATGCCTGGCTCGTCTCCTTGATGGTGTCGCTGCCGCTCGTCTTCGCGCCGTTCCGTGCCCTGATCGGCTTCAAATCGGACACCCATCGCTCGCTGCTTGGTTGGCGTCGTGTGCCCTATATCTGGATGGGCACGCTGATCCAGTTCGGCGGTCTCGCCATCATGCCATTCGCGCTTCTGGTTTTGTCCGAGGGCCAGGGGCCCGCGATGGTAGCCGGTCAGGCCGGGGCTGCCATTGCCTTCCTCCTCGTCGGCGCCGGGCTGCACACGACGCAGACAGCCGGGCTTGCGCTGGCCACCGACATCGCGCCGGCCGAATCCCGCCCGCGCGTCGTGGCGCTGCTCTACGTCATGCTGCTTCTCGGCATGATGGTGAGTGCCCTCGTCTTCGGTGTGGTTCTCGACAATTTCAGCCCGTTCCGGCTCATCCAGGTCATTCAGGGTGCCGCCTTCCTGACGATGGTCTTGAACGTCGTCGCCTTGTGGAAGCAGGAGGCGCGCAATCCCGCACTCACCGCAAAAGACGCGCCAAGAACCAGCTTCCGCGAAGCCTGGGGCTCCTTCGCCAAAGGTGGACGCGCAAGCCGCCTCCTCGTCGCAGTCGGTCTCGGCACGGCAGGTTTCAGCATGCAGGATATTCTGCTCGAGCCTTATGGCGGCGAAGTCCTGCACCTGACCGTGAGCGGCACGACAACATTGACGGCTCTCCTCGCCGGAGGCTCGCTCGTCGGATTTGCGCTCGCCGCCCGCCGTCTCGGGCGCGGCCAGGATCCGCACAAGCTTGCTGCCTATGGCGCGCTTGCGGGCGTCGTGGCGTTCGTCGCCGTGATCTTCGCCGCGCCCCTGGAATCAGCGATGCTCTTCCGGGCAGGTACCATCATCATCGGCTTCGGCGGCGGCCTCTTCTCGGTCGGCACGCTCACAGCCGCCATGGAATTATCGGAGAATGGGCAAAGCGGCCTCGCCCTCGGCGCCTGGGGCGCCGTTCAGGCGACCGCCGCGGGTCTCGCGATCGCGCTCGGTGGCGTCGTTCGCGACACCTTCTCCACATTGGCAGAACAAGGCGTTCTCGGGTCGGCTCTCACGGGCCCGGCCACCGGCTACAGCTTTGTTTACCATTTCGAAATCGCGCTGCTCGCCGTCACGCTCGTGGCGATCGGGCCGCTCGTGGGGTCGGGGGGGCGAACACGCTCCGATCCATCATCGTCCTTCGGTCTAGCCGAGTTTCCTGGCTAGCCGTTGTCAATGGAGGTTATCAATGCCCGCCGGAGCACTTACTGGGTATATGGATGTGGCCCAGATGACGCTTTATGCGTTCTGGATCTTTTTTGCCGGTCTCATCATCTACCTTCGTCGCGAAGATAAGCGCGAAGGTTATCCGCTTGTTGCGGAACGCGGTGAGACCAATGACCGGATCGTCGGGTTCCCCGACGCACCGGCACCGAAATACTTCAAACTTCATGGCGGTGGCACGGCACAGTCCGGCCGCAGCGACGACCGCGACGTGCGTCTTACGCCGGCCGGCCCGTCGAACGGCGCACCGTTCCGTCCCGTCGGCAATCCGCTGGTCGATGGCGTTGGCCCGGCCGCCTATGCCGATCGTGCCCATGAGCCCGAGCTGACGCTCGATGGCGATCCGAAGATCGTTCCGCTCTCAAGCGACGAGAGCTTCTATCTCGATCCGAAGGATCCGGATCCTCGGGGCATGCTCGTCATCGCCGCCGATGGTGAAGTCGTGGGCAGCGTTGAAGACGTCTGGGTCGATCGTTCCGACGTGATGATCCGTTATCTCGAGGTCGCGCTCGATGGCGCCGGCACTGTGCTGGTTCCGTTCGTGATGACGAACCTCAACGCTCGCCAGCGTCAGATCCGCGTGAACGCGCTGGTTGCCAAGCAGTTCGCCGATGCGCCGCGTACGGCCAGCCCGAACAGCATCACCATGATGGAAGAAGACCGTATTCAGGGCTACTTCGCCGGTGGTACTCTTTACGCAACGCCGGCACGGCAGGAGCCGCTGCTGTGAACGAATACGAATCCGAGCCTATCCGCGGCCTGCCTCAGCGCTTGCCGAAGGGGGAACGGATCCTCTGGCAGGGGGAACCGCGCTGGGCAAGTCTTGCCCGGCGCCTTTTCTACCTTCCAACCCTCGTCGTCTATTTTGCTGTTCTTCTCGTCCTGCGGGCCATTCTGGCTCTCTCGGCGGGAGGAACGGTAAAAGACGCGATCCTGTCGGCGACCTGGCTTTTGCCGGTCGCCGCTCTCGCGCTCGTTATCCTCACCGTCTATGGCTGGCTGATAGCCCGCACCACGGTCTATACGATCACGGAGAAGCGTCTCGTCATCCGTAGCGGTGTCGTGCTGCCGATGACGCTCAACATCCCTTTCGTAGCGGTGGAATCGGCCGCGTTGCGGCTCTACGGACAGGGAATTGGCGACATTCCTCTCGTTCTTTCCCCAAAACACCGTGTCGCTTACTATGCTTTGTGGCCGCATGCCCGGCCATGGAAAATCAAGCAGCCTGAGCCCATGCTGAGGTCTGTTCCAGATGCCAAGCGCGTCGCTGAGATCCTGGCAGGCGCGCTCGCAGCAACCGCCGAACGTAGCGACGAAACGGCGGAAGCTGCCCCCGAGGCAGAGACTGATACGCACGCACAATGGTCATCGCACGCAAGTGCGGTGGCATAGGAGATCAAGGTGAGCGGCTTTACGAACACTGCGCCCTTTCCGCGAGGCCCCCTTCTGGCCGTGGCGGCGCTGCTGACGGTTTCGATCGTCCTTGCAGCCGTGAGCGCATTTGACCGTAGAGGCCACAGCACCGAGATGCCGGGGACGACGGCCGTGGAGGTGCGTCTTCTGCAATTCAGAGATCTGCCGAACGGAGGCGTCGGGATTTTCGACGCCTCCGACGGCAGCCAGATCGCCGTTGCCGCTCCCGGCACGAATGGTTTTTTGCGCGCGACCTTGCGCGGCCTCGCACACGAACGGGAACGTCGCGGCATCAGCCCCGACAGCCCCTTTCGTTTGACCTATTGGGACGACGGACAATTGTCGCTCGAGGATCCCTCGACCGGCCGGCTCGTCGCCCTTGAAGCTTTCGGACCGACGAATGCACAGGTCTTCGCCCGCTTCCTCTCCGAGACGAGGCATGCGCAATGATCGGCAATTGGGTCGGCGGACGCGAAGAGATCGAAGTGGAGTGCACCATCGAGGTGCAAAACACCTTCGAAAGCCTGCACGCTCATGTGGATCTCGATGGTGGCATCGAAATCCGCCCGGGCGATGCGGTGCGGGTCCATGGTGAGCCGATCACCGTCCCTTACGGCGAGACGGCTACGTTTCACCGCCGCGCGACGGTGGTGCGGGCGACCGCTCTGGAACGGCTTTGGACACGCATGACCGGTGACATGGAGTTCATGGAGCTCCTTGAGTTCAGCTTCTCTTCCGAAAGCAGGCTATGACGATCGAGACCCTCTCCCTCTCTCCGAACGACACGACCCTCAAGGCTCAAGAAAGCACGGTTTTGAGTCCGCGCTTTTACACGACGGACTTCGACGAGCTTGACGCCATCGATGTCAGTCACATTCGCCTCGAGTGGGACGCGCTCATCGCTGAGATGAAGAGCGACCCCAACAAGGGCCATTTCAAGCGCACAGAAGCCTGGGACGACGTGAAGCTCTCCGATCTGCCAGAGGATCTCCAGAAGGAGTTCGTCGACTTTCTCGTAAGTTCGCTCACGGCTGAATTTTCGGGCTGCGTGCTATATTCGGAAATGAAGAAGCGCGGCAACAACCCCGATATCTGCGAGCTCTTCCGCTATATGAGCCGCGACGAGGCGCGCCATGCGGGCTTCATCAACGACACGCTCAAGGATTTCGACATCGGCGTCGATCTTGGCTTTCTGACGCGCACGAAGAAGTACACTTTCTTCCGCCCGAAATTCATCTATTACGCGACCTATCTTTCCGAAAAGATCGGCTATGCGCGCTACATCACGATCTTCCGGCATCTGGAAAAGCACCCGGAGAAGCGCTTCCACCCGATCTTCAAATGGTTCGAGCAATGGTGTGACGACGAGTTCCGGCACGGTGAAGCCTTCGCTCTCCTGATGCGTGCGAACCCGGAGGTGACGCAGGGCCTCAACAAATACTGGGTGCGCTTCTTCGTGCTCGCCGTTTTCGCGACGATGTATGTGCGCGACCATGCCCGCCCTGCGTTCCACAAGGCTCTCGACATCGACCCGACGGAATATGATTTCACGGTCTTTCGGATCACGTCGGAAATCAGCAAGCAGGTCTTCCCGCTGACGCTCGACATCGACAATCCCCGCTTTCGCGTCGGCCTCGAAAGCCTGCGGCAGGCGAGCGAGAGAATGGCGGCCGCCAAACGCAAGGGCGGCCTCGTCGGCGGCCTGCAGCAGCTCTTCCATGGCGCCGGCGTAGGGGTCGCCATCGCCCGTCTTTATTTCCTGCCGGTCAAGGACAATGCCCCGCCGGCCGAGAGCCGGCTCGTTCCGGCCTGGTAGGGAGGCATCAGAGTGTCGCTCTACGCTCTGCCCATCGTCTTCGCGTTGTTTGCCTGGTGGTTCTCGACGGGAGCGATTCTGTATCTCGACGGCCTGCCCCGGCGAACGTTTCGCTGGAGTCTTGCCGGCGCGACGGTTCTGCTCGGCGCGGCCTTTTACGGCCTGGCGGTCTCCAGTCGGGATGCGAGTGTCTCGGGCGCCTTTATCGCCTTCACCTGCGGCCTGACCGCGTGGGGCTGGCATGAGATCAGCTTTCTCATGGGATACGTCACCGGGCCGAGAAAGAGCCTGTGCCCGAGCGACATTTCAGGCTGGAAGCGTTTCCTCTTCGCCGTCCAAACGATTCTCTACCACGAGCTCGCCATCTTCCTTTCGGCGGCCGTGATCGTCACCCTCACCTGGGGCGGCCCCAACCAGCTTGGGACCGGCATTTTCTTCCTCTTGTGGGGCATGAGGGCCAGCGCCAAGCTCAATCTCTTCCTCGGAGTGCGCAACCTCTCCGAGCAGTTCCTGCCCGACAGCCTCGCCTATCTGAAGAGCTTCATGGTCAAGAAGCCGATGAATCCGCTCTTCCCTATCTCCGTTACAGTTGCAACGGTGATCACCGTGTTGTTTGCACAGCGCGCCATCGCCGATGTTGCGAGCCCCTTCGAAGCAACCGCCTATACCTTCCTCGCCACACTGATGGCGCTCGCCGTCCTGGAGCACTGGTTCATGGTGCTGCCGCTGCCGGCTGAAGCGCTGTGGAAATGGGGGCTGCGGACACATGAGGTGCAGCAGCCCAAAGACGAGACTTCACGGGCGCGGCCGTCGACGCCCTTTTCGGCGCGGACAGCCGCAGCATTGCCCGGCAGCCGACTGCGCGCGCAGCCGGCCTTGAGCACGTATGGCGCGTCACCGCCGGGGGAATAATCGGGAGCGATCGGGATGGCACGCGAGGTCAGCGCGGATTTGGGGAGGCGATCCATGGATTACGAAAATTTCTTTCGGCAGGAACTCGAGGCGTTGCGCCACGAAGGTCGCTACCGGGTCTTCGCCGATCTTGAGCGTCATGCGGGCGAGTTTCCGCGCGCCACGCATTACCGCGAACGCGGCCGGGCCGAGGTGACCGTCTGGTGCTCCAACGACTATCTGGGTATGGGCCAGAACTCTCTGGTTATCGATGCCATGCATCTCGCGCTCGATCGCTGCGGCGCGGGCGCGGGCGGCACACGCAACATCTCAGGTACCAACCACTATCACGTGCTTCTGGAGAACGAGCTCGCCGACCTGCATGGCAAGGAGAGCGCCCTCGTCTTCACCTCAGGCTACGTCTCCAACTGGGCCACGCTTTGCACACTTGCCGCGAAGCTGCCGGGCTGCGTCGTCCTGTCCGACGCCAAGAACCACGCCTCAATGATCGAGGGCATCCGCCACAGCCGCGCAGACCGCATGATCTTCGCGCATAACGATCCGGAAGATCTCAACCGCAAGCTCGCCGAGATCGACCCGGCTCGGCCCAAGCTCGTCGCGTTCGAATCCGTTTATTCGATGGATGGCGATATCGCGCCGATCGCCGAGATCTGCGACGTCGCCGATGCGCATGGAGCCATGACCTATCTCGACGAGGTCCACGCCGTCGGCCTCTACGGCCCGCGCGGTGGCGGCATCTCCGAGCGTGACGAGGTGGCCCATCGTCTGACCGTTATCGAGGGTACCCTCGCCAAGGCTTACGGCGTCATGGGGGGCTATATCGCAGCCTCGACAGCCCTCTGCGACTTTATTCGCAGCTTTGCCTCCGGCTTCATCTTCACGACCGCTCTGCCGCCCTCCGTCGCGGCGGGTGCACTCGCCTCCATCCGGCATCTGAAAGCGAGCGAGGCCGAACGCGACAGACAGAAGGAGCGCGTGGCGACGGTTCGGCGTCGCCTGGACGAGATCGGCGTGCCGCACCTCATGAACGAGAGCCATATCGTTCCGGTGATGGTGGGCGACGCCGTTTTGTGCAAGCAGATCAGCGATCGGCTTCTCACGCAGTACGGGATCTATGTGCAGCCGATCAACTATCCGACCGTCCCGCGCGGCACGGAGAGGCTGCGTGTCACGCCCTCGCCGCTTCATTCCGACTGGGACGTCGACCGCCTCATCAACGCCTTGAAAGCGATATGGTCCGAGATCGGCCTCGAACGCGCCGCCTGACCTTTCCTAGAGCATGTCATTCGGGTTCTGAATCGGAATTGGGATTCCGTTGAGGAAGCAAATCTGATTCAAGCTGCATGCTGGGTCGGAGGCCGGCATGCATGACCAGAGCTTATTCCATTGATCTGCGTGAACGTGTCGTTGCGGCTGTGAAGGCGGGGGAAGCGGTTCGATCTGTCGCCGCCCGCTTCGATGTTGCCGTCTCCTCGGTGGTGAAGTGGCATCAGCGCTATCGGGCGACCGGCTCGGTGGCTCCGTCCCGGCGTGAGGGGCCCCGCGTGTTCGTCCTCGACGCGCACCGCGCTGTGATCCTGGATGCGATCGCCACGACACCGCATCTGAGCGTGCGCAAGCTGCAGGCGATGCTGGCCGATCGGGGCGTGTCGGTCTCCCACCATGCGGTCTGGCAGTTCCTGAAGCGCGAGGGGCTGAGCTTCAAAAAAAACGCTGTTCGCCCTGGAGCAGGCGCGAAGGGACATCGCCCGCCGGCGTGAGCGCTGGAAGAGCTGGCAGGCCCGGCTCGATCCGAAGCGCCTGGTGTTCATCGACGAAACCTGGATCAAGACCAACATGGCTCCGATCCGGGGATGGGGGCCGAAGGGCAAGCGCCTGCGCGGCTATGCCCCGCACGGCCACTGGCGCACCATGACCTTCCTCGGGGCCTTGCGCTGCGACGGGCTCACCGCACCCTGCGTCTTCGACGGCCCGATCAACGGCACCTCGTTCCGCGCCTATGTCGAGCAGGTGCTCCTGCCTACCCTCCGGCCCGGCGACATCGTCGTCATGGACAACCTCGGCTCCCACAAGGCCGCCATCATCCGCCAGACCATCAGGTCTGCTGGCGCGCGCCTCTGGTTCCTGCCGCCCTACTCCCCCGACCTCAACCCGATCGAGCAGGCCTTCTCAAAGGTCAAACACTGGATGCGCATGGCCCAGAAACGAACCATCGACGACACCTGGCGCCACATCGGACACCTCGTTCAGACCATCGCCCCTCAAGAATGCGCCAACTACCTGCGCAACGCCGGATACGCTTCCGTCACAAAATGACAGGGTCTAGTCGCAAGTCTGTCAAAGCGCCGGCCCCTCGCCGGCGCTTTTTTTTGCGGCCGGCCGAGATGTAACCTGCCGGACGGGAGCGAGCCGTGTCCCGGCTCTTTCGGCACTCTCCGGCAGATCGCGGACCACGCCCATCTGAGGCTTGCCCTCACCCGATTGGACAGTTGCACCTCTGGACCGGACCGTCCTCTGTGTCGTCGCCCACGCCCCCGTCCGCAGCCTTTGATGCCGTCGTTACCCTTTTTGAAGAATCACTTGCCCGGAACTGCTCACGTCTTGATTCACGTTTGGCGACGCCCCTGGCGCGTTCTCTGTGCCGCTTAGGGGAGAAACTTCAAAGATTGATTCAAGTGATCGCCTCGCGCCAAGCGGTGCCCCTCGCGTGATCCGGCAGGCAATCCGCACGGTTCGCCGTTTCCTGACACGGCACCTGCGACCACGAATGCATGCAACGGGACGCCTCGCTAAAAGCGGCGTCAGCGCCCGCGGTCCGATCGCCAAAATTGTCGCGTTCGCGCAGAACGCCTCACGTGCAGCCTGCGAGCAACACTCAGCCCCGTCCTCTTATAACTGAGCCACATGATGGCGCCTCTCAAGCGCGCCGCAGAGTTACGCTCCGCCCACCACGACTCCGGCCATTGGCTCCGTCGTGATGGCTGGGTGCGTCATGGGCCGCCTGGGGCTCCTCTCGCAATTTCGGGGATCTTCGCCGCCAAGGACGACAACCTCGGCAATTCTTGCACGTTCCGGAACGGCCTCGGAGATCGGACGATCCCGCTCTATGCCGCCCTTCCCGATCTTCACGTCGCTTGAGCTCAAGCTGCGCTTTTGGCTGCTGGCTCGGTCCCGCCGGAAATCGAAACAAAAAAAATCCGGGAGATGAGACATCTCCCGGATCGAGGTTGAGGAGGCGTCCGAAGACGCCGCCGTCTTACTGATTTTGCTGCATCTGCTCCATCTGCTGGCGCATCTGCTGCATCTGCTCCATCTGCTGCTGCATCAGCTGCATCTGCTGCTGCATCAGCTGCTGCTGCGGCGTCATCTCGCCAGACGGGGCCTGCTGGGCCGGCTGCTGAGCCTGCGGCTGAGCCGGCTGCTGTGCCTTCGGCTGTTGAGCCTGGGGCTGCTGAGCCGGGGCCTTGGGCTGAGCCGGCTGCTGCGCCTTCGGCTGCTGAGCCTGGGGCTGCTGAGCCGGAGCCTGAGGCTGGGCCGGCTGCTGGGCCTGGGGCTGCTGAGCCTCTGGCTGCTCTGCCGGAGCCTGGGGCTGCTCAGCCGGGGCCTGGTCAGGGGAGACCTGAGCGGAAATCAGCTCAGGATAATCCTGGACCATCGGCGCACCGCCAAGCGGCTTGGGCTCGCCCTGATGGCAGGTCGCGCAGTTCGCCTTGGGAGCGTCTCCCGTCGGGCCGAGGCGCATCGCCGGATATTCCGGCTGCAGCGGCACGAGGTAGTTCGCATTGAGATCGCGCACCAGGTCAAGGCCGTGGAAGGCCGTGAGCCGCGGCGGGCTGCTCTCATTCCAAGACATGAACGACCGGCTGTCATGGCAGTAGGTGCAGTTCACGCCAAGCGCGTCAGACAGATGGATCATCAGCGCATAGGTGTCTTCCGTATCCTTGATGCTCGCGCCGAGGCCGCTGCCCTTAGCCGGGAGAGCAGTCGTCGGAACGATACGAGGATTGGACGGACCGGTCAGGAACACATCCGACGGGTTGGCAGCCATTGACGTCAGGCCGGCAACTTCGTTCGCGTGGTTCTGCCCGTTCGGGCTGTAGCCTGCATAGACTGCCTTCGTGGGAGCCTCGTCCTTGAACCAGATCTCGGTCGGGACAGGGTTGCCGCGGTGGCAAGTGTAGCAGGTCACACCCGTCTGGGCGACGTGGTTCGTCCAGTCGGAATTGATGTGGCGCGTCATCTCAAGCATGCGACGCGACACGATCTTGGTGTAAGGCCGCTCGGCGGCCAGGTCGTTTTCATCGTGGCAGTAGGCACAGCCCTGTTCCGGCGACACCCACTCCGTGATCACGGTCATGACGCGCAGGAACTGCTCTTCCGAAAGGTCACCGAGAACATGAACGTTCTCATAGACTTCCGAGGCGCGGGGACCTTCAGCCGAAACCGCTGGGAACGGATCGGGGATCTGGTCCGCCGCCTTGCGCAGATCCTCAACAGACTTGATCTGCTGCATGCCGGTGCCGCGGTAACCCAGCTGCGTACCCTGTGCCAAAGGCCAGATATGATCCGGCTGCGGCAGATTAAGGGTGAACAGCAACAGGCCGCCAACTAGCACGCAGAATGCAACGGCCATTTTCATCGTGAAGGTCATTGCGCCCCTCCTGACATAAGAGCCGGATCCTGAATGGCGTCAAAGACCTGCGGATAGGCGGGAACGATCCCGTGCTTGATACCCCACAGGAACCAGTTGTCGACAACCGTACCCGTGAGAAGCATGCCGATACCGCCGGTGATCGGGCAAAGAACCGCAAACCACCAGGCCCAGCGATGGATGGATTCCATGGTGGCATTGAAGCCCATGGTCCAGCGCCAGAAGAGCGCGGCGCGTTCCGCTGCAGTACCGCGATCCACGACCTGCTCAGCTTCCCGGTCGCCGCCGAAGCGGCCCACGGCCAGGATCGTCGCGCCATGCATGGCGAACAGAAGAGTCGCGCCATAAAGGAAGACGATCGAGAGCATGTGGAACGGGTTGTAGTACAGATTACCGTAGCGGATCGAGAAAGCCGCAGTCCAGTCGAGGTGCGGGAAGATGCCGAACGGAACAGCCTCAGACCAGCTGCCAAGAAGCAGCGGGCGCAAGAAGCCGATCACAATCATCAGCCAGATCGCCGCCATGAACGCCCAGGCAACGTGCGTGCCCATACCGAGCGCGGTAGCCCGGCGGTACGTGCGCACCCACCAAAGAAGAACCGACGTCGTCATAAAGAAGCCGGCCATCTGCCACCAGCCGCCCTGGTCGAGCGGACACAGCACGCAGAAACCAAGCTCGGCAGGCGGCGGCTCAAGCGCGAGCCACGGCAGTTGGCGCACGAATTCAATCGGGCTCCAGTTCACCGAGGCCAGCATATTGAGACCGACGATCTCAAAGGCCAGGAAGCCGAAGATCAACGAAGCGACACCGGACAGCCCGAGATAGACGGGTCCGATCTGTGCGTCGCCGATCTTGCCTAGCCAATAGGAGACAATCGGCTGTCCTGCCCGACCGGTAGCAGAGCCAGCGACCGGGACACCGGCGTAGACAGGTCCGTGGACCTGCACCCGGTTAAAGATGTTTTGGTACTCAGCCATAATAGTCCCCCTGCCCTAGCTCCAGATCGGGAGGTTGAGCCACCAACCCCACCATTCGGGCCATCCGCGGGTCCAGAACGGACCGCTGATGACGATGCAGACGGCACTCCAGAACGCTGCTGACAGCGCCAGGAACAATCCCAGACGATGCACGCCGAGCGAACCGATGGAGTAGCCCACCACATCACGGAAGAAGGTGTTCTCGTGCTCCGGGCCTTTGACGGCCTCACCAGGCTGCGGGTTGACGGCGGAAAGGATCACGCCTCCGTGCAACGCCAACGCGAGCGTCGTCGCGAAGAAGAAGCTGACGGCGATCATGTGAGCCGGATTGTAGTGGAAGTGCAGGTACTGGTACCCGACGTTCGACACCCAATCGAGGTGGCTCATGATGCCATAAGGAAAACCGTGCCCCCACGCACCCATCAACACGGGCCGGATGACGACCAACGTGAAGTAGGCAAAGACCGCAAAGCCATAGGCAATAGGAATATGATAGCCCATGCCAAGCTTGCGGGAGATTTCGACCTGACGCAGAGCCCAGGAAACAAATGCGCCCAGGGCGCAAATGGTAATGAGCTGCCAAAGCCCGCCCTCGCGGAGCGGCGCCAAGCCTAAGCCATAAGAAAGATCTGGCGGAGCAATACTGATCTGCCAGATGTTCCAGGTCGGTCCCAGCGCCGCGCCCCAGAGAATGAGCCCGGTGCCCAACGCTGAGAAGAAGACCGTCGTTACGCCAAAAAAGCCGACGTAAAGCGGCCCCACCCAAAAGTCGAAGAGATCCCCTCCGACTAGCGTACCGCCACGAACGCGATACCTCTTTTCAAAGCTGAGCATCGCCATTGCTCAATCCTCCGGTCAACGAGACGAGGAGCGAAGTCGCTCCTGCGTGAAGATGGCAGCGGGCTGAAAATCCCAGCGGACTGGAACCCAGTCCGCTGCCATTCGCAAAACCTTCCGTCTCGTCGATTAGGCGAGCGGCGTGATCAGCTCGACCTGGCTGGTCTGCGCCGGGGCCGTCGAAGCGCCCTGCATCCAGTTGAACCGGTCGGTGCTCAGCAGAATGAAGTGAATGAGCAGAGCCAGCACGAACAGGAACGTGAACAGCGCGACCAGCATGCGACGCGGATCGAACAGGAGCCAAACTTTCCACATTTCTCTCTCCCCCTATGCGAGAGTTGACAGGAGCGCCGAAGCGGTCGTCGGCAGGTCTTGAAGGAACGCGTAGCCTTCCGGCCCCGGGATCCAAGGACGCCACATCCAAGCAAGAATGTGAGCGACAATTGCCACGGCGACAAAGACCATGAAGCTGGTCATGAACACACCGTGAAATTCGCGAGCCTCGCCTTCCGTCAGACCCGACAGCGAGACCGGCCTATCGATTTCAGCCATTGATCTACCCTCGTTAAAATCAGCCTTTCGGCCGTTACCGCGCACCTCCCGCGCGGCAGGGAATGGTCACGACACGAAAGCCGTGACACATCTCCGCCCAGCAATGCCGGACGAATTCCAGCGAATGCGCCTTAGCGCATAAAAGCGAATGGGATCGTCGTGTTGGCCGCGACGCGCGCCTCTTCAATCACCGACCGGCGACCATTCGGTCCCGGCGAGAAAGGACGCCATTGCGGCGGCAGAAGCCGCGCAATCATGCAAACGACCAGGAAGAAGGCGAAGCTCACCATCACGATGAGACGGAAATCGCGCTCTTCTTTGGACCGCAGCAGCGCTACGTTCGATTTTTCGATTGCAGCCATATGCCTCTCCACATCAAACTCTTCGGACAGCGCGCCCCCGCGCCAGTCCGGTTAAGATTTCGTGCTGCGGATGACCCCCCGTCATACGAGCTGATCTTCTTTTAGACCGGTCGCAGCCCTACGAACACATGCTATGGTGACGCGGGGCGTGCCGACGCGCCTGGCTTCGCGCTCAGCCTGATCGCGCAGCTTCTTCGCTGCAGAGATACGGATCAGAACCGGCTGCGATTCCACCAATGAATCCAATGATTTCTTGGCATCGTCATCCCACGGCAGCTCATCATGGAGCCGCGAAGGCGTCGCATCGATCTCGTCAAGGTCTTTTGCGAGGGGCAAAATGTGGAAGAGTGCGTCGAAAAGCGCATTGCACACTTCCTGAACGAGATACGTCGCACCCGAATAGCCCATGAACGGCGTGCCTGTGTGGCGCCGGATGATAGCTCCCGGGAACGAGGCCGGAATGTAGACGCTGCGCGCGCCGATTTCGGCCAGATACATGCGTTCGTTGTAGCTGCCGAACAGAACGAGCGGCGTCTTCTCCTTGACCGATTCGCGCACCGATTCGTTGTCGGGCTTGACGCCCGCGCGGCGCGAAAAGGCAAAGGCGCAAGGCAGGCCCATTTCCGATTCGAGGAAGTGGCGCACGCCTCGCGCATAGGTCTCGTTCGCGACGATGGCGAAGCTCGCCGTGCCGAAGAAATCTTGAGTGACGGAGCGCCACAGATCCCAGATCGGCTTGATCGTCGTGTGTTTTTCGCGCGCGATAAAGGGTTCCGGGTCAAGACCCAGAAGCTCGCCCAGCGCGCGCAGGAATTTCGTCGTCGAATGCAGCCCGATCGGCGCCTGCAGATAGGGCTTTTCCAGCGCCTCACAGAGGAGCCTGCCGAACTCGCGGTACATGCAGATGTTGACGTCCGCGTCGACAAGCCGGCCGACCTCGGAGATATGGCTGCCCATCGGGAAGACCATATTCACTTCGGCACCAATCCCCTCCACCAGTCGCCTGATTTCGGCGAGGTCGGAGGCCATGTTGAACATGCCGTAGATCGGACCGATGATGTTGACCCGCGGCTTGTCGCCTTCCTTGCGGGCGCGCGCCTTCGGCATCTTGCCCTTCTTGGCGCCAAACTGATTCCAGAGCCACGTCATCGCGCGGTCGGCGCTCTGCCATTGGTCTTCATCGATCGTACGCGGCAGAAAGCGCTGGAGATTCGTCCCCTCCGGCGTCACACCGCCACCGATCATCTCGGCAATCGAACCTGTCACCACGACTGCAGGGAGCGCGGGATCGAGCGTTTCATGCGCCCGACGCATCGCGCCTTCCGTTCCGGTCTGGTTGAGATTTTCTTCAGACAGCCCGGTGACGACGATTGGCAATTCGTGCGGCGGCAACGCATCGGTGTAATGCAGGACCGAGGTGACCGGCAGATTCTCACACCCGACAGGGCCGTCGATGACAACTTGGAGCCCTTTGATCGCGGTAAAGACGTAGACGGAGCCCCAATAGCCGCCGGCGCGATCGTGATCGAGGACCAGCATCAGACCACCGATTCCGCGACCCGTTTCGGGTCTGCGGCCTTCCGAGCTTTCTCCGCCTTGGCAAGTTCCTTGCGGCGGAAATCTGAATGGTCGGCGGGAATCTCTTCCCACAAGCCGGCGCTATCGCCGTGGCCGACGCCCTCAAAGAACTCGCGCATCTCGTCGAAGCGAGCCTTGTTGCCGATCGCAGCGTTGACGACCTGCGCAAGCGAGCCGGCGCCCGCGACACCGAACAGCGGCCGCGCCGAAATGAGGTTGGTGAAATAGAGGCCCGGGATCGCCATCTCCTTCGCCTTCTGCACGACCGGTGTCGTGCCGATAGCGAGGTCCGGCCGAAATTCCTCGACCGCGGCAATGTCCTTTTCAAGCGACGCGCGGTATTCGACGTGAACGCCGCGGGCCTCGAGCCATTCGCGGTCGGCAGCCGAATAAGGTGTCTTCGGGCAGGCGGTGCCGACATAGGGCACATCCGCCCCGCTCTCGAGGAGAAGCCGCGCGACAAGAAGCTCAGAGCCTTCGTAGCCGGAGAGCGTCACGCGCCCTTTGATCGGAGCATTCGCCAGCGCGCCCTTGATCATCGGCAGGAAGCGATTCTTCGTCCGGTCGACACAGTCGCGGGAAATGCCACACGCCTCGCCGATCGCGTCGAGCCAGGCGGCCGTTCCATCATGGCCGATCGGTGCGGAGCCGACGATCGGGCGCCCCGCTTCCTGAAACTCTCGGATGCTTGCCGTATAGAACGGATGAAGCGCGGCGACCGCGGCACAGTCGAGCGCGGCATAGAGCTCGCGCCATTCGCGTGTCGGCACAACCGGACCCGCGGCAAGACCGAGCGGCTCCAGCATCATGCCAAGACCCACGGGATCGGCCGGGAACATTTCGCCAAGAAGCGTCACGGTCGGCTTGTCGCTCGGCCCGCCACGCGGCGCCTGAACGGGACCAAGCTCCGCCTCGGTGCGTGCATAACGTAGCATGGCACCCGAGAGAACGTCTTTCGCCTCTGCATGGGTCGGCACGCCGAATCCCGGCACATCGATGCCAATGATGCGCACACCGTTGATTTCTTTCGGCAAAAGCCTGAGCGGCACGCCGGAAGCCGTCGGCACGCAGAGATTGGTGACAATGACGGCGTCGTATTTCTCGGGATCCGCGAGCTTATGGACGGCTTCACGAATGTCCTCGAAGAGCTTGCCGGTGACGAGCGTCTCCGAATCGAAGGGGACGTAGCCGACGGTCCGCCGCGCGCCATAGAAGTGCGAGACGAAGCTCAGACCATAGACGCAGCACGCGGAACCTGAGAGGACCGTCGCCGTGCGACGCATTCTCAAACCGACGCGCAGCGAGCCGAAGGCTGGACACATCGATTGCGGCTGGTCGTGAGGACCCTTCGGATAATCGGCGGCGTAACGTTCGAGAACCTCGCTCTGGCCGGCTTTTTCGGCTGCAGCGCGCATTTCGGCCTGACCGCCGTGGCAACCAAGGCCGTCCCCTTCTGGAGACGGAGCGTTCGAGGGGCTTTTCGTCATGTTTTCACCTGGAGCGGGCATACCGGTCCCGGACGCCGCGGCGAGATCATTCGCCATCGGCGCGGCAGCGGCACCGTCGTAGACGACTTCCGTCGCCTTGCGGTCCCCACCTTTCCGGTCTTCGGTATCTGCCATCGTCTTAGCCCCCCAAGACGGCTGTCACACTGTGTCGTATATCACTTCGAGCGACGGTTTCTCTTGGGCAGCTTTGCCGCACATGTCTTCCATGGTGGCTGGCTCCAAGACCACGTCGCGCCCGACCTCGTCGCTCTTGAAGAGACCGAGAAGATCCTCCTGGCTGAGCGGATCCGGCCGCATCGGAGGTGCCTCAGCGACATTGGTCGCGAGCCCTTCGAAAAGCGGCGCCCATTGCGTACCGGGGCGTCCGACGATCTGATAGGCAGCGCTCTTGCGCCTGATGTCTTCATCCGCAGGGATGGCGGCAAGAATCGGGATGCCGACCTTCTCGGCAAAGGCGGCCGCTTCCCCGGTCCCGTCATCCTTGTTGATCACCATGCCGGCCACGCCGACATTGCCGCCGAGCTTGCGGAAGTAATCGACCGCGTTGCAGACGTTGTTGGCGACGTAGAGCGATTGCAGATCGTTGGAGCCGACGACGATGACCTTCTGGCACATGTCGCGGGCGATCGGCAGACCGAAGCCGCCGCAAACCACGTCGCCCAGGAAATCGAGCAGGACGTAATCGAACCCCCAATCGTGGAAGCCGAGTTTTTCCAGAAGCTCAAAGCCATGGATGATGCCGCGACCGCCGCAGCCACGCCCGACTTCCGGACCGCCGAGTTCCATGGCGAAGACGCCGTCGCGCTTGAAGCAGACGTCGCCGATTTTGACCTCTTCGCCGGCGGCTTTCTTGACCGCCGAGGTCTCGATAATCGTCGGGCAGGCGCGCCCACCGAACAGCAGCGAGGTCGTGTCGCTCTTCGGGTCACAGCCAATCAGAAGAATCCTCTTCCCCTGCTGCGCCATCATGTACGAGAGGTTGGCGAGCGTGAAACTCTTGCCGATGCCGCCCTTTCCGTAGATGGCGATAATCTGGGTCTCGCGTGTTACGGGACCCGTTGCAACCGGATCAGGCTCGATCGCCGCCTCGTCCCGCAGATAGTCTTGCATTCCACGGCGGCTGGGGCCTGGCGCGTTGACGTCAAGGGTCATGCAGCTCTCCAATCCAGAATCATCTTGAGACAGGCGGCGTCGCCAAATGCGGTTCGATAGGCGCCGTCGGCGTCCTGCGCCGGGCAGCGATGCGTGATCAAACCGTCGAGCGACAGGCGCCCCGTTTCCACCAATTCCTTGACCGCCACCAGATCCGGCTCGCGCCATTCGGCCGCGACGCGCAGTCGCGCCTCACGCAAGAACGCCGGCGGGAAGGTGAAAGACAGCGGTGCGGAGTAGAAACCGGCGAGAACGATCTCACCGCCGGGAGCAAGACGCGCAATGAGCCGATCCAAGATCGTCGAATCCCCGCTCACGTCATAGATCGCGCGATAATCCTGTCGGACATCCTTGTCCGGATCGATGGTGACATAGCCGAGCGCACCCTCCGCGCGTTCGGCGTTGCGCTCCCAGACAACGGGCGGCTCGGCATCGAGCGCCACGGTGACGCGCGCCAGAAGACGTCCGAGAACGCCGTGGCCGATGATCAGATCCGGCTTTCTCGCCCCTTCGGCCGCGATCGCGTGATATGCGGTCGCGGCCAGAGCAAGCAACGTCCCCCGCTCGCCAAGATCTTCCTTGATGGTGATGGCCCGCGCCGCCGGCACGATCAGCCGCTTGGCGGCGCCACCGAAAAGACTGCGTACGTCGGCAAAGCTACGCGACCCCGGCACGAAGACCCGCTCGCCAATTCTGGCGCGAGCCCCCTCGCCTGCATCGCTCACCCGTCCAACGGATTCATATCCGGGGACCAGCGGATATCCCATGCCCGGGAAGTCCGGCATCCGCCCCGACCAGAGCAAACGCTCCGTTCCCGTCGAGATGCCGCTCCATTCCACATCCACGACAACGTCGTCCGCGCCAGGCGTCACAAGCGCGACTTCCTTGAGAGCAAGATGCTCAGGCTGTTCCAGAACGACGGCGAGAGTGTTCAAACCGGCCTCTCCTAAATGTGTGTTCACGCTTCTGTTTTGGCGCGATTTATGGAGTGTAAGTCTAGCTTGACCCACCAATACGTCAAGCTAGATTTACACAGTCGCCCCATCACGGAAGGCGACCAAAGCGCGCGCCAGAACCGGGGTCGGCGTTCCAAGCTGCTGCGAACGCGCAAAACCCGCCTCCCGCAACATGGCCTGAAGCTCGCCGACCGAACGCGGCCGACCGCTGCCCATGGCGAGCAGATAGAAGCCGAAATAAGCCTCCGCAGCGGCATCCCGGCCCGGCACCGGGGCCATCGGTTCTGCGATCAACAGCATGCCGTCGCGTGGCAAGGCAGCGTGCGCGGCTCGCAAAAGCGTCATCACCGACGCATCGTCGTGATCGTGCAAGATGCGTACGAGCGAAATGACATCGGCACCAAGCGGCAGAGGGTCGCGCAGGAAATCCCCGCCGACGGCGGCGGCGCGCTGGCCCAGCCCCGCCTGAGCGAAGCGCGCTTCGGCACGGGCGGCGACGCTCGGCAGATCGAACAGCATCAACTGAAGATCGGGGGCCCGCTTCGCCACTTCCATCAGGAAAGTGCCGTCGCCACCGCCGACATCGAGGAGACGCCGCCGTGTGGCGAGCGCATTCGTCGCCAGCACCTCCTGGGCGATCATAGCCTGCGAGGCGCCCATCAAGGCTGTGTATTCGTCGATCGCTTCCGCTGGCAGAGCGCGCGGATCGTCGGCCTCGGCATAGGCCCAGTATCGGGCAAGCCGCTTCTCCTGCGCCTCGCCCCGCAACAGGGCCACCGGATCTGCGAGATCGGCATAAAGATGCGCATGGTGCTCGACCATCGCGGCAACACCCGGATTGTCGAGCATGGCAGCGCCGAGGGTGCCAAGACCGTAACGCGCCTCGCCGCGAACGGAGACGAGCCCCAAAGACGCGGCGGCCCGCAGAAGCCGGCGCGCCTCGCTCTCCTCGAGCTTCAACCGTCTGGCGAGCGTTGCGAGATCCTGGGGCCCCTCGGAAAGAATCCGAAACAGGTCGAGCCGCACGCAGGCGAAAAGGACCTGCGAATAAACGAACCCCGCGCAGAGATCGAAAAGCGAACGCGCATTGTGCTGCGCAACCGGCCGCGTCAGGAGATTGCGCGAGGCGCGCTCGCGAAACTCCTTGCTCCCAACCAAACGGTCCCGCAGGGCGTAGACCCGGTCGAGTACCGATGCGCGCAGTTTCGAGGCCTTCATCTTACGGCCGACCCGGTTGCCTTCGATTTTTTCGCCGGCTCAGGCGGCGACGCGATCGGAGAGCTGTTTCGGTACGAGCCGCGTCGATTCCGACATCACGAGCGCTTTGAGCTCGTCGGACCCCTGACACTCCGGGATCGAGGCAACCGCGCCCTTCACGAGATCACGCAGGCGCTCCATGGCTCCGGCGAGACCGAGCTGAACGACCGCACTCGGGCGCCCCAGAGCAATATCCCGACCGACCGGCTTGCCGTTGTCTTCCTCGGCAGCGACTGCATCACCGATGTCGTCGGCGACCTGATAGGCCTCCCCAAGGCGATCACCGAGCGCGCGCCACGGCGCCGGATCGGCGCCCGCGGCAAGAGCGCCAGCAGCGGTCGCAGCCACGAAGAGCGACCCCGTCTTCGCCCGCTGATAATCGGAGACAGACACCCGCGGCTCGCTTTCCCACGCCTGACCGGCGATAATTCCGGTCGGCATGCCGACCGAGCGGGCGAGTGTCAAAGTGAGACCGGCGAGCCGCTGAGGGGCGCAGGCTCCTGCCCGCGCCAGCGTCTCAAAAGCAAGAACGATGAGAGCGTCGCCAGCAAGAACCGCCAGCGGCTCGCCGAAGGCACGGTGGACCGAAGGACGGCCACGCCGCAATTCTGCATCGTCGAAGCAAGGAAGGTCGTCGTGAACAAGCGACGCGCAATGGAAGAGTTCGATCGAGGCCGCTGCCGCATTGGAAAGATCAGGCTCGTCGTCGCCGCAGGCATGCGCAACGGCAAGACAAAGCCGAGGACGGATACGTGCGCCGCCCGGAAACACAGAATAGCGCATCGCCTGCGCCAATTGTGGCGGGGCCCCTGGTGCTTCGGCATAGGCCACAGCCATGTCGAGCGCCTGCTCGATGCGGACCAAGGCTTCCATAACGCCCCCCTTCGCGCTGTCTGTAAGTCCCTATTGTCACAGGGAGTGTCAATTACGATGGACAGATGCTAGCCTGAAGTCAACAAAGTCATGTAGGAGTAAATGTCGCGGTGGGCAGCGAACGGGTGGTGATCGTCGGGGCCGGGATCGGGGGCCTTGTGGCGGCCCTCATCCTTTCTGCCAAAGGCTGCGCCGTGACGATCGTGGATAAAGAAAACGCGCCTGGCGGCAAGATGCGAGAAGTCGCAGCCGGAGGCCGCCGGATCGACGCAGGTCCGACCGTGTTCACGATGCGAGGTCTCTTCGAGGAGATCGTCGCAGATGCTGGTGTCAGTCTCGGCGATGCGCTTTCGCTTAAACCCTTATCGATCCTCGCCCGTCACGCCTGGAGCGCGGAGGAGCGTCTCGACCTCTTCGCCGACATCGACGAAAGCGCCGAAGCGATCTCAGCTTTTGCCGGCCCCGAAGAAGGGCGCGGCTATCGCCGCTTTTGCAAGCGGGCCAAACGCATCTTCGAAACGCTCGACGAACCTTTCATCCGCACGCCACGGCCGAGCGTCGAAAGTCTCGTTCGCGGTGTCGGTCTCTTCGGCCTACCGGGGCTCATGCAGATCAGCCCGTTCACGACAATGTGGCAAGCACTCGGTGACTACTTCAAAGATCCGCGCCTCAAGCAGCTCTTCGGCCGTTACGCCACCTATTGCGGTTCCTCGCCGTTTTCGTCACCCGCCACCTTGATGCTGATCGCCCATGTCGAACAGGAGGGCGTGTGGCTGGTCGATGGCGGCATGCACGAAGTGGCGGAAACCTTCGCCCGCCTCGCGGAGGCCAAGGGCGCGCGGTTCCTCTATGAGAAGACGGTCACGGAAATCCTTTCCGCCGGAGGACGAGCAACAGGGGTCGCTCTTGCGTCGGGCGAACGCCTGGAAGCCGATGCCGTCATCTTCAACGGAGATGTCGCAGCGCTTGCGGCAGGGCTCGCCGGTGAGGCTTCTCGCCGCGCCATCAGCCTCCCTACCTCGGCCGAACGCTCCCTCTCTGCCATCACCTGGGCGATGACGGCGGAGGCAGCGGGCTTCCCACTCATTCGCCACAACGTATTCTTTTCAAACGATTACGAGGGCGAATTCGAGCGCATTTTTAAAGCCGGACGGCTGCCAGACGTTCCGACAGCCTATCTCTGCGCACAAGATCGCGACGACAGCGCGGCCTCTGCCGCGACTGGACCTGAGCGCCTGTTTTGCCTCATCAACGCACCAGCGCGCGGCGACAGCGCGCCCCTCACCGACAGCGAGATCGCGGCATGCGAGACACAGACGTTCCAACTCATGGAAAAATGCGGCCTGACGATCAAACACAGCGCAGAGGCGACGGTGATCACGACGCCACAGGGATTCAATCGGCTTTTCCCGGCGACGGGGGGAGCCCTCTACGGTCAGGCGTCACACGGGTGGAAGGCGTCGTTCGAGAGGCCGGGGGCACGAACAAAGCTGAAGGGGCTCTATCTGGCCGGGGGCAGCGTGCATCCGGGAGCGGGCGTTCCGATGGCGGCGCTGTCGGGCAAGATCGCCGCCACGAGCCTGATGGACGATTGTGCTTCGACACGACGGTCCCGCCCCGCGGCTATCGCTGGTGGTACGTCGATGCGCTGAGCGAGGATGGTCGCCAGGGGCTGACCATCATCGCCTTCATCGGCTCCGTCTTCTCACCTTATTACGCATGGGCGCGGGACCGCGGCGAGACGGATCCCAGAGATCATTGCGGATTGAACGTCGCCTTGTACGGCGACGGCGGCAAGCGCTGGTCGCTCACCGAACGCGGCCGCGGGCGCCTGCAGCAGGGTCCTGATGCACTCGTCATCGGACCGAGCGCGCTTTCGTGGGACGGGCAAACGCTCACGATTCGCATCGACGAGACCACCGTGCCGATCCCCACAAGCCTGAAGGGTAAGGTGAAAATCACCCCGCATGCGGTGACCCCGGGCCCCTATCAGCTCGACGAGGCGGGCAAGCACTTCTGGTGGCCCATCGGACCTTGCGGCCATGCAGAGGTGGAGATGGAAAAGCCGTCGCGCGTCTGGCAGGGCGAGGCGTATCTTGATTCCAACTGGGGCAGCGAACCGCTGGAAGACGGTTTTCGCCAGTGGGACTGGTCGCGCTCCGCGCATCCAGAAGGCGCTGCGATCCTCTACGACATGCAGCGGCGGCAGGGAGGCAACAAGACCCTGGCGCTTCTCTTCGACCGTGAAGGCAATGCCCGGGATTTCGACGTCCCCGCCCCCGCTCCGCTGCCTTCGACGCTCTGGCGCGTTGCGCGCAGCACGCATTGCGAAGTCGGCAGCGAGGCGCGTGTGCTCGACACGTTCGAGGACACGCCGTTCTACACCCGCTCTCTCGTGGCGACGCATCTGGCAGGCGCCCCGGTCAAAGCCGTGCACGAAAGCCTGTCGCTCGAGCGCTTCAAAACTAGATGGGTGAAGATGCTGTTGCCCTTCCGCATGCCGCGGCTGCGCTGAGCGTCAACGCAGAAAAAGGGGCCGGCGACGAGCTTGTCGCCGGCACTGCCGATGCGGCCTACCGCGGCCGGCGGCTCTTCATTTTGTAGACGATGAAGACGATCGCCAGCGCGATCAGGCCGCCGAGCGTCATCAACGTCAGCGACGGCAACAATGCCATTTCACCCATTTTCCTCTCCCTGCTCTTCGTGAAGGTTTCACCAAAGGCCTGGCGCGCGCGGGGAACAGCGGCCGATATCGCTCAGCGCGGCGGCCGCCGGTCGAGTGCCTGCTTGCTCTCTTCCTCAAGCTTCGCTTGCCTGTCCGCGCGGCGCACTGAAACAATCTGCCAAATGCCGAAGACGAGGACGCCGCCGAAGAAAAAAATGAGTTCGGTCAGGACGATTGTCGTTGCGTCCATGCTCTCCCCCGAGGCAAAGATGGGCAGCCACAGCTGCCCTAGAGGCGAATACGGCCTGTCGCTTCCCTCTCGTTGAGCTGGGCGAAGAGGTCGATCACCCATTCTGCCTGCTCGCCGAAGCCACGCCGCCGAACCGCCATCTCCCGGAAGGGATAGGCTGACGAGGCAGCGGCCGCTTCCACCAGGAAGCGGGTTTCCGGAAGCGGTGCGAACACCAGATGCTCCTGTGCCGATCGACCTGCCGCGCAGCACGCAAGCAGAAAGGCCTTTCGGGAGGCAGGAACGACGGTGCGGCTCGACACCGAATCGAGTCCCCTGCGCTCGAGCTCACGTCCGATCTCGGCATAAAGATAACACGCGGCCCTGATGGCTGGCCGGCATCGCCACGGCAACCGTGCGATGCCGCTCGCAGCACGCAGGTAAAGCACGTCGGCATAATCGAGGAGCCGTTGAATGACGCTGCCGAGCTCGGGAGAGAATGTCGGGTTATCCAGCCAGAGATCGGGATCGATGCCAGCCTGGTGCATCCACTCGAGCGGCAGATAGATGCGGCCTGCGCGCGCATCCTCGCCGACATCGCGCGCGATATTCGTGAGCTGCATTGCCACGCCGAGATCACAGGCGCGCGCCAGGACCGGATAATCGCACTCGCCCATCAGCACCGTCATCATGGCGCCGACCGTGCCGGCGACACGTGCCGCATAAGCGTTGAGCTCGCCGATCGTCTCGTAACGGCGCCCCTCGACGTCCCAAGCAAAACCGTCGAGCAACGCTTCCGGCAGCGCACGCGGCAGGCCGTAGCATAGAACCATCTCGGCAAAGGCACGGTCCGCTGGAACGGCCGCGGGGCGGCCCGCATAGGCCGCATCGAGCCTGGCACGCAGACGGTCGAGCGCCTCCGCCTTGCCGTTCGACAGATCCACGGCATCGTCGGAAAGGCGGCAGAAGCCATAAAGCGCATAAGCGGGCGCGCGCACCGTCGGAGGGAGAAGAAGCGATGCCGCAAAAAAAGTGCGCGAGCCCGTGCGAATGAGCTCGCGACAGGCGGCGTGATCGGCGGGTGTGGCCAGGCGTTGCTCAGGCCAGTGCGGCAGCATCAGGGACGACCTCATCGAGAATTCGGGCGGAAGAGAGAACACCCGGCAGTCCGGCTCCTGGATGCGTACCTGCACCCACGAGATAAAGCCGGTCCACCTCTTCGCTCTTGTTGTGAGGACGGAACCAGGCGCTTTGCGTGAAAACCGGTTCCAGCCCGAAGGCGGCGCCATTGAGCGACAGGAGCCGATTGCGGAAGTCCAAAGGTGTCGTCATGCGCGAACTGACGACATGCGATTTGAGGTCCGGCAAGACGGTCTTGCTCAGGTGCTCTTCGATCGTCTGGCGATAAGCTTCCGCTTCCGTATGCCAGTCCGTGTTGCCGCCGAGATGCGGAACCGGCGAGAGCACGTAAAACGCGTCGCATCCAGCAGGCGCCAGCGAAGGATCCGTCGCCGTCGGCCGGTGCAGGTAGAGACTGAAATCTGGCGCAAGACGCTTCTTGTCAAAGATGTCGCTCAGCAATTCCCGGTAGCGCGGGCCGAGGAGGATCGTGTGATGCGCGACGTCTGGATAGGTGCGATCGGTGCCGAAATACCAGACGAAGAGGCTCATCGAATAGCGCGCACGATCGATCTTTTCGTTGGTCCAGCGACGCCGCTTCACGCTGCGCAAGAGCTTGCGATACGTGAAGGCCGAATCCGCATTGGAGACGACGACATCGGCGGCGATCGTCTCTCCCGAGGCGAGACGCACGCCACAGGCGCGCCCATTTTCGACCAGGATCTCGTCGACCTCGGCATTGAGACGGATGTCGTTGCCCTGATGCTTAACCAGGCCTGCCATCCCTTCGATGAGGGCGCCCGTTCCGCCCATGGCGAAATGCACCCCCCAATGCCGCTGCAGGAAGGTGATCATGGCGTAGATCGACGTGGTCCGGAAGGGATTGGCGCCGATGAAGAGCGGATGGAAGGACAGCGCGATGCGCAGGCGCTCATCTTTCACATAGCGCGAGACGCAGGAATAAACGCTGCGGAAACTCTGGAGCCGCACGAAGTCCGGCAGCACCTTTGCCATATCGAGCAAGGAGCCGAAGGGCACATGCGCAAGTTGTTCGAACCCGACGCGGAAGATCGCCTCGCTCTCGGCCATGAAACGGTCGTAGCCTTCTACGTCCTCCGGAGAGATGCGCGCCACTTCCTTGCGCATGACATCAGGATCGGAAAACTCTTCGAACGTCGTGCCGTCGGCAAAAATCAGCCGATAGAACGGGCTCAATGACTTCAGCGTGATGTCGTCGGCAAACTCGCGTCCGGCGAGGCGCCAGAGTTCCTCGAAGAGAAACGGCGCCGTGACGATCGTCGGCCCGGCGTCAAAGGTGAAGCCGTCCTGGCGAAAGACATAGGCGCGACCGCCCGGCTGATCGAGCTTCTCGAGAACCGTTACGCGGTATCCTCGAGCACCGAGACGGATGGCTGCAGCAAGACCACCGAAGCCGCTGCCAATGACGATCGCATGCGGGCGACGCTCCGCCATCTCAGCGACCGGGTTTGAAGCTGAAGCACGTGTCAACATAAACTGACATGTACACCTGAGAGGCCGTTTGGCGCAACGCGGCGCAAGCCATCATGACCGCGACAATTCCGGCCCATCACACCACCTCAGGCGTCGAAAACCCGCGTTTCTTCCAGGACCAAACGGAAGATGAGGTCGGCCACCTGCCGCGGCGCTTCCTCATGCGCGAGATGCCCGAGACCGCGCAGATACTCGACACGGGCAGAGGGCAGGATGTCTTTGACACGAAACGCAGTGGAGGGATCAATGGAACCATCCTCACCGCCGGCGACGAGAACGAGCCGCGTCTTGAGCTTCGGCAGATCCCGCTCCAGCGGCCCGAGCTCCCAATTCGCCATCATATTGATCGCCGCCCAGACGTGACCGGTGTTGCGGGCGAGCATCTCGTACCAGTCGATGTCCTGCTGGCTCAGTTTCGAGCCCGTTCCGTCGATCAACCGTTTGACGGCGTTTTCGTCCCGATCGGCACTCCAGGCAAAAAAGCGCGCGGACAAAGACGTGCGCGCCAGGATCTTCGCCACGGGAGAGAAGAACTGACCCGCCATCCCCGAGAGAGGGAGAATGGCTCCGTTGAGGCTGATCAGGAGATCGGAATCCAAATGCCCATCGAGATCCATACGCATCAGGATGGCCGCTCCCGCCGAATGTCCGGCGACGATGGTCGGACGAACGGAAAGAGCATCGAGGAGGCCAGCGACCGCATCGGCCATTCCCGGCATCGAAAGCCGATGAGCCGCCGGCGTTGAGGTAAATCCGTGCCCCGGCAGATCCATGGCCGTCACGGAAAATCGTTCAGCCAGAAGCGGAAGGATCGATCCCCAGGAATGGGTCGTCGCGCCGGTACCGTGAAGGAGCACGAGCGACGGTCCCTCCCCCATCTGCTGCACATGCCAGCGCAGTCCTGCCGCCTCGACAAAGCGGCTCGCGGCACGGTTCGGCCAATTGCGGCCTTCCTTTTCCCAGTCGAGCTTCCTGGTCATCCGACGAATCGCCCTCGGCTCACTCCACCACCCGCACTTTTTCCTCGCCGCGCCTCGGGCGAACTATGCCGCCGCCGGCACATTCGAGGATACGGCACGCACCGCCTGCGAGAGGCCCTCGGCATCCGCATAGGGCAAAGGCAGATAGATCGCAGCCATTTCCCCGGCAAGCTTCTCCGCCTTCGGTTGCGGCCGTGGCGACGTATCGACGAGAACGGCGCGAAATCCAGCCAGACGAAAGGCCCTGGCAGAAGCCAAAGCGTCCTCATCGGCTTGCGCGCGACCCGGCTCGCCATCACGCGCGATATTGGCGCGTCCATCGGTCAAGAACACGATGCTCGGCGTCTGGCCCTTGCGCTTGACGCTATCAGCAAGCGCCGCGGCCGCATCGATCGCCGTCGCGAGCGGCGTGCCACCTCCGCCCGGCAGCCCCGCGAGGCTGCGTTTGGCGCGCGTCAAAGACCGCGTCGGCGGCAAAAGAAGCTCGGCATCGCGTCCGCGAAAGGCGATCAGCGCCACCTGGTCGCGGCGCACATAGCAATCGGCCAGGAGGAGCTCGACGGCGCCCTTGGCCTCGGCGAGGCGGTGTAAAGCCGCCGAGCCAGAAGCATCGACGACGAAGATCGTGGCCGTCTCCGACCGCTCCTTGTGACGCGAGATGCGGAAATCGTCGCGCCGCACCTCGACGCGCGCCGGACGTTTGCCGGGCTCGAGCACCTCTCCGCGCGCAGTCCTGCGGATCGGCTGCCATGGCGCCGCCGCGCGCAACGTCTCCACGACGTTGAGACGCATCCCGTCACGCAAATCGCCTTGCCGTGTGCCGATCGGACGGCCGCGCGTCTTCGATTGTTTTTGCGCGCCCGCCTTACCGCCCGCAGAGGCGCCGCGGCTGTGCCGGTCGAGCCCCATTTTCAACATGGCCAGGAGGCCCGGCGGAATGGCAGCCTGCGCGGCTTCCAGGATCACGTCGTCGAGCGGCTTGTCCTTGGCCTCCGATTCGTCCTTCTGCTCGGCTTCTTCCGGAGGTTCCTGCGGCTCGGGCGGTTGTTCCTCGGTGGATTCATCCTCCGGATCCTCGATTTGGGGGATCATCGTGGCACGCGGCGCCAGAACGAGACGAGCGGCCGTCTGCAGATCCACCTCGCCGACGGAATCCTCCCCGCACAAGGCGGCGTGCGCCTTTGCGGCCCGTGCGGCCAGCAGCGGTGCACGCAGAGAACCGATCCCAAGTGCCATCGCCGTCGTGCACAGCGCCTGCAGCGCCTCATCTGAGAGCGAAACCGCGCTGTAGCGCGCAGCGGCGGCCGTCACTTCTTCGGCCGTCACGACGGAAGGCTCCAGGTCCCGTAAGGTGGCGCCTGAAAGATCGATATGAAAGGCGAGACGGTCCATGAGCGCGGCGGGCGGCCGCTCCTCTTCCGACAAGCCCTCGTCGAGGGCGACGGCACCGAAGTGGCTCGGCGTCCGCAACGCAAGGCCGTCACGTTCGAGAACAACTTCACCAGCGTCGAGGGCCGCAACGAGATGGGCCGCCTTGTTGGGCTCCATACGTTCCGCCATGGCGAGAACAACGACGCCGCCATCGGCTGCGGCGAGGATGCCGCGCTCGGCCACCGGACGCCCGGCGCGCAAGGTCGCCGTCAGATCCAGTCCGCCCAGAATACGGCTCTCGCTGGCATGCAGCGGCACCCGGCGCATGGGGGCCTCATCGGGTAGAAGCGCGCGCAAGGTTTCAAGCCAGGCATCGCGGCCCGGCCCTGCGAGAGAGCGTATCGCAGCACCGCCGAGCTGCGCCGGGGCAACGGCAAACAATGCCGCCGCAAGAAGCGCATCCCCCCAAATCGGATCTTCTGCCGAGCGCTCTCTCATCACCGTTACACCCTTAAGCGCCGAAAAGCTCCTCCAGGGCGCGATCGACGCGCACGGAGGAACCGGAATCGTCGAGCGGGTTGCGCCGCAAGCGGTGTCGGAGTGCCGGTGGCGCCACCTGACGCAAATGCTTGTCGCCGACCTCCGCATCGCCATCGAAAGCTGCAAGAGCGCGCGCGGCCCGCATCAGCGTCAGCTCGCCCCGCAAACCGTCGGTGCCAAGCGCCATGCACAATTCGGCCGCGCGCTCCAAAGCCTTGTCGGGCACGGACACGTCGCCAAGGCGCTTGTGCGCGGCAGTTAGACGTGAACGCAGCTTGCCGTCTCGGCGCTTCCAGTGCTCGACGAACGCGGCGGGGTCATGTTCATACGTGTCGCGACGGCGGATCACCTCGATACGGGTCGGCAGATCCGTCGGCGTCTTCACTTCGACGGACAGACCGAAACGATCGAGAAGCTGCGGGCGCAGCTCGCCTTCTTCCGGATTGCCGCTGCCTACGAGCACGAAGCGGGCAGGATGGCGAACGCTCAAACCTTCGCGCTCGACGACGTTCTCGCCAGAAGCCGCCACATCGAGCAGAAGATCGACGAGGTGGTCCTCGAGAAGGTTCACTTCGTCGATATACAGAAAGCCGCGATGGGCGCGGGCCAGAAGACCGGGCTCGAACGCCTTTTCACCCTTTGTGAGCGCGAGTTCGAGATCGAGCGCCCCGACCACGCGGTCTTCGGTCGCTCCGAGCGGCAGATCGATCACCGGAACCGGGACCTGGCGCGTCTTCAGGTCGCCTTCCGCCGCTTTCTCCTTACAGCTGTCGCAAAAAGCGCCTGGATTGGCGGGATCGCAGCCATAGGGGCAACCCACGACCACCCGCATCTTCGGCAGCAAAGCCGCCAGCGCGCGCACGGCCGTCGACTTTCCGGTGCCACGATCACCAAAAACGAGGACACCGCCGATGGAAGGGTCGATCGCCGCCAGAAGCAGCGCTGTCTTCATTTCGTCCTGGCCGACGATGGCGGAGAAGGGAAACGGCATTGCCATGTGTGTTCAACCTTGCGGCTTGGGCCGATACGCGCCCGAAATGTCAGCTTCGCAGCTCAACATCCGACAGGCTTACGCCGGGCCGGACAACGACGGGCTGGCGCCACAGCGCTCACCCAGGTTCATGAAAGGATTGAGACTTTTTCGAAAGAGAGACGCCAGATGAAACACCATCCTCACAAGCCAGGAATGCAAAATCAAGCTTTCCGCCAGCAAGGCTCAGGCATCGGCCAGAGCCTCTCGAAGAAGTCTCTGAGGCAGTTTGAAGTGAACTTTTTCTTCGATTCCGTCCAGGGTTTCTACATGAAGTGTGCGGAAAGTTCGCAGCCAGTTCAGCACCGCTTGTACGCTCGCCTCCGGTGCCGAAGCGCCGGCCGTGACGCCGAGCCGATCGACATTGCGAAGCCATGCTGGATCAAGCTCTTGCGGGGCCTCGATCAGATAGCTCGGAATACCCGACGCCTCTCCGAGTTCGCGCAACCGGCTTGAATTGGAGCTGTTGGCGGAGCCCACCACCACCAGCTTTTCGACGCTTGCGGCAAGCTCCAGCACTGCGGTCTGCCGGTTCTGCGTCGCATAACAGATATTGCGCGTCTCCGGCCCGACGATCGAAGGAAAGCGCGCCTTCAAAGCGGCGATGACGTTGCGCGTGTCGAGCAGGCTCAAGGTCGTCTGAGTGATGTAGGCGACGCGCTCGGGGTCCGCGACATCGATCTCAGCCACCGCATCGGGCGTCGACAGGATATGGAGACGACCGTCAATCTGGCCGCGTGTGCCTTCCACCTCGGCGTGACCGGCGTGACCGATGAGCACCACGTCGTAGCCTTGCTCGGCGTAGCGGCGACCTTCCCTCTGCACTCGCTGCACGAGCGGACATGCCGCATCGATGACGTCCAGCTTCTTGGCCGCGGCACGATTGGCAACCGCACGGGACACACCATGGGCGCTGAAGACGGTGATGGAGCCGTCCGGAATCTCGTCCGTCTCCTCCACGAAGACAGCGCCGCGCTCTTTGAGCGTGTCGACAACGTGCTGATTGTGAACGATCTGGTGGCGCACATAGACCGGCGGGCCATAAAGCGAGAGCGCGCGCTCCACGATCGTGATCGCACGTTCGACGCCCGCGCAGAAACCGCGTGGCTGGGCTAGGATCACCCTCAAAGACCGTCCTGTCGCCATAAGCCTCTTTATAGGCAATCTACGCGGACGGCGGAATGTGTCACGTCGGTTTGACACTGTGACGGATTGCCGTCGCCCCGACAGCGTCTGCGCCGAGCGATTAACTCCCCTTTATCTCAAAAAGTGGACAAAGCTTTTACTGCTTGCCGGCAGGTTTGGCTCGGGGGAACCAAGAGGACAACATCATGACGGCCGCACAGATACAGGAGGCGATGTGCCCCTGCCCGGCCAATGAGCAGGAACGGCTCCAGGAAGTTCTACATTATCGTTTTGCCGATGGCGGTTCGGAAAAGGCCCTCGACGAAATCTGCGCTCTCGCACACAGCCTGTTTGAGGTTCCGCTTGCATTCGTCACGCTCATGGACGCGAACGAGGAAGTCGTCCTCGCAAGCTGTGGGGCCGGTGATCGCCCGATTCCACGCGGCGAGGCGATCTCCAGCTGGACAGTCTTGTCCGATGACGTCTTCATCGTAGAAGACGCCCTGCAGGATCCACGGTTTCACAGCAACGAATGGGTGCAGCGGCGTCATCTGCGTTTTTATGCGGGAGCGCCTCTCATCGTACGCCCCGGCGTCGCCGTTGGTACTCTCTGTCTCATCGACACCCAGCCGCGTCGCTTTTCAGCGGGCGAAAGAGTGCGACTTGCGATGCTTGCCGCTCTCGCCATGAACGAATTGTCGCGCAGGCGCACCATCATCGATCTGCGCCGTCAGAAGAGGCTCCTGGCACAGGCCACCCGCCTGACCAAAGTCGGCAGCTGGAAACTCGATGTGCGCAACGACAGCCTGACCTGGTCGGAGGAGATGTACCGCATCTTCGAGCTCGATCGCCGCGTCAATCCAACGCGCGAGTTCTTCAAGCAGACACTCTCGAGCGCGAGCGACACAGAGGCGCATCAGGCCGTGACGGCCCTGGTTCAGGCAGGCAAACGCTTCGATCGTGAAGTCGAAATCACCACTGTCAAAGGCCATCGACGCTGGATCCGGTGTCTTGCCGAAGCCGAGTGGAGCGAAGGCAGGGTCGCGCATGTGATCGGCAGCGTCCAGGACGTGACCGAACAACACCAGCACAATGCCGAAATAGAGCGACTCGCCTTCCGCGATGGCCTGACGGGGCTTCCCAACCGGGCCCTGTTTCATGAGCGCTTGTCGGACGCCATAGATCATGCGCGGCAAAGCCGGACGAGCGTCGGGCTCATCATGCTCGATCTCGATCACTTCAAGACCGTCAACGACACCCTCGGTCACGACGCGGGCGACCAGCTTCTGTGCCTGATTGCAGAACGGCTCCAGCGCGTCTTTGGAGAAGACAACACGGTCGCGCGCCTCGGCGGCGACGAATTCGCCATCATCATGCCCGGCATCAAAACGGCCGCCGACATCCACAAAGCCGTCGAGCGGGTGATGGAATCACTTCGCCATCCCGTCGAGCATGACGGACGCAACTTCTCCATCACGGCCAGCGCCGGAGCGGCGATGTGTCCCCAGCATCATGAAAACCCGACGGATCTCTTGAAGAACGCCGACATCGCGCTTTTTCGGGCGAAGCTTACAGGCCGCAATCGCCTGATCGGCTTCCAACCCTGGATGCGCCTTGCCGTGGAGCGCAAGGCCGAGCTCATGCATGATGTGCGCAGCAGCCTTAAGCAGAGCCATTTCAAGCTCTTCTATCAGCCGACTGTCAGTCTTGCGGAGCCCTGTCAGGTGACCGGCCTCGAGGCGCTGATGCGGTGGGAGCACCCCAGCAAAGGTTTGCTCACGCCCGCAGCCTTCATCGCCGCATTCGAGGACACGGAATGCGGGCATCAACTCGGCGAGCTCGCTTTCGACAGCGCCATCGGGCAGATGCGGCGCTGGCTCGACGAGGGTGTCGAGTTCGGCCGCGTGGCCATCAATCTCTCCTCGGCACAGTTTCGCACCGGCAATCTCACCGAGGTGATTCTGGACAAGCTCGCGGCCGCAGGGGTTCCCCCCTCCCGCCTCGTCCTCGAGGTGACGGAAAACACCTATATGGGGTGGAGTGCCGAAATGGTCGGGGACGCTCTGCGCGCCCTCCATATTGCGGGCATCAAGATCGCGCTCGACGATTTCGGGACGGGCTACGCGTCCCTCACCCATCTCAATCAGTTTCCGATCGACCGGTTGAAGATCGACAAGTCGTTTCTGCGTGGCACCAGTGACGGGGCCATCGTCCACGCCATCGTCACACTCGGCGCGCGTCTTGGAATGAAAGTGGTTGCAGAAGGCGTGGAGGATGCCGATCAGCTGGCGATCTTGCGGGAGATGAAGTGCGACGAAGCCCAAGGCTACTACTTCGCCCGCCCGATGCCAGCCGAGGACGTGCCCACGTTCCTCGCCGCGTTTCACTCCCGCTCAGGCGGCGAGACGCTGACGATTCCGGCAAATCCGCAGGCTCTTGCCTACTTTGAGGAGACACGGCAGCCGACATGCGCCTGAAGCATCCTGCCGGTGTCAGGCTTCGGAGGCCGCTTCCATATTGATCTCGCGCAGAATCTCCTCACCGTGCTCGTTGAGCCGCGGAGAGCCCGATTGGGCCGCAAGCGGCGTTCCGTCGAAGAGGATCGGCGTGCGTAGCGCAGGCAGGGTGAAGGCGCCACCCGCCATCTCGGCTTCGATCACCATGCCGCGCTCGCGCAGTTGCGGGTCGGCAAAAACCTCCGACAATGTGTTGATCGGTCCTGCAGGGATTGCCGCCGTCTCGAGACGTTGAAGGAGGTCTGTCCGCCGCCAGGACGCGAGTTTCGGACAAAGAAGCCCAAGAAGCTCGGGGCGGTTTGCGACACGCGCAGCATTGTCGGCGAAACGCGGATCGTCCGCCCATTCTTCGTTGCCGAGAATTCGACAAAGCCCACGAAACTGCCGATCGTTTCCGACCGCGATGATGAGATGGCCGTCGCTGACGGCGAACACCTGGTAGGGAACGATATTGGGATGGGCGTTGCCGGCGCGTTGCGGGTTCTTGCCGGTCACGAGGTAGTTCATCGCTTGGTTCGCCAGGACGCCCGTCATGGAATCGAACAGCGCCATATCGATGTGCGTCCCCTCGCCGCTCGCTTCGCGCGCGCGCAACGCCGCCTGGATCGCAATGACGGAATAAAGGCCGGTGAAGATGTCGGCAAAAGCGACACCCATCTTCATCGGCTCGCCGTCCGGTTCGCCCGTCAGAGACATGATCCCCGACATACCCTGGATCATCACGTCATAGCCGGCGCGGGACGCATAAGGACCGGTCTGGCCGAAGCCAGTGATGGAGCAGACGATGAGGTGGGGGAAATCACAGCGCAGCGTCGCCGCGTCGAGACCATATTTCTTCAAGCCGCCGAGTTTGAAGTTTTCGACGAGCACGTCCGCCTCGGCGCAAAGCCGTCGCACGATCTCCTGCCCGTCGGGCGTGGCGATATCGACCCCGATCGACCGTTTGCCCCGATTGCAGGCGTGAAAATAAGCGGCCCCCTCCGATCCACCCTCCGGATTGACGACGAAAGGCGGTCCCCAGCGCCGGGTATCGTCGCCCTGGCTCGGCTCCTCGATCTTGATCACGTCCGCACCGAGATCGGCGAGAACCTGACCAGCAAAAGGCCCGGCCAGAATGCGGGCGAGCTCGATGACTTTGACGCCCTCAAGCGGCTTATTCATTTTCCGACCCCGAGCTTCAGATCAAAAGAAGGCCTGAATACCCGTCTGGGCACGGCCGAGGATCAGCGCGTGGATGTCGTGCGTGCCCTCATAGGTGTTGACGGTCTCGAGGTTCTGCGCATGGCGCATGACGTGGTATTCTTCCTGGATCCCGTTGCCGCCATGCATGTCGCGGGCGACACGGGCGATATCGAGCGCCTTGCCGCAATTGTTGCGCTTGATGAGCGAGATCATCTCAGGCGCCATCTTGCCATCGTCGAAGAGACGACCGACGCGCAAAGCCGCCTGGAGACCCAGAACGATCTCCGTTTGCATGTCGGCCAGTTTCTTCTGAACCAGCTGAGTGGCGGCGAGCGGCCTGCCAAACTGATTCCGCTCTAGCGCGTAACTCCTTGCGCGGAACCAGCAATCCTCGGCGGCCCCCATGACGCCCCAGGCGATTCCATAGCGCGCGCGATTGAGGCAACCGAACGGGCCTTTCAGCCCCGAAACATTGGGCAGGAGATTCTCTTCCGGCACCACGACGCCATCCATGACGATCTCGCCGGTGATCGACGCGCGCAGGGACAGCTTGCCGCCGATTTTCGGTGCGGAAAGACCCGGCATGCCCTTCTCGAGAATGAAACCGCGGATCGCACCGTCATGCTCGGCCGATTTCGCCCACACCACGAAGACATCGGCGAGCGGAGCATTCGAGATCCACGTCTTGGAGCCGGTGAGACGATAGCCGTCGCTCACCTTTTCCGCCCGCGTCTTCATTCCGGCGGGATCGGAGCCGGCATCGGGTTCGGTCAGACCAAAGCAGCCGATCCATTCGCCACTTGCGAGCTTCGGCAGATATTTCTGCCGCTGCGCTTCGTCGCCATAGGCGTAGATCGGATGCATGACGAGCGAGGATTGCACGCTCATCATGGAGCGATAGCCCGAATCGACGCGCTCGACTTCACGCGCCACAAGGCCGTAGGCGACGTAGGAGGCGTGGGCGCAGCCATATTCTTCGGGGATGGTGATCCCGAGAAGGCCGAGTTCGCCCATTTCCGCAAAGATTTCTGGCTCGGTTCTTTCCTTGGCGTAGGCTTCGAGAATCCGAGGGGCGAGCTTCTCCTGCGCATAATCGTGCGCCGTATCACGGATCAGCCGTTCTTCTTCACTCAGCTGATCTTCGAGGAAAAAAGGATCCGCCCAATCAAAGGCGGAGTGTGAATCGGTCTTCTTAACGTGTTGATCCATGACCTGCTCGCCACCGTCGCCCGCTACCGGGGACGCACTCCGTTCAAAAATATCCGAATACAGCGGCGCAGATAGCTCTTACGGTCATCGCCACCGCCCAATTCGGGGTCTCCCGGCGTTTTGAAAACAATGGCACCGAAGATCATGTCCATCAAAATCTTCCCAGCACTCATTGCATCGTCGACATCGATACGCCCGAGTTGACGCTGCTTGTCAAACCATTCGCCCAAGAGAGCTCGCGATCTCTCGCCGCCGCGCTGGCGCGCCAAATCGTGCAATTCCGGATAATGCCGCGATTCCACCATCACGAAACGCAAAAGAGCGACGCGCTCACGATCGGCTTCTTCTGAAATGTCGATGCGGAAAATGGCTTCCAGGGCCTCCTGCAGCGACATCTCCTCGTAGTCGCCCGGGAGCGCCAGCATGGTCTCACGATGGGCGTCGATGATCGCGGCAAAAAGCTCCGTCTTGCTGGGGAAAAGCCGGTAAAGCGTGCGCTTCGAAATCCGGCACCGCGCCGCCACCTCATCCATCGTCGTGCGGGCATAGCCGCTCTCCTGGAACAGCTCGCGTGCCTTCTGAAGGATGATCGCGCTTTGGGCTTCATCCGACATGACTTTGGGACGGCCACGTCCACGAGGAGCCTCAGAGCCCCCCTCAGCCTTGCCGAGATTTAAGGTTTCTTCGTCTTTTGAAGAGGCTACGGAATGCATATCGGTCACCTGAGCGGCTTGACAGAGCGCCAGGGACATTTATAGGTACGATCGCGTTTTATATTAACGGGCACAGCTGCTCCCTCCCAATCCTTATGCTGTATCGCCCCCCGGTCTCAACATGGCTCAAGACAGTCCTTTTCCCAAATATGGTTATCGCGGAAATAACGCCTCACGTAAACGGCGAAATGCGCGAATGATTTTCTGCAGCTCCTCTTCAGGTGGTCATCGCAAGGAGATCTTTCTTCGCTTTGCGGCGACGGACGCCCCCGAAACTCCGCGCCCGACGGCCATTTCCACCCTCCCTACCTCCCCCGGGACCAGCCGCATAGGTAGACTCTACGACAGGTTGCGTCTGCACTGTCTGAACCTCATTGTGGGGACCTTTGCTGCGACCTTGCTTCTCAGCGCCTGCAACCCGTCTGAGGAACAAAAGACAGCCCCGGCGCAGAGCAATTCTCCGCAGGTGAGCGTCATTGCTCTCCATCCGGGATCGACAACCATCACGGCCGAACTTCCTGGGCGCGTAGCGGCCTCCCTGGTCGCGGAGGTTCGCCCCCAGGTTGGCGGCATCATCCGCGCGCGCGCCTTCGAAGAAGGCAGCGAGGTCAAAGAAGGCGATGTTCTCTATGAGATCGACAGCGCCTCTTACCAGGCAGCCTACGACGTGGCGGCTGCAGCTCTCCAGAAAGCCGAAGCGAAGGTCCCAAGCGCCAAGGCCAAGGTGGAACGCTATGAAGGGCTCGTGGCGCAGAACGCCGTGTCGAAGCAGGATGTCGACGATGCTCGATCGGACCTTCTGCAAGCGCAGGCCGATGTCGCGTCAGCCAAGGCCGATCTCGAATCCGCCCGCATCAATCTCGATCATACCAAGGTGAAGGCGCCGATCTCCGGTCGTATCAGCGCCTCGGCTGTCACCGTCGGTGCGCTCGTCACCGCCGATCAAGAGACGCCTTTGACGACGATCCGCACGCTCGACCCGATCAATATCGATGTCACGCAATCGAGCACGAACCTGCTGAGATTGAGGCGCGCCGTCGACGAAGGGCGCATCAAAACTTCGGGCGAGAACGTCGCGGTCAGGCTGAAACTCGACGACGGCAGCACCTACGCTCAGGACGGAGCGCTCGAGTTCATGGAATCGGTGATCGACGAGACGACGGGGACGTTCACGGTGCGCGCCGTCTTTCCCAATCCCGATCGACTGCTTCTGCCGGGTATGTATGTGCGCGGCATCCTCCAAGAGGGCGTCGCGGAGGGGAGTTTTCTCGTCCCGCAGCGCGCCGTCACCCACAATCCGGATGGCGAGGCGGTGGCGTTTTTCGTCGATGCCGACGGAAAGGTGGACCAGCGCGTGTTGAGCGTGCAGCGCAGCATCGGCCGCAATTGGCTCGTGGACGGCGGTGTGTCGGATGGCGACCGGCTCATCGTGGAAGGCGCGCAATCCGTCAAAGACGGTGACAGCGTGCGCGCCACCGAAGTCACCCTCGACGAGGAGACCGGCGAAGTTCAGGCTCTTTCGGAGACGCCCCCCGAAAAAGCCGCCCTCTCGAACGACCCCGCTCAGAAGGGCTGAGCCACACCCATGTCGCGCTTCTTTATCGAACGGCCGGTCTTCGCCGCAGTCATCGCGCTCGTCGTCATGCTGGGCGGCCTCCTTGCCCTGACGACCCTGCCCATCTCGCAATATCCGCAGATCTCGCCGACGACTGTGCAGATCCGCGCCAACTATCCCGGCGCCGATGCGGAGACGGTCGAGAATTCGGTGACCAAAGTCATCGAGCAGGGCATGACCGGCATCGATTTTCTCGACTACATGACCTCGTCGTCGACATCGACCGGTTCCGCCTCAATCCAGCTCACCTTTACCAATCAAGCGGATCCCGACGTCGCGCAGATGCAGGTGCAGAACAAGCTGCAGCTTGTGGAATCGCAACTGCCCCAGGCCGTCGTCAACAATGGCGTGACGGTCACCAAGTCGACGCAGAGCTTCTTGATGGTCGTCGGATTTGTGTCGACCGACGGCTCGCAGACGACCACGGACCTCGCCGATTACGTTCAATCGACGTTGAACGACCCTTTGAGCCGCCTCGGCGGCGTCGGCTCGACCCGCCTTTTCGGCTCGGGCTACGCCATGCGCGTCTGGCTCGACCCTGCCAAGCTGCAAAAATACTCGTTGATGCCGAGCGACGTGACGGCGGCAATCCAGGCCCAGAACACGCAGGTGTCCGCCGGCCAGCTCGGCGCCGAACCGCAGGTCCAGGGACAGGCGCTCAACGTCACCCTCACCGCCAAGAGCCGCCTTCAGACCGTCGAGCAATTCGAGAACATCATCCTGAAGAGCGCGACCGGCGGATCGATCGTGCGGCTCAACGACGTGGCGCGTGTCGAAATCGGCTCGGAGAGCTACGACACGAGCTCACGCTACAACGGCAAACCCGCCGCCGGTCTCGCGATCTATCTCGCCACCGGTGCCAACGCCATCTCCACGGCGGCAGAGGTTCGCGATGTGCTCGACGCGAATGCCGGCACGCTGCCGCGGGGTGTCGAGATCGTCTATCCTTACGACACGACCCCGTTCGTCGAACTCTCCATCGAAGAGGTGGTGAAGACGCTGTTTGAGGCCATCGTCCTCGTTTTCATCGTCATGTTCGTCTTCCTGCAGAACATCCGCGCGACACTCATTCCGACGATCGCCGTGCCGGTCGTTCTGCTCGGCACTTTCGCCATGCTGTCCTTCGCCGGCTATTCCATCAACACCCTCACCATGTTCGCCATGGTGCTGGCCATCGGCCTTCTCGTCGACGACGCCATCGTGGTGGTGGAGAATGTCGAGCGCGTGATGGACGAAGAAGGCTTGCCGCCCAAGGAGGCGACGATCAAGTCGATGGGCGAGATCCAGGGCGCGCTGATCGGCATCGCCACGGTGCTGTCCGCCGTCTTCGTGCCGATGGCGTTCTTCTCCGGCTCGGTCGGTATCATCTATCGTCAGTTCTCCGTGACCATCGTCACCGCGATGATCCTCTCGGTCGCCGTCGCGCTCATCCTGACCCCGGCCCTGTGCGCAACGCTGCTCAAGCCCGTTAAGGAAGGACACAAGCAGAAAGGCGTCTTCGGCCTCTTCAACCGCTCTTTCGAACGCTTGACCAACGGGTACCGCTCAGGCGTCAGCGGGATCATTAAGCGTTCGCTTCGCTTCCTTGTCGTCTTCCTCGTCATCGCGGGGGCAACCGGATATCTCTTCACAAAGCTGCCGAGCTCCTTCCTGCCAGACGAGGACCAGGGCATCCTGATCGCCAGCGTGCAGCTTCCTGCCGGCGCGACCCAGGAGCGAACGTGGCGCGTGATGCGTCAGGTGCAGGATTACTTCCTCGACGATGAGACGGACAACGTCGCCGGCGTGATGACGGAGGTCGGGTTCGGCTTCGGCGGCCAGGGCCAGAATGTCGGTCTCGCTTTTATTCGCCTCAGCGATTTCGAGAAACGTACGAGCGAAGCTGCGAGCGCGCAGGCGATCGCCGGACGAGCTATGGGTGCGCTATCGGGAATCAAGGACGGCCGCGTCTTCGTGCTCAACCCGCCTGCCCTGCCGGGCTTCGGCGCAACGGGCGGATTCGATTTCTACCTGCAGGATCTCAACAACGCCGGCCACGATGCCCTCAAAGGGGCGCGCAACCAACTGCTCGGGTTGGCGGCACGAAGCCCGGTTCTGAGCGGCACCCGCCCCAATGGCCAGGAAGACACCTCCCAATACCACATCGACATCGATCAGGAGAAAGCGAGCGCCTATTCTCTTGCCCTCTCCAACATCGACAGCACCCTCTCGGTCTCCTGGGGCAGCAAATACGTCAACGACTTCATCAACAAGGGCCGCGTGAAACCCGTCTATGTGCAGGGAGATTCGCACTTCCGCATGCAGCCGGAGGACATCGAGCAATGGTATGTGCGCAATTCGGACGCCAAGATGGTGCCGTTCTCGGCGTTCGCCACCGGGACCTGGACCTATGGCTCACCGCGCCTTGAACGTTTCAACGGGCTGCCGGCCATGGAAATCCAGGGCTCGGCGGGTGCGGGCTACAGCTCCGGCCAGGCGATGGAGAAGGTCGAAGAGCTAATTTCCGAGCTGCCAGCCGGCTTTGGACACGAATGGACCGGCTTGTCGTATCAGGAGCGCATCGCAGGCAACCAAGCTGCTTCCCTTTATGCGATTTCGGTCCTTGTCGTGTTCCTGGCACTTGCGGCGCTTTACGAGAGCTGGACGATCCCGATCGCCGTGATCCTGACCGTGCCGATCGGCATTCTGGGAGCGCTCGTCGCGTCGCTCTATTTCGGCCAATCCAATGACGTCTATTTCAAGGTCGGTCTGCTGACGACCATCGGTCTCGCGGCGAAGAACGCCATTCTGATCGTCGAATTCGCGCTGGACTGGCAGAAACAAGGCAAAGACCTGGTGGAAGCGACACTCGAAGCATGCCGGCAGAGATTGCGGCCCATCCTGATGACGTCGCTCGCCTTCATTCTCGGCGTCTTGCCGCTCGCCATTGCCGATGGCGCCGGATCTGGCAGCCAGAATGCCGTCGGCATCGGCGTCATGGGCGGCATGATCGCCTCCACGACCCTCGGCGTGTTCTTCGCGCCTCTCCTATTCGTTGCGGTGCGTCGTCTGTTCTCCAAGCGACGCAATTCGCAGGCTTCCGCAGCCGACACCATCCCCGCCCCAGCTTCACAGGCTTAGGCGGACAAGAAAGACCGATCGCCAGGCATGACAAAGATGATCGCTCACCCCATCGCGACACGGGCTTCGCATCGTCGAGGCAGACGCACCACCGCGGCCATGCTTCTGACCCTGCCCTGGCTCGCCGGCTGCATGGTCGGGCCAGACTATCAGAAGCCTCTGATGGCGCTTCCCGCCAGCTGGAGCAACAACGGCGCCACGCAACCGACCCGTCCGCCGGAACTCGCGCATTGGTGGAGCCGCCTCAACGATCCCTTGCTCGATTCCCTCATCGAGGAAGCGGTCGCGGGCAATCTCGACGTTGCCTCGGCGAAAGCGCGGATCCGCGAGGCGCGGGCGAGCTACCGGCAGAGCACCGGCGCGCTCCTCCCTTCTTCCGACGGATCCGGTTCCAGCCAGCGTTCGAAGAGCAACGGTGCAGGTTCGGGCGGCTCGAACACGGCATGGAACTATCAGGCCGGCTTCGACGCGACCTGGGAGCTCGATCTTTTCGGCGGGAATCGCCGCACGGCCGAGGCCGCCCGCTACGGCATCGATGCCGCGGAGGAAGATCTGCGCAACACGCTTTTGACGTTGATCGGCGATGTCGCGTCGAACTACGTCAATCTCCGCGGTTATCAGGCGCGCATCGCGCTTGCCCAGCGGACCGCATCCTCGCAGCGCGAGACCGCGGACATCACCCGCAACAAGTTCGAGGCGGGCGCGGCATCCTCGCTCGATGTGGCGAACGCCACGGGTCAGGCGGCCAATACGGAGGCGACGATTCCATCGCTGCGCACCTCCTACGCCGAAGCGTTGCACCGGCTCGGCGTGTTGACCGGTCAGGCGCCGAGCGCCCTCGAGAGCAAGCTCAAGAAGAGCAAACCGATTCCGCGGCCAAAGCTGCCGATCCCGACCGGCATTCCGGCCGAAATTTTGAACACACGCCCCGATGTGCGTATGGCAGAGAGACAGCTCGCCCAGTACACGGCGCGGGTCGGCGCGGCCGAGGCCGATCGATTCCCGAGTGTCAGTCTCCTCGGCAACATCGCCACATCGGGTGCTCAGATCGGCGATCTTGCAGACCATTCTTCGATCGCCTGGTCGTTCGGTCCGAGCCTCAGCGTTCCCCTTTTCCATGGCGGCCAGCTCGCCGCTGCGGCGGATGTCGCACGGGCTCAGCGTGACCAGTATTTCATCGCCTACAAATCGTCCGTGCTCAACGCGCTGGAGGAAGTGGAGAACGCCATCGTCGGGTTGTCCCAGGAGCGCATCCGCTACGGCAAGCTTGCCACATCCACACAGGCCTACCGGCAGGCGGCCGACCTTGCCCGGACACTCTATAAGAGCGGTTCATCGAGCTTCCTCGACGTGCTCGACGCCGAACGCTCGCTTTATTCCGCGGAGGATGCGTTGCTCGCAAGCCGCGTGGAAATCACGCAGGATTATATCGCCCTGCAAAAGGCGCTGGGCGGCGGCTGGGACGGACGAGTGCGGATCGACGAGCCGGAGATCGTCGATCGGCCGAAGACCAGGCCGGTCGTCTTCGTGCAGCATTAGGGCACAAAGATCGGCAACGTGATGGCAGCCCGCAAGCGCAAGCGTTCCAAGCTCATCTGGCTCCTTGTCGCCCTCCTTCTGATCGGCGGGGCGGGCTACTGGGCGAGGGGCAATTATTTCACCGAAGAGCCGCCTGAGATCATGACGTCGCCGGTCACACGGGGCGATATCGAGAAGACGGTCCTCGCCACGGGCATTCTCAAGCCGGCGAAACTGGTCGCCGTGGGCGCGCAGGTTTCGGGCCGCGTCACGTCTCTCGACGTCGGCGTGGGCGACAGCGTCAAGGAAGGCGATCTCATCGCGGAGATCGATTCCGAAACGCAGGAGAACGACCTGCGCACCGCAGAGGCGTCGCTTGCCAACGTTCGCGCTCAAAAGGAGGAGAAGCAGGCGACGCTCGTTCAGGCCGAGCAGGCTCTCGCGCGGCAGACGCGTATGATCAACCAGAACGCGGTTTCGCGTGCCGATTACGAAGAGGCGGAAGCGACCGTAAAAGTGACCAAAGCGCAGATCTCCGCGCTCGACGCGCAGATCGCCGAGGCGGAGGTCGCCGTCGAAACGGCGAAAGTCGACCTCGGCTACACCAAAATTACGGCTCCGATGGACGGGACGGTGCTTTGGGTGGTGACGCAGGAGGGGCAGACCGTGAATGCCATCCAATCTGCCCCGACGATCGTCATTCTCGGGCAGCTCGACACGATGACCGTGCGCGCGGAGATTTCCGAAGTCGATGTCGTGGACGTCAAACCCGGCCAGCCCGTCTATTTCACGGTACTGGGAAATCCCGACCGTCGCTACGAATCGACCCTCTCGTTCATCGAGCCCGCACCGGAATCAATCACCAGCGACAGCATGGTGGCCTCGTCGTCCTCAGGCTCGAGTTCCGCGTCCGAGAAGGCGATCTATTACAACGGCATCTTCGATGTGCCGAACCAGGATCGCGAGTTGCGCACCTACATGACGGCGGAAGTCCACATCGTACTCGGCCAGGCCCATGATGTCCTGACCTTGCCGTCGGCGGCACTCGGCAGCAAAGGTGCTGACGGGACGTATTCGGTCCATGTGCTGGAGGCGGATGGCAACGTCGCCGAACGCACGGTAAAAATCGGCCTCAACGACAAGATCCGGGCGGAGGTTGTTTCCGGCCTTTCGGAAGGCGATCGTGTCGTCATGGGTCAGCCAGGCAGCTCTGGGAGCGGTCGACGGCGCGGGCCCCGGGGACCGATGGGGTTCTAGGCATTGGCCACACCTCTCATTACGCTCGAGAAGCTTCGGCGGGAGTTTCCCGCCGGTGAGGACACGATCGCAGTTCTCAAGGACATCGACCTTCAGATCGATGCCGGAGAAATGGTCGCGATCGTCGGCGCCTCCGGCTCCGGAAAATCGACGCTGATGAACATTCTCGGCTGTCTCGACCGTGCGACAGCGGGAAGCTACAGGATTTCCGGGCAGGAGACGTCATCACTCGAACCCGATCAGCTGGCGGCGCTTCGGCGCGAGCATTTCGGCTTCATCTTCCAGCGCTATCATCTGCTTTCGGAACTGACGGCTCTCGGCAACGTCGAAATCCCGGCGATATATGCCGGCCAGCCTCCCGCGGAGCGCGAAGAGCGGGCCGAAGAGCTTCTGGCACGGCTTGGCATGGCCGACCGGCTGGAGCACCGGCCCGGCCAGCTCTCCGGAGGCCAGCAGCAACGCGTCTCCATCGCCCGTGCACTGATGAACGGCGCGCAGGTGATCCTCGCCGATGAGCCGACCGGGGCCCTCGACAAGCATTCCGGCGAAGAAGTCCTGAAGATCCTCGAAGAGCTCAACCGAGAGGGCAAGACCGTCATCCTGGTGACGCACGACATGAATGTCGCGGCGCGCGCCGAGCGGATCATCGAAATCAGCGATGGCGAGATCATTTCCGACACCCGCAGCGCCAAGGCGGACGGGCAACAGATTGCCGGAGAGATCGCAGAGGACCGACGGCGCGGGCGTGTGCGCGCCGCGGTCGATCGTTTCGGCGAAGCGTTTCGGATGGCACTGCTAGCCATGCGCGCCCACAAGCTCAGAACGTTTCTGACGATGCTCGGCATCATCATCGGCATTGCGTCCGTCGTCTGCGTGGTGGCGCTCGGGGCAGGATCGCGGCAGCAGGTTCTTTCGCAAATCTCAAGCCTCGGCACGAACACGCTGGAGGTCTTTCCCGGCAAGGATTTCGGCGACGTGCGCTCGGGCAAGATTACGACGCTGGTCGTCTCCGATGCGGACGCCCTCGCCGGCCAGCCCTATGTGGCAGCCGTCACGCCCACGGTTTCCACGAGCGCCAACGTGCGTTTCGGCTCGATCGAAGCGAGTGCGCTCGTCAACGGTGTCGGTGCGCAGTATTTCGAGGCTCGGGGCACGACGCTCGCCGCCGGCAGCTTCTTCAATCAGGAGAGCGTGAGGCGGTTGGAGAAAGACGTCGTCATCGACGACAATACCCGGCAATCGCTCTTCGCTGACTTCGACGGCAGCCCGGTCGGCCAGGTCATCCTGGTCGGCAAGGTGCCCTGTCGCATCGTCGGGGTCGCAGGAGCCCAACAAAGCGGCTTCGGCGCCAGCAGCAACCTCAACCTCTACCTGCCTTATACGACGGTGCAGGCGCGATTCCTCGGGGACCAGTCACTCAGGAGCATTACGGTGCGCGTCGCCGACGATACGTCCACCGATACCGCCGAACAGGCCGTGACGGAGCTCCTCACCCGGCGTCACGGCTCGAAGGATTTCTTCATTCTCAATACGGACGACATCCGTCAGACGATCACGGCGACGACGGAAACCTTGACCGTCCTGATCGCCTCCATCGCCCTCATTTCGCTGATCGTGGGCGGGATCGGCGTCATGAACATCATGCTCGTTTCGGTGTCTGAGCGCATCAACGAGATCGGCGTGCGCATGGCGGTCGGTGCGCGCCAGAGCGACATCCTGCAGCAATTCCTGATCGAGGGCGTGCTCGTCTGCCTGATCGGCGGCGTGCTCGGCATCGCTTTGGCGCTCGGCTTCGGCGCCCTTTTCGATGCGCTCGGATCGAGCTTCAAGCTCATCTACTCGCCCGTCTCGATCGTCGCGGCCTTCCTCTGTTCAAGCCTCATCGGCATCGTCTTCGGCTATCTGCCGGCACGCAATGCCTCCAGGCTCGATCCGGTCGCCGCACTCGCCCGGGATTGACGCCGACCACGGCAAGCCGCGCCGGCGACAATCCGGAGCAAGATCCGATTACGCCGCAAAGGCCGGGTCGAGGACCGTCCGCAGAACCTTCTTGTCCAAAGACTCGTAACCGAAATAATTGATGATGTCGTAGAGCTCGGCCCGGCTCTGCATGTCCTTCACCGTGCCGGCCGCGGTGCCCGTGGTCTTCAGCTCGGTGAAGAACTTTTCCATGGCATGTGCGCAGATGCGCAGGCTCGAAACCGGCCAGATCGCCATCGCATAGCCCATCTCGGCAAACTCCGCGGCCGAAGTCTGCGGCGTGCGGCCGAACTCCGTCATATTGGCGAGGAGCGGCACCTTGATGGCCGAAGCGAACTGGCGGAACTGCTCTTCGCCTTCGAGCGCCTCGGGGAAAATCGCATCGGCCCCGGCCTCGATGTAAAGGCGCGCACGCTCGATCGCGGCCTCGACGCCTTCACTTGCCGCCGCATCGGTGCGGGCGATGATCTTGAGATCGCGCCGCGCGCGGGCGGCCGCAGCGACCTTCTGGGCCATGTCTTCGGCGGAAACGAGCTGTTTGCCGTTCAGATGGCCGCATTTCTTCGGCATCACCTGGTCTTCGAGCTGCACGGCCGCCACACCCACATCCTCGAGTTCGCGAATGAGGCGCATGGCGTTCAAAGCCTCGCCAAAGCCCGTATCGCCGTCGACGACCAAGGGAAGCCTCGTCACGCGGATGATCGCCCGCGCCCGTCCGACGAGCTCTTCCATGGTGAGGAGGCCGAGATCCGGCAAGCCGAGAGACGCCGTGAGCGCCGCCCCGGACAGATACAATGCCTCAAACCCTGCCTTGCGCGCTACAAGCGCGGCCATCGGATCGTGGGCACCCGCGATCTGCAGGAATTCGCCGGAGGACCATTTTTCGGCAAGCGCGGCGCCAAGATCGCGCGGAAGCGGCTCTTCCAACCATACGGGTCTGTTCGGTGTCTCGGTCATGGGCACTCCTTGATTGTTTTCCACTTTGGGGAATTCACGATGGGTTGGGGATGCAGACCGCGCCTTCCATGAGGCGGCGCTGGGTCCGAAGAACATGCGCGGCTTCGATCACCGGGACGCCGGCGTTCTCGCCGTTCACCTTCACGCCGACGGTCACGATGCCGCTCGGCGTGCCGAGCCGAAGCCGGCTCAAATCTGTCTCCGGCTTGAGCAGCGCGCGCACGACACTTCCCTCGACCGCGGCCGCGCTCGCCAGAGCGAGCGAGCAGGTGATGGGAACGGCACGGTGCGGCTGAGCCGCCGAAATCATGCGCACGAGGATGTCGAAGTCGTCGGGCGCGAGAGCAGAACCGGACAGGTCAGAGAACGAGGACGGCGCAGCGACAAAGCCGATCTTCGGAATGGCGATGATCTTCGTCGCCTCGTCCACGCTCGAAGCGATGCCCATGGCAACGGATGCCTGCCGCCGGAGATGCTCGATCTCCTCAAGCACGTCTCCCGCCGCATCGAGGGCGTCCGGCATGATCGTCGGATCGACACCAAGCGCCGACGCCGGGAGGAAGCAGGTCGGGATCGCGGCATCGATGAGGCTCGCCTCGACCGCACTGCCATCACGCTTCGTAAGCCGGGTGAGCGCTTCGCCCGCCGGCAGAAGGCCTTTGCCGCGCGTTCCGGCAGGATGCAGGAATTCCAGACGCACCGGCGCTCCGCTTCCGGCCACGCCGGGCAAAACCGCATCGCCCTCGACGGAAGCCTCGCCGCCTGCCATCCGGAAGACGGAGCGGATGATCTTGCCCGTGTTGGTGTTGTGGATGCGGACCGTGGCCTCGCCGTCGCGCGGCGCAGCAACCATTTTCTCGTCGGCGGCAAAAGGGCCGACGGCCGAACTCATATTGCCGCAATTGCCGCTGAAATCGACCTCATCGGTTTTCACCGAAACCTGGGCGAACGTGTAGTCTACATCCGCATCGGTGCGCGACGAAGGGCCGATGACGCAAATCTTGCTCAGGGAAGAAATGCCACCACCGAGGCCATCGAGCTGCCTCCCGTTCGGATCGGGACTGCCGAGCATCTTGCGAAAAAGCGCCGGCCACAGAGCGCGGTCCTCAGGCAGATCCTGCTCCTTCAACATGATCGCCTTCGAGGTGCCGCCGCGCATGAAAACAGCAGGAATGCGCTGCTGGGTCATCGTTCCTCCTCTTGAGAGAGTTCGCCGGCAAGCGAGGTCCAGCTCGCGCGGATATGCCGGCGCATCAAAAGTCCGGCGAGCTCGCCGTCGCCAGCTGCGATCGCCTCCTGGATGCGCTCGTGTTCGATCAGCGCCTCGCGGCCCCGGCCCTGCACGCGGCCATGGCGGCGGCGCAGAAGGGAGAGCTGCGGATAAAGCTCCGAATCGAGAAGCCGCAGGATGAGTGGGTTTCCTGAAAGCCTGGCGATGACGATGTGAAAATCCGCATCGCCACCGCTTTGAAAGTAAGCGCCCACGGGATGGGCGGCGATCTCTCCTGCGTGCTGCTTCAAGAGCGCCCCGAGATCCTGCGCCTCTTCCGGCGTCGCCCTGAGTGCCGCAAGCCTCGCGGCTTCAGCCTCCAGCGCTTCGCGCAGCTCATAGAGGACACGGGCGTCCGCGAGGGAGAGTTCGCGCACGCGCGCGCCCACATTGGGCGTGAAACTGACGAGCCCGGCATCTGCCAGAAGCCGCAGCGCCTCGCGGACCGGCCCGCGGCTCACCTCGAAGCGTCTCGCCAGAGCCACTTCGCCGAGGCGCTCTCCAGGAACCAGGCGTCCGGCCAGGATATCGGCCCGCAGACGCTCCAGAATGGCGGCAGAGGAATCGCCGTGCCTGACTGCAATTGTCGACAATATGCCTCCCCCAACACTAGCGGCGTTTTCTGCTCAATGACGAGGCAGATTCAATTTAGGGCCACAACCCCCTGTTTTGTCTCACTTAGAAGAATAGTACGCCTCTGACAAGCGCCCCCTATTGCCCGAGCCAGTGCCGTCACCCCTCTCACATTGTTGACATTCTCGCTCGGCGGTGCAAATTCCGCGAAGACAACAAAAGCGGGAGGACAATTATGAAACTCACCAGACGCTCCGCATTGGCCGGCCTCGTCGCCGGCATGACCTTGCTCGGAACATCGATCTCGGCACAGGCGCAGGACGACTGGCCGAACCAGCAGATCACCTTCGTGGTGGCGCTCGGACCAGGCGGCTCGGCCGACCGTACCGCACGCATGCTGGCTCAGAAGATGCAGGATGAACTCGGCGTGCCGATCCGGGTGGTCAACCAGAAGGGTGGTGGCGGCCATGTGGGCCACACCTACTTCCTCAACATGCCCGACGATGGCAGCTTCTTCCTGGCGACGTCGATCCACCCCTACATCAGCAACGCCATCCTGCAGAAAGACGCCGACTACACGCTCGACGACTTCGCCTTCATCAACGGCCAGTGGACGGATATCGATCTCTTCGCGCTCAACAAGGATCTCCCCTACAAGACGCTCGACGAGTTCGCCGCCGCCATCAAGGAAGAGCCGGGCAAGCATTCGATCAGCGTCGTTCCCGGCTCCACGGGCTACATCAACGCGCTCCTGATGCTCGAAGGCTACGGCCTTTCGGAGGATGACGTGAACATCGTCACCTACGAATCGGGGTCGGCAGCCCGCACCGCCGCAGCCGGCGGACAGGTCGACATGACAGTGCTCGGCGCCGACGGGTCGCTGTCGATTGCAGAATATATCCGCCCCCTCGCCGTCGCCTCCGAGAAGCGCCTGCCGGATTGGGACGCCCCGACCTTGAACGAGGCTCTCTCGGACGAGGGCGTGACCGTGCCACCGCTCGTCGGCTCGATGCGCGGCCTCGCGGCCCATGCGACCTTCAAGGAGAAATATCCGGAGCGCTTCCAGCGCATCACGGACGCCTACAAGGCGGCTCTCGACGACCCGGAATTCGTCGAAAGCCTCAAGAAGCAGGGCATCGGCGCCGAATGGCTCGGGCCGGAAAAAACCACCGAGATCATCAAGTCCAACTTCGAGATCTTGAAGCGTTTTAACGACGTCGCGGGCTGAACCCGCCTGGAGAGGGCTCTTGCCCTCTCCCCCCACCCTTCCGGCGAAATCTTTCCCGAGGTCTGTCGCAGATCATGCCGCTGCGTATCGCGCCCACTCATCTCGTCTTTCTGATCCTCGGATCGATCACCGCGATCTATCTCAACTGGAGCGCCATTTCCGCATCGACGAAGCTCTACAATCTCATCGTCGTCGTGCCTGTCGGAATCGCGCTCCTCGTGCTTGCCGCCCTCATCCTCGGCAAGAGCCTGCTGCGCCCCCACGATCCGGAAGGCCTGGAAAGGACACCGCTCCGCGAGACCCTCGGAGATGTCGTTCTGCTTGCCTGCTTCGGCGTCTTCTGCGTGGCGCTGACCAAGGTCGGCTTCGATCTCGCGACATTCTTCTTCGTGTGGATCGGGGTGCATCTGAGCGGTGAAAAGCGCCTCTGGGCGCCGCCGCTCTACGCGGCCGTATTTACAGCGCTCCTGGTGGAGAGCTTCGGCTCGCTCTTTCCCTTCCCCATGCCCCTGGCGGTCCTTTCATGATCGACGGCCTCGCACTTTCACAGTCGCTCGACCTTCTTTTCGGCGGTTTCGGCCCCTGGCTCTATGTCCTGCCTGGCCTTCTCATCGGGCTTGTCTTCGGCGCCATTCCGGGCCTGCAGATCTCCATGGCGATGGCCGTCTTCCTGCCGCTCACCTGGAACATGGATTTCCTTCAGGCGATGCTGTTCCTGACGTCGATTTTCACCGGTGGCGCCTATGGTGGCGGCGTCACGGCAATCTTGATGAACATCCCCGGTTCGTCGTCGAGCGTCGCGACCGCCTTCGACGGCTATCCAATGGCCCGTCAGGGCCGGCATAACGAAGCGCTGGGCCTCGGCCTCGGCGCCTCCGTCGTCGGCGCTTTTGTCGGCTATGTCCTGCTCTTTCTCCTGATCGAACCGCTGACCGTCGTCGTCTTGAAGCTCGGTCCGCTTGAAATGGTGATGGTGGTGTTCTGGGGGCTCACCCTCATCGCCACGCTCAACGACAGCACCATGGCGAAGGGCCTTTATGCGGGCCTTCTCGGTCTGCTTCTGAGCCAGATCGGCATGTCGACGACCGGCACGATGCGCACGACCATCGGCAATCCCTATCTCATCGACGGTATCCCGGTGGTCCCGGCGATGATCGGCATGTTTGCCGCCTCCGAGCTTCTCCGGCTGCGCGGCAATTCCTATCTCGTCGACGCCAAGGGCCTGCGCACGATTTCGCTCTCGGCGCTCCTCAAGGGCTTCCTCAAGACGTTTCGCTATCCGAAGACCCTGATCCGCGGCAGCCTGATCGGCGCCCTGATCGGAGCGGTGCCGGGCGTCGGCTCCTCGGTTGCAAATCTCGTCGCCTATGGCGAAGTGCGCCGCAGCTCCGACCATCCGGAAAAGTTCGGCAAGGGCGAGCCTGAGGGCGTCGTCGCGGCCGAATCATCAAACTCATCCTCCGAAGGCGGATCGATGACGGCGCTTCTGGCACTCGGCGTGCCGGGCGGTGCGGCAACGGCCGTGCTCCTCGCGGCCTTCTCTTTCCACAATCTCGTGGGCGGACCGTCCTTCATCAGAGACAACCGGGACGTCGTCTACTCCATCATCATCGGCAATATGGGCCAGGTGATCCTGCTTGCGGTCGTCGGCATCCTGTCGCTGCGCGTGCTCGGCATGGTGGTACGCGTGCCGCTCAGCTACCTCGTACCCTCCGTTCTCGCCTTGTGTGCCTGGGGCGGGTTCGGTATCACCGGCACCATCGCTGGTCCCGTGACGGTCGCCGTCTTTGCCGGGCTCGGCTGGATGATGCGCCGGCATTCCTATCCCGTCGCAGCGACGGTCATCGGCCTGCTTCTTGGCCGCATGACAGAGGGTGAGATGGTGCGCACATTGCAGATCTCGGGCGGCAACCCGCTCGCCTATCTCGCCGAGCGGCCGATCGCGATCCTGTTCCTCGTCCTGCTTCTGCTTTCCGCGGTGGTGCTGCCCCTGTGGCGCCGCCATCGTGAAAACCGGCAAAGCGCGGAGGAAGCGGCCGCCGGCTCGTCTTGAGCCAGAAGACATCCGGCCGAGCATCAACCCTTCTCATCGGTCTTGCCACTCTTGCCGCCGGCCTCACCGGCGGCCTCACCTTCACCGCGCTGTCGATCCCACTGCCATGGGTGCTCGGAAGTTTTTCGGCGACCGGCCTCCTGTCGCTTTTCGGGGTCCGGCTCGCCCTGCCGGGTTCCTGGCGCGGTTACGCCATGGTGATCGTCGGCACGATGCTGGGGGCCGGCTTCGACCCAGAAACGGTGAAGGCGATCCCCGGCTGGTGGCCGAGCCTCCTGATCATGATCTTGTTGTCGATCGCGTTCTTCTTCTTCGCCTTTCTGGTTCTGCGGACATGGGCGAAGATGACGCCGGCAACCGCCTTTCTGGCGGCGATGCCGGGGGTCTGTCGGTCGTCAGCGTCATTGCCGAAACCTATGGCGCGGATCCCCGCCGGGTCGTGCTCTGCCACTCCGCCCGCCTCGTCGCCCTTCTGGTGACGATGCCGATCCTCATCCATCTTCTCGGGGATTACGATCTCGCCGGAGCCACGCGTCCAGGCAGCCTGCCGCCAATCGACGGGTCGCCCCTTGATCTTCTGCTGCTTCTCGGCTGCGCGATCGCCGGCTATTTTCTCGGGCGGGTGATGAAAGTGCCTTCGGGTCTCCTGCTGATCCCGCTCGTCCTGTCCGCCTTCGTCCACAGCCTCGGCGTCGTCGAGGCGCATGTGCCGGCGCAGATCTCAATCGTCGCACAAATCATTATCGGCGCGAATGTCGGCGTCCGCTTCGTCGGCTATCGGCTTCGAGACATTTTGAGCGACGGCTGGATGTCAGCGATCATCGGCGTGGTGCTATCCTTCAGCACCTTCCTCGCCGCCCTTGCCGCCTCGAAACTCACCGGGATCGACGCGGCGCCGCTGCTTCTGTCATTCCTGCCCGGCGGCGCCCCGGAGATGGGGGTGGTCGCAGTCGCCCTTCACATCGCGCCGGCGATGGTGGCCTGTCATCATCTCGTCCGGGTCGCACTCATGGTGGCGCTGATCCCGCTCGGCCTCAAACACCTCGCAAAGCCACACACGCCCGGCAAGCCTGACTGAGCGTCTCAGGAGACCGTCTTCTGGCGACCGATCCGCTCGGCGCTTTCTTTCAACGCCACCAGCACCGTCTCGCGCCGGGCGTCGTCGAAGCGCGTGATCAACCCGGAGATGGCGAGCGCGCCGCGCAAATTGCCGTCGGGACTGAAGACAGGGACGGCGATCGCAGCGATGTCTGAATCGCGTTCACCCAGAGAGACCGCGTGCCCCACCCGCCGGATCTCCCGGTACCGCGGATCATCCTCAGTCCAGGCAAGGAGAAGGTGGGACGCCGCCCCCGCCGTCAACGGCATACGCGCGCCCTCCACGATGTGGTGACGAATCGCGCGGTCCGGCTCATGGCGATAAAGGCAGACACGGCTGTCACCGTCGCGAACATAGAAGGATGCCGTCTCACCGATCGTCTCGGCCAGACGACGCAGTTCCGGGCGGATGAGGTCTGCAGCGGTGAAATTCTGCCGGTAACGCGCCCCAAGCCGCCACACCGTCGCGCCGAGCCGATAGCGCCCATCGGGCTGGCGCGCGATGTAACCGTAACGCTCCAGCGACACGCAGAGCCGCAGGATCGTGCTCTTGTAGAGGCCCGTGCGGCGCGCAAGCTCCGCAAGCGTGAGTGTCAACTCTCCCTCATCGAAGCAGGCCAGGATGCGGAAGGCCCGCTCGACGGCCTCTACGCCGCGCTGGCCCGCATCGTTGGAACCACCGTTTTCAGCCGCTGCCACAATTGTCTTCCCCTCTTGCCGCTATACAATCGTTCTGCTACGTTGAATATACGTTCTACCTGACAGAACGCAAGAACAATGAAGAACGATCCGGAGGACATCGGCCCAACTTGCGGAATTGATTCCGCACGTCCCGCTATCCCTCTGATCGAAAAGGAGACGCCATGCTCCGGCCCCTCGCCGGTATCCGCATTCTCGACCTGACGAACGTCCTCGCAGGTCCATTCTGCTGCCATCAGCTCGTGCATTTCGGTGCGGAGGTGATCAAGGTCGAGGCGACGGGTCGAGGCGACCTCGCGCGCCAGCTCGGGGCCGATCCCGAGCTCAATGCCCGCAACATGGGCATCTCCTTCCTGGCGCAGAACGCCGGCAAGAAATCCGTCACGGTCAACCTCAAGGACGAGCGCGGCAAAGCCATTTTCCGCCGCCTGGTGGAAAGCGCTGATGTGCTCGTCGAGAATTTTCGCCCCGGCGTCATGGAGCGGCTGGGCGTGGGCTATGAGGCGCTGAAGGACGTCAACCCGCAGCTCATCTACTGCGCCATCTCCGGCTTCGGGCAAAGCGGCCCCTGGATCGGACGCCCCGCCTACGACCAGATCATCCAGGGCGCGTCCGGCGTCATGTCGATCACCGGCGACAATGATTCAGGCCCGTTGCGCGTCGGCTACCCGATCGCAGACACGATCGGCGGATTGACCGCGGCCTTTGCAATCGCAGCTGCCCTCAATGCCGAGGAGCGCGGTGCGTTTCTTGATGTTTCCATGCTCGAAGCGACGATCGCCACCATGGGCTGGGTCGTCTCGAATTATCTGATCGGCGGCGTCGAGCCTTCGCCGAAGGGCAACGAAAACATGACGTCTGCACCTTCCGGCTCGTTCCAGGCGCAGGACGGGCTTCTCAACATCGCGGCCAACAAAGACGAGCAGTGGCAACTCCTTGCCCGCCATCTTGGACGCGAGGACCTGCTTCAGGATCCGGATTTCGCCACCCGCGAGAAGCGCAAGGAGAACCGCGTTCGTCTCAAGGCTGAGTTGGAAACGGCACTGACACGCCGCCCTGCACGCGACTGGGTGCGCGAATTGAACGAGATCGGCGTCCCGGCGGGTGCCGTGATGAGTGTCCCTGACATCCTGGCGCATCCGCAGATCGCCGAAAGAGGAATGCTCGGGACTTTCCAGAACGTTCCAGGCGTCGGGCGCGACATCACGGTCATCCGCACCGGCATCAAGATGAGTGGCGAGGCACCCAGCGTCGACGCGCCGCCGCCGCAACTCGGCGAGCACAACCAGGAAGTCTACGGCGCTCTCGGACTGCCGGCGAGCGAGATCGAGACGCTTCAGAAGGAAGGTGCGATATGAGCGACGTGTCCGATTGGTGGCGCACCTCCATCATCGAGATGGAGCCGGGCAAGATCAGTTTCCGCGGCTACCCGGTCCAGGACCTCATCGGCCAGGTCAGTTTTCCCGAGATGATCTGGCTCATGACGCGCGGCGAACTGCCAGGCCATGACGAGGCGGCCCTATTTGAGGCGGCGCTCGTAGCGGCCGTCGATCATGGGCCTCAGGCTCCTTCGATCGCGGCGGCTCGCATGGCCGTCACCTGTGGCCTGCCCTTGAATGGCGCCATGGCGTCCGCAGTCAATTTCCTCGACGACGTGCATGGTGGCGCAGGCGAGCAGGCCGTCGAACTCTACCACATGATCGACGACGCCGGCGGGCCGGAAAAGACGGCCGATATCCTAGACCGCTGGCAGGCGGAACGCGGCCGTTTCGTGCCCGGCTTCGGCCACCGCTTTCACAAGCCTGTCGATCCCCGCGCGCCCCGCCTCCTTGGGCTTGTCGACGAGGCAGCCGCGGCCGGGACCGTTTCCGGACGCTTTGCGAAGATCGGTCGTGCAATTGAAAAAACGCTGACGGAGGCGAAGAGCAAACCCGTCCCGATGAACATCGATGGGGCAACCGCCGTCATCTACGCCGAGCTCGGCTTTCCGGCTCCTCTTGCCAGGGGCCTCTTCTGCCTGTCACGTTCCGTCGGCATTCTCTCCCATGCCTGGGAGCAGATGTGTCAGGGTGGCCGCAATAAGGGCCCGACACCACCAGCCTATCGCTGGACCTTCGACGGAATGGCTCCGCGCGAAGTGCCGGCTTCCTATCGCAGCCAGAAGCTGCGTCAGAATGGTCAAATCAGGGAGGATTCATGACCATGTCATTGCGTCGTTTGCTTGTACTTGCTCTGCCGCTGGCCTTCGCCACGGCCACGCTGAGCGACCGGGCGTCGGCCTTCGAGCCGTCGTCGACCGAATGCATCGCCCCCGCCAATCCCGGCGGCGGCTGGGACTTCACCTGCCGCCAGGTCGGCAAGACCATGCAGGATCTGGACTTCATCCCAGGCACGATGAAGGTCACCAATCTCGCCGGCGGATCCGGCGGCGTCGCGTTTGCCGAAGTCGTCAACAAGCGCAATGACGACAACAACCTCATCGTCGCAGCCTCTTCGGCAACCTCGAGCCGCCTCGCCCAGGGCGCCTATCCCGGCGGCGACATGGATCAGGTCCGCTGGCTCGCCTCCGTCGGCGCCGACTATGGCATCATCGCGGTCGCCAAGGATTCGAAATTCAACACGCTTCCCGAGCTGTTCGACGCCATCAAGGCCGACCCCTCTTCGATCGCGGTTTCAGGCGGCTCGGCCGTCGGCGGCTGGGATCATCTGAAGGTCCTGATCGCAGCCAAGCGCGCCGGCATCGATAAGCTGCGTCAGATCAAATACGTCGCGTTCGAAGGCGGTGGCGAAGCGGTGACCCAGCTTCTCGCGGGCTCCGTTCAGGCCTTCTCCGGCGATGCATCGGAAGCGAAGGGTTTTGTCGATTCCGGCGACATCAAAGTCCTCGCCGTCCTCGCTCCGGAACGCCTGCCCGGCGATTTCTCGAAATTCCCGACCGCCAAGGAACAGGGCATCGATGCCGTCGGCGCCAATTGGCGCGGCTTCTATGCTCCGGGCGGCATGTCGGACGAAGCCTATGATTGGTGGGTCGGAACCATCGGCAAAACCTACAAATCCGACGAATGGAAGAAGATCATGGCCTCCAATGGCCTTGCCCCGCTGGATCTTCAGGGCGAAGATTTTGAGAAATTCGTGGCAGACTCCGTCGCGGAGATCAAAGATCTCTCCAAAGAAATCGGCATCATCAGGTGACACCGCGAAGGGCCGTGCCGGACCTCGGCGCGGCCCTCTTCGATAACGGGAAGAGATCATGAGCGATCGGATACTCGGCGTGATCGGCGTTGCGCTTGCCGCGTTCTATATCTGGCAGGCGACGCTCATCCAGGAAAGCTTCATGTCCGATCCGGTCGGACCAAAGACGTTTCCGATCATCATCGGCGTCATTCTCGGACTTTCGTCCATCTATTTCATCATCAAGCCCGATCCGGAACCGCAATGGGCGAGCTTCGGGCGCACGATGGAAGTGCTTTTCGCCGCCGCAGTGCTCTTCGGTTACGCCTATGCGCTGCCGATCGGCGGCTTTGTCCTGACGACCGCCATCACCGCAATGTTTCTGTCCTGGCGTCTCGGCGCGGGGCCTGTGCAAGCGGCGATCGCAGGTGCCACCATTTCGGTTGGCATCTACGTCCTTTTCGGCGTCGTCCTCGGCCTGTCGCTCGCGCGCGGCCCCTGGGGCTTTTGAGAAAGCGGAGGATTTTACGATGGACGCACTCTCCTCCCTTGCCGATGGTTTTGCCGTCGCTCTCACCTTCCAGAACGTGCTTCTGGCTCTTCTCGGCTGCTTCCTCGGCACGATCTTCGGCGCTCTGCCTGGACTGGGGCCTTCGAACGGCGTCGCCATTCTCATCCCTCTCGCCTTCACGCTCGGCCTGCCTGCAACGCCGGCTCTGATCCTTCTGACCAGCGTCTATTACGGCGCCATGTATGGCGGGCGCATCTCGTCGATCCTGCTCAACATTCCGGGTGACGAGCCGGCGCTGATGACGACGCTCGACGGCTATCCGATGGCCCAGCAGGGCAAGGCCGGCGAGGCGCTCGCACTTTCCGGCATCGCCTCCTTCGTCGGCTCGTTCTTTGCAACCTGGGGGCTCGTCTTCCTCGCCCCGCAGCTCGTCAAGGTCGCCCTGCTCTTCGGCCCGGCGGAGTACTTCGCGCTCTTCACCCTCGCCTTTGCCACGCTTGGTGGTATCGCCAGCCGCAATCAGGCGAAGGCCGCCTTCTCCGCAGCCCTCGGGGTGGGGATCGCCATGATCGGCGTCGATGCCCAGACGGGCGTGCCACGCTTCGCTTTCGGCGAGGTGCATCTTTACGACGGCATCGATTTTCTGGTCGCGATCGTCGGCCTGTTCGCGGTCTCTGAGGTGTTCATCTTCCTGGAACACCGCGGCGAAGAAGCTCATGCGGAGGACGCGAGCAAGCTCGTCAACCGCGTTACCGCGCCGCTTTCGATGCTCCGCAAGACCGCCGGCACGATGGGGCGCTCGACCGTTCTCGGCTTCCTCGCCGGCGTCCTGCCCGGGGCCGGTGCATCGCTCGGCTCGTTCATCGCCTATTCGGTGGAAAAGCGCGTCTCCGACCGCAATGGCACCTTCGGCAAGGGCGACCCTCGCGGCGTTGCTGCGCCAGAGGCTGGCAACAATGCCGCCGCCGGTGGCGCCCTCGTTCCGATGCTGGCGCTCGGCGTTCCAGGCTCGGGCACGACGGCGGTGCTGCTCGCCATGCTGCTCGCCCTCAACATCACGCCTGGCCCGCTCCTCTTTCAGTCCAATCCGGATGTCGTGTGGGGCCTGATCGCGGCGCTTTTCATCGGCAACATCATCTTGCTGATCATGAACATCCCGCTCGTCTCTTTGTTCGTGCGGGTTCTTCTCGTGCCGCCGAAATACCTGATGCCGGCGGTCGCGATGATCGCCTTCGTCGGCGTCTACGGCATTTCCGGTTCGACCTTCGACCTCGTCGTCATGGTGCTTTTCGGCCTGGGCGGCTGGCTGTTGCGCAAGCTCGACGTACCATTGGTGCCGGTAATCCTCGGCGTCCTCCTTGGAGGCCAAATGGAGGTCAATCTGCGCCGCGAGCTGACGATCTCCAACGGCGACTGGTCGGCGCTCGTCGATTCGTGGCTGTCGATCACGCTCTGGGGGCTCGCGATCGTCGGCTTCATCCTGCCGATTATCGTCGGCTCGTTCTTCCGCACCAATGTCGGCAAGGGTCGGTCGCGAGAAAGCGACGATCCGGATTGATCGGTGACTTCAGCGCGGCAGAGGCTCGTTTCGCGCAGCCCTGCCCCGCCTAACGGCGACTTGCCCGGGCTTTTTCGACACGCCACCTGAAGACGGGGAGCGGACAATAGCTCCCGTCTTTAGCTCGTCACGGGGGAAGCCGTCGTCATGTCTCAAGGAACGCCGCGACCGCATGAGTTCAAGCTCGCCAGCGTGCCGGCCTTCTGGCCGGTCGCCATGGCGTCCGCTCTCGCTGAAGAGGAAGCGGAACTCTATGCCCGCAACGTCAAATTCATCGAGGAGGAAATCAAGATCCATCACGAACTGCGGCCGCAGCTTGCGACGGAGAACCGGGTCCGCCTCGAACTGAGAACCATGCATCTGCGCGATTACGGACGCGAAGAAGGGCGCCCGACGCTCGTCATCGCCCCCTATGCCGGGCATAGCGCGATGATCGCCGACTATCACAAGGGCCAAAGCCTCGTCCAAACGCTGCTCGATGGCGGCATCGCCCATGTCGCCCTGACGGACTGGAAGTCGGCCACCCCCGACATGCGCGACTTCGAGGTCGACAATTATCTGGAAGAACTTCTCGTCGCGATCGAGGATCTCGGCGGTTCGGTCGATCTCGTCGGGCTCTGTCAGGGCGGCTGGGCATCGGCCATGCTTGCCGCGCGCTTTCCAGAGAAGGTCAAAAGCCTCGTTCTCGCGGGAGCGCCCATCGACACGAATGCCGGCGACGGCCCCATCAAGCGCATGGTGCAGGCCTCTCCCCTTTCCTTCTACCGCGAACTCGTGGAACTCGGCGGGGGGCTGATGCTCGGCCGCTTTATGCTGCGCGGCTGGAAGAACATGCATCCCGCCGAGCATTACATTGACGAGCACATCGAGCTTTACGAGCACATCGACGACCCGGCCTATCTCGCCAAACGCGAGACCTTCGAGAGCTGGTACGAAAACCCGATCGACCTGCCGGGACGTTGGTATCTCCAGGTGATCAAAGAGATCTTCAAGGAGAACCGCTTCGCCAAGGGCACCTTCGTCGGCCTCGGACGGCCGCTCAAGCTGAGCGATGTCCGCTGCCCGGTCTATCTCCTTGCCGGCGCCGCCGACGACATCACCACACCGGAGCAGGTGCTGGAGGCCGACCGTCTCCTTGGAACGCCCAAGGACGCGATCGTGAAGGAGACGGTGCCCGGCGGCCATATCGGGCTTTTCATGAGCTCGCGCACGCTGTCGCAAACCTGGCCGAAGATTGCGAGTTGGATCCTTCGGGCCTCCGACAGGTCATCCGCCACCTGACCACGCTCATTCGCCAGGACGGCAGAACCTCGCCGCCGCCTATTTCAACACCTCGACGAGCACGCTCGACAGCCCCGGAAAGGCGGCGATGAGGATGAGGCCGATGAGACTCGTGATCAAAAACGGCACGGCGCCGCGCGCGATCTTCTCCAGCGGCAGCGACGTCATATTGGCTGCCACGTAGAGATTGATGCCGACGGGCGGCGTGAAGAGCCCGATCGCCAGATTGACCATCACCAGGACGCCGAACCAGACCGGATCCCAGCCGAGTTCGCGCATGACCGGCAGGAAGATCGGCAGCGTGATGAACATGATGGTGATCGCGTCCATGAACATCCCCGCGATCAGGAGGATGAGCATGATGACGATGAGGATGACCCATTGCTGGTCGCTCAACCCGAGAAGCACGGTCGAGTATTTGCCGATGAGATCATCGACCGTCACCACCCAGCCGAAGAGGCTTGCATAGGCCACCACAAGCATGACGACGGCCGAGGATGCCGCAGCTGCGGACAGCGCCTCGTAGAGCGTCGCAAAGCTCAAGGTGCGGTAGACGAGGCCGCCGACGAAGAGCGCATAGACGGTCGCCACGATCGCCGCTTCGGTCGGCGTGAAGATGCCGGAATAGATACCGCCCAGGATGACGAGCGGTGTCATCAGACCCCAGAAGGAATGCAGGAAGGAGCGCCACAGCCGCCGCCCGTATGGGAGCTCCGAAAAATCCTGCGGCATCAGGCGCTCCAGGCTCGGCGGCATCTCGTTCGCATCCACTTTCGGCACGAAAGGCAGAGCGACGAGCATCAAGAGCCCCATGACAAGGCCCGGGATGATCGCTGCCGTGAAGAGGTCCGAAATCGAGGTTTCGGCAATGACGCCGTAGATGACGAGACCGATCGAGGGGGGAATGACGATGGAAAGTCCCGCACCGGCACAGACGAGGCCGGCTGCAAAAGCTCTCGGATAGCCATCCTCGGCCATGCCGCGCACGATCAGCGGGCCGATTGCGGCAACCGATGCCGGCCCGGAGCCCGAGACCGCACCCCAGAAGAGGCAGACGACGGTTCCGACAAGCCCCATGCCCCCCGGCAGGCCGCCGACGAGAACGCGGAAGAAGGCGATCATACGCTCAGCAATGCCGAGGGAGCCCATGAGGGTGCCGGCAAGGATGAAGAACGGAATCGCCAGCAGGGAGAATTTGGCGATCCCGCTCGCGATGAGATCGCCCGCCATATCGAGACCGAAGCCGATCGCCCACATCGCATAGACGGCGGAAAGCCCGAGGGCGAACGCGACTGGCACGCGCAGGAACAACAGCACGAAGAACAGGATCACCATCTGCGTGCCTGCATCGAGGTCAAACATCGGCGACGACCTCATGCGTGTCACCGCGCCAGCGCTCGAAGGCATGCTGAATGTAGCGGATAATGACGAGCGCGAAGCCGAAAGGCAGGGCCACGCTGTAGTACCAGGCCGGGATCTGCAGCGCGTAGGAGCGCACACCACTCTCGAACTGGTTCGCGAAAAGCTGCCAGGTGAACCAGGCCGACATCGCGAGGAGAGCGACGGAGAGGACGCTCGACAGGACGAGGATCGCCCTCCGAACCGGCCTCGGCACGGCATCGTAGAGGATGGTCACGGCAAGATGCTCGCCGTTGCGTGCGGCGATGGCCGCGCCGAAAACCGTCAAAAGCAGAAAGCCGTTGGTGAGGAGCTCTTCCGTCGATGCGAGCGAATAGCTGGTCAGATAGCGCACGACCACATTGGCGAAGCCTAGGCCGGTCATCGCAAGAAGGATCACCGCGCAGACGATCTTCTCCGCTTCGCGCAACAGGAACGACACGAAACCTCCTCAAAGGCTGAACGTGCAGGCGGGCACAGACACCCCGCCTGCACGAGCGATGCCTCAGTTCGACTGAGCGATGGTGTCCTGGAAGCTCTTCACGAGATCCTCGCCCACCTTCTTCGACCAGGTGTCGAAGGCCGGCTTGGTCGCTTCGCGGAAAGCGTCGATCTCTTCGGCGTTCGGCTCGTAGACGTCCATTCCCTGTTCGCGCAGGAATTCGACGCCCTTGGCCGTGCCTTCACGGCTGATTTCCTTCTGGTATTCCATCGCCTCTTCGGCGGCCTTCTTCACCGTGGTCTTCGTCTCATCATCCCACGAATCCCACAGCTTCTCGCTGACGCCGAGGAAAAGCGGGTCGTAGGAATAGTGCCAAGTGGTCAGGTATTTCTGCACCTCGTAGACGCGCTGCGGGATGATGACGGCACCGATCGGGTTTTCCTGGCCGTCGACCACGCCCTGCTGCAGAGCCGGAAACGTCTCCGACCATTGCATCTGCTGCGGGTTGGCGCCGAGCGCCTGCATCACGTCGATGTACATCGGACCCGAGACGCGCATCTTGAGGCCCTGCATGTCCTCCGGCGTCTTGATCGGACGGACATTGTTGGTCACTTCGCGGAAGCCGTTTTCGCCCCAGGCGAGAGCGATGATGCCGTGCTCTTTCAAGATCTCTTCGATCTTCTGCCCCGGCTCGCCGCTCGTCGTGGCGTCGACCGCGTCATAGTCCGAATAGAGGTACGGCAACGAGAAGACCGCAAGCTCCGGCACAAGCGGCGTGACGTTGATCGCGGAGGTCAGCATGAAGTCGATGGAGCCACGGCTCACCATCTCCGTCTGCTTCATCTGGTCGCCACCGGCGAGCTGCGCATTCGGGAAGATACGGACTTCCATCTTGCCGTCGGTCGCCTCACCCAGAAGCTCGTTGAACTTCTCGGCGCCCTTCTGCCAGGTCGTCGTGTTGCTGGTATTTTGCGACAAACGATAGGTTTCGGCCGAAGCCGGCCCCGCCATCGCGGCAAGTGTGGCGGAAAACAGCGCAATCGCGCCAAACTGCGAAATTTTCATTTTCTTCCTCCCGTTTTCGCCTCACCAATACGAACGATTTTTCGGCAAAGCGCTCTTTGGTGATCGAAAAATCCATCTGAGGCCGCGCACAATACGGATGAGCGAGCGCCACGCAATGCCGTAAACGCCTCACCCGCTGCGCGAAAGGCTGCGCAGAGGCCAACGCCTCGTCCCGCACAGCTTTGGCGAGCAGCGCGCATCAGAATTCGTTCGAGAGCATGCGGGGGAAAAGGGCGTGGTGGGTCCGGCAGGACTCGAACCTGCAACCAAGCGGTTATGAGCCGCCGGCTCTAACCAATTGAGCTACGGACCCAGACAGGCGTCAGGTACGCGATTGCCCGGCACCGGGCAAGCCGGCGCGACACAACAGCCCCAAAAAGAGCCGCATTCGGCAGGCATTCGCACGGGCCACAGATTCACGCACCCCGGAGAACCGACATGCCGACCAGACGCCTTATCGCCCCGGCCCTCGCCCTCTCGCTCGCCGCATTCGCAGCACCGGCGCTCGCACAGGATGGGCCGGAGCGCCCGCAAATCAACGTCTCCGGCAACGGCGAGGCATTCGGAACGCCAGACATGGCCGTCGTCACGCTCGGCGTGTCGGAACAGGCGAAGAGCGCGCAGGAGGCGCTTCGCGCCAATTCGGAGGCGATGACGAAGGTGACCCAGGCGCTGAAGGACCAGGGCATCGCCGACCGTGACCTGCAGACCTCCGGCTTCTCCATCCAGCCGGTCTACGAGCAGCCGCGCCCAGGCCAGGCTTCCGAGCGCAAGATCGTCGGCTACCGCGTCGACAACCTCCTCACGGTTCGCATCCGCGATCTTGAAAGCGCCGGCTCGACGCTCGACAAGGTCGTGGAGCTCGGCTCCAACCGCGTCCAGAATCTGTCGTTCACCATCGACGACCCGAAGCCGCTCGAAGAAGAGGCCCGCAAAAAGGCGGTCGAGGACGCGCGTGCCCGCGCCGAACAGCTCGCCGAGGCGGCCGGAATCACCCTCGGGCCCATCCAGTCGATCTCCGAACAGAGCTATGGCCGCCCGCAGCCGAAGATGATGGCGATGGCGCGCGCGCAAATGGACGAGGCAGCGGTGCCGCTGGAAGGCGGCGAGGTCTCCGTCGAGGTCCAGGTCAACATGGTCTGGGGGATCGAGGAGTAGGCAGCGCTTCCGAGCTCCGAACACGAGTGACCAGAACGAAAAAGCCCGGCACGATGGCCGGGCTTTTTTTTGTGTCTCTTGCCTTGGACGATCAGCTGTCCAGGAAGCTCCGGAGCTTCCGGGAGCGGCTCGGATGCTTCAGCTTGCGGAGCGCTTTCGCCTCGATCTGGCGGATGCGTTCGCGGGTCACCGAAAACTGCTGGCCCACCTCCTCGAGCGTGTGGTCGGTGTTCATGCCAATGCCGAAGCGCATGCGGAGAACGCGTTCCTCGCGGGCGGTCAGCGAGGCGAGAACGCGCGTCGTCGTCTCGCGGAGGTTCGACTGGATCGCCGCGTCGATCGGCAGAATGGCGTTCTTGTCCTCGATGAAATCGCCGAGATGCGAATCTTCCTCGTCACCGATCGGCGTTTCGAGGCTGATCGGCTCCTTGGCGATCTTCAGGACTTTTCTGACCTTTTCGAGCGGCATCTGCAGCTTCTCGGCCAGCTCCTCCGGGGTCGGCTCGCGGCCGATCTCGTGCAGCATCTGGCGCGAGGTACGGACGATCTTGTTGATCGTCTCGATCATATGCACCGGGATGCGGATCGTACGCGCCTGGTCGGCGATCGAGCGGGTGATCGCCTGGCGGATCCACCAGGTCGCATAGGTGGAGAACTTGTAGCCGCGGCGGTACTCGAACTTATCGACCGCCTTCATCAGGCCGATATTGCCTTCCTGAATCAGATCAAGGAATTGCAGGCCGCGGTTCGTGTACTTCTTGGCGATCGAGATGACGAGCCGGAGGTTCGCTTCCACCATCTCCTTCTTCGCCTGCCGGGCTTCGCGCTCGCCCTTCTGCACCTTGTGAACGATGTTGCGGTACTCGGAGATCTCGAGTCCGGTTCTCACAGCAAGCTCTTGAATTTCCGTACGAATATCGTGGATCTGATCCTTGCCGTTGGCGACGAAATCCCGCCAGCCCGGCGAGGTCAGACGCGCCACGCGGCGGATCCAGTGCGGGTCGTGCTCGTTGCCGCGATAATGCGACAGAAATTCCATGCGGTCGACGCCATAGCCCTCGGCAAGGCGCATCAGCCTGGTGTCGAGAGACACGAGCCGCTTGTTGATGTCGTAAAGCTGCTCGACCAGGGCATCGATGCGGCCCTGGTTCAGCGACAGCGACTTCACCTCGGCAACGATCTCGTCACGCAGCTTCTTGTAGCGGCGCTCCTGCGGCGGGGTCAGCGCCCGGCTCTGCATGTCGTTTTCGACAAGCGTATCGTGCAGTTTTCTGAGGCGCTTGTAATTGTCCGCGATGGTATCGAAGGTCGCGAGCACCTGCGGCTTGATTTCCGCCTCCATGGCGGCAAGCGACAGATTGTTCTCGTAATCGTCCTCGTCCTCGTCGCTCTCCTCACCGCCTTCGGTAGCTTGCCCGGCCTCGGCTTCCGCCCCGCCTGCGGCCTGGCCCTGCGCTGGATCCGGCGCCTTGGCATCGGGCCCGGCATAGGTCGCTTCGAGATCGATGATGTCACGCAGCAGCGTGTCGCCGTTGTTGATCTCATCGCGCCAGATGATGATGGCCTGGAAGGTGAGCGGGCTTTCGCAAAGGCCTGCGATCATCGCCTCGCGCCCGGCTTCGATGCGCTTGGCGATCGCAATTTCGCCTTCGCGCGACAGGAGCTCCACCGCCCCCATCTCGCGCAGATACATGCGCACGGGATCGTCGGTGCGATCGGACGGCTCGCGCTTGGTCGTCTTCTTCGTGACGGCGGTCGAACCGGCCTCCACGAGATCGCGGCCCTCCGATTCTTCCTCTTCTTCCGCCTGCGGCTCGTTCTCTTCCGCCTCGTCGGCTTCCACCACGTTGATGCCCATATCGGAGAGCATCGACATGGTGTCCTCGATCTGCTCGGAGGTCACCTCCTCCGAGGGAAGGACGGAGTTGAGCTGATCGACCGTGACATAGCCGCGCTTCTTCGCCTCCTTGATCATGCGCTTTACAGCGGCATCAGAGAGATCAAGAAGCGGGCCATCGCTATGCTGGCCGTCGCGCGTCTCGTCCTTGGTTTCGGTCGTCTGGGGCTGGTTCGCTGTCGTCATTGATCCGTCGTCTCAGCGGTGCGATGGTCAATCGCCCGTGCTATCGCTGTCGAGGTTGCGTTCCAAACTAAGGGCTGCACCGTAAAGCGCCACTTAACCATGGCCCGCTTTATCGGCAATTTGTTTTTCTCGAACGCTCGACCGCTCGAACAAACTTGGCCCGCCTCAACGGCGAGCCTTGAAGGGATGAAGGAGAATGGTTTCCGTCTGCTCGTCTTCAAAGGCACGATGGCGGAGCCTCAGATCTTCCTCTTGTATATCCTTCAACCGGGTTAAACTGGCCTCAATCGTCTCGTTAGCAAGATCACGTGCTGCCTCCCGGCGCTCGTTAGATAGAGTTGTGGTGCGCAGACGCAAGAGGGCCGCATCGTCCCAAATGGCTGCGGCCTTGAGAGAATCTCCGCCCGGGCCCAGATCGGCAAGGCCTGAAGTGGCCAGCTTGCGGCCGATTGTCTCCACCAGCGCCGAATGTCCTTTTGTCTTCAGTCGGTCAAGGAGTGCGCCCGCGCTCAGTTCGGGCTCTTCGGACAAAGCCAAAGCTATTGTGCCGGCAAGCTCAGAGAGTGCCGCATCCGTGAAAGGAATGCGGCCGAGCATTTCGAGCCTCTCTTCGGCAAGCTGAGGATGAGCCAGAAAGGTGCCGACCAGGATGGCGTCGGAAAGGCCGATCGCCGCCCCCGTCCGCCCACCGCCACGCACAAGCGCCGTCGACAGAAGGCTGGTCGAGGCTTCGCCCAGCGCCTCGGGCGGTATGAAGCGACCGCCCTTGCCACCACCTTGGCGTCGTCCTCCGCCAAAATTCTGGCGGGGCGTGCGGCCCTGCTTCGCGCCTCCCCCGCGGTTGCGACGGCGCTCAAACAGACGGTCGCGATAAAGCTGCTCGTAGTTGCGGCGGACATCGGCATCGCCGATCTGCGCCACAGCGTCTTTGAGCGCTTTCTCGGCGCCGGCGAGACGCTCCGGCGTATCGAGCGGACCGCGCTCCATCTCCCGGCGCCAGAGCATGTCCGCAAGCGGGTTCGCCTGATCGAGAAGAGAAGCGAATGCATCCGATCCCGAAGCCCGAATGAGGTCGTCCGGGTCCTGCCCTTCCGGCAGGAGCGCAAACAACAGGCTGCGTCCAGGCTTCAGATGCGGCAAGGCAAGATCGATCGCCCGCGCCGCCGCCTTGATACCGGCCTGGTCGCCATCGAAGCACAGGATGGGTTCCTCGGCCATCTGCCAGAGAAGCTGCAGCTGTTCTTCCGTCAAAGCGGTGCCGAGCGGGGCGACAGCGGCTTCAAAGCCTGCCGCCACCAACGCCATCACGTCGATATAGCCTTCGACGGCAATCACCTTCTGCCCCTTGGCGCTCGCGGCCCGCGCCATCTTGCCGTTGAAAAGAACGCGGCTCTTCGAGAAGAGCGGGGTTTCCGGCGAATTCAGGTATTTGGCCTGAGCGTCCGGTGACAGCGCCCGCCCGCCGAACGCAATGACCCGCCCCCGGAAATCGAGGATCGGAAAGATGATGCGATCCCGGAAGCGATCGTAGCTCACCGGAACGTCGTCGCCAGCGATGACGAGGCCGGCCTCCGCCATCTCCTCCGGCTTCACGCCCGCCTCGGCGAGATGGTTTTTCAGCGCATTGCGCGAGGACGGCGCAAAGCCGAGGCGGAAGCGCTGTTGAATGTCCTGTCCGAGGCCGCGATCGCGCAGATAAGCGCGCGCCCGGGCCCCATCCTTTCCGGCGAGATTCTGTTCAAAAAAGGCAGCCGCCTTCTCCATCACCTCGACAAGGCCCATACGGCGGGCCTGGCGCGCCTCCTCGCGCGGGTCGGGATCGGGCAGCTTCAGTCCGGCATCGGCGGCAAGTTGCTCGACCGCCTCCGGAAACGTCATCCCGTCGAGCTCGACCAGAAAGGTGAAATGGTCGCCAGACACACCGCAGCCAAAGCAATGATAGCGGCCCCGGCGATTGTCGGCGTGGAAAGACGGCGTCTTCTCGCCGTGGAACGGACAGCAAGCCCAGTAATCGCCGCGAGATGGCAGCGATTTGCGCTTGTCCCACGACACGCGCCGGCCGACGACGTCGGAGATCGGGATCCGGCTTCGGATCGCGTCGAGAAAAGATGGCGGGAAACGCATCCCGCCCTCTTAGCACAGCGGCGGGAAACGCGGCAGAACAAATGGCATGAGCGCCGCGCCCTCCCCGCTACTCACAGCTTGCGCCGGCAACGCGGCTTCAGGCCTACATCTTCTCTTTGATGCCGGCACGGATCAGCCACCAATTCACCGGATAAGCCGTCATGAAGCCGAAGATCATCGCGATCTGCATCATGAACCAGAACTCGACGCTCGTCACTTCGAGCTTCACGCCGAGGACATGCGCGAAGATATAGAAATGGGCGATGGCCATGAAGCCGTACATGCCGACCTGCCAGGCCGTGAGAGACAAAGCGTCTGCCTTCACCGCCTGGATGAGACCCTGCACCGGAGAGAGGTTCCGCATCGGCTTGATGGTGAAATACTGGAAGGCCACACCGAAGCCGAAGGCTAGGATATAATCGAGGATCCAGACCGCGAAGATCTTCTCCGAAAAGATCGTCTGCCAGCCGAACCAGACGGCGACGGTCGGAAACAGAAAGGCGATCCACTCCGCGCAGATGTCGCCAAGTGTGCAACCGGATCCACAATGGCTGGTGCCCTTGCCGACCATCACGGGAAATGGCGTCAGGCGCTGGCTCGGCGGCGTCTCGTTCGCCTGCATCGCCGCATGCATCTTCTCATGCGTCGCGAGCCGCCCGTAGGTGAAATAGGCCCAGAGCGCGATGAGTGAGGCAAAGAGCGCGAGCGCCGGCCAGACGATGTTCATGATCCACATATGCTGCGGATGGCGGCGCTCATCGACGGCAATGACGAGAGCGCAGACGAAACCGAGAAGCAAAGACGCAATCGCAAGAATATGGAGCCAGGCTGGAACCATTGTCACATCCCAATCGTGTTGCTGGAGTATCGGCTTTTCCAACAACCGATCGGCAGACGAGTTCCGCCAGGAAACCCCACATCCCTGGCGCGTCAGGCCACGTCGAGAGCTACGCCTTCACGCGCCAAGATCGGCGCGTGAAGGCCCTGAAGAGCGCTCTTAGGAGCTCAGAATGTCCTTCACGACGGAGCTCGCCCGGGCAAAATCCATGCGCCCGGAATAGCGTTCCTTGAGCGTGCCCATGCATTTGCCCATGTCGCGAAGGCCCTGAGCGCCCACATCTCCGACTACATCGCGGCAGGCGCTTTTGAGCTCGTCGTCATCCATCTGCCGCGGCAGAAACGAACGGATGACCTCGATTTCCTTGCGTTCCTGCTCGGCGAGGTCGAGGCGGGCGTTCTCCTCGTAGATCTTGGAGGATTCCTCGCGCTGGCGGATCATTTTGGTCAAGATCGACATAATCTCGTCGTTGGAGACGCCGTCCTTGCCTTTCGTCCTCGCCTCGATGTCGCGGTCCTTGATGGCGGCGTTGATCAACCGCAGCGTCGTCATGCGCACGCGGTCCTGTTTCTTCATGGCCTCTTTCAGGCCTTCGCTGATCTGATCGCGGATTCGATCAACCATGGGTCACCCCTTCGATGCGTCGTCAGACGCCTCAGATAAAATGAGAAGTGAAGTCTCGGTGGTCGGCTGTGGGTCTCATGTGGGTCTCAACCATCCTCGCGTTGACGCGACATGATCCGCCCACTACGTATCGCGCGCTGCCCCAGCGCGCCATAGAGGCCGTCGATATAGACACTCGCAGCGGGGACGCAAGAGAGCGCAAGCTCCACCTGTTCATGCTGACCGTCGGATCCGCTCATGACCGCCACTTCCTGGCCCGAAAGCAAACCCACTGCCTGCCTCGTCCTCGCCGACGGCACCATCATCGAAGGCGAAGGATTGGGAGCAACAGGCAAGTCTTCCGGCGAAGTTTGCTTCAATACCGCGATGACCGGTTATCAAGAGATTTTGACCGATCCCTCCTATGCGGGGCAGATCATCACATTCACCTTCCCGCATATCGGCAATGTGGGCACGAACGACGAAGACGTCGAGACGGTGAACATGGCACGCAATTCCGGCGTGGCCGGTTGCGTCTTGCGAGCACCGATCACGGCTCCGTCCAACTGGCGTGCGGCGAAAAACCTCGATGCGTGGCTGAAGGCTCGCGGCATCCCCGGCATTGCGGACGTCGACACCCGTGCCCTCACCAATCGCATCCGCGAAAACGGCATGGCGAATGCCGTCATCGTTCACGACCCGAACGGCAATTTCGATTACGAGGCGCTGAAAGCGGAAGCGGCCGCAATGCCGAAGATGGACGGGCAGGATCTCGTGCCGGGCGTCACCTCGGGCCAGCGCTACGACTGGAACGAAACGAGCTGGAAGCCCGGCCAAGGCTATGGACATCGCGAGGACGGCGAGTGCCACGTCGTGGTCGTAGATTACGGCATCAAGCGGAACATCCTGCGCCTCCTGACCGAAGAGGGCTGCAAGGTCACAGTTCTGCCTGCGACGGCGACGGCGGAAGATATTCTGTCCCTCAATCCGGACGGCGTTTTCCTCTCCAACGGTCCGGGCGATCCGGCTGCGACGGGGACCTACGCGGTTCCGGCGATTCGCAGCGTCATCGACAGCGGGACACCGACATTCGGCATCTGCCTCGGCCATCAGATGATGGGCCTCGCGCTCGGCGGGAAGACGGCCAAGATGCATCAGGGCCATCACGGCGCCAATCATCCGGTCAAGGACAAGACCACGGGCAAGGTGGAAATCGTCTCGATGAACCATGGCTTCGCGATCGATCGCGACAGCCTGCCGCCCGAGGTGGAAGAGACGCATGTCTCGCTGTTCGACGGATCCAATGCCGGCCTGCGCCTGAAGGACAAGCCGGTCTTTTCGGTGCAATACCACCCGGAAGCCTCGCCTGGCCCTCAGGACAGCCATTATCTCTTCCAGCGCTTCATGAATCTCATTCGCGAGAACCTCAAAGCGCAAACGGACAAGACGCCGGCGTAGGCCGCCGCCACCGGCGGACCAGCTTTTCCGAAGCCGGTCTCAGCTGGGGGTGGCTTCTGAGCGCCTGCGGTTGTTCGCAAAGAGGAAGCGCAGCATTTTGCCTGAGAACCAGGCGAAACCGCCGATGAGAGAAAGTCCGGCGAAAGCCCAAGCAGCGCCCGCTGCCGTCACCGGAACGGCCGGCTCGTAGATCTGCCAGGCGCCTTGCACGATTTTCTGGTCCGGATTCCTGAAGACGATCATCGGTCGCATCAAAGGCTCGGCGAGCTCCAGCTCCGCCTGCTGACGGCTGAGCGTCGAGAAACGTGCGAGAAGACGCTTCATCGAGAGCCCGCGATCCTTGAGAAACGCTTCGGGCGACTGGGCGTAAAGCGCCACAGCCTCGTCGCGGTCGAGGCCGTTGCGGCGGACATCCTCGTCGAACTCCGCCACGACCTGCCGCATTTCATCGACCGCGCCGCCCAGGCGCTGCCGATATTGCTGGGCGAATTCCGGCGCCTGCGAGCCCGCAAGACCTCCAGCCAGCGCGAGGCACAGCACGGCCGTGCGGCCCGCAACGCTCATCCTTCCGCCTCAAAGCGTCGAAACGCTGAAAGTATCGCAGGCATCGAGATCTCCCGATTGGTAACCCTGGCGGAACCAGCGTCGCCGCTCCTCTGACGAGCCATGATTGAAAGCCTCGGGCACGACATAGCCTTGCGTGCGCTTCTGGATCATATCGTCGCCGATCTGGGTTGCCGCATTCAGCGCCTCGTCGAGATCGCCCTCCTCCAGCAATCCCTTGTCGCGCGTCCGGTTCGCCCAGATGCCGGCGTAGCAATCCGCCTGAAGCTCGACCCGCACAGACAAAGCGTTGCCGGCACGCTCGCTCATGCCCTGACGCATCTCGTTCACTTTCGAGAGAACGCCTGTCAGGTTCTGCACATGATGGCCGACTTCATGCGCGATGACATAGGCCTGCGCGAAATCGCCGGGAGCACGAAAGCGGCGCTTCAACTCTTCGAAGAACGACAAATCGAGATAGAGCTTTCGGTCGCCCGGACAATAAAAGGGGCCCGCGCCCCTGCCCGCCAGGCCGCAGGCGGAGCGAACGGAATCGTTGAAGAGGACGAGAGTGGGTTCGGGATAGTCGGCCCCCGCCTCGCGGAAAATGTCGCCCCAGACGTCTTCGGTTTCGGCAAGCACTGTCGCCACGAAATCATCCACTTCCGTTCGGGTGGAGGCGACGTCTCCTGAAGGAGAGCGCTGTTCGCTCGAGATCTGCCCCTGGCCGGTCTCCACCTCGCGGATGAGTTCCATCGGATTGATGCCGAAGACGAAGAAAAGGATTGCGGCCACGATCAGGAAGCCAATGCCGCCGCCGGCACGTCCGATCGGCAGCGAGCTTCGCCCGCCAGTTCGATATTCGATATTGCTCGACTGCCGCCGACCCCGCCACCGCATCCGATGCTCCGTCCGTTTCTGCGACGGGAAAAGAAACGGAGATGGCCGGCGGTTCCGTCGCCTGAAAGCAAAAACGCGGCCAGGGGAGCCGCGTTTTTGTTCATCACACTTCTTTACAGCGTAATCGCCGTGAGAAACCTCAGCTGAACCAATGTCCTACACGTTTGAACAAACGTGCCATGCCGCAGTTCAGAGTCGCGTAGCGATGCATATCCACGCGATCGTAACCCAGGCGAGCCCGCTGCAGGACGATGTCATTCAACATCTCTGAGCCCTCCTCTGACAGGTTGCGTCTGGCGGCATGTTAGCCGCCAAAAGGAGCACTATTTGCGCCTTCATCGTGAATATGTGCACATTGTGCGCATTTGTCAAACAAGAAATGCACTTTTTGCGCCTTCACGATTTCGCTATAGGCCGCAGTGTAAAAAGCCCCTAAATTCGGTCAGCTGAAAGGGACCTGCCTTGGGCGTTTCCACGATGACACCCGACCAGTTCAAAGCCTGGCGAAAAAAGCTCGGAATGAAACAGAAAGAGGCGGCCGACCGGCTGGGCCTCAAGAAACGTATGATTCAGTATTATGAGACAGGCGAACGTGACGGCAAGAAGGTCAAGATCCCGAAGTCGGTTCGCCTCGCCTGCTACGCGCTCTCGGTCGGGATCGCCGACTACGATGGCGAGACGACCTCGTACGAAGACGGCCAAGACCCACAAGAAGATTTGAGCCCCGAATCTGAGCCGTCTGCCATCGCTGGCATGAGCTGACCTCATTTTTCTCGGTCGTGTCGGCTCTGCTTTGGGCTCCACGAGGCTGTAGGTCCACAGCGCTCCAGGGAGCGACTTTGCCTCTTGCGCGAATTCCTCTATAAGCGCGCAACTTTCCAACCACTCGGAACCGGCCGGGCAGAACGGCCCGCCTACCAGCACGCCCCCATGCCGAAACGCACCGACATCTCTTCCATTCTGGTTATTGGGGCCGGACCGATCGTGATCGGCCAGGCCTGCGAATTCGATTATTCCGGCACGCAAGCCTTGAAGGCTCTGAAGGCCGAGGGATATCGGGTCATACTCGTCAATTCCAATCCGGCCACCATCATGACCGATCCGGATTTGGCGGACGCCACCTACATCGAACCGATCACGCCCGATGTGGTCACCAAGATCATCGAGAAGGAGCGGCCCGACGCACTCCTTCCAACGATGGGCGGGCAGACGGCGCTCAATTGCGCCTTGTCCGTGGCCAAGGCCGGCGTTCTCGATCGCTATGGCGTCACGATGATCGGTGCACGCGCGGAAGTCATCGACAAGGCCGAGGACCGAGAGCTCTTCCGCGAAGCAATGACGAAGATCGGCCTCGATACGCCGACCTCGCGTCTTGCCCATTCGCTTCCCGAAGCCCTTGCTGCACTCGAAGAGATCGGTCTGCCGGCGATCATTCGCCCCTCCTTCACGCTCGGCGGCACCGGCGGCGGCATCGCCTACAACCGTGAAGAATTTCTCGAGATCGCCGAACGCGGCATCGACGCCTCGCCGACCAACGAAATCCTGATCGAAGAATCGGTGCTCGGCTGGAAGGAATACGAGATGGAGGTCGTCCGCGACAAAGCGGACAACTGCATCATCATCTGCTCCATCGAGAACATCGATCCGATGGGCGTGCATACGGGTGATTCGATCACCGTTGCCCCCGCCCTCACCCTCACCGACAAAGAATACCAGGTGATGCGGGATGCGTCGCTCGCGGTGCTGCGTGAGATCGGCGTGGAGACCGGCGGCTCGAACGTGCAGTTCGCGATCAACCCGGCCGACGGACGCATGGTCGTCATCGAGATGAATCCGCGCGTCTCGCGGTCCTCGGCCCTTGCCTCCAAGGCGACCGGCTTTCCGATCGCGAAAGTCGCGGCGCGGCTCGCCGTCGGCTATACGCTCGACGAGCTCGAAAACGAGATCACTGGCGGGGCGATGCCGGCCTCTTTTGAGCCGACGATCGATTACGTCGTGACCAAAATCCCGCGTTTCGCCTTCGAGAAATTTCCTGGAGCGGAACCCTCTTTGACCACGTCGATGAAGTCCGTCGGCGAGGTGATGGCGATCGGGCGCTCGTTCAGCGAATCCCTTCAAAAGGCTCTGCGGGGTCTTGAGACCGGGCTCGACGGGCTGGATGAGGTCACGATTCCGGGCCTCGGCGAAGGCGACGACAAGAATGCCATTCGCGCTGCCCTTGCCCGCCCCACGCCTGACCGGTTGTTGAAGGTGGCACAGGCGCTTCGTCTCGGCACGTCGTGCGAAGAGATTTATGAAGCCTGCGCCATCGATCCCTGGTTCCTGCGGGAGCTTGAAGGGCTCGTCGGCTGGGAAGAACGCATCCGCGCCAACGGTGTGCCGGACGACAAGGTGGTCCTGCACCGCCTGAAGAGCCTCGGCTTTTCCGATGCCCGCCTCGCCAAACTCGCTGGCACCGACGAGGAAAGCGTACGCGCGCTGCGCGACCGTCTTGGCGTCAGGCCGGTCTTCAAGCGCATCGACACATGTGCGGCCGAGTTCGCCGCCGCCACGGCCTATATGTACTCGACCTATGAGCGCCCCTTCCGCGCCGGCGGCGACGCCGAGGACGAGGCGCGTCCGAGCGACCGGGAAAAGATCGTCATCCTGGGCGGCGGGCCGAACCGGATCGGTCAGGGCATCGAATTCGACTATTGCTGCTGTCATGCCGCCTTCGCGCTCGCCGATGCGGGCTATGAGACGATCATGATCAACTGCAATCCGGAGACGGTCTCGACCGACTACGACACCTCCGACCGGCTTTATTTCGAGCCGCTCACGGCGGAGGACGTGCTGGAGATCCTGCGGGTCGAGCAGAGCGCCGGAACGCTCAAAGGCGTGATCGTGCAGTTTGGCGGCCAGACGCCGCTGAAACTCGCCCAGCCGCTCGAAAAGGCGGGCATACCGATCCTCGGCACCTCGCCGGATGCGATCGACCTCGCCGAGGACCGCGACCGTTTCCAACAGGTTCTCGGGAAGCTCGGCCTCAAACAGCCGCGCAACGGGATCGCTCATTCGGCGCAAGAAGCCTTCGCGATCGCCGAGAAGATCGGTTTTCCGGTCGTCATCCGGCCGTCTTACGTGCTCGGCGGGCGGGCGATGGAAATCGTGCGCGATACCGCCCAGCTCGAGCGCTATATCAACGAGGCGGTCGTCGTCTCCGGCAAGTCGCCGGTGCTGATCGATTCCTACCTTGCCGATGCGATCGAAGTCGATGTCGACGCGCTTTGCGACGGCACCGATGTCGTCGTCTGCGGCATCATGGAGCATATCGAGGAAGCCGGCATCCATTCGGGCGATTCCGCCTGTTCCCTGCCGCCGCATTCTCTGTCGAAAGAGATCATCGACGAACTCGGCCGTCAAACGGCGGCGCTCGCCAAGGGGCTTTCCGTCGGCGGTCTCATGAACGTGCAATACGCGGTCAAGGGCGACGACATTTTTGTGCTGGAGGTCAACCCGCGCGCCTCGCGCACGGTGCCTTTCGTGGCAAAGGCCGTCGGCCGGCCGATCGCGAAGCTCGCCGCGCGGATCATGGCCGGCGAAAAGCTGAAGGATCTGGAGGCGACGCCGCTCGTCCACAAACATGTGGCCGTGAAGGAAGCCGTGTTTCCCTTCGCCCGTTTCCCCGGCGTCGACACGGTGCTCGGACCGGAGATGCGCTCGACCGGCGAAGTCATGGGCCTCGACTACGATTTTGCCGTGGCCTTCGCCAAGAGCCAGCTCGCCGGTGGCGTGCAGCTTCCCACCGGCGGTACGGCTTTCGTCTCGGTGCGCGACGGAGACAAGCCGCGCGTGATGGACACGATGCGCCAGCTTGCATCCCTCGGCTTCACGATCATCGCGACGACCGGCACACAGCGTTTTCTGGAAGAACACGGGATCGCCTGCGCCAAGGTAAACAAGGTACTTGAAGGCCGGCCACATATCGTTGATGCTATCAAGAATGGCGAGGTGCAGCTGGTCTTCAACACCACGGAAGGCGCTCAGGCCCTCGCCGACAGCCGGTCGCTGAGACGAGCCGCGCTGCTGCACAAAGTGCCTTATTTTACCACTTTGGCGGGAGCACGTGCTGCGGCACAGGGCATTGAAGCCCTTCTCGGCGGGCAGCTTGAAGTCAGGCCGCTGCAATCCTACTTCGACGCAGCCTGAGTTAGTTTCGTCAAGCAGGGTGTTCCCCTCATCGGTGGAGCACCCGCTTTTTTGTTGCCCCCAGCCCAAAAACGAGGCGTCGTGGAGGAGAAGATGGAAAAGATTCCGATGACCGCTGCCGGCCATGCGCAACTGGAATCGGAGCTCAAACGACTCACCTCCGAGGAAAGGCCGCGCATCATTCAGGCGATTGCCGAAGCCCGCGCGCATGGCGACCTCTCGGAGAACGCGGAATATCACGCCGCGAAGGAGCAACAGAGCCTGAACGAAGGCCGCATCGCGGAGCTCGAAGACAAGCTGTCGCGCGCCGACATTATCGACGTGTCGAAGCTGACCGGCTCGACGGTGAAATTCGGCGCCAAAGTGAAGCTCGTCGACGAGGACACCGATGAGGAGAAGACCTGGCAGATCGTCGGTGACATGGAAGCCGATGTCCGCCTCGGCCGCATTTCGATCTCTTCGCCAATCGCGCGTGCCCTCATCGGCAAGAGTGTCGGCGATTCCGTCGAGGTTGCGGCTCCGGGCGGTGCCCACAGCTATGAGATCCTCGAGATCGCCTACGGCTGAGCCCTTCCCTGGGGTTTTGTAACGAAAGAGCGCGCCGGCTCGTCTTGCAGCCTATGGCGCGCTCCTGCTAACTGGCCCGCCTGACCTTAAGGTGGGCATTGCCATGATCGATCTTTACACCTGGACCACTCCGAACGGCCGCAAGGTCTCCATCGCTCTCGAAGAGATGGGGCTCGCCTACGAGGTCTATCCGATCGACATCATGGCGGACGAGCAATTTCGTCCGCAATTTCTCAAGATCAGCCCGAACAACAAGATCCCGGCGATCGTCGATCACGAGGGTGGCCAGGCGCTTATGGAATCTGGCGCGATCCTCCTCTATCTCGCGGAAAAGACGGGCAAATTCATGCCGACCGACGATGCCGGTCGCTGGCGGGCGATGGAATGGCTGATGTGGCAGATGGGCGGTTTCGGCCCCATGCTCGGTCAGGCGCATCATTTCTTGAAGTTCAATCCCGGCAAGGCTTCCTATGCGGAAGAGCGTTACGCCAAGGAGGCTGCGCGCCTTTACAAGGTGCTCGATACGCAGCTCGCAGAGCACGATTATCTCGCCGGGGAATATTCGATCGCCGACATGGCCGCATGGCCGTGGGCCTCACGTTTCGAGTGGCAGGGCATCGATCTCGGCGATTTCCCGCATGTGCGCGATTGGTATCTGCGCATCGCCGACCGCCCAGCTGTCCAACGGGGCTACGACGTGCCGAAAAAGGACCAGGGCATCCCACTGCCATAATGGATCGGCGCTCTGACTGATGGGCGCAGCCACGCATAGCGCTCCGCGCCCGCAGGCGCGAAGCCCTGTTTGTTCTGGTGCGGCTACTGCGTACTGCCGCTCCCTCGCCTTACGTTCACGTCCGATGCGCCGATTTCGTGGGCCGCCTCCATCAATTTGGCGGCCGCGCTGGCGCAGGCCTCCGCGCTCTCTTTCGGTGAGCACGTCACGCGGATCGTCGTGTCGCCCTGACGCAGCCTGAAGCTGGTGCCGCCGCGGGCCATGCCATGCCCGTGATGGCCCCGCCATTTCATGCCGTGATGGCCAGGCCCCATCGCCGCCGGACCGGGACCCCACTGGCCCCAACCCCCACCAGGTCCGGGTCGCTGCATCGGCGTCTGGCCCGCCCAGTCACCCTGATAGCCGGGGCCTCCGCCATACCAGCCGCCTCCGGGCCCGTTTCCAGGCGCCATCATGCAATTGCCGGGACCCCAACCGCCATAGCCGGATCCGCCCCAGCCAGAGCCGTAACGTTGCCTCGGTTGGTTCTGCGACGACGACGCTGTGTCATCCTCCATCTCTGATTGCCCGTCCTGATCGGACATCATGTCCATATCCGGATCGGCCTCCATACCCTCATCACTGTTCTGATCAGGGTTTGGCGCACTCACATCGGGCGTCGAAGCAGGCTCTTCGGCTCCCGTCTGGGCGTAGGCCAGTGTGGACATGCTGAGAGCGAGAGCCGTGCTCGCGGCAAGAAGTCTGCGCATTCGTATCTCCCATTGACGCGCCCCTCTCGTCGAGAATACCCGCGCCATGGAATTCGTTGCGTGAACTTCAAGAAACCTTCGCTGAACCTGCTTCGGACCAACACGCAATAGATCACCCAATGGATCTTGACCCTACGAGGCCGAAGCGAGCACTCCGTCAGGCGCGGCGCCAGACGATCGCCACATGCCCCGCCTCCCCCGCGACCCGCGGCAGCCAGCGGCGAATGCCCGAAAATCTCCCGGAATCCTGCATGGAATAGAGAGTTAGCATCTTCTCTCTGCCGCGGTTGTCTGCGCGCGGGCTTTTCCACTTGCTGCCTTTCCGGCAAGGAATTGGACTGAAGGTTCGCCTCAATCCCGCTGAGGTCGAGCAACATCCGTCGGCAAAGCGCATCTGCCATTGTGCGTTCGACGCGCTTGCGCCTTGCGCCTCTCGCCCCATGGGCCTAGGTTTCGCGCCCGTTGCTAACTCCCTTCAGTCGGATTTCAAACTCATGGCCTTCCTTGCCGACAACCTCGCTCGTGTTCAGCCCTCCCAGACCATCGCCGTCGCCGAGAAGGCGCGTGAACTGAAGGCGCAGGGACGAGACGTGATCAGCCTCAGTGCGGGCGAACCCGATTTCGACACGCCCGACAACATCAAGGAAGCCGCGATCGCCGCCATCAAGCGTGGCGAGACGAAATACACGCCGGTTCCGGGCATCATGGAACTGCGCACGGCGATCGCCGAGAAGTTCAAGCGCGAGAACGGTCTCACCTACAAACCGACGCAGACCATCGTCGGGACCGGTGGAAAGCAGATTCTTTACAACGCGCTGGCGGCGACCCTTAACCCGGGCGACGAGGTCCTCATTCCGGCACCTTATTGGGTGAGCTATCCGGATATGGTTCTTCTCAACGGTGGCGAGCCGCGCTTCGTCGACACGACGCTTGAAAACAAGTTCAAGCTGACGCCGGAAGCCCTTGAGGGCGCGCTCACGCCGAAGACCAAATGGCTGATCTTCAACTCGCCCTCCAACCCTTCCGGCGCGGCCTACACCGAAGCTGAATTGAAGGCGCTCGCGGCGGTTTTGATGAAGCATCCGCATGTGTGGATCATGTCGGACGACATGTACGAGCATCTTCTCTACATCGACGAGCCGTTTTCCACGCTCGCCGCGGCAGAGCCGGAGCTCTATTCACGCACACTCACGATGAACGGCGTGTCGAAGGCCTATGCGATGACCGGCTGGCGCATCGGCTATGCCGGCGGCCCGGACGAGCTCATCAAGGCGATGACCAAAATCCAGAGCCAGCAGACCTCCGGCACCTGCTCCATCGCGCAATGGGCGGCGGTCGAGGCGCTCACTGGACCTCAGGATTTCGTGGAGACTTCGCGCAAGGCCTTCCAGAAGCGGCGCGATCTGGTCGTGTCTATGCTCAACCAGAGTGCCCTTCTCAAGTGCCCGGAGCCGGAAGGCGCGTTCTACGTCTATCCGTCCTGCGCGGCGGCGATCGGTAAGAAGGCGCCCTCAGGCAAAACCATCGAGAACGACCAGGATTTCGTCACCGAGCTTCTCGAAGCGGAGGGTGTCGCGGTCGTTCATGGCGGAGCCTTCGGTCTCGGCCCCAACTTCCGGATCTCCTATGCGACCTCGACGGAAGCGCTCGAGGCGGCTTGCGAACGCATCCAGCGTTTCTGCAACACGCTGAGCTGATGCCTCACCCCGGTCCGGGGCAGCGATGCTCCGGATTGCAGAGATGGAGAGCCAGCAAGGCTGACGCATCTCGAAGACCGAGAAGCCAAGAAAAAGGGGCGGCCCGCGCAAGCGAGCCGCCCCAATTTTTGTCGCTTTGCCGTTCGTGGGCGAAAAGCGTCCTCTCAAGAACGCCGGCGCACCTCCGCCGACTTGCTCAGGCCTCGTCGTCGAGCAGCTGCAGATTGACCGCCTGCGGGCCGCGCCCGCGACGATCCTGCTGCGTCTCGAACGAGATCCTCGTGCCTTCCGCAAGCTGCGGCAGGCCGGAGCGCTCGATCGCCGAGATATGCACGAAGACGTCCTTGCTGCCGTCCTCCGGCGAGATGAAGCCGAAGCCACGATCCGCGTTGAAGAACTTCAGCGTGCCGTTCTGACGCGGGCCGACTTCTGCTGGCTGACGATCCTGGAAGCCGCCGCCACCACTGCCGCTACGGAAGCCGCCACCGCCTCCGCCACTGCGGAAGCCGCCGCCACCACCGCCGCCGCGATAGCCGCCGCCTTCGCCACCACCGCGATAGCCGCCACCTTCACCGCCACCGCGGTAGCCGCCGCCTTCACCGCCGCCACGGTAGCCGCCGCCTTCGCCGCCACCGCGATAACCGCCACCGCGGTTGGGACCGCCGCGATAGCCTCCGCCACCGCCGCCGCCACCGCGATAGCCACCTTCATTGTCTCTGCCGAAGCCCCCGTCTCCCCGATCGCCATAACCGGGGGTGGGAGCATCGCTACCGAAATCGCTGCCGAATTCGCGCGCACCACCACGACGGGGCCGGCGGGACCGATCACGGTCCGGGCGCTCACCAAAGTCGTCGTCGTCGTGCCCGCCGCGACCGCCATTGTTCATCATCTCATCTCGTCCTTCGATAGAAAAAAGTCGCCGGCTGGAGCGTCACCAGCCGACGCGGGCAAGCGCGCGGTCTTTACTTGGGAATACATGGAAAGCCGGGATCGGTCCGCTGGCCCTCGACCATAAAGGGGGCGCCTCATGCAAACCCCCGCGTATGATCATGCCGTTATGCGGGCAAATCTGCAAGTCCCTAATGGGCCGAACCTATCTCCGGCCCCAAATCCGCGTTTCACTTCAGGACTTCGACTTGAACCTTTGCGGTGCCGCGCCCTTTGAAGCCGAGCTTGTGGGCGGCAGCGCGCGTGACGTCGATGATGCGCCCTTTGATGAAGGGACCGCGGTCATTGATGCGTACGACGGCGGCCCGGCCGTTGCGCAGATTGGTGACCTTCACCTTGGTGCCGAAAGGCAGAGTGCGGTGCGCCGCGGTCATTGCATTCGGATTGCACTGTTCGCCGGAAGCCGTGCGCGAGGTCAGGGCATACCAGGAGGCGTGGCCGGTCTGAGCGTTGGCGCTCTGGGGCTGGGTTACGAGGACGCAGCTGCCCGCAAGGACCGCCGCGGCGAGGAACTTCGCCGAGTGGAGCATTCTTCTCTTCCCATGAAATCAACTTTGCCGCTGCCGCTTTCACCGGTGAAAAGGGGCCAGAAATGGGCAAGACCTGGGGCATTTCTTGTGGCGTGGCGGGAAGAGCTGCCAATGTGACCATGATGTCACTCGGATCGCGCAGAAAAGCAAAAGGCCGCCCCCGAGAAGCGGCCTTTCTATGTGTTGCTCAAGAAGAACAATGCGTCACTGGCAAAGCTGACGCGGGCCATTATAGGGCTGATAGGTACCACTATTGGCATCGAACGAGCGATACTTCGAGCTGCAATAGGCATACCATTCCGGCGTCCAAGGAGCGGGCCGGGCGTCGTAGACAACCAGCGGATTGCGTGCCGGAACCGCATAGACGGGCGCCGGCTCGACATAGACGGGCGGCGGAGCCGCGTAGACCGGTGCCGGCTCGACGTAGACGGGGGCGGCGCGCGGCGCGGTCAGCGCCGATCCGAGAAGAGTCCCCGCGGCCAGACCGACAACACCGGCAGCAACCGCCGCACCGGCGTCATCGCGGTCGCGGCGATGATGGTGGCGGTGCCCATAATAACCGCGCGGACGGTCCCAGCCACGGTCACCATAATATCCCCTGTGGCCATCCCAGTGGCGCGATTCCCATGAGCCGGCCTGCGCGCCAGCCGGCAGGGTAAGAGCAGTCAGTGCCACAGCCAGAGCCGCGGCAGTCGTCTTGAGAGCAGTGGGTCTGAAGAAAGACATCGTCGTTTCCTTGCCAATAAGCCCCGCCGGAAGATCATCTCCGGCTTCTTGATGAGATTGGTAGGACTTCCAGGCTGAACGATGGCTGAACGAACGCGCCTCGTTGCTATCGCGCTCGCGAGGCCGTGAGAGACTTCGGCAAAACCGGAGGTCGACAGCGACACCCTGATGGCCTCAAACGGTGTCGCGCGGCTTGGCGGCGCATGGGCGCGCAACATGCATTGAGCGCATCATGGTCAAGATACAAGAAACCTGGGAGGACGGCGATGGTGAGCCGGATCTTGCTTCCGATCGACCTCGACCACATCGCCAGCTGGAAGAAATCCGTCACGACGGCGATCGAACTCGCGCGTCTCTATGACGCCGAGCTCGTGGTTTTGAGCGTATTTCCCCAGATGGAAGCGGACTTTTCGCAGTTCCCAACGCATCACCTCCCCGCCGTGGAGGTGTTCCGGCGCGAGTATCTGCCCGAAGATATCCGAAGCCGCGCCATCTACCGCTCGGGAACCGTGGCTCGCGGCATCCGTGCGGCGATCAACCAGGAGAAGATCGATCTCGTGGTGATGGCGTCGCACAACCCCAATCTTGGCGACTATGTCATGGGGTCAAATGCAGCCAATGTGGTCCTGCACAGCCCGTGCTCGGTGCTGGTGGTTCGCTAAACAAAAACCGCCGGACATGCCGGCGGTTCGATCGTCAAATCTGGCTCGGAGCAGTCACACCCCGGAGCAAAAGCAATCAGGCAAGCTGGAGATTGACCGCCTGCGGGCCGCGGCCCCTGGGATCCTGCTGCAGCTCGAAGCTGACGCGATTGCCTTCGACAAGACCCGGAAGTCCAGAGCGCTCAACGGCCGAAATGTGGACGAAAACGTCCTTGCTGCCATCTTCCGGAGCGATGAAGCCGAAGCCGCGCGTGGAATCGAAGAACTTAACGGTGCCGGTCTGGCTCATGGGAGAAACCCTTTCCCTTTGTAGTCGGATTCATCGAGGTCGGCTCATCACCGCACCCGAATTTCGAAACAGTCGGGAAAGACATCACCTACCGGTCGGGTATTAAACCGCGCGGCGCAGACTTAACCGGTCGTCGGGGCGCGCCCATCCAACATTTACGCGCCCAAGCGCGTTATGACGGGAAACGCCAAAGATAACAAGGCGCCGCCTCTCAAGCCTCGTCACAGCGCCGGTTTTCTCACGATCCCGAGCCTTGCACGCAGCACCCGCGGCACGTCGTATTCGCGCATCAGCCGTTCCGTACCCGGGAGACCGAGCGCCTCACGCTGCACGACGAGCGCCCACAAGGCCTGAGCCGCCTCGTCCAACGCCCGCGCGCGAGCATCTTCGATGGCAGGTTCGCGGTCGCCAGCTTTCGCCGCGTCTTCAAGGCGACGCCAGGCTGTCAGAGCGTCTTCAAAGCGCGAGGCCATGCGCGAGAGGCTTGCAGCCCTCTCCGCCATCATCTCGTGCTCGAGGGCGTCGTAGGGCGAAGACTGCTTGCTCGGAGCAAGAATGCGCGGCGGACGAATGCTCATGTCCCCCAGCTAGGACGAGCCGCCTTCGCGGACAAGACCACCGCTGGGGCCTGATACGGCTCATGAAGACGCCGAGGCCCTCGCCGCCCGTTCAGATACCAGCGCAGGTGTTACGGCGCATTTAGCGCCGCGTTTGACGGTCCTCGGGGAGGAACTGCGTGTGCTCTTTGTCGCGCTTTTGCCGTTCCTGCATCAATTCTTCGTAGGCGCGGCGCTCCTCGGCCGACAGCTGAACGCGCTTCACCGGCGCCTTCTTTCGTCGATCCTTGGCCTTTTTGTAGAGCTGCGGCTCTGTGGACATGTGCCTCGTCTCCATCTGCCGGACGTCGTTAGATAACCACATCGTCCGCAAATGACGAGACGCTTTCCCGGTTCGCCGGTCGCAGGGTCGAGATCAGGCTTCAAGCCGCGCCATAAGGTCCATCGCCGCGTGCGGATTGCGGACCTTCTCGCCAGCGATGAAGAAGACGAAGACAGAGCGGGGATCGGCCGTACCCTTCGAGACTTTATCCGTTAGACGAGGCAGATCGTTGGGCACGCTTCCCCGCGCCAGAACGCGCGCACGCTCCGCCCAGCTCTCGAGATCGGGGGGAGAATAGCCGGTCTTCTCCTCCTCGCGCGTACGCATCAGCCGCAGATAGGCGAAATCGGCTGTCGGCTCGGCGAGGCCCGGATAATCGTCTGACTCCGCATAGACGATCGCCGCGTTGTGGCGGCGCGCGAGATCGACGAATTCCCCGCACAGGAAACTCTCATGGCGCACTTCAAGCGCATGGCGAAGCGGCAGACCGTCGACTTCCTGCGGCAGGAGCTTCAGGAAAGCGGCAATATCCTCAGCATCAAAGGCGCGGCTCGGCGCGAACTGCCATAGGATCGGACCGAGCTTTTGCTTCAGCTCGGCGATGCCGCCGTTGATGAACCAATCGAGACTGTCGCCAGTCTCGGCGAGCTTTTTCTTCATGGCAATGGCGCGATGGCCCTTCAGAGCGAAGACAAAATCCTCCGGCGTCTCGTCGTGCCATTTGGCAAAGCTCTTGGCGCTCTGGCCGCGATAGAAGGTGCCATTGATTTCGATCGCCGTCAGCTTGGACGCCGCGTATTCGAGCTCACGCGTCTTCGGCAGCTTTTCTGGATAAAAGGTGCCGCGCCAGGGTTCGAAGGTCCAACCGCCTATGCCGACCCGGATGGGTCCCGTCCGAGCCGAGTTCTTCTCTTCGGACCTGTTTTGCGCCGGCATTCCTCGCCTCCTCTTCCTGGAGAGAAACCCTTCCCTGCCTCGAATGCGGAAGCAACCCGAAAAAACGCTGCGGAACCTGACGGTACGTCCGCGTCAGAAGGTCGCCCGCCCCCGCCGTCAGTTCTCTTCGCGATACTGATATTGCGCCCGGCACCTGGCGCGCTGCTGCGCCGTGAGATTTCCGGCACAGCCCGGCGGTGCGAAAATGCGCTGGTTCTCCAGCTGACGCTGGCGAAGGCGTGGCTGATCATATGGGTTGTTGATCGGGTCCGGAGCCTTCAGCTTCGGCACTTCAACCCGCGGGATCCGCGGCCGATCGGGGTTGCCAAAGCTCTGTGCCGTCGCAACAGAGGGGATCGCGGCGAGCGCGAGGAGACCGGCGAGCGCCAATCCCGAAAGGGACCGGCCCGAACCCCGGCTCGGACGTGAAGCTGGCCTGCACATGACAATTCATGTGGGGCAGCTTTCGGCCGTTCACAAGCTGACATTCGCAGTTTGCGGTTTGGCCTTAATTCCGTCTTCCGACGCAGCTAGCGGCCCGCCTGCCGCAGATGTCAGGAAGGAACCGACATGGATACGATGCCGACGCGCCGCAGCTTCACGGCCCTCATGGCCGCGATGGCCGGCAGCGCGTTTTTGCCCGCCCCGCTTTTCGCACAGACCGCTGACGACAATCCTCCGCAGGACGTGCTGACACGCACGCTCTCCGAAGTGGAACAGCGCCTGAATGCGCGTCTCGGCGCCTATGTCCTCGACATCGAGACGGGTCGCGAATGGGCCCAGCGCGCGGACGAGCGTTTCCCGATGTGCAGCACCTTCAAGCTGCTCGCCTGCGGCGCCGTGCTGGCGAAGGTCGATATGGGCGAGGAAGATCTCGAGCGTCGCATCACCTTCGAGGAAAAGGACCTCGTGACCTATTCGCCCGTCACCAAGGAACATGTCGGTGGTGAGGGGATGACACTTGAGGATCTCTGCGTCGCGGCAATGACGCAAAGCGACAACACGGCCGGCAACCTGATCCTCGACAGCCTCGGCGGACCGCCCGCGATCACATCTTTCGCTCGCTCCATCGGTGATCAGGTGACCCGCCTCGACCGCCGGGAAACGGAGCTCAACGAGGCGACGCCCGGAGATCCACGGGACACGACCAGTCCGCGCGCCATGGGTCGCGATGCGCAGACGCTTCTCGTCAAAGGCAGCCTCTCAGACCGATCCCGCCTGTATCTCAAGAGATGGATGTGCACCAACAAGACGGGCGACGAGAAGCTGCGTGCCGGTCTTCCCGGCGACTTCCTCGTCGGCGACAAAACGGGCGGCGGCGGCAACGGTACCATGAACGACGTTGCCGTCATCTGGCCGAGCGGACGCAAGCCCATCATCGCCTCCATCTATCTGACGGAAAGCGGCGCCTCGTTCGACGAGCGCAATGCCGGCTTTGCCGAGATCGGCAAGGCGATCGCCGACGTGATCAAAGCCTGAGCGTCGTTAGCGACCCGGCCGCCCGGTTTTTCTCGGGCGGCGCTGGCGCGCGCGCTCGTCTTCGGGCTCCTCGTACGACCCCTTGCCGATGTTTTCGCGCCGCAGCGGCTGGACGTCATCGCCCTCCGGGGCCCGCAAGGGAGCCGGACCGCCGAGCGGTTTCTCGGTCCGTCCGACCGTCATCTCGTCGAGCGTGTTCTTCCGCACGCGCGAGCCGCCCGACTTGGCCGCGTCTTTGCGGCTCTGCCGGGTATTCTCGATGCCGGTGTTGCGGGCAAGCGGGTCGTCCATGACTGCAAGCTCGGTCGCTTCCAGTCGCTTGATCTCGTCACGCATCCGCGCAGCCTCTTCGAATTCCAGATTCGAAGCAGCCTCCAGCATGCGTTTCTCGAGGTCCTCAATGTGGGCGCGCAGATTGTGACCCATGAGCGCGCCTTCATCCTCGGCGTGACCGGCGCCGCGACCGCCGCCGGAGACACCGACGCGAACGTGATCGCGCTCATAAACGGAATCGAGGATATCGGCGATGCGCGCCTTCACCGATTCCGGCGTGATATTGTTCTCGACATTGTAGGCGATCTGTTTTTCGCGCCGGCGCTCGGTTTCCGCGATCGCCCGTTCCATCGATCCCGTCATACCGTCCGCGTATAGGATCACCCGCCCATCGACATTGCGGGCAGCGCGGCCGATGGTCTGCACCAACGACGTCTCGGAGCGCAGGAAACCCTCCTTGTCGGCATCCAGAATCGCGACGAGACCGCATTCGGGGATGTCCAGCCCCTCGCGCAGCAGGTTGATGCCGACGAGAACATCGAAGGCGCCAAGCCGCAGGTCGCGGATGATCTCGATGCGCTCGATCGTATCGATATCGGAATGCATGTAGCGCACGCGCACGCCGTGTTCGTGGAGATATTCCGTCAGATCCTCGGCCATGCGTTTGGTCAGCACCGTGACGAGCGCCCGGTAACCGCCGGCAGCGGTCTCCTTCACCGCGCCCAGAAGATCGTCGACTTGGCTCGAGGCGGGACGGATTTCCACCGGCGGATCGATCAGGCCGGTCGGACGAATGACCTGCTCGGTGAAGACGCCGCCGGTCTCGTTGAGCTCCCAGTTGCCCGGCGTCGCCGACACGCACACGCTCTGCGGGCGCATCGCGTCCCACTCCTCGAAGCGAAGCGGCCGGTTGTCCATGCAGGACGGCAGTCTGAAGCCGTATTCGGCGAGCGTCGCCTTGCGCCGGAAGTCGCCTCGATACATGCCGCCGATCTGCGGAATCGTGACATGGCTCTCATCGACAAAGACGAGCGCGTTGTCGGGCAGGTACTCGAACAGGGTCGGCGGCGGCTCGCCGGGCTTGCGCCCCGTCAAATAGCGCGAATAGTTCTCGATGCCGGCACAGGAGCCCGTCGCCTCGATCATCTCCAGATCGAAACGCGTGCGCTGCTCGAGGCGCTGCGCTTCGAGAAGCCGGCCCGCTTTTTCCAGCTCGTCGAGGCGCCATTTGAGCTCGGCCCGGATCCCCTTCACCGCCTGCTGCAGAGTCGGTTTAGGTGTGACATAGTGCGAGTTCGCATAGACCTTTACAGAGCGAAGCTCACCTGATTTCTGACCTGTGAGCGGATCGAATTCCGATATTGCCTCGATCTCGTCGCCGAACAGCGAGACCCGCCAGCCGCGATCTTCCAAGTGGGCCGGGAAAATCTCGATCGTGTCGCCACGCACCCGGAACGTGCCCCGGATGAAATTGGCGTCCGAGCGTTTGTATTGCAGGGCCACGAGATCGGCCATGAGCTGGCGCTGATCGAGCCGATCGCCCACCTCCAGACCAAAGGTCATGGCCGTGTAGGTTTCCACCGAACCGATACCGTAGATACAGGACACGGAAGCGACGATCACGACGTCGTCACGTTCGAGCAGCGCGCGCGTCGCCGAGTGGCGCATGCGGTCGATCTGCTCGTTGATGGAAGATTCCTTCTCGATATAGGTGTCGGTGCGCGGGACGTAGGCCTCCGGCTGATAATAGTCGTAGTAGGATACGAAATACTCGACCGCGTTCTCCGGAAAGAACGATTTGAACTCGCCGTAGAGCTGCGCCGCCAGGGTCTTGTTGGGCGCCAGAATGAGCGCAGGCCGCTGCGTCTCCTCGATCACCTTCGCCATGGTGAAGGTCTTGCCCGAGCCGGTGACGCCGAGCAGCACCTGGGTCGCCTCTCCCGCCTCTTTGATGCCAGCAACGAGCTCCGAAATCGCCTGGGGCTGGTCTCCACGCGGCTCGAATTCGGAGGTGATCTTGAGCGGAACGCCGCCTTCGGATTTTTCCGGCCGCGGGGGCCGATGCGGAACCCAGGTGCCGTCGCGAAACTCCGGACGGCCTGTCTCGATGAGAGACGACAGGGCTTCGACCGTCGCCGTGACGGCAGAGCCCGGCAAATTCTCCGCATCTTCCAGATTCACGTCGAAGCCGGCGGCCGGGCTCATGCCCGCACCCGCGCGCTCCTTGGCAGAGCTGCGCCCGCCCATCGAGGTTCCCCTCGAGGTCTTCAACGGCTTATCGGCGGCCTTCTTGCCAGCGCCGGGCTTTTTGCTCTTGCCCGCGGCACCGCGACCGGATTTCGCCGGCGCTTCGGTCTCGTCGGCCTTCAGGGGGATCGACTGGTCCGTCTCCCAACCAGAATTCTTTCCCGGCCCAAGCCTCGACTTGCCGTCACGAGATTGTCTCTCCGGTGCCGGATCCGCCTCCGGCTTTTCCGGAACGGCGATAGAGCGATCATAGGCAAGGCCGCCGCGATCCTTTGTCTGAGGCGGCCGGACGCGCGTGCTGCGCCCTTCCGCCTCGGCCTCGCGCGCAATCTCTTCCGCCCACGACGTGATCGAGCCGGCAAACGCCTTTTCGATCGGCACACCTTCCAGCGAAGGCTGTGCCGCCTCGCCGAACCCCTCACCATCGCCCTCCGGCTGATCGTACGTGGTTTCGGAGGCCGGCTTAGCGGCCTTGCCGCGTCGTCCGGAGGATGTGCGCCTGTCTGCTGCCATGTTCGCTATATGGACCAGCCTTGCGGGCGCGAAAAGGCCTGCGCCGCAGCTTTCGCCAGCCGCCGAGGGCGACGGCTTTACCCGCCACAGCCTCTCGCAACCTGCCCGTGTCACATACCCGCATAACGGGATTCTTCATTTCGCCACAAGAGCTTCTATCCTGGAACGAAAGCAATTTGAATTTGGAGGAACGTCCGGGGGTCTTCGCACCGGCTTACCTGACCTGGAGTTTGGAGACTTGCGGATCACTCTCGGCGTCGGCCGCGTCCGACCGCAAATCATGACGCTCGGAATCTTGTCCGTCCTCGGCCTGCACGCATTCGTTTCATCGGCAGAGGCGGATCAACGAGATTGGCTGATCGTCAATCGTTCGCCGCTCGCCGACGGCGCGGCCATCTACACATTGGGCGCCCAGAGCGCCGGTGATTTGGACGGTCGCTTCGGCGTCGACATCGGCACGACCGGCAGCGGCTCCCACGGCGTCGACACGCGCGTGTGGCAGTGGGGGAACCGGCCGACGGATGTGGCATGGTACAGTCTCGCCCTGCCCGGCCCTTTCCCCAATTACGACTGGACCTGGGACAAGGCCTGGATCGAAGGCAATGTGATCCCGGAAGAGAACAGCTACCGAATAGCGGCCCGTATCGGGCGCCACGAATCTTTCGGCAATCTCGTCGAAGCATCGCTGCAGCTGAGTTACGCCCTCTCCGGCTCAGGCGTCGGGTCCGATGCCGAGCAAACGATGGCGACGGCCCCTTATCTGCGACTCAACATCCTGCCGACCGACACCGCGCTCACGGCGCAGTCATACGTCTCGGATACCGATTTCATCTGGCACAGCTCTGTTGAAGCCCAGCAGCAGCTGATCAAAGGCATGTCGCTCGTGGGGGCGGTTTCCGACATCGGGCTCGACAGTCAGAACGCCAGCCTTCGCCTGCAACTCTATCGAAGATGGTGACGCCGAATGGAGGCCTCGTCTGAGCGTCGTCGGATCACACTATCGCAGGACGACGATCGTCACCTGCCCATCGGTCTCGATGTTTATGGCGGCATCCTCGCCGATTTCGCGCCGGCGACTGAACCCGAGCGCCGTCAGCACATCCCCCCGGAGCCAACCATGTCGCGCATCGCCCGAGCGGGGGCGTACCAGACACCATCCCTCCACCTGCGCGCAGCCGTTGACGACGACTTCGGAGCCCTTCGCCACATCACCGAGCTCCTCAGACGCATCATTGGGCAGAGCTCGGATGACGGCATCACGGCGCAAAGCGGCGTCTGCCGCGGAAGCGGAAGATGGAAGGCCCAAAGCGCCCAACGCGGTCAGTGAGACGATCAGGCGGATATTTGAGAGGAACGGCACGGGGATCCCGGTAAGGATTGATTCACCATAGCGCCACGGTGCCGTTTCCGCGATGGCTCTGCAAGAGCGGCGCTTGCCGCCACGCTCTCGCTTCGGCTCAGAAAGAGCCGCAGGGTGAAAGCGCCACCTTGGCGAGACGGACGGCCTAGAGATCCAGCGCGTCGAGACCGGCGTCGATATGGTCCGCGAGAAGCGGCATGCCGAGGAGGTACTTGGAGGTCTTGCCCTGGGCGCGGCTTCTCGCTTCGGAGCGCGCCTCGTCCCAATCGTCGGCGCCGTAATCCCCGCGCCCAATCCATACGATCGCCACCAGATCCGCCGCTTCATCGATATTCAGATCGTCGATGAGCTCGCGAAGCTCCTGCTCGGTCTGGTCGTCGGTCTCTTCTTCCGCGAGCGCGTCGTGATGGTGCGATTCGTGCATGCCCTCGGCGTCGAGGTCGATTTCGTGTTCGCGGCCGTCTTCGTACCCCGCCTCCAAATCGGCACTGAGCGTCCGGGCCTTGTCGGCAAAAAGCCGGAGGGTCGAGGGATCGAGAGAAAGATCGACAGCCATTGTTCCGTGTTCTGCTTGTGTGCCGGCCTTCAAAAAAGCCTAGCACGAGTGTTGCATCTTGTAGCGGAACGCGTTGTCACGTGGCCTTCGCCTGCAACCGTTCCCTCCCAGGAAGCCACTAGCCCGAAACAAAAAAAAAGACGAGCCCCGGTGTTTGATATCCAGGACTCGTCGGGAGAGTTTGGAGCCGGTCAATGACCGGCCGTCCAAGAGGGGAACAGCTGCTCTCTGCGGCCACAGGGAAGTGCCCGAAGAGCTCGTCAGCTCCCGCTTTATCGTCCGACAATCGGTCGATCACAATGAAAGAGTCTGCATGCCAGCCATGCATGTGCCCGAAACATAGGCACTCACTGCCTTCCAACACGGCAAAACGGGGTCGAAAAGGCCGTCTTAGCCGCGCCTGAAGGCGCACTTGGCGCGCCGGCTTCCCGCATGCTACCGGTTCCCGCGCTTCAACTTATCGCCGGCCTTCGTCAGATCATGGTTCCGCATTCCGCAAATCCGCCCAAGCCCCGTTGTTGGGTGTTGACGACCGGCGAGGCCGGCATGCGCAGCCAGGCCCTCGGACTGGCAGAACGTTTGGGCGTGCCGTTCGAGGAGAAGACGATCAGGCTCCGCCAGCCCTGGTCGTGGCTGCCGGGACATTTGTGTCCCGCGGCACTGACCGGGCTCGATCCTTCACGCGACCTTCTCACGCCGCCCTGGCCGGATCTCCTCATCAGCTGTGGACGCCGTTCCACCGCCGCCTCCATCGCAATCCACAGTGCTTCAGAAGGCACCACGCGGACGGTGCACATTCAGAATCCGCTGACGCCCGTGCACCATTTCGATCTCGTCGTTTCGATGCGCCACGACCATCTTGCCGGCGAGAACGTCGTCAATGTCGACACCGCGCTGCATCGTGTGACACGTGAAAAACTCGACGAGGCCGCAGCTCAATGGGGGCCCCGCCTCCGCGGTTCGGAAAACAGCCTCATCGGCGTCGTTCTGGGGGGCCCGACACGCCATTACTGGATGAGCGAGGCCTTCCTCACTCGGCTCAAGGCGATCATCCGCGGTGTGCACGAGGCGACCGGAGCGCGTATCGTGGTGACACCCTCGCGGCGTACCGAAGACCGGGTGAAGCAATCTCTCGCCGGCGAATTTCAGCCCGAGCCCTGGTACTGGCAATGGGACGGAAACGGCGACAATCCGTATTTCGGGCTTCTCGCGCTGGCCGATCGCCTGATCGTGACCGCCGATTCCGTCTCGATGGTGTCAGAAGCGGTCGCGAGTGGGCATCCTGTCAATCTCCTGCCGCTCAACGGACACTCGCGCCGTCATGACGAATTCGCCTCAAATCTCGACGCTCGCGGTCTCGTGTCTCTGACAGGACCCGATGGGGTCGATCTGGAGTTCGAGGGGGCCGGCGCGGTCGATGCCACCGCTTATGCGGCCGACGTCGTGCGCGAGCGTCTTTTGAGCTGACGGTCGCGCAATCCGGAAAGGGTGCGCAACGCGCCGGAAAGCGCCAAAAACAGCGCCTGGGTTGCACGAGGCGCACCAAACAACCTGCCTTCGGCCGAAACCTGGTGACGGAGGGGCATGCTCGGCTTGCCCTTTATGAAGTTGCCGCCTATCTGGACAGACCAACCTGCGATGGGTGCGACCATGCCAACGGCCAACCATGCCAAGCTCTTGATCATCGGATCAGGTCCCGCCGGCTATACGGCAGCCGTCTACGCGGCGCGGGCTCTTCTCGAGCCGGTCCTGATTGCCGGAATGGAGCCTGGCGGACAGCTCACAATCACCACTGAGGTGGAGAACTATCCGGGCTTTGCGGAGCCGATCCAAGGCCCATGGCTGATGGAGCAGATGCGCAGCCAGGCGGAGAATGTCGGCACCCGGATCGTCAGCGATATCGTCGTCTCGGCCGAGCTTACCACCCGGCCATTTCGACTGACCCTCGACAGCGGTGATGTCTGGACGGCGGATGCCGTCGTCATCGCCACGGGTGCGCAGGCACGCTGGCTCGGCCTGCCGTCGGAGGAACGCTTCAAGGGTTTCGGCGTGTCGGCCTGTGCCACCTGCGACGGCTTCTTCTACAAAGATAAGGACGTTCTCGTCGTCGGAGGCGGCAATACCGCCGTCGAGGAAGCGCTCTATCTGTCCCACCTCGCACGCCACGTCACGCTCGTGCACCGTCGCGACGCGCTTCGCGCCGAGCGGATCCTCCAGGACCGTCTCCTCACCCGAGACAATGTCAGTGTGATGTGGGATTCCGCCATCGAGGAAGTGCTCGGCCAGGGCGGCTTTCCGCCAGCGGTGACCGGGGCGAAAATTCGCAATGTCCGGAGCGGCGCCATCTCGGAAGTCGCGGTCGACGGCATCTTCATTGCCATTGGTCACGCACCGGCGGTGTCTCTTTTCAAAGACCAGCTTCGTCTGAAGCCGAACGGCTATCTGTGGACCGCGCCCGATTCGACGGCGACGGATATCCCCGGGGTTTTCGCAGCGGGTGACGTGACCGACGACGTTTTCCGGCAGGCGGTGACCGCGGCCGGCCAGGGCTGCATGGCGGCTCTGGAGGCGGAGAAATACCTCTTCGCGCTGGAAGCAAGGCAGGAGGCGGCCGAGTAGGCCACCTGTCTCGACGCGCAATGTTCAAGACCTCGGGGACGCAGGGACCCTGAAGGGGGTGTGATGGATTGGGATAAGCTGCGGATCTTCCACGCGGCGGCAGAAGCCGGGTCGTTTACCCATGCCGGCGATTCGCTCAACATGAGCCAGTCGGCTGTCAGCCGGCAGGTGAGCGCACTGGAATCGGAGCTCGGAGTTCCCCTCTTCCACCGCCACGCCCGCGGCCTCATTCTGACGGAACAGGGCGAGCTCCTCGTGCGCACGGCGCGCGAAGTGCTGGTGAAGCTCGAACAAACCCGGGCAGAACTCGCCGATTCCAAGGGGCAGCCATCGGGCGCTCTCAAGGTCACGACCACCGTCGGGCTCGGCTCCAGCTGGCTCGCTTCGCGCCTCAACGAATTCATCGACCTCTACCCGCAGATCAATCTGCAGGTCGTGCTCGACGATGACGAGCTCGACCTCTCGATGCGCGAGGCCGATGTGGCGATCCGACTGCGGGCGCCCACCCAGCCAGACCTCATTCAGCGCAAGCTCTTCACGGTGCACTTCCACGTCTACGCTTCGCCCGATTATCTTCAGCGTTTCGGGCAGCCGAAGAGCGTGGCCGAGCTCGATGAACACCGCATCATCGTCTATGGCGAGAATGCCCCGGCCTATCTCCGCGACATGAATCTGCTGATGAGCAGCGGCCGCGAAAACGGCGAGCCGCGCACGCCGATCATGGCGATCAACAATGTCGTGGCGATCCGGCGTGCCATCGAAAAGGGGCTCGGCATCGCCATGCTTCCCGACTACCTCGTCAACGAGCAGTCACCGCTGGTGGCCATTCTCCCGGAAGCGGAAGTGCCGGCGTTCGACACCTATTTCGTTTACGCAGAAGAGCTCAGGAACTCCGCCCGCGTCCAGGTTTTTCGGGATTTCCTCATCGCCATGGCGCGCCGCTGGCACTATTGAGCCGAACGGTCCGTCCGTAATGACCGTGGCATGAGGCCGTCTTCGTGACGCCTTGCCGCATCACTCTCTTTGCATATGAAAAGCGCGGCCTTCCGGCCGCGCCAGTTCGAACAGAACTTCCAGAGGCTATGCCGCCTCTTTCGAGGCCGCTTTCAGAATGTCATCGGAAAGCCGCCCATGCACCTCGGCGAGATGATCGAAGCTTGACGTGAACGTGCCGACGCCTTGCGTGGCCGAACGCAGCTCAATGATGAGATCGGCAATCTCGGCTTCCGGAATGAGCGCCGAGATCACGTCCCAGCCCTCCCAATCCGGCTTGCCGTCGAAACCGAGGAGCTGGCCGCGCCGACCGGAGACGATGGCGTTCACCTTCGGCGTCGCATCACTCGGCACGGTGACCTCGACCTTCAGAACGGGCTCCAGGATAACCGGCTGACATTGTGGCAAGCCTTCACGCATAGCGAGGAGTGCCGCCATCTTGAAAGCCTGCTCGGACGAATCGACGGAGTGATAGGAGCCGTCGGTGAGAGTTACGCTGACGTCCACGACAGGAAAACCGCCGAGCGGCCCGCTTTCCAGCGCTTCTCTTGCGCCGGCCTCGACCGCGGAGAAATACTGACGCGGAACCACGCCGCCGGAGATCGTCTCGTTGAAGACGAAGCCGGAACCGCGAGGCAGCGGCTTGATGTCGACCACGATGTCGCCGAACTGACCATGTCCGCCCGACTGCTTCTTGTGGCGGCCACGCTGCGTCACCGAGCCCTTGATGGTCTCGCGATAGGGCACGGTCGCAACCGAGGTCTCGATCGACAGGCCGTTCTTGCTCGCAAGCCGTTCGAGCGCGACGCGCAGGTGCATTTCCCCCTGCCCGCTCACGACCGTCTCGCCCGTTTCCTGACGGTGCTCGACGGCAAGAGAGGGATCTTCGTCGACGAGCTTGGCAAGAGCGGCCGACAGCTTCACGTCATCCTTGCGCTCACTCGGCCGCACGACTTTGTGCAGCACCGGCTGCGGAGGCTTCGGCACGGCGATCGTGGGAACCGACGCCCCTTTTGCCGACAGCGTATCGCCGGTCACAGCCCCGTCGAGTTTGCCGAGAGCGACGGTGTCGCCGGCCTTGGCGGTCCCACGCTTTACCGTCTTCTGTCCGACGAGATCGTAGATGCCTGAGACTTTGCCTGCTGGGCCGGCCGCATTGTCGAGTTCGGCGGCGTCTTCCACCGATCCAGCAAGAACCCGGCTTAAGGAAAGCTTGCCGCCATGGCTTGTATGAATGGTCTTCATCACCTGCACGAGCGGCCCGGCTGCGTCTTCAAAACCGAGACGGGCGCGGGTGTCGGTGACGTCGGGAGCCTCATGGCGCAGCGCCTTCAAGAGGCGCATGATGCCGTTGCCATTCGCGGCCGAGCCGAGGAAGACGGGAACGATTTCGCTCGCGCGCATCTCTTTGACGAGATCGGCAAAAACGTCGTCGCGCGGCGGCTGAATGTCTTCCAGAAGCTGTTCCATCAGCGCGTCGTCGTGATCGGCGAGCGATTCGAGCATGGAAAAGCGGGCCTCTTCGCTCTCCATGCGCTCCATCTCCGCCATGTCGACGACTTCGCTCGGCGCGTGTTCGCGGTAGAGGAAAGCCCGATCGAGCGCGAGGTCGACGAAACCGACCGCGATGCCGTCCTTCCAGATCGGCAGCTGACGCAGGACGAGCGGCACGGACGAGACCGGCTGCAACAGTTCAAGCGCGTCACGCACGCCGCCCGAGGCGCGATCGATCTTGTTGAAGAACAAGAGCCGCGGCACGTTGCGCTCTTCCAGATGCTTCATCACCACCTGGAGCGCAGGAATCTTCTTGTCGTCCGGCTCGGCGACCACGATCGCCGCGTCGACGCAGGCGAGAACCGGGTCGGATTCGTAAGCGAATTCAACGGAGCCCGGGCAGTCGATGAAACAATAGGTTTCATCCATGAAGGTGGTCATGGCCGTGTTGAGCTCGACGCTCATCGCATGCTCGCGCGCTTCCGGCGAGGCATCACCGACGGTGTTCCCAGAGGCCACCGCCCCAACTTTGGGGATCGCGCCGGTTCGGAAAAGGATCTCCTCAAAGAGGCTGGTCTTACCGCTCGCGAAGGGGCCAACGATGGCGATGCATCGCGGCCCCTCGCGCCTCGCACCTCCTGCGTCTCTGCCGCTCATTTCGCCGCTCCTTTCCCTGAAATTGAAAACTCCATCACAACCGATTTCTAGCGCGTTGCGCGTAGGTTACGGTAGCCACAGATCGTCTCAGCGGACGCGGCTTTTTGCAAGTCTGCAACACGTCCGAGCTATTCTTCCTGGCATGCTTGATTCGCGGGGCTCCCCCGCGCATGGTCGCGCAAAAGCGGAGGACGGAATGCGCATGAATAGGCTGGTTTTGGGTCTTGGAGCCGTCCTCGCGGCATGTCTCGCTCAGCCGCAGGCCTACGCCGCCGATCTCGCGCGTGGTTACGATGCCGGGGTTTATGCCGTGGCACCCGCACAGCCGACGAGCTGCGATGAGCCGGGCGTTCTCAATCGGATCGTCGAACGCTTCGCCTGGGCGGAGAAAAACACCTGGCATCGCGGTCTTTTGATCGACAGCGTCGTCGAGCCCCGCCTGCGTTACACGGATGGCACGGCTCCGGGCCGGATCATGAACGACCGTTGCGAGGCGCGTGCCCTCATGAGCGACGGAACCGTGCGCCCGGTCTATTACATCGTTCAAGAGAATATGGGCTTTGCCTCGCTCGGCCGCGGCATCGATTTCTGCGTTCTCGGCCTCGACCCCTGGCGGGTTTATGACGCCGATTGCAGGACGATGCGGTAAGTCACGTCTGCGGCCGACCATTTGGGCGGCATTTGCCTTGTCTGACGTCCAACCCGGGGCCAATGAGGCCGCTGGAGGTGGTGTATGCGCGGCCTCAGCCTTCTTGCCCTACCCCTGTTCGTCGTTTCTCCCGCTCTCGCGCAGGAGACGAACAGTTTTCGCGATTGGTCGGTGACGTGTTCTCCTGACGCCGGTTGCAGCGCTCAGGTGAAGGGGCCCTCGACGCAATTCGCCCTTGATCGAAGCGAAGGGGCCGCCGGCTGGTACATTCGCTTCGACTTCTCCGACCCGCTGCCTGATCCCAACCGCCCTCTGACCCTTTTGATCGACGGCGAAAAGACTGTGTTGCAGGCTCGTTCGGACTGGAGTTTTACCGGCGAGGCCGGACGGAGTTTCGTCCGCGGCAACGATAGTCTGCGGGCAGCTTTGATGGGCGCCCTGCAGGACGGAACGCAGCTCATCGTGGAATATATCGACGTCACCGGCGAACCGCGCCGGCAGCTTTTCTCTCTTTCGGGCCTCTCCGCCTCCTTGCTGTGGGCAGAGGAACAGATGGGTATCGTGGGGGAAGAGCGCCTCGCGTCCGCCCCCGATCAGGACGCGGTGGACGCACAGACGGCGACGGATATCGAGACCTTGTCGATCGAAGCCTCCGCCATCCCGGCGGTCGTTCTCGAGCGACACCAACAATCCAGCGCGTGCGAAGCGCTCGACAGCGAGCTGATGCGGGATATTCCGCCGCTCATCTCGCGGGTCAGCGATACGGCCATCGTCTATGCCATTCCCTGCGTCGTCGCCGCCTACAATGTCACCTATCGGATCTATCTGCGCGAGACCGGAGAGATCGGCGGCCTTCAGACACTCTATTTCCCGCAATGGTCGGAGGCCTATGGCTGGAGCGGGACCGACCTCTTGTTCAATGTCGAGCTTAAAGGCGACCACCTTTCAGCGACCGCGCTTGGACGCGGCGTCGGCGATTGCGGCACGCAAGCCGATTTCACCTTCCTGGATTATACCTTCCGGCTCGACCGCTATGCCGCCGAAGAGGAATGCCGCGGCCGTTTGCCGGCCGACTGGCCCGTCATCTACGAGCACGGCGGCGAACATGGCAAACAGCCACAAAAAAGCCCGACCTGAGGCCGGGCTTACATTCATCGCGTATATTTTGGTCTGGGACGCAGGCCCCGCGCCCAAGAGGCCCTAGAACTTGTAGCCGACGCGGGCGCGGACCGAATGCGTATCGAGATCGACCGCAGTCGGTGCCGTGAGGCTGAAAGTCTTGTCCTCGTAATCCGTATAGCGGTACTCGACACCCGCCGTCAGATTTTTGGTGATCGCGGCTTCAGCACCTGCACCGAGTGTCCAACCGACGCGCGTATCGCTGTCGCTCACGCCACCGGACTTCGCCTTGACGTCGCTCAGGGCGACACCACCCGTCGTGTAGAGAAGGAAGCGATCGAGCGCGATGCCGGCGCGACCGCGAACCGAACCAGTCCAGTTCTGCTCGACAGAAATGCCGTTGTCGTTGCCGTCGAGGCCAGAGGCGAGCGCATCAGCTTCCACACCGACCACGAACTGGTCGAACTGGCGCTGATAGCCGGCATAAACCCCGCCATCGACACCGTCGACATCGACGTTACCGCCGCTCGTATCGCTCTCGCCCGTGGAATAGCCGAGCATGGCGCCGAGATAAAAGCCGGACCAATCGTTCGGACCGGTCGAGGTGACCATCGGCGGCTCAGAGGTATAGGTTTCGGGCGCCGGCAGATCGGCAGCCAGCGCAGACGATGCCACCAGACCGAAAGCAGCAGCGAGAACCAGTGGTGTGCGCACGATAACCTCCACTTCTCCGACAACCTTAACGCTTGAGGCCGGAAGACGTTCCGATGAAATCTTACAGCCGGCGTTCGTTCGGAGCTAGCCTTAGATTGTGATCCCCACCGGCCGAAAAAAGGGTGAAACCTGAACAATTCCGTGATCAAGAGTTAACGTGTCTCAGCTGCCACACCCACGCCGGTGATTCCCTGCAATAGAGCCTCTTCCACCTCAATCTGTGACAATTCGCACAAGCCGCAAGTGACCGTTCCTCTCTCCATTTTCATCATCACCCGCAACGAAGCCGACCGCCTCGGCGAGACGCTCGCGGCCGTCCGCGGCCTGACCGACGACATTGTTGTCGTCGATTCCGGCTCCACCGACGGCACGCAGGAGTTGGCGCGACGCCTCGGCGCGCGCGTCGTGCATCACGACTGGCAAGGCTTCGGCCCCCAGAAGCGTTTCGCCGAAGAGCAATGCCGCTACGACTGGCTTCTCAACCTCGACGCCGACGAGGTTCCTCAGCCGGAAGTCGTCGGCGGCATCAGCGCCTTGTTCGCCGAGGGCGAACCTCCGCTCAGCCTCTATCGCATCCGCATCGTCACGATTTATCCGCGTCATCACCATCCGCGGCTTTTTGCCGACTTCGTCAGCCCGGTTCGTCTCTACGACAGGCGCGTCGCGCGGTATTCGCCGAGCCTGACCGACGACCGCGTCGTCGACCATGGTCTGGCCTCGGGGCTCGTGCCAGGGGCCGTCTGGCATTTTTCGTTCCGCTCGTTTGCGCATATTCGCGCCAAGCTCGACGGTTATTCCGATCTGCAGACGATCGAGAAGGCCGGGCGCCGCTCGCCCCTCGGTTTGAGGCTCAGGCTTCTCACCGAATATCCGATGCAATTTGCTAAGTACTTCATTTTCCGTCGCCATTGGACAGGCGGCGTTTTGGGCGCGCGCTATGCGCACGAAATCGCGGCGGCGAAACAGCGCCGCATTCGCCGCTTTCTGGAGGCCCGTCAGAAGCTCTCCTCCTCCTGACAGGGCGGCGACGCGCGCGCAACGGGGCTGTTGAGCGAGAAATACCCGCCTATATGGGGCGCTGCAGCCCAACGGATCGGATCCCGCCGCCCATGTCGAGCCTCCTCACCCTCATCGCCGGCCTCATCTTCCTCATGATCGCCGCCGACATTTTGGTGCGAGGCAGTGTCTCCTTGGCCGAAAGGTTCCGCGTCCCGCCCCTCGTCGTCGGCCTCACGATCATCGCTCTCGGCACCTCGGCGCCCGAATTGGTGGTGTCCTTGCAGGCGGGGCTTGCCGGCTCCGGCGGCATCGCCATCGGCAATGTGGTCGGATCGAACATTGCCAACATCCTCCTGTGTCTCGGCCTTCCCTCTCTGATCTTCGCGACGGCCGTGAATGCGACCGGCCTGAAGCGGAATTTTTCCGTCATGGTCGCGGCCACCGTTCTCCTCATCGTATTGTGCTGGGACGGGACTTTGAGCCGGCTCGACGGCGGAATTCTCCTTCTCTGCTTTATCGCCTTCTTCGTCGCCCAGATCCTCGTGACCCGAGATTCCCGGCGCCGGCAGGAGGAGATCGAAGAGCTCCGCACCAACCTTTCGCCCGCACTCGCCGCGTTGATGGCCATCGGCGGTCTCGCCGCTTTGCCTTTCGCGGCGGACTTCGTTGTCGAGGGAGCCATCGGGCTTGCGGAGATGCTCGGCCTTTCAGAGACCGTCATCGGCGTCACGGTGGTTGCCGTCGGCACCTCGCTGCCGGAACTCGCCGCGGGAATCATGTCCGCCTGGCGCGGTCATTCCGACATGACCCTCGGCAACGCCATCGGCTCCAATATCTTCAATATCCTTTTCATCCTCGGCGTCACCGCCAGCGCGGTGCCTTTGGTCGTGCCTCCGGACTTCCTGCACTATGAATTCTGGGCGATGGTTGCCGCGGCGCTCGTCCTGGTCCCGTTCCTTGGCATGCGTTGGCCGATCGGCCGCCTGGGCGGGCTCATCCTCGTTCTCTTTTACGGAGGCCTCATCTGGGGCGCCGTCGCCCTTCCCGGCGCCTGAGCCATGTCCGCTCGATCCTCTTCAGATCCCTCTCAGCGCACCGCTCTCGTCACCGGCGGAGGACGACGCATCGGCCGCGCGATCGCGGAAGATCTGGCCCTGCGCGGATGGCGGGTCGCCATTCACTGCAACACCTCCAAAAACGAAGCGGAGGCCGTGGCTCAGGGCATTCGCGATGCCGGTGGAGAGGCAGCCGTATTCGCGGCAGATCTCGCCGACATCGAGGCTGTGGAAGGGCTCCTTCCCAGCGTCACCAGCGCCCTCGGGCCGGTCACGCTCCTCGTCAACAATGCCTCCGTCTTTTGGGATGACGCGGCAGAGAGCCTGAACGCGGAAGTCTGGGACAAACAGCTCGCGATCAATCTGCGAGCGCCCACCTTCCTCACGCGCGATTTCGCCCGGCTCTTGCCGCAGGACGTCGAAGGCCTCGTCGTCAACATCGTCGACCAGCGGGTTTTAAAGCCAGACGCCGAGTTCGTCTCCTATACGATTTCCAAATCCGCGTTGTGGACGGCAACGCAGACGCTCGCCCAGGCGCTCGCTCCACGCGTTCGAGTGAACGCGATCGGCCCCGGGCCCACATTGCCCAATCCGCATGATGGCGAGGCGGGCTTCGAGCGCGAAATCGCACAGGAAACGCTTCTCGGGCGTTCGGTCGACCTCGCCGATTTCGGCCGCACCATCCACTATTTGTGGCAGACGCGCTCTTTGACGGGCCAGTTCATTGCCCTGGACAGCGGACAGCACCTCACGTGAACAGCCGCCCTCCCCGCGGCAACAGGAGAACTCGATGGACATAGCGATGATTGGTCTCGGCCGCATGGGCGCCGGCCTCTCCCGACGCCTGATGGCCTCCGGCCACACACCCTTCGTCTTCGACCGAAACCAAAGTGCGATCGATGCGCTCGCCAGCGAGGGCGCGCGACCGCTTGCAGACCTGAAGGACGTTACCCAGCTCACACCACCCCGCGCCGTCTGGGTCATGCTCCCGCATGGCGAGGCGACGGAAAGCACGATCCGCGCGCTTGCCGATATCCTCTCCCCCGGCGACTGCATCATCGATGGCGGAAACTCGTATTATAAGGACGACGTGGCACGACGCGCCTTTTTGGAGCCGAAGGGCATCGCCTATCTCGACGTCGGTGTTTCCGGAGGCATCTGGGGAGAGCGCGAAGGCTTCTGCATGATGATCGGCGGTCCGGAGGCAGAGGTTGCGCGCCTCGATCCGATCTTCGCGGCCCTCGCACCCGGCATCGGCGATCTCCCGGAGACACCCGGCCGGGACGGGCGCGATCCGCGGCCCGCCCAGGGTTACATGCATTGCGGGCCAGCCGGCTCCGGCCATTTCGTCAAGATGATCCACAACGGCATCGAATACGGGCTGATGCAGGCTTACGCGGAAGGTTTCGATATCCTGCGCAATGCCGGGACAGCCGCACGCCCGGAAGACGAGCGTTTCGAGCTCGATTGCGCGGACATTGCCGAGGTGTGGCGCCGCGGTTCGGTGATCCGCTCATGGCTCCTCGATCTTTCGGCCTCAGCGCTCGCCAAGGACCAGGCGCTTGAATCGTTCCGTGGACATGTCGCCGATTCCGGCGAGGCCCGCTGGACATTGGAGGCCGCCGTCGAGGAAGAGGTGTCGGCTGCCACCATCGCCTCGGCCCTCTTCGCGCGCTACCGTTCCAGACGCGAAAGCACTTTTTCCGACAAGCTGCTTTCGGCTCTCCGGGCTGAGTTCGGCGGGCATATCGAGGGCGGGAGCAAGAGCGAAAGGGCGTGAGGCGGGTGCCCAAACGCTGACGAGCGCCTATCTTGGACGACATATGAGTGAGGATATCAGCAACGGTCGGGAGCCCGAGGTCGCACAGACAGCGGACCCGGCCGATTCCGTCTCATCCAAAGACGCCGCCACGGCCTCCGATGCGGCTCGTGCGCCTGCGGCAGAGCCGGTTTCCGGTATTGCGTTTGAGGAACTGCCACGGGCGGAGCCCGGTGCGGACGTGATTGCGGCTGCCGTCAAAACCCTGCCCAACGCACCCGGCGTCTACCGCATGATCAACGAGCACGGTCAGGTGCTCTATGTCGGCAAGGCCCGCAGCCTCAAGAAGCGCGTCGTCTCGTACACACGGCTCGGCGGCCAGAACAACCGCATCGCGCGCATGATCCGCGCCACGGCAGCGATGGATTTCGTGCGCACCCGCACGGAGACCGAGGCGCTTCTCCTGGAAGCGAATCTCATCAAGCGTTTGCGGCCGCGCTTTAACGTTCTCCTGCGGGACGACAAGTCGTTCCCTTACATCCTGATCACCGGCGATCATGAGGCGCCGATGATCGTGAAGCATCGCGGGGCCCGCAAACGCGCGGGCGATTATTATGGACCTTTCGCCTCGGCCGGCGCGGTCGGGCGCACGATCAATGCCTTGCAGAAGGCGTTTCTCATTCGCTCCTGTTCCGATTCCGTCTACGAGAGCAGAACCCGCCCCTGCCTCCTCTATCAAATCAAGCGCTGTTCGGCCCCCTGCACCGGGGAAATCTCGGTCGAGGATTATGCGAAGCTCGTCGAGGAGGCCCGCGCCTTCCTGTCCGGCCGCAGCCAGGCTGTGCGCACGGAGCTCGCCCAGGAGATGGAGGCCGCCTCGTCTCGCTTCGATTTCGAGCAGGCGGCAGTTTACCGTGACCGGCTGGCGGCGCTGTCGCATGTCCAGTCCCACCAGGGCGTCAATCCGCAGAGTGTCGAAGAGGCCGATGTCTTCGCCATCCATCAGGAGGGCGGCATGGCCTGCGTTCAGGTGTTCTTCTTCCGCACCGGGCAGAATTGGGGCAATCGCGCCTATTTCCCGAAGGCCGACAAGACGATGAATGCGCCTCAGATTCTCCAGGCTTTTCTGGCGCAGTTCTACGACGACAAGCCGGTCCCGAAACTCGTTCTCGCCTCGGAGGAGTTTGAGGAACGTGCGCTGCTTTCCGAGGCGCTCAGCGAGCGCGCCGGACACCGCATCCAGGTCCATGTTCCGCAGCGGGGAGAGAAACGCGAGCTCGTCGAGCATGCGCTCACAAACGCGCGCGAAGCGTTGGGGCGGCGGCTGGCGGAGACATCGAGCCAGGCGCGCCTGTTGCAGGGGCTCGGAGAGGCGTTTGGCCTCCCCTCTCCTCCGAGACGTGTCGAAGTCTACGACAACAGCCATATCCAGGGCACGAATGCCGTCGGCGGCATGATCGTCGCCGGTCCCGAGGGCTTTTCCAAACCGCATTATCGCAAGTTCAACATCCGCTCAGAAGAGATCACGCCCGGCGACGATTTCGGCATGATGCGGGAGGTGCTGACACGGCGCTTTTCACGGCTCCTCAAGGAGGCCGGTCCGCGCACTCCGGAAGAGCAAACGACCGAGGATGGCAGCGAAGCACAGAGCGACGCGATACCCGCCTGGCCGGATCTCGTCGTCATCGACGGCGGCAAGGGACAGCTTTCCGCAACTCTGGCCGTTCTGAAGGAGCTCGGGATCGAGGATCAGCCGGTGGTCAGCATCGCCAAGGGCCGCGACCGCGAAGCGGGGCGCGAGACCTTTTTCATGGCGGGAAAAGCTCCCTTCATGCTCCCCCATCGCGACCCAGTCCTCTATTTCATTCAGCGTCTGCGTGACGAGGCACACCGCTTCGCGATCGGTTCGCACCGCGCCCGCAGAAAAAAGGCAATGGCCGCCAATCCACTCGATGAGATTTCGGGGATCGGCCCTTCGCGAAAACGGGCGCTTCTCCGGCATTTCGGCACGGCGCGCGCCGTCAGCCGGGCCGGCATCGAAGACCTGATGGATGTCGAGGGAATCTCGGAACAGATGGCCGAAGCCATTTACGACCATTTCCACGAACATGGCGGCTGAGACAAAATGGCACCGGTCTTGGCTAACAATCAGCGTGACAATTACAAAAGTTTTGTCAGGCACTGCTATTGAGACCGTTGACACTGCGAGCGGGCAAGGAACAAGCTGAGGCATGAGCATGGAAGCACAGAACGCGGCCCGCACCCCGCACATCCAGGCTTTCACGATACCGAACGTTCTGACCTATGGTCGGATCGCGGCAGCACCGCTGCTTGGCGCCTTCTTCATCCCCGAGTTCGGCCCCTGGATCGCTTTCGTCATTTTCGTGGCGGCTTCCGTCACGGACTATTTCGATGGCTATCTCGCCCGCATCTGGGAACAGCAATCAGCCCTCGGCCGCATGCTCGACCCGATCGCCGACAAGCTTCTGGTCGCCGTGGCGATCCTCATTCTGGTGGCGGACGGGATGCTCGCCGGCTGGACGATCTGGGCGGCAATCATCATCCTGATGCGTGAAATCCTCGTCTCCGGCTTGCGCGAATTCCTGGCCGAATTGCGCGTGAGCGTGCCTGTCACCAAGCTCGCGAAATGGAAGACGACGATGCAGCTCTTCGCAATCGCCGCGCTTTTGATCGCGCCGGCGATTCAGGGCGCCAAAAGCGGCATCATCATCGATCTCGGCCTCGCCTTCTTCTGGCTTGCGGCGATCGTGACGCTCTACACCGGCTATGATTATTTCCGCGCGGGCCTGAAGCATCTGGTGGACGAATGAGCCTCGAACTGCGCTATTTCGCTTGGGTGCGTGAGCGCATCGGGAGCCCTGGAGAAAGTCTCGACGTGCCGGGCGACGTCACGACGGTCGGCGATTTGATCCGCTGGCTCGCCAACAAGGATGAAGGCTATGCGGCCGCGTTCGCCGAGCCGGACATCATCCGCGCCGCTATCGATCACGAGCATGTGGAGCATGACGCGGCACTCGCAGGCGCCAAAGAAGTGGCTTTCTTCCCGCCGATGACCGGCGGCTGACGCCGCCATTCTTGCAGTCACCGCACGATCTGCGGGAATGCGACGAAGGCTGAGAAAGTGATTCATGTCCTGCACAATTCGAATCCGGATCCAGCCGCAATCCTTTGATATCGAAGAGGAAAGCAAGCGGCTCACGCAAGGGCGGAGCGATGTCGGCGCGCTCGTTACCTTCACCGGTTATTGTCGCGACGAAGGCGGAACGCTCGCCGCGCTCACGCTGGAGCATTATCCCGGCATGGCGGAGGCTGAGATCGGCCGCATCGCCGAAGAAGCCGCCGCACGATGGCCGTTGAGCGGTCTTACAGCCATCCATCGTCATGGCCGCATCTTACCGGGCGAGCCGATCGTCCTCGTGGCCGCGGCCTCGAGCCATCGTCAGGCCGCGTTCGAGGCCGCATCCTTCTTGATGGATTATCTCAAAACCCGCGCGCCTTTCTGGAAGAAGGAAGAACGCGTTGGCGATCAGGACGGCGATTGGGTGCAGGCGAGGGCCGCGGACGACGCCGCGGCCGGGCGCTGGCAGAAGCCCTGAGCACGGGGAGCGCGTTTCAGCGTCGGCCCTCAAACCTTTCCGCAGACGGCAAAAAGGGCGCCGCGGCGCCCTTTTCGAATTCGTCAGATAGTCGCGGGCCTCAGCCTGCGGCAGCCACCTTCTGAGGCGCCGAAGCAGGCGTCACGGCGGCGATATAATCCTCGAACATCGTCTTCGAGATCTCGCCCGGCGTGAAGTGATACGGTCCGATCTCAGCGACCGGCGTCACCTCTGCGGCCGTTCCGGTGATGAAGCACTCGGAAAAACCGTCGAGCTCTTCCGGCATGATCGCCCGCACTTGGACGTCGATACCACGCGCCTTAGCGAGCTCGATCACCGTCTGGCGGGTGAGGCCGTTGAGGAAGCAATCCGGTTCCGGCGTATGCAGGACCCCGTCCTTCACGAAGAAGACGTTGGCACCCGTGCATTCAGCGACCCGGCCGCGCCAATCAAGCATCAAGGCATCGGCGTAGCCTTTGCTCTCCGCCGCATGTTTGGAGATCGTGCAGATCATATAAAGCCCGGCTGCCTTGGCGTGGACCGGCGCGGTGCGCGGATCGGGCCGGCAATAGCTCGCGATATCGAGCCGGATGCCCTTCAGCCGCTCTTCCGGATCAAAATAAGACGGCCACTGCCAGGCGGCGATCGCCACGTTGATCCGGTTCTTCTGAGCGGAAACACCCATCATTTCGCTGCCGCGCCAGGCAAAGGGCCGCAGATATGCGTCGGTGAAATTGTTCACCCGCAGAACTTGGGCCTTCGCCGCCTCGATTTCCTCCACCGAATAAGGCAGCTTGAAATCCAAGATCTTCGCAGAAGCGTGAAGGCGTTGCGTATGCTGGAGGCTCTTAAAGACTACCCCTCCATAGGCGCGCTCACCCTCGAATACGCAGCTGCCGTAGTGAAGACCATGTGTCAGCACATGAATCTTTGCATCGGCCCAGTCGACCAACTCGCCATTGAGCCAGATCTTGCCTTGCATTTTATCGAAGGGAACGCCTGCCATTGATTTCTCCTACCCATGAGCTTGCATTGCTTTCGGCGGCGCATCTTGTAAGGTTTGCGGAAAGAGTGCGCTCTTTTGGACCGTCTCTCCTGCCCAGCAACCATACACAAACGGCTTGACCTTCGTAGTCAACGACGGAAAATATGTCAACATGGCTGACGTAATTACGCCCTCACGCGAACGGATCGCGCCGATTTTTCCCAAAGAGCGCTATGACGACCTAATGTCTTTGCTCTTTTTCGCATATCGAGATTTTATTTCCGATCCGGACGCGATCCTCGCGCGCTATGAGTTCGGGCGGGCGCATCACCGGGTGCTGCATTTCGTGACGTGCCACCCTGGTATGCGCGTGGCGGACCTCTTGGACATGCTGAAGATCACCAAGCAGAGCCTCGGCCGGGTTCTGAAGCAGCTCATCACGGGGGGATACATCGAGCAGCAGCCGGGCGAGACCGATCGGCGGGAAAGGCTGCTCTTCGCCACCTCCGAAGGCGAGGCCCTGGCTGCCCGGTTGCGCGAACCACAATCTCGCCGAATCGAGAGAGCATTGGCTCGTCTCGGGCCCGATGCACGCGACACGGTCGCAGACTTTCTGCTCAATATGGTCAATGAAGCGGAACAGAGCGACGTGGCGCGACGGGTGTTTGAGGAAAGAACCAGCGCATGACCCTCGCCGAACAGGCGGTGCCGGCGGAACTGCCGGACGATGCTCCCCATCTCCTCGTCATCGATGACGACAACCGTATCCGCTCCCTCCTCTCCCGCTTCTTGAGGAATGGCGGTTACCGCGCGACCGTCGCGGCCTCGGCCGAAGAGGCACGACGCCATCTCTCGGCCATGACCTTTGATCTCCTCATCGTCGATGTGATGATGCCGGGCGAAAACGGCATGGATCTGGTGGCAAGTCTGCGCAAGACCGACGACGTGCCAATCCTGATGCTGACGGCGCGTTCGGAAGCCGAAAGCCGCGTGCGGGGCCTCGAGCTCGGTGCCGACGATTATCTCGCCAAACCCTTCGAGCCGCGCGAGCTCCTTCTGCGCATCAGCAATATCCTGAAACGCGGGAGCCCGCCTCCCGTGCGCGAAATCGAGTTCGTACGCTTTGGTCCCTTCACGTTCCATCTCGAGCGTGGCGAGCTGAAGCGCGGGCTGGAACCGATCCGTCTCACCGACCGCGAACGCGAATTGCTGACGGCCTTCTCCAGCCGTCCGGGCGAAACCGTGCCCCGCCACGAGCTGTTGTCCAGCTCCGATGCGAGCGGCGAGCGCACCGTCGACGTGCAGGTCAATCGATTGCGGCGCAAGATCGAAGCCGATCCCTCAAACCCGGTGCATCTGCAGACGGTTCGCGGCATCGGCTACCGGTTGATGGTCGACTGATTTCTGATGCCGCGAGCGCCGTTCCTTACACGTGCAGTCTCGGCCGTTTTCCCCGATCGCGGGACGCTTGCGCGCCTCAATCACCAAGGTCTGCGTCGCTCGCTCAGACGCTGGCGCCGGCGGCTCAAACGCATTCGGCCGTTCGGCGGGCTCGGCGACCGTCTCATGGGGCGCATGCCGAAGGGGCTCTTCGCCCGTTCCATTCTTATCGTCGTCACCCCGATCGTCATTCTCCAGGCGATCGTCGCCTATGTCTTCATGGAGCGGCACTGGCAGCTCGTCACCGAGCGCCTGTCGCAATCGCTCACCGGCGACATCGCCGCGCTCATCGCGGTCATCGAACGCTATCCGCATGAGCCGGGCTATCTCGACGTCACACGGCTCGCTGCCGACACGTTTCAGCTGACCGTCTCCATTTTGCCGCCGGACCCCCTGCCCCCGCCGGTTCCGAAGCCGTTCTTCTCTCTCCTCGACCACACTTTGTCGGAGCAGATTACTCAGGTGATCGGCCGCCCTTTCTGGATCGACACGGTCGGCAATTCCGATCTCGTCGAGATCCGCATTCGGCTAGACGATGTCGTCCTGCGCGTCTTCGCGCCGCGTCGCCGCGCCTATGCCTCCAATTCGCATATCTTCCTCGTCTGGATGAGCGGCAGCGCCATCATCCTGCTGGCGATCGCTCTGTTGTTCCTGCGCAACCAGATCAAGCCGATCGTCGCCCTTGCCTATGCGGCCGAGAGCTTCGGCAAAGGGCGCAACGTCGAGAACTTCAAACCCCGAGGAGCGCGGGAGGTTCGGCAGGCGAGCCAGGCGTTTCTCGACATGCGCGAGCGCATCGAACGCCAGATCGAACAACGCACGACAATGCTGTCAGGCGTCAGCCACGATCTCAGGACCATCCTGACGCGGTTCCGACTCGAACTCGCTCTCCTGCCGGAGGGCGAAGAGAGCCAGGCGATGCAGAATGACGTCGAAGAGATGAGCCGTATGCTCGAAGATTATCTGGCCTTCGCCAAGGGGGACGCGGGCGAAGAGACGGAAGCCGTCGTGCTGCCCGATCTCCTCGAAACCCTTGCCGAGCACGCACGGCGCAGCGGCGACACGGTCGTGCTGAACTTCTCAGGCGAGCCGGAGATCCACGTACGCCCGACCGCTCTTGCCCGTTGCATCTCCAACCTTCTCACAAACGCGGCAAAATTTGCCGACCGCATCGAGATCAGCGCTACCCACCGCGACGGGGTCCTCGAAATCACCATCGATGACGATGGGCCGGGGATCCGCGACGAGGATAAGGAAGCGGTGTTCCGCCCGTTCTACCGGCTGGATGATTCCCGCAATGTCGATGTCGGGGGAACAGGGCTTGGGCTTGCGATCGCGCGCGACATTGCCCGTAGCCATGGCGGAGACATTGTCCTGGAAGACAGCCGGCTCGGTGGACTGAGAGCTGTGGTGACTATTCCTGCGTAGCGGCCTTCAGAGAAGCCGCCCACCGACGGGCACGTCGAGGTTAGGCTCAATCAGCACGACCTCTCCGTCGGCATCAGGCACGCCGAGCGTCAGAACTTCCGAACGCATCGGACCGATCTGGCGCGGCGGGAAATTCACGACGGCAAGAACCTGCCGTCCGACGAGTTCGGCCGGTTCATAATGCTTGGTGATCTGCGCAGAGGATTTCTTCTGCCCGATCTCCTCGCCGAAATCGATGAGAAGCTTGTAGGCGGGTTTGCGCGCTTCAGGAAACGGGGCCGCCTCGACGATACGCCCGACACGGATATCGACCTTCAAAAAATCGTCGAACGCGATCGTCTCGAATACAGCATCGCTCATACTCCGTCGGCCCCGGTAGCTCCGGCGGCCTTGGCGCCCTCGGACTGTGCCGCCGCTTCGGGCGCCGGCGCGCTCCGCCGCGTCGTGTGGCGGCGGCCTCCGGGCGGCCGCGGCAGGAAACGCGCCAGCCGGTCGAGCCGCATCACCGCCCGTTCGCCCTTGCGGAGTTCACGGTCGAGCGCCGACATCGTGCGCGCAAGACCCGGGTCATCGTCGCTGAGCCACGTGCGCGTCACCCGGCTCCACAGGAAAGCCAGGCCCTGCGCCCGAACCAGCCCGCCCGGTCCGCCAGATGAAATACCGGCCGCCGTCATCATCCACGCCATCGACGTGACAAGGTGGCGGTTCAGCTCCGCGGCCAGAAGCGGGTCTCGCCTCGCCGAATGGGCAAGACCGGAAATGGCATGCTTATGCGGGCCCAAAGCTTCAAAGCGCGAGAACAGCACATCGAAGAGCCTTTCGCGGCGGCTTTCGAATGCCATGTCCGGATCGAGATTGGAAAGAACGGCCCGATCGGTGCGCCGGCAAAAATCCCCGACGATGTCGCCCCGACCGTCGTAGGTTTCGCGCAATTGCTGCAAGGTCACGCCCGCCGCATCGGCGATGTCGGCAAGCGTCACGTCATCCCAGTCGCGCTCGGCCACGAGGTCGAGCAAAGCGTCGATGATCTTGTCGCGGGTTTTGGCAGTGGCCATCGTGGTCAATTCCCTTCTGCCCTCAATATGGCGAGGCGCTCTTTTAGATAGAGGCCGCTCTCATGGGGCAAGACCCCGCCACAGTGCCGCAGGTCGCGCTCAGCCGAGCTCGATCGAACGCCGTTTAGCCGCAGCAACCGCCTCGCGCATCAAATCGACCAGACCATGCTCGGCCATCAGCACATCGAGCGCCGCCTGGGTGGTGCCGCCCGGAGACGTCACGTTCCGGCGCAACTCCTCCGCAGCGAGGGGACTTCCGGCGAGAAGCGCCCCGCCTCCGACCACTGTCTGGCGCGCAAGCTGCATGGAAAGCTCTGCCGGCAGCCCGGCGGCTTCGCCGGCGGCAGCCATCGCCTCGACGAGATGGAAGACGTAAGCGGGCCCCGAGCCCGACACCGCCGTCACCGCATCGATCAGCCCTTCATCGTCGACCCAGGCGATCTCCCCGGTCGGACGCATCAGGGAATCGACCAGAGCGCGGTCCTGCTCGGTCACGGCATCGTTGCCGACCGCCACGGCCATGCCTTCCCCGACCTGCGCCGGGGTGTTGGGCATAATCCGGACGATGCGCGCGGAGGCCTCAAACCCCTTCGCCAATCGGCCGAGAGCGATGCCGGCGGCGACCGAGATAATCAATGTCTCTTTGCCTGCGTAGAGCGCCGCTTCCGGCAGGACGTTGTCCATCTGCTGCGGCTTGACGGCAAGGACCAGGACACGCGGTGCGCTTTCGGCCTCGTCAGCGCCGTTCGAAATGGTCACGCCGCGGGAGCCGAGCTCTTGCGCTCTCTCCGGAGACAGCCCCGGATCGCGGACGATCGTCCTTTCCGGCGGAAGCCCGGCGGAAAGCCACGCCTCCAACATCGCGCCGCCCATTCGCCCGGCTCCAATCAGGAGAACAGGCCCGGTCTCAGAAAGCGCCGCTTCGGCGGTCATCGTCTAAGCCTCTCCGAGCGTCTCGAAAAGAACCGAACCGAGAGCCTCCTCGGGAGATTTCCCAGCCCAGATGACAAACTGGAAGGCCTGATAGTAGCGCTCGCAGGCCTCCACCGCTGCCGAGAGAATTCCCTCGAGCTGACCGGTGTTGACCTCGGCCCCGTCTGACAGAAGCAGTGCGCTCCGATACATGATGACGCCTTCGGCCTGCCAGAGATCGAAATGGCCGATCCACAATTGCTCGTTCACCAGCGCCAGCAGACGCATAATCTCGGTCTTCCGGCGCTCACTGACACGAAAATCGAAGGCGGCAGCAAGATGCATCGCCTCCAATTCTTCCATCCATGACAGAGAAATATTGTAGTCGCAGAAGCTGCCGGCGATCGAAACGGTAATTTCGTCCTCGCCGGACCGGTCAAAGCTCCAATCGTGGTAGGTGGCGATCTGCTCCACCAGGTCGACAAGATTTCCGGCGGCAGCGGTCTGAAAATCGAGCAGGCTCATAATTGGCCCTCGCATCTTGGGAGGTTGCAAGGCATCGGAAAGTGATGGGACGCGATGAGAATCAGCAGCTCCTTCAGTTCTTTAGCCTTAGGTGTGGGCGTGTCGATTTGATGACGCCACGAATCTCTTCCGTTTCCAAGTATAGGAACGAAGGCGTGCCGCAAAACCCGCAGCTCGATCGAAGACGGCTTTTCCACGACCGATCGCCCGACGCCGAACTCGACGCCGGGGCCGTTGTCGCGCGGAAGAGAAATGTCAGTCGGCGAGAGGCCCTTCCTCGTCGGCCGCAAGCCGTGCTTCATCGCCGGCAAGCCGCGCTTCGAGAGCAGCGACGCGCTGCTGCAAGGCTTCGTTCTCTGCGCGCGCCTTCAAAGCCATGTCACGAACGGTTTCGAACTCCTCGCGCTGGATGAGATCGAGCTCCGACATGATCCGCTCCAGCTGCGAGCGCATCGCCGTTTCGGCTTCGCGCCGCACCCCCTGGGCTACCCCCGTCGCATCCGTCATCAGCTTGGCGAATTCGTCCATGAGGCGATTGGAGGTTTGCGTCATCGGGATCCCTTTCCGGCATTGTGTGGCACTGACGCCAGGCGTTCCTTCGGTGGCGCTGCGGCATACAGAGGGTGAGATATAGGAGCTCAATGCCCTGCCGCAAGCGGAGAGACAAGGGCGTGGGGTCGCGGGAGAGTGAGCGCGGCAACCACAGCCCGCGCCCGGTTGACCCGCAGCGCCATTCTGGGCAAGGGTCCGGCGCGCTTTAAACAGAAGCATCGTGAACTCCCGTGGCCCTGCCGTATCCAAAGATCGATCCCATTGCCGTGGAGATCGGCCCGCTTGCCGTGCGCTGGTACGGCCTCGCCTACTTTGTCGGCATCCTTCTCGGCTGGTGGTACTCAAGGCGGCAGACGAACAATCCCCGCCTTTGGCAGGGAGATCGATCGCCTCTCACGGTCGCAGATCTCGACGATTTCGTCTTATGGATCACCGTCGGCATCATTTTCGGTGGGCGGCTCGGATATGCCCTCTTCTACCAGCCGGACCACTTCTTGAACGAGCCGCTCGCCTTCTTTCGGCTGTGGGAAGGTGGAATGTCGTTCCACGGCGGCCTGATCGGCACGATCGTGGCCATGATGGCGTTCTCCTGGAAACGCGGCCTTCCTTTGATGTCGCTTTTCGACGTCGTATCGACCGCCGTCCCCTTCGGCCTCTTTTTCGGCCGCATCGCCAATTTCATCAACGGCGAGCTCTACGGGCGCCCGACGGACGTTCCCTGGGCAATGGTGTTTCCAGGCGGCGGCGGAGTCCCAAGACATCCAAGCCAGCTTTACGAAGCGGCTCTTGAGGGGATCCTGCTGTTCCTCATTCTGAGGCTCCTGACGCATCATTTCAGGAGCCTGCGCTATCCCGGCCTGACGAGCGGCGTTTTCCTCATCTTTTATGGAGCGTTCCGCATCTTCGTCGAGTTTTTCCGCCAGCCTGACCCGCAACTCGGTTTCATCGCGGCGTTCCTCACAATGGGCATGATCTTATCGCTTCCCATGATCCTGATCGGTGCCGGAGCGGTCGTCTGCGCATGGCGCCGGGGCCGACGGGCGACGGAGGACGGGGTGTGACGGGTACACTTTCAGACGCACTGAAAGACATCATCCGCACCAACGGACCGATGACGCTTGCAAGCTGGATGGGCCATTGCCTCGGCCATCCCGAACACGGCTACTACGTCACCCGCGACCCGTTCGGCGCGAGCGGGGATTTCATCACGGCCCCCGAAGTGAGCCAGATGTTCGGAGAGATCATCGGAGCCTGGGTCATCGATCTCTGGCAACAGGCGGGCTGTCCGCAGCCCGTCAATCTCGTCGAGCTTGGGCCCGGCCGTGGCACCTTGATAAGCGACATCCTGCGGGTCGTGCGTCTCAAACCAAACTTCTGCAGCGAGTTGTCTGTGCATCTCGTCGAGACGAGCCCGGTCCTTGCGAAGGCACAGGAAACGGCGCTCGCATCCTTTGCCGGGCGCAAGGAGTGGCATGAAAGCCTTCAGACGCTGCCGCAAGGTCCGCTTTTTGTCGTTGCCAACGAGTTCTTCGATGCGCTGCCGATCCGTCAGTTCGTCTTCAGGCGCGGAAGCTGGGAGGAGCGCATGCTCGGCCTCGATGCCGAGGGCGAACTTACTTTCGGCTTCGGACCAGGGCGCCCTGAGAATGTCCCGTTCGAACCGCAGGACGGCGATGTCTGGGAAGAGCGGCCTGCAGCCGCGCCGATCGTGGCCGAGTTGGCGGAGCGTTTTGCAAGCGACGGCGGCGGCGCTCTCATCATCGACTACGGCCACGGCGAGCCGGGCTTCGGGGATACGCTCCAGGCCGTCGCCCGGCACGAATTCGCCGATCCGTTGAAACGGCCCGGCGAGGTGGATCTGACGGCGCACGTCGATTTTGCGGCGCTGTCCGACGCCGCGTTCGCGGCTGGAGCCGATGTCTACGGCCCCATGCACCAGGGCGAGTTTCTCTTGCATCTCGGGCTCGTCGAACGCGCAGGACGTCTCGGTTTCGGGCGCAGCGAAGAGGAACAGGAGGCACTTCGCAATGAAGTGACCCGCCTCGCGGGCCCGGAGGAAATGGGAGAGCTCTTCAAGGTCCTGGCGATCGTCAAGCCAGGGCTCGTGCCGGCACCCTTTGCCAACTCCTAAATTTAGTCGTTGGCTCACGCTGAGCACCCTTGCGGTCGCCTGCAGTGGCGCCATCCTTGCTGGTGCAGATACGCCTCATCCCGACAGGAAGGACAGATGATGCCGCTCTCCCGCTCTCTTCGTTCACTGCTCGCCGCGGGGCTCATCGCCGCCGGCGGAAACGCCTTCGCTCAGGGCGCAGGACCGATCGAGGTCGGCGATCTGACGATCAGCCATGCATGGACGCGGGCGACACCACCGGGCGCACCGTCGGCCGGAGGCTATCTTACGATCTCAAATGAGGGTTCGGAGCCGGACCGACTTGTCTCAGTCTCTACCCCGTTCGCCGAGGAAAGCGCCGTCCATGCCATGAGCATGCAGGACGGTGTCATGAGAATGCGGGCGATCAGCGAGGGACTTCAGATCCAGCCGGGCGAGAGCGTGACTCTGAAGCCGGGCGGAGATCATCTGATGTTTTTGGGACTTGAGACCGGCTTGACTGCGGGCGAGGCGTTTCCCGTCACGCTCACTTTCGAGCATGCGGGAAAAGTCGAGCTTTTTTTGCCAACGGCTGAGATCGGAGCCACGCAACCTCCTGCGGCTGCGAAGTAAGCTCGAGAAACCTGCGCCGATGCATTTCCGGCAAATCCTTTTCGGCGCCTGTGCTTTGCTCATCGCCGCTTCGGCAGAGCCGGCGGCGGCGCTTGTCCAACAGCTAGGTGAAGCCTCGGGCGGCACCGTGCGCATTCATTCGGGCTTCGTGCGGGCGACGGTGGGACAGACGCTGGATACCGCCGCCTACCTCGTCATCACCAACACCGGCCTGCAGCCGGAGCGCCTTCTTTATGTGGAGACGCCTTTGGCCGATCGGGGCGAGCTGCGGCAGACGCGCTTCAATGAAGACGGTGCCCTCGAGACACGCCGGATCAGAAGCATCAGCATTCCGCCCGGCCGCACGATCAGGCTCGAGCCGGGCGCCGATCATCTCGTCTTCTGCGAACTCGCGAAGCCTCTCTCACAAAATGGACGAATCCCGGTCACGCTCACTTTCGCCAAATCGGGCCGCATCGAACTCTCGTTGCCCGTGGCCGCAGCGGGTGCAAGGCAACCGCCGAGCTGAAGACAATGGGAGACAACGACACGGGTTCGACAGTCTCATTATTTCGTTGTGGGGGATGCCCCCCCATGATCCGATCTTGCCCAGCCATTCCACGATTTTGAGAGAAGAATGTCTCCGACACCGATCCAGTCTGATGCCCTCGCCTTCCCAAATATCCGTCACGCCTTCTTTACGCGAGAGGGCGGCGTCTCGGAGGGCATCTATGCGAGCCTCAACACCGGGCTCGGCTCCTCAGATGATCGTCTGCATATCCTGGAAAATCGCGCGCGGGCCTGCCGCCATCTGGAGGTCGCGCCGGAGCTCCTCGCCACGCCCCATCAAATCCACAGCAGCGATGCGACCGTGGTCCACGAGGTCTGGGCACCCGGTGAAGGACCGCGTTGCGATGCGCTGGTGACGGACCGGCGCGGGATCCTTCTCGGCATCGGTACCGCCGATTGCGGACCCGTTCTTTTCGCCGACGCGAAGGCCGGCGTGATCGGCGCGGCGCACGCCGGATGGAAGGGTGCATTTTCCGGCGTTCTCGAAGCCACCATCGACGCAATGGCGCAACTCGGCGCCGAGCAATCCTCGATCGTCGCCGTTTTGGGGCCCACCATCTCTGGCAAGAATTACGAGGTCGGCGAGGATTTTGTGGACCGCTTTGTCTCCGCGGATGGAGAGAATGAGAGATTCTTCTCGCCATCCGAGCGGGCCGGCCATTCGAAGTTCGATCTTCCCGCTTATATTTTGAAGCGCCTGCAGGAGGCGGGCATCGAGGCTCAAAACCTCGATCTTTGCACCTATGCGGATGAAGACCGCTTCTTTTCCTATCGTCGTGCGACCCATCGCGGCGAAACGGATTATGGACGCCTGCTCTCAGCAATTGTCCTGGCATAGGCAAAAAGCACGAGGTGCGTCTGTCTGCCATGCATAGACGCAGGGGACGGGCGGCTTTAGCTGGTGGACGTCGGCGCGGTCAGCCGGTATGAGGCCCTTCTGAAAAGGCTCGATTATGCGACTGTCTCCGCTTCTGGCGTTTTTCGCGCTCATCCCTCTGGCTGCGTGCAACCCCACCCTCAACACGGGCGGGCCGGGTGCTACTGTGTCCAGTTCAGGCAAGGTGACGACAGACGCACGTGTTGCCTTCGCACCATTGACCGGACCACCCCAGAAAATCGCAGACGCACTTGCCGTCGAAGTGGCACGCGGCGCGACAAGTCGCGGGGTCGCGCTGGCCAACTTTCAGGACGCGACCGCCAATTACACGATGAAGGGTTATCTTTCGGCTGTCGCCGAAGATGACGGAACACTCGTCGTGTATGTCTGGGATGTGCTGTCGCCCGATTTGAAGCGCGTGCATCGGATTGCCGGAAAGATCATGATTGAGCGCAAGGCGAGCGATCCGTGGTCCGCCGTCGACGACAAGACGCTGGCGCTCGTCTCGCAGGAAACACTCGACAAACTGACATCCTGGCTTGCGTCCGGTTGATCAGCGCACACAGTTCGCTATACGCCAGCCTTGCCGCCGTGCAGGGCGACCGCGCCAAAAGGCGCTTCCTTTGCAGCTCGCCACTCCGGAGAGCCGCCTGAATGTTTGAGAGGGCTTCCAGCCGATGAAAATCGTCGCCGGCAATTCCAACCGGAGTCTTGCGCAGCAGATCAGTTCCTATCTCGATGTGGAACTGGCGAAATGTGCCGTAAGACGGTTCGCCGACCAAGAGATCTTCGTAGAGATCCAGGAAAACGTGCGCGGCGAAGACGTCTTCGCGATCCAATCGACGAGCTTTCCCGCCAACGACAATCTGATGGAGCTGTTGATCATCATCGACGCGCTCCGACGGGCTTCGGCGCGGCGCATTACGGCGGTGATCCCCTATTACGGCTATGCCCGCCAGGACCGAAAGCCGGCGGCCCGCACGCCGATCTCCGCCAAACTCGTCGCCAATCTCATTACTGAAGCCGGCGCGGATCGCGTCCTCACGCTCGACCTGCACGCCGGTCAGATCCAGGGCTTCTTCGACATCCCGACGGACAATCTCTATGCGGCGCCTGTGTTCACGCGCGACGTGAAAGAGCATTACGAACTCGGCAATGTCATGGTCGTGTCGCCCGACGTCGGCGGCGTGGTGCGCGCACGCGCCATCGCCAAACGCATCGATGCGCCGCTCGCCATCGTCGACAAACGCCGGGAGCGTCCGGGCGAATCGGAAGTGATGAACATCATCGGCGAAGTGGCCGGCCGTGACTGCCTTCTCGTCGACGACATCGTCGATTCCGGCGGCACGCTGTGCAACGCCGCCGACGCGCTGCTCGCCAAGGGCGCCACGTCCGTCACCGCCTATATCACCCACGGCGTGCTTTCGGGCGGAGCCGTCGCCCGCATCACGGCCTCGCGGCTGACCGAACTCGTGATTACCGATTCCATCGAGCCGACGGCGGCCGTCACCAGCGCGCACAATGTTCGCGTGGTTTCGATCGCGGCCCTTCTCGGCGAGGCGATCTCGCGCACCGCCCTGGAAAAATCTGTCTCCAGTCTCTTCGACTAGACCCGCGACTTCGCATCCGCGAAGTCCGAGGTCACGTGTTGCCGGATCTGTCGATCACTTCACGATGATCTTCCCGTACATCCCCGCCTCGCGGTGGCCGGGGATGAGACAGGCGTATTCAAAAGTCCCAGGCTCGGTGAATTGCCAGGAGAGCGTCGTGCTCTCCCCCGGCTGAAGCCTGGCCGCGTTGGGATCGGCGTGCGCCATATCGGGGTTTTCGCCCATAGCCTGAGCGTGGGCCTCATTCGTCGCGGCCGTGCCAATCACGAACTCATGCTCCAGGGCGCCCTCATTGTGCAGCACAAAGCGCACTTCTGTCCCGCGGCCGAGGGCCAGATGGTCGGGCGAATAGTGCATGCCCTGGTCGCTTTCTGAGAGCACGATTTCGATTTGCCGGGCTTCGGCAGCCCCATCGGCGGGACGACCGTAAGCCGTCTCTGCGCCATGACCATGCCCGGCCTCCATACCGTGCATTCCGTCCCGCCCGTGCATGCTCGCAGCACCGGCCAGCGTGGCGGCAGACACTGCCCCGACAGCAAACGCAAAAATCCCAACTTTCCGCATCTCTGAGTCTCCACGCCGCCCGAACTTGCGCATTGCGGGAGCCTATGGCGGCGAAGCATCGGTAGCGGCGAAATGCCGCGACCCCGCACGCACTTCGTGGTTCCCTCGACAAATTGTCAAGCCGGTTCGACTCCCCTCGAGACGACACGGCACGCCTTGAAGCGGCTGTCATATTGACGAGATACCGCTGGCACGAAATCCGGGGGGCGCGATGCAAGACGAAACGGTCAAGATCGAGGGCAGCGCCATTGAGGTCTTCAAGGTCTTTCTGGTGCGCGGCCTCACCTCGTTCGGCGGACCTGTCGCGCATCTCGGCTATTATCACGAGGCCTTCGTCAAGAAGCGCGGCTGGTTGAGCGACGCAGCTTATGCCGATTTGATTGCGCTTTGCCAGTTTCTCCCTGGCCCGGCCTCCAGCCAGGTCGGGATGGCGATCGGCCTGATGCGCGCGGGCTATCTCGGTATGCTGGCCGCCTTTGTCGGCTTCACGCTGCCCTCAGCCCTCCTCATGTACGGCTTCGCCGAAGCTTTCGGCTTTCTATCTCCACTCATCGGATCGGGCTGGATCGCCGGCCTCAAAGCTGCGGCCGTTGCCGTTGTGGCTCTTGCGCTCCTCGGCATGGCAAGGAAGCTGACGCCAGATCTCCGCCGCCTCACCATGGCGGCCGGGTGCGCAGCGCTCGTTCTTGGCATGCACACGCCGTGGACACAGCTTGGCGCCATTCTTATTGGCGCACTTCTCGGCCTCTTCTTCATCCCGAACAAAGCGGTGGAGACACGCGAAGCCGAAGCCGCCATCGACACAAAAGTCGGGCGGCGTCTCGGCGTTGCGGCTTTCGGCATCTTCGTCCTGCTGCTTTTCGTGGCGTTCATGCTGCGTGGAAGCCCGACCGGGATCGGGCTTGCGGCCCATTTTTATCACGCCGGCGCCCTCGTCTTCGGCGGCGGCCACGTCGTCCTGCCTCTTCTGGAGACCGAGGTCGTCGATCCGGGCCTCGTCTCTCGCGACGCGTTCCTCGCCGGGTATGGCGCCGCCCAGGCGCTGCCTGGACCGCTCTTTGCCTTCTCGGCCTATCTTGGATCGCTCGCGCAAACGCCTCTCGCCGGAGCCGTCGGTGGCCTCGTCGCCCTGTTGGCGATTTTCCTGCCGGGCGCGCTTCTCGTGGTCGCAGCACTCCCCTTCTGGCGCGAACTTCAACACGCGCCGGGCGCCCGTCGCGCTCTGGCCGGCGTCAACGCCGCCGTGGTCGGCATCCTCGCCGCCGCGCTTTACGATCCGGTCTTCACGGCGGGGGTGAACTCGCTCGACAGCTTTGCGGTCGCCACGAGCGCATTTCTGGCCCTTCTTGTGCCGCGTGTGCCAGCGTGGACCGTTGTGATCGCGGCAGCGGGCGTGGGGGCCGTCATTCTCTGACCTCTCTGCACCGTCCCGCCAGCATTGCCTTTTACACAGGCCTCGCCTATAAGCGCGCCCACGTGCCGGCACCCTTGGAGGCCGGGCGTACTAGGAGCCGCGCCATGCGGCTCTTTCTCTTCTTAAACCTAGGAGTGCACCAATGAGCCACACTTACGAGCTCACAGCTGAGGTGCGCGAACGGAGCGGCAAGGGGGCCGCACGTGCCGTGCGCCGCGAGGGTAAAGTCCCAGCCGTCATTTACGGCGACAAGAAGCCCGCCACACCGATCGCGCTGAACTACAAAGAACTGAATTTGAAGCTGCATGCCGGCGGCTTTCTCACCACCGTCGCAACCATCAACGTTGATGGCGACAAGGTGCGCGTGATCCCGAAGGATTATCAGCTCGATCCCGTTCGCGGCTTCCTGATGCATGTGGACTTTCTACGCGTTTCGCGCGGCACGACGCTGACCCTGGAACTGCCGGTGCACTTCATCAACGAGGAAGAAGCTCCGGGCCTCACCCGCGGCGGCGTCCTCAATGTCGTGCGCCACACCGTCGAGGTGCATGTGCCGGCCGATCAGATTCCGGAAAATCTGGTGGCCGATCTCGCCGGCCTCGAAATCGGCGACAGCGTCCACATCTCCAACATCGCCCTGCCTGAGGGCGTGACGCCGACCATCACCGACCGCGACTTCACCGTCGCCACGATCGCCGCTCCGGCGTCGCTCGTCAGCGAAGAGAGTGAAGAAGAGGCCGAGGGTGAAGAGCCCGAGGTCGAAGGCGAAGGTGACGAGGAAGAGGAGACGGAGGAGTAATCCTCCCCCTCTCGACCAAGGGAGGTCGGACGATGCTGTTGATCGTCGGTCTCGGCAATCCTGGTCGCCGGTACGCTCATCATCGGCACAATATCGGCTTCATGGCGGTGGACGAAATCCACCGCCATCATCGTTTTTCGAACTGGCGCGCGCGTTTCCAGGGGGAAGCCGCCGAGGGTCAGATCGGCGACGAGAAGGTCGTTATCGTCAAACCGGCGACCTTTATGAACGAATCCGGCCGCTCGGCCGGAGACGCCATGCGCTTCTACAAGCTGAAGCCAGAAGACGTGCTCGTCATCCACGATGATTTGGATCTGGCGCCGGGCAAGCTTCGTCTCAAGACGGGCGGCGGCCATGGCGGTCACAACGGTCTCAAATCGCTCGACGCGCATATCGGAAAATCCTACCGCCGCATGCGCATCGGGATCGGCCATCCGGGCGCCAAGGAACTGGTCAACGCCCATGTCCTCCACGACTTCGCAAAGGAAGACGAAGCCTGGCGCGAGCCGCTCTTGCGCGCGATTGCGGAAAATGTCGGTCTTCTGGCAGAGGGCGATGAAGCCAATTTCATGAACCGCGTGCATCTGGCGAGCAACGGCTCGGCGCAACGCGCCGCCGAGGAGGTCCCTCTGCCTCCGGCCCCAGCCAGTTCGCGCGCCTCGGGAGAAAGCCGATCAGGACCGCTTGCCGATGGGCTCAAAAGGCTCTTCCGGCGCGATTCCTAATCGCCCCCTCCCCCTCACACCAACTTTCGAACAGGCATCGCCATGGGTTTCAAATGCGGCATTGTCGGGCTGCCCAATGTCGGCAAGTCCACCTTGTTCAACGCGCTCACCAAGACGGCCGCGGCGCAGGCTGCGAATTATCCCTTCTGCACGATCGAACCGAACACCGGTGAAGTCGCGGTCCCCGATCCGCGCCTCAAGCGCATTGCGGAGATCTCGAAATCCGCCCAAACGGTGCCGACCCGCCTCACCTTCGTCGATATTGCCGGCCTCGTGCGCGGGGCCTCCAAGGGCGAAGGCCTCGGCAACCAGTTTCTCGCCAACATCCGCGAAGTCGATGCCATCGCGCATGTCTTGCGTTGCTTCGAAGACGGCGATGTCACCCATGTGGAAGGCCGCATCGATCCCGTAGCCGACGCGGAGACGGTCGAAACCGAGCTGATGCTTGCCGATCTCGAAAGCCTTGAACGCCGTGTCGTGGCGATGCGCAAGAAGGCAACGGCCAAAGACAAGGAAGCGCTCGCCTTTCTGCCGGTTATGGAAAAGGCGCTCGCGGCCCTCCAGGAAGGCCGCATGGTGCGCACGATCCGCGCCGAACTTTCCGACGAGGATCGAGCGATCCTGCGCACGCTCGGGCTATTGACGTCCAAGCCCGTCCTCTACGTCTGCAACGTGGCGGAAGACGAAGCCGCCACAGGCAACGCACATTCCGCTCGTGTCGCCGAGCGTGCCGCCGCCGAAGGGGCCGCCTGCGTCGTCATCTCCGCCTCGATCGAAGCGGAAATCGCCCAGCTCGATGCTGAAGAACAGGCCGATTATCTCGCCGATCTTGGCCTCGAGGAGCCGGGCCTCGACCGGCTTATCCGCGCCGGCTACGAGCTTCTGGATCTGATCACGTTCTTCACCGCCGGGCCGAAGGAAGCGCGCGCTTGGACGATCCGGCGCGGCTCGCGGGCTCCGCAGGCCGCAGGCACGATCCACTCCGATTTCGAACGCGGCTTCATTCGTGCGCAGACCATCAAATACGATGACTTCATCGAGCTCGGCGGAGAGACGGCCGCCAAGGAGGCGGGTCGGGCGCGCGACGAAGGCAAGGAATACGTCGTCGAAGACGGCGACGTGCTCCTCTTCAAGTTCAACGCCTGAACCTTTTGGGCCTGAACCTGCGGGCCTGAACCTTTGGGCCTGAACGCCTCGACAGGAATTTTTGCCGACCCTAAGAATGGGGCATGTTGCATTTCGAGGATTTTCATCCCGGCCTTGAGCTGCCGCTTGCGCCCTATGCCGTGAGCCGCGAGGCGATCATCGCCTTTGCGGCGGAGTTCGATCCCCAGCCATTCCATCTCGACGAAGCCGCCGCGGCATCAAGCATGCTCGGGGGTCTCGCCGCATCGGGCTGGCACAGCTCGGCGATGTTCATGCGCATGATGTACGATGGCTGGCTGAAAGACGCTGCCTCGATGGGCTCGTCCGGCATCGAGGAGGCGCGCTGGCTGAAGCCCGTGCGCCCCGGCGATCGCCTCACCGGCGTCTCGCTCGTCCTCGAAAAGCGTACCTCCGCAAGCCGCCCCCATCTCGGCGTGGTGCGTTTCGAACACCGGGTCGCCAACCAGAACGATCAGCTCGTCCTGACGATGACCAACCCCATCGCCTTCCGGCTCCGCGAGACGGCGGCATGAAGACGTTCGAAGCAATCCAGATCGGCGAGCGCATCGTGCTCGGCTCGTATCATTTCACGAACGAGGAGATCGTCCGTTTCGCAGAAGCCTTCGATCCGCAGGATTTCCATCTCAGCGAAGAAGGTGCACAAAACGGGCCCTTCGGCCGCCTCGCCGCCTCCGGATGGCACACGGCCGCGATCTTCATGAAACTGTGGATCGCCTATTCCAAGGAAGAGGCCGAGCGCGGGAATGACTTCGATCAGCGCAATGCCGGTCCTTCCCCGGGATTTGAAGCCCTCAAATGGGTGCAGCCCGTTTTTGCCGGCGACACCCTCACCTACACGACCGAGGTCATCGCCAAGAAGGAAAGCGCGTCGCGTCCGGAATGGGGGCTCGTCGTCATGCGCAATGAGGCCCACAAGCAAGACGGAGCGCTCGCCTATACCTTCATCGGCAAGGTCTTCGTACGGCGTGAGAGGCCCTCAGACGCGCGATAGACCTCAGGCGCCCAATCCCTCCGATACTCACCGTCAGTCGCCAGCGAAGCTCACAAGCGTGCGCACGGGCACCCCAAGCTTTTCCAACTTGGCCGCCCCGCCGAGATCCGGCAGATCGATGACGAAGACTGCGGCGATCACATCGGCTCCGATCTGCTGCATCAGTCGGATGGCCGCATCCGCCGAGCCACCCGTCGCGATGAGATCGTCGACGAGGATCACCTTTTCCTGCGGACGAATCGCGTCCTTGTGGATCTCCATTTCGTCCAGCCCGTATTCGAGGCTGTAGGCGATGCGCACCGTGTCGTAAGGCAGCTTGCCCTTTTTGCGGATCGGCACGAAGCCGGCGGACAGCTGGTGCGCGACGGCGCCACCCAGGATGAAGCCGCGGGCCTCGATGCCGGCGACCTTGTCGATCTTGGAGCCGGCCCAGGGCTGAACCAGTTCATCGACCGCCCGCCGAAAGGCGCGCGCATCCCCCAAAAGGGTGGTGATGTCGCGAAACGCAATTCCCGGCTTCGGATAATCCGGAATTGTCCGGATGGTGCTCTCGAGCTTGTCGATCAGGCTGTTCATCCCTCGCCCCAGCTGCCTCAGCTTTCGTCCGCTTTTGCGCGAACGGCCAGTGGCTTAGCACCGGATAGCCGCGACGGCCAGATGGGCATCTTGCCGCCGGACAAAGGCTGCCGCGCGGCGCCGGCAATTGACACCATAGACCCAAGCACGGGTCTCGCATGCGCTCAAAAAGGAATGGCCGCGGACGAGCCGCGGCCATCGAAAACGTCGGGTCGGAGTGAGCGGAGATCAGTGCTCCACGTTCGACCAGACCTTGCGCTTCACATAGTAGACGAGCCCCAAGAAGACGAGCAGGAAGGCGATCACGGTGAAGCCCATCGACTTGCGGGCCTCCATGTGCGGCTCCGCCGCCCACATCAGGAACGCAGCGACGTCGCGAGAATACTGGTCCACCGTCTGCGGAACGTCGTTGTTCGGATCGTCGTCCTGGTTCTGCGCATACTCGATCAGATCGTCGAACAAGGGGGGCGGCATCGCCAGGGCGGCAGCGTACATGTAATGCGGATTGTAGTACTGCCCCGGGAGTACCGTCACGCCCTCAGGCGCTTCGTCCTCATAGCCCGTCAGAAGTGCGTGGATGTAGTCAGGCCCGCCCTCCTGATACGTGGTGAAAATATCGATCAGGAATTGCGGAAAGCCGCGTTCCACGCCGCGTGCCTTGGCCAGCACGGACATATCCGGCGGGACAGCGCCGCCATTGGCGTAGCGGGCCGCCTCGTCGTTCGGGAACGGAGACGGGAAATAGTCCGACGGCCGGCCCGGCCGCTCGAACATCTCACCCGTGTCGTCCGGACCGTCCTGGATCTGATATTCGGCCGCGAGCGCTTCCACCTCCTCTTCGGAGAAGTGGGGGCCGCCCTCCCAGCCGAGAGCACGGAACGGCACCAGCTTCATCGAGTGGCAGGCCGAGCAGACTTCCCGGTAAACCTGGAAGCCGCGCTGCAGCTGCTGCTGATCGAATTTGCCGAAGGGCCCGGCGAAGCTCCACTCCATCTCTTCCGGCTCTTCGAGCGGAAAATGCGGCAGAGCAGATTCTTCAGGTTCAGCCTCCGGAGCCGCCGGAGCGTCTTGCTGGGCTGTCGCCACGGACAGTCCGGCCAGAACGAGAACGCCAGCTGCCGAAAGACGCGTTATGGATTTAAGCATTGTCGTCATGATGTTTGTCGCAGTTCCGTCTCGCATCAGCCGCGTCGTTCCGGGGAGGCCGCCGCTTCGGCCGGCGTCCCGCCACCCCCGCTCTTATGCTTGGAAAGCACAGCCTCGGTGATGGAAGTCGGGCGAGGCCTCGGCTTCTCGATGTACCCCAGCAGCGGGAAGATGATGAGGAAATGGACGAAGTAGTAGGCCGTCAGGAGCTGCGTAGCCATCACGTACCAGCCTTCCGGCGGCTTCGCACCGAAATAGCCAAGGCAGATGACGTCGGCCACGAAGATCCAGAAGAAGATGCGATAGAGCGGACGATACGCTGCCGAAAGCACCTTCGACCTGTCCAGCCACGGCAGGAAGAAGAGCACGATGATCGAAGCGAACATCGCGATCACTCCGCCGAGCTTGGACGGGATGGCCCGCAAGATCGCGTAGAACGGCAGGAAGTACCATTCCGGCACGATGTGCGGAGGCGTCACCAGCGGGTTGGCCAGCGTGTAATTGTCCGGATGTCCGAGATAGTTCGGCAGGTAGAACAAGAACCACGCGAAGAACAGCGCGAAGGCGACCATCGCCACGGCGTCCTTCATGGTCGCATGCGGCGTGAACGGCACCACGTCGCTGCGTGACTTCGGCTCGACGCCCGTCGGGTTCGTCTGGCCGGTCACATGGAACGCCCAGACGTGGAGAATGACCACGCCGACGATCATGAACGGCAGCAGATAATGCAGCGAGAAGAAGCGGTTCAGCGTCGGATTGCCGACCGCGAAGCCGCCCCACAGCCAATGGGTGATGCCTTCGCCGACCAGCGGAATGGCCGAGAACAGGTTGGTGATGACGGTGGCGCCCCAGAAGCTCATCTGGCCCCAAGGAAGCACGTAACCCATGAAGGCCGTCGCCATCATCAGGAGGAAGAGGATGACGCCCAGGATCCACTGGATTTCGCGCGGCGCCTTGTAGGAACCGTAATAAAGGCCGCGGAACATGTGGATGTAGACCGCGATGAAGAACATCGACGATCCGTTGGCATGCATGTAGCGCAACAGCCAGCCGTAGTTCACGTCGCGCATGATCTGCTCGACGGAATTGAAGGCGATCGCGGAATTGGCGGCATAGTGCATCGCCAGCACCACGCCGGTGAGGATCTGAACCACGAGCACGAGGCTCAGGATCGCGCCGAAGGCGTAGGAATAGTTGAGGTTCCGCGGGATCGGATAAGCGATAAAGGAATCGTACATGAGCCGCGGCAGCGGCATGCGCGAATCGATCCAGCGTTCAACGCTGGTGCGCGGTTGGTATTCGGATGTACCCTGCATTCTCGTTCTCCGCCGCTCAGCCGATCGTGATTGTGTTGTCGTCGCTGAAGGCCGTGGTGGGGATCAACATGTTCTCCGGCGCTGGCCCATGACGAATGCGCCCGGCCGTGTCGTAGACCGAGCCGTGGCAGGGGCAGAACCAGCCGTTGTAATCACCCGCCTCGCCCATCGGGACGCAGCCGAGATGGGTGCAGATGCCGACCATCACCAGAAACTCTTCACGGCCCGGTGCGGCGCGATTTTCATCGGTCGCCGGCGCGTTACCGTCGAGATTGTCGTTGCGCGCGATGGGATCCTTGAGCTCGGAAAGCGGCGTATTCTTCGCCGCTTCCACCTCTTCGGGAGTGCGGTAACGGATGAAGACAGGCTTGCCGCGCCACATCACCGTGATCGACTGCCCCGGCTCCATGGCCGAGATGTCGACATCGATCGAGGCGAGCGCCAAGGCGGAGGCATCCGGGTTCATCTGGTCGATGAACGGCCATGCCAACCCAGCTACGGCCACGACCGCGGCAGCGCCCGTGGCGATGACGAAAAAGTCTCGCCTCGACGGTTCACTGCTGTGCGGATCTGGCGCAGCGGCGGAATCAGGAACGGTAGTCGGATATGTATTAGCGGACACGAATTCTACCCTCGCAGGTCGGACGGCCATTTGCGACTGGAAGAGCGCGAAGACGCGATAGCCAGCCGACTCCGCTTGCTCCACGCAGCTCCCAGCGAAGACCAAGCGCGCGGCCTCTTAGCGCCCCTGGTTTCATTTGTCACCCTTGCCCAAGGCTTGTCCAGTGACGCTTAGACGAACACGCCACAATGTCGCGCCTCATCCTCCACTTTTGCGTCAAGCAACGTCGAGGCTGATCTCACGCGGCGCCAAGAAACCACCGGACTGGCGTTCCCATAGCTTTGCATAGACACCGTTTTTTTGGAGCAATGTCTGGTGCGTCCCGGCTTCGACAATCTCCCCGCGATCAAGGACGACAAGACGATCCATAGCAGCAATCGTCGACAAACGGTGGGCGATGGCGATTACGGTCTTGCCTTGCATCAACCGCTCAAGATTTTCCTGAATCGCGGCCTCGGCTTCCGAATCGAGCGCCGAGGTCGCCTCGTCGAGAACCAGGATCGGAGCATCCTTGAGCAGGACACGCGCGATCGCGATACGCTGGCGCTGACCGCCCGACAGTTTCACGCCGCGCTCGCCGACGAGAGCGTCGTAACCGGAGCGGCCGCGATGATCGGAAAGATTGTCGATGAATTCGGCCGCTTCGGCGGCGCGCGCCGCCTCTTCGTACTGATCTTCGTCTGCATCCGGGCGTCCGTAGACGATGTTGTCGCGCACCGAACGATGCAGAAGAGCCGTATCCTGCGTGACGACACCTATCGCGGCCCGCAGCGAGGCCTGGGTCACCTCCGAGATGTCCTGCCCGTCGATGAGGATGCGCCCGCCTTCGAGGTCGTAAAAGCGCAGGAGAAGGCTCACCAAAGTCGATTTGCCGGCCCCCGACACACCCACGAGGCCCAAGCGCTCGCCCGGACGCACATGCAACGACAGATCCTCCATCACGCCACCGCCGCGACCGTAATGAAAGCGAATGTGCTCGAAGCTGATGCCTCCCCCGCTGACGGCGAGATCTCTGGCGTCCGGCTTGTCGAGCACCTCGTGGGGTCGGGAGATCGTCTCCAGCCCATCCTGGACGATGCCGATATGCCGGAACAATGCGGACAGCTGGAACATCACCCAGCCGGCCATCGTGGACAGGCGAGTCGCCAGCGCAAGCCCGGTGGCGATCGCGCCCGCCGTGATGGCACTATTCTGCCAGAGCCAGAGCGACGTCACGGCAATCGCAACGACAAGACCCGCATTCAGCACAGTGAGAACGGCGCGGATGGTCGTCACCTGACGTGTCAGGATCCGCAAGCGCTCCACGAAGGTGCCGATCGCCTGGCGAACGAAGCTTTCCTCCGTCTCCGCTTCGGCGAAGAGCTTGACGGTCTGGATATTCGTATAGCTGTCGACGATGCGGCCATTGACGATGGAGCGCTGGTTGGAAACGCGCTTTGCGGCCCCACGCAGCCGCGGGATCATCACGTAAGCGAGAACGACGTACCCGCCGAGCCACACGATGACGGGCAGCATCAGACGAAGATCGGCCTGCCCCAGGAGGACGAGAGCGGTGATGGCGAAGACCAATACGGTCCAAAGCGTCTCCGCCAGCCCGGTGACGAAATCCGCAAGCGAGATCCCCGTCTGCATGACCTTGTTGGCGATGCGCCCGGCAAAATCGTTGGCGAAGAAGGAAACGCTCTGGCGCAGAACGTGTCGGTAGCTCTGCCACCGCACGAGATTGGCGAAATTCGGCGCCACGCTCTGCTCGCTCAGCAGGCTGTTTGCGGTGACGAAGGCGGGTCGCAGGACGAGCACCACGAACGCCATCCCCAGCAAGGTCAGGCCATGGTCGGACCAGAACGTCTCCCGGTTCGCGCTGCCGATCATATCCACGAGCCTGCCGATAAAGGAAAAAACCACGGCATCGGTCACGGCGGAGCCGAGCCCCGTCGCCAGCAATGCGGCCAGCGGCCAGCCCATCTGGCGGGCGTAATGCCAGATGAACGCCATCGTCGTTGCCGGAGGCTGGGCGGGTTCAGGCCTGAGAGGATCGATCAGGCGCTCGAAGAAACGAAACATGGGTGCCTATATGGCGCGGCTTTGCGATGGCGAGAAGACGTGCTTCTTCTTGCCACGCTTCGCCTTCCGTCCCCAGAGCCCATCCGCAAACGCCTAGCCGCACAGCCATGATCGATATCGCGCTCTTCCAACCCGACATTCCGCAAAATGCCGGGGCAATCCTTCGGCTCGGCGCGTGTTTCGGCACGACCGTCCACATCATCCATCCTGCGGGCTTCGTGCTCGCCGACAGAAATCTGAAGCGTGCGGGGATGGATTACGTAGAGCTCGCGGCTCTTTGCGAGCACGACGATTTTGCGGCTTTCGAGAGGTGGAGGCGAGAAGCCGGCCGGCGCCTCGTCGCGCTCACGACACATGGACGCGAGAGCCTGCCGGATTTCGCGTTCACCGCCGACGACATCCTGCTTCTCGGACGGGAATCGGCGGGACTGCCGAGCGATGTCCGCGACCGGGTCGATCGGCTCCTGCGCCTGCCGATCCGGCCTACGACGCGCTCGCTCAACGTCGCCAATGCCGCCTCGATCGCGCTGTTTGAAGCGCTGAGGCAGACCGGCAACCTTCCCGCGTCCAATTAGGTTTCCCTCGCGCCACTCTCACGTGAAGGATCCGGTCAATCGGCGGTCGGCAGCCGGCGCATGGTGAACTCGATGTCGCCATTGTCCAGCTCGCGCCAGCTTTCGACTTCGCTCTGATAGGCTTCGCGCGGAAAGCGCTGCAGGAATTCGCGGGCGCGTTCTCGCGCCCGCGGCCGCGGCAGAACGAAGGTCTCGCGCCGCCAGATATCGAGGCCTTCGGGTGCTGATTGCCTTGCGCTGCGTCTATGCGAGAAGTCGCCGTTCATCGCGCCAACCTCCGGGGCGCCGATCTTCGGCCACGCCCGATCTCAATATAGCGCAGCGCGCAGTCTTCTGCGAATCAGACGAATCGCAGGCGGCGTTCATATGCTGCCCGAACGTGGATGCGCGACATCTCGCAGAGCAAGCCCCATGGCGATCCAGGCCGAGCCGATCACGATCAGATCGACGGCGAGGAAGATGCCGAGGGCCCAAAGGCTGGAGGCCGGCCAGCCGATCAGAATAACGACGCCGATCAAGATAGTGAGAAGTCCGGAGGCGAGAACGTATCCCCATCGCCGCTGCGGGCGCATCGAGAAGGCTAGGAAGGTGCGCACACCGCCCGCGAAGATCAGCACCACGCCGAGAAGCCAGGTCAGGATCACCGCCGCAAACAGCGGCGCCACGAAAATCATCGCAGCGGCAACGACATAGAGCGCGCCGATCAGGATCCACAGGAAGAAGCGCGACCAGCGGCGCGACTGGATGCCATGGGCCACCTCGGCAAAGCCGGAGAGAAGCATCATGATGCCGATGAGATAGACGCTGGCGACCGTCGCCGTGACGATCGCGATGAAGCCCAAGAGGCCACCAATCAAAGCGATCGCGCCGAAGGCCACGAGCCAGCCCCAGCGCTCCGCCAGCGTTTCCTGCATGTCTCGGTCTCTCGGGCCGAGCCCGCCAAGATCGCTTTCGTACATGGCAATCTCCATATCTTCTCGTTGCCAGAAGGAACTCGAGCCACGCAGTTCGGTTGCCGCGATCAAAGCCATGCTTTAAGCGCGAGACAATGAGCCGCAACATGCACCTTTACCGGCCGGATCTCGACGCTCTCAGCGTGCCGGACGACATCGATGCCAAAAAGGCAGAAGCCCGCGCCTGGTTCGAGGCCCTTCGCGACACGATTTGCAGTCGGCTCGAAGCCCTGGAAGATGCCGTGCCGGCCGACGCCGCGGCCGAGGCACCCGCCGGCCGCTTCGTGCGCACGCCGTGGGATCGGAGCGACCATTCCGGTGCGGCCGGAGGTGGCGGTGTCATGTCGGTGATGCACGGACGCGTCTTCGAAAAGGCCGGCGTCCATTGCTCGACCGTCTTCGGGGAATTCGCGCCGGAGTTTCGCGGGCAGATCCCCGGCGCCGATGAAGATCCGCGTTTCTGGGCGTCCGGCATTTCTTTGATCGTGCATCCGCGCAACCCGCATGTGCCAGCGGCGCATATGAACACGCGCATGGTGGTGACGAGCCGCCAATGGTTCGGCGGCGGTGCCGATCTGACGCCGGTCCTCGCCGCACGGCGCAGCCAGGATGATCCAGACAGCCGCGATTTTCACGCCGCCATGGAAGTCGCCTGCCGGAGCCACACAGAAGTCGATTATCCGCGTCTCAAGACGTGGTGCGACGATTACTTCTACCTTCCCCACCGCGACGAAGCGCGCGGCATCGGCGGCATTTTCTTCGATTACCTGAATTCCGGCAGCGGCAGCGAGCCCGGCTGGCGAACGGACTTTCAGTTCGTGCAGACGGTGGGCCAAGCCTTCGCCGACATTTATCCCAAGCTCGTGGAACGCAATTTTGCGACCCCCTGGAGCGAGGCCGAGCGCGAGGAGCAGCTCGTTCGCCGGGGACGTTATGTCGAATTCAATCTGCTCTACGACCGTGGCACGATTTTCGGGCTCAAGACGGGAGGCAACGTCGCCTCCATCCTGTCTTCGATGCCACCCGAGGTCCGGTGGCCGTAAGGACCCCTCACGCTGCTTTCAGGCGATGTCTTCTGCCTCCAGCGATCTGCCATTTGATGACGAGATGCGACCATAGGCACGTCTTGCGGCATTGAATCCGCCGAACGATCGCTCACATTGAAGAGTGCGTCGGCAGCAAGTCCGATGTCATCAAGGCAAGGAGGAAGCCATGAAGACGATCACCTGTGGGGAACTCGTTCCCGGCTGCACCTACAAGGCCCGCGCTGAAACGGAAGCGGAGCTTCTGCAGAAGGTCTCCGAGCATGTGCGCAGTGCCCATCCTGGCATGGAGATGACGCCGAAGATGGTGGAAAAGGTCAAAGCCAAGGTGCACGACGAATAATCGTCCCGCACGACGACCCTTCCCGAACAAAACCTTAGAGAGGCCCGGCACCGCATGGCCGAATGCGGTGCCGCTGTGGGCATTATTGCCGGCGAGCCAGCGCCAAAAGCTCCTCGCGCGTGATCGCGAAATCGACCTCTAGCCAGCGCTCTTCCAACTCGTTGAGAAGTTTGCCGAGCTCCGGGCCCGGTTGATGGCCTGCGGCCAGCAGATCCTTGCCAGTTAGCGGAAATGTCGGCCGCTCATAATCGCGCACGAAGGCGAGCTGGCGCTTGCGCGCGGCGGCTGCCCTCTCGTCCCCCTTCTCCCGGTCACGGGCGAGCGCCAAAAACAGCCGATCTGTGAGCGCGCGGCGGCCCGCAGAATACGCTCGGCGCGCCAGCAGCGCTTCAGAAAGCTCGCTCTCCGGCTCCGGCGTCTCGGCCCAGGAGACCAGGCGCTCCGTTTCCTTTCGCGCCAGACGCAGACGGCTTGCCAGCTGATCAATGCGCGAGCGGTGCGGCGGGATGATCGCCATAAGCCTCAGGAGTGGATCGGGCGGGATCTCCTCGGCCCGTTCGGCGGCGACCACCCGCTCGATCGCATCGATGCCCCAATTTTCCGGAAGCGCCTTGTCGAGCGTTCCGGTGATGCGCATCCAGCGCAGGGCGCGCGAAGGGTCGGGCGCGGCGAGCAGCCTTTTCAGTTCCGACCAGACCCGCTCGGCCGACAGCACGGCAATGCCGGCCTTCAATCTCGAAGAGGCTTTCAGCCCTTCGGCATCCGGCCGCCCGTCGCCATACCAGGCAAAAAAGCGAAAAAACCGCAGGATGCGCAGATAATCCTCGCGGATGCGCTCTTCGGGGTCACCGACGAAGCGGATATTGCGCGCGGCAAGGTCGGGATAGCCGCCGAGCGGGTCGAAGACGTGGCCGCTCGCATCGCAGTAAAGCGCGTTCAGCGTGAAATCGCGTCGACCTGCGTCTTCAGTCCAGTCATCCGTGAAGCGCACGACCGCATGGCGGCCGTCGGTCTCCACATCGGCCCGCAGCGTCGTCACTTCGAAAGGGTGGCCTTCGGCGATTACCGTCACCGTGCCGTGCTCGATGCCGGTCGGCACGCTTTTCAGCCCCGCGTCTTCTGCCGCTGTCACGACGTCTTCGGGCAGCAGAACCGTCGCCATGTCGATGTCGCCGACGGGCTCGCCCAGAAGCGCGTTGCGCACGGCACCCCCGACGATGCGCGTCGCCCCCTCCTCGCTCTTCAAAGCATACATCACCCGCTTCAGCGTCGGCGCGTCGAGAAAGGGATGGCCGGCAAGGCTCGGCAGTTTCAAATCTTCTCTCCATAAAGCTCGTCGGCGAGCATCCTGATGATGCCGGCCGTAACGCCCCAGATGTATCGGTCGTGCCAGGGCATTTCGAAAAAGTAGCGCGCGCGGCCTTGCCAGATGCGGCTCTTCTTACGGTGGTTGCTTGAATCCATCAGAAAGGCGAGCGGCGTCTCGAAGGCCGCCGCCACCTCATGCGGGTTGAGACTGAGCGGCTGGCCGGGTTTCACGACCGCCAAAACCGGAGCAATGCGAAAGCCGGAGGCTGTCAGATAATCCGGCGCGCGCAGGACCACTTCGACGGCCGAAGGCCGCAGGCCGATCTCCTCTTCCGCCTCGCGGAGCGCCGCTTCCTCGGCCGTCTCGCCAGGATCGATCTTGCCGCCGGGAAAGGCGACCTGCCCGGCATGGCTGCTCAAGCGTTCCGTGCGCTGGGTCAGGATCACACGCGCTTCGCCCGGGTAATCGACGACGGGGACGAGGACCGCCGCATCGCGCCGCTTCATCGCTGCGAACATGGCCGCAAGCTCAGGATTGATGCTGTGGTCGCCATATTCGCGCGGGGCATGGGCCTCCGTCGCGAAGGCGTTTTCGGCACGCCGGCGAAATTCGTCCGCCGTATAGGGAATCGTTTCCTTCACAAAAGTCATCCTGCGCCGTCTTCGGGGAGTTCCGGCAGTGAGAAGAACGTCCCGGCGGATATAAGGCCAAGCGCGCCTTCTCGCTCCTGCGCCAGATCGACGAGGTCGTGCGTGAGCGCGCGGGTGAGAAGCGCCTCCAGCCCCGCCCGAACGGTCACATAGGGCTTCACGCCGAGCGTCTGCGGCTCGATGGCGAATCGGATGGGATGCGCGGCATCGGCCGTGACGACATCGTCGACATTGGTTCGGAAGGTGAGCCTTCGCTCATCCGCCTCTCCGTCCACAGCCATTTCGACAGCCAGAAAGGGCGCATCATCGACATGGATGCCGACCTTCTCCACGGGTGTCACGAGCACGTATTCGCCGTCCGGCTCCCGTCTCAGCACCGAGGCGAAAAGACGGACGAGCGCCGGCCGCGTAATGGGTGTGCCCATATAGAACCAGGTTCCATCCGCGGCGATGTGCATGTCGATGACACCGCAATGGGGCGGATCCCACTTTTCCACCGGACGCGCAGCAGCTCCTTCACCAGCGCGGCGCATGAGCTCGGCGAGGCCCGGCGGCAGTTCACCTTTCTTTGTTCCTCTTTCCATCGCCCCGTTCCGGTCCATCTCTTAATCTGTAAAGGCTGAGATCTTTTCGCCCCCGGCATGACACAATCGGCCATGAAAACGAAGGTGTGGGGCAGATGCGGCAACCGGCAACCACGGATCAGGCCTAATGAGTGCAATGACGCAGCCAGAAACCAATCCGGACGAGATCGTCCGCGAGGCGGAAAAGACCGTCGACCTGCTCGGTCAGGTGCGCGAGGCGATCGGCCGGGTGATTTATGGTCAGGACGTCGTGGTCGAGCGGGCCCTCATCACGCTTCTGTCGGGCGGACATGGCGTTCTCGTCGGCGTGCCGGGCCTCGCCAAGACCAAGCTCGTGGAAACGCTCGGCACCGTGCTTGGGCTCCATGCCCGGCGCATTCAGTTCACGCCAGATCTGATGCCCTCCGATATTCTTGGCGCGGAAGTTCTGGAAGAAAGTGGTGACGGACGGCGCGCCTTTCGTTTCATCCGCGGCCCGATCTTCGCTCAGCTCCTCATGGCCGATGAAATCAACCGCGCCAGCCCGCGCACGCAATCGGCGCTTCTGCAGGCCATGCAGGAGCAGCATGTGACGATCGCGGGGCAACGCCACGACCTGCCGCAACCTTTCCATGTGCTCGCGACACAGAACCCGCTGGAGCAGGAAGGCACCTACCCGCTTCCCGAAGCCCAGCTCGACCGTTTTTTGATGCAGATCGACATCCTCTATCCCGATCTTCAGTCGGAAAGGCGGATGCTGCTTGAGACGACCGGCGCCCACAACGCGGTGACGGAGACCGTCCTCGACGCCGAGCAATTGATGGCGATCCAATCGCTGGTGCGGCGCATGCCGGTCGGCGACGGCATCATCGATGCGATCCTGAAACTCGTGCGTTCCGTACGGCCGGACGAAGCCCAGCCCGAAATGGCCGACCGCATCGCCTGGGGGCCGGGCCCGCGCGCCAGTCAGGCGCTGATGGTGACGGTTCGTGCTCGCGCCCTTCTCGACGGTCGCCTTGCCCCCTCGCTCGACGATGTCGAAGCCCTCGCTCTGCCGATCCTGCAGCACCGGATGGCCGTCACCTTCGCCGCACGTGCCGACGGCATGAGCGTCCAGGACATCATTCGTCGGGCCATCGAGCAGGCCCTCTGACGCTGATGGCAGCCGGCGCTCCCCCTCATCACACCGGATCGGTCGCCGACGCGCGAAGCCTTGCCGCACGCCTGCCCGACCTCCTGGTCGCCGCCCATCGCGTGGCCGCCAATGCGATGTTCGGATCGCATGGCAGGCGCAGGCCGGGCACCGGCGAAACCTTCTGGCAATACCGCTCCTATCAGCCCGGTGAACCGGCGAAGCGCATCGATTGGCGACGGTCCGCGCGCGACCATCACCTGTTTGTCCGCGAACGCGAATGGGAGGCAGTGCAGACGGTCTGGCTTTGGCCCGACCTTTCGCCCTCCATGCGCTTTCGCTCGCGGCTTGCGACACAGGAAAAGGCCGAGCGCGCGCTTATACTCATCCTGGCGCTCGCGGAGCTTTTGGGGCGCGGCGGCGAACGCGTCGGCATACCTGGCCTTGTCCCGGCCCGTCCCGGACGCGATCTGCCGGAGCGCTTTGCCGAAGCGCTGCTTCGTGGCGAGCTTGCCGACGACTGGCCGACGACTGCGCCGATCAAACCGCTTTCCGACGTCGTCATCGTCAGCGATTTTCTCACCGATCCTGCGACGATCCACGATCGTTTCCGTCATGCGGCCGAAAAGACAGCCCGTCTGCAGCTTCTGCAAATTCTCGACCCGGCCGAAGAGACCTTTCCTTATGGCGGGCGCCTCGAATTCGAAGATCCGGAGACCGGCGGCACCTGGCTCGCGGAGCGCGCCGACCTTCTCAAGGAGGGCTATCGCGCCCGTCTCCTTGCGCATCGCCATGAGATCGCCCGCCTCGCCCAGCAGGCCGGTTTCTCGTTCAGCGTGCACCATACGGACCGTCCCGCCTCGGAAGGGCTTCTCGTTCTGCAGTCGAGCCTGGCCGGCCCGAGCGAACGACGCTTGAGCGCATGATCGCCAATTTCGCGTTTCTCTCACCCTGGATGCTTGCGGCGTTTGCCGCACTGCCGCTCTTGTGGTTCATCCTGCGCCTCACGCCGCCGCGGCCGACACGGGAGATCTTTCCTCCGACGCGCATTCTCTTCGGCATCCAGGAAGAGCAACGGACACCGCGGCGCACACCGTGGTGGCTGACCGCGCTTCGGCTTTTGCTTGCCGCACTCATCATCCTGGCTCTCGCGCGGCCCGCACTGCAACCCTCCGCCAATCTCGCCGAAACCCGGCAAGGGCCGCTTCTCATCGTCCTCGACAATGGCTGGGACAGCGCTCCGGACTTTGCGACGCGCCGCGACGTCGCCGCCAGGCTGATCGACGAGGCCGGACGTGGCGACCGCCCCGTTGCCATCGCGGCAAGTGCCGGCGAGGCCAACGCCAATCTCGCTCCGACCTCCCCAAGCGAGGCGGCAAGACGACTTGCCGCGATCGAACCCGAGCCCTTCCCCGCCAACCGTCAGGCGCTTGCGGACAGACTCGCCGAGCTCTTCCCGGCCAACTCCGCGGAAGTCGTGTGGATCGGCTCGGTTCTCGACGGCGGCGATGGCGGCAGTTTCGCGGCGGCCCTTAAGGCCATCGATGCAGATCCGCTCCTCATTACGGCGCCCGCCGCACTCTCCGTCCTGCGTCCGCCCCGCAACGCCGCCGACCGCGCCGACGTGCGCGTGAGCCGCATCGGGCCGGCGGCAGGGATCACACTCGCCGGCTTCGACAGCGAGGGGCGCCGTCTCGTCGACACCCAGACGAACCTTGCAGCCAATACCGATACGGACGTGGAAATTCAGCTTCCGACGGAGATGCGCAACGAAATCGCGCGGTTTGAAATCGTCGGCACAGAGAGCGCAGGAGCCGTGCAGCTCCTCGACGGACGCTGGCGCCGCAAATCCGTCGGCTTGATCGCCGGAGAAGCGGGCGATGCGGCGCAACCGCTTCTTGCCCCCCTCACCTATGTGGAGCGGGCTCTGTCGCCTTATACGGACATCAAAGAGCAAAGCGGAGAAACCTCGCCACAGGCGATCGACAAGCTTTTGACCACAGGCGTCTCCGTGCTCGTCCTCACCCAGACGGGCAATCTGCCGCCGGAGACCGTCGACAAGCTGCGCCGGTGGATTGCGGCCGGCGGCACGCTGCTGCGCTTCGCGAGCCCGAATATCGGCGCAAGCGATCCTGAGCTTCTGCCCGTTGACCTTCGCGAAGGCGAGCGCGCGCTCGGCGGTTCGCTGTCCTGGGAAGAACCGCAGGCAATCGGCCGGCTTTCACCGGAGAGCCCCTTTCGTGCCATCGAAATCCCGGCCGATGTGCGCATCCGTCGCCAGATCCTGGCCGAACCGCGCTCGCTGCCGCAGGCAGAGACCTGGGCGGAGCTTTCCGATGGTACACCCCTCATCACGGCCGTCACACGCGGCCAGGGCCGCATCATCCTCTTCCATGTGACCGCAGATCCCCGCTGGTCGAACCTGCCGATCTCCGGCGCCTTCGTGGAGATGCTGCGTGCGATCGTCGATACGGCCGAGCCTGCCGTTCGCCTGCCGCCGGAGAATACGGCCTCCGGCGAGATCGCGCCGACGCCCGCACGCGCGCCTTCGCGCAGTTCGCCCTGGAAGCCCGCCTCCGTCCTGGATGGCTACGGCCGCCTCCGCCCTCCGGGATCAAAAGCCGCTCTCGTCGCGGACATCGACGCGGCAGCGGCCAGCGCCATCACGCCCCCGGGCCTCTACGAGCGCGGCGGCGATATTCGCGCCCTGAATACGGTGACCGACGAAACGGATCTGACCCCGCTCGATCCCAACGCCATCGGCTGGTCAGGGCGTATCGGCTCGCTCACGCCCGAACGGGCGAAGCCCCTGTGGCCGTGGATCCTTGCCATTGCCGCCCTTCTTGCCGCGCTCGACGGCCTCGCGGTCCTGGCGCTGTCCGGTCGCCTCATCCCCCGGCGTGCGGTGACCGCTGGTCTCGCGCTTGCAGCCCTGGTCGCGATCGCTGCACCGAACAAAGTCTCCGCGCAGGAAGTCTCGGCCGAAGATGCACTTGCCGGCACGCTCGAAACCAGGCTCGCCTACGTCATCACCGGCGACACGCTCGTGGACGAAACCAGCCGGGCGGGGCTCAGAGGCCTGACCGAATACCTCGCGGGACGGACCGCGCTTGAACCCGGGCAGCCGGTTGGGCTCGACCTCGCGACCGACGAGCTCTCCTTCTACGCGCTCATCTACTGGCCGATGAGTGCGGGCCAGACACCGCCTTCGGCGGAGGTGATGGCGAAGGTCGACGCCTATATGCAGAACGGCGGCACGGTCCTCTTCGATACGCGAGACGCCGGCAATCCGATGCCAAACTCGGCGCTCAGCGCCACGCCGGAAACGCAGGCCCTGCGGCAGATCCTGTCCGAGATCGACGTGCCGGCCTTGCAGCCGGTGCCGCCCGACCACGTTCTGACCAAGGCTTTTTATCTTCTCAGCACGTTTCCAGGCCGCTGGGACCAGTCGCAGCTCTGGGTGGAGGCGATCGCCGATCAGCCGGACGATACGGGACGGCCGGCCCGCGGCGGCGACGGCGTCTCGCCGATCCTGATCACGGGCAACGACTTTGCCGCAGCCTGGGCGATCTCAGCCGACAACAGTTTTCTCTATCCGACCATTCCCGGCGATCAGCGCCAGCGTGAAATGGCGTTCCGCGCCGGCGTTAACATCGTCATGTACACCCTGACCGGGAATTACAAAGCCGATCAGGTCCACATCCCGGCGCTCTTGGAGCGCCTCGGCCAATGAACAATTTCGTCTTTCACCTCGAGCCCCTTCTGCCCTGGTGGCTCATTGGCGGGCTTGGCGGCCTTCTTCTCGTCGTCGCTCTCTACGTCTTGTTTCGCCGTCTCTCGGGCGCCTTTTTGCGGCTTCTTGCCGGCGCACTTCTCGTCTTCGCTCTCACAAACCCAGTCCTTGAGAGAGAGGAACGCGAGCCCCTGCCGTCTGTCGTGGCCGTCGTGGTCGACGACAGCGGCAGCCAGGGGATCGGCGAGCGGCGTGCGCAGACCGAGCAGGCCGTCGCGCAGCTCAAAGAGCGCATCGGCGCGCTCTCGGGCTTCGAAGTGCGCGAAGTCCACGTCGGCGATGCCTCGGACGACAGCGGCACGGCGCTTTTCGGCGCTCTCTCCAAGGCGGTCGACGACGTGCCGCCCGATCGCCTCGGCGGTGCGATCATGGTGACCGACGGCATCGTCCACGACACCCCCTCGTCTCCCGAAAGCCTCGGCTTCAACGCTCCTGTCCATGCGCTCATCACCGGCGAGGAAGACGAATACGATCGGCGCATCGTGCTTGAACGGGCACCGCGTTTTGCCATCCTGGGCGAAGATCAGACCATCACCTACCGTGTCATCGATCCGCGGCTTTCTCCGGGAAGTCTCGTGCGCGTGACGCTCCGCATCGATGGGCGCGAGGTCGCGACCGACATGGCGGTGGTCGGTGAAGATCAGGTCATCGACCTTCCGATCGAGCATGCGGGACGCACGATCGTGGAACTCGAGGTCGAACCGGCAGAGGGCGAACTCACCACGGACAATAATGTCGCCGTCGCCGATATCGACGTGGTGCGCGAGCATTTGCGCGTGCTTCTTGTCTCCGGTGAGCCCCATGCCGGCGAGCGCACCTGGCGCAACGTCCTGAAATCCGACGCGGCCGTCGACCTCGTCCACTTCACCATCTTACGCCCGCCGGAAAAGCAGGACGGGACGCCCATCCACGAATTGTCGTTGATCGCGTTCCCGACACGTGAGCTCTTTGCGGAAAAGATCGACGAATTCGATCTCATCATCTTCGACCGCTATCAGCGGCGCGGTGTCCTGCCGATCCTCTACTTCGACAACATCGCCCGGTATGTGCGCGATGGTGGGGCGGTGCTGATTGCGGCGGGGCCCGATTACGCCTCGACGGCGAGCCTTTATTCCACGCCCCTCGGCGGCATTTTGCCGGCGGCCCCGACCGGTAACGTGACAGAGGCGCCTTACCGGGCGGAGATCACCGAGCTCGGACGCAAGCATCCGGTGACCCGCGACCTGCCCGGCGGGGATACCTCCCCGCCGAGCTGGAGCCGCTGGTTCCGCCTCATCGATACGGACGTCACGGCCGGCGACGTCGCCCTCAAAGGCCAGGACGGCAAACCGCTTCTGGTTCTTGCGCATGAGAACGAAGGGCGTATCGCCATGCTTCTCTCCGATCAGGCCTGGCTCTGGGCGCGAGGCTTCGAAGGCGGCGGCCCGCACGGCGCGCTCCTCAGACGGATCGTGCACTGGCTGATGGGCGAACCGGAGCTTGAAGAAGAAGCGCTGACAGCGCGCGCGGACGGCAACAGCCTGATCGTGGAGCGACAGACGCTCGGTTCCGAGAAGCCCGAAATCACAGCGACGGGACCGGACGACAAAACCAATCCGGTCCCCATGACCGAGGCGGAACCCGGTCTTTGGCGAGGGCGCGTCGATAACGCTTCTCTTGGCCTCTACAAGGTCAGCGACGGCAAGATGAGTGCGCTTGCCCATATCGGTGTGGCAGACCCCGTGGAATTCCGGGAGGTCGTCAGCACACCGGACAAGCTCGCCCCGATCGCCTTAGCGACGGGCGGGGGTGTCGTCCGTCTCGCCTCCAACAATGGCAACATTCCCCGCATTGCCGCGGTCTCTCGGCGGGTGAGTGCCGCAGGTTCCGGTTGGATCGGCCTCAAGCGCAGTGACGCAACGATCCTGAAGAGCGTCGACCGCCTGCCCCTCTTCGGCGGCTTGATGGGCCTTGCTCTTCTCCTCGGGGTCTTTGCCTCATTGTGGTGGCGCGAGGGGCGCTGAAGACAAAATCTGGCTCAGATCGTCGCGGTCTGCCAGTTCGGCGTTGGCCGATCGGCGAAGCGTCCTAAGTTCGGTCTTGCCTCACCCCCTACGGCCATCCCGAATTTGCACATGAAAGGAATATTGCGATGAAAGGGTCAGACGTTTCCCTCAAGCATCTTCAGCGCGCTCTCACGATGGAGTTGACCACCGTCAACACCTACATCCTGCAGGAGCGCAAGCTGGACGATTGGGGCGTCGATCGCCTTGCAAAGCGTATGCGTGAAGAGATCGACGAAGAGCGCGAGCACGCCAATCTCTTCCTTACCCGCCTCCTCTTCCTAGAGGGCAAGCCGGACGTCCATACGCTCGACAAGATCGATCAGCCGAAGGACATCGCCCATATCTTCAAGACCCAAGCGGCGATGGAGCAAGAGGCGATCGACTATTACAGCAAGGCTGCGCAGGAATGTCAGGAAGCTGGCGATATCGGCAGCTTCAACCTGTTCATGACAATTCTCGGCGACGAAGAGGAGCATGTCGGCTTCGTCGAAGAGCAGCAGGATCTGATGGAGATGCTCGGCACGCAGCTTTACCTCGCGCGTCAGATCTCCTCGGTCGCAGCGGAAGAAGAAGACGACTGATCTCTCTCAGTCATTTTTGAGAGTTTTCAACGATCGCCCGTCCGCAGACTTGCGGGCGGGCTTTTGCTTACTGCCATGTGCGGCACGTCACGGCCGCCCCACCACCATGCCCGATAAAGAGGCTGCGACCCCTTCCTCCAGCTCCGCAACCAAAAGGCGCTTCGGATCGCACGGTCCCGGCATCTTCACCCGCCCCAGAGGCAGCGGCGCAAAACCGAGCGGACCGTAATAGGGCGGATCGCCGACCAGGAGCACATAGCGGATACCGAGAACGCGTGCCTCCGCCAAGGCGTGGCGCACGAGGCCCTTGCCATAACCGCGGCTCTTCAAAGGCGGATCAACCACAAGGGGGCCGAGAAGCCTGCCTTCGCACGAGCCGATGACGATGGGCGTCAACCGGACAGAGGCGGCAAGCTCTCCATCGAGATCGACGACGAATGACAAGGCTGGATCGTGCGGCGCCTGCTCGCGCACGCGAAACGCAGCCCGCGCATAGGCGCCCGGCCCGAACGCGTTTGCAACAAGGGTTGAGATGGCAGGATCGTCGTCCGGCGCTTCGGGCCGGATCAAAATATCGGACATGGGCTCAGCTGGCTTTCGAAGGAAGATGGCCGCGGCTCATCGCGCAGCGTGAAACCGCCGCTCCCTGAGCGGCGGAACGAGCCTCATCGGAGGCGCAGAATCTTCGATGTCCGATACATGGACGGGCCGTCTATCATACGCCCCGCGCTCTTTCAACGAGTTCCGTAAGCCCTCATGGGCCCGAGCCGATGTCGGCCTTCCAAAGAGAAAGAGCTTGTCTTAGGTAGATACCGCTTCCCGCCGCACGCGCACGGGCACCGATTTCGAAGCCGGCACCTTGCTCCCCTCCGCGTAATGCCAAAGAGGCACAAGCACATTGCATTCTGGATAATAGGCCGCGATGCACTTCGTTGGAATATTGTAGGCGACGACCTGCAAGCCTCCGAGTTCCCGCACGACACCATCGTCAGCATCGGTCTCCAGAACGACCGTCTCACCCTCATCGAATTCGCGGGCCTTCATATCCTCGGGATTCATGAAGACGACAGTGCGTCCCTTGTAGACGCCCCGAAAGCGATCATCCTCGTTGTAAATGGTGGTGTTGAACTGGCCGTCTGCGCGCAGCGTCATCAGCTGGAAGATCTCGGGCTCCTCCTCAACGCGGTTCGAAAGACTCTGAGGGACAGTAAAGTTCGCCTTCCCTGGCGGAGTGGTCCATTTCCGCTCACGTGCAGGCAGCGGCCTCGGGAACCCTCCCGGTTCGAACAGACGCTGGTTGAAGTCCCGGAAATACTGCGGGTAGGTCGCCTCAATCTTGTCGCGCACCAGCCCGTAATCCCCGACCCAGCCGTCCCAATCCACCTGCGGATTAGGCGCAAGCGTCGCCTTTGCCATCTCAGCCACGATCTTCGGTTCCGACAGAAGGTTGTCACTGACGGGTGTGCGCTGGCCGCGCGAGCCGTGGATGCAAGCGGTCGAATCCTCCATCGACACGGCCTGCGGTCCCGTCGCCTGCTGATCGATGTCGATGCGGCCGAGGCACGGTAAGAGATAGGTCTTGTCGGCCGGCAGCAGATGCGTGCGATTGAGCTTAGTGGCGATCTGGACCGAAAGGCGCATCTTTTGCCATGCCGGCTCCATCAGCGAGCGCTCCGGCGCTGCCCTCGCAAAATTGCCGCCGAGCGAAACGAAAGCTTTGACGCTCCCCTCGAGAATGCCCTGGCAGGCATCGACGGTGGTTAGGCCGTCTTCCTGTGGCGGCTCAAACCCGTAAAGCTCCTTGAGCTTGTCATTGGGCGCAAGCTTTACCTTCTCCGTTATGCCGACCGTCCGCTGCCCTTGCACGTTGGAATGACCCCGCACCGGCGAGATTCCCGCTCCAGACCGGCCGATATTGCCGCGCAGAAGCAAGAGATTGACGATCATCTTGACGGTTTCGACGCCATGGCGGTGCTGCGTGATCCCCATGCCGTAATTGGCGATCACAGACTTCGCATTCATGTAAACCGTCGCCGCGCTCATGATGGCGTGACGATCAAGTCCCGAGGCGGCCTCCAGATCATCCCAGTTCTGCGCCCGGCACGATTTTGCGAAATCCTCAAAGCCATGCGTGTGTTCGTCGATAAAAGCCGTATCGAGGATCCGTGCCTGACCGGAGGACTTCGCCTCGTCGTCCGCTTCGATGACGGCCTTACAGATGCCGACGATGGCAGCGATGTCACCGCCTGTCTTCACCTGATGATATTGAGTGGAGATGCGGGTCGAACCCGGGGTCAGCATTTCCTTCGGGCTCTGCGGATTGGTGAAGCGTTCCAGGCCGCGTTCGCGTAGCGGATTGAACGTAACGATCGGCACGTCGCGCTTTGCTGCTCTCTGCAGAGGATGCAGCATGCGCGGCGCGTTGGTGGTGGTGTTGTGGCCGAAGAAAAAGATGCAATCCGTCTTGTCGAAATCGTCGAGAAGAACGGTCCCGACCGGCACTCCGATCACCTCGGGCAGCGCAACCGAGGTCGATTCGTGGCACATATTGGAACTGTCGGGAAAATTGTTGCTGCCGTACATGCGGCCGAAGAGCTGATACATATAGCTTGCTTCGAGCGAAGCACGGCCAGACGTGTAGAAGACGACGGACTCTGGGGCGAGCGTCTTAAGCTCTGCCCCGATGTCACGAAACGCTTCGGCCCAGCTTACCGGCACATAGCGGTCGCTTTGCGCGTCGTAGCGCAGCGGGTCGGTCAAGCGCCCATGTTCTTCGAGAGCATGGTCGGACCAGCTGCGCAGTTCCGCGACCGTATGCTCGGCAAAAAACTCGGGCGTCGTTGTCTTGCTCGTCACCTCCCAGGCGGTCGCCTTGGCGCCATTCTCACAAAACTCGAAGGTATGCGGATCGGCGGGTTTCGCCCATGAGCAGCTCACGCACATGAAGCCGTTTGGGCGATTCTGCTTCATCAGGATCTCGCTCCCAAGAACCGTCACCTCCTCCTCGCGAAGGATATTTTCGACCGCCTTGACGGAGCCCCACCCTCCTGCAGGTCCGCTATAGCCCTCGATGTCTGGCTTATCTGTCATGGCGCGACCTCGGTCCTCTCTCATTGATGAAGCGGGCCGCTCCCTGCATAAATCATCAATGGATCACCCGCTTTTCCTGCCGAACAACTGACAGGAGGAGCAGTTCCGAAGGGGCGTCGCCCTTTCTCTTACTCGTTCCCGACCACATGTGTGGGCGGGGCGGCGGCCAAACACGTCTGGTCGATCCGGCTGAGCTTCTTTAAGACGCAGAGATGCCCCATAGCGGGGAACGGGAGAAATTCATGGGTTTGTTGGTCGACGGCGTCTGGCAGGACCAGTGGTACGACACCGAGAAGACCGGCGGAAAGTTCGAGCGTGAAGCTTCGATCTTCCGCAATTGGGTGACACCCGATGGCGAAGCCGGTCCCTCAGGCAAAGGCGGCTTCAAGGCCGAACCCGGCCGCTATCATCTCTATGTGTCGCTCGCCTGTCCGTGGGCGCACCGCACGCTGATTTTCCGCCGCCTCAAGGGGCTGACGGACGTGATCGGCGTGTCGATCGTCAGTCCGCTCATGCTCTCCGAAGGCTGGATCTTCGACGACGAGCATCCTGATCACCTCTATGACCTCAGGCGGCTCTATGAGGTCTATCTGAAGGCGAAATCGGATTACAGCGGTCGCGTCACCGTTCCGGTCCTGTGGGACAAGGAACAGGAGACGATCGTCTCCAACGAATCCGCGGAGATCATCCGCATGTTCAATTCCGCCTTCGACGGTGTCGGGGCCCGCGCCGAGCTCGATTTTTATCCGAAAAACGAGCGGGCGGCGATCGACGAGATCAATGCTCAGGTCTACGAGACCGTCAACAACGGCGTCTACAAAGCGGGCTTTGCGACCAAACAGGCGGTTTACGAAGAGAACTACAAAGCCCTCTTCAACACGCTCGACGAGATCGACCAGCGCCTTGACGACCAGCGCTTCCTCGTGGGCGATCGCCTGACGGAAGCCGACTGGCGTCTCTTCACGACGCTGGTGCGCTTCGACGCCGTCTATTATGGCCACTTCAAGTGCAACAAGCGCCGCATTTCCGACTATTCAAATCTGTCGGGATATCTGCGGGATCTCTATCAGATCCACGGCGTGAAAGAGACGGTCAACTTCACGCATATCAAGCGGCACTATTATTACAGCCACGCCAACATCAATCCGACGCGCATCGTGCCGCTCGGACCGCTTCTGGTGCTCGATTCTCCGCATAATCGGGACCGGTTTCCCGGCGAAGGAATCCCGAAAGACTGACGCATTTCCCAAAGACTGACGTTATAGGCTCACCAATCCTGCGCAGGCGCTACGGCGCCTGCCATTTCGGCAATGCGTGCACGGGTGGCTGGCGTCGTGTTGTCCGGCAGATTGTCCAATGGAAACGTGCCGATGTCTGCGATCTCAGCACCCCTTGGATCGACACCGAGATCTTTCCAGCTGCGGCAGACGTAAAGCGCCACATGATCGTTCGGGTGCGCTCGAGCATTGCGGTACATCCCGAAAAGCTCCGCGGGCCCGTCGAGCTCCGCTCCCGCCTCCTCGCGCACTTCCCTGGTCAAGGCCTGAAGGAGCGTTTCACCCGATTCGACGCCGCCGCCCGGCAGATACCAGCCCGGCATGTAGGTGTGCCGGACGAGAAAGATATGTCCATCGGCAATCATAGCGGCACGCACGCCGAGAGTCATACCGCGCGACACGCGCCCATATGTGAGCAACACTTTTTGGGCCAGCTGCTGGATTACGTTGAGCTGTGGGAGGCGTCGCTTCGTCATCGTCAGCTCCTCTCAGGACTGTCGTACCCGCTTCCGGCGGCGGCAAAGTTCCAGGCCATTGCACAGACACTCATAGCGCGATAGGCGAAATCATGTTCCGCCTCGCGCACATCTCCGACGTGCATCTGCCGGCCCTGCCGCAGCCTCGTCTTCGCGAACTCGCCTCCAAGCGCATCATCGGCTACGTCAACTGGCGGCAGAACCGCAAGCAAGCGATGACGGAAGGCAGTCTCGAACTTCTCACGACCGACATCGTCGATGCCGATCCCGACCACATCGTGGTCACGGGCGATCTCACCAACCTCGCGCTCCGCCAGGAATTCGAGAACGCGCGGCTATGGCTGCAGGCACTTGGGCCACCAGCGAAGGTGACGGCCATTCCGGGCAATCATGACGCCTATGTGCCGCGCGCGCATCATCGCTACCGCGCGCTGTGGGCGCCGTGGATGCGTGGCGACATCGACGAAACGGAGGACGCAGAACATATCGACCGGGCGATCTTCCCGTTCATGCGGCGCAAGGGCAATGTCGCCATCATCGGCCTGTCCTCGGCGGTCGCCTCGGCGCCTTTCATGGCAACCGGACGCCTTGGTCGCAGACAGACAGCACGCCTGGAAACCTTGCTGCAGGAGGCCCGGGACGAAAGACTTTTCCGCGTCGTCCTGGTGCACCATCCGCCCAAGCTGATCGATCCAGGCCGGGCACTTCGGCGCCTGACGGATGGATACAGGTTGCGCCGCGCAGTCGAGCGCTTCGGTGCCGAACTCGTCCTCCACGGGCATGATCATATCCGCGCTGTGACCGCCATTCGCGGACCGCATGGCACGGTTCCCGTCATCGGCGTGCCGGCCGGCAGCAGCGGCCCCTCCGACGGACCGAAATCGGGCGGCTACGCCTTACACGAAGTCGAGGAGAGCCCAGATTGCTGGCACCTCACGGTCATTCACCGCTGTCTCGATGAAAGCGACGGCGTGAAGGAGGCCATGCGGGTTCAGTTCGACATCAAGCGACCGTAACCCAGGCATATACGAGAAGCGCTGACGCGCCGAAAATGATGCCGATGATGAAGGCGAGAAAAACCCAAAATCCAGACAGACGGGAGCTCGCGTGATTCTGGATCTGCCGCGCATCCGCAAGCTTGCGATGACGCGCCATCTCCACATCATCGGCTGCAAGCGCGCGTTCGCGCTCGACGATGCGCTCCGCCAGATGCGTGGTGACACGGTCCGCCATCTTTCCCGCATCATTCGCCTCGGCGAGAACAATGCGCCCGTTCAGCGTGTCTTGGAGAAAACGAAAGGTGCGCTTGTCGCGCCCCATCATCACGAAGCTCGTCGCGTCGACCCAGTAGCGCGGCGGATCACCGGGCAGAATCGAGAGCAAGAAGCGATCGCGGTCGCGCTCGGGGAGTTCCTCGGCGACACCCGCCATTTCTTCCGCGAGAAGCTCCAGGCGGGCGCGTTCCGTCTCTCTCAGATCGACGATCCCGTCCATCCGGTCCGATTCGCGAATCCGCGCCTCACGAATGCGTTCCTGCAGCTTCCGAACGGTCGCCCCGGTCGCTGGCACCGTGTTCATCCTCGTTTCCCTTTCGCGGACTGTGAGCGGAGGCTACCAGAAAGCCTCCCTGGCGGGAGGCGCCGACACGCAGTCTCCACTGCTATCTATGGTTAAAGAAAGGCAAATGGAATGGCGTCAGCAACGAGAAGCAGTGATCGTGTCGAAGCGGCAGCACGCACGGCCGGGATCGATATCTCCATCCAGCGGATGCCGGACACGACGCGCACCGCCGAAGACGCCGCAAAAGCTTGCGGCACGAGCGTTGCGCAGATCGTGAAATCCTTGATCTTCAAGAAAGTCGAAAGCGGCGAGCCGGTGCTTCTCCTCGTCTCCGGCGAGAATCGCGTCAATGAGAAGATGATGGCGGAACGGCTCGGGGAAGCGCTCGAGCGCGTCGATGCGCGCGCCGTGCGCGAGCTGACGGGTTTTGCGATCGGAGGCGTGGCGCCGCTCGGCTCGATTTCTCCGCTCGCCACCTATATCGATGAGGATCTTCTAGCCTTCGAGTCCGTCTGGGCAGCAGCGGGCGCGCCGAACGCCGTCTTCGAAGTCGCGCCGCACAAGCTCAAAGAGGCGACGGGCGCCGAGCCCGTGCGCGTCGACTGAACTCCTGAAGAACCAAACTTACCGGGAGCCAAGAGCAGGCTAATTAAACTCGCCCATCCAGGCCGGAACGATAGATCAAACCTCTCATTATCTGTAATTCGATCGTCCGCAGAGCCGACGAAAGAAATCAGAAAGGTAGAGCATCAGGTCGTATTCTACGAAGTTGATGCGCATGCAGAGGATTCACCGAATGCCGGAATCGCAAATCATCTTTCCACTGGCACTGACAACCCTGCTGGCGGTCCTCATATTTGCTATTTTCCAAAGCTGGCGAAGCAAAAAAGCAAGTCGGCACCAGGACAGTTCTGTTATCGGCGCCGATCACAAAAACGACATTTCAAACAAAAGACGAAGCAAAGGCTTCGATACGCCTGAGAACGTCGAAAAGGCGCGCTCCCGCTAATAAAAAGTGAGCCGTGTTCGCGGCTCACTCCTGGGCACCCGTCGTACCCCTTATCGCGCCGTCTCTTGGACCAATTCGCCCGGCTCTACCGACTGAAAATAAGCCGATACAGCTTTCATCTCCTCATCCGTCAAGGCATGGGAGAGTTCGTCCATCGGATTGTAATCCCCGACATTGCCGCGATCGTTCTTCGCGAAGAGCTTCAATTGGTTCTCCGTATAGGTCGCATATTGGCCGCTCAGATTGGGGAAGACGCGAGACGTGAACGTCGTCTGCTCATGGCAGGAGAGGCAAGCGGCAACCTTCCGGGATGGTACGCCGTCATGGGCGATCTCGCGGCCCTTTTCGACGAGCGCCGGATCGAGCTTGTCCGCCCCGGGCGCGCCGACATCAGGCTGCGAGGCGTAGTACTTTGCGAGAGCCTCGATCTGCGGCTGCGACAATTGCGTGGCGACCGGACGCATGAAGCCGCTGTGGCGCTCCCCGCTGGCATAGGCTTCGAGGGACTTCTTCAGATATTGTTCGTTCTGCATGGCGAGGTTCGGAAATGCGCCGAGGCCGCGCCCGGTCCCATCCTCGCCATGACAGCGACCGCACATCGGAAGCAGGGTGTCCTGCATGGCGAATTCCAGAAAGCCACTGGCAGGCGTGCTGGAGCGATACTCTGACCGCTTCGCGGCATCCGATCGCGTATCCGGGAAATGATCGCCGAACTCGACGTCCAGATTTTTGGTGATCGACCGTCCCTGCCCGTAAGCGAGATCGCGGTAGGTGGCGTAATCCATGTTGGGCAGCTTGCGCAGAAAGGCCGCCATCGACCAGGCTTCATCCTCGCGATCGGCATCTGTCCAGGCGGGCATCGCCGTGTACTTGACCCCGTGCAGAACGATCCAGGCGAGCTCCTTGTTGCTCAGTTGATCTACAGCCTCGACCAGGTATTGCGGACGAGGCCGCATCTCCAAAACGACGGCATTCTGACCGAGTTCGGGAGCGCCGTGGCACGACACGCAAACATGTCCGTAATGTGCGGCACCCTGCGCCACTCGCCAGTCGGCATCAAAATCGTCGGGCTGCTTCAGATCTCCGGCATGAAAGGCGACCGCCCGCTTCATGCCGTAATGAAGGATATTCGCCCACCCCTCGGGATGAGGGATCGATGCGGCAAGATTGATGATGCCCGAGACGAGCACGACGACGGCAACAAGAGCGACCGCGACTGCGGTCGTGCCGAGCGGACCAATCCATAGGGACAGTCGGTCAGGGAAGAACTTTTTCATGGTGGGAAGTCAACACCGGAAGTTGATTGATGTCGTTTAAGCTAGGGCTCAAACGCGCACCGTCCTGCCCCGTTCCGGGATTTTGGCCGCTCTTCGACCGTTAAGGGGCGTCATTATGGCGACGCGGCTCACTCCGGAAAGCCGTAACCGCTTCGCCAACTAAAAGCCTCGCCGGCCCGGCAATAGCGGCTGTTCTCTGAGATAAGTCTCGCCACCGCTGACGGAATCTCCCACGGCAGCATGTGGCCGGCATCCGCGAATACGTGCACGCCAATCATCCCCGGCAGCCCGCGCGCCTGTGCCGCAGGCAGGATGCGATCTTGTTCTCCCCACAAGAGCTTCAGAGGGCAAGGGAGAGCCGCGATCGCCTCAAGCGGCAGCATCTTCTGGGCTCCACCGCTGTGCAACGTCTCGGAAATCGCCACAAGCGCCTCGCCCGCGCCCGGAGCCTCACGCTCGGCGGCAAGCCGGAGGATCAGATCTTCAGACAGCTCGGCACGAAAGCCGACAAATTCCTCGAGCACCCGGCGCATCTCCTCAGAGCCGCGGGCCGCCGCGTAATGTGTCAAAGCGCGGTGGTTCACCGCCGGACCAAATCCACCCGGGGCGAGAAGCGTTAAGGAACGTGCCTTCTCCGGCTCCTTCAGCGCGATGAGCGCAGCCGCCGCGCCCCCCATCGAATGGCCGACGAGATGGAAGCCGTCGGGCGCGCGTTCGGCCAGGTCCGCCCGCACGGCGCGGGCTGCAGTCACGGCATGACCGGGCTCAGGATAGGCGAGCGATGCCGCATGGCCGGGAAGATCATAAAGAAGGATCGATCTCTCACGCCCCAACTCCACGCAGACATCATCCCACGTCCGGTGCGAGCCCCCAAAACCATGCAAGAGAACGACGGGGATTCCCGCATTCTTTCCCACCCGTCGCACGAACAAGGACGACATCTCTCCTGCCCCTCCCCTTTTTCTTGCAAACGGCTTACCGCTTTTCAGCAAAGCCCGGTAGGCGCGTTGCGAGGAAGAGCCTCACCAATGATGATGCGGGTGTTCTTTGCGCCGCTGTGCTTGACGAGATTGTAGAGCTTGCGGGCATTCGCCGGATGCAGGCGCACACAGCCATTCGAGGCGGGGCGCCCGAGGCTGCGCACGGAATTGGTGCCGTGGATCGCGTACCCGCCGCGAAAGAAGATCGAATACGGCATCGGCGACATATCGTATTTGCGCGAGTACCACATCCTGTGCATCCGCTGCGGCCGGTATGTCCCCGTAGGCGTGCGATAGCCCTTGCGTGCGGTCGAGACGGCCCAGGTATAGGCGAGCCGGCCGTTGCTATAGACGCGCATCTTTTGTGCAGAGAGATCGATGCGGCGGTCACGCCCGCGCCCGCGCCCGCTGCCCCCGCCGTAACGGGAAGGGCCAGAAGACACACGATCATCAGAGCGGCAAAGCGCATCACGCCTCCAGACGGCGGCCACACCACAACTTTGCCGCACTTTGCCTCAGTCTATACACAATTTCTAATGCCTAGAAAGTGCTGAACGCAGCCAATTTCTGCTACCGTTAAGCGAGCGCAAAGAAGGCCAGGCAGGGCCAGAGCGTGACACGCTGAGGTCGCACAGCTCACTTTTCGGCAAAGTGTGCGCGCTTTTTATGCGTGACGGCTCGCGACGCATTGGCTAGCCTCATTGCACAGCATGGAACAGACAGTCGGCCAGCGCGGCTTAGCGCGTGAGATCATCTTCAACGAAATGATCGGGCCCGAAGGGGCGCCGCGGAGCCATTACGTGACTCTCTCCGAATGGCTTGAACAACAGCCATCTCGCGAATTGAGGCGCAAGCGGACCGAGGCGGAATCGATCTTCCGACGTCTCGGCATCACCTTCGCGGTCTATGGTTCCACCGACACGCTGGAACGCCTGATCCCGTTCGACCTCATCCCCCGCATCATATCGGCCGCCGAATGGCGCCTTCTCGAACGCGGCATCGAGCAACGGGTGCGAGCGCTCAACGCCTTCCTCCTCGACATCTACAACCGTCAGGAGATTATCCGCGCCGGTCGCATTCCGGCCGATATCATTCTTCGCAACGACGCGTTTCTGCCGGAAATGATCGGGCATCGGCCGCCGCTCGGCGTCTTCAGCCACATCGTCGGCACCGATATCGTCCGCACGGGGCCGCAGGATTTCTTCGTTTTGGAAGACAATCTGCGCACACCTTCCGGCGTCTCCTACATGTTGGAGAACCGGGAGGCGATGCTGCACCTCTTCCCGGAGCTTTTTGCCCGCCATTGCGTCGCGCCCGTGCAGCATTATCCGGAGCTTCTGCGCCAGACGCTCGAAGCCGTGTCGCCGGTCGCGCCCGAAGAGACGACGATCGTGGTGCTGACGCCCGGCATTCACAACTCGGCCTATTTCGAGCATTCCTTCCTCGCCGACCAGATGGGCGTCGAACTCGTCGAGGGACAGGATCTCTTCGTCTCCGGCGGGGCGCTTTACATGCGCACGACGCGAGGGCCGATGCAGGTGCATGTCGTCTACCGGCGCATCGACGACGAATTCCTCGATCCCCTGACCTTCCGGCCGGATTCCATTCTGGGCGTGCCGGGGCTCATGGATCTCTACCGGGCCGGCGCCGTCACCATCGTCAATGCGCCAGGCACCGGCATCGCCGACGACAAGGCAATCTATTCCTGGGTGCCGGAGATCGTCGAGTTCTATACCGGCCAGAAGCCCATTCTGCAGAACGTCCCGACCTGGCGCTGCGCCGAGCCGGAGGCCCTGTCCTACGTCCTCGACCATCTCCCGGAACTCGTCGTGAAAGAGGTTCATGGGTCTGGCGGCTACGGCATGCTCGTAGGACCGACGTCTTCGAAGAAGCAGATCGAGAAATTCCGCCGGATTCTGAAGGCACGCCCATCGAACTACATCGCCCAGCCGACGCTCGCTCTGTCCGCCTGCCCGGCCTTCACGAAATCAGGCGTCGCGCCCCGCCACGTCGACCTGAGGCCTTTCAGTCTCGTCAGCGACCGTGTGCGCATCGTCGCGGGGGGGCTTACGCGCGTGGCGCTCAAGAAGGGTTCGCTCGTCGTCAATTCCTCCCAGGGCGGCGGCACCAAGGACACTTGGGTGCTGACCGATGAATGAGAGGACCCCTCGCCTGCATGGCACCGGATGCCAGCGCCACAGGAATCTGTCGTCATGCTGAGCCGCGTCGCTTCGAGCCTCTTCTGGATGTCTCGCTATATCGAGCGGGCTGAGAATATCTCGCGCCTCTGCGAGGCAGGGTTTCGCATCTCTCTCACGCCAAAAGTCGGCGGCGGTCACAAGGAAGAATGGCTCTCGACGCTGAAAAGCGCGGGCGTTCTCGAAAGCTATCTCTCCATTCACGACGAAATCACAGGCGAGACCGCGATCAACTTCCTGCTGTTCGACGAACGCAACGCGTCTTCGGTCAAATCGTGCCTCACCTCCGCGCGCAACAACGCCCGCATCGTGCGCACCAAGCTCACCCGCGACATGTGGGAATCGTTGAACGACACCTGGATCGCCCTGCAGGCGGTGTCTCCCCAATCCATGACCAATGCCCGGCTGCCGGATTTTCTGGATTGGGTGCGCCACCGCACGGCGCAGTTCCGCGGCGCTCTCCTCGGCACGGTCCTGCGCGACGAGGGCTACTATTTCAGCCAGCTCGGCGCCTTCACGGAGCGAGCCGACAACACGGCGCGGATCGTCGACGTGAAATACTACCTCCTACTGCCGGATCACCAGGCCGTTGGCGGGGCGATCGACACCTATCAATGGGAAACGATCCTCAGAGCCGTTTCCGCGCAGCGCTCCTACCGGCACATCTTTCACGAAGATTACCGCCCCTGGCGGGTCGCAGAGTTTCTGATCCTGCGGCCGGAAATGCCGCGCTCCCTGCGTTTCTGCTACGACTGGCTCAACGTCACGATCGACGGACTGATTGAACGCCGACACCCAGAACTCAGTGCCGCGGCGCTCATTCGCAGCACCCATCAGCTTCTGAAAAGCAGCCAGATGGACGATATTTTTCAGGCGGGCCTCCACGAATTTCTCACCGACTTCATCGACCGCAACAACCGCGTCACCGGGAACCTTGCGGTCGATTACTGCTTCGCGCAGGCGGCCTGATCATGCGGCTCAAGATCCGGCACGTCACCAACTACCAGTATGCAGCCGCCGGTCGCTACGCCATCCAACGGCTGCGCCTCACGGCCCGCGCGAATGCATCGCAGACGGTCGAAGAATGGCGCATCGAGGCTCCCGGCATCGAAGAAGCGGCCAGCTATACGGACGGCTTCGGCAACGTCACGCATCTCGTCACCCAGGACCAACCGCTTGAAACATTGTCCATCATTGCCGAAGGCGTGGTGGTCACGAAGGACACCGGCGGGGTGACGGGGCGACCGCCCGAAGCCGCCAACCCAGCGTCCTTCCTGCGCAGCACAGCCAGTACGGAAACCTCCTCAGGCATCCGCAAGATCGCGCGCAATGCGAGAGGAGAGGACCGACTCTCCCTGTTGCACAGTCTGATGTCGGTTATCGGCGATCATATGAGTTTCGATACCGATGCGAGCCATTCGGGGACCAGCGCAGCGGATGCTTTCGCGGCCGGCTTCGGCGTCTGCCAGGATTATACCCACATCTTCTGCGCTGCCGCGCGCTCTCTGGAGGTGCCGGCCCGCTATGTGACCGGCTATCTCAGGCTCGACGACGAGGCTCCCGCGGTCGCACACCATGCCTGGGCGGAGGCTTTCATGCCGGAACTCGGCTGGGTCGGCTTCGACGTTGCCAACGGCATCTGCCCAACGGAAAATTATGTTCGTCTCGCCTGCGGCCTCGACGCGCGTGCCGCCGCGCCTATAGTCGGCTTACATCGACAGGCGGGCGAAGAAATTCTGTCCGTAGACGTCGTCGTCGAACAGCAGCAGCAATAGCGAGCGCGGGCTGCCCCGGAGAAGCGGAAAATGACGTATTGCGTGGGCCTGCGCCTCGACCGAGGGATCGTCTTCGCCTCCGACACGCGCACCAATGCGGGCGTCGACAACGTTTCCATCTTCAAGAAGATGCATATCTGGGAGCGGAAAGGCGAGCGGCTGCTCGTGCTTTTGTCCGCCGGCAATCTCTCGGTCACGCAATCCGTCGTCTCGCTCCTCAATGAAAGACTGCATCTCGCTGCCGATGTCAGCGAGCCCTCGCTCATGACGGTGGAGACGATGTTTCAGGCGGCGCGCCTCGTGGGGCAGACGGTGCGCGAGGCTCTGGCCGACCAGGACGAAGCCGCCAAGGAGAATCCGGGCCTCTTCTCGGCGTCCTTCATCTTCGGGGGCCAGATCGAGGGAGACATTCACCGCCTCTTTCTGATCTACCAGGAAGGCAACTTCATCGAGGCAACCAAGGACACGCCGTACTTCCAAATCGGCGAGCACAAATATGGCAAGCCGATCCTCGATCGCGTCACGGTGGCACCGATGCGCATGGGCGAAGCGGCGAAGCTCGTGCTCATCTCCTTCGATTCCACCTTGCGCTCGAACCTGTCCGTCGGGCTGCCGATCGACCTCCTCATCTACCGCAAGGACACGCTGACGATCGGCGAGCAGCGGCGCATCGAGGCGGAAGATCCGTATTTCCGCAAACTCTCGCATGCCTGGTCTGAGGCGCTGCGCGATGCTTTTGCCCGCATCGACGAGTACGAGGCCCTTGATGCCGGCGGCCCGCCCCCGATCAGCCTCGTGCCATCGAAGCCGTCCGCCAAGGAAGAAGCTTAGGCGGCCTCGCCTTGCGGGCCGTCGGGCAGGAGAATCTCCATCCCGTTGCGCTCGGCAATGGCCTTGAGAGCCGTAATATCGGGCGCCTGAAGGGGCGGAAACTCGCGCGTCCGTGACGGCACGGCGTCACCCGCTTGAGTGTAGAATCCCTCATGAACGAGGCCCGGTGTGTTGATCACCAGAAGGCGGGCCGGCTCCTTTCCGACATTCTTGAAAGCGTGGGCCGCCCCTGTCGGGACCTTTACGAAATCGCCGGGGCCGGCTGTGAAGGTCTTGCCGTCCAGCATGAACTCGAACGTTCCCTCGACCACATAAAAGGCTTCGTCGTCGCCGGGATGACGGTTGGGAGGAGCTCCGGCACCAGGTGCGCTCAAAGTCTCCACCAGACAATAGGCGCCGCCCGTCTCAGGGCTTCGCGCCAGGAAACGTACGAGGTTGCCGAAGAGGTGATACGTATCCGTCGCTGTCGACATAGCATGTCCTTTCCGCGGCTTGTCGCCACCTGCCCTTGCTCCACAAATGAGATACCATTATCTTAATGAGACAACAATCTCAAGAAATTTAGGTGTCATGCAGATTGAAGGTGGAAGGCTGAAGCAAAAGGCGCGCACACGGCGCGATTTGTTGGAAGCGGCGCGCCGGCTGGTGGATCGCGGAGAGACGGTGACGGTCCCCACGGCCGCGGACGAAGCCGGGATCTCGCGCGCCACCGCCTATCGGTACTTTTCAAGCGCCGACATCCTCACGCTCGAAAGCGTTCTCGATCTTCAGGTGCTTCCCGCTGAAGAGGTCATAGCGGGCGCGTCGACAGTGAGAGAAAGGGTCATGCGCGTACACCGACATCTCATCGATCTGACCCGGACGGCCGAGCCGCAATTCCGGCTTTTTCTCGCGCGGACTCTCGATGCTTCGGTCAACGAAGGCGCGGCCAAGGCGAGAGCTCTCCGCGGCGGCCGCCGCGTCGCGATGTTGGAGGTCGCCCTGGAACCGGCGCGCACGAGACTTGGTAAGGCGAGCTTCAGAACGCTCGTCAACGCCCTTTCGGCCGTGTCGGGGATCGAGGCCAGCGTTGCCCTCAAAGACGCCTGCGCGCTCAACAACGAAGACGCCGACCGCGCCACCACCGCGATCGTCGAGGCGCTGCTCGCACGCTACGGCCTCGATGCAGAAACCGACGACACATCATCTGGCGCCTGACGCTGGACGCGTCGGGCCGTGTCGATGAAAGCTCGCAGCTTGGGTGAAAGCGAAGCGCGTTTCGGAAAATAGAGAAAAAGACCGGGCTCCTCGATCGCGGATTGCGAGAGGAGCTGCACGAGCCGCCCTTCCGCAATGTCGACGCGCACGAGCGGCTCAAAGAGGTAGGCGATGCCAAGCCCCTCCCCTGCCAGATCGAGCGCGCTCATCGCATCGCTCACGACGAGCGGGCCGCGTGTCGCCACTGCGACATCCTTGCCGTTCTCCGAAAGCTCCGAGCGATAGAGAGCCCGCGAGCGGCTTCCGCGAAATCCGATGCAGTGATGCGCGGCGAGATCGGCAATCATCTCCGGCTGACCGCGGCTTGGGAGATAATGCGGCGAGGCCGCGAGGATCACCTTGAAGGCCGGGGTGAGACGGACGGCCACCATATCGCGCGCGATCATCTCGCCGAGACGAACGCCCGCATCGAAACCCTCGCCGACGATATCGGCAAGCCCCTCATCGACGGTGATGTCGACCGTCACATCCGGGTGCCGGTCGACCATCTCCTACAGGATACGGGTGAGCGTCAGCGGCAAGGCGAGCCGCGGAGTGTTGAGCCGCAAGACACCGCCCCGCCCCCCTTTCGCGGCCCGCAGACGCTCGATTTCATCAGCGATATCGGCAAGCGCCGCCGAAGCGGCAGCGGTATCATACGGTGATCCGTTTCCTACCGCATGGTCGGCATGATGAATTCGGCTCCGTCCTTGATGCCGGAGGGCCAGCGCGAGGTCACCGTCTTCGTCTTCGTATAAAAACGAATGGAATCGGGGCCATGCTGATTGAGATCGCCATAGCCTGACCGCTTCCAGCCGCCGAAGGTGTGATAGGCCAGCGGCACCGGAATCGGCACGTTGATGCCGACCATGCCGACTTCCACCTTCGAGGCGAAGTCGCGAGCGGCATCGCCGTCGCGCGTAAAGATCGCCACGCCGTTGCCGTATTCGTGCTTCGTCGGCAGATCGAGCGCTTCCTGATAATCCTTGGCGCGGACCACGGAGAGGACAGGCCCGAAGATTTCCTCTTTGTAGATGCGCATGTCCGCCGTGACGCGATCGAACAGGCAACCGCCCATGTAGAAGCCGTTCTCGTAGCCCTGCATGGTGAAGCCGCGGCCGTCGACGACGAGGTCGGCGCCCTCTTCGACACCGAGATCGACATAGCCGCGTACCTTCTTCACCGCCTCGGCCGTGACGAGCGGACCAAAATCGGCGTCGGGGTCGGTCGACAAACCGATCTTCAAGCTCTCCACGCGCGGAATGAGCTTGTCCATGAGCCTGTCAGCGGTCTCCTCGCCGACCGGGACGGCGACGGAAATCGCCATGCAGCGCTCACCGGCAGAGCCATAGCCGGCACCGATCAGGGCATCGACCGCACGGTCCATATCGGCGTCCGGCATGACGATCATGTGGTTCTTGGCGCCGCCGAAGCACTGCACGCGCTTTCCGGCCGCGCAGCCCTTCCCATAGATGTACTCGGCGATCGCAGACGAGCCGACGAAGCCGATCGCCTTGATGTCCGGATCCTCAAGAATTGAATCAACGGCCTCCTTGTCACCATTGACGACGTTGAGAATTCCAGCCGGCAGTCCCGCCTCGATCATGAGCTCGGCGAGGCGCATGGGCACGCCGGGATCGCGCTCGGATGGCTTCAGGATGAAGGCGTTGCCGCAGGCGATCGCCGGGGCGAATTTCCACATCGGGATCATGGCCGGGAAATTGAACGGCGTGATGCCGGCGACGACGCCGAGAGGCTGGCGCATGGAATACATGTCGATGCCCGGCCCGGCGTTCTCGGAGAATTCGCCCTTCATCAAATGGGGGATGCCGCAGGCGAACTCCGCCACTTCGAGGCCGCGCTGAATATCGCCGCGCGCATCTGGAACGGTCTTGCCATGCTCGCGCGCCAGAAGCTCAGCGAGGCTATCGTATTCCTGATGTACGAGTTCAAGAAACTTCATCAAAACGCGTGCGCGCTTCTGCGGGTTCTGCGCCGCCCAGCCCGGCTGCGCCGCCTTGGCATTCTCCACCGCCTCGCGCATTTCCGCGCGCGATGCGAGCGCCACTTTCGCCTGCACCTCGCCGGTCATCGGCAAGAACACGTCGGCCGTGCGCCCGCTCTTGCCCGCCACATTGCGACCGCCGATGAAATGTCCGATTTCGCGCATTCAGTTCTCCTTGTCGCGCTCCTTCGATCCTGCTGCAGACATTCCGGAGCCTTCAGCGAGTGATCGCCGCAGAGGACGAGAAAAACAACCCCGGGCAGCTCACTCTTGCCCTGCGGCGATGACAATCCACCTGTTGTGAACCTATGGTCGGTCCGCATGCGGGGTTCGATGAGCAAGAAATATCTCGATTTCTACATGATCGACGGCAGCGATATCGTGATCCGTCCTGCCCCGCGCGAGCGCCGATGGATGGATCAGACAAGCCATCGCTTCGCCTATCGCTGTCTGCCTCTCGCCATCGCCAACGCGCATTGCTGGGAAATCCTGAACCCTGTGACATTCACCGCCAGCTGGGACGGCACCGATGCGCTGGAGGCGATCGATATCAGCTACCGAGAGGCGCACCGGCATGCAGCGATGAGCCATTTCGGCCATGGCATTCTCACGTTCACGGTGCCGGCGCTGATCCGCACACCGCCGGGATATGATCTTTGGGTCATGGGCCCACCCAACCTCATCAAGGCCGACATCCAGGCCCTCAACGGCGTGGTGGAGACGGATTGGGCGACCGCCACCTTCACCATGAACTGGCGCTTCACCCGTCCCGGCGCGCGCGTCACCTTCGAGAAAGACGAGCCGTTCTGCGCCTTCTTTCCGATCCGCCGCGGCGAGATCGAAACCTTCGAAACACGGCGCCGGACACTCGGTGACGATCCGGAGCTTGCGGCCGCCTATCATGAATGGGCGGAAGGACGGAGAAGCTTCAACGAAGAGCTCGCCTCGCCCGATTCCGAAGCCGCGCGCAAGAAATGGCAGCGCGACTATTTGAAGGGGCCGCACGAGGCTCTGTCGCCGCCACATCGCACCAAGGTCGTCTTGCACAAAACCAAGAAAACAGACGACTGAGCCCATCCAAGTCTTCGCCCGCGCCAAGCCAGGCCGAGACCTTCACGCAGTTTTCACGCCGAAGATGCCGGGAACCGCAACGATCCCGACGGCGTTTCTTGCTGCAAAAGAGCCGGCCCAACGGGGGCGCCGGACAAAACAAAGGTTCTCCATGTCGGTCGGAACAATTCTTCTTATCATCTTGATCTTGATCCTCCTCGGTGCAGTGCCGGCCTGGCCCTATAGTCGCGGCTGGGGCTACGGACCCTCCGGGATCGTCGGCCTCATCCTGGTCATCCTCATCATCATGCTTTTACTGGGATATGTCTGAGACGGCGTAGATCGGTCGCACCATCGCCTCGCTTGATGGGCGGGGCGCAGTCTTCCATATCAAGAACGAGGAGGCGGCGGTCTTTCACGGCCGCCGCCTTTTTGATGTGGACCTCGTTGGAGATGATGATGAGAAGAGCGATGTTGTTCAGCCTGACTGCCGTGGCTTTCGGGGCGGTCACAGGTTCCGCACACAGCCAGGATTTTGACGCCGCCTCCGTCTTCACGACCAAATGCGCCACCTGCCATGGCACGCTGGCGCCCAATAAAGCCGCGATGGCAGAGCTCGACCTCGACCAATTTCAGGAAAAGATCGCCACCCATCCCAAGCTCGGCGGGGTCGTGGAAGGGCTGACCGAGCCCCAGATCGAGGCCATGCACAGCTATGTGCAGGAGAAATAGGCGACAGGCTGGCCGCAGGCGACCGCGCGCCGCACTTCTTCCTCCTCCCACCGCCGCCTAAGTCTCTTTTGTCCGACAATGAAGGCGTGTCCAAGCGGGCGTGCCGATCGGTCAATGGGGGATTTTCATGAAGTGGGCAGCACTCGGCCTCGTGGCGGTTGGCGGCGTCATCGGCCTGGCCGTCGCAGGCGCGACCACTACTGTGGTCGAGAAGACCGGCACCAACGAATTTTGCCTGGCGTGTCACGAAATGTCGTGGCCGCAGGAGACCTACACCCAGCAGGCGCACTACAAGAACGCATCCGGCGTGCGTGCGCCCTGCATCACGTGTCATGTCGATAGCCACCCATGGACCGATTACCTGTGGGGCAAGGCGACGGCCGGCGCCAAGGACGTGTGGGGACACTTCACCGGCAAACTGTCGACGCGCGAGGAGTATGACGCCAAGCGCGAAGAGATGTCGGAACAGGTCTGGGCCTATCTGGAACGCACAGATTCGGGGACCTGTCGCTCCTGTCATGACGAAGCCGCCATGGCGCTTGAAAAACAGAGCCCGGCGGCACAATTCGCTCATCCGCAGGCGCAAGCCGCCAACCTCACCTGCATCTCCTGCCACAAGGGGATCGGCCACGGCCCCGTCGGCGACGAGGCAGCCGCAGCCGCGCATCGGCCGGCCAAAGAGATGGCAGATCTTGCGGGCGAGCTCACCGACGTGCTTGGTTCTGGGAAATGATGCGACGTGGCCGGCGTCTCTGATGGCGTCGGCCACGCAGCTTTTGAGGCCAGATGTCACGAAACCTTGAGACGACGCGTTTCGTCGCGCTGCCCCAGGAAGAGGTCTTCGACCTCGTGGCCGACGTTGAGAGCTATCCCGAATTCCTTCCAGGCTTCCTGGAGGCGCGCATCCTGAAGCGAGACGGTGATGCGCTCCTCGTCATGCAGCGCGTCGGGCTGCCGGGCCTGACGATTTCATTTCGTAGCCGCGCCGAACTGACGCGCCCGAACCACCTTCTGATCACCTCCCACGACAAACCGTTTCGTTCGCTGCGCCATGAATGGCGGTTCGAGGCGATCGAAACGGCCCGCACCAAAGTGACGATGCGCGTCGACTTCGCCCTCGTCGGCGCGGGACTTGGCGGATTCAAGGAAGCTGTGGTGCGCCAGCTCTATGCCCGCTCCGTGGAAGCTTTTGAGGCACGCGCCCGAGAGCGGGCACTCGCGCAAAGTCGCAAAGCCCGCAACGGCAACGGCGGCGGGAACGCCGACGGCATTACATAAGCTGTGCGCGACCGAGAGATAACGGCGCACCGCGGCTTGACGGTGAAAAAACCCCACCGTATATCGCACGCGGTCCGTTAGCCTTGCATCGCGAGGCGGCCTGCGGGCGGCGGAGTAGCTCAGTCGGTTAGAGCAGCGGAATCATAATCCGCGTGTCGGGGGTTCGAGTCCCTCCTCCGCTACCAGCCTTTTTCTCACGAGAATTCCAGCAGTTATGCGCCGATCTTAACGTGGCGACCGGGAACTATCCCCGGTCATGTCCGCAGAGATGTAACCTCTGGCGCGCACCTCCGACTTGCTAGGCCGAGGCGGTCGGTACTACCTCCAGGTACGTGCGGCGAAATGCGCAGCACCCCTCCTCGGTAAGACACTCTCGAGGACCTCGCTGCAGACAAGTGACTTCATCTCTTTGGTGCGCGAACGCTTCGTCGCCCGGGCCTGAGAAGAATACACCGCAACGTTGCCCCCGCGGCTCGATCCAAGTTGGAGGTCGTCCCGACCGATCGGTAAGGATCAGTTTATGAACGTTGTCATTTCTCGGAAGAACAGATCATCCGCGGCCCCGTCTAAGATCATTAAGCCGGGCTAGCTTTCACGCCTTCATTATAGAGCGGCGCGTCTAGCTCGACGACGATTTGCAGCTTCACTGACGATCTGTGCAAGCTCCTCTTCCTTGAGCCGCGATTTAACGATGACGCGTACAGAGCGTTCATCTACCTCCGGCATGTCGCGAGAACCAACCATCACGACCGGGAGGTCGGGGCAGCGTCTCGAGACCTCATCAAGCAAGTCCAACCCAGATCCATCCGGTAGGGCTTCCTCTACGATAAGAAGGTCAAAGTGCTGTTCAGCCAGTTGCTGGCGCGCCTCTGCAACGGTGGACGCGCGCGAGAGCTCCAGGCTCTCTTTCAAAAGAGCGGAGAGGATCGCGAAAAAGTCGGCATCTTCCTCAACATGCAGCGCGCGCGGCAGGTTCGAGCCGCTCTGCGGTGCCTCAGCTCCAGCCTCGCCGTTCGCGTCAACCGTCGTCCGGTCCATCGCCTTTTCTGCTGCACCCGTCGATAGCGGCAAAGCAACTGTAAATTCGGCACCGGAATCCGGCCGATTGCGATAGGAAATCGAGCCGTTCATCTGCTCGATGATCTGTCGCGAGATGTGCAGGCCGAGGCCGGTGCCGCCCTGCTGCCTGGTGGCGGAGGAATCAGCCTGGCTGAAACGGTTGAAGATCTTGCCCTCGAATTCCGGAGGCACACCCGCTCCTTCATCGGCGACGGAAATGCGCACTGTCTCGCCGCTCTTGGCGATGGAAACCTCCACGGTTCCCCCGGAAGGGGAGAACTTTGCGGCATTCGACAGGAGATTAGAGAAAACCTGCTGCAGCCTCCTCGCATCGACCTCGACAGCATAAAGGCCGTCCGCGTGCACGACGGGCGTCACATCAAATTTCTCGAAATACGCCTGGTTCGCTTCGACCGACTGCCTGACGAGTTCGTTCAGATCTTCCACGCGTCGATCAAATTGCATCGCGCCTGAGGCGATCTTCTCCAGGTCGAGGATGTCGTTGACGAGTTCAACCAGCCGTTCGCAGTTCTTCAGTGCGATGGTGAGAAGATGCGAGATCTTTGGATCGAGCTGCCCCTCCGCCGAGCCCAGAACCAGCCCGAGAGAGCCGCGAATGGAGGTCAGCGGCGTGCGAAGTTCGTGGCTGACGGTCGCGATGAATTCGCTCTTCGCTCGCTCCGCCTCCTTTCGGGCATCGATATCCTGGAACTGGGCGACGAAATAGCCATGCCGGGTCTGGTGGTCCTCCACGCGCGATAGACCGAAGAGACACCAGATCGAGCGCCCGTTCTTGGCGACGAAACGACGCTCGGCCTGCTGGGCGGCAGCGACACCGTCGAGCATCTTGCGCAGCTGTCCGGACGCCGGTCTGTCGTCGGGATGGATCACGCTGGCGAAATCGAGATGTTCGAACTCCTCCGGCTCGTATTGCAGAAGCGTGCACAGCGTTTCGTTGACCTGCATCCATCGCCCGTCGTCACTGATCAGCGCCATGCCGACAGGTGCATTCTCAAGTGCCAGGCGGAATCGTTCCTCGCTCTCGCGCAGCGCGAGCTCCGTCTCTTTGAGGTGCGTGATGTCCGTTTGCGTGCCGATCATGCGCATCGCTCGACCGGTCTTGTCGCGTTCGATGCCGATCGCCTCCGAGCGCAACCAGATCCAACGGCCGTCTCTGTGACGAATACGATATTCCGTCAGGGAGCGGGCAGCTCGGCCCTCGATACATGCCGCGTCGGCCTTCTCCACCGCGGCCCGATCGTCGGGATGCACCCGCCGTCTCCATTCCTCCTGCGGGTCGATATCTTCGTCCTCGCCGAAGCCAAGCATCGCCCGCCATCTGCCCGAGACGACGGAGCGGCCGGTTTTGAGGTCGATATCAAAGACACCGATGGCCGCCGCCTCAATCGCCTGCTGCAGGCGCTGCTCGCTGATTGCCAGTTCGCGCGCCACCTTTTGCTGCAGTGTCACATCGCTGATGATCAGTGTATGGCGCAGGTCGCCTGCCTCTGTGCGCCACTCGTTCTTTTGCAGCGTCAGGAAAAGCTCCTCGCCGTTGCGGTTCCGCGTCTCGACAAGCCGGCTGACTTCTCCCTGCTTCTGCGCACTTGCCGCGTCCTCTTTCGACCCGGGAAACAGCGTGGCGATCGTCTGCCCGTCCAATTCGTCCGCCCGATAGCCGAAGATCAGCTCCGTTGCCGGATTGACGGAACGAATGATGCCGCCTTCGTCGAGCACGATCACACCGGCAAGAGCCGTATCGACGATCGAACGGTTCTGCTGCTCGCGCGCGGCAATCTCCCGCGTCTTCAATTCGACCGTCTGCTGGATCGCCTCTTCGCGGCGCGCATAAGACAACAAGAGCACGCCGAAGAGGAGGGACAGGGCAAGTCCCGCTGCCAGGACGATCGCCGGCTCTTTCGATGCCGCCGTCGCTTCAAAGGCGGGCGTGCTCTCCCAGACGACGGTCCATGTCTTCTCCATCACGGACAGCACTTTGCTGACCTGGAACGCGGGATTGTGTGCGTTGCCTTCGGAGCTTGAATAGATCAACTGGTCAGGATCGGCGGTCCCGCCATCATAGACACTGAGGTTCAACCGCGTGCCCTGGCTGGCCGTCAGACTGTCCATGAAACGCGGCGCGATAAAAGGCGCATAAACCCAGCCACGGAACGCATCCCGCCTCTGCGCCATGGTCTCAAGTGGGGCGGAGGCCTCATAAAGGGGGCGAAGCAACAAGAAACCGGCGCTTTTCGTTTCGTCTTGCACAAGGAAGATCCGACCCGTGATCGTCGCACGCCCGGTGTCGCGCGCATGGACGGCCGCGGTACGACGGTTCTGCTCAAACGCGATATCGAGCCCGAACGCCTTCGCGTTCGTCGCAAGAGGCTCGATAAAGGTGATCACGAACATCTCGCGATCCGTGGAAGGCGCGGGCTTGATCGTCAGATTGGTTTCGCCGGGCGTTGTGTGCTCGATTAAAAACCTTTGCAGCTCGTCAGGCATGACCGGCTCGATGAACCCGACGCCGTTGATCCCGGGTAGATTCGCCTCGAGACCGAACTCGCTGACGAAAGCCCTCCATTCCGTCTGCGAAACGTAGCTGGAGCCGCTGAAAAGACCCGCTCCAGCGTCCAGCGCCTGCTTGTAAGCGTCCAGCCGGTGCAGAAGTGCTTGTTCGCTATCTCCCGCCAGCGCCTTGAACGAGGTCAGCCCCTGTTCGAACGCCGCTTCGTTGGTGAACTTCCATGCGTAGAACGTCAATCCGAGGGGAACCAGCAGCGCCACAAGGCCCAGCCTGCTGACCCGGGCGAGTGGGCGTCCGCGGTATCGGGCGCTCCACGGGCGCAAAGGGCTGATCATAGCCAGGGGTAGGACAAGCAGGATGCCCGCAACATCCCCGATCCACCATGTGATCCAATTGGAAAGGGCCGCCGATCCCTCGGTGATACCGGCCCCCATAAGGCTCGCTACGCCGACGCTCGCACCAATGAGACACGGCAAAAGTGCCGCGCGCAGGATAAACGGAATGAAATCTCGCATCCCATCCAAGGCGACCGGCATCCCGAAGCGCCGCCGAAGAAGTTGGACAGCGAGAAGCGACTGCACCGTCGACCCCGTGGCGATGCAAGCAGCAACCCCCAGAGCTGACCAGTCGGGCCCCTGGGCACCGAAAGCGTTTCCGATGACGGCATTAACCGCAAATGCCCCCAGAAACACGCCGGGCCATAGCCGGTGACCATAAAATAAAAGAGCAGAAACCGCGATTCCCGATGCCGGCCAGATCAACGTCGCATAGCCTGGCGGTACGGCCAGACGCAGGCCGAGCCAGCCAAAAAGCCCATAAAGGACGGCCGTAGCAGCCGCGCGATAAAAGTCGGTTCGAGACATAAGTCGCAGATTTAGCATGCGCAGCTTGCGCGCCGCAGACCATACAACTCAAAGGCGATAATAGGGAATGCATCGGTAAGACGGGACTTCATCATCCCTAACGATGGGCTGGCATCCCCCTTTTGGTTCCCGATCGCCGAAAGCACGAGATCACAATTCAAGCGCCTGGGCTCCGTACTGTTGATCGATCGGACGGAACGCACCGGCCCTATTGCCCAGAAGAAAAGAAGAGCTTCCGGGCCGCGTCGGCAAGACACCTTCCATGGCCACCCGCGCGAACCCTCTTTGAAAATACATGACTGAAACCCAAAATGAGATAGAGTAACACTTCTCGATTCGGATCGGACGTTTTTACGAGATATTAAATTAAATTCGAAGAGAGCGTGCGGATGACTTTCCTTTTGAATTCGTGGCGATCCTGGACATCTGCTGCGCCCTAAAGAGGATCGCGGCTATTGAGACCTAGCTGTGAAGCGTGAGCGACCTGAACAGATAGAGGCATATGCTGAAAACGGCGCGGATACTCTACGTTGACGACGAGCCCGACATCCGGGAAATCGCGAGCATGTCCCTGGAACTCGACCCCCAGTTGGACGTGCGCACGTGTTCCTGTGGCCAGGAAGCGCTCGAGGCTGCACGCGCGTGGCAGCCCGATCTCATTTTGCTTGATGCGATGATGCCGGGAATGGACGGGCCGCAGACGTTGGCAGCCCTAAAGGAAAAAGCCGACACGAGCGGCATCTCGGTCGTGTTCATCACCGCCCGTACGCAGACATCCGAGATCGAGCACTTCATCAGTCTCGGGGCCATAGGCGTCATCGCCAAACCCTTCGACCCGATGAGTCTTGCGGGCGTTGTCCAACAATACCTGCAGAATGTGGATGCCTAGGCTCTGGAAAGCTGAGAGGGCGCTAGGGCTGAGGGCGGCAGTTTGCGGATTTTCCTTCGCATGCATGACAGCGGGCATCGCCATGGCCGATGAAGGACGGCCCGGAGACGGGCCGGACGCATCGATCCTCTGGCGCGAAAACGTCACGCCGTTCGCCGAAGCGCCTGCCCGCGTCGTCATCGAAGGGGTCGAAGAGGAAAACGGCTTCGAGCCGCGGCTGGCGCGTCTCATCGAAACTCCGAAGCCCGCATCGTCGGCCCCGCCGCGCATGCTCGCACTTGATAGAAACCTCCTTCGACAAATGAATATTCGCCCTTTCGGCGAGGAGGAACGCGCCGCGTCGCGGAAGAGCGGAGTTCAGCTAGAGCTGCACTGCAAGGCAGGACAAAGCCCAGCGGGCTTCGTCCTGTCTGCGCCAAATTCCCGCCTGCCGCGCGGCCTCCGCCTTGCCGCCGTCGCCAAGATTTCCGGCGGGAAGGGCTTCGGATTGTCGCTTGTGCCCAAGGGAGAGGATGCGCCGGCAATACCGCAGGCGAAGTTGCACACCGGCAAGACTCGGCTGCCCATTCCCTTGCAGCAATCCGCAGCGGAGCCCAATCAGCCCGATGTCGTGATCACCTGCCCTGAAAGCGCAGCGACCGCGACGCTTCAGGAATTCGCCCTTGTGCCACAAGCCGAGACGGCCACTGCGGTTGCCGCAGGTCACGTCGGCACATGGATCTGGGACATCGACCCCTTTCTCCAGGATCCGGATGCGCTGCTTGCTTTCGCGCGCAACGAGCAACTGAGCGAGCTCTATCTTCAGCTGCCGCTTCCCATCGAATCTCAGTCGCAGATGGCGGCATTGGAGCGGCTGCACGACACCCTGACCGCGGAAGGCATCGCGGTCATCGCCGTAGAAGGCGATCCGGAGATGGTCCTTCCTTCCGGCAGACAGAATGCGCTTGCGCGCCTTCAGGCGCTCCGCGAGATCGAGCCGAAGATCCCGCTGACCACCCTGCAATATGACATCGAGCCCTACCTCCTGCCTGCTTTGGGGCGCGATCTCCCTTCGGCCTGGGCCGCGTGGACGGAGACGGTCCTTGCCCTCTCGCAGGCCTGGGATGGCCCTGTGGGCGTGGTTCTGCCGTTCTGGATGCTGGAGTCGAAAGACGGGCTGAAGGCTCTCGATCATGCCGCGGCTTCCCTCGCCGCTGTCACGGTCATGGCCTACCGCACCGACATCAATGAAATCGTCGCGATCAGCGAGCCTTGGCTGGCCTGGGGTGGCCGCTCCGGCGTGCCGATCCGAATTGCCGTGGAAAACGGCCCCCTTGAGCAGGAGATCCACAAGGTCTACCTGAGGGCGAAAGAGGGGACGCTGCGACTCGCGTCTGACGGGAACCACGCTTCGGCAGAGCTGCTTACTGCACCCGTACCGGAGAGGTCCGATGCCCCCGTCTACCGTTTCAGCCACGAGGTTCGGGTGGACATGGCGCGCATCAGCTTCCTCAACGACACAAACAAACTTACGTCCGCACGTGCGCATCTGAAGCATCTTTTTTCTGCCTGGCCGGCCTTTGCCGGTCTCGCGATCCACGACTTGCAACAAGCGCGACGCGAGGGACCGGAACAGGCAAGGATTCCCGAGCAATGAGCTCCCCGCCACTCATCCTCATCTGCGACGACGACCCGCTCCTCATCGAGCTCATGGAGTTCCGTCTTCGCGCCAAGGGTTATGCCGTCACAACCGCCACCGATGGCGAAGAAGCCTTCGCGAAAGTGTCCTCCGAACGGCCATCGATCGTCGTACTCGACGCAATGATGCCCAAGCTCGATGGCTTCGATGTCCTCAACCGCATCAAGCAGGATCCGGAGCTGAAGGACATCCCCGTCGTGATGCTCACTGCGCGCAAGAACGAGCGCGACATCGTCTCTGCGCTGGAGCGTGGCGCCGAAGACTATCTCGTGAAGCCCTTCATTCCCGACGAATTGATGGCGCGTTTGTCGAAGCTGATCGCCAGGCAGCCCCCGAGGGCCTGATGCCGGTCGTCGCCCCGCCCCATGCCATGCTGCTTGGCCTCCTGCTGGCCTTTTGCAGCGTGGCACCGGCCAGGGCGCAAGCCCCTGAAACGCTTTACGAGGAAGGCGTCCGCTACCGGCTCGAAGGCCGCTTCGACGACGCGGAACGCATGCTCCAGGAGGCCTTGAGCGAACAGCCCGAAAATGTCGACGCGCTGGTGCAGCTCGGATTCGTTCAACTCGCCCAGGGAAAGAACGAGGATGCGCGGGGGACGTTCGAACGCGTGCTCGTTCTGTCGCCGAATTACGAGGACGCACGCTACGGTCTCGCCCAGCTCGCCTTCCGAAACGGCAACCTCGACGACGCGGAAAACCTCACAAACCAGGTTCTGGCGGCGCAGCCGGAAAATGCCGACGCGCAGGCGCTCGCCGACAACGTCGCACGCGCCCGCGAGGCGCAAAAGACCAGCGCCACATCGCCCCCAGAGGCTGTGCCTACAGTACCCGCGCCTCCCGAACCCACTCCCGCAAAACCGCCCCCCGAAGAGATCGCACAGGCAAAGCGCGAACGCCTCGCCGGTCTCATCGCCGAAGGCACGCGGCTTCGACTCGATGGCCGTTTCGCTGCCGCCGAAACACGCTATCGCAAGGCCCTGTCGCTCGCGCCCGAGGATGCCGACATCCTGGTGGCGCTCGGGCTCGTGACCGCGAACCAGGACAAGCTGACGGAGGCGCGTGAGTTCTTCGAACGCGCGCTCAGACTCGCGCCCTCCTATACAGATGCCAGGCTCGGTCTCTCTCGGCTTGCCCTGCGCGCTGACGACACCGCCGAAGCACGGCGCCTTGCCGAGGAGGCAAAAGCGCGCGAGCCGGAGAGCATCGAGACGGAGCTTCTCCTCGCCCGCATCGATATCGCGGAAGGCGATCTCATGTCGGCGGATGCGCGCTACGAGGCGCTCGCCCGGCGCACCGACGACAACGCCGAGGTTATGGTCGGCCTCGGCGATACACGATTTCGGCAATGGCGCTTCGACGAGGCACGGGCCGCCTATGAGCGGGCGCACGAGATCGCACCCGGCGATCCTGTAACGGCGGGCCGACTTGAGCGCGAGCCACCGAAGCGCTGGCGCTTCACGGCGGGAAGTGAATACAGCGCCCTCACCGAGAACCGGCCGCACTGGACCGACAGCGTCGCGGCGCTCTCCTACCGCCTCTCTCCCGCCGCGACGGTGACAGGAGAGACCCGGCTCGCCACCCGCAACAATTCGACCGACCTACAGATCGGCGCGCGCATCGATTACGCCTTTTCCGACGCCTTCGCAGCCAATGCCTCGGTCGCTGCAACGCCGTGCGCCGATTTTCTGGCGCGCGTCTCGCTGGGCGCCGGCATGGCCTGGCGCATTGCCGAAAATGGCCCGAACGGCGGCCCGCTCTTTCTGGAAATGCAGACGCGGCACGAATTCTTCGCCGACAGCGAAGTCACCTCCCTCTTCCCCGCGATCAAGGCAGCTATCGTCGACGAACGTCTCACCTTCAAGGTCACGTGGGTGCATGCCCGCGACGACGACAGCACCGTCTCGAACGGCTACATCCTGCGCACCGATCTTGCTGCCACAGACAGGTTTCGGCTCTTCGCCGGCTATGCCGACGCCCCTGAAATTTCGGAAGGCAGTTTGTTTGACACCCGCACATTGTTCGGCGGCGTCTCCTTCGATCCGGTGGATTGGGTAACGATCAACGCCGCCATCGCACACGAGCGGCGTGACGCATTCGAGCGCAACAGCCTCGCCCTTAACTTCTCGACCCGGTTCTAGGCGATGCTTTACGGAATCTGGAACCTCTCCATCGCGCTTGCACTCGCATCGATTTTAATCTTGCTGGGCCTGATCGTTCTGCGTATCGCCGATATGCGTCTTGCCGCGCGTCGTGCCGCACAACGCAAGCGCTTCGTCGGCGCCTTGATCCGCTTTTCCGCGGACGAAGACGAAGCCTCGCTAAGGCAGGTCATAGCGGAAACTCCGAAGCGCATCTTAGTCGATGCGGGCTTCGAGTTCCTCGCAATGCTCCGCGGCGATGAGCGCGCCCGCATCGAAGAGGTCTTCGCCGAGGCAGGCGTGCCGGATTACATTCGCCGCCGCCTGCGGCGTGCCAACGAGGCAGAGCGTATCTTTGCCGCCGAAACTCTGGCAGCCTTTCCAAGCGAGGCGACGATCGCAGCGCTCAACCGGTCGCTCGGAGATCGGGCACGAGAGGTGCGGCTCGCCGCGGCGATCTCTCTCAATCGCCTGGGCAGAACACCGTCGCTTGCCGAGCTGATGGCCACAATCGGCGAACGTGGCCAGCGCTCCCGCCGTCTCGTTGAATTGCTGCGCACCTTCCCACTGGAAAAAGCCCCAGAGCTCGTCGAATTCGCGGCGCGCGAGGACGCCTCCTCCTTCTCCCGCGCCGCGGCGATCGAGGCGCTCTCCCATATCGGCGATCCGCAATTCATGCCCTTCTTCTCGCGCCTCGCCGCCGACGCGAAACCGGAAGTCGCCGCCGCGGCGGTCCGCGGACTTGGCCGCTTCGGCCACCCTTCGGTCCTGCCCACAGTGCTCGCAGCGACAAAGAATGGTGACTGGCAGGTGCGCTACGAAGCGGCCGAAGTGGCGGCCGCCTTCCCGTCGCAGGAGATGATCGAGCCTCTGGCTGCGCTGCTCAGCGATGCGGAATGGTCCGTTCGCTATGCCGCAGCAAAGGGGCTGAAGAATCTCGGCGCGGCTGGGCGCGACAGGCTTCTCGCCTTCGCCACGGGAACGGCCTCGCGTGGCCAACGCACCGCCTCCATGGTGCTCCAAGAGGGAAGCCGGGCATGAGCGACTTCGTCCTCGCCGATGTCCTCCTGCAGGCGACGCGCGTCATCGCCTGGTTCGTCATCGCCTCGGGCCTCGCCCAGTCCGCCGTCTATCTGTTCCAGCTCGTCGTCGCTGGCGCGACCTTTTACCAGCGGCCACCCGTCGCGCGCTCTTCGCTCCTCTGGCATCGATACAGCGATGTGGCCCCGCCGATCGCCCTCATCGTGCCCGCCTACAACGAGCAGCTCAACATCGTCTCGACCGTCTATTCACTGCTCTCGATCGAATATCCAAGCTACGAGGTCATCGTCGTCAACGATGGCTCCAAGGACGAAACCCTGTCACGTCTGCGTGAGACCTTCGACATGAGGGAGTTCGAGCGCCCACACGACGACGCCCTCCCCCACGCACCCATCCGCAACATTTACAGCTCACGCAACAGCGACAGGCTTTTCGTCATCGACAAGGAGAATGGCGGGAAGGCAGATGCCCAGAATGCCGGCATCAATCTCTGCCGTGCGCCGCTGTTTTGTGTCGTTGATGGCGATTCCATCGTCGAACCTGATGCGCTGATGCGGGTGGCACAACCCTTCATCGACGATCCGAACCGCACGATCGGCGTCGGCGGGACGATCCGCATCGCCAACAACTCCCTCGTCGATGCCGGGCGGATCACTGACGTGCGTCTGCCCAAACGTCTTCTGCCGCTCTTCCAGGTCGTAGAGTATATCCGCGCCTTCCTGATGGCACGCGTTGCCTGGAGCCGTATCAACACGCTGATGCTGGTCTCCGGCGCCTTTGGAGTCTTTCGACGCCGCGAGGTGATCGACGTCGGCGGCTATACGCCGGGCTCGATGGGGGAAGATCTCGATCTCGTCATCAAGCTGCACCGCAGCATGATCGAGAAGAAACGGAAGTACCGCATCACTTTCGTTCCCGAGCCCGTATGCTGGACAGAAGCTCCCGAAACCTTGTCGGTGCTCGGGCGGCAACGTGCGCGCTGGCAGCGCGGTGCGCTGGAGTGCTTCTTCCGCTATCGCCACATGGCCTTCAATCCGCGCTATGGTCGGATCGGATTTCTGGGTTTCGGCCAGATGTTTATCGTCGACGTCTTGGGCCCTGTGGTCGAAGTGCTCGGCTATATTCTCATGCCGACCTTCTATTTCCTCGGGGGTTTGTCGCTCGAATACCTCCTTGCCTATACGGCCCTCGTTTTCGTCTTCGGGGTTTTCATCAGCGTCGGATCGCTGGTGTTGGAAGAAATCGAGCTGAAACGCTTTCCGACACCCCGGAGCCTCTTCATCCTGGCGATGGCAGCCATAATTGAGAATTTCGGCTATCGTCAGATCAATAATTACTGGCGGCTGAAGGGACTGTGGCAGTATCTACGATCCGACAACAGCTGGGGTGAAATGACCCGCATCGGCTTTCAGTCACGCTCCCCTTGAGACGCTCACTGGAAGCCGAGTTGACGCCGCCCAACAGACTGGGCCTGCATCAATCGGCAGGATGCCTCGTCTTTGCAAGTTCTTCACACAGGTCGTCATAGGCGTCGGAGACGTCTTGTCGCTCGGCGGCTTCCAGGCCAAGCAAATCTTCGAGCGCTGATGCCCGATCGCTGACGGCAGGAAAACCAAAGGTGCCGCCGGCCCCGGCTAAACCATGGGCGAGCGAAATAATCTGCGGAATATCCTCGATGGCATGCGGACTGAGCTGCCTGAGGCGCGCGAGATCACTCCCACAACGCTCGGCGAAACGCTTCTTGAGAGGCAGCAACGGATCGTCTTGCACGAAGGTCCCCTTTGAAATTGGCCGAAGTCTCCAGACTTCCTGAGCGACGCCTCTGCAAGCTATCGCAGTGCTTCAACGGAACATATTCAGTTGGCGTATTTCTGTTTGATCAGAAGCGTCACATCCGGTCACCTATCCTTCCGCATAGGCGGACCTGATCTCTTGCTTTGTGGCGAAATAAGCGAGGCTTCGATAAAAAAAGACAACCAAGCAAACTCGACGAGGGACAGGACATGTCGATCGGCACCATTATGACGAAGCTGAAACTGTTCATGGCCGGCCTTGCGATCCTCGCCGGATTGGCGACCGTATGGTCGGTTGGGCTGGAGCCGGACCCCGCCAGGGCTGCCCGGCTGGGGACCACGCCCACAGGGGACGTCATTCTGCGGATCTATGGCAAAATCAACGCGACCAATGTCGGCGATGAGGCGCACTTCGACCTCGACATGCTGAAAGAGATGCCTGCGACGACATTCAAAACCAGCACGATCTGGACAGAAGGCGTGAACAGCTTCACCGGCGTAAGCCTTGAAGACCTTCTAGACGCGGTCGAGGCGCAGGGTGGAACACTTCGCGCAACGGCTATCAACGATTACGCGGTTCAGCTGCCGGTGTCGGATGCCACGTCGTCTGGTCCCATGGTCGCCTATGAAATGAACGGCAAGCCGATGTCGCGCCGTGGCAAAGGCCCCTTGTGGATCATCTACCCATTTGATCAGAATTCGCACTTTCAATCCGAAACAATATATTCACGCAGCATATGGCAGCTTGACCGCATTGAGGTGATCGACTGAGTTGCCCAATGTGACCCATGAATAAAAGCAATGGAAAACCCGCCAGGCATGGCGGAGCACTTCGAAACGGACTCGCAGCGACCGTCCTGATTGCGGCCGCTGCGCTTCTCGTCTTTCTGGGTTTGCAGGTATCGCAGGAACTAAAAGAGTTACGCAACGCTCCACGCGACAACGTGCAATGGACGGTCGCGCAGCTCGAAGTCGAACTACTAAGGCTCCTGCGGTCCATCGAGGGTGGCAGCGGGGCCGGCGACATCGATGAACTCCGAAAGCGTTTCGACGTTTTCTACAGCCGCGTCTCGACGATCGAGACCAGCAACATGTTCTCCGAGTTGCGCACGGCGGAAAACGCCGATGCCGCTCTTCTCCGTATACAAACGACGCTGGACGACCTCGTTCCCGTCATAGACGGGCCGGATGAAATTCTCCGCGAACGTCGCGCCGAACTGGTCGCCCCCCTGGCGCAGCTGCGTTCCACCGTACGCACGCTCTCCCTTAAGAGTGTCGATCTATTCGCCCGCCTGTCTGACGAGCGCCGCCAGGCCTTTACGCTCCTTCTTATTCAGACGGCCGTCGTCGCAGGGCTTCTCATCATCGCCCTTGCGGGAACGCTCCTGGTGCTCTGGCGGCAATACGGTATCTCGATGTCGCGCGCAGGCGAGCTCGCGCGCAGCAGCCAGCGTTACGCAAACACCATCAACGCCTCTCTCGACGCCATCATCGTCGCCGACGCCTCGGGGACCATTCTCGACTTCAATCCTGCGGCGGAGCGTGCGTTCGGCTATTCACGACACGCCGCACTTGGCCGCAACATTTCGAGCCTGATCGCACCGGGCGAGCCTTATGGCACCGGTGACACCTTCATCAAACGCCATTTGCGCTCGTCCGCCAAGAAACCGCTCGGACAGGACCGCATCGAGATCCAGGCGATCCGCGCCAATGGCGACAAATTTCCGGCCGAGCTATCTCTGGGTATCGCGAGCGAGAGCGAAAACCCGACCTTTATCGCCTATATGCGCGACATCTCCGATCGGCACCGCACCCGCCAGGAGCTTTTGTACGCCCGCGACCGCGCTCTGGCGGCGGCTGAAGCAAAATCGCAATTCCTTGCCGTGATGAGCCATGAAATGCGCACGCCGCTCAACGGTATCCTCGGTGTGCTTGATCTCATCCACGGGACCGACCTTACCGACAAACAGAGCCAGTACGTGGAAACGGCGATCGCATCGGGTGAGCTTTTACGCGACCAGATCGACGACGTCCTCGACCTTTCGAGCCTGGAAGCCGGCGGCTTCGAGCTGAGACCGGTTGCCTTCGAGCTTGGCCACCTCTTGCACGAGATCGTCGATCTGCATGCACTGGCCGCGGAAACGCGCGGCAATCATCTCGTAGTCAGCCTCGCCTTCGAAACGCTCGGCGTGAAGGCCGATCGCCGCCGCATCCGCCAGATCCTCATCAACCTCGTATCAAATGCCGTCAAATTCACCAAGAATGGCATCATCACGCTCGAAGCCCGCGAAATCTCCCAGGCCGACGGACAGGTTCTTGTCGAACTGACAGTGTCAGATACCGGCAGCGGCATAGCCCCCGCCAACATCGATCGGATCTTCGAAGACTTCGTAACTCTCGACCCCTCGTTCAAGCGAACGACTGGCGGAACGGGTCTCGGCCTGGCGATCTGCCGACGCATGGCCGGAGCAATGGGTGGTGAGATCGGCGTTGAAAGCACACTGGGCCAGGGCAGCCGTTTCTGGGTTCACCTTCCGATGTTGCCGGCAAGCAGCGAAGAGCTCGAGGCGAGCCCGGTGGAAGACGTGAGGGAGTATGACTTCGACGGCAAAGCTGGTCTCAATGTCCTCGTGGTGGAAGACAATCCCACCAACCGCTTCGTGGCGCGCGAGATGCTCGTCAAGGCCGGCTGCCGGGTCCGGGAAGCGGAGAACGGCGAAGTCGGTGTCGCCGTGGCCAACGAAGAGGCCTTCGACGTCATATTGATGGATATCAGCATGCCAGTGCTCGATGGCCTTGGTGCGACGCGCCGCATTCGCTCGGGGGACGGGCCATCCAGCGACACGCCGATCATCGGCCTGACCGCGCATGTCTTTCCCGAAGAACAGGGGAAACTCCGCAAGGCCGGGATGCAGGACACGCTCATCAAACCGCTTCGCCTGCAACAGCTCAACGCCGCCCTCGCCCCCCTCCTGAAGGAACGGCCGGTCGCGAGGGAGCTGTCGAGCCGAGAACGGGCGAAGGCGATCCTAAATACGGATTCTGACGGGATGTCGGAGGAACCGGAACTGCTCGACGAAACCGTCGTGCAGGATCTGAAAGATGTCCTGCCTCAGCAGAAGCTGGCACATCACATGGACAAGTTCTGCCACGAGCTTGCCGTTATCAGATCGAGCCTGGAGGGCGCGCGCCAGGACGAAACCTTCATGCAAATTCGCCAGGTCGCTCACCAGCTAGCGGGCTCAGCGGCGCTCTTTGGTGCCCTCAAGCTGCGCGAGGTGCTGCTCGAAATCGAAGAAGTGGGCTTTCAGAAGAACGCGGAGCCTCTATCAGATCTCATTGACGAGGCCGAAGTACTCGGTCGGCAGACAGCAGCGGCGCTCAAACCGCACCGCACTGCTGCCTGATCTGGCAAGGCCGCTTCAGCGGGCACACCGCCAATCACCACCGTCGCTCGTATCGGAATCAATTGAGCAAAAGCGCTGCAGAGGTCGAGACGGTGCCGAAGCCTTTCGCGAGCTCGATCACGTTGGTCAGATTGCTGTCATAGCAAGCAAGCGCGTCGCCCGGCATGATGTAGGGATCGTATTCGTCGCGATCGGCACGCTGCAGCATATCCTCCAGGCTGCGCTCGATGACGATCGATTCGCCCGTCATCGGATTGCGGGTGAATAGGATCGCCGTGCGGTGGGCGTTCGTCCATCTCGCGCCGCCGATGCAGTTCATGCCGGCAACCGCCTGAATGAAGCGCGTCCCGTAGCGCAATTCCCGCGCATCCTTGCCAATTGCCGAGAGTGCATTCGCGTTCGCCGGCTGCGAGAGATTCGACATGAAGACCGTCACACCGGGCGCGGTGATGGAGGACGGCACCATGAGCTCTTCCTGGAAACAGCCTCGGCTCGGCACATAGATCTGGTCGCCTTCAAGTAGCAGCACGTCGGAATACGCGAACCCCAAGACCGCGCCGCGCACATCCGCCGAAATGGTCTTGCCTGCTCGTTGGATCTTGACGTTGGAAAGATCGGCATCCGGCCGCACGCCTCCCGCCGCCTGCAAAGCGCTGGACAGACGGCGGCCCCGTGCCACCGCTCCGAGCGCCGCCTGGCGGGCAGTGTCCACGTCATCGCCACTCACGCCACCGATGGTCACGGCCATCGGGTCGAAAACGGCACCGGCCACATAGACGCGCGCCGAGGCCACGTCCGCCAGCCGCACCGAAACCCGCGGCGCTTCCTTGTAGAAATCTTCCGTCACAAGGGCGCGCGCAAGGCTTGCCTCGACGCTCTCCACGCTTCGGCCGATCGCCGGTATCGGTTTTAGATAAGGAAGCTTTAGGGTCCCGTCCTGCGACACCTCATATGAACCGGTGAAGGTCTCATCTTCGGCGACATGCACGTTGACGAGATCCCCGGGAGAAAGCCTCTCGTCATCGCGTAGGACGGTCGACACCTGATGGCTGACAGGAGACACGCTCCCGAGAGTACATTTCTTCTGGTTGAGATATGCGGAAGCCGAGCGCGGCAACTGCTGAGAAGTGGGAGCAGCGCGATACTGCGCTTGATAGCTCAGCCCCTCCGCAACCGCTTCGCGGTTGCTGATGGAATGCATCTGATCGCAGCCGGCAATAACAAACGCCCAGCCCAAGGCGGCAAGCGCCTGAACCAAGGTATGCAGGCGCTTTATCTTTGCCGGACAGTTCATCAACGGTTATCCCATAATTCAACGACTGGCTGCATAATGGTGGTCAATCTTCCATTTTTGGTGAATCTTTTGAACCCATTCAGTGGCTCCGCGAGCTACTCAAAAGGATAGGTCGCCTCATCGTCTGAGCGCGCTCCTACGCTAGCGCACGCGATACGAAACGCTGCGCCTCGCGTACAAGCAGCGCCAGGACAACAGCCGTTCTCGACGAGCGGAACAAAGGCACTCAAGCATCATGGCACTTGCGATCAAAGCATTGATGGGACGGATCACAGGCTCGTCACTGACGGGTGGCCTGGCGGCCTATGGTGCGTCCGAAGTGGTGTCGAAGCTCTCGCGCCTCGGTGTGGTCGTTGTTCTCGCCCGCTACATGGACCCGCTCAGCATTGGTCTGGCGGCGGGCGCGATCGCCACCTCCGATATTCTCAAGAGCCTGACGGAGAACGGCGTCGGCCAGCGCATCATCGCCGCCCGTCAAGACGAGCTGGAATCAACCTGCCGCACGGCCCACAGGATCTTCTGGGTCTGGTGCCTCGGGCTCTTCGCTCTGCAGCTCGCACTCGCTGGTGCCGTCAGCGGGGTGTCCGGCAACTGGCTCGGCTTCGCGCTCATCGCGGTCATCGCCGGTGAATACCTGTTCATGCCGGGCGGACTGACCCAGTGCGCCCTCGCCATGCGCGAAGGCAAGTTTAAACAGACGGCCGCCATAGCCGGCGGCCAGGTCGTCGCCGGCAACATCCTCACCGTTCTTCTCGTCCTTGTCTGGCCGCATCCGCTGGCGATCGTGCTGCCGCGCCTGTTGACCGCACCGATCTGGCTGATCGCCATGCGCCGCCTGCGCCCCTGGCGTCCTGCCGACGTGGCGGCGGCTCCGCTGCGTCCGTTCGTTCGCTTCGGCAGCGCCGTCATCGGCATCGAGTTCCTCAAGGCCGTGCGCATGCAGGGCGACAAGCTGATCGTCGGCGGCCTTCTCGGCGCCGATGCGCTTGGCATCTACTTCTTCGCCGTCAATGCCGGCCTCGGCATCACCACCTCGTTCAGCACGGCGCTGTCGACCGTCCTCTTCCCCTATATCTGCCGCAGCGAGAACCGCGACCGCGCCCTCGGCCACGCCTTCGCACTGTCCATGGCCATCATCGTTCCGGTTGCAATCGCCCAGTCACTCCTCGCCCCCTATTACGTCCCGGTCCTCTTCGGCGCCGAATGGGCGGATATGGCGCCACTCGTTGCAATCCTCTGCCTGGCGGCGATCCCGACCGTTCTGTGGTCGGCCTCGGCCCAATGGCTGCGGACCGGCGGCCGTGCCGGCACCGAGTTCACCTATTCGCTGGCGATTGGCGCAACCGTCCTCGTCTCCACCGCCGTCGCCGCTTCTTTCGGCCTCACCGCGGTCGCCTGGACCGTGCTCGCGGCGATGACGGCCTCACAGGTCGTCGCATCTGTCCCGGCAATCCTGGCGGCCCTGCGCGCCAGCATCGGCTTCGTCCCAACCCTTTCTGCTCAGAGGTGCTGACATGACCGCTCCGTTGTTTTCCGTGATCATCCCCTGCTGGAACGCTGAAAAGACCATCGCCGCGACGCTCCGCTCGGTCCTTGATCAGACGCTTGCCGACTGGGAAATGATCGTCATCGACGACGGCTCCACCGACGGCTCGGCCGAGATCCTGGCCAACTTTGCCGCCCGAGATCGGCGCATCACCTACCGCACGGTTGAGAACGGCGGCCCGAGCCGCGCCCGCAATCTCGGTGCCATCGAGCTCGCCAAGGGCCGTTACATTGCTTTCCTCGACGCCGACGATCTCTGGGCGGCCGACAAGCTCGAAATCATGGCAGCGCGGTTCGCGGAAGATATCGCGGTGCAGGCCCTCTATGCCGACGTCGCCTTCTTCACGAACGTGCCGGAAGACGCCCAGTCCCGCACAAATGTGCGGCGGGATCAGCTCTTCCTGAGGGATGTGCTCGCCGAAAACCCCTTCTGCACGACATCCAACCTGGTCGTTGAGCGCAAGGCCTTTGCGGCGACCGGCGGCTTCGACGAAACCATCGTTTATGGCGAGGACCTGGAATGGCTGGTGCGCTTCGTCGCCATGTCCGGCGTCATCGAAGGCGTCGACCAGACGCTCGTCTATTACCGCAACACGCCGGGGAGCCTGTCTTCCAACATCGAGGCCATGGCCACCGCCTGGCAGTCACGTCTTGCGACGCTTCGCAAGATGCAGATCGGGCTTGCCGAAAAGGACCTCCGCGCCGCCGAGGCGCAGCATCTGCGCTACCTCGCCCGCCGGGCCCTGCGTTCCGAAGGATCGCGCTTCACCCCCATGCGCTTCGCGCTGCGCGGCGTTTGGACGAGCCCGGTTTCCTTCTTCAACAATCCCCGGCGCGGCCTCCTGACACTCGCGGCTGCCTGCGCCCTTCCCTTCTTCCCGCAATCGGCCGGACGGCCGGCCTGCTTTCAGTAGATCACGACACCGGCTTCCGAGGAGCAACGACCATGAACATGACCCCGCCCCCCATCGCCAGCGTCGTCGTGCCCGCGTATAATTGCGAGGCGACGATCGCCGAGACCCTGCGCTCGATCCTCAACCAGACCTTCTCCGATCTTGAGCTGATCGTCGTGGACGACGGTTCGACCGACTCTACGGTCGAGATCGTCAATGGCTTTACCGACGAACGCATCCGGCTCATCAGTCAGAAGAACCGCGGCCTCGCCGGCGCTCACAACACCGGCATCCACCATGCGCGCGGCCGCTACATCGGCTTCTGCGATGCCGACGACCTGTGGTTGCCGGAAAAGCTGGAGCTGCACGTCGCCCATCTGGAAACGAACCCGGATGTCGGCATCAGCTTCTCCGCTTCCGCCATGATCGACCAGCATGGCCGCCGCCTTGGTATCAGCCAAAAGCCGAAGCTCCGCGGCATCACCGCCGCCGACGTCTTCAAGCGCAACCCGATCGGCAATGGCAGCACGCCGGTCATGCGCCGCACGGCTCTCGATGCGATCGCCTTCCGTCCCGCCGGTGAAGAAGAGCGCGACTGGTGGTTCGACGAAAATTTCCGTCAGTCGGACGACATCGAGGGGTGGCTGCGCTTCATCCTCTCCTCCGACTGGCTGATCGAAGGCATTCCGGGCGACCTCACACTCTACCGCATCCACACCGGCGCCCTCTCCGCCAATGTCGAAGCGCAATACGACACCTGGTGCCGGATGAAGGACAAAATCGCCGCCATCTCGCCGATGCTCGTGCGTCGCCATGGCGCTGCGGCGACCGCCTACCAGCTGCGCTACCTCGCCCGTCGCGCTGTCTCCTCCCGAGACGGAAAGCGTGCCGCCAGGTTCATGCGCCGCTCGATCTGGGCGTCTCGCCGCCCTCTGCGGGAAGAGCCGATCAAAACGATGGTGACGTGGAGCGCCGCAGAGCTTCTGAGCCTTTTCGGGCGCGGCATCTACAACCGCGTCGAGGCGCGCCTTCTTTCGTCCAAGGCAGGCTGATTTTTCAACCGGGGGAGCAAGTCCATGATCCACGCCATCGCCCATCTCATCGACGATGCCTCTTTCGGCGGCATCAACCGGATGCTCGAATACATGGAAGCGTCGCCGGATCTTGCGAAAATCGCAGATCATCGGATCGTGCGGGTGCGCCGCGGTCAGCTTACCGCACCGCCGCTCGGAGCCGACCTGATCGTCTCCCATCTGTCGATCAACTGGGCGAACCTGCCCATGCTGACGGCGCTACGGGCCGCCTATCCGACGACGCCGATCATCCATGTCGAACACAGCTACTCGGAGCGTTTCGTGGCGCTGCATGTCGAAAAGCGCGACCGCTTCACGGCGCTCCTGCGCACCGCCTATGCGCTTTTCGACGAAGTTGTCGCCGTCAGCGAGACGCAAGGCGCCTGGATGCTGCGCCGCGGCTTCTGCCCGGAAGGCGGCCTCAAAGTCATTGAGCCCTGCGTCGAGCTTGCGCCCTTCCTCGCGGTCGAAGGACATCGCGAAGGACCGGATATCGTCATCGGCGCGATCGGCCGCTTCGACCTGCAAAAAGGCTTCGACATTCTCATCGACGCCTTCCAGGTGCTCGAGCGCACCGACGTGGAGCTGCATCTCTACGGCGACGGGCCGGACCTCAACGACTTGAAGGCACGCGCCAAGAACAACCCGAAGATCGTCTTCAAGGGCTACACGTCCGACGTTCCTGAAGCCATGGCGGCGTGCGATGCCATCGCCCTCCCCTCGCGCTGGGAGCCTTATGGTCTCGTCGCTATCGAGGCGATGGCGGCCGACCGGCCCGTGCTCTGCCCGCGTCATGACGGCCTCGTCGGCCACATTGCGGCCGGGGCTCGCGATATTGGCGAGAATTCCGTGACCGGCTGGGCGGCCGCGATCGAACGGCTCGACGTCGAGGAACTGCGCGAGCCGAATGCAAAGACCCGCACTCACGCGGCCGAGGCAGGTGAACGTTTCGCAAAGGCCTGGGGCGGCCTCGTCGAACGGGTTTTGAGCAAAGAGGAAAAGGAAGCCGGCGCGGCCTGACCAGGCCAGCACCCACCGCACCCGACAAAAAGACCCGCGGAAGCTTCAGCTTGCACGGGTCTTGTCGTTCCTCTCGAACCTCTTGTCAGAGCCGGCCGGCGCCAGAAGGCGATCGCTCACGTCCCAGTCCTCCGGCTCGATCGGCGAATGTCTTTCTGAGCGAACTTTTCTGCCGGAAACTATTCTTCGGGAGTTACGCCTACAGCGAGCGCACCCGCATCTTGCCGAACTGGAAGAGCGCGGCGACGGTCGCGCCGCCGAGCGCGCCGATGACGTTCGCATAGAAATCCGTCATCGAGGCGGTCCGCCACGGAATGCACATCTGCAAAAGCTCGATCCAGCCGGAAAAGGCGAGTGTCGCGATGGCCGCCCCGAACGGATTGCCGAAGACGAAGGCGAAGCCCGCCGCGTTGACGAACGTCCCGACGGCATGCAGCACAATATCGCCATGATGGCCAAGATTCACGCCCGGAATGACGGCCAGCATCAAGGCCCATGCATCCGCGCCGAGAATCAGAAGGAAGACTGGCAATCTCATGAGATCCTGCATGTTCTGAGCCCGCGTTTCCATTACGCCTCGGCCTTTCGGGTTGCCTCTATCTCGGTGAACCGAGAAAACTCAAGAGAACATGCGCGGATGGACTTCATTGTCCTTTTCGGAGTTCCGAAGCGCGCCCAATCTCCTGTTAAACTCTTCTCGACTTTCGCAGCAGCCTCGCGATCGATCTTCCGCGCAAGTCAATTCGGCATAAGGAAGCCTCACAAAGCTTGCGGGACGCTTGCCACCTTAAAACCGAGAGTAGTATCGGTCTGCGCGGGGCTGCGATCGCCGCGGGAAATATGAAGCTCCGGCTTTCGACACGGCCTGTCCAAAAAGGGCCGAACGACGACGTCGCGAGAGCCAGATCGACCACGCACCAGACCGGCAAATATCACACAGGAACAATCGACTAAGCGGCGGACCGCCGCTTCACGGATTTCGCCAGACTTGCCTGGAGCAGAGGCGGTCCGTGAGAAAGGAAACGAGCTGATCCAGCCGGGATCAATCAGGCCCATGCCCAGAGATAACGCCATTCGAAGGCACATGATCGGCAGCTCGTGCAGATGGGGCGGGCGACCTGAAACGAAAAAATGGCCGCGGTGCCTAAGCAACCGCGGCCGGTCGGAACTGTGATGGGGAATCGCAGTCTTAGAAGTGTTCGCTTTGTTATAACCCTCCCTTCGTTGTGGTCTCAGTAGGCGCCCCGTCCGGTGAAGACGGCGCGGAAAGTCAGTGCGATGAGAGCAATATCGAGGAAAACCGAGCGGGAGCGGACATAGGCACTGTCCATGTGGATCATCTTGTTGAAGCCGATCTCCGCACGACCCGAAACCTGCCAGAGCCCCGTCAGGCCGGGCTTGCCCATCAGCCGCTCGAGAGCCTGAGGCGGATAGGCTTCGACTTCCTGCGGCAGAGCCGGACGCGGGCCGACGATGCTCATATCGCCGTTCCAGATGTTGAAGAGCTGGGGCAGCTCGTCGAGAGAGAAGCGCCGCAGGAGACGGCCGATCTTGGTGACGCGCGGATCGTTCTTCGACTTGAAGCAGATGCCGGCACGATCGCTTTGCTCAAGGAGCGCCGCCCGACGGGCTTCGGCGTCGCGATACATGGAGCGGAACTTCAACACGGTGAAAGCCTGACCGCCCTGCCCGATGCGCGTCTGCCGGAAGAAGACCGGGCCGCGGGACTCAAGCTTGATGGCCGTTGCGATCATCAGCATCAGCGGAGCGAAGAAAAGGAGGCCCATACTGGATCCGAAAAGATCGAGGGCACGCTTGGCCCGCTCGTCAGCCGTCGGCACCGCCCTCTTGGCGCGGGCATCCTGCCATGCCCGCATCATGAACTCCGGGTTGCCGATGATGTAGCGGCGGAACATACGGCGGGGCTCGATCGCAAATCGCCAAATCCATTCCAGCCCGGCGCTGCGCAGCATGCGAGGAGCCCGCGACACGCGGCCGGCCCAGAAATCGAACTGCGCGCCGACACCCATAACCAGCCGTGCGTTGAGGCGATGGCGATTACGGGCGATCCACACATCCTGACGCGGCACACCCAGCGCGACCAGCACGATATCAGCGCCAGAAGCATTGATCTCGTCGATGATGCGATCTTCTTCTTCCGCATAGAAGTAACCATGGCGGGTGCCGGCGACCTTGAGGGCCGGGGCGATCTTACGGGCAGCCTCCGACGCTTTCCGCGCAACGCCCTGCGCACTTCCGAGAAAATAGATGGACAGGCCGAGAGCGGCAGCCTTGCGGCACAGCGGAACGAACAGGTCGGTACCATTCAGGTTCTCGACGAAGCGCTTGCCTTGCAGTTTCGCAGCAAGCTGCAAACCCGAGCCGTCGGGCAGCAGGTAATCCGCCTTCTTCAACGCCCACTGGTAGATCGGCGTCTTGGCGGCAACATTCATGCAATGGGCATTGAGGAACGCGGCGGTGCGACGGGCACGGCCCTTCAGAAGCGCTCCAAGAGCCTCTTCCGTCTTTGCGTTGACGATGTCGAGCGAGAAGAGAGAGATCTTATCGAGAGAAGTCATTGTGGCCTCCAGAAATCCGTTGGCCAAACAATACTCAGCTCGACGAAAAAATAACTCGAGCAAGGGAACAGTTACAGCATCCGTAGAATATCAAAAATACACGGAAGTGCATGTATAGTCTCGATCGAGACAAGTTCTACCCTTTAGGATAGGCGAATCCTCTCCAACCACGCCGCGATCGGGCGGGTGCCTGCGGGCGACGCCCTCGATTAACCGTTCATTGGGTGCTATGCGCTAGGTCCACTAGTGGTTGAAATGGTGGAGCCGCCAGGCGTCCTTTGCCAAGCTGCGGAGAACGCAACGCCGAGAAGACGGAAGTGCACGCGTTAGGAACGTGCGGTCTCGCCTGAAAGGTAATGTTGATGGATATTCTGATCGCTGACGATCATGAACTCGTCCGAGACACGATCTGCGCGTTTCTTGAGCGCGAACCGGATGTGCGCGTCGTCACCGCCAGCGATTTTACCGAAGCGATCGACCGTATCGATGCGCAGGGCCCGTTCGATCTCGTCATCCTTGATTACAACATGCCCGGCATGGACGGCCTCGAAGGCCTCGCCCGCGCCAAGGAGCATAATAAGGGCAACCCCGTCGGCATCATTTCCGGCACGGCCAACCGCAGCGTGGCGGAAGAAGCGCTGGCGGCCGGCGCCGCCGGCTTCCTGCCGAAGACGATCGCCGCCAAATCGCTTATCCACGCCGTCCGCTTCATGGTGGCGGGCGAGCAATATGCTCCGCTCGATTTCATGCGAGCACCGAGCGAAGAAACTGAAAATCCTCTGGCCGCCAAATTGAGCAAGCGTGAGACGGAAGTCCTGGGCGGTCTCGTCCGTGGCGCATCCAATAAGGAAATCGCGCGCGAGCTCGATTTGCAGGAGGTCACGGTGAAACTTCACGTCAAAACGCTCTGTCGCAAGCTTCAGGCACGCAACCGCACACACGCTGCCATGATCGCCAAGGATGCGGGGATGTTCTGAGGGGATCTCTCTCTCAAGACCTTCGGGTGGATTGGCCTATTCCAAAGGATAGGTCCCGCGCCGAAATAGACCCGAAGTGCACCATTGCACGCACGCGAAGAGGAACGCCTTCCGCTAAGCATTTGTCACGACGAGGAGTGCAGTGATGAATGTTCATACCAATCTACTGGAAGCCCCATACGTCCCTCACGACGAGGAGGCTGCGGCCGATAAGGCACGCACCGGCGGCCGGCGCCTGTTTGCGCGCCTTGGCGCTGCGGCAGGCGGCATTTCTCGTTTCATGCCCCGCCTGACCCGCACGCGCATCACCGCGCTGTCGCCGGTGCGCCTGCTGCGCGGCGGTCGCGTCGGCGACTTCCAACGCCTGCCCCGCTACGCGCTGGTCGTTTTCGCCGGCCTTGCCGCGATCTGGGCTCCAGTCATCCTCTACATCTCGACCGCACCTCTGCGCTTTCAGTCCGAGGCAGCGATGATCATGCCGGGCGCCGGCTCGTCCAGCTCCGTCAATCTGTCGGACATCGGCCAGGCCTCGACCTCGGCGAGCTCGCCTTATTCAAGCTCCTCGATAAGCCCAACCGTGACCTACAAGAGCCTGATCGAATCCCGGCGCGTGCTTGAGCGTGCGGCAGATTCGCTTCAGCTCGAAGTTCAGGAACTCGGACGTCCGCGCATCAAGCTCCTCGACCAGACGAGCCTCATCCGCCTGACGATGACGGGCTCCTCGCCCGAGGACGCGGCTGACAAGACGGAAGCCATTCTCGCGGCCTTTCTCGGCGAACTGGACCAGCTGCGCAGCGACGAGATGGAGAGCCGGGAAGTCTCCACGATCGACACTGTCCGCGAACACCAGAAGGCCGTTGAGGCTATTCGTCTTAAAATCAGCGAGCTGCAGGCAAAGACCGGGCTGGCGAGCGCAGACCAGCATCTCGAACTCGTGACGATGATCGAGCAGATGGGCCAGCAGGTCGCCTCCACGACGTCGGAGCTGCGGGAATCGGAGGAGGCCGTCGTGGCCCTTTCGACGATGCTCAACGTCGATGCCGGCAACGCCTCGTCCATGCTGCGTCTGCACGGCGACATCGAGTTCGCCGCCCTTTCGGAAAACGCCGCCGAGGCTTCGGCGAAGCTCTCCAGCCTCACCGGACGCTTCGGACAGAACCATCCCCAGGTCGTCGAGGCACGCAACAATTACAACGGCGCCAAGGCGCGCATGGATGATCGCGCACGGGCCGTAACCGGCCTTCCGGTCGCCGCCATCTGGGAGCAGGTCGACCCCTCTTCGCAGGGGGAGCGGTCGGCCCTCCTCTCTCAGCTCGTCGATCTTGTCACCAAGCGCGATGGCCTGGCCGCGCGGGTCGCCGCTCTCAAGCAAGAGCACGAGGCCGGTCAGGAGCGGGTGCGTGATCTCGTCGAGACGGCGTCGCGCCTCGACAGTCTCAACCGCGACTACAAGGTCGCCGAAGCCGTCTTCGCATCGGCGCTGGCGCGCATGAACACCACCCGCAACGATGTCTTTGCCTCGTATCCGATGGTGCAGGTGATCGAACAGCCGTCAATCGAATGGGAGCCGTCTTCGCCCAATAAGAAGATCGCACTGGGCGCGGCGGGCGCAGGCTCCCTGTTTCTCCTGATGGGTCTCGCCCTCGCCTGGATGCGTCGTCCTCTGATCGACCGTCTCCTGGAAACCGAGGAAGCTGGCGATGAAAACGCCGACGCCACAGCGTAACCTACCGGAGAATCTCGTCTTCTGGACGATCTCTCTGACCTGGTTCTTCTACGCCTTCGGCGCGCTCTACGTGGTGGGACCAGTGATCTCCTGGTCCCTCGCAGGTCTAGGCTTCCTGTCGCTTTACCTCGGTCCCGGCCTCAGGCCGGACCTCAGGCCCACCGGCTCGGTGCCGCCGATCATTTGGGGCTGGATCGGCGGCATGCTGGTCATGCTTGTTGCCTTGTGGGTCGGCCATTTCGACTGGGGCCTCGGCATGGGTCAGACGATCAAGTCCTCGATCGGATGGGCAAAAGGCTGGGCGATGGTCGCACTCGTTCCCTTCGCCGGGGCCATTTTGAAGATCCGCCGAGACGTTGTCATCCGCAGCCAGTGCATCGTCGGCGCATGCACGGTGGCACTCCTACCGATCCTCCTCGTCGCACCCTCGATCGGCTTGCCCGAAAAGATATTCGTTTCGCCTCTGAAGGCCGTTGGCGGCCCGGGTCCGGAATATTTCTCTGTATATTTCTACACACTTGATCCGTCGAGCTGGACGCCGCGCTGGCAATTCTACGCCCCGTGGTCGCCCTTTGCCGGCCTTCTCGGCGTCGTCATGGTTCTCTTCGCGCTCGAAGACCGCAGCCGCTTCTGGATGGCGATGGGCATTCTCGCCGGGCTGGCGATGGTCTTCTTTTCCAAGTCGCGCATGAGCCTTGTCGCCCTCTTCGTATGCGCTGTCGGCCCGCGCATGATGCCGCTTCTGGCCAAAAGCGTCGCTTGGCAACTCGCTGCCGGCGTCGCCGCATCGATGGCCGCGCTCGGCACATATCTTCTACAGGCCATGCAGGATGCGGTTTCGGCCTTCAAGGGCGCCAGAGCCGACAGCACCCGCGTCCGCGAGACCCTGCAACGTATCGCCTATGAGCGCTGGCAAAACGAGGCGGTGTGGTTCGGCCACGGCACGGTTCAACCGGGTCCCCATATCGTCGAGTACATGCCGATCGGAAGTCATCACACCTGGTATGGACTGCTGTTCGTGAAAGGTCTTGTCGGAGTGTGGGCTCTCCTCGTCCCGCTGGTCTGGCAGTTCTGGATTGTCGCCGTCGATTCCGTCAAAGGCCGCCGAGGACGGCTTCCTCTCGGCATCGTACTCGTTTTCATCATCCTGAGCTTCGGGGAAAACATCGAGATCGAGGCCTATCTCCTTTGGCCGGCTTTGCTTCTCCTTGGCATTCACGCTCGCGAATTGGAGCGCGACCGGCTGGAAACAGCATCCAGGAAAGCTTGAAGAAAGCCCTGCATGCAACTTTTGCGCACATTCGGCTCCCCCTGACCCCCGCCCGCAGAGCGCTCGGCGGATACAGGCATCAGGGTCGAACATGGTCCAACTCGGACTCGGTCATGACGAGGCCGGTGCCCAGGCGCAGAGGAACACATGAATGCGGTAGTCACGATGGTCGAGGCAGCCTCCGCCATCATCCTCGCCATCATCTTTCTCGCTCTCCTTGGAGAGCGCCTGGAAGGAACGTTCTGGCGTCGGAGCATCGCGTTCGGCCTCGTCTTCGCGGCGACCGGCATCCTCGTCATGCTCAACCCGGTCGAGCTGATGAATGGCGTGCGCACCGATCCGAGAAATGCGGTGGTGGCGCTCTCGGCAGCATTGGGCGGGCCGGTATGCGCTCTCATTACCGCCGTTCCGATGATCGCACTCCGCCTTTATTTCGGTGGCGTCGGGGCCGTTCCCGGAGCCGCCGGCATCGCTTCGGCCGCGATCTGCTCCAGCCTTCTCTGGTACGTCTGGACGAAGTACCTCGGGCGCGAGGCGTCGCAGCGCTATATCCTCTATCATGCGCTCAGCGCAGCCGTCGTGCCCGCCCTGGTCATCGGCGTGATGACCGCCGTGCCCTGGGAGATCTTTCTCAAGTCGGCCTCCCTCTTCGTCCCGGTGAACTTTGCAGCGGTCCTCCTGATGGGCCAGCTCGTCATTCGGGAATACCAGCGGCGCTGGGCAATGGCTGCGAACAACGAAGCACAAGCTCGCTTACAGGCGACGGCCAACAATGCGCCGGGGGTCTTATTTCAGATCGCACGGAGCGAAGATGGACAGCTGGATCTGCGCTATATCTCCGACGGCGCGAGACGCATCCTGGATATGGACCCGGAGGATTTCGTCGAGGACCCCGCGAAACTCGCGCGACTGATTTCCCGGAAGGACGGCGAGAAATTGCGCCTCGTATTGGAGGATTCCGCGGAAACCCTGGAACCATGGGCTTTCGAGGCGCAATGCATGCATCCCAAAGGCCGAATCCTCTGGCTGCGCGCCGTAGCGGAACCGCGGGGCTTCGGGCATGACGAGATCGTCTGGGACGGCTTTGCCTATGATATCAGCGACCAGAAACGCTCCGAGCGGATGAAGAATGACTTCATCTCGACGGTAAGCCACGAATTGCGCACCCCTTTGACCGCAATCCACGGCGCGCTTGGGCTTGTCGCGGCAGGAGGGGCCGGTCAACTCAGCGCAAAAGGCAACAGCCTCGTTTCGATCGCCTATGCCAACAGCGCAAGGCTTGTGCGTCTCATCAACGACATTCTGGATATCGAGCAGATCGAATCTGGAAGGATGCATTTCGACATCCGACCTTTCGCACTTCGGCCCCTCCTCGAAGCGACCGTGGACTCGCTGGGCGCCTTTGCGGCGGAACGTGAAATCTCGATCGAGATCGAAGAGACCGCCCCCGGCCTCGTCTGCCTGGCTGACCCGGACCGTCTCAGCCAGGCCTTTCTCAATCTGATTTCCAATGCGGTGAAATTCTCCCCGCCAGCAGGCACCGTTCGCATACGCATTGCACAACGCGCCGGACGCGCCCGTATCTATGTGAGCGACGAAGGGCCGGGCATCCCGCAGGAATTCCACACCCGCATCTTCACAAAATTCGAACGAGCCAACTTCTCCGATAATCAAAAGGTTGGCGGTACCGGTCTCGGCCTTTCAATCACGAAAGCGATCATCGAACACCTCAACGGCGAGATCGACTTCCGCAGCACAGAAGGCGGCGGAACGATCTTCTTCGTTGACCTGCCAAGTTTTCCTGCCATGCAGCAGCTCGGTGCAGATCGCGACAGCCGCAAGCTCGCAAGCGCCTGATCGCGTTCCCAACGCCCAATGGAAGACAAGCCGCATGGCGAAACGTCTCCGCTGATGCGATTTAATCACGTCACCTAAATTAGTCTCGAGGTTCACCTCCAGCGCGCGCTTCGCTAACCGCAGATTCTTCAGTGGGTCGGCAAGATCGGGGCCGAGCCCCCCAACCGCGGCTCACAGCGCATCCTGTTCGTCATACCCCAGCCGGACCACGGCGGCCGCCCCCTCGACGTGATCGAGAGTTCAATCGCGAACCACCGCAGTACCACCGACAGGATCGTTCCCCACTTCGCGCGCCACACGCGCCGGACCCGCCCGTTAGGCGCGTTCAGGAGTGGTGTGAGTTCAGGTTTAGAGGCGATCACGACTGGTTGGGGATGCCGCGACCAGGACACATTCACAGCGGGCGTCCATTTCGGGTCGATAGGTGACGGCATTCCCGGCCTATGGTGCTGACGGTACAAGAGCGGCACCGCCACGCCTGCTGTTCACATCGAGACCAGGCAGCCTTCGGCGGGCCCACTAGATGCGAGTGCATCAGTCCGCCTTCCTCTCAGGCATGCGCACGGACTAGGTCGGCCAGCTGTGTGTGGCGGACATCATCAAACGCGGCGATGACTACTATATCGCCCTGAGGCCTTTCCATCCGTGGAAGGGCCGCGTGCTGCTAAAGTCCGCCGATCCAAGACCGCATCACCGGCTCGCGTCATTTCGATCCATCCGCTTCGCATCGAACTCGGGCTGATGGACCGAGTATCGGTCCTCGCGGAAGCCGAAAGCGGGCACCTCTTTCCCGAGTGGCTCCCTGCCAGAAGAAGACTTGGAGGTCCGGTGGCGCCAGCCAATTACGAAAAGCTCGTAGCATCTCAAAGGGCGGCGGTCATGCGATTCTGGCCTCCGCCCAGCCAGCATCTTGAATCACAAACCGCCCCGAACGGGAATCCCTCAAGATTCGTTCGAACGGTGAAACGCTCTAAATCGGTTTGCAGGCCGACCGCGCACGCCGGAGCCAATTCAAGGTGGAAGAGACGTTGCTCGCCGAGCCAGTTGACCGCAAAGGCGGCGGCGCAGGCGAAACTGCCGGCGCGCTAGTGCCTTGGCCACGGTTCCTTCGACCATGAAAATCAACCGCTGGAGCGACGGAACTTCATTTAACTTCGCGTGCTTACTGCACGAATTTCTCGGCCGCCCCGGGTCGGACGGCGCCCCACCACACCACGTTCCTATAGAGGACGACCCCACAAAGGACACCATGCACGATTCCGTCCCCCCCGCCGTCGCCAAAGGATACAGCAAAGAAAGAGAGAGTCGCCGCCCCGGCGACATATCGCGGCGTGATTTTCTACGGCGCGCTGCGGCCGCGGGGGTGGTGGCCTCCATCGTGCCGCTTAACGAGGCGCTTGCGGATCTGCAGGGCGGTACCGTGCGCCAGCCTCCGCGCTGGCTGAAGGACAGGGGCGTTCGCTTCCGCCGCGACGGCATCCCGAAGGTCACCGGCGAAAAGGTTTTCGCCACCGACATTCGGGCGCGCGACATGCCCGGCTGGCCACGTAACCAGTCTCACGGGTTTCTCATAAGGGCGGCCAGAGCCGACAGACTGTTCGAAGGTATCGACCTCTCCTTCCTTGATGAGGACGCCAGACCGGACGTGATCGTCACGGCTGAGGAGCTCGAGCGCGACCGCGTCTCTATGCCAGAGGAAGACTTCTATGGCCCTCTCCTCCTGGCGCGGGGAGAGACGCCTGCCTTCCTCGGCCAACCAGTTGCCCTCCTCATCTTCCACGACTTCGTGCGCTTCCGGCTCGCGAAGAAACGGCTGCAATTCCGGGATGAGGCAATCCGTTGGGGCGCCGAGACAGGACATCTTCAGCGCGATCCTTACGGTGGCGCCCGCTATGTGCGCATCGGAGGAGAGACGCCCGAGGCACCCGACGTCTTTTCACCTCTGAAGAACACCACCGTCTTCGGCAGGATTGCCAACCGCTCCGTGGAATGGCCGTCACCAAGTGAAGGCGGCGAGGCCTCTGCCCAGGCACTCTATCACGCGCAGCAGCTTCGCCAGGAGCTTCAGAACCCGCCGGAGGGCTGGCGCATCTACAAGCGCAGCTTCTCTTCGCAATACGTCGATCCGGCCGCCATGGAGACCGATAACGGCAACGCCTGGTACGAGGAGAAGAGCGGCCGGCTGCACGTCGTTACCGGCACCCAATCGCCCTACACCAACGCCGATCACCTTATCGACATGGTACGTACGAGCCGCTTCACCTTCTCCGAACTCTCCTTCCATCCCGGCTATACCGTCGGCTATGGTCAAAAGGAGCACCATTCCTTCCCCTACTATGCCGGCATGGCAGCGCTCTACGCCGAAGGTCGGCCGGTGCGGCTGGCGCTCGATCGCTGGGAACACTTTCAGAGCGCCATCAAGCGGCACCCCTTCGACATCGACACCGCGATCGCCGTGGACTCAAAGACCGGAAAATTCCGTTCGCTCGCCAGCGAGCTCATTGGCGACGGGGGTGGACGCAAAAACTTCAGCCCTTCCGTTGGACAGGTGTCCGCAACCGCCCTTCAGTCGATCTACTATTTTCCCAAGAGCGACCTCGCCGTCACCGTCAACGCCTCGCGGGCGCCCACGGCCGGCTCCATGCGCGGATACGGTACGCTGCAGTCGATGATCACGACGGAGATGCTGGTGGATGAGATCGCAGCGGATCTTGGCATCGACGCCATCGAGTTGCGCCGACGCAACGTCATGAAGACGGGCATGAAGAACACGCAAGGGGCCATCCCGGCCGGGACCCTTCGCGCCGATGAACTTCTCGATGCAGCCGCCGACGACCCGCTCTGGCTGGAACGACGCGAACGTAAGGCCACCTACGAAGCGGCCCATCCCGGCCATCTCTACGGCGTTGGCTTCGCTGCCGTGCACAAGGATTACGGTACGGGCGCGGAGGCTGCTCTGTGCCAGATCGAGGTCGACCCAAGAGGGAAAATCCGTCTCCGTCACATCGTCTCCGAGATCGGCTGCGGCTCAACGACCTCGCAGATGCTAGTGCCGGCGGAGCATCTCGGACGCCCGGCCGACGAGGCCGAGTTCGCCGCCGTCGACTGGCCGAGCCTCCCGCTCGTTTCAAATAACGAGCCTTACACGATGAGCCAGGAAGAGCAGGACGAAGCCGCGAAGGACCCGCACTGGGTGCCTCGGATCACATCGCCCCGCAGCGCCTCCAACTCCGCCTACTACCTTTCCCATGCGACGCGCGAAGCGGCGCGCCAGCTGTTCGAGCTCGGTCTGTGGGAGGCGGCGCTCTCGTTCTGGTCGGAAGGCGTCGGTGGCGGCCAGGCAGCTCCGCTCGTCGTGCGACGGGAAGATGCCGAGTGGCGCAACGGCAAGCTCGTTGCGGGCGCTCTCAATCCGCTATCGTTGGAGGAACTTGCACAGCGGGCGCATGAGCGCGGCTACATTACCGGCGTCACGGTCCACACCTTCAACCGCTGGGCATGGACGGAGGCGGAGTTCGAGGTCGAGGGGCGCCGCTTCCGTGCTCCGATCGATGCGCTTTCCGTGAAATGGGGTGAAGGAGCCCGCGCAGAGCGAAAGGCCGAGATGCGCGACGGCGGCTACGCCTTCCAGCCGCGGCAGAGGGTGTTCTATCCCCCTGTCCAGAGGAACAATGCCGCCGTCACCTACTACGCGCCGGTCGCAACCCTGGTGGAACTTTCCGTTAACAGCGGCTCAGGCGAAGTGACTCTCCTTTCCCACAAGTCGTGGATGGAATGCGGCAACATGATCGTACCTGAGCTCGTCTCCGGGCAGCTCCAGGGTGGCCTAGCTATGGGAATCGGGCACGCCCTCTATGAAGACCTTCCCCGCTACGAGGACGGACCCGGCAACGGCACCTGGAACTTCAACCGCTACCGACTTCCGCGGGCGCGAGATGTCGCCGCCTGGTCGCAGGAAGGCCACGTCCTGCCACCGCTCTCGGCGAAGGACCCACCAAAGGGCATCGCAGAAGTCGTGATGATTCCTGTGGTCGCGGCCATCGCCAACGCCGTGCATGACGCCACCGGCAAGCGCTTCTACGCCTATCCCCTTAAGCCCGAACGCATCCAGAAGGCTCTCGCATGAGCATCCCCACAACCGCCGTCAGCATGACCATCAACGGCCGCAAGGTCGGGCCGATCGAAATCCCTCAGGACCTGATGATGCTGGAGTTCCTGCAGGAATACCTCAACCTCACCGGCACTCGTTACGGCTGCGGCCAAGGTGTCTGCCACGCCTGCTCGATCATCATCGACGAACCGGATGGCACCTCCCGCTCGGTGCCTGCCTGCATCACCGGGGCAGCCTTGCTTGACGGCGGATCCGTGCGCACGATCGAAGGGCACGCCGAACGGGACGCCGACGGCAATGTCAGGCGCCTATCGCCCATCCAGCAGGCCTATCTTGAACACTTCTCCTTCCAGTGCAGCTACTGCACGCCCGGCTTCGTCAACGGCGCAACCGTGCTCCTGGAACGCCTGGAGCGACAACCGGTGCCGCGAGCAGATGTCGAGAAGGTCGTGCTTGAAGGCATGAACGATCATATCTGCCGCTGCACCGGCTACGTCCGCTACCTGGAAGCGGTGAAAGACGTGGTCCTATCGACACCGGGGCTGACGATCGAAGACGCCGACGAGCGAAAAGCGACATGAGAACCTTCGCCGCGCTCATCCTGGCCGTCGCCGCTGTTCTCGCAGGCGGCGCTCTCGCTGTTTATTTCGTCTTCACCGGACCCGGGACCATTCCTCCAGCGACGATTGATTTCACCAAGCTTACTCATGAGGAGCGCGCCCGCATGGTGGAGCGCGGTCGTTATGTCGCCCGCGCCGCCGATTGCGGCGCCTGCCACATGTCGCAGGACGGCGTGGCACTGGCCGGCGGCCTACCGATGGAGACCCCTTTCGGCACTCTCTACGGCACGAACATTACGCCCTCACGCGATCATGGGATCGGCAACTGGACCGCCGACGACCTCTACCGGGCGCTCGTCTGGGGCATCAATCCGGATGGCTCGCACCTCTACCCGGCAATGCCCTACACCTCTTATCATTACATGACCCGCGCCGATGTCGACGCTCTCTTCATTTACCTCATGGCGCAGCGGCCGATCGACAAGCCAGACCACGGACCCGATCTCACCTTTCCCTTCAACATTCGTCCTGCCGTTGCTTTCTGGAACCTGGTCTATCGACCGGACGGGCGCGAGCTGCCGGAAGCCGCGGACAAGCCGGAACTCTGGCACCGAGGGCGTTACCTGGTGGACGTGGCCGGGCACTGCGGCGAGTGTCATACGCCGCGCAACATCGCCTTCGCCAAGACAAACGAGCATCTTAAAGGGGAAGTGATGGAAGGCGCATTGGCGCCAGATATATCCGCAACTGGCCTGGTGCGACGCGGCTGGGAGAAGCAAGATCTCGGAGCCTTCCTGAAGGACGGGTTGTCACCTCAGGGAACGATGACGTTCCGCATGTACCCGGTTCTCAGCCATTCCACGAAGTATCTGAAGGACGATGACATTGACGCAGTCGTCACCTATTTGATGGACGGAGCGGAGCGAACCGGTGTCTCGCCCGTGAAGCCTGCCCTCGCGGACGGACAGGAAAACGGCAGACACCTCTATGTTGGGCTTTGCGCAGGCTGCCACGGCATCGACGGCGAGGGTCAGCCACACGCATCCGTCCCGCTCGACACCAACACCACGGCCATGCTGGACAATCCGCTCAACCTCATCCGGATCATCAGCGAGGGCGTGCCTGCCCGCCCCCTCGGTGGGCACGAGCGCATGCAAGAAATGCCGGCTTTCGCAGATCGCTTGACTGACCGCGAGCTCGCCGACCTCGCCAACTACCTGCGTGAGAGATGGGGCGGACAGCCGCCTGACATAGACGCCAGCGAGATCGCAGAGCTCCTCGCCGCCACATCTCCGTAGCACTCGAAGATGTGCAGAAGCTCATACGAAGCCATCCCGCTGCCAGTGTCGTCTGCCCTCAGGGGCCGACCCGCTTCACGAGCAAAGAGCTCGACCAGACGCACGTAGGGCGGGCAAGAAATCGTCACGCAAGCCCGGCCAGGGCCCGGGCCAACTGCGTGGCCGAAAACGGCTTCTCCCAACGCGGCACGTCGTGGTAGGCCTCGGGGATGGCGACCGACGAATAGCCGGTGGCGAAAACAACTGGAATGCCATCGGCTCTGAGACGGTCGGCGAGCGGGTAGACCACGTCGTCCTGTAGGTTGATATCGAGCACCGCGAGTTCGATTCCGTTGGCCTCGAGAAGGCTCATAGCCTCTCGCAGCGTCGGAACCGGCCCGGCCACCCGCGCGCCAGTTTTTTCGAGTGCTTCCATCAAGTCATGAGCGATGAAATACTCGTCTTCGACCACCAGCACCTTCCGGCCTTGAAGCCCCTCGCACTTTCTTTCGTCGCACATCGTATCGCCTTTCGCGCAACGTCATCGTTGTTCGCGCATTCTAGGTGTTATTAAACCGCTTTCTAGTTGGATGGCCATCCAGGAAAGGCTCAGGAGACCTTTGTGGAACCCGCCCTGACGCGGAAGCTCGAACATTTCACCCGGCTTTCACCCGAGGACAAGTCAGAACTGACGCGTATCGCCTCCGAGCGAGTGCGGTCTTTGCCGGCACATCAGGACGTGATCCGCGAAGAGGAGAAGCCGCGCGTCGTCAACCTAGTCCTGGAAGGCTGGGCGTGCCGTTACAAGCACCTGGAGGACGGACGACGACAGATCATCTCCTTCTTCATGCCGGGCGATCTGTGCGATCTCAACGTGTTCATCCTCAAGCGGATGGACCATTCGATCGGCACTCTCACCGACGTCAAGATTGCCGAAATCTCGCAAGAAACTCTGGAAGCTATGGGGCTCGCATACCCCCGAATTTTACAGGCGCTTTGGTGGGATGCTCTCGTGAGCGCCGCGATTCAGCGCGAATGGACCGTGGCCCTTGGGCAGCGCAACGCCACGGAACGTCTGGCGCATCTCTTCTGCGAGATTTTTTGCCGTCTCCGCTGCATCGGTCTGACAGAGGGATCGAGCTGTCCGCTTCCTCTCACGCAGATAGAGCTTGGCGACGCGACAGGGCTCTCTTTCGTCCATATCAATCGCACTTTGCAGGATCTTCGCCGCGACGGCCTGATCAAGCTCAATCGCAGGAGGCTGGTCATTCCCGATCTCGAAGCTCTGATGCGGGTGGGGCTGTTCAATCCTAACTACCTGCATCTCGATCACGAAGGGCGTAACATTGATGCGAACCGGTAACACTCTGTTCTGCGGTTGAGACATGGATCGCAAGCCCCCCCAACCGACGGATTCCTGGCCGCTCGGCAAAAGCGGGATGGCGAAACGCGTGCGCGCGCACGACTGGTCGGCCACGCCGCTTGGACCAATCGAAAACTGGCCTGCGGAGCTCAGGAGCGCAGTCGCCCTGGTTTTGGAGAGCGGGTTCCCGTCCGCTGTCGTCTGGGGGCCGGGTTTCGTCACGATCCCCAATGACAACTTCGCTCCTCTTCTCGGTAACGAACTGGACGCGCTCGGCCGCTCATTTGCCGAGATATGGGGCGAAGCCTGGCATCATATCGGTCCGATCACCGAACGCGCCTATGCCGGCGAGACGACTTTCGTCGAGGATTTCCCGCTCCTTATCGACCGCTCAGGCGAACAGGAGGAGGCCTTCTTCACCTTCTCCTACAGCCCGGTCCGCGAAGAGAACGGAACCGTGCTTGGCATGATCGACACTGCCGTAGAGACCACCCAGAGGGTCCGGGCAAGCGAAGCTCTCCGCGAAGCGGAAAAGCGGCAGCACCTGTTGCTCAACGAGCTTCAGCATCGGGTCCGCAACGCACTCGCGGTGCTGCGGTCGATCGCAAGGCGAACGACCGAAACCAGCGAGACGGTGGAGGATTATGCCATGCATCTGCAAGGCAGAATCGATGCCTTTGCCCGTGTCCAATCGGCTGCGGTGAGTGATCCATCCGTGGGGGTGGATCTCGCCATGCTCATCGCGGACGAACTGCTAATGGCGGCGGTCCGCGAGGGAGATAGGCTGACAATCGACGGACCGAACGTCCGCCTTCAGCCGAAAGCCGCAGAGTTGTTTGCCCTGATCATCCACGAGCTCACCACGAATGCGATCAAATACGGCGCCCTGACGGTCCCGAAAGGCCGTATCAGGGTGGCCTGGAAGATCGAAGCCAACACTGGGGGCAACGTTCTTGTTATGGTCTGGCAGGAACGGGGGATGCAAAACCTTCGCGCCCCCACGCGTAGCGGCTTCGGGACCGAGCTTCTGGAACGCACGCTCCCCTATCAGCTGAACGGGAGCGCCGTACGGGCCTTCGAGGCCAACGGCCTCCGCTGCACCATCACGGTACCGCTCAACGATCGCATCGCGCGATTATCTTAGAGGAACAAAATCGGGCGAGAGAATCGGAACTCCACGGCAATCCGTGCCGAGAGTTTATCTCTCAGCAAGCGACTGGCGGCATGTGAACCGGGCCTGTCTGTTTCCCTCCGCTGCCGGCGCACTTCTCAGCAGCCGACCCGTTACCAGATGACGAATGTCGCTTCAGCCACGTGGCGTCGGTAATGCCGCGCTGAGCGGTCCTGGCGGAGCGCACAACTCACCACTCTTTCAGCGTACCCGCCCGCATAACCACAAGAACAAAAGCCTTAACGACACCCTATATTATTTGCCGACTTACATTATACTTAGCTAACGCATCTAAAAACGCCTCATCTACGACGACACCTCAGGAACTGCGGTTCACATGGGTTGTTCAGTCGTCTGTGTATCTTCCTTTTCATCCACGCCCCGCATCATGGAGAACGAGATGTGTCGACTGTTCTGCAGGCGCGTAGCAAGCCGTTTCCAAGAAACCCTTTCCCAGCGTCAAACTCGCAATGTCTGAACGCGTCCTCCTCACAGGCGGCGCCGGATTCATTGGCCGCCATGTCACCGCAGAACTCGTCGAGCACGGCTATGAAGTGCGTGTGCTCGACTGCCTGCACCCGCAGGTTCACGGCGATGAGCCGGACACCGAGGCGCTCATCCCCGCCGCAGAACTTGTCATCGGCGATATCCGCGACCAGGCGAAGGTCGAACAGGCACTGCAAGGCGTCGACCACGTCATTCACCTCGCCGCTGAGGTCGGTGTTGGACAGTCGATGTACGAAATCAACCGCTATGTCTCCGTCAACGAAGGCGGCACGGCGGTCCTGCTGCAGGCCTTGACGAAGGCTCCCGTAGAGCGCCTGGTCACGGCCTCGTCGATGAGCATTTATGGCGAAGGCCTCTATCGCAATGCCATGGGCGAGTTCATCGAAAATGCCCACCGCCGCATTGCGGAAGGTAACGTCGAACGCGCCTGGAGCCCGGTCGACGATGATGGTTACCCGCTGAAGCCCGTCGCGACACCTGAATGGAAGCGGCCGAGCCTCGCCTCCGTTTATGCGCTCAACAAATACGCCCAGGAGCAGATGACGCTGATCGCAGCGCCGGCTTACGGCATCGACGCCGTGGCTCTGCGCCTCTTCAACGTCTATGGCGCTGGCCAGGCGCTTTCCAACCCCTATACCGGGGTGCTGGCGATTTTCGCGGCGCGTATCCGTAACGGCCAGCCCCCCATGGTCTTCGAGGATGGTGAGCAGCGACGCGATTTCGTGCATGTCAGCGATGTCGCCCGCGCCTTCCGGCTGGCGCTTGAGCACGAGGCCGCGGCAGGCGAGATCTTCAATATCGGCTCCGGCCGAGACGTCTCCATCAATGACGTGGCACGGGCTGCAGCTTCGGCGCTCAATCGTCCAGACCTGACCCCGCAATACAACGGCAAGGCCCGCGCGGGAGATATCCGCAACTGCTTCGCCGACATCGACAAGGCAGGACGGCTTCTCGGCTTTGCGCCTCAGGTTGAGTTCGAGGCGGGCCTGCAGAGCCTCGCCGAATGGGTGGCCGAGCAACAGGCGGAAGATCGCACCGGCGAAGCGAGCCGCGAACTCGAAGCGCGAGGGCTCGTGGCGTGAGCATGTCGAGACAAGAGAACATGCCGGGTGTCGTCGAATGGTTCCGCCCAGGTGAGCAGGTTCGAGTGGAGCGTGCCTTGAGACATATGGAGACGATCGGGGCCACGCATCTGCGCACCCACCTCTCCTGGGCCGACTTCCATACGGAAGCCGGGGCCGAATGGTATGATTGGCTGCTGCCATTTCTGGCCAGGCATGTCGAGCTTCTGCCGTGTGTGCACTACACGCCGCCATCGCTCTCCGAGACCGGACGCAGCAACGGGCCTCCGCGCGAACTCCGTGCCTACGCCGACTTCATCGACGTCGTCATCGGCCGCTACGGCAATTGCTTTGATTCCCTGGAGCTCTGGAACGAGCCGAACAACCTTCTCGACTGGGACTGGCGGCTCGACACCGACTGGCACAAATTCTGCGAAATGGTGGGTGCTGCTGCCTACTGGGCCCGCGAGCGCGGCAAGAGAGTGGTGCTTGGCGGGCCCTGCCCCAACGATCTGAACTGGCTCAAACTGATGGGCGAGCGCGGCGTGCTCGGCACCGTCGACGCGCTCGGCGTCCACGGTTTTCCCGGGACGTGGGACAGCGAGGAAGGGCTCTGGAAGAACTGGGGCTCCCTGCTCGGCTCGATCCGCGAGACGGCGGCACCCTTCAATTCGGACCTCGGATTGTGGATCACGGAAACGGGCCACTCCACCTGGCGCGGGGATTCCAGCGAACAGGCGCGCCGCTTCCTCGACGCGATAGAGGCGCCAGCGGACCGCCTCTACTGGTATGGGCTCGAAGATATTCCCCATGATATCGCCGTCCAGGAAGGCCTGCGCTTCGACGAACGGCACTATCATTTCGGGCTCTTCCGCAGCGATGGGCGACCGAAGCTGCTCGCCCGTCTTCTGACGGCAGGCGGAGTGGCGGGTGTCGCCGAGACTGCTGCCCTGGCGCGCCCGGCGATCGCCAATACGCGTCCAGTCCTCATTACAGGCGGCGCCGGCTTCATCGGCAGCAATCTCGCCGACCGCCTCATGTCGGCCGGCGAGCACGTTCTTGTGGTCGATTCGCTGGCGCGGGCCGGGGTCCAGAAAAACCTGCATTGGCTGAACGAGAGCCACGGCAACCGGCTCTCCGCGCGGCTTGCGGATATTCGTGACACCGCCATGATGAACGACGTCGTCAAGGACTGCTCGTCCGTCTTTCACCTTGCGGCGCAGGTTGCGGTGACTTCCAGCCTGATTGATCCGCTCGATGATTTCGAGGTGAACCTCAAAGGTACGGTCGGGCTTCTCGAAGCTGTCCGCCGCAGCCCTGTTCCCTTCGTTTTTGCGAGCACAAACAAGGTCTATGGCGATCTGGCCGACATAGGTCTCGAGCTGGACTGCGAAACCTACGCACCGAAGGACGAAGCGATCCGGGCGAACGGGATCAGCGAAAAGCGACCCCTCGACTTCGAAACGCCCTATGGCTGTTCAAAGGGCGGAGCGGATCAATACGTTCTCGACTATGCCCGCAGCCTCGGCGTGCCGGCTACGGTGCTGCGTATGAGCTGCATCTACGGCCCACGCCAGTTCGGCACGGAAGATCAGGGGTGGGTCGCCCACTTCCTCATTTCCGCTCTCAAAGGTGAGGAGATCACCATTTTTGGGGACGGGCACCAGGTCCGCGACATCCTCTTCGTCGAGGATGCCGTTGCAGCCTATATCGGGGCCCGAAAGCATATCGGTGCAATGGCCGGACGCCCCTTCAATCTTGGCGGCGGCCCCGCCAATGCCGTGAGCCTCGTGCAGGTGCTCGCCCATATCGAGGATCTGATCGGCCGCCCGGTGCACCGGCGTTTCGAAGATTGGCGCAACGGCGACCAGCGCTACTACGTCTCCGACACGCGCCTTCTGCGCACCGCCCTGTCGCTCCCCGAGCCCATTGATTGGCAGACCGGCATCGCCCGCCTTGCGAGATGGCTCGAAGCGGAGGATGCCGCGGCCGCACCTCTCGCCTCTCTTTCCAGCATCCAGCCCGCAATGGAGGTCCGCGCATGAAAGTGGCTCTCGTCAACCCGCGCTGGCATTTCGACAACAGCATCTATTTCGGCTGCGCGGCGCCGCATTTGCCGCTTGAGCTCGGCTACGCCAAAGCTCTCCTGGAGCGAGACGGTCACGAGGTTCTGATGCTCGACGGCAATCTCGTGGAGACGAGCAACCAGGCCTTGGCCGAAGAGGTCGCAGCGTTCGGCGCTGAGATCAGCATCGCAACGACCGCCCCCACCTATCTTTTCTGGCGTTGCGCACCCCCGGAGCTGCGGGTGCCGGCGGAGTTTTTCGCTCACCTCGACAAACGGGGCGGAACCACGATTGCCATCGGGCCCCACGGCTCCGTCACTCCCGAAACGACTCTGCGCAAGCTCGGTGCGGATGGCGTCGTCATGGGAGAAGCGGAAGAGGTGATCGCAGCAATCGCGCAGGCCTCGGATCCGACGTCAGTTCGCTCGACCGCCTGGATGACAGACGATGGCCCGGTCACGAACGGCGGGCCTGCCGCCTCGGCCTTCATCGCTCATCCTGCCCTTTCCTGGCCGGACGAATGGGTGAAAAGACACGCTCACCACCATCATCGCTTCGATGACGCACCAGCGGTTCCTGGCGCCGAGGTCGAAGCCTCCCGCGGCTGTCCCTACAATTGCTCATTCTGCGCCAAGATCGATTATCGCGACAAATATCGCCGGCGCGACCTTGAGCAGCTTCTTCAGGAGATCGACCAGCTGATCGCGCAGGGCGTCGGCTATCTCTACTTCGTCGACGAGATATTTCTGGCCCAGAAACCGCTTCTGGAAGCACTCGTCGAGCGTCCCGTTCAGTTCGGCGTGCAGACCCGTATCGACATCTGGTCCGAGCCGATGATCGAGCTTCTCGGTGCTGCGGGTTGCGTCTCCGTCGAGGCGGGGCTTGAGAGCCTCACCGAAGAAGGGCGCGCCAATCTCGACAAGCGCTGCAAGATGACGACGGAGGAACTGGCCGACCGTCTCGTTTTTGCCAAAGCACGCATCCCTTTCGTGCAGGCCAATCTGATCGCCACACCCGAGGACGAGCCGGAGCTCGTCGCCTATTGGCGCGACCACCTGCGCGACCAGGGCGTATGGGCGAACGATCCGGTGCCGCTCTATCCGTATCCGAGTTCGCCCGCGTACCGGAAGATGTGGGGCCCTCCCGATTCCGACGCGTGGGAGCGCGCGCACGACTACTATCTCGCTCAGTTCCAGAGCTTCAGCGACATCCAGGATGAACGGCCCCTGCGCCTGCACGAGCTGGAGGGCGCATGCCGACACCATTCCTAATCAGGCGCCTGCTGCTGACGACCGATGCGGTCGGCGGCGTGTGGACCTACACCCTCGATCTTGCCCGCGCCTGCTCGCAACTCGACATCGCCGTTGATCTCGTCGTCATCGGACCTGAGCCTTCCCCAGAGAAAACCACCGAGGCAGCCTCCATTCGGAACGTGCGGCTCACCCACCTCGATCTCCCCCTCGATTGGATGGCAGAAGATGTAGAGGCTGTGCGAAAGGTGGGCGAACGCCTTTCTGCCCTCGCCACGAAGAGCGGCTGCGACCTTGCACATCTCCATTCTCCGGCGCTGGCGGCTGACGCGTCCTTCCCTGTCCCGCTCGTCGCGTCGCTGCATTCCTGCGTCGGAACCTGGTGGCGGGAAGTCCGTCGCGGTGAAGACATGCCGGAGGATTTCGCCTGGCGCACGGCGCTCATGAGAAGAGCTTTGCGGCGTGCCGATGCCGTCATCGTTCCCAGCGCCTCCTTCGCGGACACAGCGGGCAAGGTCTATGGCGGGAACATCCCCTTCCGGGTGGTGCACAACGGCACCAGCTTTCCGGGAGCCGGGCCCGAGATGGACCGCAGCGTCGTCCTTTCGGCCGGTCGTTTCTGGGACGAGAGCAAGAACCTCGCCGCGCTCGACCTCGCCGCCTCACATCTGGGCTTCTCTGTGTATGTCGCCGGGCCGCTCGAAGGACCGAACGGCGCCTGCGTTTGCCCAAGGCACGTGCGGCGCCTCGGAGAGCTCAGCCGGTCCGCAATGCAGGCCTGGCTGGCCCGCACGTCAATCTTCGTTTCGACAGCGCTTTACGAACCGTTCGGCCTGAGCGTCCTGGAAGCCGCCCAAAGCGGCTGTGCCCTCGTTCTTTCCGATATCCCGACATTCCACGAGCTGTGGGACGGCGCAGCGCTTTTTGTCGATCCACGGCGCTCTCGATCGGTCGCCGACAGCGTTACGGAGCTCGCGGCCGACGAGGAACTCACAGAGCGGCTCGCCGCCAGTGCCCGCCGGCGCGCTCGGCAATATTCGATGGAGGCGGTCGTAGGCCGAACGCTCGCCATCTACCGCGAAGTCGCCGCCCGGTCGGTACCGACACTACGAGGTGCGGCATGAGGCTGACCTATTTCACACATTCCCTGGCCTCCTGCTGGAACCACGGAAACGCGCATTTCATCCGGGGCATCCTGCGGGAGATGAAGAAACGGGGTCATGAGGCGGTCGCCTATGAGCCGGCTGAGAGTTGGAGCCGGGACAATCTCGTAGCCGACCACGGCGAGACGCCGATTGCGGCTTTTCGGTCGCGTTTTCCTGACCTCACGTCCATCTTCTACGACCGGCCGGACTTCGACGAAGCGGCAGCCGCGAGCGACATCATCATCGTGCACGAATGGACGGAACCGTCCGTCGTCGCGGAACTCGGTCGCCTGCGCCGGCAGGGCAGCGAATTCCTGCTGCTCTTCCACGACACGCACCACAGGGCGGTGAGCGATCCGGACGTCATCCGCCGCCTGCCGATCTCCGATTACGACGGGATCCTCGCGTTCGGCGAAAGCCTTGCGGAGATTTACCGCCGCTGGGGCTGGGGCGACCGCGTCTTCGTCTGGCACGAGGCGGCGGACCTTTCGACCTTCACGCCTCCCACCGAAGAGGGCGAGCGCAACGGCATCGTCTTCGTCGGCAACTGGGGCGACGATGAACGCAATGTCGAGCTCGAGAGGTTCCTGTTCGGACCGGTCGAAGAGGAAGGCCTCACGCTCAAGGTCCATGGTGTGCGCTACCCTCCGCAGGCGCTTGCGCGCCTTGCCGCGTGCGGCGCCGATTACCGCGGCTGGATCGCCAATGCCGAAGTGCCAGACGTTTTCGCGCGGCAGACGGCGACCGTGCATGTGCCGCGGCGCTTCTACGTCGAACATCTGCCGGGCATACCGACGATCCGCGTCTTTGAGGCACTCGCCTGCGGCATCCCACTCGTCTCCGCCTATTGGCCCGACGAGGAAGCTCTTTTCCGTCCCGGGCAGGATTATCTCGTCGTCCACGATCGCGAGGAGGCACGGCGCAGCCTTCGTGCTGTCTCCGAGGACCGCGATCTCGCAGGCGAGCTAGCCCTCAACGGCCTTGAGACAGTTCGAGCACGCCACAGCTGCGCCCATCGCGTCGATGAACTACTCGCCATCATGCGCGCGTTGCGGCCGGGCGGACTCTCTCTCGAACCTGCAGCCCCCGCCGAGGTCATCTGATGCACATCGCATTCTACGGTTCGAGCCTCGTCTCCGCCTACTGGAATGGTGCCGCCACGTATTACCGGGGGCTCATCCGTCAGCTCGCGTTGCGCGGCTACGACGTGACCTTCTACGAACCGGACGCTTTCGACCGACAAGCACATCGCGATATGGAGCCACCCGACTGGGCGGAGGTCGTCGTCTATCCGGCGGATGCGCAGAACCTCGCCGCGGTCGTGCGAAAAGCCCGAGACGCCGATATCGTGGTGAAGGCGAGCGGCGTTGGCGTCTACGACGACGAGCTTCTCGACGGCGTCATGGCGGCGGCACGGCCTGACGCACTCAAAGTGTTTTGGGACGTCGATGCGCCTGCGACCTTGAGCGAACTCGCCGCCCTTCCCGATCATCCCCTCCACCGTGCCTTGCCGGATCTGGACATGGTGCTGACCTATGGCGGCGGTGACCCCGTTGTCGATGCCTATCGCCGCTTCGGAGCCCAGCGTTGCATTCCGATTTACAACGCTCTCGACCCAGATACCCACTTTCCGGTCGCACCGGACCCCCGCTTTGCCGCCGACCTTTCGTTCCTCGGCAATCGCTTGCCAGATCGAGAAGCGCGCACCAAAGCGTTTTTCCTGCAGGCTGCGCAGATGATGCCGGAACGGCGCTTCCTGCTCGGAGGCTCCGGCTGGCAGCCCTCAGAGTTGCCGGGAAACGTCCGCCTCATTGGTCATGTGCCGACTACGGATCACAACGCCTTCAACGTCACCCCCCTCGCCGTCCTCAACATCTGCCGCGCTTCCATGGCGCAGAACGGGTTCTCGCCGGCGACTCGCGTCTTCGAGGCTGCAGGCGCCGGCGCCTGCCTCATCACCGATTACTGGGAGGGCATCGACCTCTTTCTGGAACCCGACCGAGAGATCCTGGTGGCACATGACGGGGCGGAGGTCGCCCGGCACCTCACCGAACTCACCCCGGAAAGAGCTCATGCCATCGGCGAGCGTGCCCGCGAACGCATCCTTGCATCCCACACCTACGCCGACCGGGCCCAACAGGTCGACGCCATCTTCCGCGAGAGAAAGCCGGAACAAGAGACATTTCCGACGCCGGATCGGGATCTTCGAAAGGCAAATGCATGAAGATCGTCATCTTCGGCCTCAGCCTCTCCTCGTCCTGGGGCAATGGCCACGCCACCACCTACCGATCGCTTCTGAAGGGCCTCGCCAGAAGAGGCCACGAGGTCACGTTCTTCGAGCGCGACGTGCCCTGGTACGCCAACAACCGCGACATGCCGCAGCCGGACTTCTGCGAGCTGCATCTCTACGGTGACCTTGAAAAGATTGAGGATCATCGCGCGACGATCGCCGCAGCCGATGCCGTCATTGTTGGATCTTTCGTGCCTGAAGGGCCAGACCTGATCCGCCGGCTTGCCGCGATCGAGCCAGCGCTGCTCGCATTCTACGACATCGACACCCCGGTGACGTTGGAGAAGCTCAAGAGGGGAGACCGAGAGTACCTCTCACCCGAGCTCATCCCTTCATTCGATCTCTATCTTTCCTTCGCCGGTGGAAAAGCACTTAAGGTTCTCGAAGAGCGCTACGGAGCCGAAAAAACATGCGCGCTCTATTGCAGCGTCGACACCGACCTTTATCACCCGGTCGATGAGGAAAAGCTCTGGGATCTCGGTTATCTCGGCACTTACAGCCCGGATCGGCAACAGGAGCTTGAAAGCCTGCTGATTGAGCCGGCGAGAGCGTTGCCTGAGAAACGCTTCGTCGTCGCGGGCCCGCAATACCCCGACGACATCGCCTGGCCCGCAAATGTCACGCATATCCCCCATGTCGCACCTGCCGATCATGCGCGCTTCTACTCTCAGCTTCGTTTCGCGCTCAACGTCACCCGCCGACAGATGGTCGAGCTCGGCCACAGCCCGAGCGTCAGGATGTTCGAGGCCGCCGCCTGCGCAACGCCGATCATTGGCGACCATTGGGCGGGGATTGAAGACGTCTTTGAACCTGGACGCGAACTTCTGGTCGCACACTCCTCCGCGGACGTCATCCGCACGCTTTCTCAATTCGGAGCAGACGACGCGGCTGCCATCGGTGAGGCTGGCCGGTGTCGGGTGATGCAGCAACACAGCGGCGAGCAGCGCGCGGGTGAGCTCGAAGCGCTTCTGCAGGATGTGACCGAGCGTCCCGCCGTCAGAAACGCCTCCGCAGCCTGACGAGGGAATCATGCAGGATCAGAAACTCCGCAACGAAATCAGTGCTCTCGCTCCGTGGTTTCACAATCTGCATTTGCCGGGCGGGTTCCAGACCGCACCGGATCATTTCCTCGGCGACTTTCCGCGTTTCAAATGGGACCAGATTGCGCCCTCACTACCCGAGGACCTTCGCGGCTGGCGCGTCCTCGACATCGGAGCCAATGCCGGCTTCTATTCCTTCGCCCTGGCCGAACGCGGCGCCGAAGTGGTCGGGATCGATTCCGATCCTCACTATCTTCGCCAGGCCGAATGGGCGGCAGAACGTTTCGGCGGCAATACCGTCAGCTTCCACCATGCCTCGGTCTACGAGGTCGACGAGATTGAAGGCTCCTTTGATCTGATCCTCTTCATGGGCGTCTTCTACCATCTGCGCCACCCGCTTCTCGCGCTCGACATGCTGGCGCGGCTTCGTCCGAAGCTGCTGCTTTTCCAGACGCTGACATTCGGTGACGAGAGCGTCTCGCCGCATGCCCGTCACGAAACGAATTTCGAAACCCGTGCGCTTCTTGAAGAGAAAGGTTGGCCGAAGATGGCGTTCATCGAGGAGAGCTTCTGCGCTGATCCCACCAATTGGTGGGTGGCGAACCACGCTGCGGTGGAAGCCATGTTGCGCAGCGCAGGCTTCAAGATCGTCGGGCGCCCGGGCCACGAGATCTATCTCTGCGAATGCGACGGAGGCGAACCTGCCCACCGTGAAGAGACCGGTGAGGCTCAAGCCGCCGTGAAGCGGCTGAACGCTGCAGAAGGATATTGAGATGAGACGCAAGCCCCGCATCCTCATCGCCGGTGGAGCCGGCTTCATCGGCTCACATCTCAGCGAGGCGCTGCTTGCGGAGGGACACGAGGTTCTGTGCCTCGACAGTCTCCTCACCGGCAAGACGGAAAACGTCGATCGTCTCGCACGAGACCCGAAGTTTCACTTCCTCCGCCAGGATATCATCGACCCTTTGCCGCTGTCCGTGCGGGCCGACTTCGTCTGCAATCTCGCCTGCGCCGCCTCACCGCCGCATTACCAGGCGGACCCCGTACACACGATGCTCACGAGCGTGATGGGCACCCGCAATTTGCTCGCATCCGCCAATGAGCAGGGCGCGGGTTTCCTGCTTGCCTCGACCAGCGAAGTCTACGGCGATCCCGAGATTCACCCGCAGCCGGAAAGCTATCTCGGCAACGTCAATTCAACCGGGCCGCGCGCCTGCTACGACGAAGGCAAGCGGGCTGCCGAAGCCCTTGCTTTCGATTTTCGTCGCACGCGCCAAACTGATGTGCGCGTGGTGCGCATCTTCAACACCTACGGGCCGCGCATGCGTCCAGACGACGGTCGCGTCGTCTCCAATGTCATCTGTCAAGCCCTCACCAATGCGGACATCACAATTTACGGCTCCGGTCAGCAGACGCGATCCTTTTGTTATGTGGACGATCTCGTGGACGGGCTGATGCGCATGATCGGGCTTCCCGCCGCCCCGGAACGTCCGATCAATCTCGGCAGTCCCTTCGAGTTCACCATCCGTGAGCTCGTCGACGAGGTTCTGGCTTTGACCGGCAGCCGCTCGCGTATCATCGAAAAGCCTTTGCCGGTCGACGACCCGAAACGCCGGCAGCCAGACATCGCTCAGGCCCGCGCCCTTCTCGGCTGGGAACCGAAAGTGCGTCTCGAGACGGGACTGCGCTACACCGCCGATTGGTTTGCCGAGGCTCTCGGCAGCGAAAAGAAGCCGTCGCGGAGCTGTGGCGCGGCGCCTATGGTTGCGGAAGCCAATGGGATGGTGATGCCTGGGGCGCCGCCGACGCGGTAGAGCGGATAGATCTCAGCATCGCTTACTCTGACGGCCCATCCTCAAAGACGGGCCGTCGGCGATGCCATCATGTCGTAAGGGGAAGCGCAAAACGCCGGTGCCCGGACACTCGGGAGAATCAGGGAGACTTGTTGCCCTTCTGCCTTTCAAGCTCCTGCTCGACGACGTCGCGAGATCCCTCGGCCGGCTCCTGTTGAAGCTGGTGGGCCGGGGCCTCCTTCGGGTGATCGGCCGGTCGTGCCTCTTCCTTTTCCTTTCGACGTTCCGAAACGTCGGCGGGCCCAGCCGCTTCGTCGGGAATCCCTGCACCCGTACTCGCAATCGTCTCGCCGCGAGGCCGGGCGTTCGGACCTGTCGAGATCTTTGGCTTGTCCACCACTTCGTCTCTCCTTTCCGGTTTTAGCCGGAGCCGGGCTCTGCCATGCCGCGGTGCATTTCGGCGAGCTGCTCAGCCGGCATGACATGCGCTGCCATCGCCTGGGCCCGGTTCTTCCAGCCGGTGACGACGTCGCTTTCGCCCTTCATCATCGCCTCGAAGCCGAGACGCGCCACCATCGCGGGATCGTCCTTCTTTTGCTGGCCGACCTTGGTATCCTGCATATCTGCACGGTCGAAGAATTCCGTCTCAGTCGGCCCCGGCATAAGGCATGTGACGGTGACGTCCGTATCCTTCAGCTCGTTGCGCAAGGCGAAGGAGAAGGAATCGAGGAACGCTTTGGTGCCGTTGTAGACCGCCTGGAATGTCCCGGGCATGAAACCCGCAATCGAACCGGTAATCAGGATTCGACCCTCATTCCGCGCGCGCATGTCGCGACCAATTCTATGGAGCAGATAGAGCGTGCCCGTGATGTTGGTGTCAACCACTCGGCGGACATCATCGAAGTCCTGGTCGAGAAAACCATGCCCGAGACCGCGCCCGGCATTGGCGAGAAGCACGTCCACCGGCCGTCCCTGACAGGCCGCGTAGACCTTCTCCACGCCTTCAATCGTCGAAAGATCCGCTTTGACGGCATGTGCCTGGTGCCCGAGCACGGAAAGCTCGGCCGCGGCATCGTCGATTTCGGGCTCGTCAGCCACGATCAAGAGATCGAAGCCGTTCTCCGCGCAGCACCGCGCCAGTTCAAGACCAATGCCGCTGGAGGCTCCGCTAACGACGGCGAAGCGTCTGGAATTGGTAGCCATCATGCTCTCCGTGTCAGTGAGGTCGCAGAACGACCTTGGTGCATTCGTTCTGCTGCTCCTTGAACATCTTGTAGCCCCGGGGTGCCTCTTCGAGCGGCAGCCGGTGGCTGATCAGGAAGGTCGTGTCGACCTTCCCCTCCATGATCAGGTCGAGGAGCGGCTGCATGTATTTCTGCATGTGCGTCTGGCCGGTCTTCACCGAGAGGCCTTTCTCCATCAGCGCGCCGACAGGAAATTTGTCGGCAAGCCCGCCATACACACCCGGAATGGAAACGCGGCCGCCCTTGCGGCACGACATCAGCACCTGGCGCAGCGCATGGATACGGTCCGTCGCGGCGAAGGTCGCCGTCTTCACGTGGTCATAGAGGTTGTCAAAGGCAAAGCCATGGGATTCGAGGCCGACCGCATCGATGCAGGCGTCCGGCCCGAGGCCGCCCGTCATCTCGCCGATCGCCTCCTGCACCTTCACTTCCTCATAGTTGAGGATCTCGGCCCCCATCTGCTTCGCGAGTTCCAGACGATGCGGATAGTGGTCGATGGCGATCACCTTATGGGCGCCCATGACGAAGGCGCTCTGGATAGCGAAGAGGCCGACCGGCCCGCAGCCCCAGACAGCGACGGTGTCGCCCGGCTCGATCTCGCAATTCTCGGCCGCCATCCAGCCGGTCGGGAAGATGTCGGAAAGGAAGAGTACCTTTTCGTCGTCAACGCCGTCCGGGATGACGATGGGGCCGGTGTCGGAATAAGGAACGCGCACATACTCGGCCTGCCCGCCGGCATAGCCGCCTGTCAAATGCGAATAGCCGAAAAGCCCCGACATCGGGGCGCCATAGAGCTTCTCCGACATGTCCGCCTTGTCGGCCGGGTTGGAGTTGTCGCAGGCGGAATATTGCTGATGCTTGCAGAAGAAGCACTGGCCGCAAGCGATGACGAAGGGGACGACCACGCGGTCGCCCTTCTTCAGCCGGTCGTTGCCCGGCCCGACTTCCACCACCTCCCCCATGAATTCATGACCGAGCACGTCGCCGGCCTGCAGGGTCGGGATGACGTGATCATAGAGGTGAAGGTCGGAGCCGCAGATCGCCGTCGCGGTGATCTTGATGATGGCATCACGCGGATTGACGATCTCTGGATCAGGGACCGTATCAACGCGGACGTCGTGTTTGCCGTGCCAGGTGAGGGCGCGCATGTGGTTTCCTTCGATATTCGGTCTGGGCCGGTTGAGTTTTGAGCGGTTAGGCCCGCGGCGCGGCGGAAGGTGGCCTGGAGGTCGAGACCTCACCGGTCTCCATCAATTGCTTGAAGCGACGGAGATCGCGACGCACCTGCAGCTTCGGTTCGGCCTGAAAGAGCTTCGCCACCCATTTGCCCAAGGCGCTGCCGGGCGGGTCATAGGCGATCGTCGCTCTGACCCAGGTGCCACGTCCGGCAGGGCCATCGAGAAACTCGACGGTGCCACGGTTGCGGATCATCGCACCTTCCGTCGATTCCCAGGAAAAGCGCCGGCCGGGCTCGTCCTCGGTGATGATGGCGTCCCATTCGACGCTCTCGCCGGCCGGACCGCGCACGACCCAATGGGAACGCGTCTCGTCCGCCACCCGCACTTCCTCGATGTTCTCCATGAAGCGCGGCAGATTCGAGAAATCGCGCCAGAACGCATAGAGCTCCTCACGCGGCCGGTCGACCGTGAAGGTGCGCCCGGCGAGGGCATAACCCTCCTCCGCGGTCCCCTTTTCCGCTTCGCTGCGCACGCTCTCTCTGCCACTGGTCAGCGGAGCGTCGCTCTGCATCGTCTCATCTGTCATGCTGATGTTCCCTGGATCGCCGCCTGTCGCCCCACCTCTGAGAATTGGGCGCCGCCTAAAAGCGTTTTTCCATCTCTCGGGAAAACAGCAGAGCGTCGGCGCAAGTTCCTGTTCGGATAGAGCTTTCAAGTAAGCCGGCTAGACGCAGCTCGCAGGAAGCGGGTGTCCAGCGCCCGCCGATTTGGTGTCGCGATCACATCTGTTGTGTCTGCGCACCAGAGCCCTTGCGGGCTTTGCCGAGCGACGGCTCCTGGCCCATCGGCTCCGCGGGAGCCACGGAAAATTCACTCCGCCCGTCGAGCGATTTGCCGGAGGTCCAACGACCTGTTGCCGCTTCCTTGTCGAGCGAGGTGTTGAGAAAGACGTAGGAGTGTTTCGTCGCCTCGTGATCCTGCGGAGTGGAATTCGGGATAGGCAGGGTGCCTTCCATGCCTCCCAGTTCTTCGACGACCGCGAGCCATTGCTGCTGATGCATCGTGTCGCGTGCGATCAGGAAGGCGAGCATGTCCTTCATGCCGGCATCGTCGGTCATGCTGTAAAGTCGCGACGCCAGCACGCGCCCGCCGGCCTCGGCAGTCACGTTGGCCATCATGTCGGCGCCGATATTGCCGGTGGCGTAGACGTGACTCATGTCGAATGGGACGCCATTTGAATTGACGGGCATGGCGGAGAGGCCCGACGAGAGAATGTGGCGGGGATTCATGCCGCCGAGGATGGCACCGACCACGGGATCCTTCGCGGCCTCTTCCTGCATCGACAACGGCGCGTCCTCCAGATTGAGGGCAACGGCGTGGCCAAGAAACTCGATATGGGACAGTTCCTCAGTCGCGGTAGCGATGAGCAGGTCCCGATATTTGCTGTCGCCGCGCGCGCCCATCGCCTGGAAGAAATACTGCATGGCAACGCGGATCTCTCCCTCAATGCCACCGATCGCCTGCTGCAGCATCTTCGCAAACAGCGGATTCGGCTTATCGATGCGGACCTCGTACTGCAGCTTACTGTTGTGGAAGAACATGGAACCTCCATCCTTTTTGGATATGTAGATGCCCCAGTAGGTCGCGGGAAAAAGCTGAGTTCCTGCGATAAGGACAAAATACTCTGTTTATTACTTGCGCGCCTCAATTTTAGCAGGCGAAGCTCATGGAACTATGTTGGAGCAAGCAACCTTTTCCGCGCAACGGGATCCAATATTCCTGAGGAAGCAAAGTATGACGCAGACTGAAAACCTGGTCGCATGGCTTCGCGATGCCCATGCCATGGAGAAGCAGGCAGAGACGATGTTGAACGCCCAATCCTCGCGCATCGAGAACTACCCGGAGGTCAAGAAGCGGATCGAGGAGCATCTGAAGGAGACACAGTCGCAGGCTGAGCGCATCGAAGGCTGCCTGAAGTCGCTCGGAGCGAGCTCTTCAGGTATGAAGGATATGGGCGGCAAGACGACCGCGATGATGCAGGGGCTCGGGGGGATGTTCACGAGCGACGAGGTGATCAAAGGCGCGATGGCGAGCTATGCCTTCGAGCATTTCGAGATCAGCGCCTACACGGCGCTTGTCGCGGCGGCGGAGGAACTGGGCGAGACGCAGGTGGCGGACACATGCCGGGAAATCCTTAAGGAGGAAGAGGCCATGGCCTCCTGGCTGGCGGAACATCTGCCCGGCGTGACCAAAGCTTATCTTGAACGCCAGGCGGGCGGACAGACGGCCAAGCGCTGATTTTCGCTTTGAGCGCTGCAGCATCGGAGCCCGGAAGAGCGGGCGCATGACCGGGATGGGCCGCAGACGGCAGACCGCGATCTTCATGGACGGCCTCATGGGTCGACGCCAGAAGGTGCCGGCCGCACCAAAGATGCTGGAACAAAATGCGCTCTCGGCGATGGGCGCAAACGCGGCCGCCTACATCGCCGGCAGTGCGGGTATGGAGCAGACGGCGGCGGCGAACCGCGCCGCCTTCGACCGATACCCGATCCTGCAGCGAATGCTGAACAACGTGGCGGAGCGCGACCTTACCACGACGCTGCCGTGGTGCCGACTCCCCTTACCGCTGCTCCTGGCTCCCATCGGCGTCCTGGAGATGGCGCACCGCCAAGCCGACCTCGCCGCAGCACGTGCGGCCACCTCCGCTGGTGTCCCATTCGTCACCTCCAGTCAGTCCTCGTTTCCGATGGAGGAGATTGCCCGGGCGTGCGGCGCAGGCGAGCGCTGGTTCCAGCTCTACTGGTCGTCCTCCAACGAGCTGACGGAGAGTTTTGTCACGCGAGCCGAGCGCGCGGGCTACGGCGCAATCGTCGTTACCCTCGACACCACACAACTCGGCTGGCGCCCACGCGATCTTGACGGCGGCTACCTGCCCTTCCTGCGCGGCCGCGGCATCGCCAATTACCTTTCGGACCCGGTTTTCCAGGAATTGATCAAGGAAAGCAGCGATCGGCAACCACTGCCGCTGCCCGGCCCTGGTGCGTTGCGCTCGGCGTTGGAGCTCCTGCGGTCGTGGCCGCAGGGTGCTCGCCGTGCGGTCTTTTCGGGAAAGACGCTCTCTGCCATCCGCCGCTTCATCGCCACCTATTCGCGTCCCGACCTCGCCTGGGACGACCTTACCTTCCTGCGCCAGCGCACGCGGCTGCCGATCCTGCTGAAGGGTATCGTGCATCCCGACGATGCGCGGCAAGCGGTCGATGCCGGCGTCGACGGGATCATCGTCTCCAATCACGGCGGCCGTCAGGTCGACGGGGCACTCGCCGCCCTCGACGCGCTGCCAGGCGTGGCCGCGGCCGTCAACGGACGCATTCCGATCCTCTTCGACAGCGGCATTCGGACGGGCGCCGACATCCTCAAGGCGAAGGCCCTCGGCGCCGCGGCGGTCCTCATTGGCCGACCCTATGTCTATGGGCTCGCTCTCGCCGGGGAACGAGGTGTGCGCGAGGTCATCGACAACCTCTCCGCCGACCTCGACCTCACAATGGCCCTGTGCGGTCATGGCAGCTTCACAGCTTTAGGCCGGGAGCTCCTGGCAAGGAGCCCTTGAGGCAACCCCCCGGCCTCAAAACCCTGAGACGTAGAAACAAAAGCCTGCCGCTCAGGCGAACCGGAGAGTTCCCAGGTTGTTGACCCAGGAGCAGAGACCTGGCGGAGACCAGAAATGCCTCAGATGCCGCGCGAGCACACGCTCGACAGCAGTCTCGCTTTCCTGCGAGAGGGATACGAGTTTGTCGGACGCCGGTGCCGCGATTTCAATTCGGATATCTTCCAAACGCGCCTGCTTGGCCGACGGTTCTATTGCACGCTCGGCGAAGACGCAGCCAAGATGTTCTACGAGCCCGAACGGTTCACGCGCCGCAGCGCCCTGCCCGCCTCGACGCTGAAACTCCTGCAGGACAAAGGCAGCGTGGCGACACTTGACGGCACCGCTCACCATCATCGCAAGGAGATGATGCTATCGCTTATGAGGAAAGAGCGGTTGCAGGAGATCGCCGAGCGCGCCGCCGACGCCCTCCAGGAAAGGGCCGCGATGTGGCGGAGCGTGGACAGGGTCGTGCTGCACGACGAATTCCGCCTCGTCCTGTGCCGCGCCGTTTGCGAGTGGGCGGGTATGCCACTCGAGGCCGACGAGTTGCAGCCATTCACGCGGGAACTCGGTGCCATGATCGACAATGCCGGCACCGTCGGCCCCAAGAATTGGGCAGCGCGCCTCCTGCGCCTCCGGGCCGAGCGTCGAGTCCGCCACGCGGTCGAGGCGGTGCGCGCCGGTTCGCTTACGCCGCTTCCCGAAAGCGCTCTTGCCGTCATCAGTCGACATCGCGATCCCGCTGGCAACGTTCTCGATGCCTCCTTGGCCAGCGTCGAGATCCTCAACATCATACGCCCCACCGTGGCCATTGCCCGCTTCATGGCCTATGGAGCGCTCGCCTTGCACCGTCATCCGGAGACGCGCGATCGCGTCAGCACGGACGACGCTTATCGCGAGGCCTTCGTGCAGGAAGTGCGACGCTTTTATCCGTTCTTCCCCGTCGTTGCCGGAATCGCTCGCGCTCCGTTTGACTGGCGCGGCTTCTCCTTTGAGGCCGGCGACCGCTTCATCCTCGACCTTTACGGAACCGACCACGATCAACGTCTTTGGCCCGAGCCGGAAAAATTTCGACCGGAACGCTTCTTGGGATGGCGCGGCAACGCCTACAGTCTCATTCCTCAGGGCGGCGGCGGACACGCCGCGAACCACCGCTGCGCCGGGGAGTGGCTGACGATCGCGGTGATGAAGACGATGCTTCTCACCCTGGCTAGAGACGCGACATATGATCTGCCGGAGCAGGATCTTTACATCGACCTCGGAGAACTGCCCGCAAAACCGAGATCTGGCGTGGTAGGACACGCGCATTGACGGCTCAACCGGATCGGCCGGATGCGGCCATTGGTGCGGGATATTTCAATCCCCTCGTCTCTACGGAACAGACCCGACGCGCCGCCGCCACGCAGTGTGCGAAGACTGGAGCCGTCCGCCGGCGCAGAACAGCCCCTCACCAAGCTCGCGCATACGTAACAGACCGAGCTTCTGCAACGTCTGCTCCCTGCGAGCTAAGTGGCGGCCCCGAAGGGGCGTTTGTGCTTGACGATATCCGCTAGGTATTCACAGTGCCGATCATGCAGCGTGCCTGTCATTGTGTCTGAAACTGCCGTCTTCAACGTCGGCAACGCGAGGGAGCCAATGCAAATCCAGCAGGATGATGCTCTCGCGAGCGCAATTCTTGAGACCGTGCGTCTTCCGCTCCTGGCGCTTGACCCCGAGTTGCGCGTTGAGACTGCGAACAATGCTTTCCTAGAGCATTTTCAGGTGACTCGCGACGAAACGCTCGGGCGTCTCATCTACGAACTCGGTAATGGTCAGTGGGATATTAGGGAGCTGCGCCACCTTCTAAGTGAGGTTCTGCCGGAGAGGAGAACAGTTTCGGACTATCGCGTGGAGCACGAATTCGAACGCCTCGGCAGGCGCGTGATGCATGTCAGCGGGCGACGGATCGCAAGACGAGATCATCAGGATCTGGTCCTTCTGGCTATTTCCGACGATACCGAACGCGAGGCATTGCGAGCCGAGCTGACCGGCCGGGTCGAGCTCGCCGACAAGCTCATCGACAGCGTGCGCGAGGGGCTACTGATCCTTAAGCCGGATCTGAGCGTCCATTCCGCCAGCGGTTCATTCTACAACCTCTTCGAAGTCAACCCGAAGCAAACGGTTGGCCGTCTTGTCTACGAGCTAGGCAATGGCCAGTGGAACATTCCACAACTACGCCAGCTCTTGGAAGACGTGCTGCCCCGTGAGCGCGCTTTCGACGACTACGAAGTCACGCACGTATTCGATGATATCGGCAAGCGGGTGATGGTGCTGAACGGCCGGCGTCTGGATCACATGGAGCTGATCGTCCTCGCCATTCGCGACATCACGCATATTCGCGAGAGTGATGCACGGTTCAAGGAAGTAACGACCGCGGCCCGCCTGGGTGTCTTCGAGGCAGATTGGCGCGCGGGCACCCTTTATTGGTCACCGGAATTCAGAGACATCATCGGCTATCCGCAGAATGAGCCGCCAATAACTGACCCCGTTCCGGACTTCATCCACCCCGAAGACCGATCCGCCTTAGCGCGGCTCCACGATGAAGTACGCCACCCTCGGGGCAGCGGAACGATTTTCCACGAGCACCGCATCATCCGCCCGAACGGCGAAGTGCGATGGGTGCAAATGCATGGCCGGGTGGAGCTTGCGGAGGTGGTTGGCGACCGCTCGCCCATGCGTGTGCGCGGTGTGCTTATTGATGTGACCGAAAAGAAGACGGCCGAATTGCAGCTCCGCGAGAGCGAGGAGCGCCTGAGCCTCGCGCTCACCATCGGCGGTCTCGGGACCTGGGACTGGGATCTCGTGACCGGGGCCATCCTCTGGTCGGACGAGCATTTCCGCATGGAGGGGTACGAGGTCGGCGAGGTCGTGCCGAGCTACGAGGCGTGGATCGCACGGGTTCATCCGGAGGATCGGGCCGCCACCGAACGGGCGCTGACCTCAGCGCGAGATGAAAACAGGCTCTACCAGCACGAGTTCCGCAGCCTTCATCCCGACGGTTCCATCCACTGGCTCGACGCGCAAGGGCGCTTCTTCTACGACAGCGGCGGTCACGCGACCCGGATGCTCGGGGTTATGCGCGACATTACCGAGCAAAAGCGCTGGGCGGACACGCAGGCGATCCTGGTGGCAGAGCTCCAGCACCGTACCCGCAACCTTCTTGGGGTGGTGCGCTCGATCTCAGAGCAGACATTGCGGACGAGTGACAGCCTCCCAGATTTCGCAGGGCGATTTGGGGACCGTCTGGCGGCGCTCTCGCGGGTTCAAGGGCTCCTGTCACATGCGGAACAGGAAGCGGTCAGCATCGGCGCCCTCGTTCATTCGGAGCTCGACGCGCTTGGCGCCACCGCCGGTACAGACCGGATCATCACCGAAGGTCCGCAGGTGCGGCTGCGGAATCGCACCGTTCAAACGCTGGCGCTGGCGCTGCACGAACTCGCGACCAACGCGCGCAAGTATGGCGCGCTTTCGGGCGATCACGGTCACCTCAGCGTGACGTGGACCATGCATCGTGAGGATGGTGGCGAACTCAGGCTGGTCCTGCGATGGATAGAGGACGGGATCCATCTTCGACGCGAGGGTGAGCGCGCAAACAGCGGAGGCTATGGCAGGGAGCTGATAGAGAAAGCGCTCCCCTATTCTCTTGGGGCAAAGACGAGTTTCGATCTCACCGAAACGGGCCTGCATTGCTGCATCGACTTGCCCGTTTCAAAGCAGCAACCCGGCAGGGAATAGAAGGAGCATCTGAGGAGGTGGGATTTCGAAGGTTGAGGCCTTCCCTGCTTGTCCAAACCCACTCGGCGAAATCTGCGGCCAAGAACCGAACGTGTCGGAACGACAGGAAGCGGCAGGCATGACGGAGACTCGTAGGACATCCCGCCGGTCATCGCACCGCTCACCTTCACATCGGCGGCCGGTCGTTTTCATCGCGCGGCTGCCGCTTGGCGGCTCGCACAAGATGGCGAGGCGCCGATGGGCGCCTCTTGCGTTTGCAGCCCATGTCGAAGAATACTTGCGTCACACTGAATACGAGAGACCGCGCCCGTCGTGCATGGCGTCGCCGCAGAACGTCGACAGTCATGCCGCAAGAACAAATGAAGGAGCCTGCAAGAACGCGTGATCGGACGATGCGCCAAGTAAGGCCGAATACAGAAAACGGCCATGCGCATCGAAACCCCATGGGAGGAAACTTGGGATGTCCGAGACTTGTGCCCACGTCGATGTGGTTCACTCTGCGATCGCGGCCGGGGCCGCCGCGCAATCGCCGATGGTCGCGTCCTGGAGCCGCTCGGCGCGTCTCTATGGGCTAGACCCAGCCAACAGGCACCCGCCTCACCGGCTGACGGTGAGCGAATTCGCTCTGGTTCGCGAGCGGATGGAGCCATGGATTCGCGCCGCCGAAGCCAGTCTTGATCAGCTCTTCAGCGCCGTCGGCGCGGCAGGGTGTTGCGTGCTCCTCGCCGATAGCGACGGCGTGCCGGTCGAGCGTCGCGGCGAGGCTGGCGACGATGCCATCTTCGACGAGTGGGGATTATGGCCGGGCGCGCTGTGGAGCGAGGCAACGGAAGGCACCAACGGCATCGGCACCTGCGTCATCGAGCGCCGCCCCGTCACCGTGCACCGCGACCAGCACTTCTTTGCGCGCAACGGGGCGCTCGGCTGCATGGCGGCCCCCATCCATGACCACAACGGCGAACTCGCCGGCGTTCTCGACGTCTCCTCCTGCCGCACCGATCTCACCGAGACTTTCGCCGGGCTCATCGCGCTCAGCGTGCGCGAAGCGGCACGGCGGATCGAAGCGGAAGCGTTCCGGCGCACGTTTGCGCATGCGCGGATCCTCGCCGTCTCAGGGCTGGAGCACAATCCGGCGGCGCTCGTCGCCGTAAATGCCGACGACCTCGCCGTCGGCGCATCGCACAGCGCGCGCTTGGCCTTGGGGATCAAAGGCAACCTCGCCAAGGCGCCGGTGCCGGCCTCCGATCTCCTGAGTATCCCGGGTGTGGAGAGCCTGGAGGATGCGGAACGCGCGGTTCTTGCCCGCGCTCTTGCCCGCACCGGCGGCAATGTCTCGGCGGCGGCGCGCATCCTCGGAATCTCGCGCGCGACCTTCCATCGCAAACTCGGCGCAAAACGGCTGGAGGCGGCGACACAAGATCCCGCGGCTCCCTGTCGCATTCCTGCGACAGATGCAGCCTCTCTCCCGCTGGAGGGGGGCTGACAGACCTCCAGGCGACATCGATCCTGTTGTCCAGGGCGCCCGAGAGGAAACGCTTTTCTCTCGCCAAGAGCGCCCGGTTAGGGAGAACAGCAATGGATCAACTGGAACGGCCGTTCGGCGAAACGCGGCTGCCTTTCGCCACACGCTACGACAACTACATCGGCGGCAAATGGGTGGCGCCGAAGTCGGGTCGGTATTTCGACAACGTCACGCCGATCACCGGCAAATCGCTGTGCGAGGTGGCACGCTCGGATGCGGCAGACATCGAGGCGGCCCTCGACGCCGCGCACGCGGCGAAAGACGCCTGGGGCAAGACCAACGTCGCCCAGAGGGCTTTCATCCTCAATCGTATCGCCGACCGGATGGAGGAGAATCTCGATCTCCTCGCCACCGCAGAGACCTGGGACAACGGCAAGCCGATCCGGGAAACGAAGGCTGCAGACCTGCCGCTTGCGATCGACCACTTCCGCTATTTCGCCGGCTGTGTGCGGGCACAGGAAGGCACGCTCTCCGAAATCGATCACGAGACGATCGCCTACCATTTCCACGAGCCCTTGGGTGTCGTCGGCCAGATCATACCGTGGAATTTTCCTCTCCTCATGGCGGTCTGGAAGCTCGCTCCGGCGCTCGCCGCAGGCAATTGCGTGGTCTTGAAGCCGGCCGAACAGACGCCCGCCTCGATCATGGTGTTGATGGACGTCATCGGCGACCTTCTGCCTGAGGGTGTCCTCAACGTGGTCAATGGCTTCGGGCTCGAAGCCGGCAAGCCCCTCGCCTCCTCCAACCGCATCGCGAAGATCGCGTTCACCGGCGAGACGACGACCGGCCGGCTGATCATGCAATATGCTAGCCAGAACCTCATTCCGGTGACGCTGGAGCTTGGCGGGAAATCGCCGAACATCTTCTTCGACGACGTATGCGCGGAAGACGACGATTTCTTCGACAAGGCCATCGAAGGGTTTGTGATGTTCGCCCTCAACCAGGGTGAAGTCTGCACCTGCCCGTCGCGGGCGCTGATCCAGCACTCCATCTACGACCGTTTCATGGAGCGTGCATTGGAGCGCGTGAAAGCCATCAAGCAGGGCAATCCGCTCGACCCGGAGACGATGATCGGAGCGCAGGCATCGAGCGAACAGCTCGAAAAGATCCTCTCCTATATCGACATCGGCAAACAGGAAGGCGCTGAAATCCTCACCGGCGGCGAGCGCAACCATCTCGGCGGCGAGCTGGAAGGCGGCTATTTCGTCCAGCCGACCGTCTTTCACGGCAACAACAAGATGCGCATCTTCCAGGAGGAGATCTTCGGTCCCGTCGTGTCGGTGACGACCTTCAAGGACGAGGAAGAAGCGCTGCATATCGCCAACGACACGCTCTATGGCCTCGGATCCGGCGTGTGGAGCCGCGATATGAACCGCTGCTACCATTTCGGCCGCAACATCCAGGCCGGGCGCGTCTGGACCAATTGCTACCACGCCTATCCGGCCCATGCGGCTTTCGGCGGCTACAAGCAATCGGGGATCGGCCGCGAGACCCATTCGATGATGCTCGACCACTACCAGCAGACGAAGAATCTGCTCGTCAGCTACAATCCCAAGAAGCTCGGCTTTTTCTGAACGAGCCACCGGCGAGGGCCCGGCGACTTGGGGGCCGCCGGGCTTCTTTTCCAAGACAAAATCCAAGGGAGGAAGACAATGGCGAAGACCATGAAGGCCGCAGTCGTGCGCGAATTCGGCAAACCGCTGAGTGTGGATGAGGTGCCGGTTCCCGAGCCGGGGCCAGGACAGATCCAGGTCGCGATCCAGGCCTCAGGTGTCTGTCACACAGATCTTCATGCCGCGGAGGGAGACTGGCCGGTCAAACCGAACCCGCCTTTCATTCCAGGCCATGAAGGCGTCGGCTATGTCTCCGGTGTCGGTGCGGGCGTCACCCGCGTCAAGGAAGGCGACCGGGTCGGTATCCCGTGGCTCTACACGGCCTGCGGGCATTGCGAGCACTGCGTCGGCGGCTGGGAGACCTTGTGTGAATCCCAGCAGAATACCGGCTATTCGGTGAATGGCGGTTTTGCCGAATACGTCGTGGCCGATCCCAATTATGTCGGGCACCTTCCGGATGATATCGGATTCACCGAAATCGCTCCGATCCTGTGCGCTGGCGTGACCGTCTACAAAGGGCTGAAGATGACCGATGCCCGCCCCGGCAACTGGGTGGTCATCTCGGGCATCGGAGGCCTCGGCCACCTTGCCGTCCAATACGCCAAGGCGATGGGCTTCAACGTCGCCGCCGTCGACATCGACGATCACAAGCTCGATCTGGCACGAAATCTCGGCGCCACACTGACGGCGAATGCCGCCAAGGAAGACGCTGCCGCCAAGATCAAGAAAGAGACCGGAGGCGGCGCACACGGCGTTCTCGTCACGGCCGTCAATCTGAAGGCCTTCGAGCAGGCTGAGAACATGGTCCGCCGCGGCGGCACGATCGCGATGAACGGTCTGCCTCCAGGCTCTTTCCCGATCTCCGTCTTCGACATGGTTCTGGCAGGAATCACGGTTCGCGGCTCCATTGTCGGAACCCGTCTCGACCTTCAGGAGGCGCTCGATTTTGCCGGCCACGGCAAGGTCAAGTCGATCGTCAATCCGGTGAAGCTGGAAGACGTCAACAGCGTCTTCGAGAAGATGCACAAGGGCCAGATCGACGGCCGGGCGGTCATCGAGATCGCCGCCTGAGATACCAGCTCGGTGGGGCGGCAATGCTGCCCCACCTTCCCGTCCTGCCCTTTGAAATTCGCAAGGTGAAAGCGATGGGCTCAGTCTCCGCAACGCCAGCCGCACGCGAGCTCCTGCAGGAGATCATTGCCGACCATGGCGCTGTCCTCTTCCATCAATCCGGTGGCTGCTGCGACGGCTCCTCGCCGATGTGTTACCCGGAAGACGGATTTCTGATCAGCGAGCAGGATGTGAAGCTCGGAGAGATCGACGGCATGCCCTTCTATATCGGCGGGGCGCAATACGAGCGCTGGAAGCACACAGATCTCGTCCTGGACGTCGTTGCCGGGCGTGGCGGCATGTTCTCCCTGGACAATGGCCGCGAGCGCCGCTTCCTCATCCGCTCGACGCTCTGCGAGGCGCCAGACACTGCGGACCGGTAAGCCTCCGTCCCGCTCACTTTCAGACTCTTCTCTCAGGAGCTTAGGCCACCGGCATCAGAACCGCTCGAAGCGATAAGGAGCGGGATCCACGATCGGCGTCTCTCCCGTCACCAGTTCGGCCGCGAGCTGACCTGCGGCAGGCGACGTGCCGAAACCGTGGCCGGAAAAGCCGGTCGCCAAGGTCAGCCCCGGAATGCTGGCGACAGGCCCGATCACCGGATGAGTGTCCGGCGTGATATCCATCGTGCCGGCCCAGGCAGATTCTATCTCGACACCTTTCAAGGACGGCCAGGCCGCACTGAGATTGGCGACCGCCTCTCGGTTGAAATTGGAGACCGTCGGCGGATCCATCACACGAAGCTTTTCGAAGGGGCTTTCGTCCGCAGGTCCCCAACGGCGCGGGAGTTTCAGATCATCGATCGTTTCGCGCCCGACCTTCATCCGCACGATGCCGCGGTTTCCACGCAGCTGCGACAGATACCGCATGCCGATCAGCACGTGATCGAGCGTCAAAGGTGCCATCAGAGCGGCACGCTGGGTCATGATGAAGCTGCCGTCGTGATGCTGACAGAAGGAGAAATCCGGTCCGGCCACGCCGATTTTGCAGGGCCCCTGCATCGGCGGGGAACGGAACGCCGAACAGACGAGCGGCAAGGTCGGCAAGCTGATACCGAGATTGCCGAGGAAGCGGCGCGACCACAGCCCCCCGGCGAGAAGGACGTGGTCGCAGCGGATCTCTCCGCGCTCGGTCACGACACCGGCGACCCTGCCCGCTTCCAAAGACAAGGTGCGTACCGCGCAATTTTCCACGACGATGGCGCCCTTCGAAATCGCGGCTTTCGCGATCGCGCTCGCCGCCAGGGTCGGGTCGGCGTGGCCGTCCGACGGCGTGTAAAGGCCACCGGCCCATTTGCCCTCGCCGCCCGGCACCAATTCATCGATCTCTGAAGGCGTGACGAGGCGCGAATCGAGCCCCAGATGGCTCACCGATTTCAGCCAATCCTCATGCCCGGCCACATCCGCTTCGGTGCGGTCGAGATACATGATGCCGGTGCGCTCATAGCCGACATTGGCCCCGACCCGCATTGCCATCGCGGCCCACAGCCGATCAGCGGCCATTGCCAGGGGCACATCCGGCGCGGCTCGGATCGTCTTGCGGACCCAGCCGAGATTTCGCGACGATTGCTCGCCCGCGAGCCGTCCTTTCTCCAAAACGACGACGGGGATGTTCTTTTCGGCAAGCGTCAAGGCAGCCGTCAGGCCAACGATGCCGCCTCCGATAATGACGACAGAGGTGCGAGGCGGAAAATCCTGCGCCGTTTCAACCGGCGTGATCGTGGGGGCCATGGGGGAGATCCTTCTGAGAGACCGTTGCCGGGGCTCGTCCCCGTGCAGCGGTCGAGCGCAATGAGCCGTCTCGCTATCGGACGGAAGGACGCCGCCAGCCGGCGTCCCTCGATCTTGTGCAGAGCTTTATTCGATGGCGGGTGGATATGTTGGGCGCGCCTCAGCGCAGCGCCGGCTCGTCCCACAGGTTGAGCTTCTGGCCGATGCCCTTCTCCACCGCATTGCGGTAAATCACGGTGCCCCACGCAACGTCTTCGACCGGCATGCCTCCGACCGACATCAGGATGATCTCGTCATCGTTGGTTCGGCCTGAGGCATCGCCTGCGACGATCGCGCCGAGATCCTCCAGCTCCTCGCGCTTCATGCTGCCCTCGGCGAGCATATCCATGAACTTCACGCCGATCACCGGGATGGTGCGATGCGCGGGCTTCGGAACCTCTTCGTACCAGGCCTCGTAGAGACCGGTGTTGTCCAGGACCTTGCGGACGTCGGGAGCTTTCATCGCTTCGTCGATTTCGCAAAGGGCCGGCATGGCCAGGAACGCACCCGGCTTCACCCATTCGCGCTTGACGATCGGATAGGTCTCCGGATCGCCGACTTCACCGGAGGCGCAATAGGTGACGATATCGCAATCACGAACGACTGCCTCGAGGTCGTTCACGATCTCGATTTTGGTGATCTGCGGGTAATGCTCTTTCACCCAGGCGATGAAGACATCGAGGCTTTTCTGCCCGCGCGCCTTGACCCGGACGGTGTCGATCTTCGGACAGGCGGCGATGAAGGCAGCGAGCGCGGTGCGCGCCATCACACCAGGCCCTAGGATGCCAACGATTTTTGAATCCTTGCGCGCAAGGTGCCGCGCCCCGACGCCCGGCACTGCGCCGGTGCGGTAAGCGGAAAGAAGATTGGCCGACATATAGGCGAGCGGTGCGCCCGTATCGGCGTCGTTGAGCGTAAACATCAGGATCGAGCGGGGCAGATCCTTGTCCCGGTTTGCGATGTTGGAGCCATACCATTTGACACCCGCAGTGCAGAAATTGCCGCCGAGATAGGCCGGCATCGCCATGAAACGACGATCCGCCGTAGGCTTCGGCATCTTTGGGAAGGGCGAGTTTTCAGGGAAGACGACCATGGCCCCATGGCTGTCGCTGTTGGGACCGGCCATTCGGTAATCGCCCTGATGAAGCAGGGCGAACATCTCTTCCATGCAGTCGACACAGGCGGGCATGTCGGTCACGCCGGCCCGGATCATGTCTTGTTCGGAGAGGTAGAGGAAATCGATTTTCGGCAGACCCGGCATCGGTTTGGTCCTTGTGTTCGGGCTCGCGTCGCGCAGGCGCCTGCGCACCGTGCGACTTGAAACGGTGATTGAAGGGAGAAAGGAAGAGGCGAAGGCCGGCAGGCACGGCGCTCCAATCATGGAACGCCTGCCGGCCTTCCGGGAGGGCTAGTCGAGCATGCGGCCGAGCCCGGCATAGAGATCGGGGCGCTTCGCCTTGATGCGATAGCCGAAGAGGATGCCACCCAGGCAAACGAGGACGATCGCATAGGGGAACGAGGCGACCACGGGACTGTCGCTGCCCGACAGCAGCGAGAGATTGTTGATCACCAGGGCAAGAGCTCCGAGCAATCCCACGAATGCAACGCTCGGTGCCACCAGCGTGGTCCAGCGGCCATGCTGGTCAGGATGGCGATGGAAATACAGGATGATCGCCACGGAAACCAAAGCCTGCACCGATAAGATGCCGATCACCGCGAGAGCGGACATCCAGGAGAAGACCACGGCATAGGGGTCGGCTCCCGAGACGACGAAGACGAGAAGGATGGCGGCCGCGCTCACACTTTGGACGACGCCGGCGATGTGCGGCGACAGATGCTTTTCATGCACCCGACCGAGGGCCCTCATCGCCAGCCCTTCCCGACCTAGAGCAAAGAAATAGCGGTTGAGCGTGTTGTGAAACGAGAGCACGCAGGCAAACAGGCTCGTGATCAGAAGGATGTTCATGGTCTCGCTGGCCCAGCGCCCGAGCACCGCATCCATGGCTGCGAAGAAGAAATTGTCGAGCCCGGCTTCGGCGACCGCCTGCACCTGCGAGGCGCCGTAATGCTGCACGATCGCCCAGGTCGAAAACGCGTAGAACAAGGTGATGAGAAGGACGGCGACATAAGTCGCCTTCGGGATCGTCGTCTCAGGGTTTTCAGCCTCTTCGCCGAAAATGGCTGTGGCCTCAAAGCCGATGAACGAGCCGATGACGAAGACGAGTGCCGCCCCCAGCCCCGGCGACAGGACGGTAGCGGGTGCGAACGAGGTCAAGCCGATGCCTTCCGGCCCGCCGCCTTGCAGGAGGATCCCGACATCGAGCAGCAGGAGAATAACGATCTCCGCCACCATGCAGACACCGAGGATCTTGCCCGAGAACGCGATGTTGCGCTGCCCGCAGAGATGGACCACCGCCAAGGCGGCGAACGACCAGACCCACCAGGGCATCTCGATGCCGTAAGGCGCGAGCCCCGCCGCAACGAAGACGCCGAAGAGCGCGTAGATGGCGATCTGCACGGCACTGTAGGTGATCAGCGCCATCAGGGCCGCGCCGACGCCCGTCGGCCGGCCGATGCCTTGAGAGATATACGCATAGAAAGCACCGGCCCCCTCCACATGGCGGCTCATTGCCGTGAACCCAACGGAGAAGACCAGGTACAACAGCCCCGCCAGAAGGTAGGCGCCGGGAACGCCCGCACCGTTGCCGAAAGCGAAAGCGACCGGTGAAGCTCCGACAACGGCGGTCAAAGGAGCGGCGGCTGCGACGACGAAGAATACGATATGGGCAAGCCCCACCGAATTCCTTGCCAGTCTCGGACTGGCGACAGGATTGGCGATTTCCAACGTCATATCACCCCTCATTGGAACTGCTATTCGCCAAAGCTACGAGGGGGAATTTGGTATCGATATTGCATGTTACGCCAATGAATCGATAATTCGCGCCGAGAGGGGGTTTGACGATTATGTCAACGGCAAATGCCCTACACTTAGACAGTCGCATGCCAGTGATTGCATCAATTCGCGCCTCCGCACTGGCGCCGATCATTCAAGAACTCGACAAGCGCACAGCCAAGACCGACGTTTTACTGGCGGGCCACGGTATATTGCGGGCTCAGCTCAACGATCCTTATGCTGTCGTCCCGATCGCCCGCTATCTCGCTGCCTTCGAAGAGGCTGCCGTCGTGGTTCGCGATCCTTTTCTCGGTGCTGAGCTCGGGGTGTCGATCAAGCCCGCGGATCTCGGGCCGATGGGCATGCTTTTCTCGATGACCTCGACCATCGAAGCCGCTTTCAAGCGCCTGTGCTGCTCGATGGCCGCGCTGCAGGGCGCCAGTCATTCGTCCGTCTCCTGCGAAGACGAGACACTGATATGGTCCTACGGAATCACCGACACGTCGCTCTCCCCGCGCAGGCAGGACAGCGAGTTCACCCTGGCGACGACCTGCCATCTCGTCAGGCAGTGCTTTTCAAGCAGCTGGCGGCCCCTCGAGGTGCACTTCGAGCACGGCGCACCGCGCGACCCGAAACCGCTGGAGCGCATCTTCCAGGCACCTGTCCTGTTCGGACAGTCGACCAACAGGCTGGTGATGGACCTTGCCGGCGCCCGCCGCGTCTATCGCAAAGAGGATCCCGCTCTCGCCAGCGTCCTGGAGCGGCATATCAACGATCTCTTCGTCGAAACCGTGGCTCCCACCACCTATTCCGAACGTGTCCTGGCGCTCATCGCCATCCATCTCGGTTTCACCAACATCACGCTCGCCACAATCTCCAGAGAGCTCGGAATTCCACCGAGGACACTTCAGCGCCGCCTCGCGGACGAAGGCACGTCCATCCGCAAATTGGTGCAGGACTACAGGAAGTCCCTTTTGCGCCGGCACAACGCGGCCCCTGGCGGAAATCGGTCACGGCTCGCGCAGGCGCTCGGCTATGCTGACAGCACGGCGCTGTGGCGCGCCGAAAAGCGGTGGGAGGACGGCGAGTAGGCGCATCCTCGGGGGATCTGCAGGCTCGGCTGAGGACTGACGGGCGGGGCCAGCCCGTCGCGCGGCAACCACAAACCTGTTTCAGAATTCGGCGACTTTCCCCCGGGCGCTGCGTCCGAAGCGCGACAGCGCATATTGCTTGTAATCGACGCTCGGTTCCGCTCCGGTGACGAGATCGGCGATGAGCTGCCCCGCCCCCGGTCCGATCCCGAAACCATGTCCGGAAAAACCGGCGGCCAGCAGAAACCCTCCCGGCCCCACATTCGGGTCGATCACCGGCACACCATCAGGTGTGCTGTCGACGTAGCCGGCCCAGCGTGCCTGCACGGGCACCTGTTTCAGGGCCGGCAGCAGCGTACGTGCCCGCGACAGGATTTTGTCCGTCGCCCGCGTGGAGGGTGCGGGATCGAGAATACGCATCCGCTCCATGGGCGTCGGCCGATCGAGTGACCAGCGCGCGATCGTCTCATGTCCGGCGCGCAACGCCGTGAGATCACCCGGCGACAAACTGCGCCAACGCTTGGCGAACATCGGCAGAAAGTACCGGGCGAAGCGCAGCTGCTGCAGAGTCGGATCCGTCTTCGCCATCCCCGACACCGCGAGCGTGTAGCCGCCATCTCCGCGTCGCGTCACGGTCACATCCGCCGTGTGCAATGCGTCGAGAAGCCCTTCCGCTCCCGGCTCAACGGAAAGAACGGAGGAGCGGATCGACGCCTGCGGAAACACCACGCCGAACTGCCGGCAGAACGAGGACGCCCAGGCGCCGCCTGCCATCACCACCTGTCGCGTCCGGATAGCGCCTTTTTCTGTCACAACCGCAGAGACGCGCCCGCCTTCTTTTTCGAGGCCTCGGGCGGCACAGGATTGATGAACCGTGCCTCCGAACCGCATGATGCCTTCGGCGATCATCGGTGCCGCGCGGGCGGGGTCAGCAATCCCGTCAGACGGAGAAAAGACGCCACCCTTCCACGATTTTCCAGTGATGGCGCCCCGCGACGTGGCCTCCTCTCGGCTGAGAGGATGGCTCGTTACGCCCATCGTCGCGGCAAAGCGGCACCATTCCGCCCAGCCTTCGATCTCCTTCTCGTCGTTTGAGAGATAAAGGAGGCCGGAGCGCCGGAACCCGAGACCCGGTCCGAGCTCCGCAACGAGCTCGTCCCACAGCTCCAGGCTCCTGGTCGCCAGCGGCAGTTCGCGTGCGTCACGGTTTTGCTGTCGGCACCAGCCCCAATTCCGGCTCGACTGCTCGGCGCCTATCATCCCCTTCTCCAGGAGAGCGACGCTGACGCCGCGCTTTGCGAGAAAATATGCCGCCGACACCCCGATGATCCCGCCTCCGATCACGACGACATCGGCGGCCGCCGGCAATTGCGGGGATGAGGGAACGCTCAGCAAAGGAACAGGCATGAATCTCTCCAATCGCTCCGAATCTAGCATCGAGACCGGTTCGGATCGGCAGCAATCTCCAGCTTCAGCAGCAGAAGATGCTTCGAAACATGCAGACGGCGGCAGCTTGTGTTTCAAGCATGCACGCGCAGGCTGGTTGTCAGAAAGCTCAACTCGGCGCAATCTGCCGGCATCTTATGCCGTGCACGCCGGAGGAGGTCCCCCTGCCCACCAATTCGCGCATGAAACTCGATATGATCGACGTGAAGATCCTCTGCGAGTTGCAGAAGAACGGGCGTATCACCAATGTCGAGCTCGCGGAGCTCGTCAATCTCTCGCCAAGCCCCTGCCTGACCCGCATGAAGAAGCTTCAGGCTTCCGGCTACATCACCGGCTATTCAGCGCAGATCGATGTGAGCAAGATCGGAGAGACGCTGACCGTCTTTACCGAGTTCACCCTGAAAAACCATCGACATACGGACTTTTCGCGCTTTCAGGCGACAATTGAGAAGATCGATTCGTGCGTGGAATGCCACCTCGTCTCGGGCGGTTACGACTATCTCGCCAAATTCGTGACGGCCGGCATCGTGCATTACCAGACGATCATGGAAAAGCTCATCGATGACGACATCGGCATCGACAAGTATTTCAGCTTCGTGGTGATCAAATCGCCCTTCATCAAGCCGCATCTACCGCTGATATCGCTGTTCCGCGACAAGCTTCACGCCTGAGGCAAGCCGCTGGCTGCAGCTTTGCTCAGCGTCCGGCGACGGCCTGCATCAGCTCGTTGTCCTGCTCAAGGCGGTCGAGCCAGTTGGTGTCGAGCTGTGGCACAGAGGATATCAAGAGACGGGAATAGGGATGCTCGGCACCTGACTTCATGCGGTTCGTCGGCATCTCCTCCACCTTCTCTCCCTGATACATCACCATGACCTCGTCGCAGATCGCTTCGACCGTCGACAGATCGTGGCTGATGAACATGTAGGAAAGGCCAAGCTCTCGCTGCAATTCATCGAGGAGCTTCAGGATGGCGGCCGCCACCACCGTATCCAGCGCCGAGGTGATCTCATCGCAGAGGATCAGCTCAGGTTTCGCCGCCAAGGCGCGCGCCAGGTTGACGCGCTGCTTCTGGCCGCCCGACAATTCGCTCGGCAGACGATGTTTCAAGGCGGCCGGCAGGCGCACCATATCGAGCAGCCGGTCGACCTCCGCCTCGCGCTGGCGCCCCCTCATGCCATGATAGAAGGTGAGCGGGCGGCCCAGAATTGCCCGCACAGGCCGATTGGGATTGAGAGCGGTATCGGCGAGCTGAAAGACGATCTGCATCTTGCGCAGCTCTTCACGGCTGCGCCCGCTCACACTTTTCGCAAGCTCCCGGCCCTCGAACGTCACGCTGCCTGAGGATTGCGGCAGAAGTCCCGAAATGACGCGCGCCAACGTCGACTTCCCGCTGCCGGATTCGCCGATAATCCCGAGGCTCTCACCTGCTGCCAGGCGGAAGGTCACGTCTTTGAGCGCGAGAAAGCCAGGCTGTCCATCGGAGCCGGTCGGTCCATATCCGGCGCTGAGGCTCTCCACCTCCAAGATGGCATCTCTCTGCGCCATATTGCGCAGATCGACTGGCGCGCGCTCGACGGGATGAAAGGCCGCGATAAGCTCTTTCGTATAGGCATGCTGCGGCGCGTGGACGATTTTCTCCGTCTCGGCCACTTCCTGCACTTCGCCGCCCTTCAGGACGACGATGCGGTCGGCGATCTGGGCGACGACGGCAAGATCGTGCGAGACATAGATCCCGGCCATATTCCGCTCGGCGATGACCGACTTGAAGGCGCGCAGAACTTCGATCTGCGTCGTCACGTCGAGAGCCGTCGTCGGCTCGTCGAACACCATCACCTCGGGATCGCCCATCAGGGCCATCGCCGCCGCCAGCCTCTGCAATTGTCCGCCCGACACCTGATGCGGATAGCGCGCGCCAATCATCTCCGGATTGGGCAGCGACAATGCCCGGAAGAGCTCGACGGCCTTGCGACGCGCATCCTCCGGCGGCATCAGTTGATGAATGCGGGAGACCTCCACCACCTGTTCCATGATGGTCTGGGAGGGATCGAAGGCCGCAGCTGCCGATTGCGGCACATAGGCGACCTGCTGCCCGCGCACATGCCGGCGCTCCGCCTCGCTCATCGCCACCATGTCTCGGCCGGCGACCACGACCTCGCCGCGGGTGATCCTGCAGCCCGGGCGCGTGTAACCCAGAAGCGTCAATGCGATCGTGGTTTTGCCGGAACCACTTTCGCCGATCAAAGCGACCACCTCACCCTCGGCCACCTCGATATCGACGCCTTTGATGATATCCACGACACGCCCGGAATCGGTCTTCGCGGCGACGGCAAGATCACGAATTTCGACGATATTGCCCATCAGGCGCTCCGATCGCGGATGCGGGTCGGCAGGTTGTCGATCAGCATGTTGACCGAGATGGTCAGGCTCGCAATGGCGATCGACGGAAAGATCACGGCAGGCGCACCGTATGGCAGGCCGGCGAGGTTTTCGCGTGCCAGGCCACCCCAATCGGCATTCGGCGGCTGCACGCCGAGGCCGAGGAAAGACAGGCCTGACAGAAGCAGCACGATGAAGACGAAGCGCAGGCCGAAATCCGCCAGCACTGGACCGATGATGTTGGGCAGGATTTCCTCCCGGATGATGTAGACGGTGCCCTCTCCCCGCGCCCGCGCGACCGTCACGAAATCCATCGTGTTGGTGTTGGCGGCAAGCGAACGGGCAAAGCGATAGCTCCCCGGCGCATAGATGAGCGCCAGCGTCATGATCAGCACAGGGATGGAGCTGCCGACGCCGGCAACGACCACAAGCCCGAACATGAGCGAGGGGATGGCGTTGAGCGCGTCGAGAAAGCGCGACAGCGCCGTGTCGAAGAAGCCGCCCACGACGGCGGCGATCATGCCGAGTGCAACGCCGACGAAACAGGCGAGCGACACCGCGGCGAAGGCGATGCCGACCGTATAGCGCGCACCCATCAAGATGCGCGAGAGGATATCCCGGCCGAGATAGTCGGTGCCGAGCCAGAATTTCTGCGACATCGGTCCGAAAAAATCGAAATCGACGATCTTGCCGACTGGATAAGGCACGAGGAGCGGCGCGCAGATTGCAATCACGATCCAAAACAGGACCACGATCGCGCCGATCGTTCCGACGGCATTGATGTGGAAGCCTGTGCGGCGGCGGGCGGCGGCGACGAGAGCTTTCACTGGCGCAGCCTCGGGTTGGAGGCAATGGCAATCACGTCCGCAATGAGGATCAAAAGAAGATAGCTCAGGCAGAACAGCATCGCACAGGTCTGGATGAGAGGAAGATCGCGGGTCGCAACGGCATCCACCATGAGCTTGGCGACGCCCGGATAGTTGAAGATCGTCTCCACGATGATGACGCCTCCGAGGAGATAGGAGAGCGACAGAGCCATGGCGTTCGCGATCGGACCGAGCGCGTTCGGCAGCGCATGTCTCATGACCATTCGTCGCCGGGTCGCGCCCTTGAGGAGCGCCATCTCGACATAGGGGGTGTTGATCGTATCGATCACGGCAGCGCGGGTCATGCGGATCATCTGCGCCGAGACGACAAAGCTCAAGGTGATCACCGGCATGGCATAGACCCGCAGAAGCTCACCCAGGCCGTGCACTTCATTGGCGAAGGAGAGCGCCGGCAGCCAGCCGAGATAGACAGCGAAAATCAGGACAGCGAGGGTCGCGACCATGAACTCCGGCACCGAGATCACGGTCACCGTGAAGACCGACACGAGGCGGTCATAGAACGAGCCGCGGAACATGGCCGCGGTCACACCGAGAAACAGCGACAGCGGCACCGAAAAGAGCGTGGTGACGGCTCCGAGCTTCAGCGAGTTCACGAGACGCCCGGAAATCAGGTCTGCCACGTCGCGGTTGTTGGCGTAGGACCGGCCGAAGTCGCCCGTCACAAGACCAGCAAGCCAGTGCAGGAAGCGCAGGACCGCGGGCTGGTCGAGATGCATCGCCTTGCGAAGCCCTGCAACCGCTTCTGGCGTCGCCGACTGCCCAAGAAGGATCTGTGCGACGTCGCCCGGCAAAAGCTCCGTGGCCGCGAAGACAGCAAACGCAACAATGACGAGGGAGACGAGCATAATCCCAATGCGGCGGATAATAAGACCGGCGATCGTGGAATTCATGCAGCTCTCTCTCCTCGTTCTTCGGGCGCGATAGGCCGAGCACCCAGGCTCGCAGGATGGCTCGGCCTTCAGCTCTCTCAGTCGTCGAGCCAGACATATTCGGCGAAGGCGTAACCCATCATGCCGCCTAGCGGATTGGGCTGCAGGCCCTTCAGTTTCGAAGACAGGGCATCGACATTGGAGATCCAGACAGGGATGATGGTACCGGCGTCTTCCGCCACCATCACCTGCATCTCGTCGTACATTTCCTTACGCTTGGCCTCATCGAGGGTGCCGCGTGCCTCCACCAGCATCTTGTCGAATTTTTCAGACTGGTAGCGGCTCTCGTTCCACGGCGCGTCGGAGGTGTAGAGGAGGGAGAAGAGAATATCCGGGGTCGGACGCGGATTGATGTTGCCGAAGTGTATGGGCGCCTTCAGCCAATAGTTCGACCAGTAACCGTCGGAGGGAACACGCTGCACATCGAAGGGCATGCCGATTTCCGACCCCGCCTGCTGCACCACCATCGCCATGTCGATCGACGAGGTGGCAGCCGTCGAAGCGACGATCGGGATCGACTGCCCGAGAACGCCGGCCTTTTCGAAGAGCTGCTTCGCCTTTTCCGGGTCGTAATCCTTCGGCTTCAGCTCTGCATTGTAATAGCGGTCATTCGGCGAAACCGGCTGATCGTTGGCGATAACAGCCAGATCGCGCATGACGGAACGCGCGATGACCTCGCGATTGACGAGGTATTTGAGGCCATCGACGAAATCCTTCTTGTCGCCTGGCGCCATGTCGAGGCGGACGTTGAGGTCGGTATAATTTCCTGACGTCGTCTTCGACAAAGTCACCGTATCGATCGTATCGAGGCGCCTGATCGAACGCGGATTGATTGAGGCAGCGAGCGCGATGTCACCCGACAGAAGCGCATTCACGCGTGCCGTTTCATCCGGGATCGCAATGAACTCGAGGGAATCGAGATAAGGAAGGTTCTCTTTCCAATAATCCTCGTTGCGGACGCCGACTGATCTAACCCCGGGCTCGAAGGTCTCGCATTTGAAAGCGCCGGTCCCGTTCGCCGTCGTGAAGTCGGTCGTGCCGTCGGCGAGGATCATGAAATGGTGCAGAGACAGAATGATCGGCAGGTCAGCGTTCGGCGAACGCAGCACCAGCTCCAGAACCCGGTCGTCCACCTTCTTGAAGGTCTCCATCTGCTGGGCCATGGCGTTCGCCTTGGAGCCGACGGATTCATCCTTATGGCGCTGGAGCGAATAGATGACGTCGTCGGTCGTCAGCGTCTTGCCGTCATGGAAGGTGATGTCCGGGCGAAGGGTGATCTTCCACGTCTTGGCGTCATCGGATTCGATGCTCTCTGCGAGCTCCATCTCGACGGAGCCCTTCTCGTCGAGAAAGGTCAGCCGATTGTAGAAGGAGCAGCAACGCACATAATCGGTGGAAAGAGAGGCTTTTGCGGGATCGAGTGTGTCGGCCGTCGAGGAGGACCAACCGGCGGCGGTGATCGATCCGCCCTTCTTCGGGGTCGCAGCAAAGGCCGTCGTCGCACGCGTCATGATGGCGCTTCCGGCCGCCATCGCCACGCCGCTCGCCGCAAGCAGACGCAAGAGATCGCGGCGTGAAGCGCCTCGTCGGATGGCCTCCTCCACCATCGCATCGTCGCGCCTCGTCCAATTCGTGACGTCCCAGTTCGTCCGGTCATTCTGGCTCATGCGTCGGTCCTTTCCGGTGACAAAGAGGTGGCATCCCGTCTTGGCGCGGTTTGAAACAGGTTCAGGGCTGGTCGACGGCCTCCGCCAATGCAGCCAGGGAAGTGAAGTGATAGTCCGGCTCGGTGAACCGCTCAGGGGCGATCGTGCCCCCGTAGCCTTTCCGGCCGTGACGGCGCTCGATCCAACAATTGGTGAGGCCTAGCTGCCGGGAGACACCGATATCGTGATACTGGCTTTGGGCGACATGCAGGATGTCGGCCTTCTCGATCCCCCCGCCCTTCAAATCGGCGAGCACCGCCTCGAAGAAGGCCGGGTCCGGTTTTTCGGTCCCTGTGTCGTCGACCGTGAAAGACTTGTGAAACGGCTTCCCAAGTTCGTCCGAGAAGCGCTCGAAGGCCCAGCGCTGCGCATTGGTCATGGCAACGAGCCGGAAGCGACGGCGCAATTTCGCAAGAGCTGCGCGGCTGTCGGAAAAGGCCGGCGCAGAGGCGACGGCTTCTACGACGCGGGCGCCATATTCCTCACCGCGCGGAAGATGCATCTTCGCGGCAATCTTGTCGTAGCAGCGAGCGACGTCGTCAGGGAAACGGCCGGCACCCGGATCGCGGCGGCTCTCACGGTAGATAGCGAGAGCCTCCTCGCCATCCAGCGTCGCACCTACGTCTGCCGCAAGGCTGGCGAGCCCGTTTTTGATGCCCGTTTCAAAGTCAATGAGCGTGCCCACGACATCGAAAGTCAGAACTTTGAAAGTCGCCAGCCTGCGGGTCACGCATTCCTCCGCCTTGAACGCCCACGAGAGACGCCGCCATCTCGCAGCATAATCTTCCGCGGCGTAGCACCGATGCACTCAACGTCGCCGGGCGATTGCTTGGTCAGAAATCAGCCCGGTTTTGTACTCCGTCGACTGTAATGTGCTTTCTTTCCAGGAATGCAGTCTCGCAGGACGACCCTTTATGAGGTTCCGAATGCGGCCGGCATCACAGCATAATCTGTCGATTTTTGAAGCAAGTCGGAATCTTGCTCACGCAATCGTCAATAGCCGCGCGCTTTGTCGACGAGCCCGGGGATCGGTCGGCCTTCCTCGTGTGCGCGCAGGCACTCAACTGCGGCCAAGGCCCCCTCTTCGAAATCCGTCATGGTGGCCACATGAGGCGTCAGAACGAGGCGCGGATGGCTCCAGAACGGGTGCTCGGCCGGCAAAGGCTCAGGCTCGGTCACATCGAGGAAAGCACCCTCGAGATGGCCGGTATCAAGTGCATCTAGAAGCGCATCATGATCGAGCTGCCGACCTCTCCCGGCATGCACAAGCGTGGCGCCTTTCGGCAGAGCCGCAAAGAGCTGCGCGTCGAGAACGCTCTCGGTCTCCTTCGTCAGCGGCAGAAGACATATGAGAATATCGGTCCCTGCCAGGAACGCCGGAAGCTCGCGCCGCCCAACGAAGGTCTGCACCCCGTCGAGCGCGCGGGGCGAGCGCCCCCAGCCGGCGAGTTTGAAACCAAAGGGACGAAGCGCCTCCAGCACGGCCGTTCCGAGCTGACCCAGCCCCATCACGCCGACGGTTTTCCGCCGCGCAAGATCGACACGGCCGGCGCTCCAGGTCTTGTCGCGCTGCTGGGCGATGTAACGCGGCAATTGCCGGTGCATCGCCAGAACACCGAGAACGACATAGTCGCGCATCATTTCGGCGATGCTCGGCGTGACCATGCGCGCGACCTTCACATGCTCCGGCAGAGCGCGAAAATCGAACTGGTCGACACCGGCACCGACCGAGAGGATCATCTCCAGGTTCGGATAGGTCTTCACCGGGTCGGCCGGAGCGTTCCAGGTCGCGATAAAACGGACCTTTGAGGGATCTTGGACCGCATCAAAGCCGTCGTAGAATTCCAGTTCCGGCAATTCCCGCCCGAAGATCGGTTTCCAGACCTCGGCGCGCTCTTTGTGCGAAAGATAAAGCAGCGCCATCGCTCAGACGCCCTTCATGGCCGCGCGCACATCCGCATCGGCCAGGGTTTCGTCGAGAACGCGGCGGGTGCGCTCCACGATTTCGTCGATCTCCTCATCGCTGCAGCAAAGTGGCGGCGCAAAGCCGATGACGCCCTGAGCGAAGGCACGAACGATCAGCCCGTTCTTGTAGGCCCGATCGAAGATGCGCTTTCCGGCTTCCGCCGCAGCAGGTAGCGGCGTCTTTGCCGACTTGTCGGTGACGAGTTCGATCGCAGCCAGCATTCCGCGGCCACGCACATCGCCGACAAGCGGGTGTTCTGCGAGGCTTTCAAGGCCCGCCATCAACCGCTTCCCGGCCCGCCGGCCATTCTCCAGAAGCCCCCCTTCGTAGAGCTTCAGGACTTCCAGGCCGACAGCCGCACTCACAGGATGGCCGGAATAGGTGTAGCCATGGCCGATCGCGGCCTCCCCTGCCCCATCGGCGATCGTCTGATAGACATGATCGGCCATGAAGACGGCACCGAGCGGCACATAGCCGGAGGTGAGACCCTTCGCGACCGTCATGAAGTCCGGCACCACGCCCTCTTCCAGGCAGGCAAAGAGCGGGCCCGTGCGACCGAAGCCGGTGATCACTTCGTCGGCGACGAAGAGAATGCCGAGTTCGCGGCAGGTATCCGCCATCGCCTTCACCCAGCCCGGAGGCGGCACCAGGACGCCACCCGAACCCTGGATCGGCTCAGCATAGAAGGCGGCGACGCGGTCTTTGCCGATCTCGTCAACTTTGGCCGTCAGCGCCGCGACCGAGGCGGCGATCACCGTCTCGGGATCGCGTCCGACCGGATTGCGGTAGAGGTAATGAGACGGGATCTTGTGCTGCCACTCGAAAGGCACGCCGAAGCCCGTGTGGAAGCCCTTGAGCGCCGTGAGGCCTGCGCCTGCGGTCGAAGAACCGTGAAAACCCTGCTCCAGCGAGATGAACTGATCCCGCTCCGGCGTGCCGCGCGCGTGGTTGTAGTAGCGGATGAAACGGATCGTACTATCGACCGCGTCCGATCCCCCAAGCGTGAAATACACATGGTCGAGATCACCCGGCGCCCTCTCGGCGAGCGCCTCGGCAAGCTTGATCGCCGGCTCGGAGCCCAGATCGAAATAGCCCGTCGCGTATGGCAGGCGGCGCATCTGTTCGGCCGCGGCCTCAACGATGCTCTCGTGTCCGTAGCCCGCATTCACGCACCACAGACCGGCAAAGCCGTCGAGAAGCCGATGTCCCTCTCGGTCCGTCAGCCACGCTCCCTTTGCGGAGGCCATGACACGTACCCCGTCCCGCTCATGCCCGCGAAAGGAGCTCAAAGGATGCACCAGGTGCTCGCGATCAGCCTCGAGCAATGAATTTGAAAGCATGTCGTTCTCCGGAAACGTCAGCCAAAGGCCTGAGAGACAAGGGCGAAAGTTTTTGGTTCTCCGTCGCGGATCGCGCGGGGCTCTTCGCCCCGCGCCATCGCCACACCGGATCCGGTCTCGGGGAGCCCGAGATCCGTGAGCCAGGACGAGAGACCGGTGTCGCGGCGCGTATCGATGCGCAGGAATTCTCCGGGGTGCCGCTCAATGAGGGCGAGGATCAGGTTCCTGGCCGCCTCGATATTTGTGGCAACGACGGGACCGATGACTCGGCCGCGCCCGAATGGGCGACAAATCCCGAAACCTGAGAGAGATCCCTTGTCGCGCAAGACGACGGCTTCGCCGCCGGCGGCAAAGAGCTGCCCGAGAAGCGCGCGGCGATCGCCCCCGTAGGCTGCTCGATCGAGGTCGATGATCGCGTCGAGATACTCGTCGCGCGCCACCTCGACGTCCGCCGAAGGCGCCGCGGAAGCAATCTTGCCCTGGTGTTGGACGATCCCGCCACGCTCTTCGAAGCCGAGCTTCTTGTAGAGCGGAAGACCATCCTCCGTCGCCACAAGGCGCAGATTCCGCGAGCCGGACGCCTCGATCGCGCCTTCCACGAGCCGGCGCCCCAGCCCCTGGCCGCGCAAAGAGCTGTCGACGATGATCATATCGATCGTTGCAAGATCCGTCCCGAAGGGTGTGGTGAAAGCCGTGCCGACGACGCGCCCGCCCTTCGTTGCGACGAAGCCTTGCGAGACCGCAGCGACCATCGCCCAGTCTTCGGTTCGGTGCGGCCAATTCTCGGCCTGCGACAGGCGGACGGCTGCCTCAAAATGCGGATCGGAAAACGGTTCAAGCAGAATGTCGGTCATCTCTCGCAACAGAATCCTTGGTTCTCGCAATTGGTAGCAGCACAGGAGAGAACGATGTGCCCGGCGCGCCCGTCACCGACGACACATCCGGCCGTCCCGCCGATCCGCTGCCGCAGCTTCTACCGAGCGAGCCGCATCCCTGGGCTCGCCGAGAGGTTTCAGAGAGCGCGCGCCATGTCCTCGGATATGCCCCCCGCCGTAAGCCTGCGTCCCAGCCGGAGCACCATTGCGCGGGCCTCGTTGAGCTCATCGACGGTGATATATTCTTCCGGCTTGTGCGCCCGGGAGATGTCGCCCGGCCCGCAGACGATGGACGGAACTCCGGCGGCTTGAAACAGACCGGCCTCCGTCCCGTAGCTCACGGCTTCGACCAGAGCATGCCCGGAGAGCTCCGCGGCAAGCGCGGCGAGCGGATGGTCCTCGTCCAACGACAGCGCGGGATAGCTCGCGATCACCTCAGCCTCGAGAGCCTCGCTCGCTTCGACCTCCGCAAGCGCACCCTGCAGCAATCCCAACGGATCGAGCCCTGGCACGGCCCGCGCCTCGATATCCGCCTCCGCATGGCTCGGGATGATATTGAGCGCCTCGCCTCCCGACACCACGCCGATCTGCAAGGTGCTGTAGGGCGGCGCGAAATGCGGATCTCTCGGGCCGCTCTCTTCCTGCTTCGCCGCCTCATCAGCGACCGCCTTCAAAGCGGGCAACAAGGCGTGGATGGCGTTCTGACCGAGATCTGGGCGGGAACTGTGGCCGGCGACGCCTTCCGCCCGGATGCGGAGCGCGGCCTTGCCCTTGTGACGCAGCACGGGCTCCAGGCCCGAAGGCTCGCCGACGATGCAGCCGAGAGGCGGAGCGCATAAAGTCGGCAGCTTTTCGATGAGATGCGGCACACCGCGGCAGCCCGCCTCCTCATCGTAAGAGAGTGCGATATGGATCGGCTGCTGCAGCTCCAACGCCGCCAGCTCCGGCACAGAGGAAAGCACGGCCGCCACGAAACCTTTCATGTCGACGGCGCCTCGACCGATGAGTCTGTCCTCCACATTGCGCAGGCGAAACGGGTCGGATGCCCATCCCGTCTCATTCGCCGGAACGACATCGATATGGCCGGAGAGAATATAGCCCGGGACGTTTTTTGGGCCGATCGTCGCGAAGAGGTTGAAGCGGTCGCCTTCCGGCCCGGAGATCACCGCAGAGGCGATATCGTAGCTGGCGAGATAGTCGCGGATATAGTCGATGAGTGCCCCGTTGCGCGTTCCTACGACGGAGCGGAAAGCGACAAGGGCAGAGAGCATACGTTCGGCGGACATCGGTGGGCCTTCCCCGGCAGGAGCGCAATAGGACGCCATCCTTTGGAAACGATCGCGCGTCGTAATCAAGACTGGCAGAAAAGGACCGGCAGCCCTTGCCGTGTGGACACCGGCATTCGGAAGAATCTGCTTTGCTTGCGGGGCGGACCACGAAAACGCGCGCGAAATCGCCGCTACGCTCACGTCAGGATAGCCCCCAACGCGCCGTTATCGTCGCAGTGAAGAAAGGCCATGCCCGTGTTCCGCCCGAAATACATCACCTTCGACTGCTATGGCACGCTCACCCATTTTCAGATGGCCGAGAGAGCCAAAGAAATCCTCGGAGAAAGGCTGTCGCCGGAAAAGCTCGCCACTTTCATCCGCAATTTCTCCGCCTACCGGCTCGACGAGATCATGGGCGACTGGAAGCCCTATGAAGAGGTGCTCGTCAGCGCCTACGAGCGCACCTGCAAACGCAATGACGTCGCTTTCGATCTGGCGGAGGCCCGCTCATTCTATGAAGCCGTGCCGACCTGGGGTCCGCATCCGGACGTGCCGGCCGGCCTTGCGAAGGTCGCCAAGGAATATCCTCTCGTCATCCTGTCAAACGCCATGAATTCTCAGATCATGTCGAATGTGGAGAAGCTCGGCGCGCCTTTCGCCCATGTCTTCACCGCCGAGCAGGCCAATGCTTACAAGCCGCGCTTCCAGGCCTTCGAATACATGTTCGATCAGCTCGGCTGCGGACCCGATGAGATCCTGCATTGCTCATCGTCTTTCCGCTACGACCTCATGTCGGCGTACGATCTCGGCATCGAGCACAAAGTCTGGGTGAACCGCGGCCACGAACCAGCAAATCCCTATTACGGCTACACCGAGATTGCCGACATTTCCGGTCTGCCGGCTGTGGTCGGCCTCTGAGCCGCGGCCCAGGACAAGCGACGATGCAGCTCAAATCCTATTGGCACGAAACGGCGCCGCGCTTCACCGGCGGCGCGCGAGGCCCTGTCGACGGTCGTTACGACGTCGCCGTCATCGGCGGAGGTTTTACCGGTCTGTCGGCTGCCCGAAGCCTTGCGAAGGCCGGGCTTTCCGTGGCCGTCCTTGAAGAGCGGCACGTCGGCTATGGCGGCTCGGGTCGCAACGGCGGCCATCTCAACAATGGCCTTGCCCACTCCTATCCGGCGGCAAAAGAAGAGCTCGGTGCGGACCGGGCCAAAGCCCTCTACCGCGCGTTCGACGATGCGATCGATACGATCGAGCGGATCGTCGCGGAGGAAAAGATCGATTGCAGCTTCCGCCGCGCGGGCAAGCTAAAGCTCGCCTCCAAGCCGGAACATCTCTCAGCGATCGCGAAGAACTTCGAGGCCGTGCACAACGAAGTCGATCCGGAAACCGCCCTCCTGGCGAAAGACGACCTTCGCGGCGAGATCGGCTCGGACGCCTTCCACGGTGCCATGCTCTTCAAGAAGAGCGCCATGATGCATATGGGCCGCTTCGTCCACGGCCTCGCAGAGGCCGCACACCGCCACGGAGCGATGATCTTCGAAGAGGCACCGGTCCGCGACCACACGAAGACCGCCTCCGGTCACCTGCTGACCACACCACGCGGGACGCTCGCGGCGGAGCGTGTTTTCCTTGCGACCGGTGCTTATACGACCGGGCCCTTCGGCTATTTCCGCCGCCGGGTCATCCCGGTCGGCAGCTTCGTCATCGCGACGCGTCCGCTCAGCCCGGGCGAGGCAGAGGCGGTCATGCCCGGCAACCGGACTTGCGTCACCTCGCGCAACATCGGCAATTACTTTCGCCTGTCGCCCGACAATCGCCTGATCTTCGGCGGTCGCGCCCGTTTCTCCGCCGTCTCGGATGCCACGTCAGACGAAAAGTCCGGTCGCATCCTGCGTGAGAACCTGGCGGAGGTTTTCCCCGACTTCGCCGATATCGACATCGATTATTGCTGGGGCGGCCTCGTCGGGATGACGAAGGACCGCTTCCCCCGTGCCGGCGAAGCCGATGGCGTCTATTATGCGATGGGCTATTCCGGCCATGGCGCCCAGCTCTCCACCCATCTCGGCGCCATCATGGCCGATGTGATTCTCGGTCGTGACGACCGCAATCCGATGAAGGGCCTCGACTGGCAGGCCGTGCCCGGCCATTTCGGCAAGCCCTGGTTCCTGCCGCTCGTCGGGCTCTACTACAGGGCTCTCGACCGGATCCAGTGACGGGAGCCTCATGCGAGGCTCCCGCTTCTCGAAGTTTTTCAGCCGAGACCGCCGATGTGAAAGGCCTTGGTCTCGAGATATTCCTCGATGCCGGCCTTTGCACCTTCACGCCCGAGGCCCGACTGTTTCACGCCGCCGAAAGGCGCGACCTCCGTCGAGATGAGGCCGGTGTTGAGCCCGACGATGCCGAAATCGAGCGCCTCGCCGACGCGGAATGTGCGGGCGAGATCGCGCGTGTAGAAATAGGCGGCAAGCCCGAACGGCGTTGCGTTGGCGGTCGCGACCGCTTCCTCCTCGCGCTCGAAGCGGAAAATTGGCGCGATCGGCCCAAACGTCTCCTCCGAGGCGAGCAGCATGTCCGTATTCGCCTCCGTCAGGACGAGAGGCGCGACGTATTGCGGGCCGTCCGGCAGCTCGACAGGATCGTGCGCACGCTTCGCACCCCGCGCGAGCGCGTCCTCCACGTGGCGTTCGATTTTCTCCAGTGCGGCGCGATTGATCATCGGACCGATATCGGTGCCCTCCTGAAGGCCCGACCCCACACGCATCGTCGCAACCCGCCGGGAGAGCTTTTCGACGAAGACGTCATGGACCCCCGCCTGAACGAGGATGCGGTTCGAACAGACGCAGGTCTGGCCGCCGTTCCTGAACTTGGAGGCGACAGCCCCCTCGACCGCGAGATCGAGATCAGCGTCGTCGAAGACGAGGAATGGGGCATTGCCACCGAGTTCGAGGCTCAGCCGCTTCACGGTCGGGGCCGACTGCGCCATCAGGAGCGACCCGATGCGAGTCGAACCGGTGAAGCTCAATTTCCGCACGATCTCGCTGCCGGTGAGCTCGCCGCCGATGTCCTTCGGCATGCCGGTGACGATGTTGATGACACCCGCCGGGATCCCCGCTTCCTCGGCCAGAACGCCGAGTGCCAGTGCCGAAAATGGCGTGAATTCGGACGGCTTCACCACCACGGTGCAGCCCGCTGCGAGCGCCGGCGCCACCTTGCGGGTGATCATGGCGTTCGGAAAATTCCAAGGCGTGATGATCGCGGCGACCCCGACCGGTTCCTTCAGCGCCAGGATGCGCCGATCCGGCGTCGGTGACGGAATCGTCTCGCCACCGATCCGGCGCGCTTCTTCCGCAAACCAGCGCACGAAGGAAGCACCGTAGCGGATCTCGCCCCGCGCTTCGGCAAGCGGCTTGCCCTGTTCGCGCGTCAGCAGCGTGGCGAGTTCCGTCTCATGCGCAAGCATCAGCCCGTACCAGGCAAGGAGCTTGTCGGCACGCTCCGCATGCGTCGTACGCCGCCAGGAAGCGAAGGCCTTCTCCGCCGCCTCGATCGCCCGCCGCGTCTCGGCCGCCCCCATATCCGGGACCGTGCCGATGACCGCGCCCGTCGCCGGATCGATCACCTCGATCGTGGCGCCCTGATCGGCTTCGACCCAAGCTCCGTCGATGAGCCCCGCCTGCCGCAAAAGGCTCGGAGAGATATTGCCGTCCATCATCATTCCTCGTTGATTGCCGTCAAAACGGCGTCCGTGATTGCGTCAGTCGTTTGGGCGCCCGGCCGAATGCCGAAGCCGCGAGCGGTCGCGGCCTCCATCGCCCTCAAAATGCGCGCCGATGCCTGCCCTTCGCCAAGGTGATCCAGCATCATCGCGGCCGACCAGATCGCCGCGAGAGGATTGGCAAGACCCTTCCCGGCAATGTCCGGGGCCGAACCGTGGACAGGCTCGAACATGGAGGGGGCGGAGCGCGTCGGATTGACGTTCGCCGAGGCGGCGAAGCCGAGACCGCCTTGGATCGCCGCACCCAGATCCGTGAGAATGTCTCCGAAGAGATTGGAGGCGACGACGACATCGAGCGTCTCAGGCGCCATCACCATGCGCGCCGCCATCGCATCGATATGGTAGGACGTCACCTCCACATCCGGATAATCGGCCGCGACGAGACGCGTGATCTCGTCCCAGAACACCATCGAGTGCTTCTGCGCGTTCGACTTCGTCACCGACGCGACACGCCCGCGCCTCCCCTTTGCCGCCTCGAACGCAAAGCGCAGGATGCGCTCCACGCCGGTGCGGGTGAAAATTGCCGTCTCCACCGCCACTTCGTCGGCCGTACCCTGATGCACGCGGCCACCGGCGCCCGAATATTCGCCTTCGGTATTTTCGCGGATGCACAGAATGTCGAAGGTCTCCGACTTGAGAGGCCCTTCCACGCCCGGCAAAAGCCGATGCGGACGAATGTTGGCATACTGATCGAAAGCCTTCCGGATCGGCAGGAGAAGGCCATGCAGCGACACGGAATCGGGGACGGTCGCAGGCCAGCCGACAGCGCCGAGCAGGATGGCATCGTGGCCACGCAGCGTCTCGATGCCGTCCTCCGGCATCATCCGCCCCGTCTCCAGGTAATAATTACAGGACCAGGGATAGGTCGTGGCAGTGAGAGCGAATCCGTCTCTCGCGGCTGCAGCCTCGGCAACCGCCCAGGCGGCTTTCGTCACGTCGGGCCCGATACCATCTCCCGGCACCAGAGCGATGTCGTAGGTCTTAGCTACGCTCATGTCATTTCCGTCCTTCAAAGGTCGATCAACACCGACATCGTCCGTCGGTGGGAAAGGCTTCGCGGCCGATATCCTTGCCGAGGCCGGAGCCCTTTGAGCCGCCGGTCGGCAGGATGTGATCCTGCGAGCGTTCATAGCGGTGGCCCCACACGGTTCCTGCGTGGAGTCGTGCCAGATCAAAACTCAGGGACATGGGAGGCCTCACGGAGACGGCAGGGGGCTGCGCGAAGCTAGCCGAGCCATGCCGACAGGACATGACGAAGTGTCGGCATGCTTGGCAGAATCCTCTGCAAGGAGGGCTGCGCGAAGCGGATAATGACGCGCATGCCAGCGAAAAGTGGAGAACCTGCCTCATTCGGCGTGAGAGAGGTCGGGGGTGTCTCGTCCTGTCCCCAGGGCGACCGCAGACTGGGGACCGCGCCTCGCTTGCCGTGCCCCGCCCCTCCGCCTCCTGCTAACCTCGCCCGCTCAAGCGGGCACCGCCTCCCGGATCTGAGGAAGTTCCTCGAGGAGCTCCTGATAAGCGCGCCGCACCAGTTCGGCACTGCCGTGGCCGGTGTCTGCGGCCTCTTCAAGCGCTCGGAAGATGCGATGCTTGATGAAGAAGCGCCATTCGACCGGCAGGGAGAACATGATCTCCGTCAGCGCGTCGTAAGCTTCGCGGGTCCACACCTTCTCATATTCCTCGCGCTCAGGGCCGAAGTCGAAAAAGGCGCTCCCGTCCGTTTCCGCGCGCATTTCACTGCGGCGTGTCTCGGTCGCGGCCTCGTCGACGGCACCGGCAACGAGGACGACCCCGTATTCCTCAAGAGCGAGTTTCTCCGACAGGAAGCCGCGTTCGACATCGCGCAGGACGCGGGCGGGCTCCCGCTCGAGAGGCGAGCCGCGCCCTCCCCCGCCGGGCGAGAAGATACGGAACACATCGCCCGGTTCGGCGATGACGAAATCCTGGTTGCCGAGGAAGGTTTCGTTGGGGGTGTCGGGATTGAGGATCGAATCCGAAGGCTTGCCGGCCTTGCCGCCGAGGATCCCCCAGGGACGGAAACGGCTGCGGTCGCGGTTGCGGATGGTGATGCGGGTGTGGGGCGAGAAAACCTTGAACTCGAGCATCGTGCCGAGCCCGCCGCGCCAGCGCCCGGCGCCACCGGAATTGGGCGCAAGCCGGTAGCGGATGATCTCGATCGGCACCTCCGCTTCGTTGATCTCCACCGGCGTGTTCTTGAGATAGGCGCCGTCCGCACCGGAGCCGTCCGTTCCATCGCGCGTCGGCATGCCACCCGAGCCGCCGACGATCGGATCGATCGCAGCGATGATGCGCCTCCCGGTCTTCGGCTCCGTCGTCATGACATTGACGATCGAACTCGATCCGGCCGGCGCCGCCGGCATCCGCTCCGGAATCGCCTGTGCGAACGCTCCAAAGATCAGACTGCGGAGCCGCCCGCAGGTCAGACTGCGCATGCCGACCGCTGCCGGGAAGACCGGATTGACGACGCTGCCCTCGGGCAAGATGCAGGTGAAAGGCCGGGTCAGACCGGCGTTCAACATCAGGTTCTGGTTGAGGCTGTAGAGGATGTAATAGACGCCGACGAGCATCAGCGTATGGCGCGGATTGCCGCCAGTCGGCACGTTCAACGACGAGGTGAGCTGGGTGTCGGTGCCGGTGAAATCGAGTTCCGCTTCGCCATCTGAAATCGTCAGCTTTAAGGCCAGCCGGCAGGGATAGCCGTTGAGCGAATCCTCGTCGCAATAATCGGAGAATTCATAGACCCCGTCCGGCATCGAACGCAGGATCTCGCGCGCCTGGCTTTCGCCGTAGTCGAGCATGTCGTGCATGCCCTGCGTCACCGCCTCCACGCCGAACTTGGCGACGATCTCGCGCACCTTCCGTTCGCCCGTGTTGAGCGCACCGACGAAGGCCTTGAGGTCCCCCCAGTTCTGCTCGGGCTGGCGAACATTGGTCATCATGATGTCGAGAAGCTCCTGGTTGAGGACCCCCTTGTCGTAGAGCTTGCAGGGCGGGAAGCGGATGCCTTCCTGGTGGATCTCGGTCAGCGTCCGCGACAGGCTGGCCGGGACGGCGCCGCCCATATCGGTGTTGTGGATGTGGCCGACAGCGAAGCAGACGAGCTTTCCGTCCACGATGATCGGCTTCCACATATGGATGTCGGGCGTGTGGGTGGCGAGAAAGCCGCTGTAGGGATCGTTCGTGAGGCAGACGTCGCCCTCGTTGTATTCGGCAATCCGCTCGATCCCCGGCCCGTAATCGAGCCCCGGATACCAGGTCGCACCGTAATCGAGGGGCACCGAAAAAGTCGTTCCTTCCGGCGTGACCAGCGCGATGGTGAAATCCTCCGTCTCCTTGACGAAGGCGGATTGAGCCGTGCGGTAGAGCGTGTAGGCCATGCTTTCCGAGGCGGCCCGGAAATGGTTGGCGAGGATCTGCAGGGTAGCCTTGTCGGTCATGTTTCTCTCCCGGGCCGATCAGATGAGGGTCTTTTCCGCAGTCGCCTGCAGCATGATGTTGCGGAAGCCATCGACGGAGGCTGAAAAGCCTTCAGGAACACAGGTCGTGGTGTCGGACTGGATGACGATCGCGGGGCCTTCAAAAGAATGTCCCGGAACGAGGTCGTGACGGAGGTAGAGGCCCGCCTGCACCTTCTTGTCGGCGAAGGTCGCCGGGACGTAGCGGGCGGGCTCCGCAGGCGCCGGAGAAACCGGCTCGCTCTTCAGCTCGGGACGCGGGCCGGCGGCCGTCACGACGAGACGCAGATTGACGATGTTCACTTCGGCATCGGCGTCATGGAAGTCGTAGAGCTGCACATGGCGTGCGTGGAAGGCGTCGATGATCGCCGTCACGTCCTCTCCCTCGAGCCAGTTCGCCTCGAGGTAGACTTCGATTTCGAAGGATTGGCCGGCGTAATTCATGTCGGCGGAGAGCAGGAACGTCGGCTCGCCTTTGAATTTCTGCTCGTCGCGCAGCCATGCGAGGGCATCGCTCTTCAACTCGGCAAATCCAGCACGGATCGCTTCCATATTATCGGGTGCCACGGTCAGATAATGGCTTGCGATGAAGTCGTTGCGGATGTCGGAGACAAGGCCGCCGAGCGCACTGACGACACCGGGTGTCGTCGGCACGAGCACCTGGCGGATGCCAAGTTCGAGTGCCAGCATGGGCGCCAGCATCGGGCCCGCACCGCCGAAAGCGACGAGCGTGAAGCTTCGAACGTCGATGCCGTGACGGGCGATCAGCTTGTTGATCTCCAGATACATGCCGGAGATCGCGACGTTGATGATCGCCTGCGCCGTCGCTTCCAGGCTCCAGCCGAGCCTGTCCGCGACCGTGCCGACAGCCGCACGTGCTTTGTCCACATCGATGGAGATGCTGCCGTAGGCGAGGCTCTCATGGCCGATGAGGCCGCAGACGGCGAACGCGTCCGTGATCGTCGGCTTCGTGCCGCCGCGCCCGTAACAGGCAGGCCCCGGATCGGAACCGGCGCTTTCGGGTCCAACCTTGAGAACGCCGAAATCATCGACCCAGGCGACCGAGCCACCGCCCTCACCGATCGAAGAAACCGCCACTGCCGGGACGTAGAGGGAATGTGGCCCCACCTTCTCGCCGGCAGCGAATTGCGGCTTGCCGTCGATGATCACCGCGACGTCGGCACTGGTGCCGCCGATATCGATGGTGAGCGCGTCCATGCAGCCGGCCCAGCTGGCGACGAAGGCACCGCCCATGACGCCTGAGGCTGTGCCGGAAAGGAGCATGCTGACGCAGTTCTCCTTGCCGAGCTCGGCGTTCATGATGCCGCCGTTCGACTTCGTCACCAGCGGTTCCGGCTCCACTGCATGCTCACGCAGAGCTTCTTGCAGCGAGGAGATGTAATGGGCGACGCGCGGATGGACGTAGCCATTGATGACGGCCGTCGTGGTGCGCTCATATTCGCGGATCACCGGCCAGATGTCGGTGGAAGCGAAGACGAAGAGCTCCGGCGCCACTTCGCGCACGATGCGCACCACTTCGCGTTCATGATCGGCGTTGCGATACGCGTTGATGAGGGCGACGATGATGCCCTCCGCCCCTTTCTCCCGAGCGCGTTCAATGGCTGCGATGACGCTGTCGCGGTCGAGCGACCGCAAGACTTTGCCGTCGCTGCGCATGCGCTCGCGAATGGAGAAGACGAGGTCTTTCGCCACAAGGGGGTCCGGGCGTGAGGATTGGAGATTGTAGGTCTCCGGCATGCGCAGGCGCGCCAGCTCGAGAACGTCTTCGAAATTCTCTGTGGCGAAGAGTGCGAGCCGCGCACCGACACCCTGGATCAGAGTGTTCACGCCGACGGTCGTGCCGTGGACGAAGCTCGTGATCTCGGAGGGCTCGATGCCGTGGCGACTTTGCGCGATCTTCAGCCCTTCCATCACCTCCGAGCCCGGCTTTGAAGGCGTGGTGAGGACTTTGAGGGTGAAAATGTCGTCCGTCTGCTCGTTGAAAAAGCAGAAATCGATGAAGGTCCCGCCGATATCGACACCGACTCGATAGCTCATCGTTACGTCTCCTTGTCGTCAAAGCCGGTCCCTTCGCCGCCCGCCCTTCGGCAGACCGGCACTCTGGTCGGCATCCATCTCGAATTTCTGGGCTGGCGCGGTATCAGTGATGCACTTGGACGTGCCTCATCATCTCCGCGACGCGTCCCTCGCCTGGCGGACCGTGCACGGCGCGCCAGATCGCCTCGGCATCCACGGCGATCGCCGAGCGCGCCGCGCAGGCGAGAAATTTCGTCTTGAGCGCATTTTTGCTCCGGGACCGTTGGGGGTGGCTTCACGCAGATTGTCGATCAGCTTCATAAGCTGGGCCTGGAAGAGATTTTCGCGGGACCGTTGCCGGCGAACCTTTGGATCGAGAAAGGCTCGATCGGAACGTTCGTGTCGCCGGTCGCAGCGAGATCAGCGAGGACCGATCCGACGCCTGGACCGAGCTGAAAACCGTGACCGCTGAAGCCGAAAGCGTGCAGAAGGCCCGGGACCTTCGCGCTCCAGCCGAGCGCCGGCAGCTTGTCCGGGAGGTAGCCCTCGACGCCGCTCCATGTGCGCACCACCTGCACGCCGGCCATTGAGGGAAGAAATCTCGTAAGCGAACGCAGCTGCGTGAGGAGATGTGCGGGACGCGGACGCGGCCTCGGATCGGCAAGATCGACCGCAACATGACCACCGCCTCCGAAGACGACGCTGCCGCGCTTCACCTGGCGCATGTAGAAACTGGAATCGCCCGTCCCGAGCACAGGCGAGACGAAGTAGGGAAGCGATTCCGTCACCCCCATCTGTGGGCCGCGGGCTTCCATCGGGACGGATTCGCCAAAGCCGGCCGCAAAGCGATTGCCCCATGCCCCGGCGCTGTTGATGAGGATCGGGGTGCGCAGAACGCGTCCATCCGCCGTCTCGATGATGAAACCGTCGCTTTGACGCGTGGCGCCGATCACTTCGCATTGCTCGATGACATGCGCGCCCGCCCGCCGCGCTGCCCGTCCGAATGCCGGCGCGGCGAGCCGTGGGTTGGCGTGCCCGTCCTCTGGCGAGAACGAGGCGCCGACGGCACCGGGCCCAAGAAACGGATAGTCCGCGCGCAACCGGTTCACACCGATGAGCGTCAGCGACAGGCCCCGGTGTCGTGCCTCCGCGTTATAGGTCTCGAGGGCCGCAAGCGAATCCTCGTCGAAGGCGATCTTGAGATGACCCGTCGGCAGGAATTCGCAATCCTCGCCGATCAGTGCCGGCAGCCGGCCCCAGATGTCACGGGCATGGTGCGCGAGCGGCAATTGGATGAAGGGACGCCCCTGGCGCCGAACATTGCCGAAATTGACGCCGCTCGCCTGAGCGCCGACGCGACCACGCTCCACAAGCGCCACGGAGGCTTTGTAGCGTGTCGCAAGGAAGAAGGCTGCGGACGCGCCCATCAGCCCGCCACCGACGATGACCACATCGTATTTCGTCGCGTCCGTCATTCGCCGGCCTCCGCCTGAATGGCGGCGGGCAGCGGCTTCACCGGTGCCTGTCCGCGCAGGCGGCCGACGGAAGCGAGTTCGACACCGAGCGTTTGCGCGGCGACACGCGCCGCCGAAGCACCGCACATGCGCCCCTGACAGCGCCCCATGCCGACACGGCAGAACGCCTTTGCACGATTGACCTCGTCAGCGCCCTTGTCCCGCAAGGTGGCGCGGAACGTGCCGACCGAGACCTCCTCGCATCGGCACAGGATCGTCTCATCGGCCAGGTTCTCGTAGAGATGCTCGGGAAACGGGAAAGCATCACGCAGCGCCGACGCGAAGACCGAACCTCGCCGCATGGCCTGGAGCGCCTGATCGCGCGCGGCAGCATCACGTGGCAGGCCCTGATCCTCAAGGCAGGCGAGCGCGGCAAGCGTGCCGGTCGCCTCGGCCGTATCGGCGCCACGCACCGAGGCGCCGTCTCCAGCGAGATAGACGCCAGCCACCGAAGAGCGCCCCATCTCGTCCTGGCGGGGCAGCCATTGCCCGGCGCGGGCATCGAAAGCGAAATCGCAGCCGAGAAGATCGGCAAGCTGCGTCTCCGACTGGACATGATAGCCGGTCGCGACCGCATCACAGGCAAAGGTCCGCTCGCGGCCCGTGCGGTCGCGCAAAACGAGGCGCGCGACACGCCCCTCGCCTTCTGCGCGGACAGGCGAAACGCCATGCAGCATGGGAACGCCGTGTGCCGCCAGCCAGGCGAAATAGTAGAGCCCCTTCGCCGTGTTGGCGGGGTTTGCCGCCATTCTCGGCAGACCCGCAAGCTCACGCGAGAGCGGTGTCGTATCGAAGATACCGGCTAGTTTTCCACCGGCACGGTGATACTGGTAGGCGACGAGATAGAGGAGCGGTCCGGACCCGACGAGCGCCACATTCCGGCCGATCAGACAGGCCTGGTATTTGAGAGCAATCTGGGCGCCGCCTAAGGTATAGACACCGGGCATCGTCCAACCCTCGAAGGGAACGATGCGGTCGACGGCGCCGGTGGCGAGGATGAGGGCGTCGAAAGCGACGACGTCTTGGCGGCCGTCACGGTCGGCAAGGTGGAGATTGCCGCCCTCCGTGCCCCAGACCATCGTCCCCGGACGATAGTCGACCTTGTCTTGAAGACGGTCGAAAGTTTCGTGCAGACGGGCGGCTTTGTCGGCCTCAAACCCGTAGAGCTTCTTCAAGGGTCGGCTGAAACCCTGCGGCTGGCGGCGATAGATCTGGCCGCCGCTCCTCGGCGCTTCGTCAACAACCACCGGCCTCAATCCGGCTGCGACCAACGTTTCCGCCGCCCGCGTTCCGGCCGGTCCCGCACCAATGACGACGACCCGAGACGAGCTCATTCCGGACGCGCTCCGTTGAAAGGCGAACGCGTCCGCAACCGCATATCCGGCTCAATCATCGTGGAGCAGGCACGGACTCTTTTGCCGTCTTCAGTCCAAATCCAGCAATCCTGACAGGCCCCCATCAGGCAGAAACCCGCTCGCGGTTGCTCCAGGATTTCGCTCAGACGCACTTCGTGGCGATGGGTCAGGAGAGCCGTCAGCACGGTGTCCCCAGACAGCGCCGTCGCTGGATGCCCGTTCACAAAGAAAGGCACGATCTCGCGATCTTGTTCGGCGACACGAAGAAAGAGCGACTGTTCGTCCATGACATGCAAAACCGCTGCGTCTCGTTGCCGCGATTGAAGAGCGAGATACAGACGAGATCAAATTCCGATGTGTCGACAAACAATAGCCCGAGGCTATAGGCTGACGGAACAAAGTCGGCCGGAGACCCATGAACGCGCGCCAGCTCGAGATTTTTCGCACGATCATGCAGACAGGCAGCGTCACCGACGCGGCCAAGCTTCTCAACGTGTCGCAGCCGACCGTGAGCAAGATCCTCCATCATATGGAGGATCAACTCGGTCTCCGGCTCTTTCGGCGAATCCGCGGCCGCCTTCACCCAACACCGCAGGCGGAGATGCTCTTCCCGGACGCCGACCGCGTTTTTCGAGATCTTGGAGCGTTGCGGCTTCTTGCAGAGGAGTTGCGCGCTGGCTCGGGCGGCGTGCTCCGCATCGCCGCCTCCTCCTCACTTGCCGCCGCGATCGTGCCGCGCGCGATCGCATCGTTTCGTGCCGCAAATCCGCGGGTCAAGATCGTCTCGCATCTCCTGCCGGGAGCCGAGACCGCGGAGATGGTGCGTTCACATCAGGTCGATCTCGGCCTCTGCCTGTCGCCGCAGGATCTTCACACGCTCACCATGCGGAGCCTCGGCCAGGTGGAGATGATCTGCATCTTCCCGCGTGGACACCGGCTGTCGGCCCTCAGCCACGTCACGCCGCCGGACCTCACCGACGAGACGTTCATTTCCTTCAACTCATTGAACCATTTCGGCGCGCTCCTCGACGAAGCCTTCCTGCAGTACGACGAGACCCGACGTGTCGACATCCAGGCGACGATGTCGATCGTTGCGGCCGTTCAGGTGGCACAGAGGTCGGGGGTCGCTATTGTCGACCGCTTCGCCATGCTGATGGCACCGGAAAACGTCGACTGGCGACCGTTCCGGCCCCTCCTCTCTCTGCCCATCAATCTGCTCCTGTCGGAAACGCTTCCGTGGTCGCGCTTCCGCAACAGCATGATCGAGCATCTGCAGAAGGCGGTGGAAGAGTATCTGGAAGGCTGACGACCGGCCCGGGCCATCTGGCCCGGGCGAAGCCATCTCCAGAGACTGCCGCATCCCCTGCGAGCCTCACGCCGGTTTGGGTCTCCAGCGGTTGGCGTGCCGCTCGAGTGGCTGCACCACAGCGAGTTCGATCAGGAGCATGACGCAGACGAAAACGAGCGTGTAAGCGAGGATGGCGCGCACGTCGAAGACCTGAAAGTACAGGTGGATCTGGAAGCCGATGCCATTGGAGCGGCCGAGAAGCTCGACGACGAGGACGATTTTCCAGATCAACGCCAGGCCGGAGCGGCTCGCCGCGGCGATATAAGGCTGCAATTGCGGCAGGATGACATGGCGCAGCGTCTTCATGCGCCCAAAACCGTAGACGCGCGCCATCTCCAGGAGCTGCGTGTCGAGCGCCCTCGCCCCTTCGCGAATGGTGACGGTGGCGTTCGGGATCTTGTTGAGCGCGACCGCCAGGATCGCCGCACTCTCATTGAGGCCGATCCAGATATAGGCAAGCACGATGACGATCAGCGCCGGCGCGTTGAGGAAAAGAATGAGCCATGGCTCGCCGAGATCGTTGGCGATCCGGCTGCGCCCCATCATGAGGCCGGTCGCCAGACCGATCGACATGGCGATTGCGAAGGCCGCGATCACTCTGAGAAGCGTGATCGCTAGATGATAGGGCAATTCACCCGAGACGATCTCCTCCGCCGCAAAAGCGAAGACGCTGGCAGGCCCCGGACAAAGGCGCGGCCCAAAAGCGTAGGAGGCGGTGGTCCAGACGGCGAAAAAGGCTGCGATCGAGATCGCCCGCAGCCCGACCGGCCCTGTGAGGAAGGACCTCATGCGCCGCTCCTGTCATTTTTGGGTCGAGCGATTAAGCCGGCTCGTTCACTCCAGCGCAAGGCTCGGAAAGCGTCGGGCAAGATCGACGAGAAGGCTTCCGAGCGCTGCGCCCATGCGATCGGCGCGGGGGATTGAGATCTCGGCCGTTCCGGCGACATGTGCGGGCGACGGCGAGAGGACGATCAGCCGGTCGGCGAGCCGTGCCGCCTCGCGAATGTTGTGGGTGACCATGAGCACCGTGACGGGCCGGGATTGCCAAAGCTGCAGAAGCAGATGGCGAAGCCGGTTCGCCGTCATCTCGTCGAGCGAGACGAAAGGCTCGTCGAGGAGCAGAACCTCCGGCTCCACGGAGAAAGCGCGCGCCAGCGCCACGCGGCGCGCCATGCCGAGCGACAGCTCGGAGGGAAAAGCATTGCGAACATGCGTGAGCTCGACGGCGTCGAGCACCGGCATCAGATCCTTCTCCGCCATCTCCGGCGGCAGAGCGAGACGGATATTGTCCTCCACGCTGCGCCAGGGCAGAAGCCGCGGCTCCTGGAAGACGGCGGCGGACCGCGCGCGCATGAGCGCTGAAGAAACCGCGCCGGAGAAGTCGCCGTCGAGGCCGAGCATGATCTTCAGCGTCGTCGTCTTACCGCATCCCGACGGGCCGAGAAGGCAGGTGAAGGTCTGTGGCTCCAACGCGAAGGACAGGTCGCGGATGACCTCCACCTCTCCACCATTCGCACGTTTGAAGCGCTTGGTCTCGATGTGAACGGAAAAGGCGTCACGTTGCGCCTTGGCCGCAAGCAGTGGATTGAACGGCGCATGCAAGGCGGCATGGAAGGGCAGCACCGTTGCGCCGACACGCGCATCTTGCGGGGGGATTGGCACGCCCGTGGTCACTGGGCATCCTTCAGAGCCGACCAGAAGGTGCCGGGCGACAAGGTCTTCGCCGACCCGACCAGCTTCTCGCCGCCGATCGCTGCGAGCCTCAGATAGATTGTCTTGGTATCGGCCTCTTCCTCAGCAATCGGCCGGCTCGGAATGCCCTCGCGGTAGCGCCGGACGAGATTGTGGAAGACGGCGTCGTTTTCCGCATTCATGCTCGGGCGGAGCTTGTCCCAGGCAGCATCCGAGGAGGCGAGAAGCTCCTTCGCCTCGCGCGAGGCGGCCACAAAGCCGAGCATCGTGTCCTTGTGCTCGGCCGCCCACTCCTCATTGAAGACATAGCCGATCGCCGAGATCGGTCCCGTCGCACCGAGGGCTGTCGCAGCGTCCTGACCGCTCAGGAGCTCACGGTAGCCTTCCGTCTCCAAGCGCGCGTTGTAATGCCAGAAGTTTGACGCGGCAGCGAGTTCGCCATCCTTCAGCTTCTCCGCGAGGAACGGCGGCGCAGCGTACGCAGGCTCTGTCTCCTCGGCGAGATCGAAACCGTATCTGTCCTCCGCGACGGCGCGGTACATGAGCCAGTTCTTATCGAGCGGGCCTCCGGCGACGCCGACACGACTTCCCCTCAAGTCTGCCAGCGTCTTCGCAATGCTGTCATCCGGGACCATGATGGCGCCGACCGAAGTCGAATAAGGCACGAAGGTCAGCGGGATGCCCTCCGCCCGCTGGCGGGAGACGAAGAGCCAGTCGCTGACGATGACATCGATCTCGCCGGCATTGATGCCGATGCGGCCGGCATCGCTGCCGGCAAGCACCACCGGTTCCAGCCTGAACCCATGCTTCTCATCGAGGCCATTGTTCGTAATGGTGTCGATTTCCCAGTTGACGGTCCCAAACTTCAAGACGCCAACGCGCACGATTTCTTCCGCGCCTGCCTCCCCCGTTTTGGGGATGGCAAGACATAAGACGGACGACGCCGAGAGCGCCAAGACTAGATGGCGCATCATTTCCTCCCAATCGCAGCCGTTTTTCCCGCCGCCGACATGCGGGAGCGGATTTTTCTATGAATTTAGCAGTATCTTTGCCGCTGCCAAGCTGTTGTCGCGCCCGGCCGAAGTGATCGGCATCTTTATGCCTCGGCAGGCCGAGCCCGCATCTCCATCCCTTGCGCCGGCTTGTAGCCCCAGATCGCAAGAACGAGAAAAACCGCAAGGCAGCCGAGAACGACCATCAGCGAGACAGGTGCGAGCTTGCCGTAGAGCGCGAACCGCACGAGTTCGACCGCATGCGTGAAGGGGTTCGCCATGGAGATCCTGTAGAGCGCGACGCTCGCCTCGCGCATATGCCAGAGCGGGTAGAGAGCCGAAGACAGGAAGAAGGCCGGGAAGATGACGAAGTTCATCACGCCGGCGAAATTCTCCAGCTGCTTGACGGTGGAGGAGATGAACATGCCTACAGCGCCCAGCATCAGCCCGCTCACGACAAGCGCCGGCAGGATGAAAACGTAACCGAGATGAGCGAATTCTATGCCAAAGAGCCAGGCGATCCCAAGGAACGTGTAGACCTGAAGGAGCGAGACGGCGGTTCCGGCCGTCAGTTTTGCCACCAGGAGAAACCAGCGCGGCAGCGGCGTCGTCAGGAGCACGCGCATCGAGCCCATCTCCCGGTCGTAGACCATCGACAGCGATGATTGCATGCCGTTGAAGAGCTGGATCATGCCAATGAGCCCCGGCACGATGTAGACCTCGTAGGTGATGTAGGTCTCGTAGGGCGGGATGATCGAGATGCCGAGGACGGCGCGGAAGCCGGCGGCGAAGACGATCAGCCAGACGAGCGGCCGCACCAGCGCCGCGAGGAAGCGTTCGCGCTGATAGAGAAAGCGCATGATCTCGCGCCAGACGATCGCCGTGAAGACGCGCGCATAGAGGCTCACGCCCTCCCTCCCACCGAGCTTTCCCACGCAGGCATCGTCAGCATGGTGAAGGCAGCATCGAGAGAGCCGGCGCCGGACCGCGCGATGATATCGGCCGCCGTGCCGCGCGCCACCACCCTGCCCGCGTGGAGAATGACGAGCGCATCCTCATCCTGGATCTCGTCGATCAGATGCGTCGCCCACAAAATGCCGACGTCACGCTCGCCCGCCAGCGCATGCACATGGCGCACGATCGCCTTCCGCGAAGGCGCATCGAGCCCGACCGTCGGTTCGTCGAGCAGAAGAAGCTCCGGATCATGCAGGAGCGCGCGGGCGATCTCCACACGGCGCCGATGCCCCCCGTTCAGCGAGCGCACCGTCTCTCGGGCCCGCTCGGCCATGTCAAAGCGGGCGAGTTCGCGGTCGATCCGCCGGCCCGCCTCTCTCCGGGAAAGGCCCCGGAGCCGCGCGAAATAAGCAAGATTCTGACGCACCGTGAGATCGAGATCGAGCGTCGGCTGCTGAAAGACGATGCCAAGCGGCGCAAGCGCTGCCGCGCCCGTCTCTCGCGCGTCACGGCCAGCGATCAGGATGCGCCCCTGCGACGTCGCAAGCAGCCTTGTGATCAGCGAGAAAAGCGTCGTCTTGCCGGCACCGTTGGGACCGAGGAGCGCCGTAAACCGTCCCTTTTCCACGGCGAAGCCGACATCATCGAGCACCGGCTTGTCGCGGTAGGAGAAGGAGAGATGCTCCAGAAGAAGGGCCTGCCGCTCGGCCTTTACGGGCACCTCGCCGAGAAGGTCGCTTTGAGCCGAGACCGCCCGCAGGACCACCATCGCTCAGATCTTCTCTTCCCTGTCGTTCACCCATGCGCAATGGAAACCGGCAATGCGCCATTTCGGATGTTCACCCGCCCATTGCGCCATGGTCGGCATCGCCTCCCAGAGGCAGGCCTTCAGCGGCCCGCTTGATTGGTAGTAGAGGTGCTCTTCGTGGCAGCTATTGGGGCTGTTCACCAGACACACGGCGAGGACCAGATCGACGACGTCCATGTCATCTCCTCTCGTACCGGTGCCCCCCGGGGCAGGTCCTCGGATCCGTCCTGCGACGGTCACTTCGGCCCATGCAGATAAACGCCGTTGATGCGACGCGCGGTTGTAAATATGGCGGGATTGGTCCGCGGTAAGACCAGCGTGCACCGATGCTGCCCTGATGATCGCCGTCATTCGGCCTTGTCTTTCGGGAGAACACGGTTCGCCAGAAGCCAGTCGAGCCCCTTCTGCCAGGAACGGTCGGTGTTGGATCGGATATCGGCGTTGAAACCGGCAATGATCCTGCCCGTCTTCACGTCGCGCACGGCAATCGAGATGTTCAGGATCAGCTCCGACATTTTGTGAATGACGGGAACCATGGAGAGATCGGCACCGAGGCTTTCGGCGAAGCTGCGATCGCAATTGCCGCAGGCCTGCAGCCGCGTCTCAGCAACCCTTTCGCGAACCGGTGCGATATCGACGATCTTGAATGTCTGGTCGGCGTCGAGCGCCGCGCGCAGCCGATCGGAGAGCATCACGAGCCTTTGCTTTTCGGCTGCGTTCGGGGGGTCGCTGGTCGTGGTGTTGATCAGCTCGAAATCGAAGACTGCGATCTTCAGCGGCGCGGCCTCTGCCGAGAGACCTGCAAGAGCGAAGACGATACAGAGAGCCAGGTGGGACAGCCTCATGGGAGACACCCGGCATTTCTGGCGGAAGATGGCAACGGTTCGCGTGGCACCGTCCGGCCGGCGCCTGTGCCGCCCGCGGACAGCTTGTAACCGAAGCCGCGCACCGTCTGGATCAGCGGTTCCGCCTCTCCCTCATCGATCTTGCGCCGCAGGTAGCGGATATAGACGTCGACCGTCTTCGTCCCCGGTTCGAAGCTGTAGCCCCACACATTGGCGAGCAGACGTGTGCGGCTCACCACCTTGCCGGCATGCCGCATGAGATAGTGGAGGAGCGCGAATTCGCGCGCCGTCAGCGCGATGTCTCGCCCCCCGCGACGCACAGAATGGCCGGATGGGTCGAGTGTCAGGTCGCCGACGACGAGCGGCCCCTCCTCGTCGAGATGTGGCCCGCGGCGCAAGAGAGCCTGCAGACGCACCACAAGTTCGTCGAAGGCAAATGGCTTCGTGAGATAATCATCGGCGCCACTCGAGAATCCGTCGACCTTATCCTTCAAGCTGTCCTTCGCCGTCAGCATCAGGATCATGCTGCGCAGGCGAAGTTTTCTCAGCTCTCGGCAAACTTCGATGCCATCGACACCCGGCAACATGCGGTCGAGGATGATGAGCGGATAGACCGCCTCGGCGGCGAGCGCCAAGGCTTCCCGGCCATTTTCGGCGAGATCGACGACATAGCCTTCCGCTTTCAGCCCCCGGCGCACGAAACCCGAGATGCGCGGATCGTCTTCCACCAAGAGAAGCCTCGTCATGATCTCCGCTCCCCGTTCCATCCGTTCATCGACCCGTATCCCTCACGCATGTCGATCATTCTGCCGCCGGCAGATAGGCCGGCTCCCACCCGCCCGTCTCCCGCGCCTCAATCGGACGCGAGGAAGCCGTGCCGTCGCGTTCTATCGCGGCTGCCGGCAGGTGCAGCACGGCCTTGATTCTGTCTGAACCGTATCGATCGAGAGAGATCGTGCCGCCGTGCTTCTCCACCAGCCACCGCGCGATCGCGAGGCCGAGACCGCTGCCGGCGGAACCGGCCATCGCTGCATCGCGCCCGCGATAGAAGCGGTCGAAGAGCCGCGGCAGCTCATCCTCGACGATCGGACCGCTGCGATTGACGACGGCGAGTTCGAGCGCGCCGTCGCTGCAGCCAAGGCTGAGGTGGACCGTTTCTCCCTGCTTTGAGTATTTCACGGCATTGTCGAGCAGGATCATCAACACCTGCTTCAACCGCTGCCGGTCGCCGATGACGATCGGCGCGGCCGTCATCTCCGAAGCGATCCGAATGGCCCGCGGCCGCGCAAGGCTCGCCGCCTCTCGCACGACGGCTTCCACGACGTCCTTCATGTCGACCTGGTCAGAGGCGAGAGCCAGTTCGTCTGTTTCAGAGCGCGCAAGCACCATCAGGTCCTCGACGAGCCGCCCCATCGCCTCCGCCTCTTCGACGACGCGCTGAAGCGTCTCCCGGCAATCGGCGAGCCGCAGAGATTTTGTCCGCAAGGTCACCTCGGCCTCCCCGCGCAGAACGGTCAGAGGGGCCCTCAATTCGTGGCTCACATCGGCAAGGAAGCGAACCCGCGACCGATCGCGTTCGCAGAGGGCGGCATTCGCCTCTTCAAGCTCTCGCGTGCGCGATGCAACCTCCGCCTCGAGGCCCGTTCGCGCTTTCAGAAGCTCTGCCCGCTGCTTCTCGATACGGGCCGCCATCGCATCGAAACGGCACGCGAAAATGCCGATCTCATCATCGCCGAGCGGCCCGAGTCGGAAGGAGAGCTCGCCGCGTCCAATCGCTTCGGCCCCCGCACTCAGCCGCCCGATCGGCCGCACCAGCGATCGATGCAGCACGTAGCCCGCGATCAACGCCCCCGCCAGAAGCACCGCAGAGACAAGCGCGATCCCCCAGCCGAGCCGGGCGAGAAGCGCACGAGCCTCGCGGTCGGCCGTCTCGATCTCGGCGATCTCGTCCGCCATCGCCACATCGATGAGGGCGGAGAATTCCTCATCGTCCCGGCGATCGATCGCACGGAAGAAAACCTGCGCCGCGGCCTCCCCCTGCCCCACCTTCTGCATCGCGAGAAGCGCTTCGCCGCGACGGTTCATGTCGTCATAGAGGCTTTTCAGGCGCGCGATCCGCGTCGCCTCCTCCGTCTGGCCACGGGCGTCACCACGTCTGTCGAGGAAGGCCGTCTCCTCGCGCGTCGCTTCCGACAAGATTTCGAAGGCGGCGCCGATGCTGGTCTGAAGGCGCACCACTTCGCCGAGCCCCGGTTTTCCAGTCATCAGCAACGCGGCGAGCGCCTTGGAGTAGTGATCGACGTCGCGCGCCAGAGCGGTGACGGCAGCAAGCTGACGGTGGGCGAGCGCCCCGCGTGTAAGGTAGAAGTGAAAAGCCTGAATCGCCAGAAACGCCCCGACGATGAGGACGACGACACAGGCCCCGACGATCATCTGAAACGCCAGGATGCGCGTGCGGATCGTCATCGGCGGAAATATCCGCATGCCGGCCCTCTGTCCGGAGGCACGAAAGTGTCGCCTCCTCCCTTTCGCGCTTTTTATTTGCTCTTTTTCACGAGCCTTCGTCGCGCCGGATGAATGTTACCCGTTCAATTCTTCCCGGCAAGTGCGCAAACATATCTTTCTCAGTCTCGGCATGCGGGCCGGACGCCAAAAAGAGGATGCGTGGAGTTCTCACCGTATTCTAACCTTCGCTTAATTCCTCTCTAACGCGAGATGACGTGAGGTAGAGACATGGCAAACGGGCGTTTCATGCGGATCGACATTGCGCGCAATCTCCTCGCGATCGTTTTTTCCGTTGCGTTCGCGCTCGTCGTCGGCAGCGCCAGCCCGGGCGTGGCACAGGATGGTAAGGGCAAGGTCATGATCGGCTACCTGCGTAGCCCCTTGCCGGACTGGCTTCCCATTTCTTTGAGCGAGCGGCCGCGCGAGGATGACGGCATCGCCGGCGCACGACTCGCGATTACGGACAACAACACGACCGGCCGCTTCACCGGCCAGGAATACGAACTTGAGGATGCCACTGCGAGCGACCAGCAGCAGGCACTGGACGCCCTCGGCGAGATGAGCGCTGGGGGCGTCCGTTTTGTCGTGGCGGACCTTCCTGCCGACACGCTTCTTGCCGTCACCGATGAGGCTGCGAAGCGGGATACGCTCGTCTTTAATATCGGCGCCGCCGACGACCGGCTGCGCGAATCCGATTGCCGGGCCAATCTCATTCATGTGACGCCGAGCCGGGCGATGCTCGCCGACGCGCTCGTGCAATATCTCGTCACCAAGAAATGGACGCGGCTGTTCCTCCTCGTCGGCTCGCATTCAGCCGATCAGGATTATGCCGCCGCGGTGGAACGGGCCGCGAAACGCTTCGGCGCCAGAATCGTGGAAAAGCGCGTCTTCACCGATACCGGCGGCGCCCGCACCACTGATTCCGGCCTCGTCCAGGTCGACGCGCAGATGGCCGTCTTCACCCAGTCGGCACCTGATCACGACGTGGTCGTCGTCGCCGACGAGAGCGAGATATTTGGGCCCTATGTCCCCTACCACACCTGGGATCCGAGGCCGGTCGCCGGGACCTCCGGGCTGAGGCCGACGAGCTGGTCGCCGGCTCACGACCAATGGGCTGGAATCCAGATCCAGAACCGCTTCGTCGCTGCCTACGACCGACAAATGACAGCAAAGGATATGGACGCCTGGACGGCCGTCCGGATGATCGGCGAGGCGGCGACGCGCGCATCCAGTAGCGATGCCGCGACGATGGCCGATTTCATCAAGGGACCGAAGTTCGAGGTGGCAGCCTTCAAGGGACAGAAGCTGACGTTGCGCGACTGGAACTGGCAGCTCCGGCAACCGATCCTGCTCGCCGACGGGCGCATGGTCGTCTCCGTCTCGCCACAGGACGGTTTCCTGCACCAGACCTCGACACTCGACACGCTCGGCTACGACCGACCCGAGAGCGAGTGCCGGCTATGACGCGGGACATTCGGAAAAGAGAGCGCAAGACGCTCTGCCGTCTCGTTGGGGTGATGCTCGCAGCAACGGCGCTGTCGCTGCCGGCGCCCGCCTTCGCCTACAAGATTTTCGTCTCCAACGAGGGCGACAACACCATGACGGTGCTCGACAGCGCCTCCATGGAGGTGATCGAGACCGTGCCCGTCGGCCAGCGTCCGCGCGGCATCACCATCACCAACGACGGCAAATACGTGCTTCTCTGCGCGAGTGACGACGACACAGTGCAAATGATCGATTCCGAGACCTATGAGGTCGTTGCCACGCTTCCCTCCGGCCCAGATCCCGAGCTTTTTGCCCTCGATCCGGAGGGGCGCCTTCTCTACATCGCCAACGAGGACGACAACCTCGTCACCGTCGTCGACGTCGAAGACCGCTCGCTCGTCAGCGAGATCCCGGTCGGTGTGGAGCCGGAAGGCATGGGCGTGTCACCGGACGGATCGGTGATCGTCAACACGTCGGAAACCACGAGCATGGCGCATTTCATCGACGCCAAAACGCACGACATCACCGACAACGTGCTCGTCGATTCCAGGCCTCGCTTCGCTGAGTTCAAACACGACGGCTCGGAGGTCTGGGTCTCCGCCGAGATCGGCGGCACGGTCAGCGTGATCGACACGGCTGCCCATGAAGTGACCCACAAGATCACCTTCGAAATCCCCGGCCTGCGGCCCGAAGCAATCCAGCCTGTCGGGGTGCGCATCACCGGCGACGACAAGACCGCCTTCGTCGCTCTCGGCCCGGCGAACCGCGTCGCCATCGTCAATGCCGAAACCTATGAGGTGGAGGAGTACCTCCTCGTCGGGCAGCGGGTCTGGCAGCTCGCCTTCTCGCCGGATGAAAGCCTTCTCTTCTCGACGAATGGAATCTCCAACGACATTTCCGTCATCGATGTGGCCGATCGCAAGGTGATCAAGAGCGTTCAGGTCGGGCGACTGCCCTGGGGGGTGGTGACGACGCCGGAATAGGCGGTCGCCGGTTGGGAAACGCCAAGACACAGCGACACAAACGGAACGGAACGACACGGTCGAAAAGCGCCAGTGCGAAAACGAGGGGAGGAAGAACCATGCAGATGAAGAGGAGCGCAGGACTTGCTATTCTGGCGGCGGCCGCAGCTTGCGCGCTGACGCCCGTGGGCGCCTATGCCCAGTCCGGGCTCTTGACCCGGCCGATCGCTGTTGGGCCGATCACGCTGTCCTCGGGCAAGCCGCTGGTCGAGGCGCCGATCGAGCTTGAATCCGGCAAGCAGTACAAGCTGACGATCGAGGCCGACGGCACGGCCGAGCTCGCCGTGCATGGCGCCGATTTCTTCCGCAATGTCTGGGTGAACGAAATCGTCATCAACGACATCGAAATCCGCCCGCTCGGCGTCGATTCGATCGAGTTCGACGCTGCGGGCGAAGTGGAAATGACCTTCGTGCCGATCCGGCCCGGCCGGTTCGAATTGCGGATTCCCAACACCACCGGGGAGACCCAGGGCGCACAGATCCTGGTCAAATGAGGGGTGGGGGCGGGGGCCGGCGGCATCGCCCTGATGGGCTTGCGGCCGGCCCCATCGACGCGCATTCTGGTTGCATGGTCGTCTCCGGATGCCGCTTCCTGATCGTCGTCGCTGCAATGCTCGCTCCAACGGGACTCGCTCTGACGGGGCTCGCTCTGACGGGCGCGCCTGCGATCGCCCAGCCGCGCAAAGATCCCGACTGGCCGTGCATTCAGCCGGAAGTGCCGACGCTCTCGGTCGTGCAGGTATGGACCGGCCCCTCGGTCGATAAGGCGATAACGGCGTGGCGCGACGACGAGGAAATCGCAGGGCTGGCTCGGCGGCTCTCCGCACGCCGCATGCCAATCGAGGACGCGGAGGATGCAGTCCGGGACTTTTCAGCTCGGCTCGATCCATCCCGGAGAGAGGAGCGTCTGACCCAACTCTTCGCCGGGATTTTCACGACCCTGAACGCAGAGCGCAGCGAGGTGATGAACGGCATCAAGCATTATGCGCGGCGGCAAAAGGCGATGGCGGAGGAAATCCGCATGCAGCAGTCGCGCCTGAGCGACCTCCGTCAGGCCTCGCCCAATTCTCCGCAAGCTCAGGAGCTCAAAACCAACCTTCTCGTGCAGGTCCGCATCTTCGACGACCGGCGACATTCCCTCACCTATGTCTGCGAAGTGCCGTCACTGATCGAGCAACGGCTCTTCGCGCTCGCAAGGGTGATACAGGCCGATCTGCCGGATTGAGCGGGACGCACGCCACGCCCCGGCGCCCTCCCCGTCCGAAGATCCCCATATCGAGGGAAGGTGCTCCGGCTGAAAGCAGCAGCCGGAGCGCATCGGATCAATGCGTGATCGGGTTTTCGTGCGCATCGAGAATGGGCACGCCATAGTCGAGCAGGATTGCGTCGATCGCGTCCTGGTTCTCTCTGATGAGCCGATTGAGCGTGCGTTTGAACTCTTGATCGGTCGGCCGGACGCCCATGGTGATGCGGTAGACCATGCGCGAGCCGCCCTCCTCGTTCAAAAGCGGGGTCACCTTGAGAGGCGGATCGGACTGGCTCGCAAACCAGCCGGCGAGCGGTCCCCAGAGCGCCGCCACGTCGATCTCGCCCTTCTTTAGGTCGGCGATCATCGCCTCGGCGCTCGTCCCCCGCCGCGTGTCGACCATCAGCTGATAGGGTTTCGCCTTCTTGAGCAGCCCGTACATGGCCATATTGGCCGCCGGCGGTGTGCGCGCGACGACACCGATGCGCTTGTCCGTGAGGCGCGGATCGGCGAGCGTCGTAACGTCTCCGACGTCGGAGCCCGGCATGGTCACCAGCGCATAGGCGGTCTGATAATAGGCGTTGGTGTTTTGCACCAATTCATCGCCCTGCGCGTAGCTCATGATGACGTCGCATTCATACGCGCCGAGCGTATGGCGGACGAAGCCCATCACTTCAGGGAAGTAGGTGTAGGCGACCGTCTTCCCGAGTTTTTCAGCGAAAAGCTCGGCCAGCTTCTGCTCGTAGCCCTCCTCCTTCTGATTGGAGAAAGGCATGTTGCTCGGATCGGCGCAGACGCGGAAGACGTTCGGATCGACGAGCTCGATGGCCTCGCCGAGGCCGGTCGTCTGAGCCAGGCTCGGCCAGGGTGTCGCAAAGACCCCGAGGATCGCGGTCGAGATCGCGATCGCCCAGCGGATGCGGGTGAGAGGCGGCATCATGTGCCGAGACAATCGTTTTCCGCCTTCATGAAGGAATCCGGCTTCTTTTCCTTCTTGGGCGGCCGGCCGCGCGGCAGATCTCCCTGCGCACGCGCCCTCAGATAAATGTAGATGTCGTCGATGTAGCACATGACGTTCGGATTGGTGCCAAAGGACGGCATGACGTTCTTCTGCGAGCTCGACACGTTCTCGCGTCCGCCCGCGACGACGGCGAGGAAATTCGCGTAATCGAGATGTTCGAGCGAGTGGGCGAGCGCCGGCGCATAGCTCGAGCCGAGACCGTCGGGGCCATGGCACACATGGCAGGCGGCGTGATAGCGGCGATAGCCGGAGAACGTGTACCAGTCGACTTGTCCATTCTCGAACTTGAAGGTGGGAGTCCCGTCGGCGTCGAAATACTTTCCGTCCCGCTCCTCCGCGATTGTGGGATCTCCCGGAGTATTGTTCTGCGCGACGGCGACAGAAGCTGATAATCCGGCGACAACAGCAAAGACGAGCGCAACCATGCTGCGAGCGAGCATCGTAACTCCTGGCTGATTGATGAGGGCATCGGTGGAGAGCCCGGCCAAAGGCCGGGCTCCCGCTTCGGCTCGTCAGTCTCAATCGGGAAGTGCGAAGACCGTCAGCACGCCACCGAGATTGGTGAAGTTGGCAAGGCCCGAATAGCCGCCGACGGCGCCGAGGCCGGCCGTACCCACCTGAGCTTCCGTGTCCCCCTGCTCGCGCCCCTGGTCGACAGCCTCGTGCCAACCGGCAGCCGATTCAGGCGACAGGAGCCCCGCGGCAAGACCGATGCCGGCCCAGCCACCGACACCCGAAAGCACGGCTATGTACTGCTTGCCGTTGTGCTCATAGGTATTGACGTTGCCGATGATGCCGGAGGGCGTCTTGAACCTGTAGAGCTCTTTACCAGTCTCGATATCGACCGCCTTCAGATAGCCTTCGAGCGTGCCGTAGAAGACGACGTCGCCGGCCGTGGCGAGCGCGCCGCCCCAGGCTGAGAACTGTTCGGGGATCGTCCAGACGATCTCGCCAGTCGTGGCGTCCCAGGCGATGAAGTTGCCCATGCCGCCATGGCTGTCCGGTGCCGGATACATCGACACGGTCGCGCCCACATAGGGCTGGCCGGCGGTGTAGCTGACCCGGAACGGCTCATAATCCATGCAGACATGGTTGGTCGGGACATAGAACATCTTGGTTTTCGGGGAATAAGCGGCCGGCTGCTGGTCCTTGGTGCCGAGAGCCGCCGGGCAGATGCCCTCCACGTTGGTGTCCTCGCCCTGCGCATCGGTGGAATAATCGCTGACCACCGTGGGCCGACCGTAGGTTTCGCTATTCTTGTCCATGTCGACGCCGCTCGTCCAGTTGACGGCCGGGTCATATTTCTTGGCGAGCAGGAGTTCGCCCGTCTCGCGGTTCATGGTGTAGGCGATCCCGTTGCGGTCGAAATGCACGAGCGCTTTCACCATCTCGCCGTTCATTTCGAGATCGACGAGGATCATCTCGTTGACGCCATCGTAATCCCACTCGTCGTGCGGCGTCATTTGATAGAGCCACTTCGCCATGCCCGTATCGGCATCGCGTGCGAAGATCGTCATCGAATATTTGTTGTCGCCCGGCCTCTGGTTCGGGTTCCAGGTCGATGGATTGCCGGTGCCGTAATAGATGAGATTGAGCTCCGGATCGTAGGCATACCAGCCCCAGGTGGTGCCACCACCGGTCTTCCACTGATCGCCTTCCCAGCTTTGCAGACTGGAATCCTTGCCGATCGGTTTGCCGAGCGCCATCGTCTTTTCCGGATCGACGAGCATGTCTTCATCCGGACCGGTGGAAAACGCCTTCCAGGCGACCGAACCGTCGGCGAGATTGTAGACGGTGACCCGACCACGCACACCGAACTCGGCACCGGAGACGCCAATCAGCACCTTGTCCTTGTAGACCAGGGGCGCTGCGGTCGCACTCTCGGCCTTGCCGGGGTCGCCGTTCTTGACCTTCCAGACCTCTTCGCCGGTGTCGGCGTTCAGAGCCACGACCGTCGTATCAGCCTGACTGAGGATCAACATCGCCGGATGGCCCTCACCTTCCGGCGCATAGGCCGGGCCGCGATTGACCGTGTCGCAGCACATGATCGGGATCACGCCCGAATCCTGAACCGGCTCATACTTCCATTTGATCGCGCCATCGTTGTTGAGGTCGAGCGCGTAGACGATGTTCGGAAAAGGCGTGTGCACATACATCGTGTCACCGATGACGAGCGGTCCGCCTTCGTGACCGCGCAGCACGCCGGTGGAAAACGTCCAGGCGACCTGGAGATCGCCGACATTGTCCTTGTTGATTTGATTGAGCTCGGAGAAGCGGTGATTGGCGTAGTTTCCGGTGGGCATGACCCACTCTTTCGCGTTCTTCTCCATTTCGATGAGTTTTTCATTTGCGAAAGCAGGCCCCATCAATATGACGAGCCCAAACACGGCGCACAGCGCCGTCAAGATGCGACCCATTAGACCCTCCCATTGCGACATTAGCGTCGTCTATGGTTTCGTTACGCAAAGCCTCTGGCACACGCACGAACGCTTATTGAGATGGGTTTTCGACAATACGCCACAACATCGAGCTACGCTTGCTTTGGCGCGCTCGAACTAACCTTCGACAGCATCCAATTCCCAGACTGGAGTCTTTTTTAGTCGAAAACCTAATGAGTACTGTAAAGGCATCCTGAGCTCTCGGCAAGGTTACTTATGACTCCTTGTCGCACTTAGATGCACCCAAGACCCAAAAGACCAGAGAAAGCCGTGATTTCGGGTGTTTAGTTGCCCTTGAAACAGCGCACATCCGCCTCGGCCTGGGCGCGGCGCAGATCCTGGATCGACGCATTCGAACGCGGGCTGTTGCGAAAGATATCGGCACCTTCGCCGTGCAGCTGGTGCATGCTCAAGAAGGTGCTGGCGGTCAGATAACGCTCGTAGGTCAGGAGCGAAGCGACAACATCGATCGAACAGGCGCAGGCGGAGAGAACCGGCCGCGTCTCGCCATTCGCCTTCATGCAGGCATAGACATATTCGGCGATCGCCTCGCTCGGATAGTCGTTGCCGGCCGAGGCGGCCATCGCCAATGCCGGGCTCGTGCAAAGAGTGGCGGCAAGGACGGGGCCAAAGATTGTGTGACGCATCGTTCGCCCTCCCATCGCGCTGACAGGCTGTCGGATTTTATAGAAGTTTAGCCACAGCGGGGCTGGCGCGGAAGTCACCAGCCAACCGAGCCGGAAACGCAGCTGGCCGCGGCTGCGCGCCAGCCTGCCATCTCGAATCCACTGCGCCGGCACCCTCACCCACCAGCCTGGTGGCTCAGCCAACGGGCCCATGCAGCCCTAAAGCGCAGCCATATAGGTGTTGAGGTCCTTCAGCCGCGGCACGACAATCATGCGGGTGATGTGCCCCTTCTTGAAGGCCTTCAGGAAGCGCTCGTAATTGGCGAAGACCACGCAGCCGTTGGACTGGGAGCGCGAGCCGCCGCCGGCATACATGTAAGGGTGCGCCAGGAGCCCGTCGCGGTTGTATTTCTTGCGACCATCGGAGGGCAGCAGGCGAATGGCCTCCGCACCGTGAAAGCGGCTTTCGCGCATCACCAGATTGTAGACGTTCGGCGGCGTCGGGCCGCGGTTCTTCTCGCGCACATAGCGGGGATCATCCTGCATCTTGGCAAGGCCAGAATGCGCCTCGAGACGTTCCCCATTGGGCAGATAGACTGTCGCCGATTGAATCTCGTAGACGGCAATGCCGCTATCCCGTCCCGGAAGCGCGGCCCTGCTTGCAGGCGCAAAGAGCTTGTTGAAAAAGCCGTCAGATGAATCGCTTGCGGCCGGATCTTCGACCGCCGCATAAGCAAGGCTTGCGGGCGAGCGCCCGCCTCTCGCAACGACGCCCGGCGTGGGCCGGGATGCCGGCACGGCCACCTTTTTCAAAACGGCCTGCGCATCGAGAGCCTCGTCAAAACCCACCGTCGATGCCGGGCGGGCATCGGGCTCCAGGCTGGCGATCTCCGTTTCGCCGATATCTGGCCTCGGCGCCGGGACAAGGTCGAGCCTCGCCACCGCATCTGGGACCATCTCGTCAGGCGATGATGGAACGTGCCCCCTCCCGATGAGAGCGGCGAGATACGCTCCGGCCGTGGGCTCAAAAGTTTCAGACATCCAGCGGTTCGCAAACACTTCGGCACTGGTCTCGGGGGCCATCGTAAAGGCCGTCGCCGATCGTACGGCGCCGCTTTCACTCGCCGGCACCAGGAGCCCCGGATAGCCCGCAACGACTTCCGGCAGGTGCAACATCCTCGGCTGCCAGGCGAAACGCTGCGAGTCGAAAAGACCAGTCGCCGGGCCTTTCACATCGGGGTCTTCAAAGGGGTTGCGCTCGACCGTTGAGCTGCGCTGTCCGAGACGGTTCGACGGGCTCTGCCTCAGAGCAACCGAGGACAGGCGGTCTCCCCGCGAGGCGGGTTTGAGCCGCGCGTCTTCCCCGATCATCGGCGCCGAAAAAACCTCTCCGGCCGCGATGAGATGAGCGGAGGCTTGTACGACCCCCTCGGCGACGAGCGGCGCCGTCCCCACCAACGCGGCCATGCCGGCAGCGGCGCTCAAAAAGAGCAGAGGCTTGGAGCCCTTCAGGCGTCTCCGCGCCGTCAACAGACGCGCATCAAAGCTCGGCTTCATCAACAAGCTTCTCCCCTGCCCCTGCGAGCGAACCGCAACTCCCACTCACGCCGGACGTCGGCACATGCACGCTCCGGACTGTGGTTCGCTCCTCTATACGCCGAGGCTCGTTATGCTTTCGTTTACGATAACCGACGCCTCCGCTCTCAGCGGGATGCCCGTGCCGCAACCGCCAAAAGATACGTAAAAATCGCGCGGAGAATGCCTGCTCGCTCGCGCCAGGGCAACCTCCCCACCGATGGCGGTTCGATCCGCCTCACCTGAGGACCTTTGCAAGGCGGGCGTCATCGAGGGATCATTCTTGATTTTAATGTTATAACGTTTCAAATAATTGCCCTGATCACCAAGGCTATCCTCAGAGACATGACATCATTCCCCGCGGCCATGCCGCAAGAAAAGACACTCGGGCGGCCGCGTCCCGATCGCGCCGCCGTCGAAGCCGCAGTCCGGCTCATCATCGAATGGGCCGGCGACGATCCGGATCGTGAAGGCCTGATCGACACGCCCGCGCGCGTCGTGCGCGCCTACGAGGAGTTCTTCGAAGGTTACAACACCGATCCAACCGAGCTTCTCGCCCGGACATTTGAAGAGACCGACGATTACGACGACATGATCGTGCTTCGGAACATGCGACTGGAATCGCATTGCGAGCACCACATCGTGCCGATCATCGGCAAGGCGCATATCGCCTACCTGCCAAACCGGCGTGTCGTCGGCATCAGCAAACTTGCACGGCTCGTGGAAGCCTATGCGAAGCGGCTGCAGATCCAGGAAACGCTGACTTCGCAGATTGCGGACACGATCGAGGAGGTTCTCCGGCCACGCGGGGTCGCTGTCGTCATCGAGGCCGCTCATATGTGCATGACCACACGCGGCATCAGGAAGCCCGGCGTGAGCATGGTGACCCGCCGCTTTATCGGCGCGTTCAAAGAGGATTCCGACTTGCGGCGGGACTTTCTCGTTCAAATCGCAGCCCCGAGCGAACGGTTCGGCTGAGCACGACGACGGGCGCTTCCCGCCCGAGAAACGGCGTGCTCTCGACATCAAGTGACACCGCTTCCTGAAGCGGTGTCACTTTAATGGGCCAGCGTCAGGCGGCCTGCGACGATCCCCACGCCTCGAAAGGATCCGGAAGACCGCGATAGGCATTCGGATCGAAACGACCATTCTCGGTCGGTTCTGCAAGACAACGCTCGAGCATCGCCGTAATGCGCTCGCGGTTCATCTCGCCCAGCATTCCGATGAAGACTATCTCCTGGCGCCGATCCCCGTAAACGGGGTCGAAAAAGCTCAGGATCCGCTTGCGGAATTCCGGATCATCCGGCCATCGCGACTGCGGCACCGACGTCCACCAGAAGCCGAGCGGTCTCACCATCGCCGCCGCGCCGGCGAGGCTGAATTCGCCCACGATCTGAGCTCGGGTGGCCAGCCAGAAATGCCCTTTGGCGCGGATGACGCCGGGCAGCGGTGTCTGCAGAAATTCGTTGAAGCGCTCGGGAATGAGCGGACGACGTTCGCGCCAGACAAAGCTCGTCACACCGTATTCGGCATCTTCCGGCACATGGTCGGCAAAGCCGTAGAGCTCTTTGAACCACATCGGATGCTGGTGGGCGCGGTCAAAATCGAACAATCCGGTGTCAAAGAGGTCGTCAGCAGCGACGTTGCCATAATCGGTCTCGATCAATTTTGCGTCCGGGTTGAGGCCATGCACGATCGCACGGGCCGCATCGAGATGGGCAGGCTCCGCACCCGACACCTTGTTGAGAATGATGATGTCGGCAAATTCGATCTGATCGACCAGCAAGTTGACCAGTGTGCGCTCATCCCCCTCCCCCGCCGTCTCACCGCGATCGGCCAGAAAATCGGACGATCCGTAATTCTGCAGGAGATGCATGGCGTCGATGACGGTGACCATCGCATCCAGGCGCGCGATGTCGGACAGGCTACGTCCGTTCTCGTCGCGATACTCGAACGTGGCAGCGACAGGCAAAGGCTCAGAAACGCCCGTACTTTCGATCAGCAGGTAATCGAAGCGCCCCTCTTCGGCCAGACGGCGCACCTCCGTGAGGAGATCGTCGCGCAACGTGCAGCAGATGCAGCCGTTGGTCATCTCGACGAGCTTCTCTTCGGAACGGTTCAGCGCCGTTTCTTCGCGCACGAGGTCGGCATCGATGTTCACCTCGCTCATGTCATTGACGATGACGGCGACGCGCCGGCCCTCGCGATTGTTGAGCGCATGGTTCAGGAGTGTCGTCTTGCCCGCGCCCAGAAAACCCGACAGCACGGTCACAGGCAGGCGCCCGTCATTGGACTTGGATTGCTGCATCTCGCCTCGCGATATGTAATTTTATAACATATCGCATCGATACCGAGGTCACCTTTCGCATGTCAAGCCGCGTTCGCCGGCCACCAGACGGGCCAGATGGGAGCCGGCACCAAGGCAGGTATGGGTTCCGGCCAGGTCGGGTCTCGCGCTTCCGCCCGGCCGGAAGATGAAAAAAGCTCGCTCAGGCGGCGGCGAGCTTCTCGTTCGGATAACCCGCCTCGCGGATCGCAGCTTCGATCGCCGCCTCGTCGGCCGAGCTCTCGATTGCGGCCGTGCCGGCATCGAGGTCGACATCGACCTTGGCCTCGGGATCGACACCTTTCACCGCCTTCTCCACGTTGGCCACGCAATGCTTGCACGACATCTCTTCAACTTTGAGCTTCAGCATGGAAATCTCCTTTTCTGACATGACATTGGCCGGCATGGCCGGAGTTTGGGACACAGATTGTGCCGGCTTTGACGAGGCTTCCGGCTCCGCTTTCTGCGAAGCCTTGGCAGCGGGCGCGCTCCGCGTTCCGATAACCTCGAGCGGCGGCGAAAACCGCCTCAGACGCAGCGCATTGGTGACGACGAAGACACTTGAGAGCGCCATCGCTCCGGCCGCGAAAACCGGCGACAGAAGCACGCCGGTCGACGGATAAAGCGCGCCGGCCGCCACCGGGATCAGCACGACATTGTAGGCGAAGGCCCAGAAGAGGTTCTGACGGATGTTGGCAAGCGTCGCTTTGGAGAGAGCGATCGCATTGGCGACACCCCCGAGATCACCCGACATCAAGACTACATCGGCGCTTTCGATCGCCACATCCGTGCCGGTGCCGATCGCCAGACCGACATCGGCCTCCGCCAGCGCCGGTGCGTCGTTGATGCCATCGCCGACGAAGGCGACCTTGCGCCCACCAGAGCGCAAGGCTTTGATCGCGTCGATCTTGCCCTGCGGCAGCACTTCGGCGACCACCTCATCAATACCGAGACGGCGGGCAACGGCGTCCGCCGTGCGGCGGTTGTCGCCGGTGATCATCGCAACCTTCAGCCCGAGATTGTGCAGGGCCTTGATCGCGGCCGGCGTCGATGGCTTGACCGGATCGGCGACCGCAAGCATCGCGGCAAGCTTCCCGTCGATCGCGGCATAAAGTGGTGACTTGCCCTCCGCGCCGAGACGTTCTGCGTCCTCGGTAAAGCCATCGAGAGCGATTTTGCGCTCCGCCATCAATCGGTCGGCCCCGACCATGACATCATGGCCGGCAACGCGTGCCGTGATGCCGAAACCGGGGATCGCCTCGAAAGCCTCGGGCTTCGCCAGCCCCAGCCCCCGGCGCTCGGCCGCCGCCACGATCGCGGCGGCGATCGGGTGCTCGGAGCCCGCCTCGACGGCCGCCACCAGCGCCAAAACTTCGGCCTCGTCGAACCCTTCAGAGACGCTGAGATCGGTGAGCTCAGGCTGGCCTTCCGTCAAAGTGCCGGTCTTGTCGAGCGCGATCACGCCCGCCTCGCGCAGCGTCTGCAGCGCTTCACCACGCCGGAACAGCACGCCGAACTCGGCCGCCCGGCCCGTGCCGACCATGATCGAGGTCGGCGTTGCGAGCCCCATGGCGCAGGGGCAGGCGATGATGAGGACGGCGACCGCATTGACGAGGGCGAAGCCCAGCGCCGGCTCTGGACCGAAGACGAGCCAGATGAGGAAAGTCAGGAGGGCCGCACTCATCACGGCCGGGACGAACCATTGCGTGACCTTATCGACCATCGCCTGGATCGGCAGCTTGCCGCCCTGCGCCGCCTCGACCATGCGGATGATATTGGCGAGCATCGTATCGCTGCCGACCTTCTCGGCCCGATAGGTGAAACTGCCGGTCTTGTTGATGGTCCCGCCGACGACCTCGGCGCCGTCGGCCTTTTCGACGGGGATCGGCTCGCCGGTGATCATCGATTCATCGACATAGGACGTGCCGGTCAGCACAGCTCCGTCAACGGCAATCTTGTCGCCGGGCCGCACCTGCAGGACATCGCCGACGACGACATCTTCAAGCGGCACTTCGACGAAACGCCCCTCCCGCTCGACCCGGGCGGTCTTCGGCTGCAGGCCGATCAGGCGTTTGATCGCCTCGCCCGTGCGGCCCTTGGCACGTGCTTCGAGAAGACGACCGACGAGAATGAGCGTCACGATCCCGGCCGCCGCCTCGAAATAGACGTTCGCGGTCCCGGCCGGCAGCACTTGGGGCAGAAAAGTCGCGACAGTGGAATAGCCCCAGGCGGCACTGGCTCCTACGACGACCAGGGAATTCATGTCAGGTGCGGCGTGAAGGAGCGCCGGCAAGCCCTTGCGGAAGAATCGCAATCCCGGGCCGAAGAGCACGAGCGTCGTCAGGACGAACTGCACGAGATGATTGGTTCCCGAACCGATCGTCCGCTGCACGAGATCATGGATCACCGGCGAGACATGCGAGCCCATCTCGACCAGAAAGACCGGCAGCGTCAGGATTGCAGCAATGGTGAGATCGCGCTTCAGGGCCGCATAATCACGCGCCTTGACCTCGGCGCGCCGGTCGGCTCCGGCCGCGTCATTCTCGATCAGGCGCGGTGTATAGCCCGCCTCGCGAATCGCCGCCGCGACGGCCCCGCGATCAAGCCCGCCCCGGGCCGAAATCGAGGCGCGTTCGGTCGCCAGATTGACCGTCACCTCATCGACACCGGGCACAGCCCTGATTGCGCCCTCGGCCCGGCCGACGCAGGAGGCGCAGGTCATACCTTCGATGGCGATCTCAAAATTCTCGCGCGGGACGTCGTAGCCGGCCTTCTCGATCGCGGCGATGACGGCGCGATCCTCAGGCGTATCAGCGAAGATGACCTCCGCCGTCTCCGTCGCCAGATTGACGCTGGCTTTGTCGACAGAGGGCAGCGCCGCAATCGCCTGTTCGACCCGGCGCACGCACGAGGCACAGGTCATGCCCTCGACACGGTATCGGCGTGAAGACGAGCCTTCGCGGAGGCTCGCGGCGGGTGCAATCTCGTTCATGAGACCAATCCTCGTGGCTGATCGCACCCTAAATGGAGCTTCCAGCCACTGGAAGGTCAAGTCAGTCGATCGTCACGCCCCAGCGGCAGGCTCGTCGTTCAGATGGCAGGCGGAGAGATGGCCGCCGGCAACCGGCTTGAGCTTCGGCACCTCCACCCGGCAGCGTTCGTGAGCGAACGGGCACCGGGGATGAAAGTGACAGCCCTTCGGCGGAAATAACGGGCTCGGAATCTCGCCCTTGATCGCCTGGAAGCGGCGCTTGCGCGGCTCGATGCGCGGAATTTCGGCGAGCAGAGCCTGCGTATAGGGATGGTTCGGGCGGGCAAAGATCTCTTCCACCGGCGCCTCTTCCACGATCCGACCGAGATACATGATGACGACGCGGTCGGAGATATGCTCGACCACGCCGAGATCGTGGCTGATGAACATATAAGTGAGATCGAGCTCTTCCCGCAGCTTCACGAAGAGATTGATGATCTGGGCCTGGATGGAGACGTCGAGGGCGGCGACGCTTTCATCGCAAACCAGAAATTCCGGCTTCACGGCGAGCGCCCGAGCGATGTTCACGCGCTGACGCTGGCCGCCGGAGAATTCGTGCGGCAGGCGCTTCTTCATCGCCGGATCGAAGCCGGCCATGCGCAGATGCTCATCGACGTAATCGGAGACGCTTCCCTCGATGAGACCGTGTGCACGAGGCGCCTCAGCCACGATACTCTCGATGCGCATACGCGGATTGAGCGCCGCCATCGGATTCTGGAAAATCATCTGCGCGGCGAGATCGGCCGCCTTGCGCGCCCGACCTTTCAGCTTGTGATGCGGCTCGCCCTTCCAGCGGATTTCTCCCTCGGTCGGAGGAAGAATGCCCGCCACGATGCGGCCGAGCGTCGACTTCCCGCAGCCGCTCTCGCCGACCACCCCCAGGACTTCGCCGCGGGCAACCGAGAGATTGATGTCGTCGAGCGCATAGACGACGGCCGGCGGTTCCGCCGCGCCTGCACTGATGGCAATGCGGGCGGCAAGATCGGGCGTCGCACCGAAGCGGCGCGTCACGTCGCAGGCTTCGACCAGCGGCATCTTTGGAGCTTTTTCCATCACCTCGTTCGCCTCGCTCACGATACGGCCTCCCCGGCAACCGCATCCAACGACTGCGCGCCCAAGGGATGCACGCAGCGAAAGCTCCGCTCACCTTCCCTGATCTCGGGTGGGAGCTTCGTGCAGAGCGCGTCAGCGCCTCCGCAGCGGGTGCGAAAGCTGCATCCGGAAGGAAGATTGGCCGGGCTCGGCGTCATACCGGGGATCTGCTTCAGAAGCGCGCCGCGGGTGTTCTGGCTCGGCACGGAATCCATCAGCCCGCGCGTATAATGATGGCGCGGACCGGTCAGGACGTCGGCGACCGGGCCGGTCTCCACGAGGCGGCCCGCATACATGACGGCAATGTCGTCGGCGAGCCGCGAGACGATGGCAAGATCGTGGGTGATCCAGATCACGGCCGTGTCCCTCTCCTCGGCCAGGCGTTGGAACTCGGAAATGATTTGCGCCTGGATGGTCACGTCGAGCGCCGTTGTGGGTTCGTCCGCGATGATCAGCTCGGGGCTGTGCAGAAGCGCGATCGCGATGGCGACGCGCTGGCGCATGCCACCTGAAAACTCGTGCGGATAGGCGGAGAGCCGCTCTTCGGGGCTTGGGATTCCGACCATGCCCAGCGCATCCCGCGCCCGCGCCCGCGCTTCGGCACGATCCATCTTCTCATGCGCGAGGAGCGTTTCGGTCATCTGCGTCTCGATCCGCAGGACCGGATTGAGCGTCATCATCGGATCCTGAAAGACCATCGCGATGTGGCGTCCGCGCAGGCGCCGCATCTCTTCCGCATTGAGATCTGCGAGGTTCTCACCGTTGAAGAAGATGTCACCCGAAGCGACACGCCCGGGCGCATCGACGAGGCCCATGATCGAAAAGCCGGTCACGGATTTTCCCGAGCCGCTTTCGCCGACAAGTCCGAGCACCCTTCCCTTCTCGAGCGAAAAGGAAACGTCGTTGACCGCCTTGACGGGCGCTGCACCATGACGGGGAAACTCGGTGACGAGGTTCTTCACTTCCAGCAAAGCGGCCATCTCACACGTTCCTCGGATTGAGGACATCACGCAGCCTGTCGCCGACGAGATTGATCGCGACGATCGTCACGAGCAGGGCAATGCCCGGATAGAAGCTGATCCAGTAGAGGCCGGAGAGCAGGTACTGGTAGCCGTTGGAAATGAGCATGCCGAGCGAGGGCTCCGTCACGGATGCGCCGAGACCGAGAAAAGACAAGGTCGCCTCCAGGCTGATGGCGCGGGCGACCTGCATCGTGGAGATGACGATCACGGGCGCGAGGCAGTTCGGCAGAAGATGGCGGAAGAGAATGCGCCAGCCTGGCAGCCTCAGGCATCGCGCCGCCTCGATATATTCTTTCTCACGTTCAACGAGCGCCGTCGCGCGCACGGTGCGGGCATAGACGGCCCATTCGGCGATGATCAGCGCCAGGATGACGTTCACCAGGCCTTTGCCAAGGACGGCGAGCATCATCAAAGCCATCAGGATCGTTGGAAACGACAGCTGCAGATCGACGATCCGCATCATGAGGCTCTCAACCCGCCCGCCGATGTAAGCGGCCGTGAGGCCCGCCGAAGTGCCGATGATCGCGGCGGCGAACGCCGAGAGCACACCCACCATCAACGAGGCGCGCAGCCCGTAGAGAATGCCAGAGAGGATGTCGCGTCCCTGCGCATCGGTGCCGAGAACGTAGGGCACGCCAGAGAAGGATTCCGAGCCCGGCGGCAACCTGCTGTCGAGGATATCGAGCTGCGAAAGGTCGTAAGGATTCTGCGGGGCGATATGCGGCGCAAGGACCGCCACAATGATGATCACAAAAAGCGTGAGCAGCCCCAGAACCGCACCGGGAGAGCGAAAGAACTCCCGAAGCTTATTGCGGCCCCGCTCGGAGGTGAGCGTCTCCGTCTCCGACACAGCGTTTTCGATGTGATCTACAAGCTGAGGGTCCATGGCGTCACCGTTGGGCATCGAGCCGGACGCGGGGATCCAGCAGCGTGTAACAAAGATCGACGATGAAATTCAGGCCGACGAAAATCAGGACCATCATCATCAGGTAAGCGACGATCACGGGCCGATCGAGAAGGTTGATACTGTCGATGATGAGCTTACCCATGCCGGGCCAGGCGAAGATGCTCTCCGTCACCACGGAGAAGGCGATGAGCGAGCCGAACTCGAGTCCGACGATGGTCACGACCGGGATCATCAGGTTCTTGAGCACGTGCACGGAAATGATCCGGCGCTCGCTCAGTCCCTTGGCTCGGGCAAACTTGATGTAATCCTGCGGCAGCACCTCCTGCACGCCGGCACGGGTCAGGCGCAGAACGAGCGAGGTCTTGAAGAGCGCGAGGTTGAGGGCTGGCAGAAAGAGATGCCGCAACCCGTCCTCCGTCAGGAACGACCAGCGCATGCCGAGGATTTCCACGGTCTCGCCGCGCCCGTTCGACGGCAGCCATCCGAGCTGCACGGAAAACAAGAGGATGAACATGAGGCCGACCCAGAATGTCGGCAGTGAAAAGCCGAGGATCGAGCCCGACATGATGATGCGCGAGGCGATGCTCCGCGGCCGCAGCCCGGCGTAAAGGCCGAGCGGCAGACCGACGATGAGCGCAATCACCAGCGCCGAGAGGGCGAGTTCCAGCGTCGCCGGGAAACGCTCCAAAATCACCTGAAGAGCGGAGCGACCGTAGACGAAGCTGTTGCCGAAATCGCCGCGCAACAGCCCCGCCATGAAGTCGATGTACTGGCGCCAGAGAGGCTGATCGAGGCCATATTCCGCGATCACACGTGCGCGCTCGGCCTGGTTCGCATCCGGGTTGATCAGGATGTCGACCGGATTGCCGATGACGTTGACGGCGACAAAGACGATCACCGTCATCGCCACGATGACGAACAATGCCTGGATGAACCGCCGAATAATGGAAGTGACCATTCAGCCTCTCCGCCTGCCTAGGTGATCGAGATGGCCATACCATCCCGCTGCGGATCTGCGGCTCCCTTCGACATGCCGTCATCGATCCGGATGCCGTGCAGAGCTGCAAAGGCATAGGTCTGCGGCGAGCGCTCGACCTCGTAGCCATCCGCGCGCAGATCCGCCTCCACCGAACGGCGAATGCGGTTGCAGATGTCGATCGTATTCGACACGCCGACAATGCGTGGTGCCGTCACCGCCTCCTGAATCGACATGTCGAAATCGATCATGTTCATGATGCCCTGAGCGACCGTCGGGGCGATATAGCTGCCACCGGGGGCGCCGATGACGATAAACGGCTTGTCATCGCGAAACACGATCGTCGGCGCAGCCGAGCTCGCCCGACGCTTGCGCGGCGCGATCGAGCCGGGACGTCCAGGACGCGGATCGAAGCGGCTCATCGTGCCGTTGTACATGAAGCCGAGGCCGTCGGTGATGGCGCCGGAGGGGCTGCCGAGCGTGTGGGTCATGGCGACCGCATTCCCCTCACGATCGATCACCGAAATATGGGTGGTGTCGCGCTGCGAGAGGTCGAGGCGTTCCACATTCGCGCGTTCGCCGCGGCGGATGCTTTCGGCATGGGCCCGGATATTCTCGTCGGAGAGAAGGCGTTCGACCGGCACCTCGACATAGGCCGGATCGCCCATATGGGCGTCCTTGTCGATCGTCATGCGCTTCATCGCCTCGAAAAGAAGGCGCACATGCTCGGTGCTTGCATGCTGCATGGCCCCGACATCGAAATGCTCCATGATGTGCAGGATCTCCAGCATCGGGAAACCGGATGCCGGAGGCGCACTCGTGGAAATCTTATGGCCGCGGTAGTGCCCCCAGACCGGCTCCGATCGGGTCACCTCGTATTTCGCGAGATCCTCCAGACCAATGAGGCCGCCGCCCGCCTTGAAGTCGGCGGCAATCTCTTCGGCGATTTCGCCGTGGTAGTAGATATCCGAGCCGCCGCTTCGCGCGATCCGCTCCAGAGTGTTGGCAAGGTCGGGATTGCGCAGGATCTCGCCCACGGCACGCAGGCTTCCGTCCTCGTGGAAATAGACGCTCCGCCCGGTCTTGGAGAAGCGCAGCTTGTCGATGGTGTTCGCCTGCCCGTCTCCCGACTGGTCCTTCGACCAGTACCAGTGCATGTGCGGGCGGATCATGAAGCCCGTGCGCGCGACTTCGGCCGCAGGCGTGATCAGATCAGCCCAATCAAACGTGCCGTAATCGCGAAGGGCCGTCTCATAGCCCTTGAGAGAGCCCGGCGTGCAGCAGGCGAGATAGCCGATCTCGGAGATGTTGCCTTCCAGAATGAAGCCGAAGCCATCGCGGCTTTGGCCGAGCAGCTTGTCGAGCCACATCTCCGGCGTGGCCGCGGCCGGCGCGAGCGCGTAGAATTCAAGCATCTCGTGCACGCCTCGGCCCGGCATATAGACCTGCATCGAGCCGAAACCGCCGACACCCGCCATCTGCGGATCGACGACACCCTGCATGAAGGCGCAGGCGAGCGCCGCATCGACGGCATTGCCGCCGCGCGCCAGGACATTGGCTCCGGCCTCCACAGCCTCCGGCTGCGGGGCGACGATTGTTGCGTTGTTCATCAGCTGCGCCTTTCTGCCAGCGTGCGTGTCAGGAAGGCTTTGACATGGCCAAGCACCTTCATGCGGTCGTGTGAAATGCCGGGGACTTCGTCGAAGGTGACGTTCACGCCGGCAGCCTCGAAAGAGCGCGCGAGCGAACGCAGGCGTTCCGGACGCGTCTCGCCGGCATCGTTTGCCCCTTCCATCCAGTAGGCCGAGCCAGGCTTGTGCGTGATTTCCCAGGTCTCGAGATCGAGTTTGCCGACGACCATCTGCACCGGCAGCTTCGCGAGCTCTTCGAGATTGAACGGCTTGCCGAACTTTTCCGCGAGATCGCGGGTGCCGACCCACCAGTCACGCTCTGGATCGATCAGCGTGACCGACCCCGGCGCACCGACACATGCGGCCCAGAGCCGCTCCGGATGAACGAGCGCGAAGCGATGGGTGAAATGCCCACCGCCGGAATAGCCGAACATCGCAAAACGCGACCAATCCTGGGCGTATTTCGCAGCCATCTCCTCGACCATGGAGATGAGCAGGAGATCGTAGCGGATATCGCCCTCGATCAGATATTTGTACCCCGAGCGCGCGCCGTCTCCGCGCACATTCATCGGGAAGATCGGGCACAGGACGGCGCAGTCGTTGTAGAGACCGAACTCGGCGAAACCGTCGCGGAATTCCATTGCCGAGGTGCGGCCGGTTCCGTGCACAGCGACCAGGAGATCGACCGGACGGCCATCTGCCGCCGCCGGCGGCACATATAAGAGCATGTGAAAACGCGGGTCGGCCGTGGAGGCAAAGATCGCCGTATGGCCGTAGTCGTAGATGGCGCGCGCGCGAGCAGCGGCAGCGCTGGTGCCGAGTTCCTGCATTCCTATGTCCTGAAAGGGGAGAAATGGCGGGCGTGGCGCAGAGGCGCCCCGCCCGGTGACTTAAAGGCGAGCCTTGGGGCTCACTCGGCCGACTTCACCTCGTAGGCGAGGAGATACTTGTCGCCACGCGGCTTGTAGTCGACGTCCTTGCTGGCTCCGAGCACGACGTTCTCGTAGTGCAGCGGCAGCAAATAGTGGTGGTTGAAGGTGAGCTCGGAGACCTTTTGAAGGATCGGCTCACGCTTGTCCTCGTCGAGCGTCGAGGTCGCTTCATCCAGGAGCTTGTTGATCTCCGGATCGTCGATGCCACCGCCATTGTAGCGGCCGGTGCCCTTCGCCTCGTCGCGCCCCGCCACGATGGCGATCGCCGGATTCGACACTTCACCCGTGTTGACGCCCCAGGAGCCGAGGAAGACGGAATATTCGCCGTTGGAGTATTTGTCGGCGTACATCGACCACGGCATCACCTCGACCTTCGTCTCGATGCCGATGCGGGCAAACATCTGGCCGACCGCCTGCAGCACGTCGCTGTCGTTGACGTAGCGCCCCTGCGGACCGTGCAGGGTCAGGCGGAAGCCGTCGGGATAACCCGCCTCCTCCAGAAGCTTTTTGGCACCTTCCGGATCGTAGGAGACTTCGTCGACATCGTCCGAATGGCCGAAGTAGCCCTCGGCGACGAACTGATGGGCGACGGTGCCGTTGTCCTGCATGACGCGCTGGACGATCGCCTGCCGGTTGATCGACATCAGGAGCGCCTTACGCACCCGCTCGTCCTTGAGAGGGTTCTTGTCGAGCTTGGAGCCGTCCTTTGCCGTGATGAAAGGCGTCTGATCGCGGGCGACATCCGTGCCGAGATAGACGATACGGGTCGACTGGCCGCGAATGACCTTGAGATTGTCGGAATTCTTCACCCGATCGACACCTTCCGCAGGAAGCGTCTCGATGAGGTCTGCGTCACCGGAGAGCAGGCTTGCGAGCCGCGCGCCGTTGTCGGGCAGCATGCGCAAAGTCACCTTGCTCCATTCGGAGGCACCGCCAAAATAGTCGTCGTTCCGCTCCATGACGATCCGGTCGCCAGGCGTGTAGGAGACGAATTTGAACGGGCCGGTGCCGACCGCCGCAGTGCCGTTGTCGAACGCGGCGACATCGTCGTCGGCGTGCTCGGAGCTGATGATGCGAATGCGGCTCAGCGAATTGAGGATCATCGGATCCGGGACGCTCGTCTCCACCACCACCGTGTGGGGATCTTCGGCCGTCACGTCCGTGATGTTGCGCGTGTAGGACGCGAAAGCCTGGCTCGGCTTGTCGCGCGCCCGTAGCACCGAGGCGATCACGTCCTCGGCGTCGAAATCGGTGCCGTCGTGGAATTTCACCCCTTCGCGCAGATGGAACCGCCAATGGGTGTTGTCGACGACCTCCCAGGACGTCGCGAGCTGCGGTTCGTTCTCGGCAGCGCCGCCGCGATAGATGAGGCTGTCAAAGATATGCCGGCTCATCGCGTTGTGCGGCGAGTTCGATTCCTCATGCGGATCGACGGTCGCGAACGTCGACGCCATGCCGACCGTCAGCTCCTTGTCTTGAGCCGATGCCGTTCCGGCAGCGACCGCGCATAAAGCCAAGGCAGCAGCACCCCGGCCGATCCATCCCATTGTCGAGATACCCAAGAATTAATCCCCTCTTGTTCGACAAGGCCGGTGCCACGCCAGGCGGCGATGCCCATGCCTTGACCACGCTTGAACGATTGCAAGCAACGCATGCGCAACGGAGGGCTGTCAATAAGAATGAAACTGTGTTTCATTAGGTGAGACAAGCGAGTGCCACAACCGGAATTTGAGGCAGATTGTCGCAACGCTGTTGAGCGAAGGGGGATCACGCCATGGCAGACCAGGGAAAAAGCTATGTTGTTCAGTCGGTTGACGATGCGATCAACATACTCATGACGGTCGCGGAACATCCCGAAGCTGGAGTGTCTGAAATCGCCCGTGCAGCCGGAGTGACAAAGGCCAAAACGTTCCGATTGTTACGAACACTGGAACGGCGAGAACTGGTGTCGCAGGAGTCTGACGGGCGATGGCGCCTCGGAAATGCCATCCTAGTGCTCGGCACCTCAGCCTCCTCGCAGATCGATCTGGTCAAACTCGCCAATCCGATTCTGGAGGATCTGGGGCTCAAAACGAACGAGACGGTTCAGCTGCGCCTGCGCGACAAGAACGAGGCTCTGTGCATCGCCAAATACGAGCCTTCGCGGGATCTTCGCGTACATGCAGTGGTGGGCCGCCGCCGCCCGCTCTATGCCGGATCGAGCAAGGCGATCATGGCCTATCTCCCAGAAGACGAACGCGAATCGGTTCTGCCGCAGGAGCTCAAAGCTTTTACCGGCAACACGATCACCGACCGTTCTCGCCTGTTTGCCGAACTCGATCGAATCCGTCAGACGCGAATCTGCATCAGCCGTGGGGAAGTGAGCGACCAGCTCGTGGCCGTGTCGGCGCCGGTGTTTTCCGCGGACGGCTCTGTCTTTGCCTCGATCAATATCGCCGCACCGGCCTTCCGAACCGACGACACCGACATCGAGCGCTTCATTCGTCTGGTTTCCGAGGCGGCGGGGCGGATTTCCGAAGGGCTCGGCTGGAAGGGCGACGCCTCGCTCGGCGGACGAATGGCTCTGTGAAGCCAGACACCTCGCAGCCCCGCCACGCCGCGATAGATAGAAACGAGCGGCAATGTGAGCGACGAGGAGCGCTGGAGTGATGTGGGACGAGAGATATGGCCAACCCGGCTATTTCTTCGGCACTGAGCCGAACGCCTTCCTCGCCGCCCATGCGGACCTGCTGAGCCCGGGAATGCGGGTTCTTTCCGTGGCCGACGGCGAAGGGCGCAACGGCGTCTGGATGGCCGAACGGGGGCTTGAGGTGACAGCGATCGACGCCTCAGCGGTGGCGATCGAAAAATCGAAACGCCTCGCAGCCGAACGCGGCGTGTCCCTCGCTCACGTGCACGCGGACATCGCCACATGGGAATGGCCGTCCTCCGCCTATGACGTCGCGGTGGCGATCTTCGTCCAGTTCGCCAATCCGACGCTGCGCGCGCAACTGTTCAAGGCGATGAAACGGGCCCTCCTGCCGGGCGGCATTCTGCTCTTGCAAGGCTACAGACCCGAGCAGATCGGCTACGGCACAGGCGGGCCGCCCAATCCCGACCACCTCTATACGCGCTCCCTGCTCGAGGCGGCGTTCTCCGATTTCGAGATCATTCACCTTGCGGAACACGACAGCGAGATCCACGAGGGCAAGGGACATTCCGGCCTCTCGGCCTTGATCGACCTCGTGGCACGCAAGCCCGCCTGAGCCCGCGCCCGACCGACGCTCAGGGGTTCATCGCATCCGCAGCCAGTGGTGCGGATCTGTTTTCCGCAAGAGCCGCCGGTTTTGACGCCAAGGTCGAACCGCGCACGATACAGCGACCAGACAGGACCACCTTGCGGGGCGCCAAACCCGGATTTTGCAAGCGGTCGAAGAGCAGCGACATGGCGTTGCGGCCGATGTCGTGCACCGGCTGCTCGATCACCGTCAGCCCAGGCCCGACCACTTCCGTCCAGTGCTCATTGTCGAAGCCGGCAACGGCAAGATCGCTCGGGATGGCGCGCCCCAGCCGCTGTGCCGCTTTGACGACGCCCATGAGCAGAAGGCCATTGCTGGCGATGATCGCCTCCGGCGCATCGCGCCCCGCCAGCCATTCGCTCATCGCCCTCTCGCCGGCATCGACGGTCGGCGGCAGGAGGCGCGGATCCGGGGTGAGGCCCCTCGCCTTCATGCTGGCACAATAGCCGTCGCGGCGCTCCAAACCCGTGGCACTCGTCTGGCCGAACACGCCGCCGATGCGCCGATAGCCCTCGTCGAAAAGATGCTCCACGAGCGTGTTTGCGGCCTCGCGGTTGTCGAGAACGACGGAATCGTAAAGGCCGCCCGCGCCGGCCCGGTCGATGAGGACGGCTGGAAACTGCAGCGGGCTCTTTTGCAGCTGATCGAGCATGGCGAGCGTCGGGGCGAGGATGAGGCCGGTCACACGCTCCTCCTGCATCAGGCGCAGATACATGCGCTCGCGCTCGACGTTCTCATCGGTGTTGCACAAGAGCACCCGCATGCCGGCCCGATAGGCGGCATCCTCGACGCCGCGACCTACAGCCGTAAAAAACGGATTGCGGATATCGGAGACGATGAGACCGATCGTCTGCGCGTGCTGCGTGCGCAGACGCCGGGCCGAGAGGTTCGGGCGGTAGCCGAGCGCCTTGATCGCAGCGTGAACGCGCTCTTTGGTGTCCGCGCGCACGGGCCCCTCGCTGAGGACCCGCGACACTGTGGCGACCGATACGCCCGCCTTCTCGGCGACGTCCTTGATGCTGATGGACATTTTCAGAAATCGTTTTCAGACATTACACCCGAACGATGCCACGTTGCGTGCGCGCAGGCAACCATTGTGCGCTGCAAAACATGGATTTTCGGCATCGTCACGATTGACATCTAGAATGTAATCGTTTTCAGTAAATCAACTGGTACGGAGGAAATGGACCAATGACAAACGCCCAGCCCGACATCCTGCCACCGTCCAATCTGGTTCGCCTCGGCGCCGCCCCTGCCGACAAAGAGGCCGCCATCCGGGAAGCCGCGCAGCTGTTGATCGCCGCCGGATGCATCGATCCCCAATATGCCGACAGCATGATGCGGCGCGAGGACGTGGCCGAAACCTATCTCGGACACGGCGTCGCCATCCCCCACGGAAAAGTCGAAGATCGGGGCATGGTCCGCCGCAACGGCCTCTCCATCCTGCAAGCGCCTGAGGGCGTCGAATGGAATGCGGGCCAGACGGTGCATCTCGTCGTCGCCATCGCCGCGGAATCGGACGCGCATATCGACACGCTGAGGCGTCTCACCAACCTCCTGCAAGACGAGGAGCAACTTCAGAAGCTCTTCAAGACGAACGACACCTCCGACATCATCAATGCTTTGAGTGAGGCCAACGCCCAGCCCGAGATGGATGGGGCGCCCGCGGAAGATCTCGACGAACGCTTCGAGTGGACCGTCGACTACCCTTCGGGCCTTCACGCCCGCCCGGCCTCGGCATGGGTTGCAGCCGCGCGCAAGGCGAGCGGCTCCGTCCAGGTGCGCAAAGGCGCCGCGGTGGCCGACGCTAAGGCGCTCGTGTCGCTTCTGCGGCTCGGCCTGCGCCAGGGCGACACGATCGTCATTTCCGCCGACGGTCCCGATGCGGGCTCCGCAATCGACCGGATGCAGGCAACCGTCACCGGGCTCAGCGCCCAGGAAAAAGCCGACGCCCAGGCGGCGAAGGGACCGGAGCCGACCGTCAAGGGCTGGACGCCGCCCGAAGACACGCCCGTCATCGCAGGCATCGGCGCGAGCCCCGGCCTGTCGATCGGGCCGATCCACGTCTATGCGCCCGCCGATATCGCGATTGCGGATACGCCAACGCCACTCAACGAAGGCGGCAACAGGCTGCATGAGGCTTTGACGGTGACGCAGACGCAGCTGCGCGTCCTCGCCGACGACACGCTGCGCCGTCTCGGCGAGGCGGAAGCGAACATTTTCCGCGCCCAGGCCGAACTCCTCCACGACACCGATCTCATCACCCTCGCCTGTCAGTTGATGGTCGAAGGGCACGGTCTCGCCTGGTCGTGGAACGAGGCGATCGAACGCACGGCCCGGGATCTCGAATCCAACGACAATGAGGTGCTGGCCGCACGTGCCGCCGATCTGCGCGACGTCGGGCGCCGCGTCCTGGCGCGGATCGACCCCTCGCTCGAAAACCGAGACGGCGATCCCCTGCCCGCCGAGCCGTGCATCCTCCTCGCCGGCGACCTCTCGCCGTCCGATACTGCGGGCCTCGACGTGGAGCGGGTGCTCGGGCTCGCCACCGTTCAGGGCGGACCGACTTCACACACTGCCATTCTGGCACGCACGCTCGGCCTGCCGGCAATGGTCGGCGGCAGCGAGGCCCTGCTCGATCTCGAAGACGGCACGGAAGTCATTCTCGATGGACAGGCCGGCCGCCTCTATCCGAAGCCGTCCGCCTCGGCCATCGCTTCGGCGCGTGACTGGCTTGCCGCGCAGGAAGAGCAGCACAAGCGCGAGATCGCCGAGCGCAGCCTGCCGGCGCGCACCACCGACGGCCATCAGGTGGAGATCGCCGCAAACATCAACCGGCCGGACCAGATCGAGCTCGCACTGTCGCAAGGCGGCGAAGGCGTCGGCCTGATGCGCACGGAGTTTCTGTTCCTGGAGCGCAGCTCCGCACCGACCGAAGACGAGCAGTACGAGACCTACCGGGCCATGCTCGATGGTCTCGAAGACCGTCCGCTCATTGTGCGGGCACTCGATATCGGCGGCGACAAGCAGGTGCCGCATCTCAACCTCCCGCGCGAGGCCAATCCCTTCCTCGGCGTGCGCGGTTCGCGGCTTCTCCTGCGCCGCCTCGACCTTCTCGCAACACAGCTGCGTGCGCTTTATCGCGCCGCCCGTGACGGCGAGAGCAGCGGTCTTTCGATCATGTTCCCGATGATTACGTCGGTCGGCGAAATGCAGCGCCTCAGGGCCGTCGCCGACAGCATTCGCGATGAACTCGATGCGCCAAAAGTGCCGCTCGGCGCCATGGTCGAGGTGCCGGCCGCGGCGATCGGAGCGGACATCCTCGCCCGCTACGTCGATTTCTTCTCCATCGGAACCAACGACCTCACGCAATACGGGCTTGCCATCGACCGGCAGCATCCGGAACTCGCCGCGGAGGCGGATGCCTTGCATCCTTGCGTCCTGCGCCTGATCCGCATGACCGTCGAGGGCGCGGCCAAGCATGGCCGCTGGGTCGGCGTGTGCGGCGGCATCGCCGGCGAGCCCTTCGCGGCCTCCCTTTTGACCGGCCTCGGGGTCAACGAATTGTCGATGACGCCGCGTGACATCCCCGCCGTCAAAGCGGCTCTGCGCGAGACGTCGCTGAGCGCGCTCAAAGCCCTCGCCGACAAAGCTCTGGCCTGCGAGACTGCAGCCGAGGTGCATGCCTTGGATCGGGAGGAATTGTGAAACCCTCGCCCCTCCCTGTCGTCACCGTCACCCTGAACCCGGCGATCGACCAGACGGTCGTCGTGGAAGGGATGACGCTCGGCGAAGTGCACCGCGCCTCGTCCGTGCAGAGCAATGCAGGCGGCAAGGGCGTCAATGTCGCGAGCTGCCTCGCCGACTGGTCGGTGCCCGTGATCGCAACGGGCATCCTTGGCGGCGGCAATCCCGGCCCCTTCGAGGCGCTTTTCAGCGCCAAGAACATTCGCGATCTCTTCGTGCGCGTTCCTGGAGAAACGCGCACGAACATCAAAATCGCAGATCCCACCCGCAACGAGACCACCGACATCAACCTCCCCGGGCCGGTGGCCGACGAAGCTGCGCTCGAGCGGGTGAAAACCGTTCTCAACGAAACGGTCGCGCCCGATAGTCTCGTCGTGCTCGCCGGCAGTCTGCCGGCCGGGCTTCCCGACGACACGCTTGCCCGCCTCGCGGCGGCATTGCGCAAACGAGGTGCACGCGTCGTTGTCGATACCAGCGGGGCACCGCTCAGGGTCGCCCTCTCGGCACCAGCCGAAGATCTGCCATTTTGCGTCAAACCCAACCAGCACGAGCTCGAGGAATGGGCGGGCAAATCCTTGGCAGGCCGCGAGGATCTTCTCGCCGCCGCCCAGGCCCTTCAGGCGAGCGGCATCGCAATCGTGGTGGTTTCGCTCGGCGCCGAGGGAGCTCTGTTCGTGAACAAAGACCAGGTTCTCATGGGTCGAAGCGAGCCCGTCGAGACCTTGAGCACGGTCGGGGCCGGAGACGCCATGGTGGCGGGCCTCGTCGCTGCCTTTCGAGAGGATGCGCCGCTTGAAGACGTGGCGCGCCTTTCCATCGCCTTTGCCGCCGCGAAGCTCGGCCGCATCGGGCCGCACCTGCCCGATGCAGAGGAGGTCCAGCGTCTTGCGCGGGCGGTCGTCGTGACGGAGCTCCCGGCTGGCCGGGACCTCAAGCAACAAGCATAGGAGGACCCATGACACACGTTCTTGCCGTCATATCGGCAGGCGACCTCACGACCCAGGCCGCATTGGCGGCCGAGGCCCTGCGCAAGGCGGCCGACAATCTGGGCCATCGCATCGACATCGAGGTGCGCTCCGACCTCGGCATCCGCAATTCGATTTCGGGCAAGGCTGCAAGTGACGCCGCCGCCGTGCTCCTGGTCGGCCCCGGTGAGCACGAGGAAAGCCGTTTCGGCGCGCTGAAGCAAAGCACCGCGACCATCGAGGCGGTCCTGGAGGATGCAGACGGCGTCCTCGCTCAGGCCGTTCAAGACGCTGGTGCCGCCACGGATGCGGCGCCGGCCGCGTCATCGGGCGGACAGAAGCACATCGTCGCCATCACCTCCTGCCCGACCGGCATCGCCCATACCTTCATGGCGGCCGAAGGCGTGCAGAAGGGCGCCGAAGCGCTCGGCTACTCCGCGCGCGTGGAGACGCAAGGCTCGGTCGGCTCGCAGAACAAGCTGACCGACGAGGAAATCGCAAAGGCCGACCTCGTCATCATCGCCGCCGACACGCAGGTGGATTTGAGCCGCTTCGCCGGCAAGCCCGTCTTCCTCTCGGGCACGAAACCCGCCATCAACAACGGCAAGGCGCTGGTTGAACGGGCTTTCAAGGAAGCCGAAGTCCAGGGCGGCAGCCAGGGCCTCGCTGATCGCGTCGCCGCCGGCAAGGCGGAACGCGCGGCCTCTCGCACGGGCCCCTACAAGCACCTGATGACCGGTGTCTCGTACATGCTGCCCTTCGTCGTGGCCGGCGGCTTGCTGATCGCGGTCGCCTTCGCGATCGGCGGCATCTACGCCTACGAGAACGAAGGCACGCTCGCCTACAATCTCTTCCAGATCGGCGCCAAGGGCGGCTTCGCACTGATGGTCCCGGCCCTTGCCGGCTATATCGCCTATTCGATCGCCGACCGGCCCGGCATCACGCCCGGCATGATCGGCGGCCTTCTCGCCGCCAATGTGGGCGCCGGCTTCCTGGGCGGCATCGTCGCCGGTTTCATCGCCGGCTACGGCACCGATTTCATGAATCGCCACATCAAGCTGCACAAGAATCTTGAAGGCTTGAAGCCGGTTCTCATTCTGCCGCTTCTCGGCACGCTGCTCACCGGCCTGTTGATGATGTACGTGATCGGCACGCCCGTCGCGGAAACCATGACCTTCCTGACCAACTGGCTGAAGTCGATGCAGGGCTCGAGCGCCATCATGCTCGGCCTCATCATCGGAGCGATGATGGGCTTCGACCTCGGCGGCCCCGTCAACAAGGCGGCCTACACCTTCTCCACCGGTCTGATCGCCAGCCAGGTGTACACGCCGATGGCGGCCGCAATGGCCGCGGGCATGGTGCCGCCGCTCGCCGTGGCGCTTGCGACGAAGATCTTCGCCGACCGCTTCACCGCGGACGAGCGGGAAGCCGGCAATGCCGCAGCCGTGCTCGGCATCGCCTTCATCACGGAGGGCGCCATCCCGTTCGCGGCTCGCGATCCTTTGCGGGTGATCCCCGCCATGATGGTGGGTGCTGCCACGACCGGGGCCATCTCGATGGCGATCGGTGCGGAGCTCAAGGTTCCGCATGGCGGCATCTTCGTTCTGCCGATCCCGAACGCCGTCACCCATCTCGGCGGCTATATCGTGGCGCTCCTGGTCGGCACGGTGGTGAGCGCGGTGCTCCTGCGACTTCTCAAGAAGCCGATAGCGGCTGCCGCCCCGGCTCTGGCACCCGCTGAATAAGCCTGCGGAGCTTGCCCTCTCCCCCGCAAGAACCCAGGCAGAGGCCGGCGCTAAAAACGCCGGCCTCATCGTGTTGCAAGGCATATTTTGGCGAGCATGGACGGGGCTTCGCGTAGGGCCAGAAAGACCGCATTGGCCACACGAAACTTTGTCATGAAAACCTCGATTTCGCTTGCTAAAGTCGCTTGTAGTAGATAGTGTAGTTTTACTACATAAGCCGATCGCTCGGCCGGAGAACCCAGACTATCCCGGTGTCCCTCAGCGAACGGCACAGCCATCCCTGCTCTCTCGGGTTCCGCCCTTGGGGCAGCGCGCAGAAAACCGGCATTCCTGGAAGGGCCAGAGCCATGACATCCGATACGCTCCCCAGCCTCGACGCTCTCATCGCTCCCGTGAAGGAGGCCCAACGGGTCTATGCGGGTTACTCCCAGGAGAAGGTCGACAGGATCTTCCGCGCCGCCGCACTGGCGGCCAACAACGCCCGCATCAAGCTTGCCAAGCTCGCCGTCGAAGAGACTGGCATGGGCGTGATGGAAGACAAGGTGGTCAAGAACCACTTCGCGTCGGAGTACATCTACAACAAGTATAAGGACGAGAAGACCTGCGGCATCCTCTCCGAGGAGCCGGAGTACGGCACGCTGACGATTGCCGAGCCGATCGGCCTCATCTGCGGCATCGTCCCGACGACCAACCCGACATCGACCGCCATCTTCAAGGCGCTCATCAGCCTGAAGACGCGGAACGGCATCATCTTCTCGCCGCATCCGCGCGCCCGCCGCGCGACCTGCGAGGCGGCTCGCATCGTGCTCGAAGCGGCGGTCGCGGCCGGCGCGCCAGAGAACATCATCGGCTGGCTCGAGGAACCGACGGTCGAGCTCTCGAACGCGCTCATGCGCCACAAGGACATCAACCTCATTCTCGCGACCGGCGGGCCGGGAATGGTCAAGGCGGCCTATTCCTCCGGCAAGCCCGCAATCGGTGTCGGCGCCGGCAACACGCCGGCCGTCATCGACGAATTCGCCGACATCAAGCGCGCCGTCGCCTCCATTCTCATGTCGAAGACTTTCGACAACGGCGTCATCTGCGCCTCGGAGCAATCGGCGATTGTCGTCGATCAGGTCTATGACGCGGTGCGCGCACGCTTTTCCAAGCACGGCGGCTACATCCTCTCCCCCGACGAGACGGATGCGGTCCGCCATGTCATCATGCCGAACGGCGCGCTGAATGCCCGTGTCGTCGGCCAATCGGCCGCCGCCATCGCGGAAATGGCCGGATTTTCGGTGCCGCCCTTCACCAAGGTTCTGATCGGCGAAGTGAGCGAAGTGAGCGAGGCAGAGGTCTTCGCCCACGAAAAGCTGTCGCCGACGCTCGCACTCTACCGCGCGACGGATTTCGGCCATGCGTGCGATATCGCGGCGGACCTCGTCGCGCTCGGCGGCATCGGCCATACCTCGGTCCTCTACACCGAGCAGGATCAGCAGGAAGAGCGCATCCGCCAATTCGGCGACCGCATGAAAACGGCGCGCATCCTGATCAACTCACCGTCTTCGCAGGGCGGGATCGGCGACCTCTACAATTTCCGGCTGGCTCCATCGCTGACACTCGGCTGCGGCTCCTGGGGCGGCAATTCGATCTCCGAAAATGTCGGCCCCCAGCATCTCATGAACAAGAAAACCGTGGCGAAGCGAGCGGAAAACATGCTCTGGCACAAACTTCCGAAATCCATCTACTTCCGCCGTGGCAGCCTGCCTTTCGCGCTCGAAGAGTTGCGGGGACACAAGCGCTGCCTGATCGTCACGGACAAGTTCCTCTTCGAAAGCGGTGCCGTAAGCGAAACCATCAGCCTCCTCAAGAATCTCGGTCTCGAAGTCGAGGTCTTCTACGAGGTCAACGCCGACCCGACGCTCGAGACGGTGCGCAAGGCCACCTCTCTCGCCAACGCCTTCAAGCCGGACGTGATCCTGGCGCAGGGCGGCGGTTCGCCGATGGATGCGGCGAAAATCATGTGGGTGATGTACGAGCACCCCGACGTCGCCTTTGAAGAACTCGCGCTGCGCTTCATGGATATCCGCAAGCGCATCTACAAATTCCCGAAAATGGGTCTGAAAGCGCAGTTCGTCGCGGTGCCGACCACCTCGGGCACGGGCTCTGAAGTCACACCGTTTGCCGTCGTCACCGACGAGAAAACCGGCATCAAATACCCGATCGCCGATTACGAGCTGACGCCGAACATGGCGATCGTCGACCCCAACCTCGTCATGAACATGCCGAAGTCCCTGACGGCAGCCGGCGGCATCGATGCGGTGACGCATGCGCTCGAATCCTACGTCTCGGTGCTGGCGAACGAATATAGCGACGGCCAGGGGCTGCAGGCCCTCAAGCTCCTGAAAGACTACCTGCCGTCGGCGTACCGCAACGGTCACGAAGATCCGAAGGCGCGCGAGCAGGTGCACAATGCAGCAACGATCGCCGGCATCGCCTTCGCCAATGCCTTCCTCGGCGTCTGCCATTCCATGGCGCACAAGATCGGCGCGGAATTCCATATTCCGCATGGCATCGCCAATGCGCTCCTGATCTCGAATGTCATCCGCTACAACTCGGCCGACATTCCAACGAAGCAGACGGCCTTCAGCCAGTACGACCGTCCGAAAGGCGTCGCACGCTATGCTCAGATCGCTCGCCATCTCGGCCTTTCCGGCGAGCGCGACCACGAGCGCGTTCAGAGCCTCATCGCCTGGGTGGACGAGCTGAAGGAGGCGTTGGAAATCCCGGAGAGCATCCAGGCTTTCGGCGTCAAGGAAGCGGACTTCCTGGACAAGGTCGACAACCTCGCAGAGGCGGCCTTCGACGACCAGTGCACGACCGCAAATCCGCGCTTTCCGCTCGTCAGCGAGCTGAAGCAGCTCCTTCTCGACAGCTATTACGGCCGGGCCTGGGTCGAGCCGTCGCTCGAAGCCGACGACCAGACGCAGGCTTCCTCCCCGGCCGCTCTTGCCGCCGAATGACGGCGCATTGGCGGGTCCGCTCTCACCCCTCCTCCCGAAGAGAGCGGACCCGCCAGATCAACTCCAGTGTCAATCAATTCCAAGATTTGTCGCCGGAGACAGAAGGAATGAGACGATGAGCAAGAGCTTGATGTGGACCGCCAAAGACGCGCGAGGCCTCACGGTTCAGTGCCTCTTCAACGACGACGCCCGCAGCTATGAGATGACCGTCTCAGGCCAGTCCGCCTGGACCTGCCGCAGCGAGACCTTTCTGGCAAGCAGCGAGCCCGTTTTCGGCATGGATCCGGACGACCGGGCGCTGTCGGTGCAGGTCGCAGACCGGCTCATGCACGATGTCGCACGCTCCCTCGGCGACTTCTGACAGCACGTGCCGACGGCTTTGCATATCCTGTCGTCAGTCCCGCAACCCGCCGCTTTCCTTCAAGAGAGCTTTGCTGCGCTCCACGCGTTCATGCAGGGTCCGTCCCTTGCGCAGCGCCACGCAGATGGAGAGCGCATCTCCCAAAACGAGATGGCTGATACGGGAGGTGAGCGGCGAGTAGACGTCGTATTCCTCCGCAACGTCGGTCAGAAGGCTCACCGTCGCGAGGCGGGCCAGCGGAGAATCGGAGCGGGTCAGCGCCACGACATCGGCGCCGACCGTCAGCGCATTCTGCACGCTGTCCAGGATATCGCGCGTTCGCCCGGAATTCGAGACGGCCACGACCGCATCACCCGGTGCGAGCGACAGCGACGAAATGAAGTAAACGTGCGGATCGCTGTAGGCCACGGTCGGCATTCCGAGCCGAAAGAAGCGGCGCTGAACGTCCTCCGCGATGGTGCCGGAATTGCCCGAGCCATAGAATTCGATGCGCCGCGCCGACGCCAGAATGTTCGCGGCCTTGTCGAGCATAGAGGCCGAGAGATTGTTGCGCACGCCGATCAGCGTGTTGATGGTGCGATCGAAGACTTTTCCGGCGATGCCGCTGGCGCCGTCGTCGGGCAGCACATCCTGATCGAGAAACGGCATCCCGCCGGCGATATCCTGCGCCAGCTTGATCTTGAATTCGCGAAACCCTTTGCAGCCGAGCGCGGAACAGAAGCGCGCCACCGTCGGCTCGCTCACCTCCGAGCGGCGCGCCACTTCGGCCATCGACAGATTGATGACCTCGCCAGGATGCGAGAGCACGAAGTCCGCAAGCTTGCGCTCGGACGGTCGGATCTGATCCTTGACCGAGGTGATTCTTCCCAACATTTCCGCCCTCATTTGTTGCGTCAGGCGGCGAAAGCGGTCATCCATGACGGGGGCCAACACAGACAAGCCCTGCGCGGTACGCATGACAGCATGCTACACACCGCAAATCCGATCCGGATTAAGACTAACACTCTGACGAATTTGTATTTTTGCCCTTGGGGAAAATTCGAGCGAACTACGATTCTCGCTCTTTTGCCCTTCAACCACACCCATTTGTGTAGTAAAACTACAGAAAGTCAACGGTTCGTGAAACGGATCCAATCCAACCGGCGGAACCATCAGAAATATGATAGGTTCACGCCACAGCGCCCTTTTCACAAGGAGTGACAATGAACGCCATAGTGATGTCCTCTCGCGTCGATCTCAACGACTTCCCGACGACGAATGACCCGTGGCGTGGCTTCAAGCCCGGCGCGTGGCAGCACGAAGTCAACCTCCGCGACTTCATCCTCGACAATATCACGCCTTACGAGGGCGATGCCTCCTTCCTCAGCGGCTCGACCAAACGGACGAAGGCCCTCTGGGACAAGGTTGCCGAACTCCTGAAAGAGGAACGCGCCTCCAAGGGCGGCGTTCTCGACGCCGACACCGAGGTGGTCTCCTCCATCACCTCGCATGGCGCGGGCTACATCGACCGCGATCTGGAAGTCGTTTTCGGACTGCAAACCGAGAAGCCGCTGAAGCGCGGGATCATGCCGTTCGGCGGCTGGCGCATGGTCGTGAAGGGCCTGGAAGCCTATGGCTTCACACCTTCGCCCAAGCTCAAAGAGGTGTTCCCGAGCCTCCGCAAGACGCACAATGACGGCGTTTTCGACGTTTACACCGATGAAATTCTGCGCTGCCGCAAGTCCGGGCTCATCACCGGTCTTCCCGACGCTTACGGGCGCGGCCGCATCATCGGAGATTACAGGCGCGTCGCCCTTTACGGTGTCGACCGCCTCATCGCCGACAAGCAGGAGCAGATGACCTCGCTGGAGGTGAGCCCGCTCGACGCCGAAATTCTCCAGCTGCGCGAGGAGATCGCCGAGCAGATCAAGGCCCTCAACGAACTCAAGGAGATGGGGGCGGTCTACGGCTTCGATCTTTCCCAGCCGGCAACCAATGCGCGCGAAGCGGTGCAGTGGACGTATTTCGCCTATCTGGCGGTCGTGAAAGAAGCCAATGGCGCGGCCATGTCGCTCGGCCGAGTATCGAGCTTCCTCGACATCTATATCCAGCGCGACCTCGACGAAGGCACCCTCACGGAAGCCCAGGCACAGGAACTCATCGACCAGTTCGTCATCAAGCTGCGTCTCGTCCGCTTCCTGCGGACTCCGGAATATGACACCCTCTTTTCCGGCGACCCGACCTGGGTCACGGAAGTTCTCGGCGGCATGGCTCTCGACGGCTCCACGCTCGTCACGCGTACGAGCTTCCGTATGCTGCAGACGCTGCACAACCTCGGCCCTGCACCAGAACCCAATCTCACGGTCCTCTGGTCGGAGATGCTGCCCAAGGGCTTTAAGGAATTCTGCGCCGAGACCTCCATCAAGACATGTTCGCTGCAATACGAGAACGACGATCTGATGCGGCCGTATTACGGCGATGATTACGGCATCGCATGCTGTGTCTCGGCCATGCAGATCGGCAAGCAGATGCAGTTCTTCGGCGCCCGCGCGAACCTCGCAAAGGCCCTGCTCTACGCCATCAATGGTGGCCGCGACGAGAAGTCCGGCGTGCAGGTCGTGCCGGCTTTCGCGCCCATCACGGCCGATGTGCTCGACTACGACACGGTCGTGGAGAAGTTTCTGCCCATGATCGAATGGCTGGCGCGGGTCTATGTCAACGCGCTCAACGCCATCCACTACATGCACGACAAGTACATGTATGAGCGCCTCGAGATGGCGCTGCACGACCGCGACGTGCTTCGCACCATGGCCTGCGGCATCGCCGGTCTTTCGGTGGTGGCGGACAGCCTCTCGGCCATCAAGCACGCCAAGGTGAAGGTCATCCGCGACGAGCGCGGGCTTGCCACCGACTTCGAGATCGACGGCGAATATCCGATGTTCGGCAACAACGATGCACGCGTCGACGACATCGCCTCCTGGGTGGTCAAAACCTTCATGGACATTCTGCGCCAGCAGAAGGCCTATCGCGGAGCGACGCCGACGCAGTCGGTTCTGACCATCACCTCCAATGTGGTCTACGGCAAGAAGACGGGATCGACGCCCGACGGCCGCAAGGCCGGCGAGCCTTTCGCACCGGGCGCCAATCCGATGCACGGCCGCGACAGCAAGGGCGCCCTCGCCTCCATGGCGAGTGTCGCGAAGCTGCCTTACGAACATGCCCAGGACGGCATCTCCTACACCTTCACGATCGTCCCATCCGCCCTCGGGCCGACCGAGGAGGAGCGGACGGAAAATCTGGTCGGGATGCTCGACGGCTATGTGGCGGCCGGCGGTCACCACATGAACGTCAACGTCTTCGACAAGGAGACGCTTCTGCACGCGATGGATCATCCGGAGCTCTATCCGCAGCTCACCATCCGCGTGTCGGGCTATGCCGTGAACTTCATCAAGCTGACCAGGGAGCAGCAGCTTGACGTCATCAGCCGCACGTTCCACCAGCGCCACTGATCTCATTCAGGAGGTGACGCAGAGCGAAGCACCCGAAGCCGCGGCGGCGCCTTGCGTCAAGGGCTGGGTGCATTCGCTCGAAACGGGCGGCACGCTCGACGGGCCGGGCCTGCGTTACGTGCTGTTTCTTTCCGGCTGCCCTTTGCGCTGCTGCTACTGCCACAACCCCGACACGTGGCACATGCGCAAGGGGAAGCTGCAGAGTTCAGACGACATCGCGACGGAGATCGCCTCCTTCGCGCCCTTCCTGAAGCGCGGGCGCGGAGGCGTTACCTTGACGGGCGGCGAACCGCTTGTGCAGCCCGAATTCTGCCGGGCGATCCTGCGGGCATCGAAAGAGCTCGGCCTGCACACGGCGCTCGACACATCCGGCTTTCTCGGTGCGCGCGCCGATGACGCGTTCCTGGAGGATGTCGACCTCGTTCTCCTCGACATCAAGGCGTTCTCGGAAGCCACCTATCGCAATGTCACAGGCGTGCGGCTACGCCCGACACTCGATTTCGCCGAACGGCTCTCCGCCATGAAGAAGCCCGTTTGGCTTCGTTACGTCCTCGTGCCGGATTTCACCGACAATACGGCAGAGATCGAAGCCCTCGCCCGTTATGTGGCCGATCTCAAGAATGTCGAGCGCGTCGACGTGCTGCCCTATCACGACCTCGGCGCCTACAAATGGCCCCGCCTGGACAAGGCCTATCGTCTGGCAGGCACACAGCCACCGAAGCTCGAAGAGACAGAGCGGGTGCGCAACATTTTCCGGGCTCGGGGTCTTCTCGCGACATAGAGGGGCTGAGAGCCGCGCATTGTTTGCCGGCGTCTCGCCCTGACGGCGGCGATCACCCGTCAAGCCGCCCGAGATCTGACAATAATTCTCATCTTCGCATGAGGCTCGTGCTCGGGCATTCCCCCACCTCACCCCCGACGATTTCGCGTGTGCATTCATCCAGCTCAAGCTGGAACCGGGCACACAATCTCATCGGCCACGAAAAAAGCCCTCCCGCCGATCTCCGGCGGGAGGGCAAAATCATTCGGGTGCTTTCGTTGCTGACCTTAGTAGGGCAGCGGCACCAGGCTGAAGAAGCCGATCGACAACAGATAGTTCACCGTGAGGGTCATGGTGGCAATCGTCGTCGCCGGCGGATCAAAGTGCGTATCGCCATGATCGTGGAAGAGCCGGGCGAAGAACTCGCCGAGCAGCGCCCCGATCACGCCAACGACTGCCGCCCACAGAAGGCTACCCGACCCCGCAGCCGCCAAAGCGGCCGGCAGAGCGATGTGGTGGGTGACCGGAACGGAAACGCCGAACTGAAGGAAGATCAACGAGGCCGCGGAGATACCGAAGGCGAGGAAGCATCCGGCGCCACCGTAGAGATCGCCGAGGTACCCGCCGAAGATGCCGACACCCAGGCCAATCACGACAAGCTGGCCGAGCGTGCTCTGGAAGGGCAGCCAGCGATCGGCTTCTCCCGGGTTCCAGCGGGTCGTGCCCTCTTTGGGCGTTCCGAACAGGCCGGCCTTGCCGAACATGAGGCGGGTGACGATGGCGCTGACGACGACCGTCAGAGCGACTGTATCCGTCCAGGCGAGCCCTTCGCCGAAAGCCGGCACGAGAGCAAGATAGTACTGGACGATATAACCGAAGATACCGAATGCGCCGCCGACGAGAAGCACGTCCGGCGCCTTAAGACCCATCATCCCGGCAAGGATGTTCTTGCCCGAATCGAACTTGCCGCGGCGCGCAGCATAGGCTGCTGCGGCGACACCTGAGGCAAAGCCGCCGACATGGGGGCCGAAGGCACCAAACGGCAAACCGAAGAAATCGGTCGCCTCTGGCGCAACACCGAGCTGCACCGCCACACCGATCATCACGAGGAAGCCAACCATCTCGAACGCCGGCAAGGCGCCGATGGCAGCTCCAAATATCCCCCCGCCAAATGCGGCAATTATTCCTAGGACCGTCATTTTGCCCTCCAAGAGGTCGTCACTGTTTCACAAGATCCAAGCCTTGGCCAAAAGTCGAAGCACGAATGAAGCTGCCGCCACTTGCCATACCGAGCTCCATAAGATGTACTTTGCTTCTCAATCCCCCGCCGGCCTGCAGTTTTTGGGAAAATCTTCCCCGCTCCGCCGTTTCCGGCAGATTTCTTTGTTTCAGATTCCGATTTGGCTTCCCAGCTCTGGGACAGAAGGCTCCACACCCCATCCGCCTGCGCTGATGGCGTCGCGGCGCCCGTCCGCGGCCAGCCCTCGCGTTGAGGGCTGGCAACGGTTGCAAGACGGTTCAGCGACCGGGCGCCTTTGTGCCCCAGCCCCGGTCGCGAAGCCCTTTAGCGGGCGAAGACGATACCGTTCTCGCATGCATTTTCGCAGTCTTGTCTAGAGCGAGAACGCCCCAACGAGCGCACAGCGGCGAACACGCGTGAAGGTGCGCACGGTCGCAATGCCCTCGCCGGTCCGCCCAGCGATGGTGAAGCCCGTATGTCCCTCGCCGCCGATGCCGATACCGGCATAGGAGGGAGCGTTCTTGACGTAGATCGTCGTGTTGATTGCCCTGCCGAACTCACTCATGTGATAGACGTCGGAGGAATGGATGATGGCCGAGTGACGGTTGCCGCCCTCAAGCTCCACGGCGACATCCACCGCTTCCTTGAAGTTGCCGACGCGCACGACGCCGAGAACCGGGATCATCAGCTCGTGCACCACGAACGGATGCTTCCGGTCGGTCTCCACGATGATGGCCCGGATGTCGTCGCCCGCATCGATGCCGAGCTCGCGAAGGATGACGTTGGCGTTCTGGCCGATCATCTTCGGCGCGCCACCCGTCCGCTTTTCGTTGAGCACGATGCGCTCGAGCTCCGGCAGACGGTCTGCGCCGAGAACGACGGCATTTTCGCAACGGCCGAAGGCCGCCATAAGGTTGTCGGCAATGCCGGAGGTCGCGATGACTTCCTTCTCGGCGATGCAAGGCAGGTTGTTGTCGAAGGAATGGCCGGCGATGATTTCGCGGGCGGCCTTCGCCGGATCGGCGCTGTTGTCGACCAAGACCGGTGGGTTGCCCGCAGCGGCGCCGATCACGCGCTTGCCGCTCGTCATCGCTTCGCTGACGACGCCGGTGCCGCCTGTGATGCACAGGATCGCAATCTTCGGATGGCGCATCAGGCCCTGAACCACCTTGAGATCGACGGAGCTCGTCGTCACGCAGGTGTTGGCCGGACCGCCCGCCTTCTCCACGGCCTCGTTGATGAGGTCGATGCAGTGCAGGGATGTCTTCAGGGCACGCGGATGCGGCGCAAAATACACGGTGTTGCCAGCCGCCAGCATGCTGATGGCATTGTTGAGCAGCGTTGCCGTGGGATTGGTCGTCGGCGTCACGGCGAGGATCGTGCCGAACGGCGCCGGCTCCTCCGTCGACAGGCCGAAATCGCCGACCATGGCGTTGGTTGGCAGGCCTTCCACACCGGGCGTCTTTTCAGCGATCGCCAGGTGCTTTTTGACCTTATCCTCGACGCGGCCCATGCGGCTCTCGGAAACGGCCATCTGAGCCAGTTCCTGCGCATGTTCGATCGTCACTTCTCGCAGTGCGTCGACGATCGCCTTGCGCTTGGCGAGGCTGACGCTACGGAACTCCGCATTGGCACGCTCGACGGCAAGGATGGCATCGTCCGCATTCGCAAAGACGCCACGTTGCCCGGTCGTGACCGGCTGCGGCCGGAGAGCCGAACGGTCAGCGTCTGGCCGTCCACCCATCTCACCGAGAACCCGGCGAACGATCTCGCTGATTGTGTTGTCTTCTACAGCCATAGCGTGTCTTTTCCTTTCACAGAATTCTCACAGCGCCGCGACCATCGCGCGGGCCACATCGATATCTTCCTCGACGGATCCACCACTTACGCCCACCGCGCCGACGACGCGGCCGCCGCGCTCAAGAGGCAGCCCCCCGCCGACCAGCGTGAAGTTCGGAATGTTGCTGTCGATGCCGAACAGCGGACCGCCGGGCTGCGATAGTTTCGCGATCTCATGGGTCGGCGAGCGCACGGCAGCGGCCGTATAGGCTTTGTGCGGCGCAAGCTTCAGGCTTACGCCCAGCGAGCCCTTCATGCGGCGCAGCTCGATCAGATCGCCAGCCGCGTCGACGACGACCAGCACCATCGGCACGGAAATGGCGTCCGCACGGGCAATTCCGGCTTCCACCAGCCGATCGCAATCTGACAGGCAGAGTTCCGTCATCGTCCCCTCCTCGGGTTCGGCCTTGGCTTTCTTGATCTGCCTGGTGACTTCGCGAACGACCGCACGCTGCTCGTCGATGCGCGCCGCCATATAAAGATAGTCAGACAAGCGATTGAAATATTTGAAGAGAACCGGATTGATCTCTTCTTCCCTGCCGAGGGCGATGAGCCGGCGCTCGCCACGGCGCACCAAGGTGCGAGCCATGTCGAGGGCTGCCGCAGCCGGTGTTCCACCAGGCGTCACGAAGCCTCTCTGGGGGACACGCTCTTCCTGATAGGCGTCGATCAGTTTCTCCAGATGTTCCACCTGGTGCGGCTCGACGCGGTAGACTTTGCCTTTGCGCGGCTTGTCGGGGTCAAAGCCGGAGGCAACCTCTGCCATCACGTCGATCAGCTCGCGCTGGAGGCAATGGAGGTCGCCGCGCAGCTCGTCATCCTCACAGGAGGCACGCCCGAGGCCCATAGCCGAGGTGGCCTCATCGAGGGTCCCGTAGACTTCCACCCGCAGGCTGTCCTTAGGGACACGCAGACCGCCGAGAAGCGAGGTTTCGCCCTTGTCTCCGCCCTTTGTGTAGACGCTCATGACCGCACATCCACCGTGTCGACGATGCCGACGACAGCCGCGTCGACGGGGTTTGGTTTATCCAGCTTCACGCGCGCAGCGCCGCCAGTGACGTAGAGAACCGTGTCGCTGCCGCCGGCGCCGACGAGGTCGATGGCGACGATACGGGAGCCGTCCGAGGTTTCCAGGACGAGGAGCTTGTAGCCAACGAGCGCATCATCCTTGCGCGTGGCGACGACAGTTCCGATTACCGTTGCAAGTTGCATTTCAGTCGTCCTTTCACTGTCACGCGGCAACGAGCTTAAGATGCAGGCGCTCGACAGCATCGCGGGCCTGGGCCGTCAAAGCCTGCCCCGGCGCGAGGCTGATTGAAGAACCAGGCGCAAGGCCCAGGAGCTCGTTGGCGGTCACGAATTTCGAGGTCGGCGTCACCGTGTTCGATATGCCAACGGCGACCGTGGCCGAATGCTGAGGAACCGCCGCAGGCGCCTCCGTCACGTGGCGCGACGTCACGAGGTGCCGCTCCATCCGCATCAAGAAGTCTTGCTTGTCGACCATCTCCGCGCCGAAGGCGGCGAGCCGAGCGAGGTATTCCTGCAGAAGCGACCAGAGAACGGGCGAACCGTCCGGCTTTGACCCCATGACCTCGCCGCGCTTGTCGGCAGGATCGGCACCGTTGCGAATGGCAATGACCGGCTTGCCCGCAAGGAGGACACCCAGAAACAGCGTCGTTGCCGGGGAATCCATGAGTCCTAGGGCAAGACGACCGGCAAGGTTCATCGTCAGGCACGGCACGAGGAGCAGGTCGCACCCCTTGATGAGCTCGGGCACATCGAGCCAGGGATCGTAAGGAAGGATTGTCTTCGCGCCCTCCTGGCGAACCAGATCTTCGGTCAGGACATGCTGCGCACCCGGCGTCATCAGCACTTTGAGGTCATGCTTGGAGGCGCTCAGGCGGCGGATGCCTTCGCGCGCGGCGTAAAAGCCACTCGCAGCCCCGCTCAGCAGCATAACGACGCGCCGCGGCGAGGTGTCGAGCGTCTCGCCCTCAAGCTGCGCCATCACCCTGGCGACGACCATGTCGACGATTGCCTCGTCCATCGCCCTCTCCCTTCAGCCTCCTCAGCGCGGAATGATGAGCGTGCACATCTGGCCGGTCCGGATGCCGGCCGCATTCGCTTCATCCGTGTCGACGTGCAATTCGGTGCGCCAGCCCGCCTTCACGCGCACAAAGATGCCGTGCAGCGTCGTGGGCTTCGGACCGTCGACCCGGAGATCGAGAAGGTCACCGGCCTTGACGCGAAGTTCGCGGGCAACATCGTCGCTGAGGTGAATGTGGCGCCGCGCCTGGAAGGCACCGCCGCCCTTACCGCCCGGCAAACGCACAGTGCCCCGCGGTCCGACGAGGGTGACGGGCTGCGTTCCCTCTTCGCTGCCTTCGGTGCGCACCGGCAGCTTCAGGCCGATGTTGGTGGCATCCGTCTGTGCCAATTCGACCTGCGAGAACGCCCGGGTCGGACCGAGAACGCGAACCTTTTCGATCGCCCGCTTCGGACCGACGACGATCAGCTGCTCTTTCGCGGCGAAATAGCCCTTCTGATAAAGCTCGTTGTAGACCTGCAGGTCGTAGCCCTCGCCGAAGAGCACCTTCACGTGTTCGTCGCAGAGATGGATGTGGCGGACGGAGACGCCGGTGTAGACCGGCAGTTCCAGATTGCCGTTACGAATGACCGGCTTCGTCGGCACCTCGCTCTGGGCAGCCTCAGGCTTGGGCGGCGTCACCTCAGTCTTGGCCGCAGCCGGTGGTGCACTCGCCGTCGACTTAGCCGCGCCCGCTCCCGCTTGCGAAAGACGCCGGACCACTTCTTTGGTGACCCCTTCGATCGTTTCGGCGGTGATTTCCATCGAGTTACTCCTCAGTCGCGCCTTCGGCGCGGTCTTCTTCGTCCGTTCCAATCGTCGGCGACGCGGTCTTCACCGACCGTCAGTATTTTCTTCTGGAGCGCCGTCCCTTGCGGGGCCGGCCGTTTGAGGCCGCGTGCTCACCGGTCGCATTCGTGTCGCCCGTCTCGCCATCCGAGGTGTCATCGGCGTCTTCATCACCAGCTTCGTCGGACGCCTCATCGTTGCTATCGGCCGCGGCCTCGGACGGGGCTTCCTCTTGCGGGGTTGCATCGGCTGCGGCGGACGTCTCGACCTGGGAGGCTTCTTCAGCAACCGGCGCGGTCACCTCCGAAGCCTTGGGTTGGTCGTCTTCAGCGTCGCTTTCGCCTTCGGCGCTGTCCTCGGAACCGGCGGCCTCGGAGCTCGCCTCTTCCGGCGCAGATTCAGCGGCCGCAGGCTCTGCCGCCGGCGTCGCAGAAGCAGCCTCGCTCGGCGCCTCCGACTTCGGCTTGCCGCCGGCCTGCAGGATCAGGCTTTCGAGCGTGTCGTGCGGGCGCGGAATGATCAGCTGACCATCGATCCGCCCGACCTTGGCACCAGCGGCCGTTCCCGCCGCCACCGCCGCGCGGATCGCACCGACGTCTCCAGCGAGCTTGATGGTGATACGTCCACCGCCTTTTGCGGTCTCGGAGCCGAGCAGCACGACATTGGCGGATTTCACCGCTGCGTCCGCCGCTGCGATCGCAGTCGGCAGGCCAATGGCCTCGATCAATCCCAGAGCCTTCAGCGCCATTGTGTTCCTCGTTCTTTGATGATCGCCACGACGATTTTGACGATCTTGCGTATGTCGGCCTCGCTCAGAGCAAGCTCGGGAGAGGCCTCGCCGGCCGGCCGTCTTGCTGTCTCAGCCGCTTGTTGATTTGTGCAGTTGCCCCCAGCACCGCCTTCGGCGCGCGCCCGGCTTTGTGTCGGGACGCCCCCGCCGTTGCCGTCCCGAAGGGCGGCAGCAGTCTTAGCCGGAACGGATGCCGCCGATTGTGCTGCGGCGCGTCGTTCGGCGGCCGGCCGAACGCGCTCGTCGACATCCTCGACCGCGTCTTCGAAAAGAAGCGGAAGACGTGCCACCATGCGGGCGGCATTGGCGCCGGCCCGGCGACACACCGCTTCGGCTTTGCCTTCGTAGGGAATCGTCAAGACCGGCTTTTCGGGCGGCATGTGCCGTTCGTGCAGAACGATCGCGTCAGCGCCGATCGCGACACCGATATCGATCCGCGAACTGATCGCGGCCGCATAAGCCGCATCCACGACATCGCCGGAAGCCGCCTCGGCCATCTTGGTCGGGACGCCCTCTTCCTCAGCGCCGATCAACACCCATTCGTAAAGCGACGGCGTTGCTCCGCGGACGACCGCGACGTTGATGGTGGGACGTTCGGACTTCTCGGCCATAGCTCAGACCGCTCCCTGACGCCGCGCATGGCTGAGGACGAGGCCGGTTGCCACGGCGTTCACCGGGCCGAGAGCGCCGCGGATATTGGCGGTGCCGATCACCGTGCCGTAGTGTGCGAGCTGATCGGTCAGCATCCGGGCGACTTCGAAGTCGAGCCCCGACCCGCCAACGACGGCGACGAATTGGATCTCACGGATGTTGCCCGCCGGCGCGACGGCGGAGAGCGCCCGCATGGCATTGCGCACGAAAACGCGGCGCTTGGCCTCGCGGCGCACCTCGCGGATGCGGTCCAGCGTGTGGTGTGTCGGGATCGGCGAAAGCCCGTCCGGGGTGATCAGGGCAACACGGCCGAAGAGCTTCGGATCGAGCGGCTCCTCGAAGAAGCGCACGGTGTTGTCCTCGTGGCGGACGTGGAACAGACTTTCCACACGCACCAGCGGGAAGCGCTTGATCTGCTCGGCGATGTCCGTCTCGTTGCCGCCCGGCAAATCGAGCTCACGCTGGATGAGGAGCGTGACCATGTCGCCGGCGCCGGCAAGATGGACGGAGCGCACGTCACGATCCTTTTCGAGGATCGCTGCGTCGGTCGAGCCGGCACCGAGGTCGAGGATCGCCAAAGGCGTGTCGAGACCGGGCGTCGTGAGCGTGCCGAGGATCGCCATATTGGCTTCGACACCACCGAGCTGCACCTTGATGCCGAGTTCCTTGTGTAGACCTTCGGCAAGCTGCTCCATCAGAAGCTTGTCAGTGTTGACCATGGCCGCAAGCCCGACGGCATTCTCCATCGAGAATTCCTGGGCGAGGCCACCCGAAACCCGCTGCGGCACGAGGCAATCGACCGCCAGCACGTCGCGGATATGCACCTCCGACGCCGGCTTCTTCGTCATGTTGCTCATGGTCTGACGCACACGCGCCACCATGCCGCCGACATTGGTGCCGGATTCGCCTTCCACATCCTTGAGCGGAAAAGCCTCGGCGAGCGCATCCATGATCGCGTCAGCGCCGGAATCCATCGGCGCGTCGACCGTGCGGCGCTCGCCGATAAGCTTCAGCGAACCAGCCGGAATGTGCCGGGTCTGGACGTCGCCGGCGGGGGTGCGGATGACCACGGCCGAGCGCAGGCCGATGAGGGCCTTGGCGATCGGAATGATCATCGTCGTTTCTTGCGGCGTCAGCTTGAAGAGCGTCGCAATGCCGTACGGATTGCTGAGCTGCTGGATCGCCTGGCCATGATCGGCCACTTCGACAGCCGCGAGCATGCCGAGCGGCACCTGATCGATGAGCTTCACTTCATCGACGATCGGCAACTTCTTCGGAAGGCGGTTGGCGATCAGAACACCGTCGTCGCCCTGCACGATCGCAGCCGTCACATCGACGCCGCGCTTGATCGCCGCTGCCAGCATCAGTGCGGCGCGGGTGAAATCGTAGGTCTTCGGGACGACCGCGATGATCGCCTCGTCCGTCGGGGCTGTCTCAAGCTCACTGATGTCGTGCGTTACGCCGACACCGATGCCGAGCCCGCCCGGGGAATTCGGATTGTGACCGATCATCGAGGATTCGGTGATGATCGTCTCGGTGATCGTTTCCATGGCGATATCGCCGATCACCGGGGTCGCTTCATTCAGAAGAACGAGGTCGATGTCGCCCAACGCGAGCCCAGCCTGCTGCACAGCCGTCTCAAGCGCGCGCACCACACCCGGCACATTCGCCAGGGTGCCTTTGATGCCCGTCGTCGGCATGCGGCTGGAGGCCAGGAAATTCGGCACTCCACCTGATGCGCCCAATTCGGCCAGGGCAACTTCCGTGGTCGAGTTTCCGATATCGACGCCCGCGACCTTCATTTTTCTTCCAATAGGTTTGCTTTGAGGAAGGTGCGAAACGGCGGGCCAATTGGGGGTACACCCGCCGTTTCGCAGAGAACCAAACTCCAAGGGGGAGCAACGTGCAGGAGTTTGGTCGGTCCGTTTTCGTCAGTCCTTACGGAGGACGTCGCGACGCTCGTAAACGTCGGCCGCCTCACGAACGAAGCCCGCGCAAATCTGTGCGTCGAACTTGCTCTCCAACTCGTCCGCGATCGCCAGCAGTTCGGCTTTCGTCGAACGGTTCGGACGCAGAGCGTTGTACATCTGCAGGATCCGGTCGTCGGGAACCCGGGTCATCTCGGCAGCACGCCGAAGGTTCGCCGCGAACTGCGGGCGACCGACGCTCTCACCAATCTGAGCCTGGTATTCCAGAGTATCAGCCGTGATGCGGATGTCGTTCGGGCCGATCTTGCCGTTGAGCACATCCTCAAGAGTGATGTCCTCAAGCGACTTGCCGCCCGGCGTCTTGACCAGCTCAGGGCGATTCTTGGCGAGCGGATAGTCCTTCGTGTGGTCGAGCTTTCCGCTTGCCGATGCCTTGCTGGGGGCAGCGGCGGAACCGCCGTTGCCCAGCTCCGCGAGCACTTCGCGAACAATGGAGTTGATCAGGTCTTGCTGTGACATTGTTTTTCTCCCTGTCCGCTCAGCTGAACTTCACTTCCAGATCGACCGGCTTCGCATTGCGATCGACGAAGCTGGTTTCACGGATGTGGAGGACCGCAGCGATGGCCTGGTATTTCGGCCGGGCCATCTGGTCGTTCTTCTGGCGCACGGGATCGGGCGTCTCGCCCTTCGCGTAGCGCGCAGCGTTGCGGCCGATTGAGCGGTAGGTTTCAAGGTCGAGCACCGGCGCCTGCGGGAACAGCTCCAGGTTCTGAAGCGGGAACAGGTCTCGCTGGTGGATGACCGAAGTGCCCCGCGACTGGATGCCGATGGCGATGCCCGAACCGGCGAGCTTCGCACCGACATTGCCGGCGAAAGCGACGTCGGAGGTGTGCTTGACCCGGATGACGCGTCCCTTGCAGCCCTCTTCCTCGATGCCGGCGAGAATTTCGCGCAACACCTTGGCATGGGGGATGCCAGTGATCGTCTGTTCCTTCAGCTTGTCGCCGAAGGCCGGGGCAAGAGCCACGACGACTTCGTTCGGCTCCGTACCCTGCTTGGCAGGGCCGACCTCACGCAGTGTCATCTTGGCGGCGGAGTTGTCGACCGGTGCAAAGGCGGAAACCGGAGTGCTTTTCGCACTCTTGTCTTCCGCCAGCTGCATCTGGGCCAGGACTTCCCGAACCGCGTCACGGACAGCTGCTTCTGTGATCTGTGCCATTTCTGTCTATCTCCTGACCGCGGCTTAGAGATCTTCAGGCCGAATGGCCTGACGGATCGTCTGCAACTGTTTCCAGCGCTCGCCTTCGGCCCGATATCCAGTGCCAGGGCCCTGGTAATCGTTCAGGTCATTGACGGCAGCGATCGGGTTGAAGTCGGTGTCGAAGATCGTCGAAGTGTGCAGGTAGTCACCCGCCACGCGCTGCTTCTGGATGGACAGAACGGAGTTCGCCACATCCGCAAAGCCTTGCTTGGCAAGAGCCTTGATCACATCGAGACCGGTGATGCCCCGCTTCAGGATGTCCTGCGCAGCCTTGGTGTCCCGCACCTTATCGCGCGGCGGCATGTCGTCGCTCGAATGGGCGTAGGTCGCGGCTTCGACTTCCTCGTCGGTGATCGTCGGCAGACCGAGTTCCGTAAAGACAGCCTGCATGGCGCGGGCGGCCTTGCTGCGGACTTCCACGATCTTCTCTTCCGAGCTCGGGACGAGACCAGCATCGACCTTGAGGTCGCGCTGAATGATCAGCCAATCGTCAATGTCGTCGATGTCGACATTGGAACCGGCGAACATGTTGTCCTTGTTCGGCGTGGCCGAATAGCCAGAGGTGATGAAGTCGGTTCCCGGAAGGAACTGCATCAACAGGCGGGCCGTCCGGCGCATGTCGGAATGCGAGAAGGTCTGGTCGTTGCCCGACGCGTTCTCGAGGTCGAGGCACGCCGTGACGAGGTTCTCACCGAGGACAGCACGGATACCACCCGGGACGCCGGCCGGAACGCCGATGCACGAGATGGAGCCGTTCTGCAGGCCCTGCACGCCGGCCGCCTTGGTCAGCATGATGCACTTGATCTCCAAGTACAGCATCGACTTGCCTTCGGCGTAACCCATCTGCACTTCCGAACCGGTGCCGGAGGTGAAGCGCATCTTGATGCCGCGTGAGGCGTAGGCGGAAGCCAGGAAGCCCTTCGACCACGGCGTATCGTCGCCGTCGATGAACACCCGCTCCGTGCCGTAGACCGAGACCGTTTCCGCATAGGCGGTCAGACCGCGCATGCCGAGCTCGAGCTCGATCGATTCCTCCAGAGAGTCCTGCCAGAGGACGCCCGGACGGCCGACCTGGCCACCGATCAGAAGCGCAAGCGCGTTGAACGGGCCATAGTTGAACACCGCAACGGTCGTCTCGATCTCGGCGAAGCCGTAGCAGGTCGCCTCGGCCGCGTCGGCCGCCATCAGGACGGGATTGTCCTGGGTGTTGGTCACGTGGGCCTGGTTCGCCGGGGTGCGGCGGGCACGCATCTTCTGCACGCCCATCATCATCTCGACGACGTTGAGCTCGTCGATCACCGCTGCGATTTTGGCAGGCGTGAGACCCGAGAAGACGCGAACGACCTTCTCGCGCGGCACGTTGATGTCGACGATCATCCTGGCGATATCAACAGCCGACATCGCCATCATCTCTTCGGCGACCTTGGCGTTGATGCCATATTTGGCGATGAAGAGCTCGTTGAAGTCGAACTCGTCAACCGTGCGACCGTCCATTTCGACGATCACACCGTCTTTGACTTTGATGCTCGGCTTCGGATCGTTCGGGCTGCCCATGGCAATCATGCCGACTTCGGGCCATTCCGTCACATACCCGTCTTGGTTGACGGGCCGCTTCTCCAGAGCCTCAAATCTTTTATGCCTTTTGGCCATACTTTTATTCCTCGCTAAGGCTGGCTCTCGATCAGATGTACGGAGTTCCGTCCGTCTTCGGCTCCGAGCCAAGCGTTCCGAGGAGCTTCACGCCGATCTCGCGCGCCGTGACGACAGCCTGGCGGACCGCGCCGGCATCACCGCTGAAGAAGCCGATGACCTCGTTCGAGAAAGACGTGCCCTTGGCCGGCGAAGAAATGCCCAGAAGATCGACGTCTGCCGACTTCACAGCGGCATCGACCATCTCGACACCGATACCGGCGGGAGCACCGACGCAAAGACCGAACGCGCGCCCGATCGGGGCACCGAAGGCCTTGTTGCAGGCGTAGCTGGCACGTGCCGTGTACTGCAGCTCGATGTGGCCGGCGTCATTGGCATAGACGTCGCCGAACGTGCGCTGCAGATCCTTAAGGGCAACCTCGATACCACGACGGGCATCCGACACCTCTTCGGCGCCGAGGATGATCAGGGAGCCGTGGCCCGCCCCGCCCTTGGTGTCACGAGCAAGCTCGATCGAGATGACTTCGGTGTTGGTGGCCTTCACGGCCTCGTCGACGGCGAGGATGTGCGGGCCGGCGCCCGTGCGTGAGCTCAGGATGCCGATCGAGCGGTACTTCGGGTCGTAGCCCAGCATTTCGTGGAGCTTCGGATCGAGGTTGGCGATCACGATGCCGATCGAATCGCCGACCGCAGTCCCGACGAATTCCGTCAGGCCGGGATGCTTGGTGGCGGGCTGCGACGCAGCCGGAGCAGCCGGAGCAGCACCGGCGTTGCCGCCGATCTTCTGCATCACCTGCTGCACCATCTGGTCGAGGAGTTTATCGTCCATGGCGTGTCATCCTTTAATGACTAGTGCGTACAGATCAGCTGGAGGCGCCCGGAAGCTTCGGCAGCAGCTTTTCCGTATCCATGTGCGGCCGCGGAATGACGTGGACCGAAACCACTTCACCGACGCGCTGTGCCGCAGCGGCACCGGCATCGGTGGCAGCCTTCACGGCGCCGACATCGCCACGGACCATGACGGTCACGAGACCAGAGCCGATCTTCTCCGTGCCAATCAGCGTGACGTTGGCCGCTTTGACCATCGCGTCGGCCGCCTCGACCATCGCGACAAGACCCTTCGTCTCCAGCAGGCCAAGGGCTTCACCCGGTGTATTTGCCATGTTGCTTCACTCCTCTGTGTTAGAAGCGCTGTGGTGAACCAGTCCCAGGGCAAGAAGACGTTGGCGCAATTCCTCAATGCCGGTGCCTTCAACCGCAGAGACGGGGTAGATGTCCCCACGCACCCCGGCATCGCGAAGCAGCCGTGAGGCATGAGCGATGTCGGCGTCGGGACGATCAATCTTTGTGACCAGGCCGATGACGGTCTGGGAAAACATCAGGAAGAACCCAGGCGGAAAGCTGGAGCGCGCGCGTGTGGCATCCTGGATCACCAGGAGCACTGCCGCGTCGTTCGCTGCCGTGATCAGATGGTTCCGGAACATCCCCATCTCGGAATATTCCCCGGGGGTGTCGATGCCCCAGCCGGCGTAGTCGACCATCTGGGTCTTGCGTGCCGCCTCACCCGCACCCTCAAGAGCACGCAGCAGGGTCGTCTTGCCGAAGCCGACGGAGCCGAGCACCATGAAGCGCCGCTCGGAGGGAGTTTCCGCTGCAGCCATTGCCACTCCGCCCCGCCTCATGTCCGCGTGACCTTGGCCGGGAAGAAGGCAAGGACACTTTGGAGCCCACGATTGGCCGCCTCGACGGCGACCTCGACGCTATCTAGGCTGCCGCACACCACCAGCGTGCCACTGAAGCGGTCCAGGAAACCGATGGTGACATCAGCCGCCTTCATCGCCAGATCGCCCGCTATGATCGTGCCCTCGCCCGGCGTCACGGTTAGGATCCCAACCGCTTCCGCATCCTCCAGACCGACCCTTTGGCACAAAGCGGCATCCGGATTTGCGATAATATGAGCAATCGTTACCTGCCGGCCAGGCACGTATTCTTGAATAATACGTGTCGATACTTCTTCCTGGTCGAACTGCGTCCGCGACATGCTTAGTTGTTCTTCCTTTTGAGACAGTCGCGGTTTTAGACGGCGGGGGTCACGCCTTCAATGCACGGACCGGCGAATGCACTCCACAAATCGGCTTTTGTTCCGCTTGATCGTGTACGAATTCAGCCGAAAAGTGCACAACCATAGCGGCTATTTGCATTGCCGCGCCCTCTCCCGCCCCATAAGAAAGTACCAGCTAAGAAAGCTGGTTCTGCCGCATTCATAAGGGTTTGCGGTCGCCAGTTGTGTTGTGCGTGAGGGTGCTGATTACGCCAGCAATGGCCGACGATACTCTCTGCTCCAAAAATACAACCAGAGATACGTGCCGGTTTTGCTATAGGCCGGACAATGCGTAGCGTGACCCGTGGAACCCGCGTCGCGCCCGGACAAATGGGCCCATCTGGAGCGTCTATTGTGAAAGCTTTAGTTTATTACGGCTCTGGAAAGATCTCCTGGGAAGACAAACCCCTCCCGAAGATCGAGCACCCGGCCGACGTTATTGTCCGGATCAGCAAGACGACGCTTTGCGGCACCGATCTTGCGATTCTGCGCGGCGGCGTGCCCACCGTTCAGCCTGGCCGCACGATTGGCCATGAGGCCACCGGCTACATCACCGAGGTCGGGGCCGCTGTCCAGGATCTCAAGGTCGGTGATCACGTCATCATTCCCTGCAACACGTCCTGCGGGCGTTGCGAGTCGTGTCGCAGGGGGCTTCATTCGAGCTGCGAACGCGGCGGCTGGCTACTCGGCAACACGATCGACGGCGTGCAGGCCGAATATGCGCGCATTCCGCTTGCCGATTCGAGCCTCTTTCGCATTCCGGACGGCGTCGACGAAGAGGCCGCTTTGATGCTGGCCGACATTCTGCCGACCGGCCTCGAAGTCGGTGTCAAACGCGCGGAGGTGGGCCTCGGCGACGCGCTCGTCGTCATCGGTGCGGGGCCCGTCGGACTGGCGACCATCCTCGCCGCGGAATTCTACTCGCCGGCCCGGATCATCGCCATCGACCTGGACGACAATCGCCTGGCCAAGGCTCTCGAAATCGGCGCCACGGATATCATCAACAACAAAGACGGCAAGGCGCGCGAGAAGGTTATGGCGCTCACCGAAGGGCGCGGCGCGGACGCGGTCATCGAGGTGATCGGCAATCCGGCGACCTTCCAGCTGGCGCAGGAGATCCTCGCCGCCGGCGGCCGCATGGCCAATATCGGCATCTTCCACAAGAGCACCGAACTGCACAGCGAAACGCTTTGGACGCGCAACATCACTCTGCGCATGGGCGTCGTCGACAACAGCACGGTGCCGGTCCTTTTGAAGATGGTCCAGGCGGGAAGACTCGACCCGACGAGCCTCGTCTCTCACCACTTCCACATCAACCAGATCCTCGACGCCTACGAGATCTTCAAGAACGCGGCCGAGGAGCAGGCAATCAAGGTCGTCCTCTCCACCGATGCGGCCAAGAAAGCTGGCAGCGGCGTCTCCAACGACAACGAGTTCATTCGCCAGATCGTGGGGCGCGTCCTGGCCAGCCTCTGACATCCCTCGCCAACGGCCGCGATGCGGCACGGCTCAACGAAAACCGGCGCCCCACGCCTCGCAGAGGCAGTGCGGCCATGCTTGCGGAGTGTTCACCGGTGATTTTGGTTATCAATTGCGGCAGCTCGACGCTGAAATACCAGCTCTACACCACCGATCTCATGATCGTCACCGCCAAAGGTCTCGTCAGCAGGATCGGCGAAGAGGGCTCACGGCTGGAACATACCGCTCACGGAGAGAAACGTGTCCGCGTGGTGCCCGTGCCGGACCATCACACGGCCTTCACGGCCATGATCGACCTCCTGCTCGACCCGGAGGTCGGGGTCATCGACGACATCAGCGATGTCACGGCGGTCGGCCACCGCGCTGTTCATGGCGCTGACACCTTCGTCAAATCCTCGGTGATCAATGACGAAGTCATCGCCAAGCTGGAAGAATGCGTCCCGCTCGCCCCGCTTCACAACCCGCCGAATCTCGTCGGCATCGTGGAGGCGCGCAGATTGCTGCCGGACGTACCGCAGGTGGTCGTCTTCGACACCGCCTTCCACCAGACCATGCCCGAATATGCGCATGTCTACGCCCTGCCATACGAGCTCTATAGCGAGCACCGGATTCGTCGCTACGGTTTCCACGGAACGTCGTGCCGCTTCGTCAATCAGAGGGCGGCGGATATGCTCGGCAGACCGGTGGACGAGCTCAAAATGGTCATCTGCCATCTCGGCAACGGCGTCACGATCGACGCGATCGAGAACGGACGCTCGATCGATACGAGCATCGGCTTCGCCACATTTTCCGGGGTTATGATGGGCACGCGCTCTGGTGACGTCGATCCGGGGCTGATCTTCTATCTCAACAAGCAACTCGGCATGAGCCTCGATGATATCGAGGCCATGCTCTACAAAAGGAGCGGTCTCCTCGGCGTCTCAGGCATTAGCAACGATATGCGAGAAGTTGAGGAACGCGCCGAGGGTGGCTGCGAACGTTGCGAGCTCGCGCTCGAGATGTTCGCCTACATGACGCGGAAATATATCGGGTCTTATGCAGCCGCCTTGGGCGGGCTCGATGCGTTGGTCTTCACCGCAGGCATCGGCGAGAACAGCCCCTCAATGCGAGCGCGGATCTGCGAGAAGCTCGGCTTCCTCGGCATTGCCATCGATAGCGACGCCAACGAGGCGCCGGGCGACGACGGGCGGATCAGCACCCGTGATTCCAGGACGGCGGCAATGGTCGTGCCGACCGACGAGGAAAAAATGATCGCCATCGACACACTTCGCCTGACCGAAAAGGCCAGAGCGGAAGCCGCGTGAGGCAGGAACGATGAACAGCCACGCCGACGACATCCTCGCCCGTGCAGTCAGCGTCTTCAACAAGACGCCGGCTCGGCAGGGTTACAAGGGCCGGGTTCATGTTGGGGTCGACCTCGGCACGGCCTATACCGTCCTCGTCGTTCTCGACGAGGACGGACAGCCGCTCGCCGGGCGCTATCAATTCGCGCAGATCGTGCGGGACGGCCTCGTGGTGGATTTCATCGGCGCCATGCAGATCCTTTCGCGCATGAAGGCGGAGGTTGAGGCGGATCTCGGCTTCGCGCTCGAGAGTGCGGCGACCTCCTACCCTCCTGGCGTTGCGCCGGCGGAGGTTAAGGCAACGCAGAATGTCGTCATCGGTGCAGGGCTCGAATGCGAGCATTTCGTCGATGAGCCAACAGCGGCCAATGCCCTCCTGCAGATCAAGAACGGGGCGGTGGTCGACGTCGGCGGCGGCACGACGGGCGTTGCGATCTTCAAGGATGGCGAAGTCGTCTATACGGCCGACGAGGCGACTGGCGGGACCCAGTTCACGCTGGTGCTTTCAGGCGCTCTCGGCGTTTCTTTCGAGGAGGCGGAGGACATCAAAAAGGACCCGAAAAGGGCCCGTTCACTTTATCCGCTGGTCAGACCGGTGATGCAGAAGGTCGGTAGCATCGTCGCCCGCCACATCGCCCCTTACGACGTCAAGACCATCCATCTGGTGGGCGGCACCAGCGGGATGCCCGGCATGGCCGACATCGTGGCCGAGATGACCGGAATCCCGACGAAGCTGCCGTCTCACCCGATGTTCGTGACGCCGATTGGCATCGCCATGCATGATCGTGAAGACAAAACAGGCGCGCCGCCCCAGAAATAGGCGGCGCGAAGATCATTGCGCGTCCGGCACCGGCTCCTTCTCGCTTCGGCGGAACTGCGCCGGCGTCATCCCCGTCTCGCGCTGGAACAGGCGATAGAAATTGGTGACGTTGGCATAGCCGACCTGCTCGGCGACCGCTTCGTTGGTCGTGTCGGTCGTCAAGAGCAGATCCTTGGCCGCCTCGATGCGCTTCTCGGTGAGAAACTGCTTGTAGCTGATGCCGACACATTCGCGAAAACGGTGCGCGAGGTGCGACGGGCTGAGATGCGCGACATTGGCGACAGCCGAGAGCGACATGTTTTCATCGGCATAGTTTTCGGAAATGAAGGCGATCGCACGCTTGACCGGATCTCTCTCCGGCGCACAGGGCGTGGCAGCCGACGTCACGTCCCGCGCGATCTCCGCATCGGCGGCGGACGAGGACGCACTCAATTCCGTGCAGATCTCACCGTGGAGCTTCCGCAACAATTCGCCAAGCTTCGCCGGACGGATCGGCTTCAGAAGATAGTCGAGCGCACCGATCTTGAGAGCGCGTTGCACATAGGCAAATTCATCATAAGCCGTGAGGAAGATGAGCCGCGTGCGCGGCAGCTCGGCCTTGATGATCGCCGCCGCTTCCAACCCGTCCACGCCGGGCATCTTGATGTCGATCAGAATAAGCTCAGGCCGCTCGCGCCGCGCCAGCTCCACCGCCTCGGAGCCGTTCTTGGCCTCCCAGACATTGGCGAAGTCGAGCGCCTCAGCCGCCACGACGCGGCTGACCGTCGAGCGAATGATGGGCGTGTCGTCGGCCACCAAAAGGCCGGGCCGAACCGAGGACTCCTGTTGAAAAGCGCCTTGAAACATGGACGCAAAACGCTCAGTGCGTGCGAGCTCAAGCATTTTCGAGCTGCGCATAGTCGCCGAGTGGCCAGGAAAGCTCAATTCGGGTTCCCTCATTCAATCTGCTTGTTACTTTTAGATCGAAGTCGTTGCCGTACTCGCTGTCGAGCCGGGTGATGACACTTTGCAGTCCGAGAGCCGCGCGGCTGCGCTCCGCCTGCTGCAGGACACAACGATCGTTGTTGAGCGCGGCGACCTGAGCCTCGCTCATCCCCGCGCCGTTGTCATAAACCTCGATCAAGCCGCGATCGCCTACCCTCCGGGCCGAAACGCGCACACGCACCGGCCGCGAGAGCGCTTCCACCCCATGCACGATAGCGTTCTCGGCAAGCGGCTGCAGAACCATGCACGGGACCGGCCAATTGCGCAGGCTTTCGTCGAGATCGACTTCGATGCTCAGGTGGTCGCCGAAGCGAAGCTGGTGGAGGCGCAAGCAGCGTTCGATCATGTCGAATTCTTCGCTGAGCGGCACCGAAGTGGCGAGATTGCGCAGGCTGTAGCGGAGGATGTCGCTCAGCATGTAAGCGACCTCCTCGGTCTTCACCGCCTTCTCCTCGAAAGCCGTGTAGCCAATGAGCGTCAAGGAATTGAACAGGAAATGCGGATTGACGCGCGCCTGCAACGCCCGCAACTGCGCATCCTGCAGCGCCTTTTCCGTCGCGGCTTTGGCTTTCACCTCTTTGAGGAGGCGCGCCTGGATCAGGTTCGTCTTGCCAATCTCGATGATGTGGCTCGCCGCCAGCATCAGCATCTCGACAGCGGAATCGAGGCGATCTCGATCGGCCGCCGGCATGGCATAGACGGCTTCCTCGAGTTCAGCCGGAGCAATGCCAATTGAACCGTTTCGGTCGAGCACGTTCTGGATCGTGCGCTCGCGTTCACTTTCGAGCATCACCTGGCCGCACAAGAGGCAGCCGAGATATTCATCCTCGATGATGATCGGCGCGGCGACGTCGACGAGCCCGGCATGGCAGACATAGGTTGCCGGCCGGCCAGACCGGTAGGCGGCGAGGCCCCCGCAGGCATCGCATGCATGACAGCGCCGCAACCCTTCGGGGGTGGAGCGCATCAAACGACACACAGGCTGGAAATTGCTTGTTTTGGTGACGGGAACCCCGTCGCGACCAACTGTCACCGCCGCCATATCCATGGCCTTGGCAAAAGTGTCCTGGATCCTCTGCAACGTCGGGACGTCGACGAAGTCCTGGATCCGCCACTTATGAGTTGGGAAATGCTCTTCCATCAGGATGACCGACCTGCCCAACGCCGAAAGATGACAAGCAAGCGCAAGCGCTGCCCACCGTGATTTTCGTCGCTGGATGCAAACCCCGACATCCCTCGTTGTACGCCGACAGCCCACACAGCCCGACGCACATCACCGGCAGGTCTCCTGGCTCGCGGCACCAAGCAAGGGCTACCTTCCCAGCACTTTCGCGCCAGTGGCACTCCCAGCCCTGCTCTCCGCTCACAGTTGCGGGGGCAGCTACGGTTTCGGTCCCTTTTTGGCAGGCCTCACCGTATTCCCTTTTCATCCTTGCACTCTCGCGCTCGGAAACCGGTAACGGGCTTTTACTGGCGCCAAGAGAGGCATATGTCAAGTCGGCAAGGCCGCTAACGCTTTCGTTACCCACGTGTAACAGGAAAAAATTCTATCTTTGGTTTATTAACAGCGCGCATAGGTTGCTTTTTGCCATAGAATGGCCACGCCGCGCTCCAATATCCGTAATATTTACATCAACATCTAAGCCCAATACTTTGATGCATGACGATATCTACAGATACTTGGGCATACACCCGGCCATAACGCCGCATATTGCCGGCCGCGATAACCTCTCCGTGAGGCGTCAGATGCACCGCCCAGTGGGACGGATAGCGCCTTTTAGTACAGGGTTTCCGCAACAGAGGCGGACTGCCACCGCACCTGCTCGCGACCTCCTCGGCACCGCCTCTTCGAACACAGGGACGGGCGATACCGTCAAAGCATCCGCCTGAGCTATAAAGCCTGCCCGTCCTTGTCGAAGAAATGACAATGGGCGGGATCGAAACTCAGCCAAACGCGCTCGCCCGTCGTCACATCGCTGATCCCGGCCGTCTCGACGGTCACAAGATCATCCTCGCCGATATTGGCATAGAGAAGCGTATGGTTGCCGAAAGCCTCGACAACCACGATCTCGGCCGCAATGCCCTCGGTTTTCTCGCGGCTGAACTCGATCTCATGGGGGCGGATGCCAAGTGCGATTTCGTCCTGATCGATCGCCGCTGCCGGCGCTTCCGGAAAAGCCATTTCGACCCCGTTTGGGAGCTTGAGGCGAGGACCTCCCTCCGACGCTCCGGCGACGCGCACCGGCAGGAAGTTCATCTGCGGGCTGCCGATGAAGCTCGCCACGAAACGGGTCTTCGGCTTGCCATAGAGTTCGAGCGGCGTGCCCACCTGCTCGATGCGCCCCTCGTTCAACACCACGATGCGGTCGGCGAGCGTCATCGCCTCGGTCTGGTCGTGCGTGACGTAGATCATCGTGGCGTCCATGTCGCGATGCAGGCGCGCGATCTCGATGCGCATCTGGGCGCGCAGAGCTGCGTCGAGGTTGGACAAAGGCTCGTCGAACAGGAAGACCTTCGGATCGCGCACAATCGCACGGCCGATGGCGACACGCTGACGTTGGCCGCCGGACAATTGCCGCGGCTTGCGCTGGAGAAGCTCCGACAGGCGCAGCATTTCTGCCGCTTCCGTGACCTGCCGCTTGATCTCCGACTTCTCGACCTTCGCCTGCTTCAGGCCGAAGCCCATATTCTTTTCCACGCTCAGATGCGGATAGAGCGCGTAGGACTGGAACACCATCGAGATGCCGCGCTTGGCAGGCGACAAATCCTTCACCGAACGCCCCTCGATCAAAAGGTCGCCGGAGGTGATCTCCTCCAGCCCCGCAATCAAGCGCAGGAGCGTCGACTTCCCGCATCCCGACGGTCCGACGAAGACGACGAATTCTCCGGGCTCGACACCAAGGTCGACACCGCGGATCACCTCCGCGGCCCCGAACTTCTTACGCACGCCTCGAAGTTCAACTTGCAGCTCTCGGGCCATGGCGGTCACCTCGTTCAACCGAATGCCGATGGTTTGATGACGGGGACGTTTTCGCCCGCCACAGGATTGAGACGGCGGCGCACCATGGCCGCCGCTCCGATGAGGCCGGAATCGTTACCATGCTCGGTCGCCAAGATCCGGGCATCATCAAACAGATACGGCCAGGTGTTTGCCCGAAGGTGGCGACGGATACGGTCCAGCAGAAAGCCTCCGGCGAGCGAGATGCCCCCGCCGACGACGCAAAGCTCGATGGCGGTGAGGTTGATCATCGTCCCGAATGCCTGGGCGATGTAGCGCCCCATCGTCTCGAACGCCGCGTCGGCTCGTGCATCACCGGCCAGAGCGCGTTCGCGTAAAAGGCTCATGTTGAGATCTTCGGCCGCTTCTCCGGTCTCCGCGGCATAGGCGGCGATGACGGCCTTGCCACCGGCGAGATCCTCAAACGTACCGTGAAGACCATAGCGTTCATACGGATGACCGGGCTCTAAAACCATGGCGCCGAATTCCGGCGGCTTGCCATCACGGCCGCGCACGATACGTCGATCGATGACGAGGGCGCCGCCAATACCGGTGCCGACCGTGATGAGGGCAAAGCTCGAAACGCGCCTGCCGACACCGAACTCCAATTCGCCGAGCGTGGCAGAGATTGCGTCGTTGTCCGTTGCCGCGGGCACGTTCAGACGTCTGGCGAGCTCAGCCGCAAGCGAGCCGCCCTTAAGAAGCGGAACATTTCCGGTGCCGTCGAGCGGCAGGCCGGTGGCGGGATCGGCATAGCCCGGTGCTGCGATCCCGATCGCTTCGGGCGCGGCTGAGACCGTACGCGCCAAAGCATCGAGGCTTTCGGCAGCCCCCTCCACGAGGGCTTCGAAGCTTGCCAGCGAACGAAAGGGAAGCGCGCTCTTGGCAACGACGACGCCGTTGCCGTCGACGATACCAAGCTTTACCGAGGATCCACCGACATCGACCGCAAAAAGGAACTCGGGCGTCAAACGGCCTCTCCGACCTTGATGCCGAGCCGCTGCGTCATGCCCGGATAAGGCATATCCTCCGGCACGAGACCGCGTTCCGCGGCAAGATCGACTGCGAGCCACTGAAACGGCACGACGGCGCTCAAGGTATCGAGACCTTGCGTCGGCTCTTCCGACGCCGGCCAGACGATCCCCTCAGGCTCCTTGCCGGCGAGATCGAAGATGAAGCCGGTCAGGCCGTAATGCGCCATTGCCGCCACGACACGGCGTGCCAGATCAAGCTCGTCCGCGTTCGAAGCAAGCGCAATCGTCACGCTCTTCTTAGTGAGGCCGTGCAGACGGCCGTGGCTCGCCTCCTCGGTTTCGAGGCCGAAGGAGGGAATGCCGGCCATTTCCGCCACTTTCAACGAGCCCTCCAGGGCAGAACCGTAATGCCGTCCCTGCCCCAGCACTGCGATCACATCGGCACCGGCGAGCTTCGGTGCCATGTTGGTCGACCAGATGCGCGCCGTTTCGATCAGCTGCGCATAACCGTCGACGAAACCACGCGCCGCTGTCGGCATCTTCTTGCCGCTCAGCGCCATGCCGATCAAGCGAAGCGCCAGAACGCTCGCCGTGTAGCCCTTGGTCTTCGGCCCAACGGTCTCGTCCTCGACCGGAAGCCAGACGAGCTTCACATCACAGGCGGCAAGCGGCGCATCTCGTCCGGCCGTCACCACGATGACATCCATGCCCTCTTTGCGGGCCTGTTTCGTCGCTGCGATCGTATCGCTGCTGTTGCCCGACTGGGACAAGACGATGGCAAGGCTCTTGGCGACGCGGCGCTCGCCGGCCTCGGCCAGGAAGGTCAGCGGGCTGCGCAACGCAAGCTCGGCAGGGAGACCGGAAAAGCTGTCGGAGGCGGCAAGGAGCGCATTCATCGAACTGCCGGTGCCGATCAAAATGACGCGTTCAGGCTCCGATTCCGGGAGCGCCGCTTCGATCTGTGACGGCAAGTCGGACAGGACTTTCTCGACCGTCGCCGGTTGTTGGGCGATAAAGTCACTGATTTTCATGGTCATAACGCAGCCTGAGGGTCCGTATCGAGGAAGTTGATTGACGTGATGGGTCCCTATTAATCAAAACGTTTTGGAAAACTCAACCATTTACAGCGAGACGGAGTGCGATGTCGCTTCAGGGCACAAACCTCGAACATGCGAGAAGACGCAATCGCCGCGTGGCATTCGAAGCGGTTCTGAAGCACGGCCCGCTGTCGCGCTCAGAGATCGCCCGGATGACGGGCCTCACATCGCAGACCGCCTCCAACATCGCCGGGGAATTGATCGCACTCGGCCTCATCAAGGAGACCGGGCGTCGCCTCGGTCGCAAGGGCCAGCCCGCCACCGAATATGTGGTCGACGAGGAAGGCGCCTACACGATCGGCATCCACCTTGATCAGAACCAGCTGGTCGGCCTGCTCGTCGACGTTCTGGGGCACATCGTTGCACGCACCGCACTTCCGATCGCCCGCCAAAATCCGGGCGAGGTCTTGCCTCTCGTGGAGCGGGCCGTCGATGGCCTGGTCAACGGAAACGACGAAATCCGGCGACGCCTTCTCGGGCTCGGCGCGGTGATGCCGGGCTTTTTCGAGAGCGGCACCTTCGCATCGCGCGGCCCCCTCACGATGGAAGGCTGGCTCGATTTTCCGCTCGCCCAAGAGCTTTCCGAACGTCTCAACCTGCCGGTTTTTGTGGATAACGACGCGACAGCCGCGGCGATCGGCGAAAGCCTCTACGGCTTCGGCCAGACCCATCCGACCTTCATTTACATCTATTTCGGCCTCGGCCTCGGCGGTGGCATCGTCATCGACGGACGTCCCTTTACCGGCGTGCGGCAAAGAGCGGCGGAACTCGGCCATCTCATCGTCAATCCCGGCGGCAAGCCCTGCGCCTGCGGCAATCGGGGCTGTCTGGAGCGCTACGTCTCGCTGCACAGCGCCTACGAGGCGATCCTTCAAACAGAGAACGAATGGCAGGGCGCAAGCCCCGACCTCCTCCTGAAAGCCTTTCAGACGGGCAATAACGCGCTCGTAAAGTGGCTCGACGACGCCGCCTACTATCTGCGCATCGCCGTCAACGGGCTTGAGAATCTCTTCGACCCGAGCGGCATCGTCGTGGGAGGCTTGCTTCCCGACCCGATCCTGACCGCCCTCGTGGAGAAGACTTTTCCACTGTTGCCGAGCTCCGCGGCGGATCCAGGGACCCGAGGCGCGCGGCTCATCAAGGGCGAAGTCCGCTTCGATACGCCGGCGGCAGGAGCTGCGGCACTACCGATGTCGCGCCTTCTGCATCCGCTTGCGAAGGAAGACGGGCCAGAGCTGGAGAATGCCGCAGGAGCCGGCCTTTTCGGAGCGCTTTGAGCGCCGAAGTGGGGCGCTGTGCGGGCTCGGAACGGGCGCTCGCACCTCACTCGAAAGAGTGCGCGCCGCCGTCCAAAGGGTGCACCTACTCAAGCCCTATCCGCAGATTTTTGCAGCGCAATAAGGGCGACAGGCCAGGCTAACGCCCGTTGACAGACAATTTTGCCCTTGATCTATTTAGCAAAACAATTTGAATTATTAATCCTTGCGGTTTCGATGTCGCTGGAACTGTCCGCAACTGAAATGGAGTCCAAGAGCATGAACATTTTACGCCTCAGTGCGGCCACCGCCTTGGTCGCATCATCGCTCGGCCTGGGCATGGCCGGCCCCGCCTCAGCGGAGACGACCATCAATGCTCTCTACATGTCGCAGGCCTCCTACAACGAGGCCGATGTCCGCAGCATGACAGAGGCCTTTGAGAAGGCGAACCCCGACGTCAAAGTCAATCTCGAGTTCGTCCCCTACGAAGGCCTGCGCGACAAGACCCTCCTCGCCAGCAGTTCCAGCCAGGGTTACGACGTCGTCCTCTTCGACGTGATCTGGACCGCGGAATATGCCAAGCGCGGCATCCTCGCCGATGAGACCGACAACATCTCCGCCGACGTCAAAGACGAGATTTTCCCCGGCGCCTGGACGACCGTGGAATATAACGGCCACTATTACGGCATGCCGTGGACGAACAGCTCCAAGCTCTTCTTCTACAACAAGGAAATGGTCGAGAAGGCCGGCTTCGATCACGCTCCGCAGACCTGGAGCGAACTCGTCGAGCAGGCCAAGGCGATGAAGGAGCAGGGTATCGTCGAATACCCGATCGTGTGGAGCTGGGCGCAGGCGGAAGCCGTGATCTGCGACTACACCGTGCTTCTCGACGCCTTCGACGGCAAGTTCCTCGACAAGGACGGCGCTCCGGTCTTCCAGGAGGATGGTGGCCTTGAAGCGCTGAAGTTCATGGTCTCCACGCTCGACGACGGCATCACCAATCCGAATTCGACGGAATATCTCGAAGAGGATGTGCGCCGGGTGTTCTCGAGCGGCCAGGCCGCGTTCGCTCTCAACTGGCCTTATATGTACAACCTCGCCAACGATCCGAAGGAATCCGACATCAGCGGCAAGGTCGGCGTCATGGCACCGCTCGGTGTCGAAGACCGCACCGAAGCGTCCGGCGTGAACGGCTCCATGGGTCTCGGCGTCACCGCCAACACCGACAACGCCGACATCGCCTGGAAGTATGTCCAGCACATGTCCTCGCCGGAGATGCAGAACAGCCACGCAGAGCGCAGCCTGCCGATCTGGAAGGCTTCTTTCGAGAATTCCGAGGTCATCTCGGGTCGCGAGGATCTCATGAAGGCTGCAAGCAACGCCTTCACCGCGATGATCGCGCGTCCGACCCTGCCGAACTACCAGGAAGCGTCGAACATCCTGCAGGTGTCGATCCAGGAAGCCCTTCTCGGCGCCTCCTCCCCGGAAGACGCCCTCGGCTCGGCCGCCGATCAGCTTAAATCCCTGACCGACCAGTAAGGCCTTCCTTCGATGCGCTCATCCCTATCGTATCATTCCAGGCAGCGTCTGACTGCCTGGCTCATGATCGCGCCTCTCGCGGTCGGTGTCCTGATCATCGTCGGATGGCCGTTCCTCGACACGATATGGATGAGTTTCACCTCGGCACAGCTGACCCAGTACACAGGCGACTGGGTCGGCCTCGACAATTACATCCGTGCCTTCCGCTCGCCGCAGGTTCGCGGCGCGCTTGCGACGACAATCTTCTTCGTCGCCCTCACCGTTTCGCTGGAACTCGTTCTCGGCGTCTTGGTGGCTTTGCTGCTTGATCAGCCGCTTTACGGCAGGCGCTTCTTTCGCGCGCTCCTGATCCTCCCCTGGGCGCTGCCGACAGTGGTGAACGCCATGTCGTGGCGGCTGATCTACAATCCCGATTTCGGTGGCCTCAACGCGGTTCTGACGCAGATCGGCCTCCTCGATTCCTATCAGAGCTGGCTCGGCTCGCCCGCGACTGCGATCTACGCGATCGCCGTCGCCGACATCTGGAAGACGGTGCCGCTCGTGGCGATGATCACGCTCGCCGCCCTGCAAGGCGTACCGCGCGAACAGCTGGAAGCCGCCCATATCGATGGCGCCTCGCCATGGTCGCGCTTCAAGACCGTCACCATGCCAGCGATCGTCGGACCATTGATGGTCGCGGCCGTCCTTCGAACCATCGAGGGCGTCAAGGTCTTCGATATCGTCTGGGTGATGACGCGGGGTGGCCCCGCCAACAGCACCAAGACCATGAGCATTCAGGTCTACCAGGAAGCCTTCTCGAATTTCCGGGCCGGATCCGGCGCCTCGCAAGGCCTGTTGATCGTGCTCGTCAGCCTCATCCTCATCAACGTCTACGTGGCGCTTCTGCGCCGCCAGGGGGCACAATGAAACAACCTCTTGCCCTCCGCGTCGTCCTGCACGCTCTGGCGATCCTCGTCGCCGTCATCATCCTGGCGCCGATCCTCTGGCTGCTCCTCGTCAGCGTCAGCACGACGACGCATCTGACGACCCTCCCCTTCGAGTGGATTCCCGAGAAGCTGAATTTCGACAATTACGCCAAGCTCACGACGCTCGAGCCCAACAGCCGCGGCGAGATGTTCCTCTACGCCATGCGCAATACGGCACTCGTCGCCTTCGGCGCGACAGCGATCGCGCTTTGCGCGGCGGTCCCTGCGGCCTGGTCCTTCTCCCGCTCCAAGGGCGGGCAGAGCAACCTTCTCTACGTCGTCGTCGCGACCTACATGCTGCCGCCGGTCGCTCTCATCGTGCCGCTCTTCGCCTTTTTGAACGGCCTCGGTCTTTTGAACACCAAGACCGGGCTGATGCTGGTCGACTGTTCCATCGTCCTGCCCTTCACCACCTGGCTTCTGAAGAGCAATTTCGACAACATCTCGCATGAGATCGAAGAAGCCGCCTTCGTCGACGGGGCCAGCATGCTGACGGTCCTGCGCAGCGTCACGCTGCCGATGGCAAAGCCGGCGCTCGCGACCGTCGTGCTCTTCTCCATCCTCCTCGTCTGGGACGAATTCTTCTACGCCTTCATCCTGACCAACGACGACCGCAGCCAGACGCTCACCGTGGCGATCGCAAATCTCGCCAGCGGCCGCGTCTCCGATTACGGCCTGCTCGCGACCGCCGGTATTTTGACGGCCCTGCCGCCGCTCATCATCGGCATTCTCTTGCAGCGTGCGCTCGTTTCCGGTCTTGCACAGGGCGGAGTGAAGGGCTGAGACGGCGATCTTCAAGGGACGCATTTCTCCTTTGCGTCCCCCGTCTCTCCCTCGCGCCTGACACTCAGGCCTTGTGTTCGCCCGGCGCCGCGCCACAGTGAGGGTAAGAACGGAGACGGCGACATGGGCGACTTCAGCATCGGGGCAAAAGACCTCCTTCTCGTCATCGACGTCCAGAACGATTTCTGCCCGGGAGGCGCGCTCGCCGTGCCCGATGGCGACGCGGTCGTGCCGGTCATCAACGCGCTGATGCCGCGTTTTCAGCATGTGGTGCTGACCCAGGACTGGCACCCGGCGGGGCACCAGTCTTTCGCCAGCGCGCATCCCGGCAGCGACCCTTTCCAGACCTTTGCCGCCGAATACGGCGAACAGGTTCTTTGGCCTGAGCATTGCGTACAGGGAAGCGCCGGCGCGGCGTTCCACCCCAAGCTCGATACGGTGCCGGCCGAGCTCATTCTGCGCAAAGGCTTTCGCCCCGGCATCGATTCCTATTCCGCCTTCTACGAGAACGACCGGACGACGGAGACTGGTCTTGCGGGCTATCTGCGCGAGCGCGGCTTCGCCCGTCTGTTTCTCACAGGTCTCGCCACCGATTTCTGCGTCGCCTGGTCGGCGCTCGATGCCCGCCGGGAAGGCTTTACGGCCGTGCTCGTGGAAGATGCGTGCCGGGCGATCAATCTCGACGGTTCACTGGACAAGGCGCGCGCCGAAATGGCTGCGGCCGGTGTAAGCTTCGTCACCTCGCAGGCAATCTAGCCCCCAACGCGGCGGCAATCCCGGTAGCATTCAGTCGTCGCCGTCCAGAAAATCGGAGAAACGCACCGGTCGGTCGACCACCTCCCGCAGCGCGAAGGACGAGTTCAGCCGCGCGACATGCGGGAAGGCCGACAGCACCGTCTTGTGAAGGCGCTCGAAATCCTGGAGATCGCGCGCCGCAACACGCAGAAGATAATCGTACTCCCCCGACATCAGAAAACAGAACAGCACGTTCGGGCAGCGCCGCGCCGCTGCTTCGAACTCCGACAGATGCCGTTCGCTCTGGCCGGAAAGCGCGATGTTGACGAGAACTGTCACGGGCCGCCCGAGATGGCGGTGCGACAGCCGGGCATGGTAGCCCCTGATGGCGCCCTCTTTCTCCAGACGGTCAAGACGCCGCGAGCATGCAGAGGGCGACAGCCCGACGCGCTCCGCCAGCGCCGTGTTGGAGAGCCGCCCCTCCCGCTCCAGCGCCCGCATGATGGCAAGATCAAAATGATCAACCTCGTACATGTGTGGATGATTGCGCGGATCGAGGCTCTTCTGCAAGATATTTGCGTCGTGGGCGGATGGCCTGCCCCGTTCTGCAAGGACATTGCGCATCTGCTGCGCTTTCTTTTCCTTCCCACCAAGAGGAGAGAAGAATGCGTGTTGGATGTCCCAAGGAAATCAAGAACCACGAATATCGCGTCGGCCTGACACCGGCGGCGGCGCGCGAATACGTGGCGCATGGCCATCAGGTGATGATCGAAAGCGGCGCCGGCGCCGGCATCGATGCATCCGATGAAGATTATGCGGCGGTCGGAGCGTCGATTGCAGCAACGGCCGAAGAGGTTTTCTCAGCAGCCGAGATGATCGTGAAGGTGAAGGAGCCACAGCCCAGCGAGTGGGCGCAGCTCAAGGAAGGTCAGATCCTCTACACCTACCTGCACCTTGCTCCGGATCCGAAGCAGACCGAAGGGCTCATCGCCTCCGGCGTCACCGGCGTTGCCTACGAGACGGTGACCGACGCCCATGGCGGGTTGCCGCTGCTTGCGCCGATGTCGGAGGTCGCCGGCCGCCTCTCCGTGCAGGCCGGCGCTCGCGCGCTCGAGAAAGCCTGCGGCGGGCGGGGCGTGCTTCTCGGCGGCGTCGCGGGCGTTGCCTCCGGGCGGGTCGCCATCATCGGCGGTGGCGTCGTCGGCAAGCAGGCCGCGAAGATGGCCCTCGGCCTTGGGGCCGACGTCACCATTCTCGACCGTTCCATCCCGCGACTGCGCGAACTCGACGACCTGTTCGAGGGTCGGGTGAAGACCGCTTTCTCCACGCCGACGGCCGTCGAAGAGGCCGTTTTCGCCGCGGATCTCGTCATCGGCGCCGTCCTCATTCCGGGCGCGACGACGCCGAAACTCGTCACGCGCGAGATGCTGTCAGGCATGAAGAAGGGAGCGGTGCTCGTCGATGTCGCCATCGACCAGGGCGGCTGTTTCGAGACCTCGCATGCCACCACCCATGCGGAGCCGACCTTCGAGGTGGAAGGCATCGTGCATTACTGCGTCGCCAACATGCCGGGCGCCGTTCCGATCACCTCGACCAATGCCTTGAACAACGCCACCCTGCCCTTCGGCCTGGCGCTCGCCGACCGCGGCCTTGCGGCATTGACCAGCGATCCGCATCTTCTCGCCGGCCTCAACGTGCATCGCGGCAAGGTCACCAATCGGGCCGTTGCGGAAGCACTCGGCAAGCCGTTCGTGGATGCGGTTGAAGCTCTGAATGCCTGACGCCTCGCGGGCGGCAGACCTCCACACAGACGGGGCCTCTTTCGACGGCCTGACGAACATCTGAAAACCAGGCGGGCGCAACCCAACCTATTTTTGCGCCCGCAATCGCCTCTACCCTCGGCGATCCGGCCCCAAGACACGACGCCGGCTTACACCGTCCCTGCGTGACATCGCCCTGCCGCCACTGCCAAGGCAGGCACAGCGCCGCGCTCAGGCAGCGAAAGCAGGACGCATCCCCCCACCTCAGTCAGCCAACAACGGCCGCCGACGTGTTGGGATCCCGGCTCTCATGCCCATTGCACGATCCCTCAAGCACATGACGAGCACAGCGAGGTCGTAAGCTACCGAAACACATCTTGCTGGCGCAGAGCTAGGAATTTGATCTTATAGATTCGGCTGCCCCGTGCCTCGCGAGACGGGCTGGTAACAGACCGGAAAGAAAGAAGAGATCATGCCCCGCCACCGCTCCAAGATATGCGAGGCCGGCATTTCTGTGCCTGATGCAAAGGCATCGAATTTTTCCGTTCTCGCCGCCCGACCGGGGCCCGACCTTACGTCGCTCTCATCCAGGCGGCCGACATGAGCAAGAGAGAGGCAACAGGCCGCTCGCGAGAGACCATCGGGAACGCGATTCTTCCTCTCCTGACGCGGTTGCGGCGCGGGGCGGCGCTGGACATCGAGGATGAAGCCGCCCTGACGGAACTCTTCAACGGAAGCATCCGTCAGATCAAAGGCCATATCGATCTCATCTCGCAGGGCGACAGGCCGGGTCGGGTGCAGCTCATCCTTTCGGGTTTCGCCTGCCGCTATAAGATCCTGCCCAACGGACGCCGACAGATCATGGCCTACCTGCTGCCCGGAGATTTTTGCGACCTCAATGTCGCCATCCTCGGACAGATGGACCACAACATTTCGACACTCACGCCCTGCGCTGTCGCACAGGCGTCAGGCAGCGCTCTGGAGGAGCTCATCGCCACGCGGAGCCGCATCGCCCGCGCCTTGTGGTGGGCGAACCTCGTGGAGGAATCGGTGCTGCGCGAATGGCTCGTCAATGTCGGCCAGCGTCCGGCACATCAGCGCGTGGCCAATCTTTTTTGCGAATTGGCCTGGCGGTTGCGGGCGGCGGGGCTCGAGCAGCCCGAAGGTTTCGATTTTCCGATTACGCAGCAGGACCTGGGGCACGCTCTCGGTCTCTCTGCGGTTCATATCAACCGCGTCGTGCAGGATCTGCGCGCGACCGGGCTTATCCGGCTCCAGGGCGGACGATTGGCGCTGTTGAAGCCGGACACTCTTGCCGAGATGGCCATGTTCGACCCTGTTTATCTGCATCTCGGCACGGAGGCCCATCTGCGCTGAGCAACGCCAAATCAAAGGTGACGACCTCTCCCAAGGTGTCGGATCCCTCCGAAAATATCTTCTAGTGCGGGCTCGGGCGCGGCCTGCTCATCTTGACGGTAATGCGCGCGCTCACCGCAGCTTCCGACAGCGCGCTGGCGATATCGTCGGCGCTCAGACCGCTTTGCGGCCAGATGCGGTCGATCCGCTCTGCCTGCCTGCCGGTATCGACGCAAATGCCGCTTTCGATCGCCTCGGCGACCACCCGGCGGATTTCCTCGAACACGGCGCTTCGGGCCGGATTGTAGGCGTCATCCAGCATCTTTCCTGAACCTTTTCATATTCCTGCAGGCGGCCCCGACAGCCCCGGCAGACGGCGAAGGTTTCCGCGATCGTGCCCGGGACGGCACTAAAGCAGGTTAGTGCGCGGCCGCGAACGCCGAATATCCAGGCGACAATGGCGAGAAAGCGGTGATGTGAAAAATCACCAGGGACGGCCGCCCCCCACCGCCTCGAAGGGTCGACCACACATAGGAATGACGGCCCTCGACGGGACATCGAGCACGCCGGGCGGAGCGGCCTCGTCTCAAAACCCGTCTCACGACACTCTCCTGCAACCCGTCGTCGCAGGCGAAAAAAATTGCACTGCGTTTGCCGAGCCAATTTTGTGATTCTGCAAGACTTTTTTTGCGCCAGCCGCAGCCACCTCCGCGTGCATTAACTTTTTTCCGCAAATTTGGATTGCTCTTAATTGAAATCCTATGCTTACCATTAATCCTTCGTTAGGGATTTACCTGACGCCGGGTCAGGCGGATCCCCACAGCGTTGAGTATGGGGGATTACGATAATGACTGATATCTACGTAGACGCCAATGGATCTGACGACGCCACCGGAAGCGAAGATAAGCCGTACACGACGATTCAGGCGGCTATTAATGTAGCTTCCAGCGGAGATACAATTATCATTGCTGCAGGCGAGTATTCTGGCAACGTCGAGATACCTGCCCAACTGACTAATTTGACGATTCTCGCGGCAAATCACGGCATTGACGGCGATGACACCACGCGCGGAGACGAGAGCTCCGTCACCGGGACTTTCCTCATTCGAGCGGACAACGTTACAATCGACGGGCTCGAATTCGCCAATGACGTCGATAAGACCATCGTCAGCGTGCGGGGTGACAACACTTCAATCACGAACTCCGTGTTCGACGGAGGTGCCGACGATAGTACCGGCGCCTCCCGCCCGATTGTCGTCGGCGGCAATGTGACGGGCCTGAATATTTCGGACAACCTCATCGAGAATTACACAAGCGCCATCTATGTCAATCCAGGTGTAGAGGGGTCAATCTCAGGCAATCTCATTCGCAATAGCGGTTATGGGATGTCGGTCGATACAGACGGCGTGCAGATTACTGGAAATACTCTCGAGAATCTCGACGGGGCTTACATTGCCATTGGCGTAGAAGGAACAGACTACGATCTACGCAATTTCGTTTCCAACAACGAATTCGACGACTCCAGGGCGCGGCCCATCAGCATATACAAATACTCAAATGACGATACTCAGACAATACATGGAACTGACGTTGCAGAAAATCTCTGGGCAAGGCAAGAATACGTTAAATCCGGAGAGAACACTTTCATCTTTTATGGTGAAGGTGGCAGTGACTTGATCGACAGCGGTTTCGCGGCCGATACGATTTATGGCGGTAGCGGAGCTGACACGATCAGCGGCAAAGCGGACTGGCTGTCGGGCGATCTGATCCCGGATTTTGAGAAGTCCGACGTCATCATGGTCACGGACGCAGATTCCACCGCAAGCGTCGAATACGATGCGAAGACAGGCATGCTCGCCATAGATGCGAATGGCGATGATAGCATCGACGCCACTATGACTTTGAAGAGCGGGCTGAATGGCACGTTCTCCATCGACGACGACGGCACAATCACCTTCAAGGCTGCCCCAACCGGCGGCGGTGGCGATGATGGCGACATCGGCGGCGGCACCACCGGCGGCGAGGAAGACGATAAGCTTACGGGCACCGACAATGCCGACACCATGTCGGGCGGCGGCGGCAATGATGAGATCGAAGGCGGCGGCGGCAACGACACGCTGTTCTCCGGCGAAGGCAACGACACGGTCGATGGCGGCGACGGAGACGATATGGTCTTCGGCGGCGTGGGCGACGACGTCGTCACCGGCGGGGCCGGCAACGATCAGGCCTATGGCGGCACCGGCAACGACGATATCGACGGCGGCGACGGAGACGATTTCCTCGGCGGCGGCGAAGGCAACGACACGATCATCGGCGGGGCCGGCAACGACGTTCTCTTCGGTGGCCGGCCTGGCCTGGGCGCCGATGCCAATGATGCCTTTTATGCCGGCGACGGCGACGATCAGGGCTTTGCCGGCGACGGCGATGATATCGCAACCGGCGGCAACGGAGCCGATGAAATCGGCGGCGGCTCCGGCAACGACACGGTCGGCGGCGGCAACGGCAACGACCTCCTCTACGGGGGCGCCGGCGACGACATGCTCTATGGCGGGGCCGATGCTGACACGGTCTATGGCGGCAGCGGCAACGACCAGATCTATTTCGGCGACAATGACGGCGCGGCGGACATCTATGCCTCCGTGGCCGACAACGGTACCGATGTCGTCTTCGGCTTCGAGAACGGCACCGACCATCTCGACGTTCGCGCGAACGGCTTCACCTCGTTTGCCGAGCTGACGATCAGCGAGGATGGCGAAGGCAACGCCACGATCGATCTCGGCGGCGGCAACGTCCTGACGCTCAACGGCGTCGCAGCCTCCGAGCTCGACGCCTCCGACTTCCTCTTCTGAGGCTTTTTCAGATCGTTGGGGGCGGCCGCTCACCGCCCCAATCCCCCGGCCGGTCGCCCAAAGCGGCCGGCCTTTTTGCATCAGCGCCTGCGATTTTCGCTGGCGATCAGAAGACGAAATTCTCCTCGCTCAGCATGTCGCGCGTCACATCCTCGAGCGTCAGGCTCGCATCGGGCGCAAGCGTGATCACGAGCCCCGCCGCCGTATCGGCGAAAGTGAGCTCGGCGAAACTCCCGGCATAAGCAGACACGTCGAGGACATCGGTGCCGACCTCAAACCCATCGATGGCGTCGTGGCCGTTGCCGGAGACGGCGGCATAGACATCGCGCTCGCCGTCGGCGCCGAAGATGAAGACGTCGTCGCCGCCGGAGCCATAGACGAGGTCGCGCCCGGCGCCCACCGTCACGGTGTCGTTGCCCTCACCGCCGAAGAGCGTGTCATCGCCCGCGCCGCCGTCAATGATATCGTTGCCGCCGCCGGCGCCGATCTCGTCGTTGCCGGTCTGCCCGTAGAGGCTGTCATGGCCGCCCCCGCCCCAGATCACGTCGTCGCCGTCGCCGCCGTCGATGCGATCGCTGCCCGGCACGGCGCCACCGAAGATCGTATCGTTGCCGGCATTGCCATTGACGATGTCGCTGCCGATGCCGGAGCCGATGAAATCATTGCCGGCGCCTCCGTCGACCCGGTCGTCGCCGCCGCCGGAGAAAAGCCTGTCGTCGCCGTCGCCGCCATAAAGCGTGTCGTTGCTGGCGCCGCGCCCGCCGAAGACGAGATCGTCGCCGGAAAAGCCGGAAAGAATGTCCGATCCGCCCCCTCCGAAGAGCGTGTTGTCGAGGCCGTTGCCGTTGATGACCTCATCGCCCGCACCGCCAGCGGCATTCTCGATCTCGGCACCATAAGCGACCGCAAGATTGTTGCTCATGCCACCGATTGACGACCAGGCGCCTTCACGCAAATCGATGACGGCGTTGTCGGCAAAACCCGAGACATTCAACGTATCGATGCCACCGCCGTCCCAGATCGTCACGATCGGCTCGGAATTGAGGGTGAAGTCGAAGGCGGCATCATAGGAACCGAGGCCCGAGGCGCCGAAGCCATAGGTCGTATCTCCGGCGCGTGTGGAATAGTCCGCGCCGTAGAGGTCTTGAATGGCGAGGATGTCGTAGAGCATCGGCGTCTGGGCGTAATGCATGAGCCCATCGGCGCCGACATGGTTGGTGCCGCTGCCGTCCTCGTCGGCATCGAAATAGGACATGATGGTGAAGCGGCGCGTGTCTTCAGCGAACTCGGCGGCACCGGCATAGGTGACCGCTCCGCGGGCCGCATCATAGGTGCCGGGATGGCTCAACCCCAGCGAATGGCCGATCTCGTGGAGATAGGTGAGGAAACCATATTTGCCGTAGGCGATGTCGCTGTCGTCGTTGAGGCTGCTCCAAAAGCTGTTCAGCCAGACATCCGCGCTGATGAAGGAATCGTGGCCGGAGCCGAGGCCGTCATAGCGAAAACTGTAGGACGTGTAGGTGCCGTTGCCGGACGTGGTCGAACTCTCGCCGATCGAGATGCCGCCCCCCGACGCGGTGCGCACGATATCCGGGGCGATGACATCGTCCCAGAGCGCAAAGGCCTGGTCGGCCATTGCCGCCTTGTAGGCGGAGAGCGGCTGGAAACCCGCAGCTTCGCCGCTTCCCGATGCGGAGGAAAGGATGCTGTAGGTGATGGTGTCACCGGCCCAGGAGATCGGGCTCGGTGAGGCTTCGTGCGTCCACGAGGTCTGAAGCTGGTCGATAATGGTGGCGGTGCTGGTTGCTGATGCGACGCCTCCGCCCGTCCCGTTGCCTGCCTTTTCTGCCGTCGCGGCGAAACCGATCTCGTCGCTTGAAAAGAACATCGCGGCTCCCTCGCCAGTTGCGGGGGTTGCCTAACGACCGGGGCTTGAGTGGAGCTTGAGCAGAAAGTTTGGATTTGAACGACTAAAAAGTGCAGCGCAAAATCAGTGCGCTCAATCGGGATCACTGCGTTCGGATGCGCGCCTCGTCGGCCGGCAATCGGAAGCTTTCAGGAGCTGACGCGGGAGCAAACTTTTCAGAAATTCGAAGAAGTTGCCGCTCTACGACTTCAAGCCCATTGCGAAAGCCCTCCGTCTCGGCAAGCATTGGTAGGAAGCGGTTAACGCTTCGAGCCAGAACAAGGCACAGGAGGGGAATATGAGGTCCAGAATCAAAGTCGCCGTGGCTTTGAGCGTCATCTTGATGACCGGCAGCAGCATGGCCGCTGCCGAACAAGTCACCGTCACATCATGGGGCGGCGCCTATCAGGACGCTCAACGTGAAGTGTATTTCAAACCCTTCGAAGAGCAGACCGACATCGACCTCGTCGAAGAGAGCTGGGACGGCGGCATCGGCGTGCTCCGCGCGCAGGTTGAAGGCGGCAACGCCACCTGGGACGTGGTGCAGGTGGAATCGGAAGAGCTGCAGCTCGGCTGCGATGAAGGCCTCTTCGAAGAACTCGACTGGGACAAGATCGGCGGCAAGGACCGCTACATCGAGGCGGCCGTCAGCCCCTGCGGCGTGGGTGCGATCGTCTACAATTTCGTCCTCGGCTACGACAAGGACAAGATCTCGGATGCACCCGCCGGCTGGGAAGATTTCTTCGATCTCGACAAATATCCGGGCAAGCGCGCACTGCGGAACGGGCCGAAAACCAATCTCGAGATCGCGCTGATGGCCGACGGCGTGCCGCCTGCGGAAGTCTATGACGTGCTTGCCACAGACGAGGGCGTGGAGCGGGCGTTCAAGAAGCTCGACACGATCAAATCGGATCTCGTTTTCTGGGAGGCGGGTGCGCAGCCGCCGCAGCTTCTCGCCTCCGGCGAAGTCGCCCTCACCTCGATCTACAACGGCCGCGTCGACGCCGCCAACAAGGCGGATGGGCGCAATTTCGGCATCGTCTGGAACGAGAGCCTCTATACACTCGATTCCTGGGTCATCCTCGCAGGCTCCAAGAACCTCGACGCCGCCTACAAATATCTCGACTTCGTCGGAGAGGCGGAAAATCAGGCCAAGCTGCCGATGAAGATCGCGTACGGCGTCACCAATCCCGATGCGAGCGCCATGATCGAGCCGGAGCGCCTCAAGGAGCTGCCGACGGCGGACGAGAACATGAAGAATGCGCTCAAGATCTCGGATACCTTCTGGCTCGACAATATCGATCGGCTGACCGAGCGCTGGAGCCGCTGGGCCTCTACGAATTAGCGGTCCGATGGCCGAGACAATGCTCGCGGGGCCGCGTCAAACGCGGTCCCTGAAGCGGGATCTGGCGCGCGCCGAACGCAAGCGCAAGCGCAACGCCTTCCTGCTCGTCCTGCCTCTCATCGTCTTCGTCCTCATCTTCTTCGTCGCGCCGATCGCCGGCATGCTGGAGCGGAGCGTCGTCGATACGGACCTCATGGAGACCTGGCCGAAGACGGCCGAGGCCGTGCGGACCTATGATTGGGAGAAAGACGCCGTGCCCGACGAGGCGGTCTTTTCGGCGCTCGCGCAGGACCTCATCCGCTCCTACGACGACCGCACCGCCGCAGCGGTCGCCAGGCGTCTCAATTACGATATTTCGGGCGGGCGTTCGCTCGTCATGGGAACGGCGCGAAAGATCGCGCGCCTCGATCAACCTCCCGCCTCCTGGCGCGATACACTCATCGAGACAGAGCCGGATTGGGGCCGCGCCGAAACCTGGGCCGCCGTGCGCCGTGCGGCAGGGCCTCTCACCGATTTCTTCCTCCTGCAGACGATCGACCACCAGCGCGATATCGACGGCTCGATCGTGCCGGTGCCGACGGAGCGCGCCGTCTATCTGCAGATCTATGCGCGCACATTCGCCATCGCACTCACCGTCACGCTTCTATGCCTCATGATCGGCTTTCCGATCGCCTTCCTCCTGGCAGGGCTGCGGGAGAACCTCGCCAACCTTTTGATGATCCTGGTCCTTTTGCCGTTCTGGACGCCGCTTCTCGTGCGCACTGCGGCGTGGGTCGTGGTCCTGCAGGAGCATGGCCTCGTCAACCAGATGCTGCAATTCCTGCATCTGACGAATGGGCCGATCCGCCTCGTCTACAACCGTTCCGGCGTCATCATCTCCATGACCCATGTGCTTCTGCCATTCATGATCCTGCCGCTCTACGCGGTGATGCGCACGGTGCCGAAAGATTACATGCGTGCCGCCCGCTCGCTCGGAGCGCCGCCCTTCACGGCCTTCCGCCGCGTCTACATTCCGCAGGTGATGCCCGGGATCGCCGCCGGCTCGATCCTCGTCTTCATCATCGCGCTCGGCTATTACATCACACCGGCGCTCGTGGGCGGAGCTGCCGACCAGATGATCTCCTACTACATCGCCTTCTACACCACCGACACGGTGAACTGGGGCCTTGCGGCGGCGCTCGGCACCGGCCTCTTCGCCGCGACGCTCATCCTTTATGCGATCTACAGCCGTCTCGTCGGCGGCGTTCGGGGGGTGATGTGAGCGGCGCTGTCACTGGCACGGAAAAGGCGTGGCGTGTCGTCCTTTACGTGGTGGCGATCGGCGGCTTCTTCTTTCTCGTCGCGCCGATCCTCGCCATCGTGCCTCTCTCCTTCAACGACGGCCAGTTCCTCACCTACCCGCTGCGCGGCATCTCCCTGCGGTGGTATGAGGATTTCTTCTTCTCCGGCACGTGGATGTCGTCGATCCGCAACAGCCTGATCATCGGCGTCGTCGCCGCCACGATCGCCACCTTTCTCGGCACGCTTGCCGCCGCCGGGCTCTGGCTTGCGGATTTCCCGGGCAAGCGCTTCATCAGCGCCTTCCTGCTCGCTCCAATGATCGTGCCGATGGTGATCTATGCGGTCGGGCTCTACTTCTATTTCGCGCCCTTCGATCTGACGGCGACCTTCACCGGCCTCATCCTGGCTCATGCCGTTCTCGGCACGCCTTTCGTCGTCATCACGGTCACCGCGACGCTTTCCGGCTTCGACCGCACGCTCATCCGCGCGGGCCTCAGTCTCGGGGCTTCGCCAGTCCGCGTGGCCCGAAGCGTCGTCTTTCCGCTGATCGCGCCCGGCGTCATCTTCGGCGGGCTCTTCGCCTTCTCCCTGTCGCTCGAAGAGGTCATCACCGTGCTCTTCATCGGCGGGCCCAACCAGCGGACCCTGCCGCGCGAGATGTTCTCCGGCATCCGCGAAAACATCTCGCCGACGATCGCGGCGGCCGCCACCATCATGATCGTGCTCGCCGTGCTTCTCCTCCTCACTGCGGAGTTTTTGCGCCGGCGCTCCTCGCGGCTGCAGGCGAAAGGCTGACGTGTGACGAGCAAGAACGAGGCGACGCCCGAGCGATCAGATCGCTCGGGCACCGCCCCTCACATGTCGAAAGGCATGCGCAGCTCGATGAGGGCCGCACGGCCGCTGTCGCGGGCACGCCGCAGCGATGCCGGCAGATCGGAGAGTTTCATTGGGCGCTCGAAAGCGAGGCCATAAGCCTTTGCGACAGAGTCAAAATCGGGCGGAGTCGGCTTCACCCCTTCCGGCGCGATGCCACGCTCGATCATGAACGTCTCGATCTCGCGGAAGCCGAAATTGTTCCAGACGATGAAGATGACGGGCGTTCCGGCATCGATGGCGGAGCCGAGCTCGGCGAGCGAGAATTGCAGGCCGCCGTCGCCCAGAAGCGCCACGACCAGCCGATCAGGATCGGCGATCGCGGCGCCGATCGCGGCGGGCACGCCATAGCCGAGAGCGCCGAAGCCGGTTGCGGAATTGAACCAGCCTGCGGGCGTATCGATGTCGCAATAAAGATTGCCGGCATAGACGGGCTGCGTGCTGTCGCCGACGAAAAGAGCGCCCGGCAAAGTCTCGCGGATCGCATCGAGGATCGCGACCTCTCCCCGATAGGCGTCTCCGATTTCTTCGAAGGCTGCCGCTCGGAGCCTGCGCGCCATGTCCTCGCCTCTTCGCTCGCCGCCGATCTTTGCCGCGCCGAGAGCTCCACACAGCTCGGCCGCCGTTGCGCGCGCATCTCCGAGAATCGCCATCTCGGCACGGGGGCCGCGAGCGAGCTGACCCGCATCGATATCGACGCGCACGAGCCCTTTGAGAGTGGGAAAGCCGCCGTCCTCATAGACGTCGAAATCCGTCGGTCCCATCTCGGTGCCGAGCGCCAGGACCGCATCGCATTCGGCCAGGAAGGCGCGCACGGCTTTGAGGCTCGGGCTTGCCGGCACGCGCAAGGGGTGGCCGGCGAGAAGCCCGCGCGCATTCGCCGTCGTCACCACCGGCGCGTCGAGACGTTCCGCCAGCGCTGTCACGTCGTCGTTGGCGCGTCTTGCCCCTCCGCCCACGATGATCGCCGGCCGCCGCGCCTCGGACAAGAGACGTGCAGCCGCTTCAAGATCGCCCCGCCCGGGATGCGGATTTGACGGCAGGGCCGGCACGCGAGCCGGAAGCGCCGCAACCCTCTCCTGCATGACATCGACGGGAATCTCGATATGGACCGGTCCCGGCCGGCCGGAATTGAGGATCGCGAAAGCACGCGCCATGACGCCCGGAAGATCGGAGGCCGACAGAAGCGTGTGGGAGAAGAGCGCGAAGCTTGCCATCATCGCCCGCTGATCCGGCAATTCGTGCAATGCGCCGCGGCCATGACCAAGCGACCCACGGCGGCCGACGCCGGAAATCACGAGCATCGGGACGGAATCGGCTCGGGCCTGCGCCATCGCCGTGATGGTATTTGTCAGGCCCGGCCCGGTGATAACGAGGCAGACGCCGGGCTTGCCGCTGACCCTGGCATAGCCATCCGCCATGAAGCCTGCGCCCTGCTCGTGACGCGGCGTCACGTGCCGGACCTTCGAGCCAGCAAGTCCGCGGTAGAGCTCGGCCGTATGGACACCGGGAATGCCGAAGACGACGTCAACGTCGTACTTTTCGAGAAGCGTTATCAGCGCCTCGCCCGTGCTTGCTTCCATCGCGTCTTGCGTCATCCCAGCGTTCATGCCCAACCGCCTGCCCTTTTCGGTGCCACCGCATTCGCGGCGAAGCGGGCAATGCGCGCACAGGCCTCTTCCATCCGCTCGTCGGGCACGGTCAGGCTCACACGCACGAAGCCGCGCGCTTCCTCGCCGAACGAGGCTCCGGGCATGACGGCCACACCTTCGCTCTCCAGGAGTCCCCAGGCAAAATCCTCGCCGGTCAGGCCGCTGTCGCGCACGTCGAGCAGAATGAACATGCCACCCTCCGGCATGATCGGGCGCGCACCGGCCGTATTCCCGAGGAAGGTCGTCACGAATTGCGCCCGGCGGTGATACGCCTCGCGCATCCGTGCTGCCGCGGGCGACGGGCGTGACAACGCATAGGCCGTCATATCGGCGATAAAGGGCTGGCCGCCGAAAAGCATCGTTTCGGAGACGGGCAGAAGGCGAGAGCAGAATTCCTTCGGGCCGATGGCCCAGCCGCTGCGAAAGCCCGGCGCGGCATGCGATTTGGAAATCGAGGAAAGCGCAATGGTGCGCTCTGCCAGTTCGGGGATGTCGAAGGGCGAGGCAAATGCTCCTTCGAAGACGAGCTCCTCGTAGACTTCGTCAGAGACGACCCAGAGATCGTGGCGGCGGCAGACCTCGCCGATCGCCTCAAGCTCGTCGCGGCTCAGAACGGCACCCGTCGGATTGTGGGGCGAGTTGAGAAGGAGAACCCGGCAGCGCGGCGTGATCGCCTTTTCGAGATCCGCCGGATCAAGATGAAAGCGGTTGCGCGCATAAAGCGGGACCGACCGCAGCTCAGCTCCGTTCGCCCGGATGACGCCCTCATAGGTCGCGTAGAGCGGATCGGCGACAAGGACCTCGTCGCCTGTTTCGACGAGCCCGGTCATCACCGCGAAGAGCGCCGTCTGTGTACCCGGAAAGCACAGAACATTTTCCGGCGTGACCGTACGCCCGGACCTTCTTGTGTATTTCTCTGCCAGGACGTCGAGAAGCGCCGGATCGCCACGCCCGGCCGAATAGCGCGTGCGGCCGGCATGCATGGCGCGGCTGCACTCGTCCAAGAGCTCCTTCTCCGGCGGGATGTCAGGCTCTCCGATCGTCAACTCCAAAACCTCGGCACCTTCTGCCGCCATGGCCCGGGCGCGGAAGTGGACGGCCCATTTGCCCGAGCCGAGATCGGCGAGCCGCTCCGTGATGGAGGCGTAGCGCATGTCGTTTCTACCTTCTTGTTTGGCGTTATGGCTGGCTTGCTGGAGTCATGACTGAGAGAGACTGAGGCCGAGGAGCGCCTCGACGGCTTCGACACCGGCAGCGACCAATTCGTCCTCGGCGAACATGTCTTCCGCCAGGCAGCGCTCGACCCAAAGTCCATCGATGACGGCATTGATCTGGATCGCGAGGCGCACGCGCTGCGCAGTCTCCGCTTCGCGCCCGATTTCGGCGAACAAGGAGGCAATGAGGTCCTCCAGCTCGCGGCGAAACTGCAGATAGCCGGCCCGGTGAATTGCCGCCATGGCGGGATCGACATGGATGAGGCTGATGAACGTGGCCCAGAGCGACAAGGCGCGCGGATCGGCGACCGGGGGCGTCAAATTGGCGGCAATGAAGTGGCGCAGCCGGCTTTTCGCGTCGCCCTCGGTGTCGGCGACCGCGGCTTTCGCGGCTTCCGTCATGCCCTCCATGACGGATTGATAGGCCGCTTCGATCAGCTGGGTCTTGCCGGAGAAATAATGCCGGATGAGGCCATTGGTGACGCCGGCGCGGGCTGCGACCTCGCGCACGGTGATCCCCTTGAGGCCCTTTTCCGCGATGAGATCGAGCGTCGCCTGGATCAAAGCATGGCGCCGCTCGTCCTGCGTCCCACGCCTGAAGCTTCGCCGGGTCATGGGGCCCGACCGTTTGCCGGAAGGCTCCGAGACCTCGCCACCGGCGGGCACGCTATCGCCGTCGCGAGCCGCCCCATCCTGGGTGAAGAGCGCATTTTTATCCGTCCGGTACATGTCGATCTCGGCGAATCCACCGCCGCCCGTTTGGCCATGAGCGCATTTATGCACTTGCATAACTATCGCGCAAGTGTATCAATTCGGTCCTCGGCTTCGGCCTGGACACACTCCGATCTCTCATGAAAGGAATGGACCAATCACTGGCTTCTCGAACGTGCTCATACGAGCCTCGCGGCGGTTTCGGCGTTTGACGCCGCCCCGGTTTGAAGATCTGATCCCCGCTTCGAATGCGGTTTGGGGGACAGGCCAGTGATCCAGGAAGCCGTGCCAGCATCGGGCACGACAGCAGCGCCATCCGCGGAGCGTGCTGAAGTCGTCCGCGTCGAAAACCTGCACAAATCCTTCGGCAGCCTCGAAGTTCTGAAGGGGATTTCGTTCACGGCCCACGAAGGCGACGTGATCGCCATCATCGGCGGCTCGGGATCGGGAAAATCGACGCTTCTTCGCTGCATCAACATGCTGGAGCACCCGACTGCAGGCAGCGTCAGCGTGCACGGCGAAACCATCGCCATGAAGAGCAACGGCGATGGCGGCCTCATGCCCGCCGACCGGCGCCAGGTGCAGCGCATCCGTACGCGTCTCGCCATGGTCTTCCAGAGCTTCAATCTCTGGCAGCACATGACGCTTCTCGGCAACGTCATCGAAGTGCCTGTCCACGTTCTCGGCGTCCCCAGAGGCGAAGCCGTGGAGCGAGCCCGCGCTCTCCTCGATCGCGTCGGTCTGAGCGACAAGGAAGACGTCTATCCGGCCTTTCTCTCCGGTGGTCAGCAGCAGCGTGCCGCAATCGCACGCGCGCTCGCCATTCAGCCGGAGGTGATGCTTTTCGACGAACCCACCTCAGCACTCGATCCGGAGCTCGTCGGCGAAGTCCTGTCCGTCATTCGCGACCTCGCGCATGAGCGCCGCACGATGGTCCTCGTCACCCACGAGATGAGCTTCGCCCGTGAGGTGGCCAGTCACATCATCTTTCTTGCGGACGGCGAGATCGAAGAAGAAGGCCCGCCAGAAGCCATCTTCGACAATCCAAAATCTGAGCGTCTGCAAAAGTTCATCGGATCAATTCAATAGCGGCGATGTGCCGGCGCTTCACGCCGGCCGTCATCGCACCAAGCAAGAAGGGAACTCCTCATGCACCGTATTCTCACACGCATCGCCGCAGCCGCGGCCGTCATCGTCCTTGGAGCGGGCGCTGCCAGCGCCGAGACCAAGGTCGGCATCGCCGCCGAACCCTATCCACCATTCACGGTTCCAGATGCCGCCGGCAATTGGTCCGGATGGGAGATCGAAATCATGGATGCGCTGTGCGAAGAGGCAAAGCTCGATTGCACCATCGTGCCGACAGCGTGGGACGGCATCATTCCGGCTCTAACGTCCGGCAAGATCGACATGATCATCGGCTCCATGTCGATCACCGAAGAGCGTCTCAAGGTGATCGATTTCAGCGACAAGTACTACAACACGCCGACGGCCATCATCGGCCTCAAGGAGGTGGAGATCGAGCCCACCAATGAGAGCCTTTCGGGCAAGCTTCTCGGCGTGCAGCGCTCGACCATCCACGAGAACTACGTCCGCAAGCATTTTCCCGACGCCGAGGTGAAAACCTATCAGACGCAGGATGAGGCCAACCAGGATCTCGTGGCCGGCCGCCTCGATGCCGTCCAGGCGGATTCCCTCGCGCTCGCAACGTTCCTGGAATCCGATTCCGGCAAGGCGTGCTGCGAGATGAAGGGCGAGGTCGAGCCCGACAAGGAGATTCTCGGACCGGGCGTTGGTGTGGGCATCCGCCAAGGCGACACCGAGCTCAAGGAGAAGCTCAACAAGGCAATTGCCGCGATCCGCGAGAACGGCACTTACGAGAAGATCTCCGAGAAATATTTCGACTTCGACATCTACGGAAAGTGAGCGGCTCGCTCGCAGCTCGGGGAGCGGGCAACCGCCCCTCCCCTTTTCCGCCCGGCTTCTGTCCACGCAGGTCGCTCGACGCCTGAAAAGGCACGCCGCTTGCTAGAAGCCAGGTGCGGTCACGCGGCCGCGCCAGCATCGATGCGCCACATCCAACCGTAATGTAATGGGTCCTTTAGAACTTCTTGCTTTTTCTCCGCCCGGCTGGGGCGGAGTCCTCTTGCGCGCTCTCCTGACCTCGCTCGAAGTCGCTGCCGGCGGCTACCTGGTGGGGCTCCTGATCGGCGTCGGCGGCGCTTTCGGAAAGCTCTACGGCGGGCCGATCCTGCGCGATCTCCTTGAAGCCTACACAACGATTATCCGCGCCGTTCCCGAGCTCGTCCTCATCGTCCTCGTCTATTACGCCGGCACCGACCTCTTGAACCGTCTGATGGCAGCGCTTGGCTATGCGCGCCTCGACGTCTCGGGCATGGCGGCCGGCATCGCCGTCATCGGCCTCGTCCAGGGCGCCTACTCGACGGAGGTGCTCCGTGGTGCCATCAAGGCCGTACCGGCCGGCCAGATCGAGACCGCGCGCGCTTACGGCATGCCGCCGTTTCTCCTCGTGCGCCGCATCACCCTGCCCGCCATGCTTCCGCACGCCATTCCGGGACTTGCCAATCTCTGGCTTATCGCCACCAAGGACACGGCCCTTCTCGCCGTCGTCGGCTTCACGGAGCTGACGCTCGCGACACGCCAGGCCGGCGGGGCAACGCGGGAGTACATGCTCTTCTTCTGCGCCGCGGGGCTGCTCTATCTGATGGTGAGCCTCGTCTCCAATGTCGTCATCGCGCTCATCGAGCGACGGGCAAGGCGCGGCATGCCTGGTTTCTCCTCATGAGCGGGGACAATGCGGATGCCGTGCACGCCATGGCCGACCTCATCGACCCGCAAGAGAAGGCGGCGAAGCGCGAAAACTGGCTGAAGCCGCACCGCATCGTGCTGCTTCTGCTGGCCGCTCTCATGGTCACCCTCATGGCGTTCAATATGCGCTGGGATTGGCTGCCGCTTTATTGGCCGGAAATGCTGGGCGGATTGTGGGTAACGCTCGCCCTTCTCGTCAGCAGCAGCATCCTCGGCTTTGCGATGGCGGTGCCTCTCGGCCTCGCACAAGTCTCTGGTCCCGCTCCTTTGGCATGGGCCGCCCGCGGCTTCTGCACCGTGATCCGCGGTACGCCCCTGCTCCTACAGCTCTGGCTTCTCTATTATGGGCTCGGCTCGCTGTTTCCCCAGATCCCGTGGATCCGCGGCTCCTTCATCTGGCCTTATCTGCGCGAGGCGTGGCCCTACGCGCTCGCCTCGCTCACCATCTCCTTTGCGGGTTATGAGGGCGAGGTGATGCGCGGGGCGCTTGCCGGCGTGCCGAAAGGCGAGCTCGAAGCCGCCCGCGCTTACGGTATGAGCCGCTTCACCGTGCTACGCCGCATCTGGCTGCCGCGCGCGATCCAGCGCGCTCTGCCGACCTTGAATGGCGAGATCGTCCTGCAATTGAAGGCGACGCCGCTGGTGGCGACGATCACCGTCATCGACCTTTATGCGGTCATCAGCGACGTGCGCCAGGACACCTACATCATCTACGAGCCACTCCTCTTTCTGGCTTTCATCTATCTCTGCCTGACCGGCCTCCTCGTCGCCGGCTTCCGCTATCTCGAAAATCGCATCCCCACCCGAGGAGTGTGAATGGGTATCGCCCGTGACCTCAGCAACGATCTGCCCGACATTGTCGCGATGCGGCATGAGCTGCATCGTCACCCTGAGCTCGGCCTCGAAGAGGAATGGACGTCCGCCTACGTCGCCGAAAAACTCCAGGCTCTCGGTTACGAGGTGCATCGCGGGCTTGCGAAGACGGGCGTCGTTGCGACCTTGAAGAACGGCTCGGGAAAGCGTGCGGTCGGCCTTCGCGCCGATTTCGACGCCTTACCGATCCAGGAAAAGACCGGCCTTTCCTACCAGAGCGAAATTCCCGATCGCATGCACGCCTGCGGCCATGACGGCCACACCGCCATACTTCTCGGCGCGGCGAAGCGGCTCGCGGAGCGGAAAAATTTCGACGGCACCGTGCATCTCATTTTCCAGCCGGCGGAGGAGAATTTCGGCGGCGCCAAGATGATGGTCGACGAAGGTCTCTTTGAGCTCTTTCCCTGCGACGCCGTCTTTGCGCTTCATAACGAGCCGCAGCTTCCGTTCGGGCAGTTCGCACTCAGAGACGGGCCAATCATGGCGGCCGTCGACGAGGCTCGGATTGTCGTCACAGGCCGCGGGGGCCATGGGGCGCATCCCGAGGACACGATCGATCCGATCGTTGCTGCCTCTTCCATCGTCATGACCCTGCAGACGATCGTCGCCCGCAACACGCATCCGATCGATCCCGCCGTCGTCACGGTCGGCTCCATCCATGGCGGCTCGGCGAGCAACATCATCCCTGAGAGCGTGGAACTCGTCATCGGCGTCCGCTCTTTCGACGATGCGACGCGCGACCTTCTGGAAGAGAAGATCCGCTTGATCGCGACGCGCCAGGCGGAGAGTTTTGGCGCGCGCGCAAACGTCGACTATCTCCGAAGCTACGACGCCACCATCAACGATCCGGCGGAAACGGACTTCCTCCGCGCCCAGGCGATCCGTTTCGCGGGTGCCGAGAATGTCACCGACCTTGCCCGTCCTTTTATGGGCTCGGAGGATTTTGCCTATATGTTGAAGGCTTGTCCGGGCAGCTATTTCTTTCTGGGGACTGGGCGCGGGCCGGATGATCCGCCGCTGCATCACCCGTCCTTCGACTTCAACGATGATATTCTGGCGACAGGCGTCGCCTTCTGGACGGAATTCGCCGAAGCCTTTCTGAGCCGGGCCTGAGCCCGAGCGCACACCGACGAGATCTCAATGCCGAAAAAGACCGATTTCTACATCAACGGCAGCTGGGTGGCCCCGGCCGAGCCGAACCCGTTTCCCGTCATCGACCCGGCGAGCGAAAGCGAGATTGCCGAGATCTCGCTCGGGAGTTCCGCCGATATCGACAAGGCCGTGGCGGCGGCGCGGGCCGCCTTCCCGACCTGGAGCGCAACAGACGTCACCGAACGCATCGCCGTGATCGAACGGCTCCTGACGATCTACCGGGCTGGCGCCGAGGAGATGGCCAAGGCGATCAGCACCGAAATGGGTGCACCGATGTCGTTCTCACGCGACGAACAGGTCGGCGCCGGCGACTGGCACATCGAAGGGTTTCTGAAGGCCATCCACGAGATCGAATGGGAGCGGCCGCTGCGCGCCAATGCACCGAGCGAACGCATCATCAAGGAGCCGATCGGCGTGTGCGGGCTCATCACGCCGTGGAACTGGCCGATGAACCAGGTGACGCTCAAGGTCGTGCCCGCGCTTCTCACCGGTTGCACGGTCGTGTTGAAGCCGTCGGAAATCGCACCCCTCTCCTCGCTCCTCTTCGCCGAAATGATCGACGCCGCAGGGGTACCGCCTGGCGTCTTCAATCTCGTCAATGGAGACGGGCCGGGCGTCGGCGCGGCGCTGTCCGCCCATCCCGACGTCGACATGATGTCGTTCACGGGATCGACACGAGCCGGCTCCGCAGTCACCAAGGCGGCCGCCGACACGATCAAGCGCGTGACGCTCGAACTTGGCGGTAAGTCGCCGAACATTCTCTTCGCCGATTGCGATCTCGCATCACAGGTCGAGGGCGGCGTCCGCTTCTGCATGGAAAACACCGGCCAGTCCTGCAACGCGCCGACACGCATGCTCATCGAAGCCTCGGTCTACGAGGATGCGATCTCGATCGCCAAGAAGACGGCGGAGAAGGTCGCCGTCGACGATCCGCATGAGGAGGGCGACCATATCGGCCCGCTCGTCTCGCAGACCCAGTTCGACAAGGTGCAGGATCTGATCGGGGCCGGCATTGCGGAAGGCGCGCGTCTCGTCACTGGCGGAACGGGCCGGCCGGCCGGCTTCAATCGCGGCTATTATGCCCGACCGACCGTCTTTGCCGATGTCACGCCCGAGATGCGCATCTGGCGCGAGGAAATCTTCGGACCGGTGCTTGTGATGACGCCGTTCAAGGACGAGGCGGAGGCGATCCGCCTTGCCAACGACACGCCCTACGGCCTCGCCGCCTATCTCAGCACCCAGGACACGGAGCGCGCCCGCCACGTCGCGTTGCAGCTGCGGGCCGGCATGGTGCGCGTCAACCGTGCCCCCTTCGCGCAGGGCAGCCCCTTCGGGGGCTACAAGCAATCCGGCAACGGCCGCGAAGGCGGAATTTTCGGTCTGGACGATTTTCTCGAGATCAAGACGGTCGCGTTTGGCGACATGCTGTCTTGAGGCCACTGTATTGAATCAGTCTCCGGCCGCGGCCCTTTTGCGACTGCGGCCGCGCGGCGTTTGCCGCCGGCTATTCGACCGAATGCCGGGCCTGCGCCGCCTTTCTGTCCTCCCGCTCCCGCAGGAAGTCTTCAACGGAAGTCGGCGTCACGCCCCAGGCCGCAAAGCCTGGCTCCTCGGTCGCGACATTGGGCGCCTCCATCAATTCCACTTCGGTGGAGGTCACCGGCGGCTTCGGCAGCCGCTCGGCTGCTGCAGCCAGGGCTTTCCAAATGCCGATCGGCAATGGGATGAGCAAGCGCCGGACACCGACCTCGTCTGCCACGATCCCGACGAGCTCGCGGTAGGTGTATGTGCGCGGGCCGCCAAACTCGTAAGTGCGCGGCTCGGGAGCCGGTCCCGCCACCACAATACACGCGATCGCCTCGGCCACATCTCCGACGAAGGTCGGCTGCAGCCGCGTCTCGCCACTCCCGAAGAGAGGAAAGACGGGATATCTCCGCAGAAGATCGGAGAACGTGCAGATGAAGCCATCCTGCGGACCGAACATGACGGCTGGCCTCGCGATGACTGCGTTTCCAAAGGCGCGGCGCACCGCGACCTCTCCTGCACCCCGCGCCGCGATGTAGCGGGAAGGAGAGTTCGGATCAGCGCCCACGCCAGAGAGCTGGACGAGAAGCGGTACGCCCTGTCGATGCGCCAGAGCAGCAAGCTGGCCGGCCGCCTCCACATGGATGTTGCGGAAGGTCTTGCCACCCCGCTCCACATAGAGGCTGACGGCATTGACGACCGCACCTGCGCCCTCGACAAGCCTTGCCACATCCTCCGGCCTCTCGATGTCGCCTTCCACGGCGGCGAGCCCAGGCGGCCTTCCGAGGAGATCGGTGATCTTGTTCGGATGGCGGGAGACCGCCCGCACGCTCCTGCCCTTCTCCAGCAGGCGCCGGCAGATCCGGTGCCCGAGAAAACCGCCGCCGCCAAAAACAACGACGGGTGCTTCCTTCCCTGCAAAGGTGCCATCTTCGGGCATGTCGAACCTCCCCGTCGCGATCTTCGTCTTTGGGGAGCACAACTGCCGATGATGGACTTTGCTCCCTGCGCAATTGCCACATCCGATGACGGCCTCCCTGCAAATGGCCGCATAGGTGGTTTCCAGGCTCGTCTGGACGGATGATGCTGATCGATCGGTGGAGTGGGCTGTTCATCGCCCCGTCGGAGCTTAAAGTGGGTTCATTGCCCGCAGAATTTTGTCGATGAACACCTCCCCCCTTCCCGACCGTCTCGCCGGCTGGCTGCTGATCGCCACATGTTTTTTCGTCTTCCTGGCTCAATGGTCGGGCGAGAGCATCCTGGTCGGCGCGGAGATCGTCACCGTCATTCCTGCCGTGCTTCTTTTAGCACGCCGCACGGGTCGCATGCAGACCGTGTTCCTTTCGGTCGGATGCATCCTCTTCGCCGTGGCGCTTGCAACCCGGGCCGACTGGCTGACGCTCACCGCATCGGCCTTGAAAACGACGGCCTTCATCGCCGCCTTTTTCACCGCGACGACGGCGCTCCGCTACGCGGCCACGAGTTCGCCTGCGGTCATCGAATGCGGCCGCCTTCTCGCCGAGCAGCCTCCGGGTCGGCGTTATCTCGCGCTGACAACCGGCGGACATCTCTTCACGCTCGTCCTCAATTACGGCTCGATCGCGCTTCTCGGGGCGCTCGCGGAAGAGAGCTCCCGCCGGGAAGACAACCCGCATATCCGCGCAATTCGCCTGCGGCGCATGTTGCTCGCCATTCAGCGTGGCTTCGCCTCGGCCCTCACCTGGTCGCCACTCGCCTTCGCCACAGCGATCTCGATCTCGTTCGTGCCGGATACGACGTGGAAGGAGATTCTGGGGCCGAGCCTCGTCAGCTCCCTCATCCTGGCTGTAGGTGGCTGGCTTCTCGACACTCTCATCAAGCCCAAAGTCTCGGCCTCGCCGTCGACGCCCGTGGTGACGGAGTTGAGCTGGACCAGCATCTGGCCGCTTCCCGTCCTGCTCGTCGTGCTCGGGGTGAGCGTCGGCGGCATTCATCTCGCCACGGGCGTGCGGGCGACCGCCGCCGTCATTCTGGTCGTGCCGATCATCTCACTCGCCTGGATCGCCTTCCAGAACAGGGATGATGCCCCGATGCGCCACGTGCGCAAGCGCACCGGCCTCTTCGTGACACGCCAGCTCCTCGGCTACCGCAACGAGCTCGTCCTCCTCACCATGGCCGGCTTCATTGGCGGCCTTGGGGGACATCTTCTGAGCCCGTTCGTCCTCGGCGCCGGCTTCGATCTGTCTTCGCTTCCGGGCTGGCTGCTTCTCATCGGGCTTCTCTGGATCATTCCGGCCGCCGGCCAGCTCGGCATGAACCCGATCCTGGCCGTCTCGCTGATCGCGCCGCTCCTTCCTGAAGCCAGAGAGGTCGGGATCGACCCAAGCGATATCGCCGTGGCGATGACCGCCGGCTGGGCCCTTGCGGCCGCAAGTTCGCCCTTTACCGCAAGCACCCTCGTCGTGGGCGGTTTCGGCAGTGTCACCGCCCGTTATGTCGGGCTGGTCTGGAACGGCCTTTATGTCGTCGTGACGGGGCTCGCGCTCTCGGCCTGGGTCGCATTTCTCGCGTTCTGGTGAGCAAGTGCCCGGCGCGCACGTTCCGCGCCGGCGATCGGTGCATCTCACGCGGTGACGGAAATGACGTCCTCGTCCTTGAAACCGACCCGCAGCGTCTCCCCCGGCTGCGGCGGGGCGGAGCGACGGTCGTTGAAGAGATCGACATGGAGACGCGTGTCGCCGACCGCGACCCCGATGCGGATCACCGAGCCAAGGAAGCTCACCGCTTCGACACGGGCATTGAGGCAGATGCCGTCATCGGCGCCGTTGACGAGGTTGAGCGTCTCGGGGCGGAGCGCCAGCACGATCGGCTCTCCGTCACGGGCGGTCGCCGGGAGCTTTCTCAGGACCACGGATTGCTCACCGATCGCAACCTCCTGCGCAGCGGCATTCCTCACCCTCGCCTCGACACGGTTGAGCGTGCCGACGAAGTTGGCGACGAAAGGCGTTGCCGGCCGGTTGTAGACCTCAAACGGCGCGCCGACCTGCTCGATGCGCCCGGAATTCATGACCACGATCCGATCGGAGATCGACAGCGCCTCCTCCTGATCGTGCGTCACGAAGATCGTGGTGATGCCGAGCTCGCGTTGAATGTTGCGGATCTGCTCACGCAGCGACACGCGGATTTTCGCATCGAGTGCGGAGAGCGGTTCGTCGAGAAGCAACATCCGTGGGCTCGGCGCGAGTGCGCGAGCAAGCGCCACACGCTGCTGCTGGCCGCCGGACAGCTCGAACGCATAGCGCCGGCCGAGATCGGGCAGACCGATGAGCTCCAGCATCTCGGCCACACGCTCGCGCGCCTTCGCCCGCGGCACGCCGGCGACCTTCAGCCCGAAGCCGATATTGTCCCTCACATTCAGATTCGGAAAAAGCGCGTAAGACTGGAAAACCATTCCAACATTTCGCTGCGAGGGCTTCAGGTGGGTGATCTCTCGCCCGTCGGCAAAGATGCGGCCCTTCGTGGGTTTTTCGAAACCCGCGATCATGCGCAGAACCGTTGTCTTACCGCATCCGGACGGACCGAGCAGCGAGACAAACTCGCCGCTGTTGAACGAGAGATCCAGGTCCTTGATCACCGTATTGGTGCCAAAGGTCTTGGTGATCGCTTCGAGATTGAGAAATTCTTCGGCCATATTAATCTTTTCTGGCGCTGCTCTTCGGGGCGAAGCGCGCGAGGAGCTGGATCGCGACCATCGCGCTCCAGGTGAAGACGAAGGAAATGATTGCGAGCGCCGAGGGCTCGTAGGCCCGGTTGGCACCGATATTCTGCATGTAAGGGCCGAAGCCCGGACGGTTGAGCAGGCTCGCCAGGACGAACTCGCCCATGACGATGGCGAGCGTCAGGAAGGCACCCGACAACACGGCCGTAATGACATTCGGAAAGATGATCCGTGTCAGGATCTTGAGGCGGCTGGCGCCAAGAATGGTCGCCGCTTCCGTCAACGTCTGCACGTCGATGGTCCTGAGACCCGTGTCGATCGCCCGGTACATATAGGGCATGGCGAGCGCCACATAGCCGAGCGTCAGCAGGATATTGGTGCCCATCACCGAACCGGTGAGCGGCAGAAAAGACGACGAGTTGTAGAGCCGGATATAGCCGAAAACGAGGATGATCGGCGGTATGATCAGGGGCATCAGCGTGAGGAATTCCACGATAGGCCTGATCTGCGGCATCCTGAGCCGCACGAAATAGGCGGCCGGCATGATGATGACGATGCCGACGACGATGGTGCAAAGGCCGATCACCAGCGAATAGGTGAAGGTCTGCTGGAAGCCCGGATCGGCGAAGACATTGCGATAGGCGTCGAGCGTATATCCCTCGCGCCGGATGCTCAGCGAAAATTCGAAGGTCGCAAGCAGCGGCAGCAGGAAATAGGCCGCTCCCAGACCGAAGACGACCCACGACCAGAAGCGATTGCCTCTCATTTGAGCCACCTTTCAGCGCGGGTGCGCACGACCAGATAGACGACGTTGGCAAGAGCGGTGATCGCGATCATGCCGACGGCAAGAGCCGCCCCGAGCTGCTGGTTCTGCAGCACGTCGCCTCGGATCTGCGCGTAAAGCAGGATCGGAACGATGTTGAGCGAGGAACCGGTGAGCGCATAGGCCGTCGCAATCGCCCCGAACGCGTTGGCGAACAACAAGGAGAGCGTGCCGAGAAGGTTCGGCCACAAGACCGGCAGCCCGACATAACGCCAGAACTGCCAGGTGGAGGCGCCGAGCGTCTCCGCCGCTTCACTCCACTCCCGCTTCAACCCATCGATCGCCGGCGTGATGATGAGGATCATCAAGGGGATCTGGAAATAGAGATAGGTGAGCGTCAGGCCCCAGAAGGAAAGAATGTTGAACCCGGCGCGGTAGAGGTCGAGACCGAACACCTCCCGCAAAATGATGGTCACAAGCCCCACGCGGCCGAGCGTTGCGAGAAACGCGAACGCCAGCGGGATACCGGCGAAATTCGAGGCGACGCCGGAAAAGGTCAGAAGCGTGGAGCGGATCACCGGCGGCAAACGTCCGCGGATGACGGCAAGGGCGATCGCAAGCCCGATCAGGCAGCCAAGGGCTGAGGACGCGAAAGACACTCGGATCGAAATCGAGAAGGAACGCAGGATCTGCGGCGTGAAGAGTGCGCCGATATTGTCGAGCGTCACGCCGCCCTGCCCGTCGGAAAAGGCTGTCGCGAACAGGCCCAGCGTCGGCAGGATGAGAAACATGATCGCAAACGCCAGAAACGGCATGATGGCGATCGCTTCCCCGAGCCTCAACTCAGCGAACATCTGCGAAAATCGGCGCTTCCGCGTAGGCAAGGCAACTGACCCGGATTGATCCGGGCCAGTCGTTTCAGTCGGAAGCGCGAGCGGCTTGCCGTTATTCGGCGACATTGGCGCCGACCACGGAATCCCACTTCTCCGTGATCACGGCCTTGGCGGCATTTTGCTGCTCGATGGTCGGAAACACGGCTTTGGCGTAGGATTCCGCCGGCGGCAGCGCATCGAGAAGCTCCTGCGGGATCTTCTTCTGCTCGGCGAGCGCATTGAAGCGGATCGGGTGGCAGTAGCCGGCAAGCCAGCCAAGCTGGCCCTCGTCGGAATAGAGGTATTCCATCCACAGCTTCGCGGCGTTCGGATGCGGCGCGTAAGCGCTGATCGCCTGGACGTAGACGCCGGCAACGACACTGTCGGACGGGACCACGACATCGGCGGCGGGGTTGCCCTCAAAGCCATCGCGCCAGGCGAGCGAATTGTAGTCCCAAGCAACCACGATCGGCGTCGTACCCTGTGCGACCGAGGCCGCTTTGCCGATCACCGGAACGAAATTGCCCCGCTCGTTGAGCTGCTTGAAATACTGCAGCCCGGCCTCTGCAGCCTGATCGAGATCACCACCGTTTTCGGCGAGGCCGGCTCCGACCACACCCTGGATCGCCTGGTTGGAGGCGCGAGGGTCACCTGCCAGAGCAACGGCGTTGGCGTATTTTTCGTCGAGGAGGTCGGCCCAGCTCGACGGCGCTTCACCGACGATATCCGTGTTCACGAGGAACGACAGAACACCGTAATAATCGCCGTACCAGTAGCCATCGGCGTCCTTTGCGTCGTCCGGAATGTCGTCCCAGGTGGAGACCTTGTAGGGCTCGATCAGGCCTTCTTCCTTGGCCTGCGGGCCAAAAGCGAGGCCGACATCGAGAACGTCGGGCGCCTGCGGGCCGGTGTTGTTCTTGTTGGCGCGGACGGCCTCCAGCTCATCGGCTGAACCCGCATCCGGGTTGAGTTCGTTCACCTGGATGCCAGGATACTTCTCCTTGAACCCGTCGATCACATCGCCATAGCCGCACCAGGAATGCGGCAGAGCAATCGTGGTGAGCTGCCCCTCTTCCTTGGCAGCTTTGTACAGCGCATCAAGGTCCGTCTCGGCGCTCGCCGTCATCGTCGTGGTGAGCAAAGCGACGACGGATACCGAGGCAGCGAATAGAGTTTTGGTTTTCATTATGCGACTCCGTGCTGTGGCTCGGCCCCCATTCGAAGAGAGTCGCCAAGCCGAACGTCCACTAGAACCGGCCCATGACAGATCCGTGACGCTGCGTCGGCACGGCGGCTTTGTTCACGCCACGCAACGAAAGACAATTTGTCTGTGGCGCACGCCCGTTTCGCATCAGTCGTGTCTTGGGTCGCAGCAACCTTCGTCCTAAGAAGGCCCGACCGCAAGCTGCAAGACATCCGCACGCAGAAGAAGAATGGGACATCGGCGATGAAGAAAGTCTACGTCATCGGGATCGGAGCCGGTGATCCGTCTGATCTCACGCTGCGGGCGATTGAGGCGATGCGGGCCGTCGACGTCTTCTTCTTCATGGACAAAGACGGGTCCGGCAAAGAGAATTTGATTGCCTTCCGCCAACAGGTGCTTGCACGGGCCGTTCCCGAGGCTTCCTACCGAAGCATCCATGCCACCAGCCCGGAACGACCGAAAGACGGCCGAGACTACGAAAAGGGCATCGACTGGTGGCGTGGCGAGCGGCGGCGGATCTTTCGCGAGATGCTGTCGGAGCTCGGTCCCGAGGAGACCGGCGGCTTTCTGATCATCGGCGATCCGGGGCTTTACGACGGCACCACGCAGATCCTGCATGAGCTCGCCGCCGAGGGATTTGAGATCGACTTTGAGGTGGTTACCGGCATCACGAGCCTGCAGACGCTTGCCGCCCGTCACCGCATTCCGTTGAACCGCATCGGCGAAGAAATCACCGTCACCACCGCACGCCTCTTGGCCGAGACCGAGCCCGCGACGATCTCCAACACCCTCGTGATGCTCGATGGGCGCGCCACCTTCCTACGCTTCAAAGAGAACGATCTCTCTATCTTCTGGGGCGCCTATCTCGGCATGGAGGAAGAAATCCTCATCGCCGGACCGCTGAAGGAGAAGGCGGACGAAATCGCCGAAACGATCGAGGCATCGCGCACGCGCCATGGTTGGATCATGGATGCCTATCTTCTGCGGCGACCGTGAAGGGTAAGAGGCCTTCCACCCTGCCATCGCGCACCCCCTTGTAGTTGCATCGTGCGTAAGCCTCCCAACTTAAATGAACGATCTACCCCAACCCCTTATGTGTTCTGATTAATTTTTGCGAAACCATGCCGCCCAAACTGCGGCCTATTCGCAATTTAATTAAGCTTTTAAACACGAGCGCCGCTCAATATCCCCGCAACAAGGGGTAGGAGAGGCGTCATGTCGAAAACGATGCCGCTGGTGGCGTTGTGGCTTCTGGCCACCACCGCCACGCTGCTGCTGATCATGCAGCCCATCAGCATCGAGGCACAATTCGTCATGGGCGTAGCGGCCGTCGGCGGGATGGCGGCCGTGTGGATGTTCAGCAAGGAAGGCGTCTGGCGCCAGGTCTTTCTGGCGCTCGCGACGGCGGTTGTGCTGCGCTACGTCTACTGGCGCACGACCTCAACGCTGCCGCCGATTTCGGAACCGATCAACTTCGTTCCAGGCTTTCTCGTCTACCTCATGGAGATGTTCTCAGTGCTGATGCTCTTCATCAGCCTGTTCATTACGGCCGACCCTTTGGAAAGGAAGCGGGCGCGCCAGCTGCGCGATGCGGAGCTTCCGACCGTCGACATCTTCATTCCGACCTACAACGAAGACAAAAGCCTTCTCGCCACCACCATCGCGGCAGCGCTCGCGATGGATTATCCGCATGAGAAAAGACAGGTTTGGCTGCTCGACGACGGCGGCACCGAGCAGAAGGTCAACAATCCCGACCCGAACGTCTCAGTCCCCGCCAAGCGCCGGCGTGCGGAACTGCAGCGCCTGTGCGCGCAGCTCGGCGCCCACTACCTCACCCGCGAGCGCAACGAACACGCGAAGGCCGGCAACCTCAACAACGGTCTCGACTGCTCCACCGCCGATCTCATCGTGGTCTTCGATGCCGATCATGGCCCGGTCCGCTCCTTCCTGCGCGAGACCGTCGGTCATTTTGCTGACGATCCGCGCCTCTTCCTGGTGCAGACGCCGCACTTCTTCCTCAATCCGGATCCGCTTGAACGCAACCTCTCGACCTTCGAGCGGATGCCATCGGAAAACGAGATGTTCTACTCAGTGATCCAAAAGGGTCTGGACAAGTGGAACGCGGCCTTCTTCTGCGGCTCGGCGGCCGTGCTTCGGCGTGCAGCGCTCGAGGAGACGGGCGGTTTTTCCGGCGTTTCCATCACGGAAGATTGCGAAACGGCACTTGAGCTGCATTCGCGCGGATGGAACAGCCGTTACGTCGACATTCCGCTGATCGCCGGTCTGCAGCCGGAAAACTTCGTCTCCTTCATCGGCCAGCGCTCGCGCTGGTGCCGCGGCATGGTGCAGATCCTGATGCTGAAGAACCCGCTCTTCAAGCGGGGGCTTCGCTTCGAACAGCGCATAGCCTACCTTTCCTCGTCGCTTTTCTGGCTTTTCCCGCTGACGCGCCTCACCTTCATGCTGGCGCCGCTGCTCTACATCATCTTCTCGCTGCAGATTTACGAAGCGAGCTTCCGTGAGTTCGTCGGCTACACCGTCGCCTACATGGCGGTGAACATCATGCTGCAGAGCTATCTCTACGGCAGGCTCCGCTGGCCCTGGGTCTCGGAGCTCTACGAATACGTGCAGTCGGTCTATCTGGGTCGAGCAATCCTGAGCGTCGTCCTCAATCCGCGCGCGCCGACGTTCAACGTCACAGCGAAAGGTCAGACGAGCGATAAAGAACAGCTCTCGGCACTTGCCGGCCCATATTTCGCGATCTTCGGCGTCCTCGCCGTTACCGGCGCCTATGCCACCTGGCGCTACTTTACCGAGCCCACCGGGAACGACCTGTTGATGATCTGCGGCGTGTGGAACGCGATCAATCTCGTCATTGCCGGCGTCGCGCTCGGCGTGGTGTCCGAAATGCCGGAGAGGCGTCGGGCCCAACGTCTCGCCGTCGTGCGCCGCGCGGTTCTCGAAATCGTCGGTGTCGGCGAAATCGCCGTCTCGGTGGAGGATGTCTCGACCTGCGGCGTGCGGGTGCGCCCGCTGGAGGAGGCACTGCCGCCGATGAAGGCCGGAGCTACAATCGCCATGCTGCGTCTCGTCAACGACGATGGCAGCGTCACCAAAGAGGCAATCGCCGTCGTTCTGCGCCGCGCCGGCAATGACGACCGCGGACGTTTCCTCGGCATGGAATTCATCCAGCTCACGGCGCCGCAGTACAAGCTCATCGCCGATCTCCTCTACCGCAGCGCCAACGTCTTCGAGACATTCCGCAGCCGGCGGCGGAAGCCGCGGAGCGTCATCGGCGCCACGATCGGCTTCCTCTCCTGGAGCTTCTATTACACGCTACGGGCATTCCGGATCGGGCTCAGGCGCAATCAGCCTGCCGCAACGGGCATGGAAGGGTTTACGAGCGCCGAAACCGGTTTCGGCGTCGAAATCGGGCGATCGGAGCCTGCCTTGCCGCGGGTTCAGTCCCATCTGCATGTCGCACCGGGCATGCCGGTCGAAGCCGGAACGACATCTGTTCCCACCCCTGCGGCGGCTCCTGCAGCTCAAAGCACGGCGGCGGTCGGCATCGCCACGCCCCAGGTCGAGCAAGCAGAGCCGAGCGAGACGCAACGCCGGCGCTCCATCTCAACATCGACGGCTGCCACCGCTTCGCTCGGTCATGACGTCTGGGAGTATGCGGTATGAGAAATCTCGCAACCGCGGGCCTCGCACTCCTCCTGCTCGCACCGCAGGCCCAGGCGGGCAAGGTCGTCCTGTCTCTGGATCAGGTTCGATCGGCAGCGCCGGTCAGGGCGCAGCCCACGACCAGCCAGATGGCCCTCTCCGACACCGGCGTGCCACTCGTGGCCGAGGTCGATCCGGATCTTCGTCGCCTTCCCGCAGCCTTGAGCGATTTGCATTTCAACGGCGAAACCGCCGGTCATGAATGGCCCGTCTATCTGACGAGGACGCAGGCGGCCTCGCGGGCGGAGATGCAGCTCGGCTACATCAACAGCGTGTCGGTGATGTCGGAGGGCTCGACGCTGACCGTGACGGTCAACGAAGTCAGCATCGGTGAAATCCCGATCGCATCGCCCGACGAGCTCGCCCGCACGCGCCTCTCCGTTCCCCCGGGCCTCCTCCAGCCTGGCTACAATTCCGTGCGCATCTCGGTGCAGCAGCGGCACCGCGTCGATTGTTCTCTCGAGGGAACCTACGAATTGTGGACCCAGATCTATCCTGGGGTCACGGGATTTGCCTTTGCGGGGGCCGGCGCCGGTTTCGAGCGCTTGAGCGATCTCGCAGCCGTCAATCCAGCGCTCGACGGCGCCGTCAGCATCAGCGTGCGGGCGCCTGAGACGCCAACGCCGAAGGCGACCGAGAGATTTTTGCGCGTGGCCGAGATCGCCGCAATCATGACAAAGGCGCCCCGCAGCGAAGTCCGCTTCGACACCGGACCTGTTTCGGGACCCGGCGTCGAGATTGCGATCGGAACGCCGGAGGAACTGCGTCGGCTCGGTGTTTTGAAGCCCGGTGAGACGGCGCAGCCCGGCGTTTCCGTCATCCTTCCCGACGAAATGGATCTGATTCATGGCCGCGTATCCATCTGGATCGTGGGAGGCAGCGACGCCGCCATCAATGCAGCGCTCGCAAGTCTCGAAGCCGGGAGTAAGACGGGTCCTTCGGAAGGAACGCCATCCGGGCTGCGCGCCGCTGAAAACGCCCTCGGCCACCTCGTGCCGCCGGGAAGTTCGGTGAGCCTGCGCGACCTCGGCGTCGTCTCCGAGGAGTTCAACGGTCGCCTCTACCGCACCTCCTTCAACATTCGTATGCCCTATGACTTTCTGTCGGCGGATTACAGCCAGGCGGTCATTCGGCTGACGGCCGGCTTTGCGCCACGGCTCGATCCCAAGAGCCAGCTTCTCGTGCGCGTGAACGATCAGACGGCGTCCGTGCTGCCACTCTTGGACGACGACGGTGCCTTGATGCGGGGACGCAAAATCCCGATCCCGCTGAAAGTGCTGCATCCCGGCATCAATCGCGTGCAGATCGAGGCGCAACTCCGCTCTCAAAGCGATCGCAGTTGCGACACGCTTGCCGGGCTCTCCAGCCCGAGCCGCTTCCTCATCATGGATACGAGCGAGTTCTATCTGCCGCCGGTCGCGCGCATCGCACGCATGCCCAATCTCGCTTCGACCCTCAGCGGCGGGTTCCCTTACGCCAAAGGCGAAACGACAGCCGCCTACATCCCCGATCCCGACGCCGACACGCTTTCCGCCGCCGGGACGCTCGCAGCCAATCTTGCTGCGGTCAGCGGGGCGCCGCTCAATCTCGAGGTCGCCTTCTCCGCACCCCCGGCTGACGCCGGCACCTCGATCGTCGTGGCGGCGGCACTGGCCCTGCCCGGCTCTGTCGCCGACGCTGTCGGTCTCGACGCCGCCGGCATGCGCCAGGCCTGGCGTTCGCAGATGCTCAACAGCCGCGTCGGCAGAGCCGGACTTGGAGAAGCACCGCTCTACACGGGCTCGACCGGCCGCGACGATCCGACGCCGCAACGCGCCTCGCAACGGCTTTTCATGCAACCCTCTGTCTCGCTCGACGACTGGACCGAGCAGATGCGCGAGAATGGTGGCTTCGGCGGACCGTTCGAGCGGGCGATCTCCTGGCTCAAGGATCAGGTCGGGAGCGCCACCGGGAATATCGGCCTCGGCGAAGGACCGGATCCGCTGCGGGTCAAGCCGGGCAGCACACTCGTCCTTGCGCAAGCGGAAGCCCCGGCCAACGAGGGGCGCACCTGGACGGTGGTGACGGCCCCGACCAGCGGAGAGCTCGCAGCCTCCGTCGCGCAGATCAACACGGCGTCGCTGCTCTACCGGCTGGACGGGAGGGCGCTCGCATTCGGCCGCAACGACGGCGACATCACCAGAGCCACGAACGGCAGCTTCTACTATGTGACGACGCAGCCGCTCTCCTTCCAGAACATTCGCCTCGTCGCAGCGGGATGGATGTCGCTCAACATCGTCTATTACGTCCTCGGCCTCATCGCGGCCTGCGCATGCCTCGGCCTCGCAACGACTGCGCTTCTGCGGCGCGTGGGGCATTCGTCATGAGCGCGCGCGTTTCCGTCACCGCCATCGTGGCGTCCTTCTCCGCCCTTCTGGCGATTTCGGCGGGCGCGGCGCTCTTGAACGACAGCCCCTCGGAGAAGGCCGCGCTGCCCTGTGAGCCGGGCGAGAGGGCCGCCACGATGGCGAGCGCCGTTCCTCAAAACATCGCCCTCCGCCTGCCGATGGCATCGGGGGAAAACGTGTCGCATGTCGCAGAAACAACCTTCGATCCGGTGCCTGCGGCCGCGGCCACAGGCACACCCGTTTCGACGCCGATTGAAATCGCGGCTGCCGGCCGCGCAGCCGGCTCGAGCGCCGGTGCGACGCAGGCAGATCTGCCTGCGCCTCTCTGGGCGAATTTCCGTGACAATTTCATCGGCGACGACGGACGCGTGATCGACGACGGCAATGGCAAAATCAGCCACAGCGAAGGCCAGGGATACGGCCTGCTGCTCGCGGCCTTCGCCGATGATCCCGTCACCTTCCGCCGCGTGTGGAACTGGACCGTCACCGAGCTCCTGATCCGCGACGACGGCCTTGCCGCCTGGCGCTGGGAGCCCGATGCCGATCCGCACATCACGGACCCCAACAATGCCACCGACGGCGACATCCTGATCGCCTGGGCACTGATGGAAGGTGCGGTCCGCTTCAACGAACCGGAATATCGCAAGGCCGCCGCCGATATCGCAGCAGCGATCTACGAGAAAACCACGGAAGAGAGCGCGTACGGCCGCATCATCCTGCCGGGCGTCCACGGGTTCCGCGCCGATGATCGTCGCGACGGGCCGGTCATCAACCTCTCCTATTGGGTGTTTCCGGCCTTCCCGGCTCTCGCAAAGGCCGCTCCGCAATACGATTGGGATGCCCTGCGCGACAGCGGCGTGGCATTGATGCGGGCCTCCCGTTTCGGCAAAAGCAACCTCCCGAGCGACTGGATCTCGCTTTCGGGCGAGAAGCCGAGACCGGCCAACGGCTTTCCCCCGACCTTTGCCTACAATGCGATCCGCGTTCCCCTCTATGCCGCCTGGGCTGAGGCCGGAGATCGTTCCGACCTCGCCCCCTATCAGGCGCTGTGGGAGCGGGCGCAGCCGAGCACCGTCGATGTCATGTCGGGTCGGGCAGTCCAGCCTCTCGGCGGCCCTGGCTATGCGGCGGTCGCGGGGCTCGTCGCCTGCGCACGCCAAGGCACCCCCTTCCCTGCCTCGGCGCGCAACAGCCTTCCCGACCTCTATTATCCGAGTGCCCTACAGGCCCTTTCTGTCGTCGCAGCACAGGAGGCATATTCCGGATGTCGCTGAAAACGCTCCCGTTTCTCCTCCTCGCAGGGGTGGCCTGGATCGCACCAGCGCAGGCCCAGACCATCACCATCAAGGCGCCCGCCCACATGTCGGGCGCCGCCGTTGCAAAAGTCGATGAGAGCGCCTTGCGCTACTATGCGCGCAACCAGGAGCTCGACCGTGTCGAGGCCGAAATCCACCGGCTGCAGCAATTGCATCCGGGGTGGACACCGCCCGACGATCTCTTCACCCAGGTGACCGGCGGCAGCGACGAAACGGAATTCTGGGAGCTTTTCGCAGCCGACCGGCTCGATGATCTCGAAGCCGCCATCGAGGCGCGACGACATTCCGAACCGGGCTGGCAGCCGTCCGAGGACCTCAGGAGCAAGGTCGCCTACAAGCGCGCCCGCCAGCGCCTCGTCAACGCCTCGGATCTAAAGCAATGGGGCAAGGTTCTCGATATCGCCGGAGGCGGCGACATCGTCCTAAGCACGGCAGACGTCGACGTCATGTGGCGGGTGGCGGAAGCCGACGCACACAACCACGCAGAGCAGGAAGCGCTCGCTCTCTACGAAAAGATCCTGCAAGATTCCTCAAATTCGGACGAGCGGCTCGGGACCATACAGAAGGCGCTCGGGCTCCTGCCTGTGCGCGAGGTCGAGACGCTGATCTCCCTCGGCCGCACCAATCCTGACGGCAGCAACGAATTCGAGATCGTCGAAGACGATCTGTTGCGCGCCCGCATCGGCGCCATCGCCGCCGGCGAAGACGTAGGAACGGTCTCTCGTAGCGAACTCGTGCGCTTCGAAGACGGCGTAGAAGCCGACAAGAGCGCCATGTCCGATGCGGCGCTTCTCGGCTGGTTCTATTATGGCCAGAACGACTGGCAGGATGCGGCGCGCTGGTTCAAGACGTCGCTCGATCGCGGTGGTGACGTGAAATCGGCCGAAGGCGCCGTGCTTTCGCTGAGCGCGCTTGAGAAGCCCGACGAGGCGGAAGCGATCGCCGCGAAATGGGAAGCGGAATCGGCCGAGGTGCGCAGCCTCTTTCTCGGCCTCGGTGCGGCGCGACTCAGCATGGATCCGCCGCCTGATCTCACCCGCGACTACGTCGCCAAACTCGCCAACGCCATCGAAGAGACGCAGTCCGGCGACGGCGCGCAGGCACTCGCCTGGTACCATTACAACACCAAGTCGTTTGATGATGCGCAGAGCTGGTTCCGACAGGCGATGGCCTGGCAGCCGCAGGACACGACGGCACTCGGCCTCGTTCTTGCGACTTTCCATCTCAAACAATGGTCCGAACTCGCCGATCTTTTGAAGAGTTTCTCGCCGGACTATCCGAGCGTCGCTGCGATCGCACCGGAGCTCAAGCGCCCGACGCGGACCGCCTCGACCGTCGATCGCACGCAACAGGTGCGGGCGGCACGGGTTGCGCAGCGGGTGAACGATCTCTTCGGAGCGAAGCGCTATCGCGAGGCCTTGGCGCTTCTCGACGAGTTCGACGGCAAGTCGCGTGGCATGATGATGCTCAGAGGCTGGGCCCTCTACCACGTGCATCAGATCGCCGAGGCGCGGGAGATTTTTCGCAAGCTCGACGCAAAGAGCTCCACCAAAGAGACCCGGGAAGCGCTGGCGTGGATCATGAACGCCCAGCTGCCCGCCCGTCACCGATAGACAAGAGAAAGCCTGGCACCTCCAGCCAGTCGAAAGGGCGTTCACCCCGCAAGGGTGAGCGCCCTTTCTTCTTCATCAGGTGTCTTAATCCGACAGGCGTTCCTCGCCGCGATAGCGGGCATAGGTCGACTGTCCGGAAGCTCCGAAAGAAACGACCGGATAGGTGTCCGGCTCCATGCCGGGCATGGCCATACCTTCCGAGCCGACCGGCATGCCCGGCACGGCGAGACCGGTCGTCATGGGCTTTTCATCGAGGAGCCGCGCAACCATCGCCGAAGGCACGTGACCTTCCAGGACGTAGCCGCCCACAACGGCCGTATGGCATGAGGCGAGCTCATCGGGCACGCCGAACTGCTGCTTGACGGCGCTGATATCGTCGGTCGGGACGACTTCGACGGCAAAACCCTCGGTACGCATCTTGTCCGCCCAGGCCGTGCAGCAGCCGCAGGAGGGGTCCTTGTAGACGGTCATGGCCGGAAGTCCTTCCGCGTGAACGGAAGAAACGGCGAGAATGCCGGCAAACGCAGCGCCGGCGAGAAGAAAACGAGTTTTCATCGGAAGCATCTTTCCAAAGTGCAGATGGGCCGGGTTTCACCCGGCGATTCAGTCTGTTGCGAGCTTTGCCCGCTTCTTTCAGGAAAGGATGCTTCGTGGCGGCGGTGACAGGGCTTCCGGATCCGTTCCGACAAGCACCCTCGCATCGGGTCGCATGCCCGCCACGAAAGCGCGCCGAGGCGCGGGCACAGCCGGCATGTGAGTGGTGGCGAAAGCTTGCAGGGTTGCGGCGCAGATTGCGGTACAGCCGGTCTTTTCCGCTGGCGCCTCCTGGCAGCAATCATGCGGCTGCTCGGCCACGAGGCGCATCTCTGACACGTCCATCGGCGCCATCGTCCGGCCATGCGAGTAGGCGTAGCTCGCCTGTCCGCCGACGAGTGCGAGGAGAAGCGCGAGAAGCAGCGACGCCAGACGTGGAATCCGAGTTGCGAGCATCCTCTGCAATCTAGCAGATCCGGCGATACCGCGCTTGAGGCAAATCAACGGGTTACAGAAATGTAAGCGAGCACGCCCGTTATGCGACCCTGCGCCCGTTCGCATCGATGATCAGCTCGCCATCCTCCTTGGCGAGCGGCCCGGGCGGCAGACTATCGAGAAGGTCGAGCACCATCTCGCTCGGCCGGCACAGCCGCACACCCTTTGTCGTGCAGACGATCGGCCGGTTGACCAGAACAGGATGCGCAATCATCGCCTCCAGGAGCTTCTCGTCACTGACCTCGGGATCGAGCAGGCCGAGCTCCTCCGCCGGCGATTTCGTCGTCCTGAGTGCCTCGCGCGGGGTCAGTCCGGCCGCAGCGAAGAGCGCCAGAAGCTGCGGGCGGGTCCAGCCCTCTTTGAGATATTCGATGACGGTCGGCCGGTAGCCGGCCTTCTCGATGATCGACAGAACATTGCGCGAGGTGCCGCAGTCGGGATTGTGATGAATGACGACGTTCATGGTCGGCGAAACTCTTTCTCTCAGCGATCGGATACGAGGGCGAAGGGCAAGCTCACGCCGTCAGCCACTCCTCCAGCTTGTCTTCCCGCGGCAGGCCTCCGGCATGGACGAGCTTGCCGTCGATGACGATGCCCGGAGTGGAGGCAACGCCATATCGAGCGATCTCGGCGTAGTCCGTTACCTTTTGCACCTTTGCCTCAATGCCGAGCCTCCCGGCAGCATTACGCACCATGGCCTCTGTCGTCTCACAGCGCTTGCAGCCGGGACCGAGCACTTTCACATCCTTCATCTCAGAAAACACCTCCGATTTATCCGAACAGGAAATTGAACAGGAAGCCGACGCTGAAGATGCCCGTCCCGACGATGGCAACGAAGACGGCGATGAGCTTTCCCTTCAGCACCTTTCTCAGAATGACGATCTCCGGCAGCGAGAGCGCCAGAACCGCCATCATGAAGGCGAGTGTCGTGCCGAGGGCCGCGCCCTTATCGAGAAGCGCTTCCACCACCGGGATGATACCGGCAGCATTGGAATACATCGGAATGCCGAGGCCGATTGCAGCCGGCACCGACCACCAGGCCTCTGCACCCATGATGCGCGCCATCAGCTCCGCCGGCACATAGCCGTGAATGCCGGCGCCAACAGCGATACCGACGAGAATCCACAGCCACACTCGGCCGACGATCTCCCTCATGGAGGCAAGGCCCTCGCGGAGACGCTCAACGCCGGTGATCTCGTCCTCTGGCACGCGGCAGCAGCCGCCCGTCGCGTTCAACTCGCGCACCCAGTCCTGCAGCCAGGATTCGATGTGCAGGCGGCCGATGACCCAACCCGACACGATTGCGACGCCAAGTCCGAAGGCGAGATAGAGGAGTGCCACCTGCCAGCCGACCAGACCGAAGAGAAGGCCAAGCGCCACCTCGTTCACCATCGGCGCGGCGATCAGGAAGGAAAAGGTAACGCCGAGCGGGATGCCGGCCTGAACGAACCCGATGAAGAGCGGAATGGCCGAACAGGAGCAAAAGGGCGTCAGGATGCCGAGCCCAGCCGCCATGACGTTGCCGGCCCCCTCGCGCCGACCCGACAGAAAGGCCCGCGTCTTCTCGGGAGAGAAGAAAGATTGCACCACCCCCATCACGAAAACCACGAGCGCCAACAGCATCAGCACTTTCGGCGTGTCGTAGAGAAAGAAGGCGAGTGCCTCGCCGAGCCGGCTCTCCCGTGAGACTGGAAGCAAGCCGGTAAGCGCTTCGGCAGCCGGTTTGAGGCCCATATAAACGCCGACCCACAGCGCGAACGCTGCGACGGTGCCAAGATACAACAGGAGTGGCGAGGAGCGACGACCTGATCCCGGCGCAGGGCTGTCTGCAAAGCCGGAGGCGCTCATGCAGCCGCCCTCGTCGACCCGCCCTCGAGCGCGACCATGGCCGCATCGACGATCGCCGCAAGCTCTTGCGGCAGGTCCGGATTACGCCGGTAGCGAACCCATTGCGCATCGCGGCGGTCGACGACGAGGCCGGCCGCCTTCAGCACCCCCATATGCCGCGACATGCGCGATTGCGTCGCCTCCAAGCGCTGCATCAGCTCGCAGACGCAATGCTCCCCGCCGTCCCAGAAGATCTGGATGGCGGCAAGCCGCGTCGGCTCAGCCAAGGCGGAGAGAACAAGAGACACGTCCATCACAAGCTCACGGTTTTGCGCATATGCGTTTAAGCGCATAAAATCTCGCTGCGCGACGAAGTCAAGTGCGTTGCTCGGCCGGCATGAAGGACACGGACGATATTTGCTCTCAGCGTCCGTCGGATCTGCGGTGGGCTTAGCGTTCGGCCCGAACCGGCCTCGCCCCGCACGGATGGCGGCCGCTCTCCGCCTTTCTGTTCGCTCAGTCGCCGCCCATGATCCGCTCCGACAGAGCCTGCGATGTCAGGCCGTCGGTCGAAAGCGATGCTTCGGTCCGGCCACCGCGCAGGATGGTGACCCTGTCGGCGACGGCCACGACGTCGTGCATGTTGTGGCTGATCAGGATGACGGTGACGCCGTTTTCCTTCAACCGGCGGATGAGCTTCATCACCTCTTCCGTCTCGCGCACGCCGAGCGCGGCGGTCGGCTCATCCATGATGATGATTTCCGCCTTCCAGCGAAGCGCCCGGCAAATCGCTACGGCCTGACGTTGCCCGCCGGACAGGTTCTCCACCTTGGCGGTCATGTCGCGCATCACCGAATTCAGCGAGATCAGAAAATCCTGCGAGCGGGCGATCATGGCGGCGCGGTCGAGCACCTTGATGCCGAGGACCCGCCTCTCGAGCTCGGAGCCCATGAAAATGTTCTGATAGATCATCATGCGCGGCGCGAGACCGAGATCCTGATGGATGGTCGCAATGCCGGCCGCGAGCGCGTCATGCGGGTTTGCAAGCCGCACCTTTTCGCCGCGGACGTGAATGTCGCCCACATCCGGACGTTCCACGCCGGAGACGAGTTTGATCAGCGTCGATTTTCCGGCGCCATTATCGCCGCAGAGTGCGTGCACCTCGCCGGCCGCGACGCTGAGATCGGCGCCGCGCAGCGCCTTGACAGCACCATAGGATTTCCGGGCGTTGCGGACGGTGAGGATGTCGCTCATCTTTTTTCCAAAGTGGCCGGCGGCTCGCCCACCGGCCCCCTCGCCTACTCCTTGATGAAGTCGTCGACGTTCGACTGATCGACGAGATCGGCACTCATGTAGAGATAAGGGCCTGAGGTGATGGTTTCCTTCTCGGCGCCTTCGACGGCGATCTTCTGCATGGCATCGACGGCTGCCTCGCCCATCGCCTCGAACGGAATCGCCACCGTCGCCATCAGCATGGAATCCGGCGACTTGATGCGCCGGAACGTTTCCGGCCCACCATCTGTCGAGACGAGAACCACGTCGCCCTTCTGCATGCCCTGCTGCTTCAGCAGATCGTCGATGATGAAGGCCTGGCCATCAAAGGAAGCCCAGATGCCGTCGAAGTTGCCGGCATTTTGCATGATGAGAGCATTCATGCCGTTGCGCACATCCTCCTGCCAGCTCTTGGTGCGGGCCATCGAATGGCTGCCCACTTCCTTCACCGCCTGGTTTTCGCTCAAGACGACGTCGAGCACCTTGCCGCGGATGCGCGTGCCGACATTGGATTCGAAGCGGTCCGTCAGGATCGAGCCCTCATAGCCGAGCTGCCCCAGAAGATAGAGCGCCGATTCAGAGCCGACGGCGTACTCATTGACCTGAATATCGAAAAGCGCATTCGGGCTGGCCCCGCTCATGACCGTGATCAGCGGGATGCCGGCGTCCTTCACCTCTTGCATCTGCGCGTCGAACTCGACGGGCTTCGACATGGCGAGCACGATGCCGTCGACGCCACTTTGGACGAGGTTCTCGATCTGCTCGGAATGCGTCTGCAGCGTGCCGTTGGAATTGAGCACGACGACGTCCCAGCCTTTTTCTCTCGCGGCGGCTTCGACGGCATTGGCGACGCGGGCATGCGTCTCCGACGACATCTGAAAGGCGACGACGCCGAGCTCGAAGGCCTGGGCGGACACCGCGCGCGTCACCGCGAAGGCGACGACGCCGAGCGAAAGCAGCAATCTGAGTTTCATTTTCATCCCTCTTATCGTTGGCAGAGCGCGGCTTTTTCGGCGCGCTTCATACGGAAAATGCGGCCTTCTTCAGAACGCTGGCAGAGACGCTCACGGAGGCGATGACGATGACGCCCAGCATGATATCTTGCAGGTAATAGGGAGCGCCGAGAAGCACGAGGCCGTTGGCAAGCACCGAAATGATCAGGGCACCGACGAAGGTGCCGGCAATGTTCGGGCGTCCAGGCTCGAACATGGTCATGCCGAGAAGCACCGCGGCGATACCGTTCAAGAGATAATCGCCCGCCATCTGCGGCGAGGCGGAGCTCAGATTGGCGACGAGAAGAACGGCCGCAATACCGGCCGCAAACCCCGAGAGCGTAAGGCCGATCAGCTTCATGCGCCGCGTCGCGATGCCGGCACGATGGGCCGCCTCCTGCGCTTCTCCGGTTGCCAGCATATGCGTGCCGAGCCGCGTCTTGCGCGTCACGAACCAGGCGCTCAGAACGACGGCCGCCATGACCACGACGAGGACCGGAATGCCGAAGATCTTGCCGCGCGCCAGGGCGAGAAACATCGGATCCCAGCGCCCGACAAAGGCCACGCCGCCGGTGATCATGAACGTCAGACCATTGGCGATCGCGGCCGTGCCGAGTGTGGCAATGAGAGAGGGCACCTTCACGCCGGTGACGAGGAACCCGTTCACCAGGCCGCCCAGGGTGGCGACGGCAAGACCCGCGACAACGGCAAGCCCCCAAAACGTGCCGCCGGCGATGAGGCCGCCGGTGACGACGGCGGCAAGGCTCGCAAGATTGGCGAAGGAGAGATCGAGCTCGGAGGTCAACAGCGCGAAAGTGAAGCCGGTGGCAAGGATCGCCAGAAAGCTCGTCTGCTTCAGAACATTCAGCAGATTGGCGCTGGAGGCGAAATTGCGCGCGAAGACGATGAGGAAGACGAAGACGAGGAGCCCCGCGAGCGCCGTCCCGTATTTGGCGATGAAATCTCTCACCCGGCCTGGTCCGCGAGCTTGCCGATCGGCGGGATCAATTCCAGCCCCCCGGTGACGGGAATGACGGCGCCCGTCACGAAAGCGGCGCGCGGTGACATGAGGAAGGCGACGACCTCCGCGACGTCCTCAGGCAGACCGAGACGGCGCAGAGGCGTCCGCGCCGAGGCTGCCCGCTCGAGTTTTCCGAAGGCATCGCCCGGGAAAGCCCCACGCACCATCTCTGTGGCGATGATCCCCGGCGCCACCGCATTGGCACGCACGCCGTCCGGCCCCAAGGACTGGGCGATGTTGAAGGTCATCGTGTTGACGCCTCCCTTGGCCGCGCCATAGGCCGGGTTGGCGCCCCCCGAAAGCCAGGCGATCGATGAGACGAAGACCATAGCGCCGCCGTTTCCGGCAGAACGCATCGCGCGCCCCACCGCCCGGCCGACACGATGGGCGCTCGAGAGATTGACGTCGATCACCCGCTCCCAGCCCTCGTCGTCCTGATCGGGAAAGGCCGCGACATGCGATGTGCCGGCACAATGCACGAGGCCGTCGATGCGGCCGAAGCGGGTGCGACAGGCATCGACCAGAGCCTCCGGCGCCGACCGGTCGAGAAGGTCGGCAGAGGCGTAGGCGTCGTCTTCGCCCAACAGATCGGCGAGCTTGCCACCGTCATCGAGATCGGTCGCAAAGATCCGCCACCCGTCGCGTTGCATGGCCGAAGACGTCGCACGACCGATGCCGCCGCTGGCACCGGTGATGAGAACGACGGGTTTTCCGCTCATCTCGCCACGCCTCGATGCTCTCGCAGCATTGTGCCATGCCTCATTCTTCGCCCCATCCTGCATCCAAGAGTCATTTCAGTACATTATGCGTGAACGTTCGCGTGGCGCAGAATGCGGCGTAAGGTCAAGGGCCGGATCGGCACTTTGCTCTTAAAGCCGCATGTCGCTCCCGGACGATGCATTCAACTCGGCCTCCGGCGAAGCTTCTCGAGAGACCGGGCAGCACGTGCCACCGGCTCATGCATCTCGGTGAAAAGGGCATAGAGCGCATCGTAATGCGCATGGTGCGCCGCGTTCGGCAGGTAGGAGGTGAAGTCTTCCTCGGGTGCGGCTGCGCCGACGTTCTCCGCAAACCCAAGGGCCACCCGACAAAGAGCAAAGCAGCCGGCGAGCCCCATCTCGGCGTGGCGAGAGACAAGGACTGGACGGCCGAGAATATCGGCGCGCATTTGATTCCAGAGCGGGCTTTTCGTGCCGCCTCCGGCCATGCGAACGGCTTCCGCGGCAAGGCCTGTCGCCGTCTCCGCCCGCTCCAGCACGGTGCGGTTGAGGAAGCCGACGCCTTGCATGACGGCGCGCACGAGGTCGCCCCGGCCGTGGCCGGACGTCATGCCGAGAAAGGAGGCCGCAAGGTTTCCGTCCCAGAACGGTGTGCGCTCTCCGTGCAGATACGGGTGAAACAGAAGTGGGCGCGGATTTTCAGGCTCGCCCAGAAGCGCCGCCAGCCGTTCCTGGAACGGTCGAGGCGTCGCATCGAGCCCATCGACGATCCAGGTGAGAAGGTTGGCGCCGTTCTGGCCTGGCCCACCCAGATGCCAGAGTTCCTCCCCCCAGGGGATGGTGATCAGCCCTTCGGCCTCGCCGCGCCGATGCGACAGCAGGCCGAAGACCTCCGAAGAGCCAGAAATACAATAGGCGCTTCCGCTCTTGAGCCCCCCGAGACCGGCGACCGCGGTCCAGCTGTCGTTGGAACCGCACAGGACTTTGGCTCCGGCAAGGGCGCTCAGCGCCCCCGGCAGCCCTTCGCGCACCTGGCCGACGATATCTTCCGGCTGCCCGAGCGGCGGCAGAAGAGCGCGTTCAAGGCCGAGGCGGGCGGCGGCAGAGGCGTCGCCGCGGGCCAAAGATTGCGCCAGCCAATGCTGCGAGACGTGGTCGGAACGGGCGATGCCCGTCAGTTGCAGATTGAGATAATCCTTAGGCTCCAGAACAAGGTGCGTTCTTTCCCAATTCTCCGCCTCGTTCTCCTTCAACCAGAGAAGACGTGCGGTCGGATGGAAGGCATTGAGGCCTGCGAGCACTCCGTCGGCGTCGAGAGCCTCGTCCCTCCGCGCCGTCGCCAGCGCGCTTTCAGCGCGCGAATCGCGGAAGCCGAGCGCCGGGCGCACACTCTTCCCCGCTTGATCGAGAAAGACCTGCGTGCGCGTGAAACCGCACAGCGCCACCGCCGCAATGCCGCCGAGCCCACCCGAGCTCTCGCTTGAGATCCGTTCGCAGGCGCTCTTCAGAGCCTCCCACCACAGCGCCGGCTCCTGCTCGGAATGCCCCGGCGCCCGTTCCTCGAAACCCGTCTCGACATTCGCGCTCGCCAAGACGGACCCGTCTGCCTCGAACAGACATGCCTTGAGAGCCGAGCCCCCGAGATCGATCGCCAGGACGCGCGTCATGGGAAACGTCTCCTGCATCCTTCTCGTGGCCGCGATTCAGGTGGACACGCCCTCGCCGCCTGCCCGGACGACACCGACAAACCTCGTGCATGAGACAGGAAAGCTCCGGCACCCGTGGAGGCAGAGATCACGCGCGAAACCTTGTGCGAGAGGGTCACGGCAGATTGAAGAGCGTGTGCAGGACCAAAGAAAACCCTGCGGGACCTATAACTTAGCTCCACGGTCTCCTCATGCGACTCATCTGAGTCCATTCTTAAGCCTCTGACTTACCAGCTGTTAATTTGCGGGAGAAGCCATGCTGTGGCTTTCTCCGGCAAGCTGATCGTTCGTCATTGCCCGTGGGAAGCGGTTTTTCTCCGCGTGCGGGCGAACGAAGCGGTCGGGGCGGTTTGCGGGCGAGGCTCGCGGATCCAGGCGATCATCAAGAAGGAAATTTCCCATGACCACCAAGGATCTTGAGACAATCTGGGCGCCACGCGTCCTCAGTGTCGTGCGCATCGTCGCCGCACTCCTGTTCATGGAGCACGGCACGCAGAAGCTCTTGGGCTTCCCACCGGCCGATCACGTGACGGCGGCCTTCAGCCTCGGCTGGTACGCCGGCATTCTCGAAATGTGCGGGGGCGCGCTCCTCGTCATCGGTCTGTTCACCCGGCCGGTCGCCTTCGTTCTCTCCGGCCTCATGGCCTTTGCCTATTTCCTCGCGCATTTCCCGCGTGCCTTCTATCCCGTGCTGAACGGCGGCGATGCGGCGATCCTCTTCTGTTTCTTGTTCTTCTATCTCGTCTTCGCCGGTCCCGGCCCGTGGAGCGTCGATGCCTGGCGGGCGAACAAGACCTTCTTGCCGCCGCGCGACTGATTTCTCCCGGAAGGGCGGGACGCCCCGCCCTTCCCTCTCCACCGTCTGCGCTCAAGGAACGCGAACATGGCCTCGCTCGGCAGCGACCCGACCGGCACGATCGTGAAGCCGGCCATGGTCGCGCTCCTGGTCGTCTCGGGCGTGACCGGGATCATGATGCTCACGCATCGCTACAGCGATCTTGTTCGCTTTGCGCATGAATGGCTGAGCGTTCTTTTCATCGTCGCCGCGCTCTGGCTTTTCCTCAGCAACTGGCGGGCCGTTGCCCGGTCCTTCAAACGGAGTGCAGGCCGGGGCGCTTTCGGCATCGCCCTCATGGCATCAGTGGCACTCACCGGGATGACGGGAAACGCTCAGCATGTGAGCCCGACAACCGTGCTTCAGGTCTTGTCGAACGCGCCTCTGGAGAAGGCCGCCCCCGCCTTCGGGCTGGAACCGGAGACCGCACTGGAAATGCTGCACCAGGCCGGGATCAAGGCCTCGCTCGGCGACACGCTCAGCACGATCGGCGCCCGCAACGGCACCAACGGCGCGGAGATCGCCTCGCGCCTTGCCGAACAGGCGCAGGCGAGCGAGTAACGCCGGCAGAGCACAGCTTCAGAAAGCCGCGCCGCTGTACGCGCGCTGTCCACCCCTCGCAACCTAAGGTTAACCCCTCATGCGTAGGTGGCAAAACATGTCGGGGGATACACGACGCGAGACCGATCACCAACCGGGCCTTAGGGGTGGATCGGAATGTCACGAAGGGCACGGGGAAGCCGCGGCGGCGTCGCGCCCCCGTCTGCCTCCCGATCTTGCAGAGAAAGAGGCAGAGAAACTGCGCCAGCGCTTCGCGCGCATTTCCAAAGCCGCCGGTCTTTATCGAACCCCTCAGAAACGTCGGCTCCCCTTCGTCGCACTCATTATCCTGGCTTTTCTCGCGGGCTTCCTCGCCGTTCTTGTGCAGCCTCACCTGCCGCCAACCATTGTCCTGCGCCATTACGCGGCGGCGCCAAACTGCGGCCTCGCGCGACTCGTCAAGCTCGCACCCGCCAGGCGTGGCGAACCGGGCTACTGGCCGCGGCACGACGCAGATAATGATGGGATTGCCTGCGAGCCCGTGCCGTCGACGAACGTCGATTGAGATTCAGGTCGTGGTCTAATCGGGAGTCTTTTTGGCAGCTGCACGCCGTGCCCGGCGGACCCCGTACCACACGAGACCTGCCACAAAAGGCACCGCAAGACCCGTCGCCAGACCAACATTGATCGGCGTGCCGGCGCTTTCCGCTGCCTTGAAGAGATAGCCGACGAGACCGATGGCGTAATAGCTGATCGCCACCACCGACAGACCTTCGACCGTCTCCTGCAGCTTGAGCTGAACGCGCGCGCGCTCGTCCATGTTCTTCAAAAGGTCTCGGTTCTGCTCTTCGAGCTCCACCTCGACACGTGCCCGCAAAAGGCTGCCGACACGCGCGGCGCGCTGCGCCAGCGCCTCCTGGCGCTCCTCGGCCGATTCGCAGGTGGCCATCGCCGGTCCCATGCGCCGGTCCAGAAAGCCATCGATGGTCAGCACCTCGTCCATGCGCTCCAGACGCAGATCGCGCAGTCGCTGCTCGACGAGCTGGTAGTAGGCGCGCGAGGCGCCGAAGCGATAGCTGGTGCGCGCCGCCACGCTTTCGATCTCGGCCGAGAGCTGTGACAGGTGTCGAAGGAGATCGGCGTCGCTCGTCTGATCGGCCCGGTCGGCCATGCGTGCACTGATATCGGCGAGCGCCTCGTCGACCGACCGCAGCCGCGGCGTCGCCTCCTGGGCAATCGGCAAAGCGAGAAGCGCGAGCGCGCGATAGGTGTTGAGCTCGACGAGCCGCTGCACCGTGCGGCCGGCATGGCGCTCCTCGAGCCCCTTGTCCTGAATGAGGATGCGGGTGAAATGGTCGGAATGCAGGCGGAAATCGGCCCAGACCAGAGCCTTGCCGCCAGCCACGGCATTGCCGATCAGGGGATTGCCATTGAAATGCCGGAGCGAAATCTCCTCCGGGCTCGGCATCTCCACCTCTTTCGGGATGATTGCCAAATGCACCGCCGACAGGACCTCTCCCGGCACTTCCGCCAGCCAGTCGCGCGGCAGCTCCTCGATGATCGTGTCTTCGAAGGGGTGGGTGAAATGCGCCCGCCGGAAGAAGGTGTAGGAGCAGAATTCCGTATGGCGCTCCCATTTCACCGTGAGACCGCCGAACTCGGCCGTATGGTGCTTCGCCTCGCTCGAGGGCGCGGCACCGCCGAGACGGGCGCAAAGGCGCGCCAGATGCTCCCGGTCGGCCTCCAGACTCTTTTCGCCCGACAGGGCGGCGAATTGCGAGATTCGCAATGGCGCGCGCATCGGCTCCGACGGCCGCGCATGCAGCTCGCGGATCAGGTATTCCCGCTGCGGATGCTCACGGAAAAGTTGTGGGTTCATTCGCTTCGGCTCCACAAACGCCGGCAAGCGCATCGATCGTGCCGGCAAAATGCGCCCGCCCGCCCGGCTGCCAGCCAAGTCTCCTTAAGCGATCACAACACATGATGGCGACACTTCTTTCGTCGCCCCTTTCCGGCAGCGATCCTGGCCGGGCCAGTGCCTCGCGCAACGCCGCCACGATCTCGCGGTTGCTGAGAAGAAGATCCGAGCAGTTGTAGATCTGCCCCGTGGCCATTTCCGCAGGCGCATCGAGAAGGAGAGCGACAGCCTGCCCGACATCCTCGCCATGAACCTCCGTCGCGACGCGAGGCGCAATTTCGAGAGTCCCGTCAAGAATCTGGCGCGCGATGCTCATCCATTTCGTCCGCTCCAGCGGTTCGACGAGACCATAAACCCCGGTCACTCTGAGCGAGGCTCCGGCAAAGCCCACGGACGGCATGGCGGGCGTGACGGCCGGTACGGCGAGCGGCGCGAAAGTCTCCGGCGGGTCAAGGCAGAGTTTGCGCAACCCCCTCTCCACGGCGAGCTTGACGTGGCCGTAATGGGTGTCCGGCTCGGGCACCATCGTCTCATCGAGCGGACCCTCCAGAGACCCGTAGACGGCACGGCTCGACAAGAAGACGGCCCTCTTCACGCCTGCGGCCTTGGCCTCTGTCAGGAAGCGCAAAGAGGCGTCGCGGTTGGCGCGGTAAAAACCTTCGACATCGTCGCCCTCGCCGCCGCGGTAGCGGCCCTCCACATGCTGGAAAGCGGCATGGACGACGTGATCGACGTCCGCGATGGCCGCACCAAAATCGGCCTGCGGATCGAGCTCGAAAGGCACCCATTCGAAAGGAAAGGAGAAGCGCCCCTCGGGAGGCCGCTGCCGCGAGGCGAGCCTGATCCGAAAACCATGGCCGACCAGATGGCGCGCGATCAACTGGCCGACATAGCCGGTGCCGCCAGTAACGAGAACAAGAGGCGGCTGTTCGCTCATGCGCAGAAAGAGGCTCTCAGGTTGCCGGCGCGATCGGATCGAGCGATTCCGGCAATCCGCGCCCTTCCATGACGTTCCACCACAGATCGATCAGCGGCCCAAGCTCTGCGCGCTTGGGATGATCCTCCTGCCAGGGCTTCTCGTATTGGTAGTGCAGGATCTTGGTGGCGTCCCAATTCCACAGCTGCGGCAGCCGGAAATAGACATATTGCAGGACATTGTAGATGTACGGCAGGCCGTGCCAGTCGGCGAAGTAATCCTGCAAAAAGCTCTGATCGGTGCGGGGCCAGAACGCGTCGGGCGCGTCGAGGACGAGCATCATCGTCTCGTAGGTCGCCTTGTCGGGCTCGGTTACGAAAACGCCGGAATTCAGCCGATGGAAACCGTCGAGCGCGTCGTAGACGTTCGGAGCGGCGGAAAACCCCGGATAGCCGAAGAGCTTGTCGCAATTGCGCAGAAAGAGCGCATCGGCATCGACGAAGACGATGCGCTCATATTCATCGAGTTCCCATAGCCGCAGCTTGGCGAAATTGAGAAGCGGGTCGTGGAAGCTCGGCTTCTCTCCCCTCGTAAAGGGCGCTTCGCGATGCTGCGCGGCCCGGCTATGGCGTTCGCGAAATGCCTCCGACACCTCCGGTGGACGCGTCGGAACCACGCTCACCCCTTCCGCCTCCATCTGATCGAGCCCCGGAAGATCCTCCGGGGCCAGGACAAGCAGCGGCGCTTCCGATTCCGTCATACGGAATGAACGCGCAAGCGCCGTCGCTCCGATCAAGTAATCAGGATTTGCGGCAAGGGTAGCATAGGCAACTTTCGCCATACGGCCGAGACTTTCTATGAACTTTAGGAGATTGCCGTCAATTTCGGCGAACCTGGGTGGGTATTAATCGCCTTGTTACGCTCTTTCGTCCACCCAGACACGCACGGAATGCGCGTTTTGTCGATTCGGTAGGCGTATTTGCGGGCCACGTCGATCACTTCCGACAAGAGGCCTTCCTCGAGCCGGATCGGGTCGAGGCCGAGAGCGAGGAACTTTTCGTTGCAGACGGAAAGCTCGTTTTCATCAGCCTCTTTGCGAGGATTCGGCAGGTTAATGATCTTCGCGTCCGTCATCTTCGCAACGAGCTCGGCGAGATCGCGCACCCGATGGGTCTCCGTCGCCTGGTTGAAGATCTTGACCGGCTCACCGGATGACGGCGGATTCTTGAGAGCAATTTCGATGCAGCGCACGGAATCCTGAATATGGATGAAAGCGCGCGTCTGCCCACCGGTGCCGTGCACGGTGAGCGGATAGCCGACGGCCGCCTGAATCAGGAAGCGGTTGAGGACGGTGCCGTAATCGCCATCATAATCGAAACGGTTGATGAGCTGTTCGTGCATCTTCGTTTCGGCGGTGTTGGTGCCCCACACCACGCCCTGATGCAGGTCGGTGACGCGGATGCCGTCGTTCTTGGCGTAGAACTGGAAAAGCAGCTGATCGAGGCATTTCGTCATGTGATAGACGCTGCCCGGATTGGCCGGATAGAGGATTTCGCGGTCCTCCCACTCGCCCGTCTGGCTCTGGATCTTGACCGGCAGATAACCTTCCGGGATCTGCGCCTTGACCGTGCCATAGCCATAAACGCCCATGGTGCCGAGATGCACGAGATGCGCATCGAGATCGACGGCAACCATGGCGTTCAGAATGTTGTGGGTGGCGTTGACGTTGTTGTCGACGGTGTAGGTCTTGTGACGATCCGACTTCATCGAATAGGGCGCAGCGCGCTGCTCGGCGAAGTGGATGATCGCCGCGGGACGATTCTCATCCAGCCAGTTCTTGAACCGCTCGTACTCCTTGGCGACGTCGATCAGATGGAAGCGTAGGGCGACTCCCGTCAGTTCACGCCAGACCCGGCAGCGCTCCTGGATGGAATCCATCGGGGTGAGCGATTGAACGCCGAGCTCGGTGTCGATCCAGCGACGGCTCAGATTGTCGATGATATGGACCTCGTGCCCACGCTTCGACAAATGCAAGACGGTTGGCCAGCCGACGAAACCGTCGCCTCCTAAAACCGCGATCTTCATGACAATCCCATCTCCTGAGTGCGCTTTGCGTCGATCTTGTCACAATATCGGCGCCGGATGACAATCCCATGCTGCAAGCCAGGGATGCGACGTTGCGCGTCGGCGGCAAAGGGTGAACCATCCGGACGGGGCCGAAGGTGCCCATGCCACTTGGAGTTCCGACGCCGCGGCGCGGCCATCAAGGCGAGCTGTCGAGCCCTTGCCCGGCTCATAAAAAAGGGTGGTCCGGGCCCCTGGTACCCCGTTTAGCGCCGCGCGCTCAATTCTGGCGTTTGAGAAAATTGCGGAATGCCGCCAGCGTTTCGTCGCTGACATGGTGCTCCACGCCTTCGGCATCCTGTTCGGCGATTTCGCGGCTCGTGCCGATCGCCAGGAGGAAATCACGTACCAGCGCATGACGTTCGCGTGCGCGTTCAGCAAGGGCCTTGCCGGCATCGGTCAGGAAGATCGAGCGATAGGGTTCGGAACGCACGAGTCCGTCGCGGATCAACCGCTGAATGGTCCGGTTGACGGTGGCGTGGGTCACCCCGAAGCGCTCCACGAGGTCGGTTCCCCGTGCCTCTCCGTGGACGGCGATCAAGTCGTCGATCAGCTCGACGTAATCCTCCGCCACTTCCGACTGGTGCGCCTTGCGCACCCGCTCGAAGGCCGCGCGCTGGCGCGCCGGGTTGAGAAGCTTGTCCTTTGGCACTGTCCGGTCCGTGGGCAGGAGCAATGCCACTTCTGTAACAAATTTTCACCGGTGAACAATGCTTAGCACTGCCTAAGCGGAACGCCTGCCGCGCGCCTCAACGGCTTCGGCCGAACGTCATGACATGACGGGAATCCCGAGAAGCTCGGTCGACCTCGCCGTATCCCGCGGCTTAAGGGGCTGAACGCCCGGCCAAATCGCTCTCCACCTGCAAATCGCCCGGATGCGGAGGTCCAGCGGGCTTATAGAGACAACGATCGGGCTTGATGTCGATGAGCGGCGTCTCGTCGAGACAATCCATGCCGCGCACCAGGAGCGCCCCCTCCTCTACGGCAACCAGCCTGACGATCGAGGAGCCGATCGGATTTGGCCGCACCGGCGAGCGAAGCGCAAACGTGCCGCGCGCCTCGCCGCCGCCTCTGGGGCTCTGCAGGACGAGATCGCGGCGGGAACGGTGCAGCCAGTAGAGCACTTCGAGCCGCTCGTAGAGCGCGATGGTCCGCAGCGCCTCGGTCCACGGCTCGAAGATTTCCAACCGGCACAGCGGCCCGTCCGGGCGCCCCATGCGCGGACAATCCATCCGCGATCTCCAAGGCGTGCGGGCACGGCCGATAAAGACGAGTCCCGCATCGACGGGCGGAGGCGCCGCAACGGCGCGCTCCCTTGCATCGGCGGCGTCTCGCCCGCTCATGTCAGTCGCTGACGCCGACCATGACGTCGGAAGCCTTCACGACCGCGTAAGCCTCCTGACCGACCTTAAGGCCCAGCTCATCGACAGCCTCGTTGGTAATCGATGAGGTGATGACCGTTCCGCCAATATCGATGCGAACATGCGAAGTGGTCGCCCCCTTCAACACTTCAACGACCGTGCCCTTGAGCTGATTGCGTGCACTGAGCTTCATATCCTTGTCCCCCAAACGTCGAACTATCTATGAGACTAGCGACACGTTATGTAGTTTGACTATACGACGTTAGGAGAGTGTCCCTCGGCCATGGAAATCGAAGCCCTTGTGTCTTTGCGCAGCTCGGAATCGCCGGCCGTCGGTCGCGACAGGATCCGACTGCTCGAAGCCGTGGCGCGGGAGGGCTCGATCACGGCCGGAGCGAAGGCGGCCGGCATCACCTACAAGGCCGCCTGGGATGCGCTCGATGCCATGGCCAATCTGTTCGGTCAGCCGCTTCTGGAAAAGCGCACCGGCGGACGTGCCGGTGGCGGGGCGACGCTGACGCCGACGGGGATCAAGGTCATCGAGGCCTATCACAAGCTGGAGACGGAGATGGCACGTGTCGTGCGCTCCCTCGAGCCGCATCTCTCCGGCACCGGCATTTCTCCGCTCAACCTCGTCTCGGGAGTGCTCATGAAGACCTCGGCCCGCAATGCGCTGAGAGGTACGATCACCCAGATCATCTCCGATGCGGTCGCAAGCGAAGTGGCGGTCAAGGTCAACGAGGCCACGACGATTTACGCCGTCGTCACGCAGGAAAGCCTCAAAATGCTCGGCCTGTGCGTCGGTCGCGAGGCGGTCGCCCTCATCAAGGCACCCTTCGTCATCATTGCGCCGGGCGAAAGCGCTCCGCCCCTGTCGGTGCGCAACTGCGTCGCCGGCACGGTCCGCCGGCTGACGCCCTCCGAAGTCACGACAGAAGTCGTCCTCGATATCGGCGGCGAGAAAAGCCTCGCCGCAACCATCACGGCCGAAAGTGCCAGATCTCTGGGCCTGGAACCCGGAAAGCCGGCATGCGCTCTCTTCGACGCGGCGCATGTCATTCTTGCGATCGACTGATCATTGGGGGAACTGAAATGATGTCATTGCGCTCTTTTGCGGCCGGGCTTCTGGTGGCCGCGGTGTCTCTGCCTGCCTCGATGGCTGCGGCGGCCGAAACGAATGTCGCCGTCGCCGCGAACTTCACCGAAGCGGCGAAAGAAATCGCCGCCGCCTTCAAGGAAAAGACCGGCGACGAAGCGGCTCTGTCGTTCGGCTCGACCGGCCAGCTCTACACGCAGATCAGCCAGGATGCGCCGTTCGAGGTGTTTCTTGCCGCCGACGACGAGCGGCCGGCCAAAGCCATCGCCGAAGGCTATGCGGTCGAAGGCAGCGACTTCACCTATGCGATCGGCAAGATCGTCTTGTGGAGCACCGACGCCGACCTCGTCACCGGCGAGGACACTCTGACATCGGGTGATTTCGACAAGATCTCGATCGCCAATCCGACGACCGCCCCTTATGGCGCCGCGGCTGTGGAGGCCATGAAGGCGCTCGGCGTCTACGACGATCTCGAGCCGAAAATCGTCCAGGGCAACAACATCGCCCAGGCATTCCAATTCGTGCAAACCGGCAATGCCGAGCTCGGCTTCGTGGCCCTGTCGCAGATTGCGGCCAGTGACGAGGGCTCGCGCTGGGAGGTTCCGGCCGATCTCTACACGCCCATCAAGCAGGACGCCGTCCTTCTGAAGAAGGGCGAGGAGAGCGAGGCGGCAAAGGCCTTTCTCGATTTCCTGAAGGGACCGGAAGCCGGCGCCATCATCGAGAAGTACGGTTACGGCACCTCGGCTGGAAGCTGATCGTTCGTGCCGGACCTTTCGTCTGAAACCGTCTCGGCGATCCGCCTCACGATCGAGCTTGCAACGATCACCACGGTGATCCTGCTCCTCGTCGGCACGCCGATCGCCTGGTGGCTCGCGCGCTCGCGCGCCTGGTGGAAGGAGGCAGTCGCGACCGTGGTCGCGCTGCCCCTCGTCCTGCCGCCGACGGTTCTGGGCTTTTATCTTCTCGTTGCGCTCGGCCCCTCCGGGCCGGGCGGACAGCTCGCGGCGCTGTGGGGCGGGCGCACGCTCGCCTTCACCTTCGAAGGCCTCGTCATCGGCTCCGTCATCTATTCCATGCCCTTCGTGGTGCAGCCGATCCGCAACGCCTTCGAGGCGATGGGCGAACGACCTTTGGAGGTCGCCGCAACGCTCCGCGCCTCCCCTTTGCACACATTCTGGAGCGTCGCCCTGCCGCTCGCACGGCCCGGCTTTCTGACGGGTGCCGTCCTCGGCTTTGCCCATACCGTCGGCGAATTCGGCGTGGTCCTCATGATCGGCGGCAACATTCCGGGCGAGACCAAGGTCCTGTCGGTGGCCATCTACGACTATGTGGAGACACTGCGCTGGGCCGAGGCGACAGTGCTGGCGGCCGGCATGGTCGTCTTCGCCTTCGTCGTCATCTTGACCATGACACTCATCGAAAAGCGCGTGGCGCGTCCCGGGAAATGACGGTTCAGACACCTCCGCCGATGGCAGGAAACACGATCGAGGCTACCTTTTCAGGTCGCCTTGGTCACTTTGTGCTCGACGCTTCTTTCTCGGTGCCGGCAAAAGGCGTCACCGGCCTGTTCGGCCCGTCGGGCTGCGGCAAGACCTCGGTGTTGCGCTGCGCGGCCGGCCTCAACAGGTTAGAGGGCACGTTCTCGATCGACGGCGAGATCTGGCAGGACGACAAAACCTTCCGCCCGACGCATCGCCGCCCGATCGGCTACGTCTTTCAGGAAGCGAGCCTCTTCCCGCATCTCAGCGTTCGCCAGAATCTTCTCTACGGCGCGCCGGGCAGACGGCCGCCCTCCTCCGCCAGCGGCACGGGTTTTGAGGAAGTCATCGAGCTTTTGGGCATCGGCGATCTCCTGGGGCGTTCGACCCGCAATCTCTCCGGTGGCGAACGCCAGCGCGTCGCCATCGGCCGGGCGCTTCTCTCGCAGCCGAAGCTCCTGTTGATGGACGAACCGCTTTCGGCGCTCGACCGGCAGACCAAGGACGGCATTCTGCCGTTTCTGGAGCGTCTGCACGATCGCCTCGCCATGCCCGTGCTTTATGTGAGCCACGATATCGCCGAGGTCGAACGCCTTGCCGACCATCTCGTTCTGATGCAGGCGGGCAAGGTTCTCGCCGCCGGGCCGCTCGTTGAATTGCAGGCCGACCCGAACCTGCCGCTTGCTGCCTCGCGCGAGGCCGTCGTCAGCCTCGATGCGGTCGTGGAAAGCTATGATGCCGCTTTCGGCCTTGCCCGGCTTGCCGTCGCCGGTGGGCATTTCGAGATCCCGGCCTCGGCCGGGGCGCCCGGAACACGCCGCCGGATCCGCATCGCGGCTGGCGATGTGAGCCTCACCCGCCGTCCGCCCGAAGGCACGACGATCATCAACATCCTGCCGGTGACGATCGTCTCAGAAACGCCGGTCGGCGAGCACGAAACACTCCTCGTCCTGCGCCTTGGCGAAAACGGTGAAGGCGCCAGGCTCCTGTCGCGCGTGACGCGGCGCTCCTGGCACCACCTGCAGCTTGAGGTGGGCCAGAAGCTCTATGCGCAGATCAAGGGCGTGGCGCTCACGCCGGCGAGCGCCGCCAGCTAGGTCGACGCCTCACTCTCTGCGGCCCGTCTCGGCGGTACGTGCTCAAAGCCGAAGAAGACCTGCCGCAGGAGGACGAGGGCGAGAATGCCGAGCCCGATCGCCGTCGAGGTGAACTCCGGCGCCACCAAAAGAATGGCTGCGACGGCGAGCACCCACCGTTCGAGGAGATAGAGCGGCCCCCACAGCCAGCCCGCAAAGGCCGCCGAGAGCGCCGTGATGCCGACCACCGTTCCGGTGAAAGCGAGCGCAAAAGCCTGCCAGGTGAAGCCATCGGTCACCAGAAGCAGCGACGGCGAGAAGACGAAGACGAACGGCACCAGCGCCTTGCCCATGCCGAGCCGGAAAGCGGTGTTGCCCGCCTTGAAGGGATTGGCATTGGCGATCCCCGCCCCGGCATAAGCGGCAAGCGCCACAGGTGGCGTGATGTCGGCCAGAACCCCGTAATAGAAGACGAAGAAATGCGCCACGATCGGCGCGATCCCGAGCAGCCCCAGAACCGGCGCTGCGACCGATACCATGATCAGATAGGTCGCCGTCGTCGGGATGCCGCAGCCCATGACGATGCAGACCATTGCCGTCAGGATGAGGGTGATCAGCAGCGTCAGCGTGGAGACTTCCATCACGCCGAAGGGGATGTAGGGGCCGATCATTTCCGCCCACTGCCCCGCGGTCGAGGTCACCATATAGGCGATCTTGAAGGAGACGCCGGTGAGCGTGACGACACCGATGATGATGCCGACCGTTGCGGCCGCAGCACCCACGGCGAGCGCGTATTTCGCGCCAAGCACGAAGGCGTCGACGACGTCCTTCACTTTGATGCGGTTCAGCGGATTGACGAGACCGATGACGATGCAGGCGGTGATGCCCCAGAAGGCGGCGAGATAGGGCGTGAAGCCCTGAAGGAGGATGCCGATCAAAAGAAAGAGCGGGATCAGCGTCGGCCAGTCCCGCTTCAGGATCACGCCGACCTTCGGCAACTCTTCTCTCGTCAGGCCACGCAGGCCGAGCCGCTTCGCCTCGAAATGCACCTGACAGAGTACGCCGAAGAAATGCATCGCCGCCGGCACGATCGCCGCCGTGATGATGGTCGTATAGGAGACGCCCAGAAACTCGATCATCAGAAAGGCGGCGGCGCCCATGACCGGCGGCGTGATCTGCCCGCCGGTCGAGGATGCCGCTTCCACGGCCGCCGCGAAATGGCGCTGATAGCCGATGCGGATCATCGCCGGGATCGTCAGCGCACCGGTCGTCACCGTGTTGGCGATCGAGGAACCCGAGATCGATCCGAGAAGAGCCGACGAGAAGACGGAGACCTTGGCCGGGCCGCCGGAGAAGCGGCCGGCGAAGGCCGAGGCGAAGTCGATGAAGAGGCGCCCGAGACCGATGCGCGTCGCCAAGACGCCGAAAAGGACGAAGTGGAAGACGTACGTCGCCACGACACCGACCGGCAGACCGTAGATGCCCTGGCTCGTCAGATAGAGGTGGTTGACGAGCGTCTTCCAATCGCTGCCCGGATGCACAAGGACGCCCGGCGCGCTTTGCCCGAATATCGCATAGGCCATGACGATGATGGCAATCACTGGCAAGGGCCAGCCCATCGATCGGCGCGTCGCCTCCAGGAGGACGACGATCATGACCGTCCCCATGACGACGTCGATCGGCAGAGGATTGCCGACGCGGAAGGCGAGATCGTTGAATATCCACGGGACGTAGAGCGAGGCTACGGCCGCCGCGAGGGCGAACAGCCAGTCGTAGATCGGCAGGCCGAGCGGCCGCCACAGGCTCGAGGGATAAAGGGTATCCTGGCCCTTCTTGGTTGCGGCGAAAACGATGAAGATCAGGGACAGGACGAAGGCGAGATGCACGCCGCGATGGTTGACCTCGCGCAAAAGGCCAAAGCCCGCCGTGTAATAGTGAAAGAGCGACAGGCAGAAGAGGAGCGTCGCGGCGACATATCCCGCGTAGCGCCCGAGCGGCCGAAAACGCACTTCCGGATCAAACCGCTCTTCGAGCTCTTTGACCGCGGCGGGATCAATCTCTTTTTCTTCCTGCATCCTAACCTGTCGTCTTTTGGGCCTTCCGGCCTTCCACACTCAAACGTCCACAATCAAACAGGCGGCGGAAAACCGCCGCCTGCATTGCTGAAATCCGGCTTACTTGGAGACGCCGGCTTCGTCGTAGAACTTCTTCGCACCCGGATGCAGCGGAATGCCCACACCGTCGAGAGCCGTGTCGAGCGTGATCACCTTGCCCTTGGCATGACCGCTGTCGAGGAGCTTGCGGGTGTTGTCGTTCCACAAAGCCTTGGTGATCTCGTAGATCAGCTCTTCCGGCTGATCGGCGCTCGTCACCAATTGGGCACCCACAGAGAGCGTCTCAACGTCCTCGTCCTGCCCTTCATAGGTGCCCGCCGGGATCGTGTTGGCGGCGAAGAACTCGTAATCGGAGACGACGCTGTCGGCCTCGTCGCCGGCGATCGGCACGACGGTGATGTCGGTGTTGGAGGCCAGCTCCACGATGGCACCGGCCGGGAAACCACCGACGAAGAAGAAGGCGTCCATGGCGCCGTCGCGCATACGGTCAGCGGCCTGGTTCGGCTTCAGATAATCCGCCTCGATGTCGTCCTCGCTCAAGCCCCAGGCGCCGAGGATGAGACGCGCATCGACGATGGTGCCGGAGCCCGGCTCGTCCAGAGAGACGCGCTTGCCCTTCAGATCGGCGACCGACTTGATGCCGGAGGATTTGCTGGCGATGAGATGGATGCTCTCGGGATAGAGGTTGGCGATCGCACGGAGCTTCTCGACCTTGCCCTTGCCCTCAAAGACGCCGGTGCCGGTCTGCGCCCAATAGGCGACGTCCGACTGCGAAAAGCCGGATTCGACACCGCCGGAATTAATTGCATTGACGTTCGCAACGGAGCCATTGGAAGCGATCGCCGTCGCCACCAGGCCCGGCACGCCGCAGCTGCCGCCTTCGTCGCAAGGACGCGAGCCCGGAGGGTTGGAGATGGCATTGGCGATGAGACCGCCGATCGGGAAATACGTCCCGGACGTGCCGCCGGTGGCGATGCGGAAGAATTTTACGTCCTGCGCAAAGGAGGTCCCGGCAAGCGCCAGGCCGGCAACTGCGATCACCGCCCCGATCAGCTTTCTGGATGGCATGAATGTCATCTTCTGTTCCCATGTTCGTGAACTGGCACGGGAGGCCCGAAGCCTCCCGCATAGGCGGCACCATAGCTGTCGGAACAGGCCGAAGGAAACCAGATTGTGACGGAAATAGCGGCACATCCCCGTAAAGCTTAAGTCGAAAGAGCCCTTCGACAGGTAGACGCTTCCCTCTGTTCTGGCTACTTGCCGGGGAATGGGAAGGAGATCGCGATGAGCACGTTTTCCGCAGCAGCCTGGGCGCGCAATGCCGGGCTCTACGAGACTATCCGCAACATGCCGTTCAACACCGAGCTTGCCGCCGGGACGCTCTCTGAAGAGCGGTTCAAGCATTACATCACCCAGGATGCGCATTACCTGATCGGCTTCGGCAAGGGCCTCGCCATTGCCGCGGCCAAGGCACCCGATCCCGAGCGCATGGTGCAGCTCGCCAATTCCGCGCAAGGGGCGATCGTGGTGGAACGGGCGCTGCACGGCACTTTCTTTGCCGATTACGGTATCGCACCCGAGGTCTTCGAAGCCAGCCCGCTGTCGCCCGCCTGCCACCATTACGTGTCGTTCATCACGGCGACCGCCTGGAGCGAGCCCTATGAGGTGCTGCTGGCGGCGCTCCTGCCCTGCTTCTGGATCTATGCCGAGGTCGGCAACGACATCCTTGCCCGCGCCGCGTCGCCCAATCCCTATTCGGCGTGGATCGAAACCTATGCCGGTGAGGAGTTTCAGGACGCCGTCAAGACGATGATCGCCACCACCGACGAGGCCGTGACCGAGGCGGCGCCCACCGTTCAGGCCAAGGCGCATGATGCCTTCGACCGGGCGGTGCAGCTTGAATGGATGTTCTGGGATTCAGCCTACCGGCTCGAGACATGGCCGGTGCGGCCCGGGGAATAGGAAGCGGCCTGAACATGACCCGCGGCGTGAGAGCCGCGGGCGCTCAGCCCGGAGGCTTGCGATCGCGGGGTCGGTTCTGGTGCCGTGATACGAAATAAAAGAACACGCCGATCGCCACGGCGCCTACGGGCATCATGCGGAAGAGCAGCATGAATTCGAGGCTGCTCATGCGGCGAGCCTTCCGAGCACCTTTCGTCCCAGCCAAGTCTAAGCCGGAAAACTGCTCCGGTCAGCTCACCGAGAAAAAGAACCGCGTTAAGTGGAAGAAGATCGGCGCGGCGAAGACCAGGGAGTCGATGCGGTCGAGCACGCCGCCATGACCTTCGATCATCTGTCCCCAATCCTTGACGCCACGGTCGCGTTTGATCGCCGACATGACGAGACCGCCGAAGAAGCCCATGATGGCGATCAACGCCGCCATGGCGAGCGCAACAAGCGGCGTAAACGGCGTCAGCCACCACAGCCCAGCGCCCAGAAGCGTCGCAAGCCCGACGCCGCCAACCAGCCCCTCCCAGGTCTTAGACGGCGACAAATTCGGCGCGACCTTTCGGCGTCCGAATAGCTTGCCGCAGATATATTGCAGCACGTCGCTTGCCTGCACGACGATGATCAGGAAGGCGATCAGAAGCAGGTTGCCGCCCTCAAATCCCGGGATGTCGAGGTTCAAGATCGCCGGCACATGCGACAGGCAGAAGACGCAGATCATCAGCGCCCATTGCACCTGCGCGACACGTTCCATGTACCGCGCGGTGTCGGCGCGAAAGGCAGCGATGATCGGGAGAGCCAGGAACGCATAGACCGGGATCAGAACCGAGTAGATGCCATACTGGTCGGCGAGGACAAGGGCGTATTGCGCCGGTAGAAAGATGAAAAAACTCGCCGCGAGCGCATAATGATCGCCGCGCCTGGTCGGCGTCAGCGTCATGAATTCGCGCAATGCCGTAAAGGAGGCGAAGGCGAAAAGAAGGACGACACCCGCCTTGCCGAACAGGAAGGCGATGAGCATCAGCGCGACGAGCACCCACCACGCCTTGATGCGTGCGTTGAGATTGTCGATCACCGCGTGCGGCTTTTGCCAGCTGATCGTCCGCTTCAGGATGAACCCGATGAGCGAGGCGACGGCCAGAATGGCAAAGACGCCAGCCGCCAGAGTGAGGAGATTGGGCTCAGCCATCTTTGTGGGTCTCTCCGTTGGCCGGCGCGGTCGCCAATAGCGCCGCGCGGGCGCGATCCAGAAACGCCTGCTTCTCCTCTCCCTCACCCAGCTTGACCGGAGCGCCGAAGGTTACGGTGCACAAGAGCGGCACGGGGACGATCTCGCCTTTCGGCAAGACACGGTTCAAATTGTCGATCCAGACCGGGACGCACTCGATCTCGGGACGCTTCTCGGCGAGCCGGTAGATGCCGCTCTTGAACGGCAGGAGGCGCTCGTCGCCGGTGTTGCGCGTCCCTTCTGGAAACAGGATCAGGGAGGCGCCGCCAGACAATGCATCGGCCATCAGGGCGATTGGATCGGGGGTCTCTTCCGTGCGGGTGCGCTCGATCAGGACGGCGCGAAACACCTCTTCAGAGATATATCGGCGCATCCGCGTCGCACGCCAGTAATCGGCGGCCGCAACAGGACGTGTCACGCGCCGCAGCGCCGGCGGCAGCACCGACCACAACAGCACGAAATCGCCATGGCTCACATGGTTGGCGTAATAAATGCGGCGATGGGTGGTGGGATCGCAGCCGCGCCATTCCGCGCGCACACCGGTTGCGACTCGCGCCACAAGGATCAGCGCCGTCGTGGTGGCATCGACCATGAACCCCGACGCGGCGGGCGGAAAATCGCTCATTCGCCTGCCCTTACCGGCATTTCGGCAAGCGCCGCGCGCACCCGCTTCACGATGGTGACGACGAGCAGGATCGCCACAGCCCACAGAGCGAGCGCGCTCCAATCCGGCAACGGCCCGCCGAAGCCGACCCATGTCCCGATAACGCCGAAAACGAGCGCCCGGTCGCTTTTGCCGAGCGGGCCGTCATATCGGCGGCTGGCACCCAGCGCCTGCGCCAGGACGCCGGCAAACTCGGTCAGAATGGCGAGAAGCACGACGAAGGCGACGAGCCCCGGGCCAAAGGCCGGCAGGATCGCGAAGGGCGCATAAAGGAACGCGTCGGAGACGACGTCACCGAGCTCGTTGAAAAAGGCGCCGAGCCTGCTCTTCTGCCCATGCTCGCGCGCCAGCATGCCGTCGGCGGCGTTGAAGGCCATCCTCAGCCCGAGCCACAGGGGGATGAGGAGGAAGAGCGGGCGCACTTCGGCCGCCATGACCAGAAGACCGACGAGAACGGAGATAGCGGAGGCGGCAAGCGTCACCTGATTGGCCGTCACGCCTTTTTCGGCGAGGCGGTCGACATATGGGCGCAGGCGAGCCTGGAAGGCCGGCTTGAGATCGTAAAGGGTCATGGGCGGGCCGGGAATCAAAGAAGATCGCGGTCACAATGCCTGCCTCGACACAGTTTGCAAGCCGGCTCACGGCTTCGTCGCCTGGCTCAATCGACCCAGAGAAGAAGAACCACAAAGCTTGCAATCGGCACGAGCATCTGGAGGGGACGCAGACGCGCAAAGAAGAGCGGCGCTTCGCCTCTCCTGGCGCTGAGCGGATCGACGATCGCCAGGCGCACATAGCCGGCCAACAGCAAAAGAAGCGTGCCTGATCCTGGCCCGAGCAGCAGAGACACAAGCCCGAGCCCGAAGAGCCAGAAAGTCATGACGAGCTGCGTGATTGTCGGGCCGGCCTCGGTGCGAAAACTGAGGCCTCGGCGCACGCCACCAAGAAAGATTAAAACAACGGCGCCCCAGATCGTCGTCAGAGACAGCACGACCTCGGCCGCATCGTCCGGTAGCACGAGGACAGCGAGCGCGCCTACGGTGATCGGCAGCATTGCACCGTAGCCGAGGAAAATGCTGAGACCCGGCGTCCTGGCCGGCTCGCTTATCTCAAGGCTGCGGCCGTCCTTTTCGTAAGTCGGCATAGCCAGGGAACTTCGGAACCCTTTGACGGTTCCCGTTGAAACAGGCTGCGGCAGCCATGTCGACGGTCGCAAGAGGAGAACTCCTCAAGCGATGCCGGCTTCTAGACGCCGAGCTGTTGGAGAAGACCTTCGACCATCGGCCGGTACCCACCGCCGAAGAGGCGCAGATGCACGAGCGCCGGCCAGAGTTGATAGATGGTGAGCCTTTCCTCATAGCCCGGCTCCAGCGCACCATAGGCGTCGTAAAAAGCGCCGCCGGGGCGACCGAAGAGATTGAGCATCGCGAGATCGACCTCGGAATGGCCGAAATAGCAGGCCGGGTCGATCAGCCCGGAGACCCGATCATCGGACACGACGATGTTTCCGCCCCACATGTCGCCGTGCAGGAGCGCCGCGGCAGGTTGCGCGGGAATTCGGTTTGGAAGATCGGCGACAAGACGTTCGATGCGGCGAGCAAGCCTGCCGTCGACATGCGGCACGTTCACGAGGAGGCGCTTGTCGCCCCAGAAGCCGATCCAATCCTCGGCACGATCATTGACGATCGCGACGGGACCGAAGGCATAATCTTCGCTCCAGCCATATTTCCCGTCGCGATGCGCGTGCAATGTCGCAAGCGCGATACCGAGATCGGCCCAGGCATTTCTGAGACTGCCGCTGTCGGGCAAAATCTCCATGACGAGGGCGTGCTCGTCGACCGCCAGAACCGCCGGCGCCGGGGCGCCGCTTTCTGCGATGGCGGCGAGCATCGCCGCTTCTGTGCGGGGGGAAGGACCATTTTTGACAACCGCCTCACGCCCATCCTCCAGCCTAATGTGGGCGAGTTGCGAGATGTCGCCGCCATGCAAAGCGGTTTCCGAAACAAGGACGCCGCCGAGAAGCTCCGCCCCGGCCTCTCCGAGGAGGCTCATACCGGCACCTTGAGATGCTGCGCCAAGCCGCGAGCCCCGGCGCTCACATCCGACCACGTGGTCTCGAAGCCCTCATCCCCTCCGAAATAAGGATCGGCCACCGGCTCGCCCTCACGGCCTTTCACATGGTCGAGGAGCAGGCTCAGCCTCGCCGTCGCGTCGGAGGGCGCAATACGTTTAAGTGCCGCCAGATTTTCGCGGTCGAGCGCCACGATGTGGGTGAAGTGGTAGAAATCCTGGCGGGTGACGGTGCGCGCGCGGCAAGCCGTGACATCGACACCGTGGCGGCGCGCCACCGCCTGCGCCCGCGGATCGGGCGCTTCGCCGGCATGCCAGTCGCCCATGCCAGCGGAATCGATTTCGACCTCCATCCCCTGCGCTGCCGCTTCTTCACGGAAGGCGGCTTCTGCCAAGGGCGACCGGCAGATATTACCGAGACAGACGAAAAGAACGGACGGGCGTTCGTCCGCTTGCATTTGCATGTGAGATCTGCGGCTCAATTTGGTCGCGTCCCATCGGCGCTTTTCGCACTCTGCATCGCACAACTCGCTTACGGCGTGGTCCCGCCCCGAAAAACAACATAGGTAAAATTGAGCGGCCGGCGCCACAGATATGAGTTTTTTGCCGATAGTATGTCGGTTGACGCTCTTGAATTGAAACAGTTTGCCGCGACACCCGGCGCATCGGGCAGCGGTGAATGACGCAGCTTCGCGCGGCCTCATTGGCTTAACGGCAAATCCTTGATATGGAGCCGGCAACGGCCACGGCACCATGTCGCCGCTTTCGGAGCCGCCGCGCATATCCGCGCGGCCCGCATTCCGCCCAATTAGGATACCCAATGCCCTTGATCACGACGAGCGCGCCGCTCGCCGCCGCGCTTGCAAGCCGTGGCTATACAGACCTTACCGACGTTCAAACGGCCGTCCTGCAACCTGAAGCAGCCGAGCGCGACCTGCTCGTTTCGGCGCAGACCGGATCCGGTAAGACCGTCGCCTATGGACTCGCCCTCGCCCCCACTCTCCTCGGCGAAGAAGAAAGACTGGCCGAAGCGGGTGAGCCTATGGCTCTGATCGTGGCACCGACACGCGAACTCGCCATGCAGGTGACGAACGAGCTCACCTGGCTCTTTGCGGAAACCGGCGCCCGTCTCGTGACATTGGTCGGCGGCATGGATCCGCGCGCCGAGCGGCGCCGGCTCGATCAGGGCGTCCACATCGTCGTCGGAACCCCGGGACGGCTGCGAGATCACCTCACGCGAGGCGCGCTGCAGATCGGCAATCTCAAAGCCCTCGTCATCGACGAGGCCGACGAGATGCTCAATCTCGGCTTTCGCGAGGATCTGGAATTCCTGCTGCAGGCCACACCGGCGTCCCGGCGCACGCTCCTGTTCTCGGCAACCCTGCCCCAGACCATCATGCAGCTGACGAAGCGCTACCAGAAGGACGCGCTCCGCATCGAGGTGGCGCGCGGCGAGGCGGGACATGCCGACATCGAGTATCGCGCCGTCCGGATTGCGCCGAACGAGACCGAGCACGCGATCGTCAACATTCTGCGCCGCGCCGAAGCGCCGAATGCCATCGTCTTCTGCAACACCCGCGAAAGTGTGCGCCACCTTTCCTCAGGCCTGATCGAGCGCGGCTTCGCGGCCGTCACCCTGTCGGGCGAACTCAGCCAGGCGGAGCGCAACCAAGCGATGCAGGCGCTGCGCGATGGCCGAGCACGGGTGTGCGTCGCAACCGATGTCGCGGCGCGCGGTCTCGACTTGCCGAGCCTCGATCTCGTCATCCATGCGGATTTGCCGAGCGACGCGGAAACCCTGCAGCACCGGTCGGGACGGACCGGGCGGGCTGGCCGCAAAGGTGTCTCGGTCCTGCTGGTGCCGATCTCGCGACGCCGCAAGGCGGAACGACTTCTGGCCGAAGCGCGCATCGATGCGGCCTGGGGCGCGGCTCCCTCGGCCGATGAAATCCGCGTGGCCGACGAAGAGCGCCTGCTCGCTGATCCGGCATTCAAGGAGGAGCCGAGCGAGGAGGATGCAGCAACCGCCGCCCGGCTACTCGCCGCGTACTCGCCGGAAGTTCTCGCTGCAATGCTGGTGCGCCGGTGGCGCTCGGAGCTGCCCGCGCCGGAAGACGTCTTCGACCCGAATTTCGGGCGCGATCCGGCAGCCGCAAGGCCCGGCCGCGACCGCGACGACAGGGGTTCGTCCAAACACGCGCGCGGTGGCCCCTATCTGTGGTTCCGCATGGATGTCGGACGGCGCAACAACGCCGACCCGAAATGGCTGCTGCCCCTTTTGTGCCGACGCGGACAGATCACACGGCAGGAGATCGGCGCCATCAAGATCTTCGACCGGGAGACCAAGTTCGAGATCGCCGAGAGCGTCGCCGGGCGTTTTCTAGAGACCGCGGCTCACAGCGAGGGCGACGACATCACCATCTCGCAATCCGATGCGCCTGGCAGCCGCGGCGGGCCGGGAGGCCGTGGCAAGCCGATGGGCCGAAACGGTCCCAACGACGACCGCAAGGCTTTCAAGCCGAAGCGCAAAGGCTTCAAAGAAGCCGGCAGCCAACCCCAGGGCAGACCGACCAAGCGCCCAAAAGCGAAGAAAACCAAGAGCTGATGCGCCAGCGAAGCCGTCTATCGGGGCGAAGAGCGGGAGGAAGGCTCGGACGCGGAGAACGAGGAAGAAGAGGCACAGCTTGAGTCATTAAGGGACGGAGCCCGGCAATTAAGCTGGACAGCGCGCCCGTCATGAGCTCTGGGGGGCATCCGACAAAGTGGCCCGGCGAATATCCGCCAGCATTGCGGTCAGTTGGCCCCTCTCCTCTACCGTCAGGCACTGCAGCATGCTCTCCGTGACGGCCGCGGCGACCGGCCGTGCTGCGCCGAGCCGGTCGCGGCCGGCTTCCGTCAGTTGCACGACGCGCCGGCGCGTATCTGCCGGATCAATCTGGCGCGCGATCAGCCCTCTTTGCTCCATGCGCCCGAGCATTTCCGTAAGCGTCGCCTTGGTCGTTGCACTTGCCGCCCCCAGTGCGGCCTGATCCATCTCGCCGGCGATGTCGAGCGCTTCCAGCACCGCATATTGCGGCTTGGTGAGATCCGGCACTTTTGCGGCCCAGCGTGAGCTGTGCTCCTGAAGGACGACACGCATGACGTGAAAAACCGTGTTGTCGAACATCACTCCTCCTTGAGGTTCGTATACGAACGATATAAGACCCGTATTGTTCGTACACGAATTATCGAGGTCCGCAGCGTGCGGCTTATCGTTGGAATATCAGGCGCCACTGGCGCGCCGATCGCCGTCGCGCTTCTGAAGGCGCTTGCAGCCATGCCGGATGTGGAGACGCATCTCGTCATGTCGCGTTGGGCGCGAGCGACCATTGAACTTGAAACCCCTCATACGGCGCGCGAAGTCGGCGATCTGGCCGATGTCGTCTATAACGCCGGCGACCAATCCGCAAAAATCAGTTCCGGGTCGTTCCGCACCGACGGGATGATCGTCGTGCCGTGCAGCATGAAGACGCTCGCCGGCATACGTTCCGGCTATGCTGACGGGCTTTTGGGCCGCGCCGCCGATGTCACGTTGAAAGAGCGTCGCAGGCTCGTTTTGGTGCCGCGCGAGACGCCGCTCAGTGCCATCCATCTTCAAAACATGGCCGCCCTTGCCGAGCTGGGCGTGCGCATCGTGCCGCCGATGCCGGCCTTCTACAATCATCCCGCGACGGTCGACGACATCGTCGACCATATCGTCGCGCGTATCCTCGACCAGTTCGACCTTTCTCATCCCCGCGCGCGCCGCTGGGCCGGTCTGCCCGCCACGTGCCTTCCCACCTCAGACGATCAAGATCCGGCGCCGCGCGAGCCCGCCGGAGAAGGAGACCCGCATGCCATTTGACGACCTCAGATCATTTCTTGCCGCCCTTGAGGAGAATGGCCAGCTTTTGCGCATCCCCGACGAGGTTCAGGCAGAGCCGGATCTTGCTGCCGCGGCGAATGCGGCGGGGCGTATCGGCGATCAGGCGCCGGGGCTTTATTTCGACAGGATCGCCGGCTTCACGAATGCGCGTGTCGCGCTCAACACGCTCGGTTCCTGGCCGAACCATGCGATCGCCATGGGGATGGACCCGCAGACTTCGACCAAGGACCAGGTGGCGGAATTCATCCGCCGCTGGGACGCCTTTCCGGTCGCCGTGGAGCGCCGCGAAGACGCGCCTTGGCACGAGAACTCCGTCGAGGGCGAGGAGATCAATCTTTTTGAGATACTGCCGCTCTTTCGCCTCAACGACGGCGATGGGGGCTTTTATCTCGACAAGGCGGCCGTCGTCTCACGCGATCCGCTCGATCCCGATCATTTTGGCAAGCAGAATGTCGGCGTCTACCGCATGCAGGTCAAAGGCAAGCGGCGGCTCGCCATCCAGCCGGTGCCGGTCCACGACATCGCCATTCATCTGCATGCCGCAGAGGAGCGCGGCGAGGACCTGCCGATCGCAATCACGCTCGGCAACGATCCGATCATCACGCTGATGGCCTCAACGCCGCTGCGCTACGACCAGTCGGAATATGAGATGGCAGGCGCCCTGCGCGGCTCCGCCTATCCGATCGCGACCGCGCCCCTCACCGGCTTCGACGTGCCCTGGGGATCGGAGGTCGTGATCGAAGGCGTCATCGAAGGCCGCAAGCGCGAACTGGAAGGCCCCTTCGGCGAGTTCACCGGCCATTATTCTGGCGGGCACAGCATGCCGGTCATCCGCATCGACAAGGTCTCCTATCGCACCAACCCGATCTTTGAATCGCTTTATCTCGGCATGCCGTGGACGGAGGTCGATTACCTGATCGGGCCGGCGACCTGCGTGCCGCTCTACAAGCAGCTGAAGGCGGAGTTTCCTGAGGTGCAGGCGGTGAACGCCATGTACACGCACGGGCTTCTGGCGATCATCTCGACCAAGAAGCGCTATGGAGGTTTCGCCAAGGCCGTTGGCGTGCGGGCGATGACCACGCCGCATGGGCTCGGCTATCTGAAGATGATCATCATGGTCGACGAGGATGTCGATCCCTTCAACCTGCCGCAGGTGATGTGGGCGCTGTCGACCAAGGTCAATGCGGCCGGGGATCTGGTGCAGCTTCAAAACATGTCGGTGGTGGCGCTCGACCCGAGCTCATCGCCCTCTGGCATCACGGACAAGCTCGTCATCGATGCGACGACGCCCGTCACCCCTGACGATCGCGGCCATTTCAGTCAGTCGGCCCGCGACCTGCCGGAAACCGCGGAATGGGTCAGCCGGCTGACCAGACTGATCGCCGAAAACCGCTGAACTGATGCCTGAAAAGGACCTGACCATGATCTGCCCCCGTTGTGGCGACGACCATATCGTCGAACTCGCACATAGCCCCGTTGCCGGCATCTGGACCGTGTTTCAATGCGCGGAATGTCTCTTCACATGGCGCTCCACCGAGCCGCCGCGGCGCTCGGACAGAGAGCATTATCCGGACGCATTTCGCATGGATGCACGCGACATCACAGACGCCGCGGCCATTCCTCCGGTGCCGCCGCTCCTAACCGGTTCTTGAGCGAGCGGCTCTGTCTGCGGAAGCCGATGTCGCGGCGGCTTGGCGGGTGCGCTTGCGTCCGGAGCGGCGTGCATCTGCAAGCCCGGCGAGCGGGTGAAAATCGGCGGCAGCTTCCGGCTCCGCCTTCCGTTGCCCCTGAGCTGCCCGCCGGCAATGTCGCCGATAACCTCCAGCATGCGCACCGACGGCGCATAGACGTCGACGTCGATCGGATCGAGCCGCGTGACGGTGGCAAGCGCGTCGGCCTGGTTCGCGGTCACCAGATCGCCCAAAGAAACCAGCGCGACGCTCGCCATGCCGTCGATCGGGCTCGTGACGGTGGTCCATGCCAATTCGGCTTGCGCCTGTCGGAGTGCCGCTTCGGACGATTTGATGGCCGCCTGCGCCTGTTCATACGTCGCTCTGGCGCTGTCGAGCTGGGCCTGGCAGCTCTTTCAGGATCGCGTTGACTTCGCCTTCGGAATAACAGCGCCCCCGCTCGAAGCGTGCAGCGAGGTGGTTTAGCACTGCGTCTTTATCGGCAGCATTGCGCGGCCAGCGCGTGATGATGCCATCGGGATCGATTAAAGCCGTCATCGGTACAATTGCTCCAAAAATCCGAAACTAGCTTGACCGTCCTGATCACTCGGCATCAAAAACGCAACGAGAGGTGGCGGGTCATGGGGCAAGAGGACGATTGGCGCGGCGTCATCCCCTTCTGGGGCAAGACGCCTCCGCCCGCGCCGCATTCAAACGATGACGGCGCCTATAAACCAGTCCTGCATCATCTCATGGACGTCGGCGCCGTCGCGCTCGTCGCGCAACGCGCGGTCCCATCGCGTCTGAGACGCATGGCCGATCTCCTCGGCGTGGATCCGGAAGCACTTGCGCGCACCGCGGCCTTTCTTGCTGCACTTCACGATCTGGGGAAGTTTTCCAAATCATTCCAGGCTTTGCAGCCCGCTCTCTGGCCGCAAGAGCAATTGGGGCCGCTCAGCCCGGCAGTTCCCCTGCCCCACTGGCGGGCGAGCGCTCTTCTTCTCAATGCCGGGCCCATTGCACTCCTCCTCGACCCGCTGTTTCCGCGACTTCAAGGAAGCCGGCGGGCGCCGATCATCGCGGCTGTCGCGGGCCACCATGGGCGCCCGACGGAGAGCCTCGAAGCGGGGGCCGACAAGACAGACGCCGAACGACACCCGGCGATCGGTCCGATCTGCGTCGATGCGGCCGCAACGGCGACGCGCCTCCTGGCGGACATCATCCGGCCTGAGCCGCTTCCGGCGTTGCGTAATACGGGGGCTTGCCGCTGGTCCTGGCAGCTTTCCGGGCTGATCACCTTCGCCGACTGGATCGGCTCTGACATCGCCTTCTTCGGCTTCCATCCGCCGGAGATGCCGCCGCAGGAGTATTGGGAGCGCGCGCTTTCGGCGGCCGAGGCCGCACTTCCGGCGAAAGGGCTCGTGCCGCCCGCCGTTTTCTCGGCGCCCAGCCTTACCCGCCTCGCTCCTCATGCTGCCGCGGCGCCGCGTCCCTTGCAGGCGGAGGCGGGACGTCTTGCGCTGCCGCAAGGTCCCAGTCTTATCGTGATTGAGGATCTGACAGGCGCCGGCAAGACCGAGGCCGCGGCTCTTGTCGCCGCCCGCATGATGACTGAGGGCAAGGGAGAAGGCATCTATTTCGCGCTGCCGACGGAGGCGACAGCCAATGCGATGCATGGCCGGCTTGCTGCGTTCTATCGAGCGCTCTTTGAAGGCGGATTTCCCTCACTTGTCCTCGCGCATGGCCATGCCCGGCAAACACAGGCTTTCCTTGCCTCTGTCCCGCTGCCCAACGGCGAGAGCCGCGGCGAAGACGCGGCCGAAGGCGCCTTCTGTGCCGCCTGGATCGCCGATGATCGCCGCAAGGCGTTCTTTGCCGATGTCGGGGCCGGCACGATCGACCAGGCGTTTCTTTCCATCCTGCCCAAGAAGCACCTGACGCTTCGCCAATATGGCCTTGCGGGCCGCATCCTCATCATCGACGAAGCGCATTCCTTCGATGCCTATATGAGCCAGGAGCTTGCGACGCTCGTCCGCCTGCATGCCATGCAGGGCGGCTCGGCAATCGTTCTTTCCGCCACCCTCGCCGAGAGGCAGCGGCGCAGGCTCATCGAAGCCTTCGCGGAGGGGCTGGGCGCTGACGAACCGCCGCGCATCACGTCGAGCGCCTATCCGCTCATGACGATCACGTCCCGCGACGCCACACACGAACTTCCGGTCGCCGCGTCCTCCAGCCTGGCGCGCGAGATCGGCGTGGAGAGGCTGGATGATCGTGAAGAGGCGCGCGCAACCGCCTTGTCGCTCGCGAAAGACGGCGCCGCCGTGCTCGTCCTCGTCAATGCCGTCGATGAAGCCATCGCTTTCTACGACGCCCTCGTCTCGGAGATGCCGGAGCCGGCAAAGGCGCATCTCTTCCACGCCCGCTTCGCCCAAACGGACCGCCAGGCGATCGAGGCGGACGTCCTTGCCCGTTTCGGAGCCGATGGCCCCGACGAGGGCCGCAGGGGCCACATTCTCGTCGCCACGCAGGTCGTCGAACAATCGCTGGATGTCGATTTCGACGTCCTCATTTCCGATCTCGCGCCAATCGATCTCATCATTCAAAGGGCTGGCCGGATCTGGCGGCATCTCGACCGGCCGCAGGCCGCAGGCCGCCCCCTCGCGGCGCCCCCCATCCATGTGATTTCGCCGGACCCGGACGCGGCGACAGCCGCCGACTGGCTGCGCCCGGCGCTCGGCGGTGCGGCTTTCGTCTATCAGCATGCCGGCATCATGTGGCGCTCAGCAAAACTCCTTTTCGACGAGGGCCGGATCGTGGCGCCAGACCGCCTGCGGCATCTGATCGAGGCGGTTTATGCGAGCGATCGCGTCCCGGAATGCCTGGAGGCGGCCCAACTGGAAGGCGAAGGGGCAGGCCGGGCGGAGGGCGAAATGGGCCGCTACAATGTCGTCGACCTCGCCAAGGGGTATGGAGGGCTGCCCAGCGACCTGCGCAACGATGAGGAGATCGGCACCCGCCTCGGCGAAGCCACCGTGACGTTGCGGCTCGCAAGGCGGAAAGGCGCAGAGGTCGTTCCCTGGGCAGACGCGCCGACGGCGGTGCAGGCCTGGGCCCTGTCGGAGCTTCGTGTGCGGGCCGCCTTCCTGCGCCAGGCAGCGCCTCTTCACGATGCCGCAGCGGACGCGGCGCGTGCCGACTGGCCCGAATGGGAGGCGAAGATCGTGCTCGTCATCGTCGATGAAGACGGCGACCTTTCCCTCGCCAATCCCTCGGGAGACCGCTTTGCCTATGACGCCGTGCGCGGCTTCCTCCGCAGCCAAAACGAGGGCTGACGATCGGTAGTTTTAGGACGCTGGAAAAACCGCCGTTCTTCCAATAACTTCCAAAAGGAGTGTTCCCCGCACACGCGGGGATGAACCGGGCGACGTAGCCACGTTCCACTTCCAGGACAAGTGTTCCCCGCACACGCGGGGATGAACCGGCACGCGATCGATGCGGCCGGCGCCTATGCCCGTGTTCCCCGCACACGCGGGGATGAACCGTCGTCCATGTGCTTGTAGCCCCGAACGCGAACGTGTTCCCCGCACACGCGGGGATGAACCGACGAATGGGAGCGCGAACATGACGCGCTCCTTGTGTTCCCCGCACACGCGGGGATGAACCGGTCAGGCACGCAAATGGGAAAACGTTTTTGAGGTGTTCCCCGCACACGCGGGGATGAACCGCTCTTCGACTTCGTGGAGGGGGCCATCCGCTTGTGTTCCCCGCACACGCGGGGATGAACCGCTGGCGTTGGAATTGCACCGCAGAAAGGCCGGGTGTTCCCCGCACACGCGGGGATGAACCGGTCGTGCAGACCGCCTATCGGATTCAGTCCGCGTGTTCCCCGCACACGCGGGGATGAACCGGAACCGGCGGTTCGCATGTATGGCGGAGACAACGTGTTCCCCGCACACGCGGGGATGAACCGCTCGAATTTCGGTAGCCGACTTTTTGACTGTTGTGTTCCCCGCACACGCGGGGATGAACCAAACGTGCGACAGTCATAGCTAACCTCAGAAGCGTGTTCCCCGCACACGCGGGGATGAACCGAGGCCATGGGGGTTACCGGCGCCGAAGCCGCGGTGTTCCCCGCACACGCGGGGATGAACCGCTGATCATGGTGCGCGGCCGTGCTGAAGATCAGTGTTCCCCGCACACGCGGGGATGAACCGCGTGGCGCCCGACCCGCCGCCGTCGGGATCGGTGATGGTGAGTGTTCCCCGCACACGCGGGGATGAACCGGGGCGGGCTTGTTCGTCGAGACACCGGTCGCGGTGTTCCCCGCACACGCGGGGATGAACCGGCTTCCGGCTGCGGCTCGGTGTAGATGCCGAGGTGTTCCCCGCATACGCGGGGAGGGTGCGCGATCACGTCGTGGGGCAAGCAACAATGCGGCAGATCAGCTTTGCAGGCACGGCCGCCCCGGCGTGCCTTGACCAAAACCCGATTACATCTGACCCTTTACTAAGACATGAGAGTATCGATTCGATTCTCAGCACTATTCAATTAACAATGTACAATCTGCTCACTGACAGCTTCTTCCCAGTCCTCCTACGCTCCGGCTATCGGTCGTGGATCTGCGCGTCAGAACTCCTATCGTTGTCGGGCGAAGATGATGATTTTCCGGTCGAATTCGCCTGGCCGCGGGCGGATTTCAACATCGCCGCGCATGAGCTCGCGCTCGGCATCGCACAGCTTGCCCTCGATCTTCGCGACGAGGATGTGTGGGAGGATCTGTGGGCTGCGCCGCTGTCGCGCCCGGCGTGGGAAGAGCGGCTTCGCCCCTTCGTGCCGGCTTTCGAGCTCGGCGGCGACAGCCCGCGTTTTCTCCAGGCTTTCGAGCCCCTCGACGGTGCACCGGCGCCCGTCGAAGCGCTTCTCATCGACACGCCGGGGCAGAACGGCCAGAAGAAGAACGCCGATCTTCTGACGCACCGCGCCCGCTTTCCGGCTTTCGGTCTGCGCGCCGCAGCGATGGCGCTTTACACGTTGCAGGCCTTTGCGCCTTCCGGCGGGGCCGGCAATCGTACCTCGATGCGTGGCGGCGGGCCCCTTTCCGCGCTTGTCGTGCCTCTCGCAGCCGACGGCGCGCCCCAGCCGCTGGCGCGGCGACTTCTCGCCAATCTCGTTCCCATGCGGGCGCCGAAGCCGGAGCGGCTGGCTGCCGCCTTGCCCTGGCTCGCCCCGACCCTCGTCTCCGACAAGACGGCCGGCCGCCAGGTTCATCCGCATGACGGTGACGTCGAAGCGCTGCAGGTCTATTTCGGCATGCCGCGGCGCATTCGTCTCGTCGTGTCGGAGGAGCGCGGGCGCTGTCCGCTGAGCGGCGAGGAGGAGCCTCTCGTTACCGACTTCGTGCAGAAGCCTTGGGGCGTCGATTACGGGCCGACCTGGCAGCATCCGTTGACGCCCTATCGGCAGCAGAACGAAACGAGCGAGCCTTTTTCCCTCAAGGCGAAGAGCGGCCGGCTCTCCTATCGCGACTGGGTGGGGGTGGCGATCGGCGCAGAGGACCAAAGGCTCGCGCGCCCGGCCGAGGCCGTCCGGCTCGCGCGCGGCCTGCGCCGCTCCGATCTGATGCCCGAGGGTGCCGCCGAACCGCGGCTCAGGGTCGGTGGCTGGGCCATGAACAATATGGAAGCGATCGCCTATCTCTTCGCCGAGGAGCCGCTGCATCTCGCCCCGACCGAGGCCGAGCAGAAGGCGCTCGACGATCTCGCCCGGCGCTTTGCCGAGGCGGGAAGCATGGCGGCCTCCTGCCTGCGGCGCGCCCTCAAATCGGCCCTCTTCGGCGACGGCGCGTCCGTCGCCCTCGACAAGGGCGTTCTGGACGCGGCCGGCGCCACGTTCATCGCCACGGCGGAGGCGGCATTCCATGCCGGTCTCGCAGGCTTTCTCGCCGATCCTGCGCAAAACGAAGAGGCTGCGACCCGCCGCTTCCTGGGGGCCTTGCGGAAAGCGGCGCTTGCCGAATTCGAAGAGCGGGCGCCGGTGCCGCTCGACAAGCCCGAGGACGCCGGGCGCATCGTCGCCGCGCTCTCTCGCCTGCAGAGCGATCTCTCCGGCCGGACGGGCGCGGGCAAGAAGCTCTTCGGCATGCTGAGGCTGCCCGAGCCGCAGCGCAACAAAGCGACGACGGAGGAGCCCGCATGAAATTGTCGGACGAAGGGCTGAAAGCGGTGCTCGCCTGGTGGCATGCGCTGCACCCGGACCGCGATCGCGAGCGGAACAAAGCTGGTGACGCGGCGGCCCGTGCCGAGTTGCGCCGATGCCAGAACCTCACCGATGCCCTTCTCATCGAACCGACGCATGATCTCATCCGCCGCGTTCATCTCGCCATGCGGAGCGACTGGCCGAAGAATAGCGACGCGCAGACCCGCCTGATGGAGCGGCTCGCACTTCTTGCCGCCCTCCTCGCCGGCATCCGCCCGCCCGCGCACCCCTCACGCCAGCATTTCGCCGCAGTGCTCGGATTGAAGGCCGACGGGCATCTCGCCATGGAAGGCGAACGCCCCCGCCTGTCGCGCGCGCGGTTCGGTGCGCTGCTGCGAGCGGGCGACGAGCCGGATCGCTTCCTTCGCGCCACACGGCGCGCACTCGCCATCCTCGGCGACACGCCTTTCAACGTGGCGGCCTTCATCGCCGACGTCATGACGTTCGACGATCGCACCCGCCGCGATTGGACACTGCACTACTACCAGCCTTACGGCCTCAGCCCTCTGCCGCCCGCGGAAGCGGCTGCCCCAAATGCCCCGGAGACCGCCCTATGAGCCGCTTCCTGCAAATGCATGCCCTGACCGTCTATCCGCCATCGAACCCGAACCGGGACGATCTCGGGCGGCCGAAGACCGCGGTCATCGGTGGGGTCACGCGCATGCGCATTTCCAGCCAGGCACTGAAGCGGGCGATCCGCACGTCGGAAGCCTTTCAGACGACGCTTGCCGGAAAGCTCGGCGCCCGCACCCAGCGTCTCGGCGAGGAGCTTCTGCAGCATCTCCTGGCGAAGGGCAGCGAAGAAGATAGGGCCACGACGATCACCCGCGAGGTCGTGGCCGCCTTCGGCAAGCTGAAACCGGCAAACGACAGTCACCCCACGCGCATCGAACAACTTGCGTTCGTTTCTCCGGAGGAGCGGGAAAAGGCGTTCGAACTGGCCGAGAAAGCTGCGGCCGGGGAGGCGCTTCCGAAAGAGAAGGATCTCGCCAAGACACTGCTCGCGACCGCCGACACCGCGGTCGACATCGCCATGTTCGGGCGCATGCTCGCCGCCGACCCCGCATATAATCGCGAGGCGGCGGTGCAGGTCGCCCATGCCTTCACCACCAACCGCGTCGATGTCGAGGACGATTATTACACCGCCGTCGACGATTTGAAGCAGCCGGAGGAAGATGCAGGCGCGGGCTTCGTGGGCGAAGCCGGTTTCGGTGCCGGCATCTTCTACACCTATGTCTGCGTCAATCGCGAACTGCTCGTGCGCAACCTCGCCGGCGATACGGACCTTGCGGCAGCGGGCCTGCGCGCCCTCACTCGGGCCGTCGCCGAAGCCTCCCCATCGGGCAAGAAGAACAGCTTCGGCAACCATGTGCGTGCGGCCTTCATGCTTCTGGAAAAGGGCGACGGCCAGCCGATCAATCTCGCAAGCGCCTTTCTGAAGCCCGTCGGATCGGGCGATCAAATGGAGCTGTCGATCGAAGCGCTGACCGACAAGCGTACCGAATTCGTCCGCGTCTATGGCGACACTTCGGATGAAGAGATCTGCCTCGACATGCGGCGCCAAGATAGCGCGACGCTGGCGGAGGTGGCCGACTTCGCCGCGACCGGCCTTTCGAGCCCGGCCGCATGACCACCTTCCTCGTCGTGACCTGCGCGGCTCCCTTCGCAAGCTTCGGCGAGGAAGCGGGCAATGTGGAGCGGGGGACGGCTGCGCGCCCGACACGCTCCGCCCTTCTCGGCCTCGCCGGCGCCGCCTTGGGGATCGAACGGACGGACCGCGAAGGGCAGGCGGCGCTCGGCCGTTCCTTCCGCATCGCCACACGTACGCTGCGACCCGGCCGCCTGACCCAGGATTTTCACACGTTTCAATCACTCCCCGGCGCGAGGGGGCGACCCGCCACGCGCCGCGACGCCCTTTCCCATCGCGGCGGGCTCGAAACCTCGATCACACGGCGCAGCTACCTCGCCGACGTAATCTTCCATGTCGCCTACGCGGAACAGCCCGACGCGTCCGTCATTGCGGCCGACCTCGCGAAGGCCTTCCGCGCTCCCCGCTTCGTCCTGTCGCTCGGGCGCCGCTCCTGCCCGCTCGCAGCACCTCTGGCGCCACGTGAGATCGAGGCGGCGGATGTGGTCGCCGCCTTTCGCATCTATGCGGGCGAGACCTGGAAGACGGGGAGCGGAGACATCGCAGTCGAAGACGAAGCGGATCTCCCGGCCTCAGACCGACCGCGCCGCAGCCACATTCGCCTGGATGAACCCGTGGACCGGAACGCCTGGCTGTTTTCGGCGCGACGCGAATGGCTCGTCGCGGCGAGCGGAGAAGAGAGGATGGCAGGCGATGACTAACCCCCTCTTCTTCACGCGGCTGACACTGAAACGCGACGGGGAAAGCGTCGCCCCTCTCCTGTCGGTGCTGCAACCTGAGGAGGATGCAAAGCGTCTCTCCGTCGAGCACAAGCTGCTCTGGACGGTCATGCCGGAAAGCGTCCGCCGTGCCGGATCCGGCAACAGCGCCGCCTTTCTTTGGCGGCGTCTCGATGCCCAGGGCTGCTTCTATGTCCTTGGACCGGAGCCCGCCGCGGACAGCCCCTTCTTCCGGATCGAGAGCAAGCCTTTCGTCCCCGCCTTCACGCCGGGACAGAGGCTCGCCTTCGATCTTCGCCTCAACGCGACTGTCGACCGGAAGACGGGGATTGGAGCGGATGGAAAAGCGCTGCGCAAGCGCTGTGACGTCGCCATGGACCTCATGCAGCGCAAGGAGCGCGAAGGGCGTATGCAGCGCGGCGAGCGGGCCGCACGGCGTGAGGCTCTCGCCCAGGAGGCGGCCGCAGAATGGCTGTCCTCGCGCGCAGAGGCGGCCGGATTTGCGCTCGAAGCCCTCACCCTTGGCGGCTACCGCGCCGAGCGCATCGATCGCGGAAAAGGCCGCCCCGGCACGATCGGCGTGTTCGATCTCAAAGGCCTTGTGAGCATCACCGACCCCACTGCTTTTCTCGACCGCCTGACAACCGGTTTCGGGCGAGCGAAAGCGTTCGGCTGCGGGCTGATGCTCGTGCGACCGGCGCCCTGACGTCGTGCCCGCGCGCTTTCCGGGCGCTCCGCCGCCACGCCCAATCCCCTTGAAAGACCGTGCTTCGATCGTCTTCGTCGAGAAAGGCCAGCTCGATGTCCTCGACGGCGCCTTCGTTCTCGTCGACGCCAACGGCATTCGCACGCACATTCCGATCGGCGGCCTGGCCGCCTTGATGCTGGAGCCCGGCACCCGCACCAGTCACGCCGCCATCGCCCTGGCGGCGCGGGCCGGAACCTTGCTCATCTGGGTGGGCGAAGCCGGAGTTCGCCTCTACGCCGCGGGCCAGCCGGGCGGCGCGCGCTCCGACCGCCTCCTTTGGCAGTGCCGGCTCGCCCTAGATCCTCAAGCGCGGCTCAAGGTCGTCGCTCGCATGTTCGAAATCCGCTTCGGGGAGACGGCGCCGGAGAAACGCTCCGTCGACCAGCTGCGGGGCGTCGAAGGAGCGCGGGTCAGGGCTCTCTACGAAGGACTGGCGCGCCAGTTCGGCGTGACCTGGAAACGACGCGACTACGATCCTTCCTCTTTCGACACGTCCGACGTGCCGAACCGGTGCCTGTCGGCTGCAACATCCTGCCTCTACGGCATCACGGAGGCGGCCGTGCTCGCCGCAGGTTATGCGCCGGCCATCGGCTTTCTGCATACCGGAAAGCCGCTCTCCTTCGTTTATGACATCGCCGACCTCTACAAGTTCGAGACGGTGGTTCCGGAGGCCTTTCGCGTCGCCGGGCTCCACGCCAAGGGCAAGCTGAGCGACGACCCCGCCCGGGCCACGCGGCTCGCCTGCCGCGACGCCTTCCGGCGCCACAACATCTTGGGGCGGCTCATTCCAGGGATCGATGACGTCCTGCAAGCCGGCGGCCTCGAACCACCGGCGGCGCCAGCAGATGCCGTGGCTCCTGCTTTTGCCGACCCGAAGGCTTCCGGCGATCCGGGGCACCGCGGATGATGGTCGTTGTCGTCAACAATGCTCCGCCACGGCTGCGCGGCCGGTTGGCCGTCTGGCTTCTGGAGGTGCGCGCCGGCGTCTATGTCGGCACCTATTCGGCCCGCACGCGCGAGATGATCTGGGACCAGGTGACCGGGCTCATCGAGGATGGCGATGCCGTCATGGCCTGGGCGGCACCGACGGACGCAGGATTCGACTTCGTCACGGTCGGCCGCAGCCGACGTGAACCCGCCGATTTCGACGGCCTCAAACTGGTCGCTTTCCATCCCGATCGGACCATCCTTTAGCCCTCCAAAAGCCGGTAGCTTCTCCGCGTTGGAAATAATGCAGCAAATGGAATAACTTCCAAAAGGAGTGTTCCCCGCACACGCGGGGATGAACCGGCGTGATTAACGCCGGAGATCTCGCCCGGCTGGTGTTCCCCGCACACGCGGGGATGAACCGCATGGTGGCGCATTCCGCGTCGGTTGCGGTGTGTGTTCCCCGCACACGCGGGGATGAACCGACGGCGATGTGCCCGCAACCGATTCCCCGTGGGTGTTCCCCGCACACGCGGGGATGAACCGTTCGCTCTCCATCGCCGCGCGCGAATTGTCGCGTGTTCCCCGCACACGCGGGGATGAACCGACCCAGTGGCCCCCGCCGATCGTCTCGCATTTGTGTTCCCCGCACACGCGGGGATGAACCGAGGAGGTCGGCAACGTCTTTGCCGGATGGCGCGTGTTCCCCGCACACGCGGGGATGAACCGGGAATAGAAGGGACAGAGGGCGGAGCGATCGCGTGTTCCCCGCACACGCGGGGATGAACCGACCGCGGCTCAGGGCTTCCTGACCGGGCTCGGGTGTTCCCCGCACACGCGGGGATGAACCGGAGCAGGACTTCCCGCCCGCCCGCAATGCGGTGTGTTCCCCGCACACGCGGGGATGAACCGCGCTGAGCCACTGGCTGCGCAAACGTCAGCGCGTGTTCCCCGCACACGCGGGGATGAACCGATCGATGTCTTGGACCACGGCTTTGTTCGGCTGTGTTCCCCGCACACGCGGGGATGAACCGATTTCATCGCGTTCGTGCAGCGGGTTGAGGACGTGTTCCCCGCACACGCGGGGATGAACCGGCCGCGAGATGCGCCGGGGAGGCGTTCATGCGGTGTTCCCCGCACACGCGGGGATGAACCGGCCCAGACGGAGCGCATGGCGAAACAGTCTGAGTGTTCCCCACACACGCGGGGATGAACCGATCGACGGGCATGGCAGTGAGAAATCGAGGATGTGTTCCCCGCACACGCGGGGATGAACCGTCGATGGCGAGACCTCGATTCACCTCTACGGTGTGTTCCCCGCACACGCGGGGATGAACCGGAAGCCGACCTTCTCGAACACCGAGTGCAGGGCGAAGATGCGGATGCTGGTCTCCGTCTTGATGGCGCGCCGCGTCTCCCTGCGATCAGGCATGGGGAGCTTGTGCGTCAGGTCGGCGACCCAGAGCCCCTTCTTCAGCTCGTAGATGTCCCTGCCCTGGAGGTAGATGAGCTCGGCAAGCCTTGCCCCGGTCAGCGTTCCGAGGAGCGGCAACCAGCGATCATCGCGTCGATCCTCCGCTGCGGCGAGAGCGAACCAGCGATTGAGCTCTCCCACCGTGAAGGCCTCGCGCTTTATCGAGGCGGTTGCCTCCGTAGGCACATAGATCCTGCCGTGCTCAAAAGGGTTGCGGCAATCGTGCTTGACGCAAAGCTCTGCGAAGGCGGTTCGGACGATGCCGATATAAAATTGTCCTTGATCGTCTTGCGGCCGAAGCAGGGAAGCAGATGGGGTCCCTCCTCCAGGAGCTTGAGATGCTTCTCGGCCGCCTCTTTCAGGCTCAGATCCTTGAAGAGCTCCTTCTTCATCCAATTCGTCGGCAGGTTCGCGAGCATGTCGGAACCCTGGAGATCGGAGAAGGCGTAGTCATCGAGCGGCTTGTCGCCCGCAAAGGCAATGAAGTCGGCGAGACGGTTGCGGATGGAGCGTGCGAATTTGTCGTCGCTGCCGCGCCTCAGCTTCGCGGCGACGTAGTCCTCGATGCATTCGCTCAAGCGAGGCGCCTTCTTCTCCTCGCTCTTTCCGAGCCCTGCCTTCTTGAGCAACGCAACGAGTTGCTCGAGCTGACCAGTAGCTCCTTCGCCACCGGCGCCGACTCCACCGTCCTCGGCAAGTTCGGCGACCTTTTCCGTGGCGCTGCGGAGCACATGCGCGTCACCGGCGCGCTCGTCTTTGTAGCGTTGCTCGATGGCGCGGAGCTGTTCGGCATGGAAACGCCTTTGCTCATCCGCCAGCTCCACCCATTGCTTTCGGTCTTCTGCACGCGCTTCGCGAAGCTCTTCGATGTTCGCTTTCAAGATCCTGATCAGCTCATCGCGTGGATCTTCGTGCTCGTCCATTCTGCCGCCCCTGGCTTTCAAAGCGAGAAATGCGGATTCCGCCCTTCCAGCGAGTAAACGGGCCCGGCTTCGGGCCTCGCGTGTTGTCGCAGTGCCGATCAAAATGCGGATGGGGGTGGCGCCGAGAACCGGTTCCAGATCACGCGGCAAGCGAATCTGGAACCTCCAGACGGCGCCGCGGCGGGCGAGATGCATCCTTCGCTCCTGGGTACATTGGTGGGTACCAAAAACCCGAATCCGCGAAATTCTGCACTTTTATCAATGGCTTAGGGATGGCGGAGAGGAAGGGATTCGAACCCTCGAGACGGGATAAACCGTCTACTCCCTTAGCAGGGGAGCGCCTTCGACCACTCGGCCACCTCTCCACCTCCCGAAATGGCCGGTTTCGCGGCCCGCGTCAACCGGGTCTCTTACGGGAAAGGCTTTTGGTTCTGTTTGCGCCTGCATGGTTGCGCCCACGCTGCCGTCGACGAGACCCGTCGGCCGCTCGCGAAACGCCCATTCCGGCCGCGCCGGCATAGGCACAAGCTTCCCAATGCCTGAAAGTGCCGATGAGGTCGGGCCGATTGCAGGCCATAGACGCCGCCACGAGATTGTGGCGCGGCGGCTTTCGGGGTTAATGGCGGATGGTGAGCAAGAGGTTCAGATGGCCTCCCACTGCAAAAGAGCCGCTTGTAGGCCTATCGCCGCGTGCGCTGACCGAAGAGCACCGCCTGCGCGTCCTTGTCGCTGGACAGATCCATCTGCTTGTCCAGGCCGACCGCGAAGGCCTGTTCGAAGGCAGGACGGGCGAGCAGCATCTGGCGCCAACGCGCGACATTGGGGAAATCCGCCAGATCAACGCCCTGCTTTTCGGGAGAACGCGCCCAGGGCAGGATCGCCATATCGGCGATCGTCAGCTCTTCGCCAGTGACGAAGCTGCGCTCCTCCAGCCGGCGGTCGAGAACGCCGTAAAGCCGATCGGTTTCATCCTCGTAGCGCTTGATGGCGTAAGGGATCTTCTCCGGCGCGTAATTGCGGAAATGGTGATTCTGGCCGAGCATCGGGCCGAAGCCCGCCATCTGCCACATCAGCCAGCTTTCCACCTCCACACGCTGTCTCTCGTCTGTCGGATAGAAGCGGCCGAATTTCCGGCCGAGATACATCAGGATCGCGCCCGATTCGAACATCGAGATCGGCTCGCCGCCCGGCCCGTCATGGTCGATCAGCGCCGGCATTCGGTTGTTGGGAGAAATCTTCAAAAAGTCCGGCTGAAACTGCTCGCCCTTGCCGATATCGACAAAGTTGACGCCATAGGGGACGCCGACTTCCTCCAAGAACAGGGTTACCTTGAAGCCGTTGGGCGTCGGCCAGAAATAGAGCTGAAGCGCGGGCTCTGCCATGAAACACTCCTTTGCATTCGTGCCCATAGCTAGTCGCGCCCAGGCCCTCGACAAGCGCTGTATGACGACCGCAAAGGGCCGCCGTGCAAAGCCTCAGCCTAAGATTGCCGCGCCATCGCCGCGACAAAAAAACCGTCGGTTGCCGTCGAGGCCGGGGTGAGAACGAGGCCTGCGGGCGTCGCCCAGCGCGGCGCTGGCCTCGCCGTCACCTTGTCCCAGGCCGGGGCGAGGTCGAGCGTCAGAAACTCCGGCTGTGCCCCGGTGAAGGCGGTGATGCGCTCGCCATTTTCGGCAGGAAACAGCGAACAGGTGACGTAGACGAGAACGCCACCGGGCCGCACGAAGCGGGACGCCTCGTGAAGGATCTTTTCCTGCTCTTCGGCGCGCGCCTGCAGCGCGTCTTCTTTCATGCGCCATTTGGCGTCGGGCCTGCGCCGCCAGGTCCCGGAGCCGGAACACGGCGCATCGACGAGGACGACATCCATCCGTCCTGCAAGATCGTCGAGCGCGCCCTCGCCCGGTTGCCGCACCTGCACATTGCGTGCACCCGCGCGTTTCAGCCGTTCGAAGATCGGCGCCAGGCGGTGGCGGTCCGCATCATGAGCGTAGATTTGCCCGCGATTGGCGAGCGCCGCCGACAGAGCGAGCGTCTTGCCGCCGCCGCCGGCACAGAAATCGAGGATCTGCCCACCGCTGTCATCGAGGCTTGAGGCGGCGAGGAGCGCCGCAAGCTGGCTTGCCTCGTCCTGGATCTCAATGCGGCCGCGCTGATAGGCCTCGTCGGCCTGAACGTTCGGATGCCGGCGTGCGCCTTCGCGCGGCGGCACACGCAGCCCCACGGGCGACAGGTGCGTCTTCTCCACGCCGAAACGCGCAAGCTGCCCCTCCACCTTGCCGCGCTCCGCCTTCAACGTGTTGACCCTGAGGTCGAGCGGCGGCCGTTCGCCAAGCGCGGCGCCCTCCTCGACCCAGGCAGACCCGAAGACCCTTTCAAGCTCTTTTGCGGCAAAGTCCGGAATATCCGCGCGGGCGGCCTCCGGCATGCCTTCCTCAGATGTTGCTTGAAGCCTCTCAAGCTCCGATTCCGTCAGTTTCTCAGGGGCATGGTGGTCTTCGCTGAAAAGTTGATTCAAACCGCCTACAGACTCGCCCCAGTGGAACACCACCGCTCCGAGCGCCAAAGCGCGCGGCGTCTCCTCCCCCATCCGCCAGGCGATGGAGGCGCGTCGGCGCAGCGCGTCATAGACGAGATCGCCGATCGCCGCGCGATCGCCGGACCCCGCAAAACGATGCGACAGGCCCCAATCCTTGAGCGCCTCCGCCACGGGCCGATGGCGTTCCTCCACATCCGTCAAAACCGCGATGGCCGCATCGATCCGCCCGGGAAGGCGCATGGCTTCTGCCTCTTTGAAAAAATCGGCCGGACGGTGGAAGCCGCCCGGCACGATACGTGGTTGCGCTACCGTCGGCTGGCAGCGCTTTTGAAACGACGTCGAAGCGGCCTACGAGCGGCCCGGATAGTTCGGGCTCTCGCGGGTCAGCTGCACGTCGTGCACATGGCTTTCCTGCAAGCCCGCGCCGGAAATCCGCAGGAACTGCGCCTTGTTGCGGAATTCTTCCAGGTTCTGTGCGCCCACATAGCCCATGGCGGCGCGAAGTCCGCCGGCGAGCTGGTGGAGAACGCCACCGACCGGCCCCTTATAGGGCACCTGGCCTTCGACGCCTTCCGGGACGAGCTTCAGAGAATCGCGCACCTCCGCCTGGAAATAGCGATCGGCGGACCCCCGAGCCATGGCGCCAACGGAGCCCATGCCCCGATAGGCTTTGTAGGAGCGGCCCTGGTAGAGATAGACGTCGCCCGGGCTTTCGTCCGTGCCGGCGAGAAGCGAGCCCACCATGGCGACAGACGCGCCGGCGGCAAGCGCTTTCGCCAGATCGCCCGAGAATTTGATGCCGCCATCCGCGATCACCGGAATGTCGGCTTTCGAGGCTTCCTCCACCGTCTCCAGAATGGCGGTGAGCTGCGGCACGCCGACGCCGGCCACGACCCGTGTCGTGCAGATCGAGCCCGGCCCGATGCCGACCTTGATGCAATCGGCACCGGCATCGATGAGCGCCTTGGCGCCTTCGGCCGTCGCCACATTGCCAGCGACGATCTGCGTTTCGTTGGAGAGTTTTTTGATCTTCGTCACGCTTTCGAGAACGCGTGAGGAATGGCCGTGGGCGGTGTCGACCACGATGACGTCGCAGCCGGCATCGATGAGGCGCTCGGAGCGCTCAAGCCCGGCATCGCCGACATTGGTGGCGGCGGCGGCCCGCAGACGGCCCTGCGAATCCTTGGCGGAATCTGGATGCAGACGCGCCTTCTCGATGTCCTTGACCGTGATGAGACCGATGCAATTGTGCGCCTCGTCGACGACGAGCAGCTTTTCGATGCGGTGCTGGTGCAGAAGCCGCTTGGCCTCTTCCTGGCTGACATTGTCCCGCACCGTCACGAGATCTTCCCGCGTCATCAGCTCATAGACGCGCTGGTCCGGATCGGAGGCAAAGCGCACGTCGCGATGCGTGAGGATGCCGACGAGGCGGCCGGTCACCGTGCCTCCGGTGCCGGCATTCTGCACCACCGGAATGCCGGAAATATCGTTCGCCTTCATCAGGGCCTGCGCGTCGGCAAGCGTCGCGTCCGGGCCGATGACGACGGGGTTCACCACCATGCCCGATTCGAATTTCTTGACCTGCCGCACCTGCTCGGCCTGGATTTCCGGATCGAGATTGCGGTGGATGACGCCGAGGCCACCGGCCTGCGCCATGGCGATGGCAAGCTTCGCCTCCGTCACGGTATCCATGGCCGAGGAAATGATCGGCAGCTTCAGGGAAATCGTGCGCGTCAGACGGGTTGAAAGGTCGGTCTCGCCCGGCAGCACCTGGCTGTGGGCGGGACGCAGAAGCACGTCGTCGAAGGTAAGAGCTTCGCGACCGGTCGAGACATCAATGATTTGTGGCATGCCACCTCCGAGAGGGATCGCAACGGTGCGACTGGGCGTAAGTGAGGTTGGCGCGGGTCATTAACACGCAGGTGACGGCTTGCAAATGCCCTCAAGAGTCCTTTCCCCTTTTGCACGGCTGCCCTGCAGAGAGAAAAGAAGCCGGCGAGGTTCCCTCCCGCTCACTCGGCACGGAGGTCAGCACGCGGGATGGGATCCCCGCCCGGCTTGATCTTTGCGCAAGATTTTGTGCGAGCGCACAGGCGATCCGTCCCAGATCCCCTTGACCGCCACAGCCTTCACGCTGGGCAGCCTTGGCGCCGGGCGGAAGAGCGGTCCGAAAAACGCACCACTCTTCCGACGCAAGCTCAGGGCGCCATGAAGGCCGCGTTGATTTCGAGATGCACCTCGTCCGATACGGCGGGCACGTATGCGTCAAGGCCGAAGTCGCTTCGCTTGATCGTCGCGGTGCCGTAGAATCCGACATTCAGCTTGTCATCCATCGGATTGGTGCCCGCGCCAACGAACTTTGCGTAAATCGTCACCGGCTTCGTCTGATCCTTGATCGTCAAATCGCCGACGATCGTCGCCGTATTCCCGTCGGCGGGCGTGACGGATGTCGAAACGAAGTGGGCGGTGGGATATTCAGCCGCGTTGAAGAAGCTCTCCGACTGAAGATGCCCGGCGAAATCGGCGAAGGTCACGCGGACATCCTCGATCGGGAAGGTCACATCGACCTTCGCAGCGGAGAGTTTGTCCGGATCGATGGTGAGCGATCCCTCCGATGCGCCGAACAGGCCGTCCAGCATCGTGACACCGAGATGGTTCACGGCCCACGAGACCTGCGTATGGGCCGGATCGACCTGATACGTGCCGGCTTCGATACGGGCGGGTTCCGCCTGTCCGGGTTGCTCGGCGGTCGTGGGAATCGTCTGTGCGAAAGCGGTGCCGGCAGCGAGAGCGAACGCGGCAGCAAGGATGATGCGCATGAAATACCTTTTTCGAAGTTGACGGGGGGAGGCCTCAGGCCCGCTGCGAATATGGCATGCGAGCCATCGACCGGAAAGGTCTGCACCCACCTCCCCGCCAGCCAAAGTCACGGCGACTGCGCACCGGCGCTGAGGTTCCCCCGCTATGCCTCGTCCGGCTGCCCGCGAAATCCCGTCGCCAGAAGATAGGTTTCGGGGCTGTCGGAGCGGCTCGCCGGCGGCTTCACATGGACGACCTTGGCATAGCTTTTCTTGAGCTCGGCCAGAAGCGTATGTTCGGTGCCGCCGCGAAAGACTTTCGCCAGGAACGCGCCGCCCGGCGCCAGAACCTCGTCGGCGAAGGCGGCAGCCGTCTCCACAAGCGCCACGATGCGCAAATGGTCGGTCGGCTTGTGGCCCGTCGTCGGCGCGGCCATATCGGACAGGACGAGATCGGCCTTATGCCCGCCCAGCGCCGCCTTGAGCGCATCCGGCGCGTCATCGTCGAGGAAATCCTTCTGCAGGAAGGCGACGCCCGCAAGCGCGTCCATCTCCAGATAATCGATCGCCACGACGCGGGGCGCCTCGTCTGACGACTGCACCCGCTTTGCCGCCACCTGCGACCAGCCACCCGGTGCCGCACCGAGATCGACGACCCGCAGCCCCGGCTTCAGGAGCCCGTATTTCTCGTCGATCTCCAGAAGCTTGTAGGCCGCGCGCGAGCGCATGCCTTCCGCTTTCGAGCGGGTGACATAAGGATCGTTGATCTGGCGCTCCAGCCAGCGGCGCGACGAGGGTTTGCGCTTCTTGTGGCTTGTCAGCCGCGCCATTCGGGCGTCTCCTTACCGTCTTCCATAAGGCCCGCAGCACGCGTGTGCAGCACGCCGCGCCCGAGCCGCCTGCGCGGGCGGCCTATGTGCAAAAGCGCTGGCCGTGTCATGCATCGTCTCCGGAGATGTCGGGCCGGCCGCGCCTTTTTCCCTTCGCCTCGCAAGCCCTCGCCTCGCCACCTCTCCCTTCACCACCTTTCATGTCACCGCGGCGGTGTTGGTCGTGGCGTGGCTGATCCGGACGCGGCTTCAGATGTCCGTCGGCACGCATCAATTGAATGAGGATCCCTTCGCGCAGACCGCGATCGGCGACGCGCAGGCGCTCGCACGACCATTCGGAGCGGATCGCCTCGAAGATGGCGCAACCGGCCAGCACCAGATCCGCACGCTCGCGACCGATGCAGGGATTGGCGATGCGGGCCGCGTAATCCATGGCACGCAGCCGCGTCATCATCGCTTCTATGTCGGCCGCTTCCATCCACAGACCATCGACGGAGCGCCGGTCATAGCGCGGCAGATCGAGATAGACGCCGGCCAGCGTCGTCACCGTTCCGGATGTGCCGAGGAGGTGAAAGCGGCGCTCACGCAAGGCGCTCTGCAGGGCGGACCGGGCGCGGAAGCGGAAAAATTCCTTGCGCACATCGTCCACCATCGCCTGGAAGACGGCAGGCGTTACGTCGACGCCACCATAGCGCTCGGCGAGCGTCACCACGCCAACGGGTAGAGACGCCCAGGCGCGCACGAGACCGCGGCGGCGCCCGCGCCGTCGGTCGAGCCAGACGATTTCGGAAGAGCCGCCACCGATATCGAAAAGGACGGCCCCCTCTGTCGCGGGATCCAAAAGCGGGGCACAGCCGGCCGCCGCGAGATGGGCTTCCGTGCGCCGGTCGATCATCTCGAGCCGGAGACCGACCTCGCTTTGCACCCTTTCCAGAAAATCACGGCCGTTCGTCGCCTGACGGCAGGCTTCGGTGGCGATGAGGCGGGTTCGTGCGATCGGCCGTGTCTCGAGCTTCTGCCGGCAGACCTTCAGCGCCTCCACGGCGCGCGATTGTGCCTCCTCGGAAAGGCAGCCGTTCTGGCCGACTCCCTCCCCGAGCCGGACGATGCGCGAAAACGAATCGACGACGCGAAAATGCTCGCCCCGCGGCTCGGCAATCAAAAGTCGGCAATTGTTCGTCCCGAGATCGAGCGCGGCATAGTAAGGCCCCCGCTCGAAACTGCCATGGCGACCGCGCCATCTCGTGCCCGATCGACGGGAGCCGCTCTTGTGTTCGGCACCTTCGCGCTCCATCCGCCGATGGGAGGGCTGCGCAGCGCCTGCAGCGTCAACCGCCGCCTCGCGCAAGGATGCTGCGCGCGCCAGCGGCTCCGTCGGACCGGGCCGGAATGCGGGTCGCACCGCATTCGTGCCCTTGGTCATATGCTCTCCTCGCGCGGTCTCCTGGTTGAGACCACGCTTTCGTTGAGGAGAGAGTAACAGCGTCGCCGGCAAAGGGAAACGGTCAAGGCCGCACAGCGTGTGGGGCGGCGAAAATCTTTGACCTTCGATGGCCTCTTCGCGGGCGCTTTTTCCGGTTCCCCGGATCTTGCGAACGGGTGGCACTCTCCACGTTTGGAGCCAGCCGAACGACGTTCGCCAGGGTCGGCGCGACATTCTGGGTGCCCTGAAGCCTGTGCATGGCTTGTCGCGCCCGCAGAAAATCGCTGCAATGGCCTTGCCAAGCGCGAAAGCGGAATTTAGGTAGACGCCGTTCGGCCCGTTGGGGAATAGTTTAACGGTAGAACAGCGGACTCTGACTCCGTCGGTCCTGGTTCGAATCCAGGTTCCCCAGCCAATCACCCCTCAGTGATTGATATTCTTGCGCACTTAGGAGCCGCAAGGCCGAGACGCGCACCCAGCAGGTGTCCGAGCCGCCTTCTTCGCCCGCCGGTCCCAGGGGAACCAGGGTTTCACCCGGCCGTGCTGATCGCAGTGGATCTCCTCGCTCTCGGCCCCGCAACGATGCCCACCTGCGGGCCCTCAATGCGCGGGCGCTTCGTCGCGCGGTGCGGCGTCAGCGGTATGCGCGACGGTATCGCCTCGAATTCGTTGCGGTATTCCGGATCGTCCTCCGCCGTCTCCCTAGAGCACGAAGATCCATGGAAATAGGTCGGGTCATGTGATGCTGGTCTCCCCCCGGCCAGCATTTCGAAGCACAAACCGCTAAGAACGATAATCCCTCCAGATTCCTTCAAACGGCGAAATGCTCTAGCTGTCGGCCCGCAGACGAGGTCACCGATCGGGCCGGCAAATCGTCCTCCCCTCCAGTTTCCGTTTCTTCTTGGGCGGCGACACCCAGACATTCGGTCAGCAGCTCTCGAAGAGCCCTCATGTGATCTGACCTTGAGCCTGCAAGATCCATTGTCGCTATGAAAAAGGTTTCTTCCGCGTGCCGCGAAGCGATCGAAAATCGCTGGAGGATCGCATCGGGGGGAAGGCCGCCATGGTGCGGATAAAGGAGCATGACGTGCGGGCAGTCATAGAGCCTCCCGTACGCCATCCCCTGATAAACATCTGCCTGGCTAACGCCCTGCTTGGGATCATCGACACGCGACGTTATGCGTTTCCATTTGGTATCGATGATCAGAACGATCCGGTTGCCTCGCCGAATGATCAGGTCCGGACGTGTACGGAAGCTTCCGGTCTCACCTTCGTAGAGACTATCCCGGTGCCCTCCTTGCGAGGAAACGCGAAAGCCCGTCCCAGCGAGCGCCCGTGACAGGATCCTCTCAACATACTTCTCGAAGAGCACATTCATCTCGAAGAGCAACGCATACCCGTCGATCGTTCCGGCACTCGTCTGCTGGTACCGGTCAGAGAGGAAAAGACGGGCTAGTGCAAGAAGATCTTTCCAGCGTCGGTTCGTACGATCAAGGACAATCTGATCCCAGCGAAGCGCACGCGGCGGAACTTCGGCAACGTCGGCATACACGCAGCTCAACCCGCGCAGCACACGCTGGTTGTCCGACGTGGCGGCCAGGCACGACAGTTTGCTAACCGCTGCACGCATGGCCTGATTCAGCGCAATGTCTGCCGAGAGGGCGTCAAAGCGGCACGCGAGCTTCTGTGGCGAGACAGCGAGCGCGGAGAATTGCCGAGTTACGTCGAGGCGTCCCCTCAAGGCAGGCAGATCGTCTTCATGCTGAAGGTAGTGGCGCGGCATCCCCTGATGGACCGCGTCTGTGAGCTTCGTACAGAAGAGACGGATCAGGAGTTCGAGCATAGTCTCGCGCTGACAGCCGAGCCGCGTCATTGTCCCGGCTTCGATTGGCAGATCGTAGGTCGCCGCCAGCATGTGGATGAGGCGAACCCGAAGGGTCACGTCGGAGACTGCGGTCTCTCCTCCTCCCTCGATCTTAGGAAGGATCTCCAGCTGACAGTCTGGGGCGGCGATGACGCCGACGACACCCCGTGCGCGCAGCCCTTTGCGTCCGTGTTCCAGCACGCCCTCGCCACCGCGGCCGGAAAAGACCGAGGCCCGCGCGACAGCTGCGAGACGGTCTGCCTGCGTCTCCGGGATTTCGGCATCGTCAGACCCGTAGGCGATGCGCTCCCATTCGCGGACGGTGCGGCGGATCATCTCTCGACCAACTTCCCATAGTCGAAGCCCTCGGCCTCTGGACGCACCTCCCAGCGGAACCGGGAAAGCGCCTCGCCATCATCGAGGCCCGGGGGTGCTTTCAGGATTGCACGCTTGAGAAAACCCCCTTTAATCGGACCCTCTCCGGGCTCCAGATCGCCGAGCACTGCCGCGATTTTGGCCCAGTCCTCGAAGAAGTATTCCGCCAGGAGCGGAATGACTTTGTGGCGCATGACTTCATCGACATCGGCCCGCGACCCGCATGCCATGAAGTAGGCGTGACCAATCTGATGTTCCCGGTCGTAAAGATACTCTATCCGCTCATTGATGGTGGACAGAAGTCGCGGCAGATCGATCCCGCACTTCGAGGCGACGTTTTCGAGGAGGGATGCATCCGGCATCATCTCAAAGAAGCTGAAGCGGCGCCTCAGCGCGGTGTCGAGAAGCGCGATGGAACGGTCGGCTGTGTTCATCGTACCAAGTATGTGGAGGTTGGACGGTACCCCGAACTCGTCTCCCGAATAGGGTAGTCGAACGCGCAGCGCATTTGGCTGACTCAGCCGCTTGTCGATTTCGAGGATGGTGATCAGTTCGCCGAAGACCTTGGAGATGTTGGCCCGGTTGATCTCGTCGATGATCAGAACGAAGGAGGCGGGCTCCGTGACACCATCGGTATTTTGGCTGTTCATATATCGTTCGAGTGCGGGGATGTTGAGGCTGTCCTTATTCAGTTGGTAGATGGCGGCCTGAGTAAAATCCTTCTGGTAGATTTCGCTTACAGGCATTCCGTCTGCGTCGTTCCAAAGCCATCTCGCTGCACGCCTGTGGGCGTATATTCCTTCATGCCGCGCATGGTATTCATATTCGCCGACAATCTCCCCGATCGCTCGAAAGCGCTTGTTCCCCTTCGAAATGATCACGATGTCGCCGATCTTGAGGCGATTGCGGAAGATGTCGGTCTGCAGGACCTGCCCGGACTGAGCCGTGATCGGACCGGGAATTCTCCCCTCATTCTGACAGGTCTTCAGAACTTCAGCGATGTCAGCGTACTTCCCGTCGCTCCAGTTCAAATCCTCCCAATTCAGGAGCACACACTTTTCCTGGATCGCTTCATCGAAAAACCGGCTATCTTCCTCGGCGCTCGCCCGACCGACAGACATCTTGAAGACTTGGCGCCCGCTGATCTTGATAGTGTCACTCCGAGCGGACGCCGCTCCGCTGGTCTCGGCGCGTTTCGCGATCCGTCTGAATATCCCTTGGACCGTCTCCAGCCGGAATCCAGTGGATTCCGGCTCCCGGTCCCCTTCCGATCCGGTCATGGGTCGCAGGCCTTCGACGAAATCCTCATAGCTCATTGACTGGTGGAAAGTGACGAACTCGATGCGCCCTGCACTCAGCAGGCTCTGGTAGGCCGCCATGAGTTCAGCGCGATTTTCCGGGACCGGTTCGCCACACAGCCGCACTGCCTCGGTCGCGGTGGTAAAGGTTTTCCCCGTGCCGGGCGGGCCATAGAGGATCAGGTTGACAGGCGTTATCGACATTGCCCTCTCCATACCTGCACGACCGTTGGCGCTATCTGCCCCCACCTGAATTCTGACGGTCCTATCGCTAGCAATCCAAAGAAAACCTTGGATATCCAGCCAGTCCTGTGGTTCCCACCGCCACTCGTCGCGCATGATTTCGAAGAGTTCTGTGAAGCCTTCAGCAAGGCGGCGGTAGTCCCTTGCCATGTCTGATTGAGCTTCGACGAAGAGTTTTTCTCCACTCAGTGCTTCCCACACCTCGTTGATCCGGGTGATTTTTAGAGGGGCCATCGCGCTCGGTCGCACCATCGCCAACGTCGAAGACAAGACGTTGATCTTTTCCCCGTAAGTCAGGGACGTCGCGCCGCGTTCTCGGAGGGCATTGAGAGCGTCATAGGCCTCCGCCAAAGCGATCCCCGTCCCTTCGCTGGACCGCAGCAGCCGACCGATGATGATGTGAAACTCAGGTAGTAGATCCGCCCCGTTCTTGGCGATCGCGTCCTCGGTCTGCCACCTGACCAGAGGGCCGTCCTTCGCGGCCGTCTTCAGGACGTCAAAGACGTGCTTGCCGGGATCTCATCTGTCGGATCCTCCGCAATGACCGATCGAGCCCGATCGATCGCGGCGACTTTGTAAGCTTTCTCGCCTTTAGCCCAGCCGCTGCCCGGTTCCAGGAAACTCTGAAAGTCCGGACAAAGAGCTAGAAACCTCGCGCGGAGCCTTTCAAGCGCCTGTCTGTTGAAACAGTACCTTTGAAGATCGAAGCGGAATACCGTAGCTGAACTTTGATCTGGTCCGACCGGCTCGGGCTCGGGTGTCTGCGCCATGTTTTGGAACGTCTTCCCCCTGAGGGCCTGACAGATATTCGGCCACCCCAAATTCAGACCTAGAGCCTCGTCGACGTCGCGAACCAGCACCTCGACATAAGCGCGCCCCTCCTCCCGCGCGGGCTCAATGTAGCGCTCCAAGACATACTGCCTTATCCGATCAGCATCCTTCGCGGTTCCGGGCGGATCGCCTGCCAAAAAGCGCCCGTATTGGCCTAACCAGCTGCCCCAATTGGAGAGCCTGTTGTGGGGGTGGTCGGAGTCCGGCATCAAAATCCGGTAATCCTTACCACCAGCGCGCGCATCCTTTCGCATGTGCCGCAGACGCTCGCGAAGCGCCTCGAACCTGTCGGCTTTCCAAGCTTCGTCGAGATCCCGGTATGGCATGCCGAGCGCAAAAAGGTTGCGCTCTATGGTTCGGATCGCATACGCGCGCGAATTCCTTCCTGCATCCGTTTGAGCACCACCCCGTTCGAGCCAGATTCTGTAATCGCCTTCATTTTTCATGGCTCAATCATTCTCGTTTAAATACGGCACCTATGGACGGCCGAACAATACAAGCTTGAAAGGCGGATACTACTTGTAAATCTGCGGCAATAAGTCGTCGATTGCAGGCCTTACGTTGACTCTTCTCCATTGTGCGGCGCGAAATTGCGCACGCGGTGTCGGGCTTGCGTGCGCCGCTTTTGCCCGCGATACGGCAAGAGTAGCTTTCTAGGCAGAGCGACGCGCCGGAGTTCCTTCTCAACGGATGGATGACCCTGCCCTGCAGATAGATCGGCCCAGAGAGCCGAGCTCGCCCCGACCATCGTCGCATGAAGAAACGGACCTCCCCGAAACGACCGGGAAACAGTCTCCGCCATGCGTCCACGGCCGGCGTTCTGCAGGCTCCGAGCACACCTTCAGAGCGGCCAATGCTCGCGCCGTTGGCGCGATGGTTTATCGACCCGCGGCGGCGACGACGGCTTCATGAGATAGAGGCGCGGCATTGGCAAAGCGCCGACGCAGCCACGAGGAGAGATCGTCGACGAAGGAGTAGATCACCGGAATGACGATCAGGCTGAGGGCGGTCGAGACGAGAAGTCCGCCGATGACGACGAGCCCCATCGGCCGGCGAAAGCTCGGATCGCCCCCCGATAGACCCAGCACGACCGGGCACATGCCGCCGATCATCGCGATTGTCGTCATGACCACGGGGCGCGCCCGCTTGTGACAGGCGTCGAGCAGGGCTTCGCCCCTCTGCCAGCCTTTCTGCTGGGCGGCCGCTGCGTATTCGACGATCAGGATCGAGTTCTTGGTGACGATCCCGATCAGCATCAAAAGGCCGATGGCCGTCGCCATCGAGAAGCTGGTGCCAGTCAGAACAAGCGGCAGGAGCGCACCGCCGAGCGATAGCGGGATCGCCATCAGGATCGTGAACGGCTGCAGGAAATCGTGGAAGAGCAGCGCGAGCACAGAATAGATGCACACCAGGCCGATCACTAGCGCGACCAGGAAGCCGGCGAACATGGAATCCATGCGCTCAACCTCGCCTTCATCGATCATCTTGACGCCCGCCGGCAGGGATTGGATGGCCGGCAGCGCCTGAACCTCCTCCATCACGGCACCGATGCTCCTGCCGTTCAGCTCGACGCTGACCGTGACGTTTCGCTCGCGGTCGATGCGCGAGATGCTGGTCGGACCCGTACCGAGCCTGACGTCGGCGACGGACCCGAGCGTCACGCTTCCGCCATTGCCGTCGACGCGCAACTGGCGAATGTCCTCGAGATTGCTGTCCGGATCGGTGTCGAGTTTCAGCCGGATGGGAAGCTGACGTTCCGGCAGATTGAGCTTGGGCTGAGAGAAAGCGTAGTCGCCATAGGTGGCGATGCGCACGACGTCGGCGACGGCCTCGGGCGTGACACCAACGGCGCTGGCATGGGCGCTGTCGGGAACGATCTGCACCTCCGGCGCCTCAAGGGCAGCGGTCGAGGTGACTGCGCCAAGTCCGGGCAGACCGCGCATCTGGTCTTCCAGTTCCTTCGTCGCCTGGAGCAGTGCCGCGTCGTCGTTGCTGGCGAGCACGATACCGAGGGTGCTGCCGTCGCCGCCCGCGCCCACCTGAACCCGGGCGCCCGGCAGACGGTCCAGCGCGGCGCGGATGTCGTCCTCGATCTGCGTCTGCGACCGATCGCGGTCGTCGATCGGCGTCAGGTCGACCGTGAGCACGGCTCCGGTCACGTCCGCGGTGATGGCGAGCTCGGGGCCGGCGCCGCTGCCGCCGGAGGCGCCCACCACGGCAAAGACTGACCGAACCTGTCCGACCTTGGCGATGGCGGCCGCCGCCTGTCGCACGACCGCATCCGTCTCCTCCAGGCTGCTGCCCGGCTGGACGTTGAGGGTCACCGTCGTCTGGGCGATGTCGGCCGGCGGCACGAAGGCCGTCTCCAGGAGCGGAACCAGCGACAGCGACCCGGCGATGAAAAGGATGACCGCCAGGATTGTTAGCTTGCGCCAGGCCAGGCACGAGCGGGCCAGACCCATGTAAGAGCGCATCAGCCAGCCATCCGCGTGCGCACTCGTCGTGCCAGGGGACTTAAGAAGGGACGCGGCCATCATCGGCGTGAGAAGCCGCGCCGCCAGCAACGAGGCGAGCACCGCCGCCGCCGCCGTGATGCCGAACTGCCGGAAGACGAGACCAGGGATGTCCCCCATGAACGCCGTCGGCAGGAAGACGGCGACCAGGGTCAGGGTCGTGGCGATGACGGCCACGCCGATCTCCTGCGTCGCCTCAATGGTCGCCGCGCGCGGCGTGCCGCCATAGGAGATATGGCGCTCGATGTTCTCGACCTCGACGATCGCGTCGTCCACCAGGATCCCCACAACCAGCGACAGGGCAAGCAGCGAGACGACGTTCAGCGTGAAGCCGAACCATTCCATGATCATGAAGGTCGGGATCATGGCCAGCGGCAGCGCGGCGGCCGAGACAACGGTCGCGCGCCAGCTCCTCAAGAACAGCCACACGATGACGATGGCGATCAGGATGCCCTCGGCGAGCATATGCATCGAGGCCTCGTAGTCATCGCTCGTCGCTTGGACCGTGTTGGACGCCTCGACGATCGAAACTCCCGGGTGGGTGGCCGCGAAGTCGGCGATCACCGAGCGGATCCCATTGGCGACGGCGACATCCGAATAGCCGTTCGATCTCTTGATCTGGACCCCGATGACGCGCTCGCCGTTGAGATAGGCGAGCGAGGTCCGGTCGGCGTGCGCATCCGAGATCGTCGCGATCTGGTCGAGCCGGACCGAGGCTCCGCGGGCGGCGGGCACGGAAACCGAGGACAGACGGTCGATCGTGTCGGCGGCGCCGAGAACCCGGATCGACTGGCGCGAGGACGTGGTCTGGACACGGCCGCCGGACTGGTCGAGCTGGACCGAGCGCAGAAGGCCCGCGACGTCCGCCACTGACAGTTCGAGAGCGGCGAGTTTGCCAGGATCGACCTCGACGACGATCTCGCGATCGATGCCGCCGACGCGCGTGACATCGCCGACCCCCTCGACCGACCGCAGCGCCTCGGTCATATCGTTGTCGACGAACCAGGATAGCTCGGCCTCGTCCAGCTTTCCGGATGTCACGGCATAGGTGATCAGCACCGAGTTCTGGATCGACAGCTTGGTGACGCTGGGCGCGCTCATTTCCGATGGCAGATCCGCACGCACGCTGTCGACGGCATTGCGGACCTCGTTGAGGGCTTCGTTGGGGTCCTTGGCGATCTCGAACTCGGCCGTGATGCCGACGGAGCCATCGTTCACCGTCGTCGTGATGTGATTGAGCCGGCTCAGAGATGCGACGCTATCCTCGATTTTGCGCGCCACCTCCGTTTCGAGCTGCGCGGGTGCGGCGCCTTCGAGATTGGCGGAGATCTGGATGAGGGGCAGGTCGAGATCGGGGAAGGACTGAACGCCCAGCTTTGAGAAGGAGAACAGTCCGCCGATCAGGAGCAGGACGAAGAGAAGGACGACGGGAACGGGATTGCGGACAGCCCAGGCGGAGATGTTCATTTCCGCGTCTCGTTCTCGGCAACCACCGTGACGGGAGCACCGTCGAACAGGAAGCCGCCGCCGTTCTCGACCAGTCGCGCGTGCTCATCGAGCCCCGAAACCACTTCGACGCGGCCATCGCGGCGGCGGCCGATCGTCACCTGGCGCCGCTCGACGATGTTCCCGGTGAGGCGATAGACGTAGCTGGCCCCGCCCTCCATGGTCACCGCCGTCGACGGCAGGGTCGTCACCGCCTGACTGTCGATGTCGATCGAGCCGCTGGCAAATGCGCCGGGGGAAAGATCGCAGCCCGTCGGCAAGTCGACGTAGATCATCACGCGTCCGGTGGCGCGGTCTGCCGTCGGAGCCATGGTTCTCACCGACCCCGTACACAGCGCGTGTCTCTGATCGAAGATCTGCGCCTGCTGGCCCTTCACGATGTGCCTCAGATCCTTGGCTGCGACCTCGGCCTGCCATTCGGTCCGGTTCTGGCGAATGACGCGGAAGAGTTCGGTACCGGCCGTCGGCACGGCGCCGAGCGTGGCGGATTTTTGCGAGACGACGCCATCGTCGATCGCGCGAATAGTCGTCTGCCGGAGTTTGAGCCTTGTACCGTCCAGGATCGCCTTCTGGGCTTTCAGATTAGCCGAGGCCACCTTTTCGGCGCTCAGCGCATCTTCAACGTCCTTCTGCGACATCGTCCCCTTGGCGTTCTCCGACAGCCGCCGGGCGCGGTCGGCGTCGGTCGTCGCCTTTTCGACGTTCGCCTCGGCGCTTGCGACGACGGCAACCTGGCGGCGCAGGTCGGCTTCCACGGCGTCGTGCGACAGACGTGCGAGGACTTGGCCCTTCTTCACCACATCACCCACGTCGACGAGAATTTGCTCGATCCGAAGCTCGCCGATCTCGGTGGAAATCGACGCCTCATCCCAGGCAGCAATCCAGCCGCTGGCGGCGATGGTGGAGGTCCAGCGCTCCTGCCGCGGTTCGATCGCCTGGACGGCCAGGACCGGCTTCGAAACCGCCGGACCGTCCTCGGCGGCGACGTTGGCGGGAGCGAACGGCACTCCCGCCAGGCAGAGCGTCGCAAGGAACAGAGATCGTCTTTGGCTCATCGGAGCCTCCTTCCGCGGATCATCCGCAGGATAGCGCTGCTCGGCAGGGGCCGCTGTCGGCATCAGCCCGACGAGGCTGAGGCAGACGAAGACGGCGGCTGCGACGAGGGCGAGATTGACGAGCATCGCGCGACCCTGACCGACGAGGGAGGCCACGCGGCGCGACCTGGTTGGAACCCTCTAAGGACCTTTCACGTCCCTACTCGGCAATCTCGATACGGTGTTTAATATCAATACGCTGTATATCACCGATTTGGTGTAGTCAATGCGGTCTCGATGCGCGACAACGAGATGCCATGAGTAACCAGAAAGAATCAGGCGCCCCGGATCCATTTTTGGTTTGGGAGAGGCCGGAACCCAAGAAGCGGCCGGCACCGGCCCCGCTCAGCCGGGATCGTATCGTACGCGCGGCGATCACACTGGCGGATGCGGAAGGCCTTGCTGCCGTCTCGCTGCGCAAGGTTGCAGCGCTGCTCGGTTCCAGTCCGATGCGGCTTTACGGGTATATCGACACCAAAGAGGAGCTGCTCGATCTGATGCTGGACGCCGCCTACGGCGAGATGATCGCGGAAGGTCCGTTCCAGGGAGCCTGGCAGGATTGCCTGCGAACGATGGCGCAGCGCACGCGCGAAGCCGTCCACCGGCACGCCTGGCTGACCGAGCTTCTAAGCGGACGTCCGCTCCAGGGCCCGAATGCCATGACCTATAGCGAGGCGGCACTCGCCGCGCTCAGTGACCAGCCTGGGTTCGAGGACATTGCCGTCACGCTCCAGACGTTGAAGACCGTCACTGCCTATGTCGTGGGCGCCCTGCAGGACGAGGCCAGCGAACACCATGCCGTCCAGGTGAGCGGCATGACAAAGGAAGAATGGCAGCTTGCCACCTATCCCTATCTTGAGCGCATGCTGGCCACCGGCCGCTTTCCGAACATCGCCCGGATCGTGAAGGAGGTCGAGCACCCCTCCCCCGCGGAGGAGTTCGAGCGCGGGCTCCAGATCATTCTCGATGGCGTCGCCGCGCGGATGAACTCCTGAGGCACGCGGGACCATTCTGGCTCCGCGTGACCAGGCTTCCGGGTTTCTGCGCTATGTTGGGGATGGTCGCGATCGACGAAATATCCGCCACGACGTGACGAGCGCGCCAAAGCCATCAATCGGATTTCGGCCATTCTGTGCCGAGGATAGGAGAACGTCGCCTCATCCGCATCGGAGATTGTTTGCCTCAGAGAGGCAGAGCGGGAGGAGAAAACGGCATCTTCCAGGCCCTCGGCGTGGGATCTGGGGCGTGTCGGCTACTTGTCCTTGAGCCGCGACTTCAGTCCAGAAAGAATTGTCGCGGCGAGCGCATCGTAGTCGCCGTCGAAATGGTGTCCGCCCGTCGTCTCGATGATGTCGATGTGTGAATCCGCAAGTGCCGGGCAGACGGTGGCGCGGCTGTCATCGGCGCCATAGACACATTGAAGCTTTGCGGGGTCGATCCGCTCGATCTGCGGCAAAGTCGGATGCGCAGAGGAGGAGGCTACGCCGAGCCATCCCGAAACCGAGATTTCGAAATCTGCGGACGGCGCGACACCGAGAAGCGATATCTGCGCGACCTTGGCCTGGTGCGGCGCATCGAGAGCGTTGTAGACTTCCGGCATCATATCGGCTCCGAAGGAATAGCCGACGAGCGCGACGTGGCCGACCCCCCATTTCGCGGTGTAGGCGTCGATCAGGCCCGCAAGGTCATGCGCGACCTCCTCGGGCGTTTTCTCCGACCAGAAATAGCGCAGAGAATCGACCCCGACTGTCGGCAACCCTTTCGTCTGGAAGATGCCGGCGATCGTTTTGTCGAGATCCCGCCAGCCACCATCGCCGGAATAGACGATGGCCATCGCATCGACGGTGGGGGCGGCCGGAAGCTCGACGATCGGCATGTCGGGAGCACCCTCCTGCGGCTCGGCCACGCTATCAAGAAGCTCGTCCAGCTTCTCTTCGAACGCAACCTCCGCCCCCTCTCCATCGGTGACCGAAACTGCGAAATGCGCAGCGACGAGGTCCGCGATATGCGCTCTCGCCTCCTGCGTTGCGGATGAGGAGAAATAGACATCGACCGGATCGGGCAGAGGCCCCGGAGACAGGCCATAGACGGTCTCGCCGGCCACGGTCTCGCGCGGCGCGCCGGAGCAGAGCGGCTTTTTCAAAGAGATTCCGGGCGTCGGATCGAGCGCGAGCGTATGACCCACCGTCGCCTCAGGCGTCTGGGCCGCGATCGCGACCGCCAGGCCGCCGCCGGCGCCCTCTCCGGCGATGATCGGCGTGTGATAGTCCGATGTGCCTGCCTGTCTCTGCAGCGTGTGGCTCAAGGCCTCGATATCGGAAACGAGATAGGCGCAGTCGCCGTCTTCCGCCTCGAGAGCCGCAAGATAATGCGGCAGATCAACGCCGACGACGATCGCGCGATGATCGGCGAGCGAGAGAGCCCTCGCATCGTCGGCTTCGCTCCAGCCGTCGCGGTCGGAGATGAGGAAGACGATCCCGCTCACGGGCGCCCCGCGATTGAGGATCCGGGCGATTGCCGGTTGCCCGGAATCGAGGATGGCAGCCGACGCGTCAAAACTCGCCGACCCGCAGAGCACGGCCAGAACCGCGCAAAACAGATGCTTCATTTGGAAACCACCCCGCGCAAACCGCCGCCGATGAGGACCGTGACGTCGGTCAGTGCGATCAGAGGATTGATGCCGCCGGACACGGCCATGTATCTCGGCTCCCAGTGCGGGTCGAACTTGTCCTTGAAGCCGTGCAGCCCCTTGAAATGATAGAACCGCTCACCGTGCTCGAAGACCGCCCGTCCGACCCGGTTCCAGAGCGTCGCAGCGCTTCCTGAGCGAAACCCGGAGAGCGGTGCCATGCCGAGATCGAACCATTCATATCCCTCCTCCTTGAAGAGAAGGATGAGCTTCAAGAACAGGAAATCCATCGTCCCGTTGGGCGCATCCGGTGCGACGCGCATGAGATCGATCGATGCCTCAAACCGCACCTGCGTGGTGAGAAGCGTCGCAAACGCGATGATCCGCCCCTGATACCGGAGGCATGCCACCGGTTGCGCGGCGACATAGGCCTCATCGAAAGCCCCAAGTGAAAACGCCTTTTCACGGACGTTGTGATACGACAGCCAGACGTCTGAAACCGCCTTGAGTTCGCCGAGGATTTCCGGAACGCGCTCAGGCGGATAGACCTCGAACTCAAAGCCCGCCCGCTCCCCCTTGCGCAACGCATTGCGAAAGTTCGAGCGTCGCCCTCCTTGAAGATCGAAATCGGCAAGCTTCACCTTTGCACTCTCGCCGAGCTTGAAAGCCGCAAGTCCCGCATCCGCGTAAAGGCTCAGGTCGCGCGGACCGACTTCGTAGAACACGGCGCGCCCGCCATGCTGCCGCGCGGTCTCGACGAACTTCCAGACGAGGCCCGGCCAGGACGCTCTCGCGCCGACGGGGTCGAAAAGCGCGACCCACGAGCGTCCCTGGCGCGCGAACATGATGAAGGCGTCTCCGTCTTCGGAAAACATCAGGCTCTTGTCGCCCATGCGCACCAGATTGGCATCCGGGCGATCCTGTTGCACGGCGATCGCAACGGCGTGTTCCAGCTGCTCGGCGGTCGCCTTTTCGCGAATGCCGGGCCATGGCCTGACGAGAGACCATACGGCAAGTGTCGCGAGTGCGAGCACGATGCCGACGAGCGCGCGAAGGCTGCGCGGCGCATCTGCCGTCACTTCGAACTGCCACCAGAGCTCGTGCGTGTAGGCCACTTCCTTGTAGGCGAACATCATCACGGCGAAGGAGGAAACGAGGATCGTTGCCACGGCCACCAGCCAGCGCAGACTGAAGGTCTCATGCATCAGCGAGGACGGACGCGAAAACTCGGCTCGGGCCGTGAGGAGAGCGACGAGGAGCAGAGACAGAACGACGGTCTCGCCGACGGCAAGAGCCTTCAGGGGCGCGAATGCCAAAGCGAGAAGAGTCGCGACCACGCTCACCCACCAGGCACCGTCGAGCCGGAAAACCAGCCCCCGAGCGGTGATCAGCAAAAGGGTGCCGAGAATGCTCGAGAGGAAATGCGCGCCTTCGATGATGGGGAGCGGAACGAAGGCATTCAGAAGCCCGAGACGTTGCGGAGCGGCAGGCGTCAGGCCGGACAGAACGAGCATGCCACCCGACAGAAAGCTGAGGGCGCCGAGAACGGGCGGGATGAGTTGGGCAGCGCCCGCCAAAGTCGCGCCCGCGACGGCCCGCCGCGCCTCCAGGCCGATGATCGTCAGAGCCGCAGCGGCAAGAGGCAGCGCGTAATAGATCAGGCGGTAGAGAACCAGGGCGGCGAGCACCCGGTCGACGGGCAAGGTGGCCGAGAGAGCGGCGATCATCACCGTCTCGAAGACGCCGATGCCGGCCGGCACGTGGCTGAGCACGCCGAGGGCGACGGCGATGGCGTAGACCGGGACGAAGCCTGCAAAGCCGATCGAATCTTGCGGAAGCAGCACCCACAGAACGGCGGCGGATGCGCTGATATCGAGGAGCGTTATGGCAAGCTGGCGCAGGATCAAGCCGGCGCGGGGCAGCACCACGCGCAGCGAACCAAATTGTAATGTCGGCGCTCGCCGCAGGGAAACGATGACGGGCGAGAATGCGAGAAGCAGCAATCCGCCTCCCGCAAGATGAAGGACTGAAACCGGCACCCGGAGAGCCGCAGCAACGGGGCCGCCCGCGAAGATGAGGCCGAGACCGGCCGTTGCCACGAGACCAAGACCGAAGCCCGCCGTGATGAACGCCACGACGCGCGCGATCTCCTCCGGCTTCAGGCCGAGCGGGGTGTAGAAGCGGTAGCGCACCGCGCCGCCGGAGAGCGGCCCGAAACCCGCCGTATTGCCGACGGCATAGGCGCAGAAGGACGCAAGGGCCACGCGAGGATAAGGCAGACGTCTGCCGGCATAATCCAGCCCCGAGACATCATAGAAGCTCAACGCCAGGAAGCTCAGTGCCGTCAGGGCGCCCGCCGCACCGAGCCGCCACCAGGACACCTCGGAGAGAGCCTCGACGACTGCAGAATACGTCACATCCTGGGCGAGACGGCTGACGGCGAGAGCCATGAAGGCGAGCAGCACCACAAGCAGGATGGGTGCCAGAAAGCGACGCCAACGCCGGCGCGGTTCTCTCTGTCCCTCCAAGCCATGCGGGTCAGAGCTGTCGCCACCGTCAGGCGCCGCAACCCGGCGAGATCCCGCAGCCTCCATCCCCATCAGCCTCCGACCCCACAGGACGTGCCAGCGGGGTATTGCCCGCGATCCAAGATGGTGGCTTTCGCTATATCTCTCATTTGCCTCTGCCGCGTCTACCGGAACCGGAGGGAGGACTCATATTCGGAAGAAACGCCCGCCTTGCCGATCCGCGCGGCATGGCGGCTGAAGCTTCGCGCGGAGGAAAGGCAAGGGGAATGCCAGCCTCGGACATCACGAGGTCATGCGATCGATAAGCTTCTCCTGCAGGCGTTCAAGCCTCTCCAGCCGCGAAGATTGTTGCGAGAGCTGGTGATCGATCTTCTCATGGAGCTGCCGGACCTCGAGCTCGGCTTTCAAGTTGACCTGATAATCGTTCTGCGCCCGCATCCGGTCTCGCGCCTCCTGGCGGCGCTGGCTCATCATGATGATCGGCGCCTGGACCGCGGCCAGCGTCGACAGCACCAGATTGAGAAGAATGAAGGGATAGGCATCGAACGGCTTGAAGAGCCAGCCGGTGACATTGAGCATCATCCAAAGGCCGCAGACGAGCGAAAACGAGAGGATGAAGGTCCATGAACCGCCGAAGGCCGCCACGCGGTCGGCCATCCGGTCGCCGAAGGTGGCCTTCTCGTCGAAGGTGATATCCGGCGCGGCGGTGACGATGTCGCCCGTTCTAAGGCTGTCGAGAACCTCCTGCTCCAAGGGGCCGAGGTCGCCATTGGCGTCGCTCAGGAGCTCCCTCAGGGAACGCCTTCGATAGGTCTCGAGGTCCTCGGGGCAGATCCAGGACCCCTCCGACCATTGCGGATGGTCCCTTCCGATCAGGACCGAGATGGCCGGGCGCACCGTCGCCCACGGAACCGCCCCCTCCTGCCGCAAGCTCTTGCCGCAGACGACGCATGTGGGGCTTTTCGCGCCGCTTTGAGGAGGGGCGTCTGCGCGTTCCATCGGGCTTCACACGACGAGATCCGGGGGCCGGAATTTAACTCCCCCGCCGCGGGCTGACCAGCGCTGAAGGACATCCTCGTGCGAGGCGACGAATGCTATGTCCTAGCGGGAATGCCTTCTTGTGGACGAGACCCGCAGTCGACGAAATCTTGTGACGGCCTTCAGACCCAGCGGCGAAATGGGCCTATTTGAGCCGAACCAAATTCCGCGATCTCAGTCTCGGCGACACAAACTGCCGTGGCCACGGGGCCGAACGCGCCACCTAACCGGAGAGGACAAATATCACCCGCATCAAAACGAATGACATTATATTTATCTGATATTTCAATTTAATATAATCACTTTACGTAATATAATATCTGTTTACAAGAGTCCACATCACCCATGGCAGCGATAGCGTGTAGAACAACGCGATCAGTCCTGCTGCAACCGCATCGCGTTTCTCAGACGGAGGCCAGTTTTGTCCCGCAACGGCCACCCCGAAAACAGCCGCGATCGGCAAAAAATAACGCCCTTGGACGCCCTCAACCAATGGGTAGCCAACCGGCGTCCATCCGACATAAAGGGATGCGAAGATCAGGGCCGAGGACAGAATTGCCGCACCGGCCATAGCTACAGAAAACAATGTGTCGTCGTGAGTTCGTCTCGAGATATCAATCACCAAAACAGCAACCAGAACGAACGCAGAAAAGCCATAAAACGAAAAACCAAAAAGCGGGTCAATTGGCGTGTCCAGCCAGCCAAGAACACCCACGAACTGAAAAAGATAACCAGCTCCATGAGCTGCCAGCGTTTTCCATGCTATACTTGGCAGTAGGTCCAGATTTGCCAACACATACTGGACCTGCGCGCCCGCATCCGCTCCCGACTTCAGCAAGCGCGGATCAACTTGTCCGGAGACCGCGACCGCGGTCCACAGAAGTGGAGGCAGGAAGGCAACAGCGACGGCCAACCCCGTAGTCCATCCGCGACCCCATCCCGACATCGGCAGCCGACACCATCCAACGACTCCTAGAGGGAGAGCGAGAGCGATCATCGGGATACGAATGGCGGCAACCAAAGCCACCAATCCTGCCATCGCCATCAGGGTCCCCGGCCGTAAGAAAGAAGATGCGGCTGCTCGGGCAAGCATAGCTACAACTACAAGGGAAATTGCGAAGACTGCGCCGTCGCTGCTAATCCCAGAAGCTTGCGCCATGAACATAGGCAACAGGCAGAGAGCGACGAGGAACCATTTACCGCGCGGCGTCAGGGCAATCGCGATGGAAGCCGCAACGAGAACCAACAGACCATTGGCAAGGCGAGCCAAACGGAAACCATCAAGTTGTGAAAGCCCGACAGCTCTCGCGGCCGCGAGGACGGCCGAAGGCGCCGCGTAGGCATAGGGAGGATAGAGAGTGGCCGCCGAGAACCAGGTAGACGCCGAAGGGCCCTTAAAATCGTACATACGGGCTTGATCGAGCTTGTCGCGCGTCACTTTTTTATTAGGATTAAAAAAAAGATAACTGAAACTATTTACAAACTCTACTGCGGATACATCGACAGCCCCTCCAGTTCCTTCCTGCCCGTCGTTAGACGGAAGCAGCCTTCCTTCTGAAATCGAAACAGAGCGCAGATAATGATGACCTTCGTCGGGTATCTGGAATGGAGGAATTATTAAAACGAGCGAAATCAAATATGGAACGGCTAGCAAAAGATAGACACTAGCCGGATTGGGCAATGAGAATGATATCAGTCGCTCAGAAGGTAGAGACACCGTCTTGGCCCCTCGAGGTCGATATATAGTAATTTTCTATGATCGCTGCCGCTCGGCGCATCGCACCGCGCCAGTCCTCGACCGCCCGCATCTCGACCGAGATCCAGCCGTCATAACCAGAAGCGACGAGCGCCGCGCCAGTCATCCCATGGTCCACTGAGCCGCTCTTTGCTTCGCCTGCTCCAATCGGCGCTAGACCGGGCTCGCTCACATGGCAATGGCAAGCCATGCGCCCCGCGCTTTCCACGGTTTCAGCCGTCTCACCGTTCGCGAACACCGTCCCGAAATCGAGCTGAAGAGCGAATCCCGGTTCCCCAACTGCCTTCACCAGCCGCATCGCCTCCTCCGTCGTCGCGACGAAGCGGCAATCGTACATCGGCGGGTTCGCCTCGAAACACAGGCTGGTTCCGCGAGAGGCGAAGCGTGGGGCGATACCGGCAAAAAACTCCACTGCCCGCGCCCATGCTTCACCGGCATCGAGATCACCCGGGTCACGCAGTTTCGGGGCGCCGAAGACACAGGCTTTCGCCCCCAACTCCGCTGCGAGCTCCGCCACCAAATCCAACCGCTGTGCAAGGCGGAGGCGCGCTTCATCGCCGGCAAACAGATGAACATCCTCAGCACCGAACAGGATGCCCTGAAGCGCCGGGATCGATAGGCCGCGTGCAGCAAGACCGTCTCGGTATCGGCGCACGTCGCCAAGCTCGACGGCGTCCAAAGGACCCAGCGCCTTGGCGGGAGCAAGCTCGACGCCGTCGAAGCCGAGCTCGGCAGCAAGGTCCAAAGCAGCGATGTCCTCCTGGATCGGCCAGGCGATATTCGAAATCGAACGCCGCTCCATCTTCATCGCGCCTGCCCCCGATTACCTGCGAGCATACGCTCGGGGTTCGCACGCGCAGCCGCAACGAAGTCCGAAAGCTCGTTCAGCACATCTTCGGCGGTCATGATGTAATGTCCGATGCCGCCAAAGAGCTCAGCATACCGCGTCTGCAGAGCGTAACGGGGCGCCGGCTCATTCGCTGGAGCGACCTGTGCAACCGGAAAAAGCTCAAGAAGACGCCGCGTTTCCAGGGGCTCCGGAAAGAGATTGACGAGCTTTAAATCCGCGCTTTGCGCTGCCGTAATATCCGCGGCAAGGCGATGAACGGGGTACCATTGGAAGACCGTAGCCGGATTGATCTTCTCAGTCTGATTTCCCGTTAAAAGATCGAAGATGACGTTCTTCTTCAACCCCGGGCCGAAGAGGGCCGGCAGCCGCAGCACGAAGGCGCTATCGAACCGCTCTTCCACGAAGCGCTCGATCTTCAGCCGGTGACGGCCATAGGGCTGGCCATCCTCGGCTGACGGCGTCGTCCTCTCGTCATCGGAGCGTGATGGATCAGGGTAAACGTCGATAGTAGAGATCAAGGTGAAGCGCCGCGCTGTGATCTGCGAAAGCACATCGAGCAGAGCCGAAATCTCTTGCCAGTCGCGCTCGGGCTCCTTGTTGGCGAGCCATTTGACGGCCGAGACGCCAGCGCACACCACTTCGTCATAGCTCTCGCCGGCCATGTCACGAAAATTACGGGAATTGTAAAAGTCCGTAAAACTGCCGGCCGCCTTCAGGTTCGAGCCGACAAAACCAGTGTAGCCGATCAGCGCGCGGCGCATAGGTCTTCCTTTCAAGGGGATTGGGGGCGTAAGGCCGAGCGTTCGGTTCGGCCACCTATGATCCGCCGCACGATGACATAATTGACGCTGAAGGAGGCGCCGGTCGCCAGGATCAGCTGGAAGAGAGCCCAGCTTTCGCCAAGCCCCACAAACCGAGAGGTGGCATAAAGGGTCCCGGATCGCACCGCCAGCGCGACGAGGGCCGAAATCACGGTCCCGGCCATGCGAGCCAAGGAAAACCGCCTCTCACTGGAGCGGAAAGTCCAGAACTCATGCACCAGATACATGAGGGCTGCTGCCGTCACCAGGGAGACAGACGCTGAAGTGATCAAAGCAAGGCCAACAAGCCGATTGAGTGTTGCCGCAAGGGCAACGTCGAAAACGAGGCCAGCAAGGCTTGCCGCAAAGAAGCGCAGGAACGAAGCCGAGACCAATCGGGCGAGGCGCTTGTGGATCTGAGACACTCCTTGCCCCTCTTCACCCGACCGCGTCGTAGAGATCGTAGATGTTGTCAATCTTGCTACCAAGAACAGACCAGAGCCCTGGTATCTCCGAATGTGCGTGCAAGAGAATCGGACGACCATCGTCGGCTTCGTTCTTCACCGGCACTGTCTTCACGTCGAAAAGAGACATACGCCAACGCGCCTCGGCGAGGGCTGGCAGATAACGCCGGGCGTCATTGACCATATGACGCCAACGCGTCTCATGCGGCAGCCGTCGGGCCGTTTGATATGCGCTCTCTACCGCGTTCTCGTCGGTCCAACCGAAATGCGGAGTATAGCGGACGTGGGTGAGCGAATAGGCGTTTGCCGCAGGAAACGGCATGGAGGAGAAGAAAGCACCGTCCATGACGGTCACTGCAACACCGCCCAGTTCCGCCGGCGGATCAATGATAGCGATTTCGACCAGCTCGTGCTTCAGCGGCAATGGCTTGAGGCCACTCCCCCTCAGCACCTCGTTGATTTGCGAATAGGTGATATTAAAGACCTGCCCAGCCTCGACGATCCGCCCATCGGCCAGCGTCACGACGATGCCCTCACCTTTTCCAGGAGCCACCTCCGCCACTTCAGTGCGAAAAACGAGATCGACGGGAAAGGATCCGAGGCGGGAGAAGAGGATGTCGCGCAGCACCGAATAGTCGAAAGCGTACTCGGTACAGGCAAAAACATCCTCGACGAGGTCGTTGGAGAAAAGCGCCCGATGAGCAGGCAATGCTGGTCTCAACGGAGCCCCCATCGCATCGAACATGCCATGGAAGCGGCGCGCATTCACACGCGTGCGATACCGCGCGATCGCATAAAGCATCTGGAAGTCGGAGACGATGGCTGGGCGGAATTCGTCAACGAAAGGCTCGAAGTTGTGGCACGAACGCAGAGCCGTGGCAAAACTGCGAGGATAGTGAAAACCCGCATGCACGCGCGCCTGGTTGACCTTCGAAGCGCGTCCCATCGCTTCTTGTGCAATTTCGCAGATGAGGACTTTGCGGCCAGCTTTTCCAAGGTGCGCGGCAAGCGCCAGCCCATAGAACCCGGCGCCAATGATGATGACGTCGTAAGAGGTTCGGGAAGGCGAAGGCAGAATCTGCATCGGGGCGTCAGGGGTTGTAGCGGCCCACCAGGGTGCGGAAGAGAATCCGCATCAAGTCAGCGTTGCCGTGCGCGGTCAGCTTCGTCGGAACGGGCTCATTCGCGGGATAGCTTCGGGTGGTCGGAATTTCGCATGTTCTGAGCCCCAGCTGCGAGGCTCGCACTGTCAAATACGCGAGCAGTTCATAAGTCTCGAAGCAGGCTCGGAAAGGCTGCACCTCGGGATGTTCAAGATAGCGCCGGCTATAGGCTCGGAATCCCTGCGTGGTGTCGGTGAAACGGCGCCGGGCGGCCAGGCTCAAGAGAGGGGCATGAATGAGACGGATAGCGGCCGTACGGATCGGCGGCGTGTTCACGGCTTCCCCACCTTCGATGAAGCGCGAGGCCTGGGCGTAATCGATCCCGTCATCAAGCGCGTCGACGAAACGCGTGATCGATTCGACGGAATCCTTGCCGTTGCCGTCGATGGTGACGATCCCATCATATCCTTCATCAAGGGCGAACGCGTACGCCATCCGCAACTGTGCGGAGAGCTTGCCCTTGTCTTTCTTGACGAGCAGCGCGCGCACACCCAGTGCTTTGAGTCGTTCCGCCTCCATTGAGCCATCAGTGGAGCCGCCGTCAGCGATGACGACGTCGGTAAGCCGATCGACCGCAAGCTCCTGCATCCGGGAAAGCTGGGATATGATGCGTTCGCCTTCGTTGATCACCGGCACGACCGTGCAAAAACGGGTCGTCCTCTCTCGAAAAACAAAGGACTCGCAGCGCGGGACAGCTCGCTCGTAAATGGGCTCGTCGGTCATTTATCCTCTCAGGGCGGCCAGCGGGCTCGCTACCACACAACCTCCCGAATGACAGGTCCCCCGCGAGAAGATGGACCTCTTGTGCAGCCCAGTCTGTCGGTTGTTCACCGCGGGCGCACCTCAGGCGGCTCAGCCATCTCCACGTTCAGGACGCTGGCATTACCAAACAGATCACTGACCGTCACCTCGTTGAGGAGCCGTGGCGCCCGCGAGCGTTCCTGCCGATCGAGGAGTCGCGACAGGCCGAGACACATGAGCGACGTTGCTCCGAGTTGAACAAACATCCATGCCCCAAGCATCGTCGTTGTCGTCGTCCATCCCTCGGCGACATTATTCTTCAGCAGCCACACAGCCAACACGTAGAGAAGCGACCCCAAGGCGGCGATCGCGAAAAGAGCACAGAGCGCGGCCGCGAAACGGAGGAGGCGCGGCGCGGATGTCGCAACGAGTCGCGCCACGAGGTCGATGCGTCGCAAAAGGCGCCTGAAGCCACCTCGCACAGGGGCAGCATCCGTCTTGATCACACGCTGGCGGCCGAAAAGATGATGCGCCTTGAAACGGAAGAGCTGAATCTCTTCAGGATAGGCGAGGAGCTCGCTCAACAATTGCCGACTGACGGCAAGGGTGCGGTAAAAACGGGTATCGACATCAAAGCCAGTGATTGAACGGATAACAAGGGAACTCACCTTTTCGAGCAGGGAACCCGACTTGCGCCGTAACCGAACGAGATTTTCCCCCCTCTGCATCGGTTCCAGCACGGTGGCGAGATCGATGAAGGGGAGCTCGTCGGCAGAGGTCAACACGACGATGTCACCAATGCATTCCTGATAGCCATGAATGGCCAGTCGGTCGAAATCATTGGCGCTGTCGATCTGAAGCAGGCGAATCTGCGGGGCAACTCGAGCAATATCTGCGACGAGATCGTCAACTACTTCATCTGAGGCTGGCGCGATAAGCAAAATTTCAAAAAAATAGTAACGCTTCCGAAGGAACGCTGCCACTGCACAGAGACATTCTCTGTGTAAGGAAAACGCTGAAGCAACGACCACCACGCTTACCAGGCATGAGCGATCGCGCCCGCCCTCGTAAGGAGACGCCATTCCATTTCTTTTCACGCCGTCTTTCGGCTTCAATTCGACGGCAACTTCAAGTGTGTTGGAGATGGAGAACCCTCCCTCGGACTTTGCAGGATGACCCTGGCAACGCTCATAAGCTTGCGATAAGAGAGTCGCAACGGTAGGTTTTAGTCTTCCCAGCGGGCTCAGTTGCGTGCCTCAACGTCGCAGATACGTTTACTCTCAAACAATTCGTTAATACTAACAAGCTACAAAAACAGCGTCTCCAGCGCCGCCACTCGTTTTCCGCCGACATTGTCCGGTTCACTCAATTCGCTGACGTCTTGTGTCTGCAACAAAGCACGTCTCAGCAAACAAGCTGCCACGTCAATCCACGTTTGCCGACGGCATAACGAGGCTTGGGAATTGATGGCAAACGCTGCAAAAGAGTGTCGAGGGCGAATGCACCTTGAGCACTCCGTGCAGTCGGTCTCGCCCAAATGTGACGCAGGCGGGTTGGGGCTGACCATCGTTCGGGCTGCAAGGTCCGCGTAAGTCCGTGACAGGCGTGGCAGGCGGCATCCGTCGCCGGCGAGGTGGGCGTCTGCGCACCATGGCAGTTTTCGCAGGTGACACCCTTTTGCTGGTACAAAGCATCCCAAGAGCCGACCTCGAGGGGCGGCCCGCGCTATGACCCGACAGGCCGGGTGATCGACGCCTTCGGCGAGCCGATCCCAAAGCTCCACAAAGCGGGCGAACTCGGCTCGATGTACGGTGAACGCTGTCCGGCAGGTGGCGGCAACATCGCCGGGATCCTTGCCTTCGGATGCATCGCCGGCCGCAACGCCGCGGGCGAAGCTCTCTGACCCACCCAAAGCTGGGAAGACGGCGGCCGTCCCAGTTGCAGCCGCCACGCCTCCGCAAGCTTTTCACTCAGGCCAGAAATAATATCACAATTCTTCTATCCGCATATTCATAACATAAGATAATAGAAGTCTACGCCGGCTGAATATAAGTCAACCCTTTTTTCGGAACAGGCTCGCCCTCCCCGTGTTGCCAGCACGCGAACAACAACGGAGACGACTCCATGGCAACCACAGTCGGCAGCGAAGGCGACATCAAGACGCTGATCACCAATTTCGTCTATTTGGAACGGGACGCAATCGCCGCCTACGACGCTACGATCGAGCGGCTGGAAAATCCTGAATTCAAACGCCAGATCGAGGAGTTTCGCAGCGATCATCACCGGCACCTGTCAGAGCTGCGCGACCTTGCGGCCCAGCACGGCGCGGAAGTGCCTGCGGAAGGCGACATGAAGGAGATGCTGACGACGGGGAAAGTCAAAATGGCAGGCATCGCGGGCGACAGCACCATCCTCAAAGCGATGAGCAGCAACGAAAGCGACACGATCGCCGCCTATTCCAGCGGCGCGGGAAATTCCGCGGTCCCACCCGAAGCACGCCCGATCTTCGAGCGCGGCCTGGAGGACGAACGCCGTCACAAAGCCTGGATGGACAGCGCCTCCTCCTGAGGCGCGCGTAGGAGAGCGGGCCGTGGCGCTTCGCCCCCGGCCCGCTTTTCTCCAACCCACGCTGGCCAGCCTCTTTCAAGATCGGAGACAGTTTGCGGTTTCTTCCGACCCTCATTCACGGCGTGCTCGATTATCTCGTCGGCGCACTCTTGATCGCGGTCCCTTACTTCGTCGGCTTCGACGTCACCGGCGAAGATGCTGCGCGCGTGGCTGAGGGCGTTCCGATGGTCATCGGCGGGGTCACCATCATCTACAGTCTCGGCACGATCTACGAACTCGGCCTGTTGCGACACCTGCCAATGCGCATTCATCTCTGGTTCGACGGAGTAGGAGGCGCGCTGCTTGCGAGCTCCCCCTTCCTATTCGGCTTTGCCAGCGAGGTTTGGGTGCCGCATGTCGCCGTCGGACTTTTCGAGATCGTGGCGGCACTCGTGACCAAGACGACGCCGTCCAAAAGCGCCCGAAAATGGGACTGAGACGCAAGATCCGGCTGCCAAACGAGCGGGCATGGCGGCCGGATCCTCCTATCGGCATACGATAACCCTACAGATTGGTCATCGGCCGCGGGCGGCTGCCATCGCTGAAGCGCGACAGGCGGAAGGCGTGCGGATCGGCGATGGGCTTTTCGCCGGTCACGAGATCGGCAACGAGATGCCCCGCCCCCGGACCGATGCCGAAACCATGGCCCGAAAAGCCTGTGGCGACGATGAGGCCCGAACGACCTTCGACCGGCGAGATCACCGGCACGATGTCCGGCGTCGTATCGATGAAGCCAGCCCATGTCTGCACGAGGCGCGCCTCGTTGAAGACCGGGAAACGCCGTTTCGCTTCCTCAAAACACTTGCGCACATAGCCAAGGTCCGGCTTCGGATCGAGGACGCGGCAAGCCTCATAAGGCGACGGCTGATCGTAAGGCACTGGCTTGCGCTCGCGCCATTCGCTGAAGAAGCGCTCGTCGAGACGCAGGCCGACATGGCGCCAGTCCATGGCCAGAACCGGCAGGAAATCGAAGAAGAAGCGGAAACTGTCGGGCGTCAGCGGCGCCGCGTTGGAAAGCCCGTTCGCCAGCGTGTAGCCGCCATCGGCGCGCTTCCTGAGACCCAGAACGTCATCCCAGATGGAGACCTCCGGCCCACCCTCGACCGGCGAGGTGCGGGCAACGCTCGCACGCACCTTGAGCTGCGGCAGGACGATATCGAGATCGCTCAGAATGCGCCGGCTCCAGGCCCCGCCCGCGACGACGACGTTCTTAGTCGCAATGCGACCGCGCTCCGTGACGACGCCAGCGACCTCACCTCCCGCCATCTCGATCCCGCGCGCGGCGCAATCGGTGAAGATGCGGGCGCCGCGGGCCCGGGCGCCGAGCGCAATTGCGGGCGCCGCCTTCTGGGGCTCCGCACGCCCGTCACCCGGACACAGAAGGATGGCCTTTGGCAGGTCGCGATCGCCCGGCAGGTGTTTCTCCATCTCGCTGCCGGAACGAAGCTCCGTCGCGATGCCGGAAGCGGCCGCCTTTTCAGCCCAGGCGCGATAGGCTTCCACGTCCTTGTCGTTTCGCGCGCCATAGAGGATGCCGCATTGGGTGAAGCCGGTGTCGCCGTCGATGCGCTGATCGATCCCCCGCCACAGGCCGAGCGCTTCGCGGATCAGATCGAATTCGCGCGGATCGCGATAGAGCTGGCGCACCCAGCCCCAGTTGCGGCTCGATTGTTCGCCGGCGATGTGGCCCTTTTCGACCACCACGACATCCATGCCGCGCTCGGCCATAAACAGGGCCGAACTGACACCGATGATGCCGCCGCCGATGACGACGGCATCGGCCTTTTCAGGAAATTTCTGATCGGAGACGACCGGATCGACCTGCGGTCCCATGAAACACTCCTCTAGCGAGATGATGCCCTGAGGCGCCGCGTTGCTCCGGCTGTGCGGGCGGAAGCCCGATCGGGTGGGCGGAGGACGGCGTTCTTTGGGCAGACGGAAACTTCAAACGGCATTGGCCTGGTGGCGGCTCTTGATCTTGTAGCGGCCGCCTGGAACGACGAGCCGGACTGAGGTGACGATCTTGTCGCCGGAAAAGGTCCGGCGGCGGATGGAAAGACAGGGATCGGTGCGGCCGATCGCGAGAAGTCGCGCTTCCCAGGCCGCCGGCAGGACGGCTTCCACGGTGTGCTCCGCCTCCGTCCAGGCAATGACAGCGTTCAGATAATCATTGGGTGTGCGGGCGGTGAAATCCTGCATGAGATAGTCCGGTGCCAGCCGCGGATTGACCAGCCGGTCTTCGAGCTGGACCGGAATTCCATCCTCGCGATGGACGACGAGGCTGTGGAACACCGAGATCCCAGGCGCGACTGCGAGATCCCCGGCGATCTCCCGGCTCGCCTCCAGCGTCTCGAGCAGAACGACCTGGGCGGCATAGCTGTGGCCGCGTTCGGCAATCTCGTCGGCGATGTTGCGCACGGCGAAGACGGAGGTCTGGCCCTTGCCCTCTGAGACGAAGGTGCCGAGCCCTTTCACCCGCGTCAGCACCCCCTCGCCCGCGAGCTCGCGCAACGCCCGGTTCACGGTCATGCGGCTCAGGCCAAGCTTGGCGGAGAGTTCGTTTTCCGACGGCACGCGGTGACGCGGCGGCCAGTCGCCCGCGGCGATCCGCTCGACAATCATGCGCTTTACCGCGGCATAACGGGGCGTCTCAGCGCCAGCACCGGTCTTGCCGGCATCGATGCCCATTTCTTAGGCCCTTTTCGCGTGTGCACAATTTGATGTCGGATTTCGGCTTGCGAGCGTTGCGATTTTGGATACAGTCACTTGTATGTACAAGCTAGAGCGCTGCTGGCCGCGATGGCAAACGAAAAGCGCGGCAAGGAGGAATAGGACGGTTTCCCGGCCATTTCCGTCCCTCGCCCGGCCCGCGAAGACACCATCTTCGCGGCTTCGGGCCACGGCCCACGCAGCTCTCCGGGATGTGCGTCAGCAAAGGGGGCGGCTACGCTCCGCACAGAGGAGAACGGGATGAGTTTCAAGACAATTGCGCTGGCCGGTGCACTTGCAGCGGTCATTCTGGCGCCTGCCGCCGCTTCGGCGAAGGACTGGAAGAAGGTCACCGTGGCGCTCGAGGGCGGCTATGCGCCCTGGAACCTCACCGATGCAAGCGGCCGGATCGTCGGCTTCGAGCCCGACCTCCTCAAGGTGCTGTGCGAGCATGCAGACCTTGAATGCACAATGATCTCGCAGGATTGGGACGGCATGATCACCGCCCTCAATGCCGGCAAGTTCGACGTCATCATGGACGCTTTGTCGATCACGCCGGAGCGTCAGAAGGTGATCGACTTCACCGTTCCCTATGCGGCGACGCCCGCCGTCTTCGCAGCTCCGAAGGACAGCGAACTCGCCGACCTTCCTGGGACCGGCACGGTCATCAAGCTCGAAGACGTGCACGACCAGGCCGACGCGATCGCCCCCTTGCGCGAGGCGATGAAGGGCAAGACGATTGGCATTCAGAGCTCCACCGTCTATGCCAATTTCGTCTATGAGAATTTCGGCGACGTGGCGACGATCAAGGAATACAAGACCGCCGCCGAGCGCGACCTCGACCTGTCGGTCGGTCGCATCGATGCCGGCTTTGAGGATGCCACCTATCTGCTCGGCACCTTCGAGGCTTCCGAGAACAACAATCTCGCCTTCACCGGTCCGGAGATCGGCGGCCAGATCTGGGGCGAAGGCGAAGGCCTCGGCCTGCGCAAGTCCGACACCGATCTCAAGGCGAAGTTCGACGATGCCATCAAGGCGGCTGTCGCCGACGGCACGGTCAAGACGCTCAGCGAAAAATGGCTGAAGGTCGACGTCACGCCCTAATCCAATCGGCGCCGGCCCGGCACGCCCGCAGGTGAGGATGCCGCAAAAGCCTCCTCACTCGGGCACGCCCTCCCTGGCCGGCATGCGGTTCGCGGCAGGCGGACGGCCACAAGCTCGCCCGCCCGCCATCCCACCCGACGGCACCTCGCGCCGACCGGCGATGCGCACCGCCGCAACAGCAACAAGAGAGACGCGATGTCCTGGATCGACCTGATCGGATTCGGACCCAACGGCCGCGGCGGCCTGCTATTATGGGCGACTTTGATGACGTTGTCGGTGACGGCCGCCTCGCTCGTCATCGGCGCCGTCTTCGGGGCGGGCGTGGCGGCCGCCAAGCTCTCGTCATCGCGACCCGCGCGGGTCATCGGCGACGCCTATACGACGATCCTTCGCGGCGCGCCGGAACTCCTTGTCATCTATCTCGTCTATTTCGGCGGCTCCCAGGCGGTCAGCGCCATCGGCCGTCTCTTCCAATATGAGGGCTTCCTCGGCCTGCCCTCGTTCCTCGCCGGCGCGCTCGCCGTCGGCATGATCTCCGGGGCCTATCAGGCGGAGGTCTATCGCGGGGCCTTTCACGCCATCGCCAAGGGCGAGATCGAGGCCGCACGCTCCATCGGCATGGGCCGGGCGCTGCGCTTTCGCCGGATCATCGTCCCGCAGATCTTGCGCTTCTCACTGCCGGGCCTCGGCAATGTCTGGCAGCTGAGCCTCAAGGATTCGGCGCTGATTTCCGTCACGGGCCTTGCCGAACTGATGCGCACCTCGCAGCTCGCCGCGGGCTCCACGCGCCAGTATTTCCTCTTCTTCATCGTCGGCGGCATCCTCTATCTGGTGCTCACCACGATCTCCGGCCAGCTTTTCGCAGCCGCCGAGCGACGCGTCGCCGTCAGCTTCTCGCACGGCCTCGGGCGGAGCTGAGCCGATGGATTTCGAGTTCCTCGCCTCCACCTTCGTGACGCTGGTCAAGGCGGTGCCGACGACTTTGGCGCTCTTCGGCGCCTCCGTCGTCCTCGGGGCCTTGCTTGCAATCGTCCTCGTCGTCATGCGCACGGTCGGAGGTCCGATCCTGTCGGCCTTCTCCCGCGTCTATGTCTTCATCTTCCGCGGCTCGCCGCTGCTCATCCAGATGTTCCTCATCTATTATGGGCTCGGCCAGTTCGCGGTCATTCGCGACAGTTTTGCATGGCCGGTGCTGCGCGAGCCTTATTGGTGCGCGGTCCTGGCGCTTGCCTTCTGCACGGCCGGCTATCAGGCGGAAATCATCCGGGGCGGGCTGCAGGCGGTGCCGCCGCGTGAGATCGAGGCGGCGCGCTCGGTCGGCATGTCGGGTTTCCTGCTCGTGCGCCGGATCATCGCCCCGATCACTTTGCGCGCCATGCTGCCCGCCTATTCGACGGAAATCATCCTGATGGTGAAGTCGACGGCTCTCGCCTCGCTCGTCACCGTCTGGGAAGTCACCGGCACGGCGCAGCGGCTCATTTCGCAGACCTATCGCACCATGGAAGTCTTCCTGGTCGCGACGCTCATCTATCTCGTCATCAATTTCATCATCGTCCGCCTGATCGCCCTTTTGGAGCACCGGCTGTCGCCGCATCTCCGCGAGCGGCCGCGCATCTCCGGCGAAGGCCGCACGGTGACATCGCTGGAGACCTCCCATGACTGAAGCCCCGGTCCCGGCCATCTCGGTCAAGAACATCCACAAATCCTTCGCCAACCTCGAAGTCTTGAAAGGCATCTCGCTAGAAGCGCAGGACGGGGACGTCATCTCGATCCTCGGCGCTTCGGGGTCGGGCAAGAGCACTTTTCTCAGATGCATCAACCTTCTCGAGACACCGGATGAAGGTGAGATCACGGTCGCCGGCGAGACGATCAACATGCGTCGCGACCGCCAGGGCCGGCTGATGCCGAAGGATCGCCGCCAGGTCGACCGCATTCGCGCCGAGCTCGCCATGGTGTTTCAGAGCTTCAATCTCTGGTCTCACATGACCGTCTTGCAGAACCTGATCGAGGGTCCGGTGCATGTGCAGAAGCGGCCGAAAGCGGAGGCGATCGCGGAGGCGGAAGCGCTGCTTGAAAAAGTCGGCCTCGCGGAACGCCGCGATTACTATCCCGCGCATCTTTCCGGCGGCCAGCAGCAGCGCGCCGCGATCGCCCGTGCACTCGCCATGCGACCCAAGGCGCTTCTCTTCGACGAGCCGACCTCGGCGCTCGACCCTGAGCTCGTGGGCGAAGTCCTGAAGGTGATGCGCAGCCTCGCCGACGAGGGCCGCACCATGCTCGTCGTCACCCACGAAATGTCGTTTGCCCGCAACGTGTCCGACAAGGTGATCTTCCTGCATCAGGGTCAGGTCGAGGCCGAAGGACGGCCGGAAGAGATCTTCACCGAATCCTCCTCGGAACGCTTCAACCAGTTCATCACCGGCTTCAGAGGTTGAAGCCCCGGAGAGCCAGAATGCCCCGCGTGTCGCTCGATCGCTCCCTCACCTGGCAGGAGGTTGCCGAGGTCGCAGAGGGGGCGCCTCTCGATCTCACACAAGCCGCACTCTCGCGCATCGATAATGCCGCCGCCATCGTGCAAGCGATCGTCGAGCGCGGCATCCGCGCCTATGGCGTCAACACCGGCGTCGGCGCGCTCTGCGATGTCGTGGTGGAGCGGCCGCTGCAACAGCAGCTCTCGCACAACATCCTGATGAGCCACGCGACCGGCATCGGCGCACCGCTTCCGGTCGTCGAGACGCGCGCCATCATGGCTGCGGCCATCAACAATTACGCACACGGCCATTCCGGCGTCCGCCGCGAGATCCCGCAAGCTCTTGCGGCTCTTTTGAATGCCCGGCTCACGCCTCTCGTGCCGGCGCGCGGCTCCGTCGGCTATTTGAGCCATATGGCGCATATCGCGCTCGTGCTCGTCGGAACCGGCTCGGTGCGGGACGGCGACCGCACCGTCTCCGCGGCCGAGGCACTGGCCAAGGCGGGCCTTGAACCGCTCCAACTTCAGGCGAAGGAGGGGCTGTCGCTCGTCAACGGCACACCCTGCGCCACGGGTCTGGCCTGTCTCGCGCTCGCGCGTGCGAACCGCCTTCTCTCCTGGGCGGATGCGATCGCCGCCATGACGATGGAAAATCTTGGTACCAACCCGGCCGCTTTCGCGCCCGAGGCGCTGGCGCTGCGCTGCTCCGACGGCCTGCAACAGGTCGGAGCCCGACTGCGGGCGCACCTTGAGGGAAGCGGCATCGTCGCCGCCGCCATCGGCAAACGCACGCAGGATGCCTTGTCGCTGCGCGCCGTGCCGCATGTGCATGGGGCTGCCTGCGACCTTTTCGAGGACGCAGCCGCCGTCATCGACCGCGAGCTCGCCTCCGTCACCGACAATCCGCTCGTCACCGGCACCCCCGAGGCACCGCAAGTGCATTCGCAGGCCCATGCCGTCGGCGCGGGACTTGCGCTTGCCCTCGACGGCCTGGCAACGGCCATCGCCGAAGTGGCGGCGATGTCGGAGCGGCGTCTCGATCGGCTTCTCAATCCGATGGTGAGCGGGCTTCCGGCCTTTCTCGCGGCAGAAGGCGGCGCAGCATCCGGCTTCATGATCGCGCAATATGCGGCCGTCTCGCTCGTCAACGAAAACCGCCGCCTCGCCGCGCCGGCAAGTCTCGACGGCGGCATCACTTCGGCATTGCAGGAAGATCACCTTTCGCATCCGACGCCGGCCGCACTGAAAGCGCTTGCGATCGTGGAGAACGCCACCCGCCTCCTTGCGATCGAATGGCTTGCTGCCGGCCAGGCCTACGCCTTTCAGACCGAGGCACGTGCGCCCGCAACCGACAGGCTTTTCGCCCAACTGCGTAGCTTGATTGCCTTCTATTCCGACGACCGGCCGCTCTCGCAGGATATGGAGACGGCGTTCCAGTTTCTCTCGTCGGAACAACCCGCTACGCGCTAAGCCTCAGCCGCGGCGCCGGCCGATCTTGCGCACATAAAGCTCCAGCCGGTGCGAGACGATCTCGTAGCCGAGCGAGCGGGCGATCTCTTCCTGCAGAGCCTCGATCTTATCGGATCGGAACTCCACCACCTCACCCGTGTCCGTATCGATCAGGTGGTCGTGATGGGTGCCGCCAGCCGGCTCGAACCGCGACGGCCCGCCCTCGAAGACATGACGCTGGATGGCGCCGCGATCTTCCAGGATCTTCATTGTCCGGTAGACGGTCGAGAGCGAGACACTCGCATCGATCTCTGAGGCGCGCCGGAAGATTTCCATCGCGTCCGGGTGCTTTTCGCCCTCTTCCAGGATCTTCAGGATCGTCTTGCGCGCACGCGTGATCCGGATTCCCGCATCGCGCAGCTCTTTCTCGTAATCGCGGCGTTTCTTGACTTCACCCATTGTCCCCCTCTAGCGCCTGATAGGACGGCTGCAAAGGCCGCATAGACCGCAAAACGCCCGCTTCCCCGCGTCTTTCACCGTGAAGCACGCAGAGGCGAAAGTCTTACATTTTTGCAAATGGTTTGCACTTGCATTCGCAACTGTGCCCTGTCATTTGAAAGAGGCGCCGGCGGAAAAGCCGCGTTGACCGATGGAGAACGCTTTGACGACGAAGCTTCGTTTGCTTGCTGCGCTGACAGCGCTGCCTTTCTTTTGGGTCGGCAGCCAAAACGTGGCGGCAGCGGAAAAGCTAAAGGCCGTCACCACGTTCACGATCATCGCCGACATGGCGCAGAACGTCGCTGGCGATGCAGCAGAGGTTCAATCGATCACCAAGCCCGGCGCGGAGATCCACAATTACCAGCCGACACCGCGCGATCTTCTGCGCGGGCGCGATGCCGACCTCGTTCTGCGCAACGGGCTCAATCTGGAGCTCTGGTTTGAACGCTTCCTCGCCAATCTCGGCGATGTGACCAACGTCGTCGTCTCCGATGGCGTGGAGCCGATGAGCATTTCGCAGGGGCCCTATAACGGCAAGCCGAACCCGCATGCCTGGATGTCGCCGACGAGCGCCCTCATCTATGTCGACAATATCCGCGACGCCTTCATCACCGCAGATCCAGACAATGCCGCGACCTACGAAGCGAATGCCGCGGCCTACAAAGAGAAAATTGCGGCGGTCATCGCGCCCATCCAAGCAGAGCTTGAAAAAATCCCGGACGACAAACGGTGGCTCGTCACCAGCGAGGGCGCGTTCAGCTACCTCGCCCGAGATTTCGACCTCAAAGAACTCTATCTCTGGCCGATCAACGCCGATCAGCAGGGCACGCCGCAGCAGGTGCGCGCCGTCATCGACGCCATTAATGAGCACGACATCGCCTGCATCTTCAGCGAAAGCACCGTCTCCGCCAAGCCGGCCGAGCAGGTCGCGCGCGAGACCGGCGCCACCTATGGCGGCGTGCTCTACGTCGATTCCCTGAGTGACGGAAACGGGCCGGTGCCGACCTATCTCGACCTTCTGCGCGTCACCTCCGACACGATCGCAAAGTGCCTCGTGCCATGATGATGTCGTCCGACCCGCTCACCCCGCGCCCAGATCCCGCGCCCGCACCGGACGATCCTTCGGGCATCGCTGTCCGCCATGCCACCGTGACCTATCGCAACGGCCACACCGCCTTGCGCGATGCGAGCTTCGAGATCCCGACCGGGACGATCACAGCCCTCGTCGGCGTCAATGGCAGCGGAAAATCCACCCTCTTCAAGGCGATCATGGGCTTCGTGCCGGTCGCCGGCGGCTCGATTTCCGTGCTTGGCGGCAGCGTCGAGGCGGCGCTGAAAAAGAACCTCGTCGCCTATGTGCCGCAGAGCGAAGAGGTGGACTGGAATTTTCCCGTTCTCGTCGAAGACGTCGTCATGATGGGCCGCTACGGGCGCATGAACTTTCTGCGCCGGCCGAAGCGCGCCGATCACGACGCGGTTGCGTCCGCGCTCGCGCGCGTCGGCATGAGCGATTTCCGCAAGCGCCAGATCGGCGAACTTTCAGGCGGCCAGCGCAAACGGGTTTTTCTCGCCCGCGCGCTCGCCCAGGATGGGCGCGTCATCCTCCTCGACGAGCCGTTTACCGGCGTCGACGTGAAAACCGAGGATGCAATCATAGCGCTCCTGCGCGATCTGCGCGCGGAAGGACGCGTGATGCTCGTCTCCACACATGATCTCGGCTCGGTGCCGGAATTCTGCGATCGCGCCGTTCTCGTCAAGGGCACGGTGCTCGCTTCCGGGCCGACGGACGAGATATTCACGCGCGCCAATCTGGAACGCACCTTCGGCGGCGTCCTGCGCCATTTCGATCTCGCCGCCACCGATCAGGGCCGGCCGATCGGCATGATCTCCGACGACGAAAAACCCTTCCTCGTCTATGGCGAGCGCGACGAGGCCTCGCCGCCGAAGAAGGATGCGGAGCGGCCATGAGCCAGCTTCTGGAACCCTTCGCCTATCAATACATGGTCAACGCCATGTGGGTGAGCGCGCTCGTCGGCGCCACCTGCGCCTTCCTCTCCGCCTATCTCATGTTGAAGGGCTGGTCGCTCATCGGCGACGCGCTCTCCCATTCCATCGTTCCGGGCGTCGCCGGCGCCTATATGCTCGGCCTGCCTTTCTCCTTCGGGGCCTTCCTCGCCGGCGGGCTCGCGGCCGGCGCCATGCTCTTCCTCAACAACCGCACCAAGCTGCGCGAAGACGCCATCATCGGTCTCATCTTCACGTCCTTCTTCGGGCTCGGCCTCTTCATGGTGTCTTTGTCGCCCGCGGCCGTCGACATCCAGACGATCGTGCTCGGCAACATTCTGGCGATCACCCCCGCCGACACGACGCAGCTCGTCATCATCGCCGCCGTCTCGCTCACCATCCTTCTCGCCAAGTGGAAGGATCTGATGGTGGTGTTCTTCGACGAGAACCATGCCCGCTCGATCGGCATCAATCCGGGCCTCATGCGGCTCGTCTTCTTCACGCTGTTGAGCGCCTCCACCGTCGCCGCGCTGCAGACGGTCGGCGCCTTCCTGGTCATCGCCATGGTGGTGACGCCGGGCGCCACGGCCTATCTTCTGACCGACCGCTTCCCCCGCCTCATCGCTCTCAGCGTCGCAATCGGGGCCACGACGAGCTTCGTCGGCGCCTATGCGAGCTATTTTCTGAACGGCGCCACCGGCGGCATCATCATCGTTCTGCAGACGCTGATCTTCCTCATCGCCTTCGTCGTGGCGCCCAAGCACGGGCTTCTCGCTGCAAAGCGCCGCGCCCGCGAGGCGCTCAGGGAAGATGCCGGGACGCGCGAGCCGCATGCTTTGGCCGAACTGCAGCCGGGAGACCCGGCATGAACGCGCTCGACCTCGCAGTCCTGCCCTTCGCCCTGCCCTTCATGCGCGAGGCGATGCTGATTGCGGTCCTCGTCGCGGTCCCCTCGGCGCTGTTGTCGTGTTTTCTGGTGCTCAAGGGCTGGTCGCTGATGGGCGACGCCATCTCGCATGCCATCTTTCCCGGCGTGGTGCTCGCCTATCTCGCCGGTCTGCCGCTCGTCGTCGGCGCCTTCGCCGCCGGCATGACCTGCGCCATCGCCACCGGCTATCTCAGCCAGAATTCCCGCATCAAGCAGGACACGATCATGGGCATCGTGTTTTCCGGCATGTTCGGCCTCGGCCTCGTCCTCTACACCAAGATCCAGACCGAGGTGCATCTCGACCATATCCTGTTCGGCAATATCCTCGGCGTCTTGCCCTTCGATCTGTGGCAGAGCGCGGCGATCGCGCTTCTCACCGTCGCCATCATCGCCGCCAAATGGCGCGACCTTCTCCTGCACGCCTTCGATCCGCAGCATGCCCGCGCCATCGGGCTCCCCGTCGGGCTCATGCATTACGGGCTTCTCGCCATCCTGTCCTTGACGATCGTCGGCGCGCTCAAGGCAACAGGCATCATTCTGACGATCGCGCTTTTGATCGCGCCGGGCGCCATAGCCTTCCTCGTCACGCGCCGCTTCGGGCCGATGATGCTGGTGGCTGTGTCCCTGTCGGTCGCCTGCGCGTTTCTCGGCGTCTATGCGAGCTTCTTCATCGACAGCGCGCCGGCGCCGACGATCGTTCTCCTGCTCGCCGCCTGTTTCGTCGTGGTTTTTCTGGCGACGACGTTGTCGTCGCGATTGCACAGCGCGAGCGCCAGCACCCGCACCGAGCGGCACAAGCCCGCCTGATCGGCAGGCCCCGAACGAATTCGGGCGGCGCCAGCGCCCCGTAGCGAAGCGCAAGAGCCGCCCGAAAATGTTAGCTCATTCAGGAATGCGGCGCACGGCGCCCTTGTCGGCGCTCGTCGTCAACGCTGCATAGGCTTTGAGCGCCGTCGTCACCTGGCGTTTGCGCGGCTTTGCCGGCTTCCAGCCCGCCTTGTCCTGCTCGGCGCGCCGGCTTGCGAGCTCCGCATCGTCCACCATCAGGTTGATCGTGCGGTTCGGAATGTCGATCTCGATCGTATCACCGTCGCGCACGAGGCCGATCGCGCCGCCTTCCGCCGCTTCCGGCGAGGCATGGCCGATCGACAGGCCTGAGGTGCCGCCGGAGAAACGCCCGTCGGTGACGAGCGCGCAGGCTTTGCCGAGGCCTTTCGACTTCAGATAGCTCGTCGGATAGAGCATCTCCTGCATGCCGGGCCCGCCGCGGGGTCCCTCGTAGCGGATCACCACGACATCGCCGGCGGCAACCTTGTTCGACAGGATCGCATGCACGCTCTCGTCCTGGCTTTCGAAGACCCGCGCCGGGCCTGAGAATTTCAGGATCGATTCGTCGACACCCGCCGTCTTCACGATGCAGCCGTTGAGCGCGATGTTGCCCTTCAGAACGGCAAGGCCGCCATCCTTTGAAAAGGGATGCTCGGCATCGCGGATGACGCCCGCCTCGCGATCGAGGTCGAGCTCCTTCCAGCGATTGTCCTGACTGAAGGCTTCCTGGCTCGGCACACCGCCCGGCGCGGCACGGTAGAATTCCGTGACGGTTTCTGAGGCTGCACGCCGCACGTCCCAGCGTTCGATCGCATCGCCGAGCGTCTCCGCATGAACAGTCGCCACGTCGCGGTTGATCAGCCCCGCCCGGTCAAGCTCGCTCAGGATCGCCATGATGCCGCCGGCGCGGTGGACGTCTTCGACATGCACGTCGTTCTTGGCGGGCGCCACCTTGCACAGGACCGGGACATGCCGCGACAGGCGGTCGATGTCGTCCATGGTGAAATCGACCTCGCCTTCCTGGGCGGCCGCCAGGATGTGCAGGACTGTGTTGGTGGAACCGCCCATGGCGATGTCGAGCGCCATGGCGTTCTCGAACGACGCCTTGGTGGCAATGTTGCGCGGCAGGACGCTCTCGTCGTCCTGCTCGTAGCAGCGCTGGGCGAGGTCCACGATCAAATGCCCCGCCTCGACGAAGAGCCGGCGGCGATCTGCATGGGTCGCAAGCGTCGTGCCGTTGCCAGGCAGCGACAGGCCGAGGGCTTCCGTCAGGCAGTTCATGGAATTCGCCGTGAACATGCCTGAGCACGACCCGCAGGTCGGGCAGGCGGAGCGCTCGATGACCTGCACGTCCTCTTCGCTGACGCGGTCGTCGGCCGCCGCCACCATCGCATCGATCAGATCGAGCGATTGCGACTTGCCGTCGAGCACCACCTTGCCGGCTTCCATCGGGCCGCCGGAGACGAAGACGGTCGGGATGTTGAGGCGCATCGACGCCATCAGCATGCCGGGGGTGATCTTGTCGCAATTGGAGATGCACACCATCGCATCGGCGCAATGCGCATTGACCATATATTCCACGGCATCAGCGATGAGCTCGCGCGACGGCAGCGAATAGAGCATGCCGTCATGGCCCATGGCGATGCCGTCATCCACGGCGATGGTGTTGAATTCCTTGGCAACGCCCCCCGCCGCCTCGATCTCGCGGGCCACGAGCTGGCCGAGATCTTTGAGGTGCACATGGCCCGGTACGAACTGCGTGAAGGAATTCACGACGGCAATAATCGGCTTGCCGAAATCGTTGTCCTTCATGCCGGTGGCGCGCCAGAGGCCGCGCGCGCCGGCCATGTTTCGTCCATGGGTGGTTGTGCGTGAGCGATAAGAGGGCATTGGTTTTTGGTATTCCTTCTGGCCTTGTGAGGCCGGTGGCACGACAACAACGGGCAAGGCCGGATCGGCCCGTCGCGCCACGGCACGGATCCGCGAAAGGCGGACCGGCCCAGCTAATAAGCGTCCCCGCCCGGCTCGGCAACGCCCTGAGCGCAAAAGGATAAACTCGGGGCAGCAAAGAGGCTTTCGGCCCCGCCCGGTCGCTCGTGCCGCATCCGCACGAACAGGCAACCCTGCCCGGCATCTTCGTGCACCTCGCCGCGCAGCGAATTCCACAAGCTCGCACGCATTCAGGCCAGAATTGCGCCGCGCCGAATTTTTAGGCTTGAAACTGGTATACCAGTCAGCCAGTCTGAGGCTCATGGCAGTTTCCTTCGAGTTCGAGCGTGACCGCGCCTATAGCCGCCTCGTCGATTTGATCTTCGGGGGCAGCTTCGAGGAGGATCACCCTTTGTCGGAGCGCAAGCTCGCCCAGCAGCTCGGGATCGGCCGTATGCCGGTGCGTGACGCGTTGCGCCAGCTCGAGCAGGAAGGCGTCGTGGAGGTGAAGCCGGCGCGCGGAACCTTCATCCGCAAACTGTCGGCGGCCGATATCAGCGACATCTACGAACTGCGCGAGGCGCTCGAATGTCTCGCCACACGCCGGGCGGCCGAGCGCGGGCCGAGCCTCGCTTTGACCGCATGCGGAGAAAAGATGCGCATCATGGCGCGCGATCCCTCCGCCTTCACCTCGCGCGAGATCGACGACGTCGGCACCGACTTCCACGACGCGCTTATCCAGTCTTCCGCCAGCGCCCCTCTTGCCGAGATGGTGCGCCTGATGCGCATGCGATTCCGCCTGGCATTCCACCTACCGCGGTACTTCGCACACGCTCTCGTCCAGGAAATCCTGGTCGAGCACATCACGATCTTCGAAGCGATCGTGAACCGCCAGCCTGAGGAAGCCGCCGAACTGATGCGCAGACATCTGAAGCGTGGCCTCGAGATCCGCCTGGAGCTCGATCGGGCACCCGGAACAGACAAAACCAAAGACAAGACAAGAGGCACAGAGAACATATGATGAAGCACCTATTTGCCGGCGGGCTTCTCGTCGGCGCCATCTCCGCCGCCGGGCTTCAGACCCCGGCCATCGCCGGCACCCTCGACGACGTGAAGGCCAACGGCGTCGTCACTTGCGCCGTCAACGGCAGCCGGCCGGGCTTTTCCTCGGTCGACAGCCAGGGCGCCTGGCAGGGCCTCGACGTCGACACCTGCCGCGCCATCGCCGCCGCCACCCTCGGCGACGCGAGCAAGGTCAAGCTCCTCAAGACCAACAACCAGACGCGTCTCACCGCCCTGCAGACCGGCGAAGTCGACGTCACCGTCGCGAACACCACCTGGACGCGCGGCCGTGATACCGATCTCGGCCTCGATTTCGTCTCGCCGACTTTCTATGACGGCCAGGGCCTGATGGTGCCGAAAGAGCTCGGCGTCACCAGCGTTACCGAACTCGACGGAGCGAGCGTGTGCGTGCGCCCTGGCTCCACCTCCGAGCGCGTCGTCTCCGACATCCAGAAGAAGTACGGCATCTCCCTGCAGCTCGTGGTGATCGAGGATCAGAAGGAGATCAACACGGCCTTCTTCGGCGGACGCTGCGACGTCGCCGTGCAGTCCTCCTCCGGCCTCTCCTCAACGCGTGCTGCGGTCGCCCCCAATCCGGACGATTACGTCATCCTGCCCGAGCTTTTCGGCAAGGACCCGATGGGACCGGTCGTGCGGCAGGACGATCCGCAATGGCGCGACATCGTGCAGTGGACCGTCTTCACGCTCTTCCAGGCCGAAGAGAGTGGCGTCACCTCCGAAAACGTCGATGAGATGAAGGAAAGCAGCGACGACGCGGCCGTGCGCAGGCTGTTGGGTGTCGACAAGGCCGGCGGCGACGGGCTCGGCCTTGAGCCGGACTGGGCCTACAACGTCATCAAGCAGGTCGGCAATTACGGCGAAGTCTTTGACCGCAACGTCGGCAAGGGCTCTCCCTTGAAGCTCGATCGCGGCCTCAACGCCCTCTACACCGACGGCGGCCTCATCTACTCGCCGCCCCTGTGAGCTCACGTGTGAGATCGCTTGTGAGATCGATGCGACCGAGGTCATGACCCACATTCCCTCGACAACTGGAGAGAGCGCGGTGCCTTTCTGGCGCCAGCCGCGCTCTCGTGCCATCTCCTGGCAGGCGCTGCTTCTCGCGGCGCTTGCCGCCCTCGGCATCTGGCTCGTGCTCAACGCGCGCCAGGCGCTGATCGACCGTGGCATGACCTCTGGTCTCGGCTTTCTCTTCGACGAGACGCAGTTCGCCCTCGGCGAAGCCTTCTTCAGCTTCACTTCCGGTGACACCTATCTGAAGGCCTTCGCCGTCGGCCTCGGCAACACCGTGTTGCTGTCGGCCGTCAGCATCCTCACAGCCAGCATCATCGGTGCAATCGTCGGCTTCGCCCGGCTTTCGCCCAACGCGCTCGCAAGCAGCCTTGCGCGCGCCTATGTCTACGCCTTCCGCAACACGCCGCAGCTCGTCCAGATCGTCTTCTGGTACACCTTCTTCACGTTATTCCCCGCGGCGCGCCTGTCCTGGTCCTTCTTCGACTTCGTCTTTGCCTCCAACCGGGGGCTCACCATCCCGGCGCCGGAGAACATGACGGCATTCACCGCGGTCGCGGCCGCCTTCCTCGCCGGCTGCGCTCTCGCCTGGCGGGTGGCGCATCTCGCCGACCGTCGCCGCCGGCGCACCGGGCAAAAATGGAAGTCCGCAAAGCCGGTCCTTCTCGCCACCATCTTCGTGCCGGCGCTCCTCGTCTGGCTCGCGTTCGGAATGCCGCTCGCCTGGTCGATCCCGGAACTGAAGGGCTTCAATTTCGCCGGTGGCATAACGCTGTCGCCGGAATTCCTCGCCATCTATTTCGGCCTCTCCTTCTATATCGCAGCGTTCATCGCCGAGATCGTCCGCGGCGGTCTCCTCAGCGTCGATTCCGGGCAGATCGAGGCGGCCAACGCCATCGGCCTCACCCGCATCGACCTTTATCGCCGCGTGGTGGCGCCACAGGCGCTGCGCGTCATCATCCCGCCGCTCGCGGCGCAATATGTGAGCCTCTTGAAGAACTCCTCGCTCGGCGTGGCCGTCGGCTACCCGGATCTCTTCTCCGTCTCCAACACCATGCTCACCTATTCCGGCCGCACCATCGAGGTCCTGTGCATCATGGCGGCCGTCTATCTCGCCTTGTCGCTGGCGATCGGCGCGGTTGCGAACTTCGTCAACGGCTTCGTGCAGATCCCGGAGCGCTGAGATGACGGAAGCACCAGCCTCCTACGCAAAGATCGGCGGCGCGCCGGCGCGTCTGCCGCCCCTGGGCAGCACGGGTTTTCTCGGCCGCCTGCACAAGCGCTATTTCGCATCGCCCTTGATGAGCGTCGTGACGGTCCTGCTTGCCGCGATCACCGTCTGGGCGCTCACGGGCCTCTTCCGCTGGGCCATCTGGGACGCCGTCTGGTATGCGCCGGAGGGCGCCGCCTGCCGCGATGCGGCCGGGGCCTGCTGGGCGGTGATTGCCGAAAAATACCGTGTCATGCTCTTCGGCGCCTTCCCGTACGCGGAGCAATGGCGGGGCGGCGTCATCATCGCCCTTTGGCTCGTATGGGGCGTCTTGACGGCGACCAACCTCTTCGCCGTGTCGCTGCGCCTTATCGGCTGGCTCATCGTCTTCATAGCCACGATCGCGCTCCTGCAGGGCGGCATCTTCGGCATGCCGCATGTCGGAACGGATCTCTGGGGCGGGCTTCCCCTTACCTTCCTGATCTTCGGCGGCACCGTCGCCGGTGGACTGCCGCTTGCCATCCTGCTCGCACTCGGACGCCGCTCGCAGCTGCCCGCGATCCGCTTCCTGTCGGTCGCCACCATCGAATGCGTGCGCGGCATTCCGCTTCTCGTCGTCCTGTTCTTCGCCGCGCTCATCCTGCCGCTTTTTCTGCCCGACCAGCTCAACGTCGATAAGCTGGTGCGGGCAGAGATTGGCATGATCATCTTCTTCGCGGCCTATGCCGCAGAGGTGGTGCGCGGCGGCCTGCAGGCGCTCCCGGACGGACAGGAGGAAGCCGCCAAGGCGCTCGGGCTCAGCTACTCTCAGCGCATGCGCAAGATCGTGCTGCCGCAGGCGCTCGCGATCTCCATTCCTGCGCTCTTCAACGACATCATCCGCGCCTTCAAGAACACGACCTTCTTCTCCATCCTCGGCCTCTTCGACGTGCTCGGCGCAACCAAGGCCGCCCTGCAAGATCCGAACTGGGTGCGCTACGGGCTCGAAGGCTATCTCTTCGTCTTCCTGCTCTACTTCCTCATCTGCTCCGGCATGTCGCTTTACGGCCGGTCCCTGGAACAGGCCAACGCCCGACGAGGCCGCAAGGTGGAGCGCTAACGATGACGGCTCAAAAAGAACTGGTCGTCACCATGCAGGCGGTCAACAAATGGTTCGGCAAGCACCACGTACTGCGCGACGTCTCGATTGGGCTCGCGAGTGGCGAGCGCATCGTCCTGTGCGGACCGTCGGGCTCCGGCAAATCGACGCTGATCCGCTGCATCAACGGGCTTGAGAGTTTTCAGGAAGGCACGCTCACCGTTTGCGGCTCGACGCTCGACGGCACACCGGAACGGCTCGCAGAGGTGCGCCGGCACACCGGCATGGTGTTCCAGAACTTCAATCTCTTTCCCCACCTCTCCATCATGGACAATCTCACGCTCGGCGCGATCTATGCGCGCGGCGAGCCGGAAGATGCAGCGACGGAGCGAGCCAAGGGGCTGCTTGAGCGCGTCCAGCTGACCTCGCAGACATGGAAATATCCCGGCCAGCTTTCCGGCGGCCAGCGTCAGCGCGTGGCGATCGCCCGTGCTCTCATGCTGGAGCCGGAAGTGATGCTCTTCGACGAGCCGACATCGGCACTCGACCCTGAAATGGTGCACGAGGTCCTCGACGTCATGGAGGAGCTCGCCCAATCCGGCCAGTCGATGATCGTCGTCACGCACGAGATGGGTTTTGCCCGTCGCGTCTCCGATCTGGTCGTCTTCATGGATCAGGGCGAGATCGTCGAAGCTGCCCCGCCAGAGACTTTTTTCTCCGCCCCCGCCACCGACCGCGCTCGCGGCTTCCTCGGCCAGATATCCCACGCGACCTAGGACCTCAATGAACGATCCGAAAGCCGAAGCCGGCCTCGTCGGCGAGCACCCCTCGCCCCTTCTTCTTGCCGACGGCACGCCGAACTGGCGGAAAATCCGCGGGCTCTTCCCGGCGACCGAGAAGATCGCCTACCTCGATATCGCCCGCAAAGCGCTGCTGCCGGCCTTGGCCGAAGAGGCTGCGTATGAATGGTTCGCCGACATCGCCTCCTCCGAGGCCGGCCGCCACTCCTTTTCCATGGACGGTGTGGAGGCGACGCGCCGTCAGGTCGCCGCGACTTTCGGTGCCGCCCCTGAGACGATCGCGCTCGTCAAAAACACCTCCGAAGCGATCAATATCGTGGCGCAGGGCTTCGACTGGCGCGACGGCGACAATCTCGTCATCTCCGAGGCCGAACACGAGAACAACACCTTTCCCTGGCGCCCGCTCGCCCATCGCGGCATCGAGGTGCGCATCGTCCCCGCCGACCCCTCCGGCATGGTCACGACAGAAGCCCTCACGGCCACCGTCGATGCACGCACCCGCATCCTTTCAGTCGCGTGGGTGGCCTACGGTCTAGGCCAGCGCGCCGACCTCGACGCCTTGTCGGCATTCTGCCGGGCGCAGGACATCCTCTTCGTCGTCGATGCGATCCAGGGGCTCGGCGTCCTCGATCGACGGCTCGACGATTTCGGTGCGGATGTCGTCGCCGCCGGCGGGCACAAGGCACAGATGAGCGTCACCGGTGCCGGGCTCATGTATGTGGCGCCGCGGGCACTCAACCGTTTCCTGCCCCCCTTTGCAGCAAAATACTCTTTCGACACACTCGACCGCACGGTTGCCGATCCCGTCTATGCGCCGGATGCGCACCGTTTCGAATATGGCAATCCGAACTTTCTCGGGCTCGCCATTCAGCGTCGCTCGGCGGAATTTATCGCCGCCATCGGCCTCCACGCGATCGAAGAACGGGTGCACGCGCTCACCGACCTCGTCATTGAGGGGGCCGACCGCATCGGAGTCAAAGTGCGCACGCCCCGGGCTTGGGATGAACGCGCCGGGATCGTCAGCCTCGATCTTGGCGGCGTTTCAGCCGAACGGATAGAGGCGGAGCTTGCCGAGGATGGCATCCGCGTTGCCGCGAAAGACGGGCATCTGCGCGCCGCCGCGCATTTCTACAACAACGAGGAGGACGTCGCGCGCCTGTTCGACCGCCTCCAGCACCATTTGAGCCAAGCCAGACAATGACTTCTGCGACCTCTGCGACATCCGCGATCGCCATCGACCTCGTCTCCGACACATCCACCCGCCCGAGCCGCGACATGCTTGCCCGGATGATGGCGGCTGAAACGGGAGACGAGCAGCGCGGAGAGGACCCGACGGTCCTTCAGCTTTGCGAACGGATCGCCGACCTTCTCGGCATGGACGACGCGCTCTTTCTGCCGTCTGGAACGATGTGCAACCAGATCGCCTTCCTCGTCCACTGCCGGCCGGGTGACGAGATCATCGCGGCTGAAAGCGCCCATGTCTTCGGCTCTGAAGGGGCCGGCGCTTCCGCGCTTGCTGGCGCGCAATTTCACACCATCGCGACGCCGAACGGCATCTTCGACGCAGCCGCCGTGGCGGCGCATATTCGCGCGCCGCGGATGCGCCGTCCGCGCAGCCGGGTTGTCGCGGTCGAACAGACGACAAACCGGGGCGGCGGTGCGGTCTGGTCCGTCGACGAGCTTGCCGCCATCGTCGCGCTCGCCCGCGAGCATTCGCTTGCCGTGCATATGGATGGCGCGCGCCTCTTCAACGCCGTCGTCGCCGCCAACACGCCTGCGAAGGCTTTCACCGCCGGCTTCGACAGCGCCTGGATCGATCTGTCCAAAGGCCTCGGTTGTCCGGTGGGCGGCGTCCTCGCCGGATCAAAGGACTTCATCGCGGAAGCCTGGCATTGGAAGCACCGGCTGGGCGGTGCCATGCGCCAGTCCGGAATCCTCGCCGCGGCCGGGCTCTACGCCCTCGACCACAATGTCAATCGCCTCGCCGAAGACCATGCCAATGCAAGGCTCTTCGCCGACACCGTGCGCGGCCTCGACGGCGTGACCCTCTCACCGGAAAACGTCGTCACCAATATCCTGTTTCTGGAGCTCGACGAGGGGCTCGACGCCGGCACGATCGGCGCAAAACTGCAGGAGAAAGGCATGCGCATCGGCGTCGAAGGCCCGCACCGCATGCGTGTCGTCACGCATCTCGACGTGACGCGCGACGGCGTGAAGCGGGCTGCAGAGGCTTTCGTCGAGATCGTTCAAGGCATGTCTGCCTGAACCGCCTGCGGAGGCAGCTCGTTCAAAAACCCGCTCGCGCTGCTGTTGCGGCACGAGGCGCGGGCGGCTCCTAGAACGGGCTTTTCGGGCAGTAATTCTCCTGGAAATGCGCGAAAGCCTGGCGGATCTCGTCTTCGCTTGCCGCGACATAACCGAAGCGGTTGCCGTCAAAATGCTCGCAGGCATGCCCCTTCTGCGGCTCGCAGCGCTCAACATCCGCGCCCACGACATCGATTGAAATCATACCCGGCGGCGTCGGGTTCTCATCATGGCGCACCTCAAGATCGTGCGCGCCGGAAAAATCATACTTCATCGTCACGACGGTGTCGTTGCCACGGATCTTGAGGTCGTAGCGGCAGGCCGTGACCTGCTTGAGCTCGTAATCAAGCGACATCGTATAGGTCTTGTCGGCGCCAAAAGAGCGTGAGTATTCGAAGCGCCAAACGCCTTCCTTGGCCGTCGGCGTGACGGTACGCACGGCCTCATCCTCATCGACGACACGCTTCGTCTCGCCGCCCGGCCGCACCCCGGCCAGCAGGAACTCCACCGTCGCCTCCGCCGATTGGGCCCGCGCAGTGCCGCTGAGGCCCGCAATTGCCAGCATGGCGCAAGCCAGATAGGCGCAGCGCCGGCGAAGCGGGTTCAATCGAAGATTTTGCGCAGGCATGACGCCTCCATCGTTGAGCGAAAGCGGGAGCCGATCCGTCTTGCTGCGGATGCGTTTGCAAAGGTACGGACCAGGCGGCGCTTGCCACATGTGTTTGTCCCCTGAGGGATAACACGGCCGCTCATCGTATTCAGTCGGTCTTAGCGTCGCCCTTCCAACCGGGAGAGTTCGTCTCTGAGACGTTCCGGTTTGGGCAGTTCGTCAGCAACAATGGGGCGTGGAGGAAACGAAAGCGGGCAGCCAGCCTCTCGACGAGAAGGCCGGCGTCGGCGCGGGCCATGTCGGGACAGGGCGTCTGTGGGGGCAACACCGCTCGTCTCGACGAACCAACCCGCGCCAACCTCTTGGAGAACACCGGAGAGGATGAAAAGAGGCCCCTCCGACATCTTCTCAGGACCTTGCTTCAGGAGCGAAGCGCTCCGCAGGTGCGGGCAATACGGCTCGCTGCTTCCATCAGCCTGTCGTCGTCAACGGCAAAGCTCAGCCGTACATAACCAGGCGCCCCAAAGGCCGAGCCCGGAACCATCGCCACCTCACCCTCTTCCAGGATGACGCGAGTGAAGTCGGCATCGGTCTCGATTTTTGTGCCAGCCGCAGAGGTCATGCCGAGGAATTTCTGGCACCCGGCGAGAATATAAAACGCACCGTCGGGCGCCTCGCAGGTGAGGCCCGCTTCGACCAGTTTCGGCAGAACGAGGTCGCGGCGCCGGCGATAGACGGTGCGGTGGCTCTCGAGATGATCTTGCGGGCCTTCGAGCGCCGCGAGCGCTCCAGCCTGACTGATCGAAGAGGCGCAGGAGGTGCTTTGCGACTGCAGCTTGCGCACTTCGCGCATCACCTCGGCCGGGCCCCCGCCATAGCCGAGCCGCCAGCCGGTCATGCAATAGGCCTTGGAGACGCCGTTGACGGCAACCGTGCGCTCCAAAAGCCGCGGCTCCACGGCCGCAATCGAACGGAACGACGTCTCGCCAAAAACGATGTGCTCGTAAATGTCGTCGCTCAAAACGCCGACCTGGGGATGGTCCAGAAGCACATCGGCGAGCGCTCGCAGATCGGCCTCGCCATAGACCGCGCCGGTCGGGTTGCAGGGCGAGTTGAGAACGAGCCAGCGGGTCTTTTCGGTGATCGCGGCTTTTAGCGTTTCGGCGGACAGCTTGAAGCCGTCTTCCGCCCGACATTCGACGACGACGGGCGTGCCTTCTGCGATCCGGACCATGTCGGGATAGGAGACCCAATGCGGCGCCGGGATGATGACCTCGTCGCCGGCATCGAGCGTCGCCAGAAGCACGTTGAAGATCACCTGCTTGGCGCCGGTCCCGACAACGATCTGATTGGCCGCGAAATCGAGCCCGTTCTCGTCCTTGAACTTGCGGATGACGGCGGCCTTCAGCTCAGGCGTGCCATCGACATTCGTGTAACGCGTTTTGCCGGAGGCCATCGCCGCGCTCGCCGCGCGGACGATATGCTCGGGCGTATCGAAATCCGGCTCGCCCACCGAAAGATTGATGATGTCGCGGCCAGCCGCCTTGAGCTCACGCGCACGGGCGGAGGCGGCGCTGCTCGCCGAAGGCAGAACAGCTGCCATACGAGAAGAAATCTTGTTCATGGATTCTCTCTGGATGCTTGGAAAAGAAAGGCGACGGGGAGAGCGCTAGCTTGCGTCTTGCTCGCGCTTTCTCTGCTGTCGGCGTGCGAAGATCGGATAGGCGAGCGTCAAGACGATCAGCGCCATGATCGCGTAGGAGAGCGGGCTCGTAAAAAAGATCATCCAGTCGCCGCCGGAGATCTGCAGCGAACGACGAAGGTTGGTCTCCAGGATCGGACCGAGCACGAGCGCGATGACGAGCGGCGCGCCGGGAATACGCCAGCGCTCCATGAAATAGCCGAGGACGCCGAAGCCGAGCACCAGCCAGACATCGAAGAGACTGTTGCGCAGCGCATAGGAGCCGATGACGCTGAAGACGATGATGGTCGGTCCGAGCACGGCGCTCGGCACCTTGACGACGCGCGCCACCCAGGGCGCCGCGAACAAGCCCAAGGCCGCGAAGGCGAGGTTCGCCAGGAAGAGCGACAAGATCAGCGTGTAGACGATCTCAGCGTGATCGGTGAAAAGCCGCGGCCCCGGCACGAGACCATGGATGGTCAATCCGCCGATGAAGACCGCGGTGACGGCGTTGCCCGGGATGCCGAGCGTCAGCGCCGGCACGAGCGAGCCGCCAGTCACGGCGTTGTTGGCTGCCTCGGGCGCCGCGACGCCCTCGATTTCACCCTTGCCGAAGGCTTCCGGCGTCTTGGAGCGCCGGCGCGCCTCGTCGTAGCTGATGAAGGCGGCGACGCTGGTGCCGGCTCCCGGGAGAATGCCGATCGCGGAGCCGATGAGGGAGGATTTGAAGAGCGTGCGTCCGCAGCGCCGGATGACCGACCAGGCAGGCAGCGTCCGGCCCTTCGTCTTGATCATATTGCCGGCGCCGATATCGGCCTCGCCCGTACACAGCGAGATCGCCTGCGAGACGGAGAAGATGCCAATCAGGGCCGGAAGAAGCGGCACGCCTTCGAAGAGTTCGTCCTGGCCGAAGGTGAGCCGCGGATATCCGGTGAAAAGATCGAAGCCGACCGTCGCCAGCAACAGCCCCAAAGCGGCGCTGATGAAGGCTTTCGTGGGATTGCCACCCGAGACGCCGAGGATCGAGATCATCCCGAAGATCGTCAGATAGACGTATTCCTGCGGCCCGAAGAGGAGTGCCAGACGCGACAGTGGCGGCGCCACGAAAAGAAGGACGCAGACGGAGAACACGCCGCCTACGAGGGAGGCAACCAGCGCCATGCCGATCGCCTGTGCCCCCTCCCCGCGCTGGGCCATCGGATAACCGTCGAAGGTCGTGGCGATGGAAGCGTCGGTGCCGGGCGTGCGCAACAAAATGGCGGTAATGGAACCGCCGAAGACCGAGCTCGTATAGATCGCTCCAAGGAGCACGAGCGCGTTCGCCGGGTCCATGCCGAAGGTGATGGGAATACAGAGCGCGACGCCCATCGTGGAAGACAGGCCCGGCAACGCGCCTACGAACAGCCCGACCACGGTGCCGATCGCCAGGACCAGCAGGGTCGAAGGGTCGAAAATATTGGCGGCTGCCGCGAGGATCGCTTCCATACGCTCAGTTCCGTCGGGATCAGGGATTAAAGATAAGCGGCGAGCGGACCGACCGGCGTCGGAACCGCGAGAAGCAGCGAGAAGATGACGAAGATCAGCCCGGTCATGGCAACGGCCACGGCAAGTCCCGCCGGTCGGCTCAACTCCGAGCGAAGCGCGAAGAAGACGGCGAGATAGAGAAAGGTCGCCGGATAGAAGCCGATCCACGGCATCGCGACGGCGAACACTCCCGTCAGGACCACCACTTCGACGAGCGGCAACCAGACGCGTTTCGGCGCTTCGTCGGGTTCAGAGCCTTCCTCGGTAACCTCGCCCGTCACCTTGCGCGGACGCAGACTCGAGACGAAGAGAACGGCACCGCCCAGAAAGAGCGCAGCGCTCATCAACAGAGGGAAGAGCGCCGCGCCCCGCTTGAGGCCGTAGACGTCCCAGGCGGCGAAGGCTGCGATCGCCATGACGGCGATCGCTATCCATGTATCGCGTTTCATTGCGCCTGAAATCGCCGGGAGCTTACTGCCACGGGCTTTCGGCCCAGAGCTTCTTATAGCCCTCGTCCTGCTCCTGCATGAAGGCGCGATAATCGTCACCCACCAGGACGTCGAGAGGCATGTTGAGCTTCTTCAGGTCAGCCTGAAAATCAGGATCTTCGGTCACCTTGACCATCGCATCCCGCAGCTTGGTGAGCGCATCCTCGTCCATGCCCTTCGGTGCGCCGAGGCCGCGTGAAGAAGAGGCGACGATGTTGTAGCCGAGTTCCTTGCCGGTCGGGGTATCCGGCAGATCCGCATTGCGCTTGGAATCCCACACGACGAGCGGCTTCAGCTGACCGTCCTCGACGAGTTCCACCTGCTCGGAGACGTTGCCTTCGATGGCATCGATATGGCCGCCCATAAGCGCGGCTTTGGCTTCGGCATCGCCGTTGAAGGCAACCAGATTGAATTCGACGTCGGCTTCACTTTCCAGCTGCAGAACCGCCAGATGATCGCCGCCACCAACGCCTTCGTGGCTGACGGTGAGCGTCTTTTCCTTCGCCGCCGCAAGGAAATCCTCGAGGGAGGCGTAATCTGAGGTGCCGGCCACCGCGAGCACACCCGGATCGGTCACGATATTGGCGACGTAATCGAAGGTGTCGATGTTGAAGGTCACATCAGGACGCACGATCGGGCTCGTCAGAATGCCGGAATTGATCCAGCCGATCGTGTAGCCGTCGGGCTTGGCGCTGGCGATCGCGGCAAAGCCGATCTGGCCGCCGGCGCCCGGCCGGTTCACGACCACCATCGGCTGGCCGAGATACTTCTCGCCATACTCGGCGATGAGACGTGCGAGAACGTCGGTGCTGCCGCCCGCGCCGTACGGCACGATCATCTCGACCGGCTTCTCCGGATATTCCGCATAGGACGGAGAGGCGAAAATGGCGAGCGAGGAGGCCGCGAGGGCCAAGGCCGCCAGACTGGACTTGAGGTGCATAAGAGTTCCTTTCCTCTTGAATATGCTCATGGACGACCGCTTTTGCGGATCTTTTTGCGCCGGAGGAGATCTTCGATCACTTCCAGCGGGGCTTGGGAGGCGAGCGCAGCTTCCTGATCTCGCTCGAGCTGTTCGATATCTTCGATCTCGACCAGAACAACGTCGATGAAATCCTGCGGAATGACGACGACACCATCGGCATCGGCGACGAGATAATCACCGGGGCAGACGCGCGCGCCGGCGCATTCCACCGGAACGTCGACATCGACGAGAACGATGGCCGGGGGACGGGCCGAGATACCGCGCGTGAAGACCGGGAAATCCATTTCGCGGATGAGGGTCGCGTCACGCGCCAGAGAATCGGAAACGATGCCGCCGAGCCCCTGGAAGAATGCTGCATGAGCCACGTTCTCACCCAGGATCCAGGTGTTGGCACAACCTGTATCGAGCACGAGAATACGCCCCTCAGGCGTGCTGCGGATGGCGGAATAGATGTTGGTCTTGGCTTTGGTCGCGCCGGTCTTCGGAGCGTATTTGACGGTGCGGGCCCGCCCCACCAGTCGGTTCGCCTCGCCGAGCGGGAGGACGCCGTCCATCCAGCCGCTCAGGCCGAGACGAACGAGGGCATCGGTGACCGCGCCCGACTCGACATTGCGCAGGCGCTCCAGGATTTCCACTTCGGTCCAGCTGCTTTCCGTCATTTTCCGGTTATCGCCTCTCACATCGTCATGGGAGCGTCTTTGCTCCTCATTATTAGCGTAATTCCATCCTGAAATAGTGTTCGGGCAGCTTGCAAATATCGTCTTCCCATGCTCCGATAACCTGTAGTTATTGGATGCATTCATGAACTTTCGGCAGATCGAGGTCTTCCGTGCGGTGATCGAGGCCGGTTCGATGACCGGGGCTGCGGCGGCGCTCAACATCTCACAACCGGGTGTCACGAAGACGATCGCGGCCCTGGAAGCCTCCTGCGGCTATCCCCTCTTCACCCGCAGCGCCGGGCGCATCACGCCGACACCGGAAGCCCGCCAGCTGCATCAGACCACCGAGCGCGTCTTTGTCGGCATCGACGAGATCAAGCGCGCCTCGTCGAATATCCGCGATCGGGTGGCGGGCCATCTGGCGATCGCCTCCTTTCCGGCGCTTGCCTCCCGCTATCTGCCGCGCGTTCTGTCGAGCTTTCTGCATGATCGCGGGGGCGTGAAACTCTCGCTGCAGGGAACCGCGTCACGCCAGGTGATTCTCGCCGCGGCGGCGCAGCAAATCGATGTCGGCATCTCGATCCTGCAATCCGACGATGCCGCGATCGAAACGGAACATCTCCATCGCCTTGAACGGGTCTGCGTGATGCCGGCCGGTCATCGCCTCGCTTCTGCGGAGCGCATCCGTCTTTACGATCTGCGAAACGAGCCGTTCATCTCGCTCGACGCTTTCGATCCGGAGCGCCTCGCCATCGAAAAGATGTTTTCAGATCTCGGCGTCGGACGTCACGATCAGATCGAAACGCGCCATTCCGACAGCGCCTGCGCCTTCGTCGCCAACGGGCTCGGCACCACCATCGTCGATCCGTTCACGCCGCTCGCCTTCGGCGATGCGGTCGTCGCACGGCCTCTCACGCCGCCGGTCTATCTCAATGTCTGGACGCTATGGCCGAGGCACCGCATCCGCTCGAAGCTCGCCATCGAATTCGTGCAGACGCTGCGCCGTTCGCTCCAGACGCATGCACCCGGGAGCTTGTGAGGCGGTATCGCCTCACATGCCGTGACGTCGGCTGTAGGCGCTCGGCTCGGCTGGCCGCCATCCCTGCGGCTCGTTTCCGGGTTCGTAGACTTCGACAAGAAGCGGATGACAGGTGGCGGCATCGCTCGAATGCTCGCTCGAACAATCGCCGCCCGGACAGGCGGAAAGCGCCCCCAGCAGATCGATCTCGGCGAAAAACTCCAGATAATCTCCCGGCCGAACCGGCGTCGCCTTCATGAAATACTGCCCGGTGTCACGCGCAAAGCCCGTGCACATGAAGACGTTGAGGACGTCGTGCACATGCCGCTCCGCCTCGTCCAGATCGATCCCCGCCGCTTGCGCGAGCGCACGGGTAAGATTGGAATGGCAGCAGAAATGATAGTCGCAGCCAGACAAAAGCCGGTTCGTATAAGGATCACAGCGCGTGCCGATGACATCATGGACGGACCCGCCGAAGCGGTCGAAGCCGTACCAGTCGAGCGTATCATCGGTGATCGTCGCCATCGGCCGCAGAAACGGCAGGCATGACCACAGCCGATCGCCGGTCGACAGATGCGTGCCGTGGAGTGCGCGCGTCTTGCCGGAATAGAAGCGTTCGCCAAGATCCCCCACATGCCAGAGGTTGAGATCGCCGACCTGCGGGCCTTCCACCGAAACAATGCGGAAGAAATGCCCGGCCGGCACGGTGAATGTGCGGGCATCGCGCGGCGGCACCAGCGTTTCTGAGATTTTTGTCCAGCCGTCCCGCGCGGCGCGATAGGCCTTGAGATCGACCGGAGGCAACGTCGCCGTAGGATAGCAGACGACCGGTTCGACATCCCGGCGCGCGACGGCATCAGCCGGCGCGTCATGCTCTGGCTCGTTCAGCTTCATTGCATCCTCATCCTCAGATGGTTCACGCGCTCCGAGTTTGTCGACTTATCCCCGTCGCATCCACCGCGATTAGCTTGGACGTCCTTCGGTTTCAGGCCAACCCAGGGATGGCGACGATGGACACAGAAAATCTCTCCCTTCCGACGATCCTTTCCGCACAGGCGCAGAAGCATGTCACGCACAACGAAGCGCTCCGGATGCTCGATACGCTGGTGCAGCTCGCCATCACGCGCCGCGACCTCACCGCCCCGCCGGCCGATCCGGCTCCCGGCGCCCGCTATATCGTTGCGGCGCCGGGAGCCGGATCGGCAGGTGGCGACTGGTCCGGCCACGACAACGACATCGCCGCGTTCCAGGATGAAGCGTGGACATTCTACACGCCGAAGCCTGGCTTTCTCGCGCTTTCGATCGACGAGATGCTGCCGCTCGTATTCGACGGCGTTGCGTGGGTGGCGCTCACTGCCGAACCGCCGGAGACCCTGCCCTGTCTCGGCATCAATACGGGTTCGGAGACGAGCAACCGCCTCGCCGTCAAATCCAATGCCGTTCTCTTCAGCCACGACGATGTGACCCCGGGCAGCGGCGACATGCGCGTTGCCCTCAACAAAGCGGCTGCAGGGGGCGATGCCGGCTTCACCTTCCAGAGCGATTATTCGGCCCGGGCCCTCTTCGGTCTTTTGGGCTCAGACGATTTCACCCTGAAAGTCTCACCTGACGGATCGACCTATCACACCGGCCTCATTCTCGATCGCGAAAGCGGCGCCGTCACCATGCCGGCGAATGCCCGTTTCAGCGCGTACCTGAACTACGGCCAGAATTATGCGGCGGGCGCCTGGCGGGACATGCTCTTCAACAATTTCCGACACAACGATCAGCTCGCCGCCATCATCGCGAGCAACGTCCTGACCTTCACGGCTCCGAGCGACGGGATTTATCTCTTCGGGCTCGCAGGCACGTTCGAGGCCGGTGCCGGCACCCCCTCGAAGCTGCAGGTCGGGCTCTCCGTCAACGGGACGTCACCGGCCGCCGACACGATCGGTACGACGGGCGATGCCGCCCTCGTCTCCGGCGAAACCCAGGTGCAGGTGAGCGCCCTCCTCAAGCTTGCCGTCGGCGATACAGTCAGCCCGAAGATTTTTCCGGCCGGCGCAGCGGGACGTATCCTCGCTAATGAGAATTTCTTCTGGGGGACGCGGCTTCCCTGAACCACCACGCGGCAGGGAGAGCCTCCCTCGCGGAAGCTCGCTGGCGCGGGAAATCGCCAAGACCCGCGGCACGATGTCTTGCCTGCACGCCGGCTGAGTGTACCATCACACAAATGACACACTCTGCCTCGTCCGCGCGCGCCCAGCCCTTCACCGATGGTGTCGGGGACGGGTTTGCGAGCCTCCTCAGATCCTGGCGCGAGGCAGGGGACGCGCGGGTGCCGATCGTCATGGGAATCGTCAATGTGACGCCCGATTCCTTCTCCGACGGCGGGCAGTTCTTTCGCACCGAAGCCGCGATCGAGCACGGGCTCCGGCTTCACGACCAAGGCGCGGCAATTCTCGACGTCGGCGGGGAATCGACCCGCGCCAATGCCGAGCCGGTCGCGGCCGACGAAGAGATCCGACGCATCCTCCCCGTCATCGAGGCCCTGACCGCAAACGGCATTCTCGTTTCCGTCGACACCATGAAGGCCGAAGTCGCCAAAGCCGCAGTCTCGGCCGGCGCGCAAATCCTCAACGATGTGCGCGGCCTTCTCGGCGATCCGGAGATGGCCGAGGTCGCCGCACGCACCGGCGCCGGCGTCATTGCCATGCACAATCAGGGAGTGTTCGGATCGGCCAAGCCGATGGAGATCGATCCGGTCGCGGGCTGTATCGCCTTCTTCCGGCGTGCCCTGGACGTGGCTCACGAGGCAGGCGTCGCCGAAGACCGGCTCGTTCTCGATCCGGGATTCGGCTTCGGCAAATCGCCAGAGCAGAACCTTCAGCTTCTCGCCCGCTTCGGCGAACTGGAAACGCTCGGCCTGCCGCTCCTTGCCGGCACCTCGCGCAAATCCTTCATCGCCAAGATCGCCGGTGCCGACGGGACCGACCGTCTCGCCGGAACGCTTGCCACAAATGTCGTGGCGGCGCTCGCGGGTGCTGCGATCGTGCGCGTTCACGATGTGGCGGAGCATGTGGCGGCGATGCGCATCGCCGCCGCCATTCGCGGTGCCAACACCAACAGCTAGGAAATGACCTAGCCGACGGCGGCCAGCCTTTCCCGCTTCTCCCGCCAGGCGACGATCCGTTCGACGGCCGCGCGCAACGTTTCCTCGCGCTTGGCGAAGCAGAAACGGATATGCGAGCGCATATCGCCCTTGCCGTAGAAGGCGGAGAGCGGCACCGCCGTCACGCCCGCCTCGAAGGTCATCGCCCGACAGAAGGCGACATCGTCGGGCTCCGCCTCGCCGGTCGCCGCAATGGCAAAATAGGTCGCCTCAACATTCTCGACCTCGAAACCGGCGGCGCGCAAACCACCGACCAGAAGATCGCGGCGCCCCTGAAGATCGGCACGCAGCCCGTCGAAATAGGCGTCCGGCAGATTGAGCCCGAAGGCAACGGCCGCTTGCAGCGCCGGCGGCGCCGTAAACGTCATGAATTGATGCGCCCGCATGATCGGCTTCAACAGCGCTTCGCAGGCGGTGATGTAGCCGACTTTCCAGCCCGTGACCGAAAACGTTTTGCCGGCGGAGCCGATGCGCACCACGCGGTCACGCACCTCCGGCAGGGCAAAGAGCGTGCGGTGCTGCCGGCCGTCGAAGACGAGATGCTCGTAGACCTCGTCGCAGATCGCCAAGAGATCGTGCTTCAGCATGAGATCGGCTAGGAAGCGTAATTCCTCATCGCCCAGAATCCGCCCGATCGGGTTCCACGGCGTGTTGAGAATGAAGGCGCGCGTCTTCGGCGTGATCGCCGCTTCGAGACGTTCAAACGGCAGCCGCCAATCCGGCGGGGTGATGCGCACCGGCACCGGCACGGCGCCGGCCCGGCGGATGATCGGCTGATAGCTGTCATAGGCGGGCTCGAAGACGATCACCTCATCGCCCGGCTCAAGAAGACCGAAGAAGGCATCCGCCAGAGCTTCCGTGGCGCCGGAGGTCACGAGAACCTCCTTTTCCCAATCGACGCTGAGGCCGAGAAAGCGCCTGGCATTTTCCGCCACCGCCTGGCGCAGAGCCGGCAGACCGGCCATCGGCGGATATTGGTGCGGACCTGAGCGCAGGGCGGCGATTGCAGCCTCGACCACCTCCTCCGGTTCAAGCCCTTCCGGGAATCCCTGCCCGAGATTGATCGCGCCGGCCTCGGCCGCCATGCGCGACATGGTTTCGAAGATGGTGGTGTCGAGCCCACCGAAGATGGAATTTGCCATTGATTGTCCGCCTGGCTGCAAAGGAGAAGACGACGGGATCCCCGCCGGCAGCGCATCGCTCCTTCTAATTGCCTGAGGCTGATCAAGAAAGAGCGCCCGCGCCGCACTTTTGGCGCGAAGGGGTGCGGGCCGCTCGATCAGAGGCTGAGACGTTCCATAACCGGGATGCGCCCCTCAGCCGCAGAGATCCGCGCTCCTGGCATTGAACAAAAGCGCGTCCCGACCGTTCGTCCCAGTATCATTCAAAAGGGCAAAGCCCGACACCCGTGGAGAACCATTCATGAGAATCAAACTCGCCGCCATGTCCTCTGCCGCCTTCTTGCTGGCGACTGGCCTCGCTTTCGCGCAAGGCGCCTGGGTCGAGGTCGACGACGAAGATATGGCCGTCAACATCCCGGTCGATCCCCCGACCTACACGGTCGGCGATCTCGACGACATGGAGATCGTGGGCCAGGACGGTGAGGAGATCGGCGACGTGGATGAGATTCTCGCCTCCGGCGACGGATCCTCCATGGCAGTCGTCACCGATGTCGGCGGCTTCCTCGGAATCGGCGAGCGCAATGTCGTCATCCCGCTCACCGATGCCCGCATCCACAACGACAAGATCATCATCAACATGACGAAGGACCAGATCGAGTCCCTCGACGAATGGTCCAAATAAGCCTGCAATAGGCCATGATCTGGCTCCGCGGCGGCGATGGGTCCGCCGCGGAGCTGCAGGCCCGCTGCTCCCAATCGACGCGTGAGCGGCCGAGAAAGCGGGCATATGTCTCGGCGAAGGCCGCGCCTAGGCAAATTTCGGGTACACTCTGGCTGCGGCCGGCTGTAAGCAGCGCGCAGCAATGCTCGACGCCACTCCCCTTTTGCGCATCTATGCGCGCCACCGTCTTTCCCAGCTTTCGCGGCAACACCCGCACGAGGTCCAGAGCCGGCAATTGCTCGCGCTCACACGCCATGCCCGCGACACGCGTTTCGGTCAGGCCCACAGCTTTGACGAGATCCGGTCGGTTGAAGATTTTCAAGCCCGCGTGCCCCTCCGCCGCTATGAGGATTTCTGGGCCGAATACTGGCAGGCCGCCTTCCCCGTTCTCAAAGGCCTGACCTGGCCCGACCAGATCGCAAACCTCGCCGTGACGTCCGGAACGTCGACGGGACGCGTCAAATATATCCCGATCAGCCACCAGATGGCGCGCTCCAACAACCGCGCCGCCGTCGATCTTCTCGTCCATCACGTCGCCCACCGGCCGCAGAGCCGCGTCATGGCCGGCAAGAATTTCGTGCTTGGCGGCACGACGACCCTCGAAGACCATGGCAGTGGTGTCGTGAGCGGCGATCTCTCCGGCATAGCCCGCCTCGAAGTACCGCCGCTTCTGGCAAGCTTCGTCTTTCCCGATCCGGAACTGGCGCGAGAGACCGACTGGGCGCACAAGGCCGTGGCGATGGCGCGCGCGTCGCTGTCGGAGCCGATCCGCAGCATCGCCAGCATCCCGAGCTGGATGCTTCTCTTCTTTGAGGAGCTCGCCAAGATCACCGGCGAGAGGCGGCTTGTCGACATCTATCCGGGCCTTGAGCTCGTCAGCCATGGCGGCGTGGACTTTGCGCCTTACCGGGAAGCCTTTGCCGAATGGATGGAGGGCAGCCATGCGGAGTTGCGCGAGGTCTATCCGGCAAGCGAAGGTTTTATCGCGCTTTCCGACGAAGCACCGGAGGATGGTCTGCGCCTCTTCCTCGACAACGGTCTCTTCTTCGAGTTCGTGCCGGTGGAGGAGCTTGGGCGACCCGATCCCACACGGCACTGGATCGGAAACGCCGAGATCGGGCGCAATTATGCGCTCGTTCTTTCCAACAATGCGGGGCTTTGGGCCTATATCCTCGGAGATACGGTTCGCTTCGTCTCGCTCGATCCGCCCCGCATCAAAGTCACGGGACGCATTTCGGAATATCTGTCGGCCTTCGGCGAGCATCTGACGCCCGAAGAAATCGCCAAGGCGCTCCTCGGCGCCGCGGCCAATGCCGGATTGCAGATCAGCGATTATTCCGTCGGTCCGGTTTTCCCCTCGCGCGGCAATGCCTCGCGCGGCCGCCACGTCTACGTGATCGAATTCCGCGGCCGGCAGCCGTCCGAGACCGAGCTTGAGAGCTTTGCGGCCGAGTTCGATTACACGCTCATTTTGAACAACGACGATTACGATTCACACCGCCAGGGCGGGTTCGGCATGGACGCGCCGGAGGTGATCGCGGTCGCCCCCGGCACCTTCGCGGAATGGATGCGCCGCCGCGGCAGGTTCGGCGGCCAGAACAAGGTGCCGCGCATCATCAACGACCCGGAAATCCTGACGAGCCTCGTCGGCCTCGCCCGCGAGAGCAAGGTCGCCCACCGGCGCTGAGAGCTCGCAGATCCGCCGGAGGGGAACCACTACGGCGCTCGTCCATTCATGGCGAGCCGGGCATTCATTGCGAACCAGCCTCCAAAGCGAGCCGGGCGTCGATTGCGATCCGGCGGAGCTCGCACGCGCCCGCAATCCAGGTCCCTGACGATGAAGCTCTTCTCCTGCCCCGTCTGTTCGCAGATCCTCTTCTTCGAAAACACCATCTGCGAGCGCTGCCGTTCCGCCCTCGGCTACGAACCTCATTCCAATGCCATGCTGGCGCTCAATGACCGCGGCGGGCATTTCGAGGCGATCGGGGACGGCGCGCCGAAGGGGCGCTGGACTTACTGCGCCAACGCCGCTTTCGACGTGTGCAACTGGCTCATCCCCGCTGACAGCGGCGAGACATTTTGCGCCGCCTGCCGCCACAATCTCACTGTCCCCGATCTTTCGGCACCGGAAAATCGCGCACTGTGGCGGCGCATGGAGGCCGCCAAGCACCGCATGATCTATACGGCAATGCGCCTTCGCCTGCCGCTTCTGACGCGCGGCGAACATCCCGAAGGCCTTGGCTTCGCCTTCCTAGCCGATGCGCCGCAGGCCGGTGCTCCGGTGATGACCGGCCACGACAATGGCGAGATTACCATCGCACTCGCCGAGGCCGACGATGCCGAACGCGAACGCCGCCGCATCGCCATGGGCGAGCCCTATCGCACGCTTCTCGGCCATTTCCGCCATGAGGTCGGGCACTGGTACTGGGATCGGCTGGTGCGCGACGGCCAGGCGCTCGAGGCCTGTCGCGCGATCTTCGGCGATGACCGTGCCGACTACGGCGACGCGCTCAAGGCACATTACGCGAGCGGGCCGCATCCGGGTTGGCAGGACGAGTTCGTTTCAGCCTATGCGGCCGCCCATCCTTGGGAGGATTTCGCCGAGACCTGGGCGCATTATTTCCATCTCGTCGACACGGTCGAGACCGCCCATAATTGGGGGATATCGACGGCGCCCTCAGTCGACGTCGACGGGCATCTGACGATGAAAGTCGATCTCGATGTCTTTGCCGATGATGTGGGCATCGGCGCGATCATGGAGGCCGGCCATGCCGTTACCGCAGCCCTCAACGCCTTCAATCGGGCGATGGGCCTGCAGGATCTCTACCCGTTCGTGCTGTCGCCCACGGTCATCGGCAAGCTCGGCTTCATCCACGATCTCGTGCATGGGCGGGCTGGAGAGGCCGCCCGACAAACCTCATGGTTATCAGAAGGTTAACGAGAGATTTGCAGATCTTGAGTCAAGATCGTGAGGCGCGCCCCGCTTTCTTAACAAACTGATTCAAGAGCCGACGCTAGGCCTCGTAAGGCACCCAGATATTTTTCAGCTGGGTCGCATGGACGAGATAGTCGCGTCCCTGGCCCTCCCCGGCATCGCGCCAGTCGATCCGGCGGCCGTCGACAGACCAGATCACCTTGAGACTGCCCGCGGCCTCGCGCTCGAAATCGGCAACTCCGTCGGGGCCTGCAAAGTGCCAGCACGCGGCGACATCATCATGCCCGCCAAGTGTTGCCGAAATCTCAAGAGGATCGCCCGTGACGATGTTGACGACGCCCGACGGCACGCCGCTCGCCGCAAGCGCTTGTGAAAAATCCAGCGCTGCGAGCGGTGCCGCCACCGAAGGAACGACGACGACGCGATTGCCCATCGCGATCGCCGGCGCCACCAGCGAGACGAGCCCCAAGAGCGGCGCCTGCGGCGGGCACAAAATACCCATCACGCCCAGCGGCTCTTGGATAGCGATTGTCAGATGGCGCGCACGCGTGGAATGCACCGCGCCGTCAAATTTGTCGGCCCAGGCCGCGTAATAGGCGATGCGCGCGGCCGAAAGTGCCACCTCCTCCGCAACGGCCTCGGCGCTTCCGCCGTTCGCGGCGCCCGGCCGCGCCGCAAGCTCGCTCGCACGCGCTTCCAGCGTTTCGGCAAGGCGATAGAGCCGCTGTGCCCGCTCATGGCCGCTCATCGCCGCCCAGCCAGAGGCTTTGGCCGCAGCATCGACAGCGCCGTTGATATGCTTGGTTTTGGAAACGGCGGACAAATCGGTCTTGGGCAAGTCGGCGGGGATGCTCCCCCTCGGCCATGCCGGTTTCAAATAGCCCGAAAGCCCTTCGCGACCGCCATCACGACCGAAGCCGCTTTCCTTGACGCCACCGACACCGACGGCCGCATCGAAAAAGTTCGTTCCATTCACCCAGACGACGGACGTCTGAAGCTTCGTTGCCATCTCGAGCGCCAGGCCGGCATTCTCGGAGAAGACCGCTACAGCACGGCCATAGCGGGAATGGTTGGCGAGTTTCAGCGCCTCATCCGGCGTGCGGAAGGTGGTGGAGCGGATGATCGGGCCTGCGATCTCCGCCTCCGCCACGCCCATGGCCGGTGCCACATCGCTCACGAGCGTCGGCGGGAAAAAGCGGCCTTCTCCCGGGATGTCGGCGTCCGCCTGCCAGACCTCCGCCCCCTCGGCGCCAGCCATCGCCACCAGCCCGGTGAGACGGGTGAGATCGGCATCGTCGGCGAGCGGTCCGCAATCGGTCGATGTCTCCAGCGGATCACCGATTTGCAGCTTCGCCATGCGCCGCTTCAGCTTTGTGTGAAGCCGCTCGGCCACGCCTTCCTGGACGAGAAGCCTCATGCCGGCACAGCAGCTTTGCCCCTCGCTCAGAAAACTCCCGTCGACGAGGCTTTCCACCGCCGCATCGAGATCGGCATCCGCGAAAACGAGGAAGGGTGTCGTCGTACCAAGGTCCAGGGCGAGTTCCTTGCCGGTGCCGGCCAGCGCCTTGCGGATCTCGCGGCCTCGCGCCACCGGCCCGGTGAAACCGATCCGCGCGATATTCTCGTGGGCAATCAATGCCGCGCCGGCCGCCTCACCCGTGACGATGTTGACGACACCGCTCGGAAGTCCGGCCTCTGCCACGACCTCGGCGAGGGCGAGCGCGGAAAGCGGCGCGCGCTCAGGCGGGACAACGACGAGGCTGTTTCCGGCGGCGAGTGCCGACGCGAGTTTCCCCGCAAGCACCGAGAGCCCGCCCGCGCGGGCGCTGATCTCGCCACAGACCCCGAGCGGGCAATAGCCAGCAAACTCGCTTTCGACGAGCTCCGCCCATCCCGCAGCATAATCGAAATGCTGGATCGCGAGCGGCAGATCGATATCGCGGCTGTCGCGGAGCGGCCGTCCCGTCTCGAGCGAGATGAGCACCGCGAAGAAGGCCGCCCGCTTCTCAAGTCGCCTCGCCAGCGCATAAAGATGGCGGGCACGCCGATGACCGGGCAGCGCCGACCAGGCCTCGAAGGCGGTTTTGGCCGCGCCGACCGCAGCTGCAATCTCCGCCGCCCCTCCGGCTGCCACCTGCGCCAGCACCTCGCCTGTTGCGGGATTGCGCACGGTCAGGCGCTCGCTGTCCGCGGCTGCGTGAAAGCCGCCATCGATCAACGGCCCAAACGCGCCTTCGTGGCGAGCGAGCCAGTCACGCACGGCCGCGTCGCTCTCGCGCGCCGGGCCGTAATCCATCGTCTCCAGGATCTCGGTCACCGCTGCCATCCTCGTCTCCTCATCCCACCGCATGGCGCGTCGCAGAGGAAGGGCGCCCGGTGACGAATTGTTCGATCTGCCGCTCGATGTCGCCCAGAAGCGAGCTCGCGCCGATGCGGAAGAGATCGCGTTCGAGCCAGTCCCGCCCGAGCTCTTCCTTCATCAGGATCTGCCAGGCGAGCGCGTCCTTCGCCGTCTTCAGCCCGCCCGCAGGCTTGAAGCCGATTTTCACCCCCGTGCGCTCCAGGTAATCGCGGATCGCCCGCACCATGACGAGCGAAACCGGCAGGGTGGCGTTCACGTCTTCCTTGCCGGTGGAGGTCTTGATGAAATCGGCACCGGCCATCATCGCCACCATGGAGGCGCTGTAGACATTCTGAAACGTCTTCAGATCGCCGGTCGCCAGGATCGCCTTCATATGGGCGGCGCCACAGGCCTCGCGCATTGCCGCCACCTCGTCGTAGAGCGCCTGCCAATCCTGCGCGAAGACATGGGCGCGGGTGATCACGATATCGATCTCGCTCGCGCCCTCCGAGACAGCGTAGCGGATTTCCTCAAGCCTGAGCGGCAGCGGCATCAGCCCGGACGGAAAGCCTGTGGCGACGGACGCGACAGGAATGCCGGAGCCCTCCAACGCCTTCACGGCCGGGCCGACCATGGTCGGATAAACACAGACGGCAGCGACGGTCGGCATTTCGGCAAGCCCGAGCGCGTCGACGAGATCGCTCCGCAACGGCCGCCGCGCCTTGGCGCAGAGACGGCGCACACGCGCCGGCGTGTCGTCCCCCGCCAACGTGGTGAGATCGATCGCCATCAGCGCCTTCAAAAGCCAGGCCGCCCGCCATTCCTTTTTCAGCCCCCGACGCCCCGCCAGCGTACCGGCTCGCCGCTCCACGGCCGAGGCATTGATGCGCATCTCCTCGAACCAGTCGTTCTTGAGCGGCATGCCCGGATTGTGGGCATGATCCCGCGTCGGCGCGATCCCTTCGGAGCCGCCCGCTGCGGGCACGCGCCCGATGGCGAAAGGGGCGCCGAACGGAAAGACGCGCTCTTCAGACATTTCTCGCTCCCGGTTGCGCGGATACAGCCGCGTTAGGCGCCCACATAAGGCGGGTCGGGCCTGCGCCGAGCCCCTATCGGCTCTCGCCAGCCTTGATCATTCTCGGACGACCTTAGCGGCGCGTATAGCTGACGGGAACGGTAAAGGTCATGGAGCTCCGCCCGAACTCGGGCGGGATGCGCGGAAAGGGTGAGGCCCGATTGACCATGGCAACGGCCGCCTGGTCGAGCGCGGAATCGCCGGAGGAGCCCGTGAGGCGCACACCGCCGGCCGCACCCGAGGCGGAGATCGTGAAGCGCACGGTCACTGTACCGTTGCTGCGTCCGCCGACAGGATAGCGCTTGTAGCGCGCCAGATGGGCGTAGATGCGGCTGTTGTAGGTCGCCACCGCGCGTCGGCTCGGCCCCTGCGCCTGACTGCCGCCGCCACCGGCACGCGCTCCGGCACCAGGCGCCGGACGACTGCGCGCGGCATCCTGGCGTGCAGCCTCTTGCGCCTCCGCACGGCGGCGCGCTGCCGCCTCGGCGTGCTCGCGTTCACGCCGTTCTGCGGCCTCGCGCTCGGCCTGCTTTTCGGCGCGATAGGCTTCCAGCACTTCCTGCGGCACGCTGTCGGGCCGCGCCTGCGGCATCGCCACCTCGGGTTCCGGCGATAGCGCAGTCATCTCCGTCACCTCGTCCACCGGCTGCAGCACCTCTTCGACCGGCTCCACATCCTTCGCCGGGAGCGCTTCCGCGACCTCCTCAGGCTCACTCGGCACAACCTGTTCTGGAGGCACCTGCTCCGCCTCGTTCGGCGCGGGCGGCTCGGCCGGTTCCTCGTCTTGAGGCTCGGCGACATCTTCGGGGGCAACCTCCTCCAGCGTCTCCGGCGCAACGGCTTCGACGACCTCCGTCTCCTCCACCGGATCGAGCGGCTCACCCGTGTCGGCAACGTCGCTCGGGCTTTCCGCGTCGTTGGCGCTCACGTCGCTCATCATCTGGAAGAAGTCCGCCTCGGCGATGCCGGCAACAGCTTCGGGCTGGCCGGCCCCGCCGTCGAGAGCAGAATCCGGCATGGCCGTGAACGTGACCAGAACCGCCGCATGCAATGCGACGGCGGAGACAGCGGCGACGATCCAGGCCACCCGGTCCTTCGTCACCGGGCGCTCCCTCGCACCGTCATCAGTTCGACCTTCGCAAGCCCCGCGGCAGTCAGATCATCGAAGACAGGCTTCAGCCTCTCCATGGTCACGCTGCGATCGAGCACGAGCGGAATTTTGTCGGCACCGGGCTCGGCAGCTGCAAGCCGCTGGCGCAGGGCCTCGCCCGTCAGCTGCTCGCCATCGAAATAGGTGATGCCCTCCGCATCGACATAGACGGCATTGGCCGGGATCGATGGCGCCGGCTCGGCACCCGCCCTCACGTAGTCCACCGGCGCGGAGGGAGCCGGCATCAGCGTCCCGGCGAGCAGGAAGAAGATCAGAAGGAGGAAGACGACATTGATGAGCGGGACGAGGTCATCGCCCGGTGCGGATTTGCGTGGTTGGGTGAGCCGCATCGCCGCCCCGCTCAATGCACCAGAAGGACCGGGCCGATCGCCGCCCGCCGCGCCGCATCGACGGCCGAAACGATGTCCTGCGCGACGGCACCGGTAGAGGCACGCACGATCACCCGAGCTTCGTCGTCGCCGCCCTTCTCTTTCAGCCGCTCGCCGAGAGCCGCAAGCTCCACCGGTGCTCCATCGACGGCGTAAAAGCCGTCTTCGCGGACCGAGATCAGGACATTGCGCATCGGCACCGCCTGGCGCGACGTGGCGACGGTTTCGCGCGCCAGGGTGACATCGACCGAGCCGAAGCGGGCGAAGGTCGAGGCCAGCATGAAGAACAGGAGCAGCAGAAAGACGACGTCGATCAGAGGCGTCATGCTCATGGCACGGTGGCGGGGCGACCTGGCGCTAATGCGCATGAACGGGCTCCGTCAGATGCGCGGAGAGCGCCTCTTCCTCGCCCGCCCGTTCGCCCAGATGCAGACGCGCCTCTGCCGTCGTCAGAACGGAGGTGGCGAGGTTCTCGATCGCCTGCCGTTCCCGATCGATGCGGCCCTCGAACCAATGGAGGGCGAGGTTGCACGGGATGGCGACGGCAAGGCCGACAGCCGTCGTCAGAAGCGCCACCCAGATGCCGCCCGCGAGCATTGCCGGATCGACATTGGAGCCAGCTCCCTGCAGCGTCTGAAAGGCCTCGATCATGCCGAGAATGGTGCCGAAGAGACCGAGAAGCGGCGCCACCTGCGCAATCGCTTCAAGTCCGCGCAGATGCCGGCGCAGGCGATAAAGCTCCTCGTTCGCTACCCGCTCCACCTCTTCGCGCAGGACGGAGGGCGCAACCCGCTTCATCGACAGCGCCATCGCCGTTGCGACCACCGTCGCCGTCGGCCCGTTGAGGTTCCGCACCTTGGCGAGGGCCTCGCGCCGCTCGCCCTGCCGCCAGTCGCGCACGGCAGCCGCGACGCGGCCGCGCCGGCCGCCGGCCAAGGGCAGAATGTCGAAGAGCTTGCGGATGATAATGGCGAGCGCCACGATCGACAGGACGATCAGGATGGCCACCACCGGACCGCCGAGATCGAGGAAGCCGAGCGCGCGGTCGAGGTCGAAACCGAGAATATGATGGCCGCCGGCGCCCGTCATATCCGCCGGCAGAGCACCATCGGGTGCTCCCATCGGCGGCGCCGCTGTCCCAGGATCTGCACTGAACCCATCGGGGCTCGCGCCATCCGGGATTCCAGACGGCGCGGCCGCATCCGGCGCCGGCATATCCGGAGAGGCCGCTTCGGTGCCGGCCCCGCCGCCGTCGCCCCCCTGAGCGGCCGGAGGCATCGCGTCGGGCGTTGCGCCGGACGGTGCCATTGCATCGGGCGACACGGCCTCGTCCGGATTCGCCTGAGCAAGGCGCATCGGGGTTTCGAAATCTGCGGGCTTCGTCATCGCATTCACTGTGTTGCCTCCGCCGTGCCTGTGGCGGTCTTGTCTTGATCGGTAACCGTCAGGATCAATGCGGCACCCGTGCGGCTCGACGGTGCAAGTTTCCTAAGACAGGTGGCCGGTTCCAGACCCTCGCCCTTGCAGCCGACCACGTCGTTGATCAGCACCGAGCCGACACCGCTGCATTGCGTGTCAGCGAGATCATATTGCGAAACGCGGATCTTGCCGGGGATGAGTGGTTGCGATTTCAGGACGAGAAAGCGCATGGCGCCCCCATCCGGATCGAACAGCACGGTTTCGAGTTCGAGCTGGTCAATCGTCACGTCGAGGCGATTGGTGAAGACGAGCGACAGGCGGCAGGTCGCCTCCATCTGCTGCAGCCGGTTGAGCTCCACTCCGATCTCGCCGTCGGCGGCGGAAGCCGAACCGGCGAGCCCGAAAGAGATGAGAGCCGCACCGAGCGCAACCCGCGTTCCCGACCATGTGGTTTTCGACACCGGCAATTCTCCAAGAACGTCTCGCGGGCCGATCGAGGCTCGGCCCCGACCGCTGAACCTCAGGCGCTACATAAGTTGACTATAAAGGTCAACAATTTGAGGCAGGACCTTTCGGCCCGGCAGGGATCGCTCATCCAAAGATGCTCGCAAACAGGCAGTCGCGTGCTTCGCAACGCCCAGTCCCATTCGCCCGCGCGCCCAAAGCCGAATCCCTGCCGAGACTTAAAAGACGCGGCTCAGGATTCGATTCATGGGCTTCACACGCCGATTCAGATCCTTCAAGCGTCCTGTGAAGCAATCTCCCGTCTCGGCCGACGCTTGTGGCCTTTGAGTGCCACATAGATCGCCGGAATGACGAGGACGGTGAGCGCCGTCGAGGAGGCGAGACCGAACAGAAGCGAGATCGCCAGCCCCTGGAAGATCGGATCGGCGAGGATCACGGCGGCCCCGATCATGGCGGCGAGCGCCGTCAGAAGGATCGGCTTGAAACGGATCGCACCCGCCTCCAGAAGCACGTCGAGGAGCGGCCTCTCAGGATCTGCCGTCTGGGCATGGCGGATGAAGTCCGCGAGCAGAATCGAGTTTCTGACGATGATGCCGGCGAGCGCAATGAAGCCGATCATCGAGGTCGCCGTGAACGGCGCATGAAAGAGCCAGTGGCCGAGCATGATGCCGATGAAGGTCAAGGGGATCGGCGTCAGGATGACGAGCGGCAGTTTGAAGGATCCGAACTGCGCCACGACCAGAATGTAGATGCCCAGAATGGCGACGCCGAAGGCCGCGCCCATGTCACGGAAGGTCACCCAGGTCACCTCCCATTCGCCGTCCCATAGAAGTGTCGGGTTGCCTTCGTCCTGCGGCTGGCCATGCAATTTGACCGTCGGCTTTGGCAGGTCGCCCCAATCGGTCTCGTCGATTTTCTTGTCGACGGCCAGCATGCCGTAGATCGGCGCCTCATATTCGCCGGCGAGCTCCGCCTGCACCATCACCGTCGCGCGGCCGTTGTGGCGAAAGATCGGATAGGAGGCCTGCTCCTCGGTGACGTTGACCACATCGCCGAGTTCCACGATCGAGCGGTTGCCGGGCAGCGCATCGGCAGCCACCGGCGTCGATAGGGCACGTTCGTCGAGCACCTTGTCGCCCTTCGACAGGCGCATGACGATCGGGATCGGGTGTCGGCCGCCGCCGCGATGCGAATAGCCGAGCGTGGAACCCGAATAGAGCGCGCTGATCGTGTCGTACACGTCGCCCTGCTCCACCCGGTAATATTCCAGATTGTCCTGATCGATGGCGATGCGGCTGCGCTCGGCCGGATTGCCGAAACTGTCGTCGACATCGACGATGAAGGGCACGTCCTCGAAAATCTGACGGACTTTTCGCGCCAACGCACGACGGGTCTCGCCGTCCGGCCCGTAGATCTCAGCCAGAAGCGTGGAGAGGACCGGAGGACCCGGCGGGGGTTCGACCACTTTGAGTGCGGTGCCTTGCGGCAGATCGAGACCGACAAGGGCCTCGCGCATGGCAAGCGCAATGTCGTGGCTCGAGCGGTCGCGCTCGTCCTTGCCGAGAAGATTGACCTCCACATCGCCCTGCTCGGGATTGGCGCGGATATAATAATGGCGCACCAGCCCGTTGAAATTGAAGGGGGCTGCCGTTCCCGCATAGGTCTGGAAGGAGACCACTTCCGGAATGTCGGCAAGTCTCGTGACGATCTTCTGCAGCGCCCGATCGGTCGCCTCGACGGAGGACCCTTCCGGCAGATCGACGACCACTTGAAGCTCGGTCTTGTTGTCGAACGGCAGGAGCTTCACCGTCACATGCTTCGTATAGAAGAGCGACAGCGAGGCGAGCGTGGCAATGCCGACGACGATCAGGAAAACCCAGGCGCCCGCGCGCGTCACCAGGATCGGCCGCGCCACGGCGATATAGAAGCGGCCGAGAAGGCCGATCTGGTGGCCGGCATGAGCGCTGGCCGCGCCCTCGTCGCGGCGCCCGAGCTTCATCATCAGCCAGGGTGTCAGCGTCACCGCGACGAAGAACGAGAAGAGCATCGCACCCGACGCATTCGCCGGGATCGGGCTCATATAGGGGCCCATCATGCCCGACACGAAGAGCATCGGCAGAAGGGCTGCGACCACCGTCAAGGTCGCCACGATCGTCGGATTGCCGACCTCCGCCACCGCTTCGATCGCAGCCTGACGTTTCGAGCGGCCGTCACGCATCGCCCAATGGCGGGCGATGTTCTCGATGACGACGATCGCGTCGTCGACCAGGATGCCGATCGAAAAAATCAGTGCAAAGAGACTGACGCGGTTGAGCGTGTAACCCATCAGGCGAGAGGCGAAGAGCGTCAGAAGGATTGTTGTCGGAATGACGACGGCGACGACCATCGCCTCGCGCCAGCCGATCGCGATCGCCACCAGAACGACGATCGAAATCGTCGCGAGCCCGAGATGAAAGAGAAGCTCGTTCGCCTTCTCGTTCGCCGTCTCCCCGTAATTGCGGGTGATGGTCATGGCGATGTCTTCGGGGAAGATCTCGCCCTTCACCTGATGCAGACGATGGACGATCTCATCGGCGATGACGACAGCATTGGTGCCGTGGCGCTTGGCGATTGCGAGCGACACGGCCGGCACCCGCGTCAGGCCGGCATCGGTCTTGGCGATATTGGCAACACGCGTCTCGTTCGGATCGGTCGCGAGCGTGATGTCGGCGACGTCGCGCACATAAACGGGACGACCGTCACGCGCCGTCAGAAGCAGGTTGCCGATCTCCGGCAATGTCTGCAGCGTCTGGCCCCCGACGAGAACCCGCTGTCCGCCATCGGCACGCACAGTTCCGGCTTCGAACGAACGGTTGGCGCCCTTGAGCTTGCCGGCAAGCTGTTCGAGCGTGATGCCGTAGAGCGACAGCTTTTCCGGGTCCGGTTCGATGCGGATCTCTTCCGGCTGCTCGCCGACGATATAGGTGAGGCCGATATCGGGGAGCTTGGCGATCTCCACCTGCAATTCGCGCGCGATCCGCGTCAGGTCGTTTTCAGACCAGCGCCCGGCCGCATCCGGCTCGGGCGACAGCGTGACGACGACGATCGCCACATCGTCGATGCCACGACCGACGATCAGAGGCTCGGGGATCCCGGTCGGGATCTCATCCATATTGGCCCGGATTTTTTCGTGAACGCGCAGGATGGCCGCATCCGAAGACGTGCCGACTTCAAAACGCGCCGTCACCATGGCGGCGTCGTCACCGGTCTGCGAATAGACGTGTTCGACACCGTCGATGCTTTTGACGATCGTCTCCAACGGTTCCGTCACGAGCTTGACGGCATCTTCCGCCTTCAGCCCGTCGGCGCGCACATGGATGTCGACCATCGGCACGGAAATCTGCGGTTCCTCTTCGCGCGGCAGGGTGACGAGGGCCACAAGGCCGAGCGAGAAGGAAGCGAGCAGCAGAAGCGGTGTGAGCGGCGATGAAATGAAGGATTTCGTCAGACCGCCGGCAAGGCCGAGCTTCATGGCAGGATCACCCGGTCGCCCGCATCGAGGCCGCTCAGGATTTCGACCGTTTCGGCGTTCGTGTCTGAGGCACTCGTATCTCCGGTCTCACCTTTCGCCTGCGGCCCGAAAGTCCGGCCGAGAACCACGGCGACTTCGACGGGCCCCTCTTGCGTCTGAAGCGTGACGTAATCGATCCCGTGGCGGGTCGTCACCGCCTGGCGCGGCACGGCGAGAACCTCCCGCGTCGCCACAGGAATCCAGACGAGCGTGCGCTCGCCGACGAAATAATCGCCGAGGCCTTCGACCTCGACATCGGCCTTCACCTTGCCGTCCTCGATCTCCGGATAGACCTTGACGAGGCGGCCAGTGCGCGGCTCGACCTCACGCGCAATGCCGTCGGCGCTCAACACCCGGTCGCCGACCTTCACCATGTCGCCCTCGACGATCTCCGCTGCATGGCGCTCTGGCAGCGACAATCTCAGGAAATAACCGCCGCCGGCGACGGTCGCGATCTGGTCGCCGGCCATGACGACGGAGCCCGGCGTCACCGGCACGTCGAGCACGCGCCCCGAGGCGGGAGCCAGCACTTCGCCTTCGCGGGCATTCTGTTCGATCACGGCGCGTTCGGCTTCGGCGGCCGCAAGCTGATTGGTATAGACCTGGACCTGGGTCGAAGCCTCATCGAGACGCGATTGCGAAACGGCGCCGGTGGTGCGCAGCTGTTGGGCGCGCTCCAGATCCGTATTGGCATTGGCGAGCTGCGAGCGCAGGACTTCGATCTTCGCGTCGGCCGCCCGCTTCTGGATCGGGATCTTGTCGTCGATGATGACGGCAATCACCTCACCCTTCTCGACCTCGCTTCCCTCATCGACGGAAATCTTTTCGATCGTTCCGCCGATGCGTGCGCGCGCCGCGACGACATCGCGGCTTTTGACCTGGCCGAACACGGCCTTGGTCTCCGGCACGACCCGCGGCGTCACGGTCATCTCGGAAGAGGCCGCGGGCAAGGCCGCCAGAGGCATGGCGACCAGAACGAGGACGATCGCGGCAAAGACTTTCGCAGCGGCAGAACTCTGCCGGGCAACTTTCAGCATGACGGTCTCAAAGAGGGAGGGTTAAAGCCGCCGGCTTGAGCCGGCGGCTCGACTGAATGGAGGCTTACGAGAAAGCGACGCCCGGCTGCATGCCCATCTTCTTGAAGATGAAGGCCGCCGGGCAGAAGCCCGTAAAGGATGCCTGCAGCAGGTTGAGGCCCACGAACGCCGTCAGAAGGTACCAGTACGGCGAAGTCGCATAACCCAGAAGCAGCGACAAAAGGATCACGCAGCCAGCAAAGGCAAGAACGGCACGGTCGACTGTCATTTCACTTTCTCCTTCGTTGGGCCGCCGATCTATTCAGCGGCCTCCATGTGGATTTCCTTGAGCTTCTTGATGCCGAGAGCATCGAGCACGACGTTTTCGAGGAAACTCGCGCTCTGCCCCTGGCGGATCTTGCGCAGGAAGTAGCGCTCGAAGCCGATCTTCGCGGCATGCACCCACCGCCCCTGCGAAGACCAATTGACGTTGCGCGGCGGGATCTGGGGTTGAGCGATGAAGGCGATGCCGTCATCGCCGAAATCGGCGAGACAGACGGCATTCCAGGAGGCTACGGCATGCGGCTCCTGGCCTTTCAAGAGGGCGGAAATGTTCTCCGCCGTCGCCGTCACCATGGATTCGATCATGAAGCCGGTCTTGGGGACGCCCACGGGCAAAGCCGTCTTGCTGACCGGCGGGATCGCCACGCACACACCGATCGCAAAGACATTCGGATAGGTCTCGTTGCGCTGGTGGCGGTCGATGGTGACGAAGCCGCGCGGATTGGTGAGGCCTTCGATGCCGTAGACCGCTGGCACGCCGCGGAAGGCCGGCAGCATCATGGAAAAGCTGAAAGGCAGCTCGTGCGTCGCCTTCAGCGCACCGTCGTCGTGGAGCTCCTCCACGACCATCGTGCCACCTTCCGCCTTCACCGTGCGCGCATTGGTGATCCACTTGATGTGGTGTTCGCGCAGCGCGCTCTCCAGAAGGCCCTTGGTGTCGCCAACGCCGTCGAGACCGAGATGGCCGATATAGGGTTCCGGCGTGACGAAGGTCATCGGCACCTGGTCGCGCTTCTTGGCACGGCGGAGCGCGGTATCGAGCACGAAAGCGAATTCATAGGCCGGACCGAAACAGGAGGCGCCCTGGACGGCACCGACGACGACCGGCCCCGGCTTCTTCACCAATTCGTCGAAGGCCGCCTTCGCCTGCACGGCATGTTCGATCTGGCAGATCGATTGCGTTCCGGCCTCAGGCCCCATTCCTTCGATTTCGTCGAAGGCGAGGTCCGGGCCGGTCGCGATGATGAGATAATCGTAATCGAGGAACGTCCCGTCGTTGAGCTCGACGCGGTTTTCCTCAGGGTGCACGCGGCGCGCACCTTCCGGCCGGAAGCCGATCCCCTTGCGCGCCAGAACCGGGCCCACTTCCACCGTGATCTCGGACGGCTGACGCCAGCCCACCGCCACCCACGGATTGGACGGCACGAAGGAATAGGTACCTCCGAGATGCACGACGGTCAGTTCGTCTTCCCGGCCGAGCTTCGCCTTCATCTCGTAGGCCATCACTGTGCCGCCGAGCCCGGCTCCCATCACCACAATCTTCGCCATGAAACCCTCCCTCTCCGGCCCTGCGGCCTGTGCTGCCTCGCAAGCGGCAAAGCCGGCGCGGCCACCGCCACCGGCCGCAAAGCGGTCCGGCGCGAGGTGAGACGGCTCCCGATTTTTCGGTGTCATCCGCCCCATCTGCCTTGCGTTTAACATTCAAACATTCTAATTTCAAGATGATGAATGTAACGGACATGATCCCTGCGTCGGAGCGCGCAGCCGACCTCATGCGCAGCCTCTCGCATCCGCAGAGGCTGCTCGTTTTGTGCGCGTTGGGACGGGAAGAAAAATCGGTCAGCCAGCTGCGCAAAGAGCTCGGCGGCATCGACCAAGTGCCTATGTCACAACACCTTATGCGGCTGAGGGCGGATGGCCTCGTGCTCTCCAGGCGCAAGGGCACGAACGTCTTTTACCGCATTGCCCGCCCCGAAGTTCTCGTCGTCATCGAGACCTTGCACGGCGCCTATTGCACCCCGCCCGTAGCGGCGGAGGACTAGGTCGCCTCGTCTTCACCGTTTTGTGTTGATGGCGTGAAAGCCCGACGCGCGATTGACCGCCTGTCGGGCGAAAGTTAGGACGGCCGAGGCTCCCCACCCCTGCGGCAGCGTTCCCCGATGACCATATCCATTCCGTCCGGCGACACGCCCGGCACTCGCCTTGCGACGCGGCTCGCCTTCTTCATTGCCGGCTTCGGCACGGCCTGCTGGGCCCCGCTCGTGCCTTATGTGAAAACGCGCCTCGGCGTCGACGAGGCCGGGCTTGGCCTGCTGCTCTTGTGCCTCGGCGTCGGTTCGGTGTTGACCATGCCGGCGGCCGGCGCCCTGTCCGGGCGGATCGGGGCGCGTGCCGTCGTTCTCGCCGGGTCACTCGGACTTGCCGTCACCCTGCCGCTTCTCGCCGTCGCACCGACGAGTGCAGCGATCGCCATCGTGCTCTTCACCTTCGGCGCCTCCATCGGCGCTGTCGATGTCGGCGCGAATGTCCATGCCGTCGAGGTGCAGGAGGCGGCAGGCATACCCCTCATGTCGAACTTCCACGGGCTTTACAGCGTCGGCGGCCTGATCGGAGCGGCCGGCATGACGGGCGCCCTGTCGGCCGGGCTTGCTCCCTCCGTCGCGGCTCTCGCCGCCGCCTTCATTCTGGCCCTTGCGATCGTCGTTGCCTCGCCTCGGCTACTGCGCACGCGGGCCGAGGATCATACGCCTTTGTTCGTGCGCCCGCGCGGCATCGTGCTTCTGATCGGCCTTCTCGCCTTCGTCATGTTTCTAACGGAAGGGGCGATGCTCGACTGGGGCGCCGTTTTCCTCACCGAGAACAAGGATTTTCCGGCTTCCCAGGCGGGGATCGGTTATGCCCTTTTCGCCGGCGCGATGACGATCGGCCGATTCACCGGCGACCGCTTCACGCGGCTCGTCGGCGCGCGCAACATGCTGCTCATCGGCGCTGCGCTCGCCACGATCGGGCTCCTCAAGATCATTCTGCTGCCGGCGCCCTTGTCTTTGATCGGCTTCCTCTTCGTCGGCCTCGGGGCGGCCAACATCGTGCCGCTGCTTTTCACCCAGGCCGGCCGCCAGAAGGTGATGCCAGCGGGGCTCGCCATCGCCGCCATGTCGATGTTCGGCTATGCGGGCGTGCTTCTCGGCCCCGCCCTCGTCGGCTTCATCGGCAAGGCATTCGGGCTCTCCGTCGCCTTCGGAATGCTGGCCGCAATGGTCACGGTGGTGGCCGCCTGCTCGCGACGGGCCACGCAACCGGTTTAAATAAAGCGCTTGGAGCGGCCCTATCGCACGGGGGTCACAAGGATCTCGCCGACATTGACGTGTTCGGGCTGCGAGACCGCATACATGACCGCTGCCGCGACGTCTTCGGCTTTCAGGGCATCGGGCTTCCGCTCATCGAAGAACGGCGTGTCGACCATGCCGGGCTCGATCAGGGTCACGCGCGCGCCGGTGCCTTCCAGCTCCTCGCGCAGATTCTGGCCGTAGCCGGTCACCGCCCATTTGGTGGCGCCGTAAACCGATCCGCGCATGGTCATGCGCCCGGCGCGTGAGCTCGTGATGAGGATGTGGCCGCGGTTCTTCTTGATCTCCGCCAGCGTCACCTTGGCGGTGAGCACGACGCCCAGAACGTTGGTCAAAATCATCTCGCGGAAATTGTCTGGATCGCCGCCCTCCGTCCCGGAGCCCTTGGAGCCGACGCCGGCATTGGCGAAGACGACGTCGATGCGCCCAAAAGCCTCAAGCGTCTTGGCGACCATCGCCTGCTGGTCTTCCAGGCTCGTCACGTCGCAGGAAATCGCGATCGCCCGCTCCTTGCCGAGCTCGGCGACGAGGCTTTCGAGCTTGTCTTTGGAGCGCGCGGCGAGCGCCACGTTGTAGCCGGCCTCAACGGCCGCGCGCGCCGTCGCCGCGCCGATGCCGGTCGAGGCGCCGGTGATGAGAAAGGTTTTCATGAATTGCTCCCGGAGTATTTGACGTCAGGAAGGGGGCGCGCTCCAAGGAGCGCTTCACCCCAACCTAAGGCGGCAATCGCCGGGGGCGATAGCCGGCCCCTCAGCTTTACCGGGCCGATCTCGCCGGTTCGGGCCGCACGCCGAGCCGCCGGATCAAGGCGAGCGCCTCCGAGGGAGGCTCAAGCTCCACCCGGCGGTATTCGCTGCCGCTGCGCGTGCGCCAGACAAGGCCGAGATCGACAAGCGCCCGGCGCAAGAGCACAGGATCACCAAAACTGTGCCGCGCCACCAGAAACGCGTTCACCTCCACTTCCGTGAAGGTTTCGCCGGCCGGAAGGAGCGACCAGATGAGCCAGAGGCAGAGTTCGCGGTCGCTTTTGCGTTTCGGCCAGCGCACGAGCACAGCATTTTGGTCGAACTGGCGTAGCACCCGCTTCAATCGCCGCTCGTCGGCAGGCGGATTGTCCGCCGCACGATCGATTTCAAGATGATCCGCCGACGGATCGCCAGACGCGACCTGCTCGCCGGGCAGCTCCTCGCCCAACATGTTCGCCCGCAACTGTTGAAAGTTGCGGTGCCCGGCCGAGCGGGCAAGCATATTGAGCAACTCGAGATGGCTCGGTGGAGCCTCATGATCGGCAAGCTGTCGGCGGAGCGACTTCGCAAACGTCGACATATCGCGCGTGGCGAGCGGAATGGGAGTCCTGGACATGACCAACCCTCAAGCGTGCCGTTCCAGAATGGAGGTCGAGGGTCACCGGCTTGCGACGCGGCACGAGGCTTGGTGTCGAGCTTTATTATCCGGCAGGTTTAGCTTCCCTCGCGGGACGGTGACGCCTGGGTGAACTGCGGACCCTCCCCGCTCTATGCTCCAGGCACCCGCGCTTTGCAAGAGGCCCCGCGCTTTGCAAGAGGCGCTGCCCCTGGATTGGCATCTCGGGTTGTCACCGGCCCTCACCCGATCGCTTCGACGGACACCTCGTATTCGGGCCGGCCCTGCTTCTCGAAACCTGTCAGGTTGGCAATCGTCGTCTCGGCGATGGCGCTCAACGCCTCTTCGGTGAAGAACGCCTGGTGGCCGGTGATGAGGACATTCGGGAAGGTGAGAAGCCTGGCGAAGACATCGTCCTGCAACATGTAGTTTGAGAGATCCTCGAAAAACAGATCCGCCTCTTCTTCATAGACATCGAGGCCAAGCGAGCCGATCTGCCCGCTTTTGAGACCCTCGATCAAGGCAGGCGCATCGACGAGGGCACCGCGGCTCGTGTTGATCAGCATGCAGCCCGGCTTCAAGGACGCGATGCGATCTGCATCGACGAGATGGCGCGTGCCGGGCGTCAATGGGCAGTGCAGCGTGATGACGTCGCTTTCGGCAAAGAGTTCGTCGAGCGAGACATAACGCGCACCATCGGCGAGGCAGTCGGGGTTCTCGCGCAAATCATAGGTGAGGACGTTCATGCCGAAGCCGCGAAGAATCTTCACGACCACGGCGCCGATGGCACCCGTGCCGACGACACCCGCCGTCTTGCCCTTCAGGTCAAAGCCGAGCAGGCCTTCGAGCGAGAAGTTGCCCTCGCGCACGCGGTTATGGGCGCGGCAGAGCTTGCGGTTGAGCGCCAGGATGAGCCCGATCGTATATTCGGCGACCGCATGTGGTGAATAGGCTGGCACGCGCGCCACCGACATGCCGAGCCGGTGGGCGGCGGCAAGGTCGACATTGTTGAAACCCGCACAACGCAGGGCAACGAAGCGAACGCCCTCCTCCTTCACCGCAGCCAGCGTCTCCGCATCGGCGCTGTCGTTGACGAAAATGCAGACGGCATCGGCGCCGCGTGCCAGCGGCGCCGTCTCGCGCGTCAGATGCGGTTCAAAGAAGTGGAATTCGTGGCCGGAGCCCTCGCCGGCTTTCTCGATGAAACTGCGATCATAGTTCTTCGTGCTGAAGACGGCGACTTTCATGGGCCCTTCACCTCCTGCGAGTGCGTCCTGTCGGTGTCAGGCTGCAATTGGGAAGGATCGGGAGGAATTCCAACCGATGGCTGGTCTGCACAAATGGGGAGCCGAGCAGATCTGCGGCGGCCACCGAGCAACCGGCTGCAAGCGCCCTACTTCTTTTCCAGAAGCAGCGTGCCCGTCTTCTTCAGCCGGCCCTGCACCTTGTCGGCGATCGCCGCCAGGAACCAGGGCAGATCGACCTCGATGCGCACCACCTCTTCGAAGATATCGACGCGGCCGGAAATCTTCTGACCCATCGTCGCCGCATCGAAATAGAGCCTCTCGCCCTCCCATCGCTCCTCGAACTGCAAGACGCGGCCGATCCCCATATCGTCGCGCACGCGATCAAAGCCCTTTTCCAAGCGACGTTTGGCCTCTTCGCGGCCGAGCTTATGCGGAATATTGACGGTGACGGGCGTGGACATCTTCTCTCCTCGAAGGAATTTCGCCTGGATGTGGTGGCTCGTGGACCGGAAGACAACTTGGCCAGCGAGCAACCGCCGAAATCGTCACAGCCCGCCCTCTCGGACGGGCCTGGAAGAGGATGCGTGGATGCGGGATGGAAGCATGCACTCTGAGAAGAAGACGGCCATCGTCGTCGGCGCGGGCGTTGTGGGCGTCGCCGCCGCCATCTGGCTGCAACGCCGCGGCCTCGACGTCCTCCTTATCGACCGCGAAGGCCCCGCGGCCGGCGCCTCCTTCGGCAATGCGGGGCTCCTAGCCTCGTCGGCCGTCGTCCCCGTCACGGAGCCGGGCCTGCCCCTCAAAATGCCGGGCATGATCTTGAACCCAGACAAGCCCGTCTTCCTGCGCTGGCCGCATCTACCAAAGGCCATGCCCTTCTTCCTCCGCACGCTTCGGATGTGCACGCAGCAGAAGACCGAAGAGATTGCAGCAGCCCTGGCCGGGATCATTTCCGACAGCCTGGAGCAGCATCAGGCGCTCGCCGAGGGAACCGGCGCGGAGGATTTCGTCGTGCCGTGCGAGTACCTCTACGCCTATAAGAGCCGCAGTGATTTTGAAGCCTCCGCCTTCGGCTTCGAGCTCCGCCGCAAGCATGGTTTCACCTGGCGTGAGCTCGACAAAGCCGAACTCCACCGTCGCGAAACGCTGCTTGCGCCTGACATCACCTTCGGCGTCGCCTTTCCGAACCACGGCTATATCCGGGATCCCGGCCGTTACGTGGAAGCGCTCGCAGCCCATTTTGTGGCCTCCGGCGGGCGCATCGTCACGGCGGACGTTACCGACATAGTGCGCGAAAACGGTCGCGTCGCGGGCGTGCGCGCCGGTGGCGACATGTTCGCCTGCGATGCTTGCGTGCTGGCGGCCGGCATCTGGTCCGGGCCGCTTGGCAGATCGCTCGGCATGCGTGTGCCGATGGAGAGCGAGCGCGGCTACCACATCGAGATCGAAGCGCCAGACGAGACGCTCAAAGGCCCGGTGATGATCGCCGCCGGCCAGTTCGTCGCGACACCGATGACGGGGCGCCTCCGGCTTGCGGGCGTGGTCGAATTCGGCGGGCTTGAGGCACCGCCGGACGAGAAGATCTTCGATTTCATCCGCCGGGTCGGAAAGGCGGCTTTGCCGGATCTCCCCTGGCGCGAGAGCGGGCAGTGGATGGGCCACCGCCCGGCACCGGTCGATTCCATTCCCTTGATCGGCGAGTTTCCGGCCGCGCGCGGCGTCTATGCCGCCTTCGGCCACCACCATCTCGGCCTGACTGGCTCCGCCAAGACAGGACGGCTCGTCGCCGACCTCATTGCCGGCCACGCACCCAATATCGACCTCACGCCTTACCGGCCCGACCGGCCCTGAGGCGCGCTCACTCGGCGACGGGGTCGTGGCGGAAGTGGAATTCCGTGACCTGGCGATAGGTCTCTCCCGGCCGCAAAACGGCGCTCGGAAAGCCCTCGTGGTTCGGCGCGTCCGGCCAAAGCTGCGGCTCCAGACAAAGCCCGGCATGCGCACCGTAAGGACGACCTTCGAGGCCCTTCACCGGCAGATCGAGCTTGTATCCGTCATAGAGCTGGATGCCCGGCTCTGTCGTCCACACCTGCATCTCCAGTTCGCCGTTGTCGTTCCAGACGCTGGCGGCATGGCGCGGATCCTCGTGGCGGTGCTCGGCCAGGCAGAAATTGGCATCATAAACCGTCTTCTCCGAACCGCGCCGCTCGGCGATCTTCGCCCGCTTTCTGAAATCGTACGGCGTCCCCTCGACACCACGCACCTCGCCCGTCGGGATCTCGTTTTCATTCGCCGGCAGATAGGATTGAGCCGGGATCATCAGAGAATGATCCAGAATGTCATCTGCGCCGGAGAGGTTGAAATAGGAATGGTGCAGAAGGTTCAGAAGCGTCGGCTCGTCGGTGCGGCCGAGATAGGTGATGCGCAGAGTCGCCGGCGGCAGAAGCTCAAAACGGCAGGTCACTTCGACCGTCCCCGGATAGCCGGATTCCCCGGCGCGCGAGACGAGCCCCAGAATGACGCTCGTCTCGTCATGGCTCATGATGCGCCAGGGACGACGTCCAAAACTCGCCTTCCCGCCATGCAGATGATTGGGCGGATCATTGACGTCGAGCTCGATCTCGCGCCCGTCGAGCGTAAAGCGTCCGCCGGCAATGCGGTTGCCGACGCGCCCGGCCGTCGCGCCCAGAAACGCGTCCGTGTTGAGATAGCCGTCGAGGTCGCAGAAGCCGAGCACCAAAGGATGCGGCATGTGCAGCAATCTGAGATCGCGCAGGATCGCGCCATAGGTGATGATGTCGGCCGACAATTCGCCCGCGGCGATCGTCACCGCCTCGATGGTCTGACCCTCTGGCGTCATCCCGAAAACCCGTCTCGTCCCGGCGGCTTCCATGGCGCGTCTTCTTTCTGCTGGCGTTTCTCCCTCGCCGGCTATGACAGTCCGAAAGCATCGGTTCAAGGTGCCGGGAGGAAGCATCCCTTGCCACACCCAATCACGCGCTAAAGGCTCTGAGAACGACGGCGCCGCCTAGCGGGAATCGGTTGCATCCGGTTGCCGCCTGCAGAAACGAGGCTGCGGCGTCCGTCCGCTCAGGCCGACATGGCGGACCGGCGTGTCATCGACATCAGATGCTCGACGATCGTCAAAAGATCGTCCTCGCCGAACGGCTTGGACAGATGATCGACCTCGCCGAAATCGCTGCGCACATCGTCCAATTCGTCACCAGAGCAGATGCAATAGGGGATGCGGCGGGCGCTCAGCCGCGCGGCGACCGAGGTGCTCAGCCTGTGCTCCACATTCGCGTCGAGAATGGCGACATCGATCGTTTCGGTGTCGGCGAGGCGCATGGCGTCGTCGAGCGAGGCGGCGGGACCGACGACTTCGTGGCCCGCATCTTCCAACAAGAGTTTCATCGTGCCGGCGATCATCGCCTCATCGTCAAGCACGAGAACGCGCAGTTTGCGCGTGCCTGCCTCCATGCCCAGCATCCTGGGCCTCCCTTATCGATTATCCGGCCATCCTCCTGCGAGACAACCGGTGCTTGAGGCGCATGGTACCCGAACAAAGACCGCTGCGACAATATTTTCGCGGCGACAGGAAAACGCAGTAAACGTCACATTCACCGGCTAGAAGTTTATTATCACACCAAAGTGAAGCCTTCTCAAAAGCTGGAAAATGCAAAGGCAGAATACGCTGCACTGCGGCAAAACTCACTAAAAGTTGCTGTCCGGAGCTCGATCGAGAATCGTTTAGCGAGCACTCGTTATTGTTTGCTGGCGTATTTTTCGACGAGCCTCTTCGCGTCTTCCACGAGCGCCTTGCCGTCAAAACCTCTCTGCGTCATGTCCGCGATCCACGACGTCTCCACCTCCTTCGCCTCGGTCTTCCAGCGCTCGGTCTCGGCCTCGTCGAGGACGACGATGTCATTGCCGGCCTCTTCCGCCGCCTTGCGGCCCGGAATGTCAGCTTCGTCCATGACGCGCCCGGCCCAGGCGGCCGCCTCGCGGCCGGAATTGTCGTCGATCACCTTTTTCAGATCGTCCGGCAGAGCCTCATAGGCCGACTTGTTCATGAGGAAGACGCAGGTCGCGGTATAGAGCCCTCGGTCGCCCGCAAAGGTCGTATGGCTGTCGACGAGCTCGGCGATTTTGAGGGGTCCCGTGACCTCCCAGGGGAGCGCCGCGCCGTCCAAAACGCCACGAGAAAGCGCCTCCGGCACCACCGGAACCGGCATGCCCACCGGAACGGAACCCAGTGTTTCCAAAAGCTCGGTGACCATGCGCGTCGACCCGCGCAGTTTCAGCCCCTGCATGTCCTCCAGCTTGTGGACGCCCTTGCCCTTCAGATGCAGGAGGCCGGGGCTGTGCACGTGCACGGTGATGACCTTGAAGTCCTTGTACTCGTCCTGGAGGTGCTTCTCGTAGAAATCGTAGAAGGCGCGGGAGGTCGTCTCACCATCGACAGGAAGGAACGGGAGCTCGAAGGCTTCCGTCTTCGGAAAGCGGCCGGGCGTGTAGCCCGAGAGCGTCCAGATGATGTCGACGACACCGTCGCGCGCCTGGTCGATCAAGGCGGGAGGTTTGCCGCCGAGCTGCATCGACGGATAAAGCTCGAAGGCGATCCTGCCGTCCGACTCCTTCGTCACCTTGTCGGCCCACGGCTTGATGAAGTCGGCCGGGATCGCCGCCTGCGCCGGCAGGAATTGGTGGATCTTGAGGGTGACCTCCTGCGCCGCGGCGGATGCCGAAAACCCGAGCGCCACAGCAAGCCCCAAACACACAGCGCGAAGCATGTCGTCCTCCCGTTTTCTTCTTTCCTGCCGGCGACGCCGGACGGGGCCGAAAGGATCGCATCGCGCCCTGAATGGCAACCGGATTTGGCGGCTGGGGAGCGGGTAACGCCGAAAAACTGAATCAAAAGGCTGCTCGGCAGTTCGGGAGGGATAAAGCCCGACACAACTCCTTGTTGAAATTCTGGCCGTTTTTTGGCATAAGGGAATCGATCTTTGGTTGGTAGCGTCGATCTATTCGATCCCTCCTCCCGTCGATCTGTTCCGAGCCCCTTGCCGCCAGATCCCCCCTGGCGGCATTTTTTTGGTGGGTGCCCGGCTGCAGCCGGAAAGCAGGTTGGCGACAATCCAGCCGCCGCAAACCATCGCTCAGACATCCGAAGCTCTTTGCGCAGAAGGCAACGCCTGGTGGAGTGCCACCTCCACCAGCGCTGTCGGTTTGCCGATCTCAGCCCCCAGAATCGCGCTTGTATCAGCCGCCCGTTCGATTATATCGCGCCCGAGCATGTATCGAACGAGAATAGGTCACACGTGAACGTCAGAACTTTGTGCCTGGCAATTCTCTTCGCCGGGGAAGCCACAGGCTACGAAATCAAGAAGCTCTCCACCGAGGGCGAATACGCCTATTTCGTCGATGCGAGCTTCGGCTCGATCTACCCCGCTCTCGACCGGCTGGAGCGCGAAGGCTTCGTCACCTGCCGCAAAGAGGACGAGCCGGGGAAACCGTCACGAAAGGTCTATGCCATTACGGATGCAGGGCGGGCCCACTTCGTCGACAGCCTCTTCGACCTTCCTGCGCCCGACGTCTTTCGTTCGGAGTTTCTCCTCGTCGTCATGCACGCCGATATTCTCCCAAAGCCTGTCATGCGCCGCGCGATCGACAATCGCATCGAGCAGATCGAGGCCGACATCGCGAAATTGCGGCAGATCGCTCAAGGCAATCACAGCGGCGGCCCGCAATGGGCGATCGATTACGGCCTCGACTGCATGGAACACGCCCTCGCCTATCTGCACGCCCATCGCGATCAGCTTGAAAACTGTTCCGATCTTGGCGCTGCATCCGATCCCTCGCAGCCCGGCAGCTCGCGGCATGCCGCGCGCATCGCGGCGGAGTAGATAAATGCGCATCCGCTTCTCCTACGTCCTCGCCACCGCGCTCGCCGTCGGCATCTCGGCCTACATGCTGAGCGGCACGATCATCATCGGCGGCGAACCCAAAGATCCGCCCGACAGCATCGCTGAGAGGGAAAAGGCGGGCGCATCCGAGCTCGTCAAAGTCCAGGTGGAACGGCACGTCGCCCAGGAGCGCACGTCGCGTCTTGAGATTCGCGGGCGCACATCCGCCGATCATCTCGTCGAGGTGAAGGCGCAGACGAGCGGCATCGTCGAAGAGCGGCCCATCGAAAAGGGCAAGAGCGTCAAGCCGGGCGACCTTCTCTGCGTCATCGAGCGAGGGGCCAGACGCGCCCAGCTCGCTCAGGCACGCGCGCAACTGGAACAGGCGAAGGTCGATCTCGAAGCGCAGCAGGCTCTGGCCGGCAAAGGCTATACGGCGAAGAACCAGATTCCGGCCCTCAAGGCCTCCGTCGATGCCGCCCAGGCGCGCGTCGAAGAGGCCGAACTGGAGCTGCAACGAACCGAAGTGCGCGCCCCGATCGGCGGAGTGGTGCAGGACCCGATCGCCAATGTCGGCGATGTCGTGGCCCTCGGCGGCACCTGCGCCACCATCATAGATGCCGACCCGATGAACGTCATCGGCCAGGTCGCCGAGCAGGAGATCGGCCATCTGAAGGTGGGGCAAAAGGCCGACATCACGCTCATCTCCGGTGAGACCCGCGAGGGCAAGGTCAGTTACATCGCGCCGTCAGCCGACGAGGAAACGCGCACCTTCCGCATCGAGATGACGATGCCCAATGCCGATCGCTCCGTGCGCGATGGGCTGACAGCGCGCGCCTCGATCCCGCTCGGCGAAGGCCGGGCACAGCTCCTGTCACCGTCTTATCTCACCTTGAACGATGCTGGCGAAGTCGGCGTCCGCACCGTCGACGCCGACAATATCGTGCATTTTCTGCCGGTGGAAATCATCGCGCCGGCGGATGAAGGCGTCTGGGTGAGCGGCCTTCCCGACGAGGTCGACATCATCACGGTCGGCCAGGAATATGTTGTCGGCGGGCAGAAGGTGGAGGCGATGGGGCCGAAGAGTGCCGCCATGAAGCCCTCGACATCCGACACGGCGAGCGCGGCGGGGAGCATTCGATGATCTCTCTTCTCGAGAGCATTCTGAGGCGGCCGCGCACGGTCATCACATTGATGCTCGTGTCGCTTCTTGCCGGCATCGCCGCCTATCAGGCGGTGCCGAAGGATGCCAATCCCGACATCGACATCCCGGTCTTCTATGTGTCCGTCGTGCAGCAGGGCGTCTCGCCGGAGGATGCCGAACGGCTTCTGGTGCGCCCGCTCGAAAAGCAATTGCGGGGCCTCGACGGCCTCAAAGAGCTGACGGCCATTGCCTCCGAAGGCCATGCCGCCGTCATTCTGGAATTCAACGTCGATTTCGACAAGGACAGGGCGCTCGCCGATATCCGCGCCAAGGTCGATCAGGCGCAGGCGGACCTGCCCTCGGAGGCCGAAGAGCCTTTCATCGTCGAGACCAATTTCGCGCTCGTTCCCACGATCACGGTGGCGATCTCCGGCAACGTGCCGGAGCGAACCCTCGTCAAGCTCGCCGAAAAGCTGCAAGACGAGATCGAGAGCATCCCGACGGTTCTGCGCGCCGACATCAACGGCAACCGCGAGGAAGTGCTCGAGGTCGTCATCGATATGGCGAAGCTGCAATCCTACGACATCACCCAGGAAGAGCTTCTCAACGCGCTCAGCGCCAACAACCAGCTGATCCCCGCGGGCTTCCTCGATACGGGCCGCGGACGCTTCTCCGTCAAAGTGCCCGGACTGATCGAAACAGCGGCCGACGTCTATTCGCTGCCGATCAAGCAGAAGGACGAAGGCGTCGTCACGCTGGGCGACGTCGCCACGATCAAGCGCACCTTCAAGGACGCCACCAATTTCACCCGTGTCGACGGCGAGCCGGCTATCGCCATCAACGTCGTCAAACGTCTCGGCACCAACGTCATCGAGAACAACGACAGCGTCCGAGAGGTCGTCGCCGCGGCAACCAAAGACTGGCCCAAGAGCGTCCAGATCCACTATCTGCTCGATCAGTCGAGCTTCATCTACGAGGTGCTGGGCTCGCTGCAATCGTCCATCATGACGGCGATCCTCCTCGTCATGATCGTGGTGCTCGCAACCCTCGGCCTGCGCTCCGCGCTCCTCGTCGGCCTCGCCATCCCGACCTCCTTCATGATCGGTTTTCTGATCGTCGGCCTCGTTGGCATGACGGTGAACATGATGGTGATGTTCGGCCTCGTCCTCACCGTCGGCATGCTCGTCGACGGGGCGATCATCATCGTCGAATACGCCGACCGGAAGATCGAAGAGGGCATGGACAAGCAGGAGGCCTATATCCGGGCCGCCAAGCTCATGTTCTGGCCGATCGTCTCGTCGACCGCGACGACGCTCGCAGCCTTCCTGCCGATGCTTCTGTGGCCGGGCGTCTCAGGCGAATTCATGAGCTATCTGCCGATCATGGTGATCATCGTGCTGTCCGCCTCGCTGGTGACGGCGATGATCTTCATGCCGGCGACCGGCGGCTTCGTGGCAGGCGTCGCCGATTGGATGGCACCACGCGCCGCGGGCCTGCTCGCCATCACCGCGGGCCTCGCCGCCGCCGTCATCACCCTTCTCCTCGTATCGCAACCGCTCGCAGCCGCTCTCTCCGGCATGCCACCGATGGCCGTGACGGCGCTCGGTCTTCTGTTCGCGCTCGTCCTCGGAGGTTTCGTCTTCTGGGCTTCGCGCGGCCTTGCCCGCCGCATCGTGCGTTTTCGCCGCTCGCATTCCCATCCGAGCACTGCCGCCCATCTGTCTGCCGAAGCCGATCTCGATCCGGAGAAAGTCCCGGGTTTCACGGGCGCCTATGTGCGCTTCCTGCACGGGCTCACGGGCTCGCTCGTCGGAAATGTCGCCGTCATCCTCGTCATGGCCGGGCTGATCGTTTCGATCTTCGTCGGCTTTGCGCGCCACAATCAGGGCGTGGAGTTCTTTGTCGACGAGGAGCCGGACGTCACGACCGTTCTCGTCTCCGGGCGCGGCAATCTTTCCGCCAATGAGGCGCTCGCGCTCGTCTCGCAGGTCGAAGCCGTCGTGCTCGATCTGCCGGGCGTGGAAAGCGTTGTCACCAACGCCTATCCGAACGGCGGCGGCGGCGGCGAGAGCCTCGACGGGGTGAGTGACAAGCCGGAGGATCTCATCGGGGAGCTCAATCTTGAACTTCTCGATTTCTCAGAGCGCCGCCCCTGGCAGGAAATGGAGGCGGAGCTGCGCCGGCGCACCGCGTCGATTCCGGGCATCAAGGTCGAACCGCGGCGCATTGAAGGCGGGCCGCCGACCGGCAAAGACATCAAACTGGAAGTCACCGCCCGCAGCTACGATCAGGTGCTTGCCGCCACCAGACAGGTCCGCGCCGAATTCGACCAGTTTCCGGGTCTCCTCGACGTGGAAGACGACACGCCGCTTCCCGGCATCGAATGGGAATTGACGATCGACCGTGAAGAGGCCGGCCGTTTCAACGCCGGCATCGCCTCCGTCGGATCGATGATCCAGCTCGTCACCAACGGCGTTCTCATCGGCAAGTACCGTCCCGACGACGCCGACGACGAGCTCGATATCCGCGTACGCCTGCCGGAGGATCAGCGCTCACTCGACCGCCTCGACCAGCTGCGCCTCAGAACGACGAACGGCCAGGTGCCGATCGCCAATTTCGTTACCCGGGAAGCAAAGCCAAAAGTCTCCTCCATCACCCGCAAGGACGGGCTTTACGCCATGAGCGTGAAGGCTGCGGTCGACAAAACTGGCGGGGCCACGGTCGACGGCAAGGTCGGAGAGATCCAGGCCTGGCTCGACCGGCAATCCTGGCCGGAGGGGGTGCATTTCCGCTTCCGCGGCGCCGACGAGGATCAGGCGGAGGCCGAGGCCTTTCTCGGCAAGGCGTTCGCCGCTTCGCTGTTTCTGATGGCACTCATCCTGATTACCCAGTTCAACTCGTTCTGGCAGACGGGCATCACGCTCCTGACCATCATCCTCGCAGCAGCGGGCGCCCTTATCGGCATGGTCATCACCGGGCAGAAGCTCTCCGTCATCATGACGGGCACGGGCATCATGGCGCTCGCCGGCATCGTGGTGAACAACGCCATCGTCCTGATCGACACCTACAACCGCATGCGCTCAGAAGGGGTCGAGCCGCAGGAAGCCATCCTGAAGACGGCGGCACAGCGCCTGAGGCCTATCCTGCTCACCACCATCACCACCATCGCCGGCCTCATCCCGATGGCGACGCAGGTGAATTTCGACTTCTTCAACCGCATCGTCGCGGTCGGCTCGATCACCTCGGTGTGGTGGGTGCAATTGTCGACGGCCGTCATCTCCGGCCTCGCCTTCTCCACCGTGCTCACCTTGATCCTGGTGCCGGTGCTGCTTGCGCTGCCGATCAATCTCGCGCGCTTGTTCAAGAAGGATCAGGCGGAGGAGACGGGATCACCCGCCGCGCAGGAAGAGCTCCCCCTCGCCCCGGCGCGGCCAAGGCGCAAGCGCAAGCCGGGAGACACAGGCAGCTATTCTCTCCCCGATGCGGCAGAGTGAGAAATGAACAACGGATAGAGACGGCAGGGATTTTGCGAGGAACCCAGGCGACGGTCCGCAAAGACACTGAAGAGGCGGGCTGCTAACAGACCACCTTCGCAGGAGATCGCTCGCCGTCGACCTCACGGGCGACTTCTTTTAGTCTTTCGGGCTTTGTCCCTCGCCCGCTGCCGGCCGTTCAGCGCCCCCGGCAGATCCATTCTGGCCCTGATGGCCGCTGAAGGCACGGCGGCGCTGTTCGAAGCGCTTCCAGGCAAAGGGCAGATGCGCGAGATAGAGGATCGCGCCGATCGCCAGAACCGACCACGTGTAGCTCACCAGGAGGGCGATCACGAAGACGCTCACGACAAGAACCGGGAGGACGGATTCGCGCGGGATCGCCGTGCCGATCTTTTTGCCGGACAGCGTCGGCAGGCGGCTCACCATCAAAAGCCCGATCGCCACCGTGTAGATGGCCACGAGAATGGCCGCGCCTTCCGGCACCGGCAGCCCAATCTTCCACAAGGTGAGAGGCAGGAGCACCGTGACGGCGCCGGCGGGAGCCGGAACGCCCACAAAAAACTCGGAATGCCAGGCGGGCGGCTGCTCTCCAACGAGCGCCGCATTGAAGCGCGCCAGCCGCAGCGCTCCGCAAATGGCGAAGATGAGTGCGGCGATCCAACCGAGAGAGCCGAGCTCGTCCATCCGCCAGGAATAGAGAATGATGGCCGGGGCGACGCCGAAATTGACGAAATCGGCGAGCGAATCGAGCTGCGAGCCGAAATCCGATTGCGAGCGCAAAAGCCGCGCCACGCGGCCGTCCACCCCGTCGAGAACGGCGGCAAGGATGATGGCGCCGATGGCCAGCTCAAAGCGGCCTTCGACGCCCATCCTGATCGCCGTCAACCCCGCGCAAAGCGCGAGGAGCGTGACAATGCTGGGCAACATGACCCGGAACGGGACCGGGCGCGCCCTCAGCCGGCGCCTTTGCCTTCTGCGGCGGGCGGGATCGACCGGCTGGAACAACCTCATACGGCCGGCGGCGTCGTTGTGCCGACACCCGGCTCGACCGGGGCGCGGGCAATCGCTGCGCCGAGGCGCGCAATCACCGTTTCACCGGCGATGGCCCGCTGACCCGGCTTGCAGACGACCTCTGCACCGGCCGGCAGGTACACATCGAGCCGCGAGCCGAAGCGGATCATGCCGATGCGGTCACCCGCCTTGAGCACCACACCTTCGTTCGTCCAGCAAACGATACGGCGGGCGATGAGGCCCGCGATCTGCACCACACCAACGTCCTGGCCGCCGGCATCGACGAGAAGCGAGTTGCGCTCGTTCTCTTCGCTCGACTTATTGAGGTCGGCGTTGACGAATTTGCCGGGCTTGTAGGCGATGCGGTTGACCTTGCCGGAAACCGGCGTGCGGTTCACATGGCAATCGAAGATCGACAGGAACACCGATACGCGCGTCATCGGAACCGTGCCCATTTCGAGCTCGGCTGGCGGGACGGCCTGCGTGACCGGCTCGATACGACCATCGGCCGGGGACAGGACGAGGCCCTCACCATCGGGCGGCACGCGCTCGGGATCGCGGAAGAAGATCACCAGCCAGATCGTCAGGCCGAGAAGGGCCCAGAACAGAAAGCTCGAGATCAGGCCTGCAACGATCGCGATGACAAGCGCGCTGCCAATAAACGGATAGCCCGCCGAATTCACGGCCGGGATCGACTTCTTGATAGTCCGCCAAATTTCCATGGCCACCCCCTTACGTCATTCGGGCCGGATGGTTAAGCCCGCATTGCAAGCTGTCCATGCGGTCGTGTGTAGCGGTGGCCGATTGTCCACACTTCACAGATTCTCTGCCTCCGGATCGGTGCGCAGGCTGGGAAGATAGTCCTCCTCCGAGACGCCGCTCTCGCGCAGACGCTCCGCCGCCTCGTCGGCTTCGCGCTGGCGCGCCCACATATCGGCATAAACGCCGCCGCGCTCCATGAGTTCGATATGTGTGCCGCGCTCCACCACTTCGCCCGCCTTCAGCACCAGGATCTGATCGGCCGAGACCACGGTCGAGAGGCGGTGCGCGATGACCAAAGTCGTGCGGTTCTGCGAGACGCGGTCGAGCGCCGTCTGGATATCCTGCTCGGTTGCCGTATCGAGCGCCGAGGTCGCCTCGTCGAGAATGAGGATCGGCGGTCCTTTCAGGATGGTGCGGGCGATCGCCACACGCTGTTTTTCACCGCCCGAGAGCTTCAGCCCGCGCTCGCCGACAGGCGTGTCGTATCCTTCGGGCAGGCTCTCGATGAAGCCCGCAATCTGCGCCATGCGCGCGGCGTCCTTCACCTCGTCGCGGCTAGCGTCGTAACGCCCGTAGCGGATGTTGTAGCCGATCGTGTCGTTGAACAGTACGGTATCCTGCGGGACCATGCCGATCGCGGCGCGCACACTGTCCTGCTCGACGTCGCGCAGATCCTGCCCGTCGATCGTGATGCGGCCGCCGGTGACATCGTAGAAACGGAAGAGAAGCCGCGAGATCGTCGATTTGCCGGCGCCTGAGGGCCCGACGATCGCGAGCGTGCCGCCCGCCGGCACTTCGAAACTGACATTCTTCAGGATCGGGCGTTCCGGGTCGTAGGCGAAAGACACGTGCTCGAAGGCGATCGCGCCCTCTTCCACACGAAGAGCCGGCGCATCTTTCTTGTCACGGATCTCCGGATCGACGTCGAGCAGCTGGAACATCGCTTCGATGTCGACGAGACCCTGCTTGATCTCGCGATAGACGAAACCAATGAAGTTGAGCGGCACGGAAAGCTGCATCAACAACGCGTTGATCATGACGAAATCGCCGACCGTCTGCGTGCCCGCCATGACAGCTCGCGCCGACAAGATCATGGAAACCGCCATGCCGATCGAAAAGATCACCGTCTGACCGAAATTGAGCCAGGCGAGCGACGTCCAGGTCTTGGTCGCAGCCATTTCATAGCGGCTCATGGCACCGTCGAAACGCTCCGTCTCCATGGCTTCGTTGCCGAAATATTTGACGGTCTCGAAGTTGAGAAGCGAATCGATCGCCTTGGAATTGGCGTCCGTGTCGGAATCATTCATCTCGCGGCGAATGGAGATGCGCCAGTCGCTCGCACGCACCGTGAAGAGCACATAGGCCCACAGGGTCACGGCGATGATTGCCACATAGACCCAGGAGAAATTGTACCAGATCACGGCGGCCGTCAGCGCGAACTCGATCACCGTCGGAACGGAGTTCAGGATCGTGAAGCGCACGATCGTCTCGATGCCTTTGGTGCCGCGCTCGATCACCCGAGACAGGCCGCCGGTGCGACGCGCCAGATGGAAGCGCAGCGAGAGCTGATGCAGATGCCGGAAGGTCTTCCAGGCGAGCTGACGGACGGCATGCTGGCCGACACGCGCAAACAAGGCATCGCGCATCTGGTTGAAGGCGACCGTCAGGATACGACCGAAATTGTAGGCGACGACGAGCATCACCGGCGCCACCAGAAAAGCCGGCAGATAGGCGGGCCCGCCGCCTTCGCCGGCCAGCGCATCCGTCACCCATTTGAAGGCATAGGGCACGAGGACGGTGATGACCTTGGCGGCAAGCAGCGCCAGCACCGCCCACAGCACCCGCTTCTTCAGATCGGGGCGGTCCGCCGGCCACATATAGGGCCAGAGATTGCGCAGGGTGTGAAAGGTATGGCCGCGAGCAGCCGAAATGCGCGGCTGGCCGGCTGGCGTATTGGCGTCGGACATCTTGTGATCGGGTTGGGCCACTGCCGATTGGCGGGCGGCGTTCGTTCTGAGGACGGCTCATATAGGCCGGAAGATCGCGAGGTCCAACAAGGATCCCCGCGTTTACGAGCGGTTGCACCGCGGGAACGAACGGCGCGCCGACCTCGCCCTCACCAAAGACTAGCCCGCGCCGTCTGCCTCTCCGTCCCAGCTCTTGTCACGCGTCGGCAGGGTGAAAACCTGGCCAGGATAGATGAGGTCGGGGTTGCGGATTTGATCCTGGTTCGCCGCATAGATCGTCGTGTAGCGAATGCCCTGCCCGTAATTGCGGCGCGACAAGGTCCACAGATTGTCGCCTCGGCGGATGATGATGGAGCGCGGCGCGGCAAGTTCGCCGTCCACGGCAACCGATCCGCCGCTCGCGGTTCCGGCCACTGGAACCAAAGCCCCATCTTCGAGCGTCCGGGTGAACTCCACTTCGGAGCGCGCCGTCACATCGGCGCCGGACGAGGCCAGCTGATCGGCGCGCACGGCGACCTCGTCTTCGGCCAGTTCTTTCGGCGACTGCACAACCCAGCGGCCGCCTTCATTGACCTGCGTCTCAGCGAGCGGCGCATTGTCGACATAGACACGCACCGTGGTGCCGGGCTCGCCGGCCCCGGCGACATACATCGTGCCGGAATCGGTTTCGACTGCCTCGACCGCAAGCTCCTGCTGGCCGGCGCCCGCAGCATCGGCGCCCTCTTGCGCGATAGGCGGCGCCTCAGCGGGTGCGCCCTGCTCGTCACGCCCGTGGTCTTTTGGAGCGCCCGCATCTCCTGTCTCTGATGACCCGCGCGCCACAGGATTGTCGGTCCCGTCCAAAGCGACGGACGCGATTTGCTCGTCTCCATCGGGCGCTTCGCCACCAGCCGTCTGGCGGGGCGCTACAAGCACCTCGCTCGCCCGGCCGGGCGCCTCGGCGACGACCAGAACATCGCCCTCCGGCGTCTCGGGCACCACGATCGCAACGCGCTCTTCCGCCTCTTCGGTGGATCCGCCCTCTTCCTGTGTCACGCGGAGGCTGAGATCATGGCTGCCGGGGGCGAGCGGCCGTTCCGGAACGGCAACAAAGGAGCCTGCGGCATTGGCTTTCGCAGAGGCGACGACCTTGCCGTTGGAAAGAATTTCGACATGTGCATTCGGATGGGCGCGGCCGGCGATCACCGCTTCACCCGTCGGCTCGACACGCACCACATCGAAGCCGATGCCGTCTTGCGTCTCTGAGGCTTTGTCAGAGAGGGTTCCGGTCAAACCGAGCGGCGAAACCGCTGAGGAAGTTGAGGGAGACGTGGCCTCCCCTTCGCCGGTCGATGCGACGGCACTTTCCTTGTCCGCCTTGTCGCCCGGAGGATTTTGGAGTTCTGCACCTTCGTTGGTGTCCTGCCGGGCCACGTCTGTCGTCTGCCCCGCCTCGCGTGGGAGCGAGCCTTCAAGCGATTGATGCACGAACAAGGCCCCAGCGCCGAGTGCGATGAGGCCTGCGAGCACGGCAGCAAGGACAATATGCGGTGACGGCATGGCGACGTTCCCGGCTTCGCACAAAAGCACAGCCGCCCCCACGGCGCACTTTGGCGAAGTTTATCCTTACGGAGGAAAGCTATGGTCAACAAGACGTTGCCGGCCCTTCTACGAGAAGAAGCCGATCACATACCTGTCTGACGCGTGATCACGTGCATCCTTAAATTCAGTTGCCAAGCTAATGGCCTTGCCGGAAACGCAAACCGCGCGCGATGCGCTTGACGGTTTCCTCCGGCGGTGCAAAGCGGGACATATGAGCAAACTTGAAAATGTCTGCGTTTATTGCGGCTCGGCCCCCGGCCGCGAACCTTCCCATGCGGAGGCCGCACGCGCCTTCGGGCGTATCCTGGCGGAAGAGAACATCCGCCTCGTCTACGGGGGCGGCTCGGTCGGGCTAATGGGCACGCTTGCCCGCTCGGTCCTCGATTGCGGAGGCGCCGTCACCGGCATCATTCCGCAGTTCTTGGAGGAACGTGAACAGCTTTTTGCCGACGTCACCGAACTCATCCTCACGACGGATATGCACGAGCGCAAGCGCACCATGTTCGAGCGCGCCGACGCCTTCGTCGCACTGCCGGGCGGAATCGGGACGCTCGAAGAGGTCGTCGAAATGATGACCTGGGCGCAGCTCGGCCAGCATCACAAGCCCGTCCTCGTGGCCAATCTCGGCGGTTTCTGGCAGCCGCTCATCAACCTTCTCGACCATATGCGCGGTGAAGGCTTCATCCGGGAAACCTCCGACATCCGCTTCCTGGAGGCAGAGAGCGTCGAGGACATTCTGCCAAGCCTGCGCGCGGCGCTCGCCGGCGAGGCGGAAAACGGCGACCGGCAGGCCGCTCATGCAGAGACCGTGCGCCGGATGTGACTGCGCACGGTCTCGCCGCGTCTCATCCTCGAATCACCCGTCCCGGCCGAATTCCTCCGGCGGGCGGCGCGGCCTTGTCGTGACGAGAAGCGCCAGCCAGCTCAGCCCGGCGATCAGGAGGACGATCTCGAAGACGACGATGCTGATGCCGAGATTGGTGCTCGTATCGCCCAAGACGAGGAGCGGATCGAGCAGCATCATCACCGCGCCAAGAACGATAAGACCGCCGACAAAGAGCCAGAAAAGAGCCCTTCGCCAGCGACCACGAAGATCACGGCTGCGTATGTCAGCCATTGCACGCTCCTCCAGAAGACTTTTCCATGTCTTGGAAAACGTCGGCAGGCATGTGCCCGGTTCCCTCATGCGAGGACGTTTTCATTAGCCGCCACAGAGCGTTACGCCATGCGCAGAAAACCGCCTCGCAAATACGAAGTGCCGCTCCTATGTAATCGCCGCGACTTTCTGGAGATTTCGATGCGCGCCTTTTTCGTCTTCCTGTTCGCTCTCACTCTGACGGCCCCGACCTTCAGTGCCGCCAACGCTGAGGAGCCGGATCTCATTTTCCGGAAGTCGACCGTCTTCAAACTTTTGACGCCCGATCATACGCTTGCGACCTACGGCATCGACGACCCCGCCGTGGAGGGCGTGGCCTGCCATTACACCGTGCCGGAAAAGGGCGGCATCGGCGGTCTCTTCAATGTCGTGGAAGAGCTCTCCGACGTGTCACTCGCCTGCCGGCAGGTGGGACCGATCACGTTCAAAGAGAAATTCGAGCAGGGCGATGAAGTGTTTCGCCAGCGCCGCTCGCTGATCTTCAAGAAGATGCGCATCGTCCGCGGCTGCGACGCCAAGCGCAATGTGCTCGTCTATCTCGTCTATTCCGACAAGATCGTCGAAGGTTCGCCGAAGAACTCCACTTCAACCGTGCCGATCATGCCCTGGGGAAATTCCCCGGCACCGAAATGCGGCGACTGGCTGGAAGATTGAGGCTCCCTCAAACCAGCTCCCCAATATCTTATGAAACTCGGCGCTGCGCGAACATCTCGATTGCGCGCTCAGCGCTGCAGCGAGCTGATCAGAACGATGCCGACGGCCCCGCCGAAACGGTCGGGCTTCGAAGGCATATCCTGTGCCGTCACCACGGATGCCGAGATCAGGCCGAAACAGGCGAGTGAGAAAAGAATGCGCGTCATCGTTGCCTCCAGCGTTGAAGCCAGAGGTACCAGGGCGGCTTTGAACCCGGCCTGATCCGGCCGTTCAGCCACTATTCAGATCGATGAAACGTTTCTGACCGCACCCGCTCTTTTCGCGGTCCCGCTCGGATCGCCGCCGCCACCAGGATGGCGAGCGTCACTGCATTGAAGACGTGCCAGAAATAATGCGTGCCGATCGGCAGCGTCGTGCAGATCGGCTCATCGGTCATGCGCAGGCACAGCGACAGGGCGAAGATGCCGGCCGCGGCGAGGATCAGGCGCGCCGCCGGGTGCCCCTCACGCCAGAGGAGGCCGCCGACGCCGAGCATGGCCAGAAGCGCCGGCGCATAGCCGGCTGAGCCACCGAACAAGGGCCGCAGAAGCGGCTCGACCGCGAAGGAGAACGCGACAAAGGCGAGAAGCGCCACGATCGTCCGCAGCCAGGAAAGCCCGAAAAAGCGGCGGAGAGCGAGACCGAAATAAACATAGATGAAGATCGAGATCGGAACGACATCGGCCATCACCGACCAGCGATTGGCGAAGGTGTGGAATAAAAAAGAGCCGATGCCGATGGTCGCACCGAGCGCGATCAGGAAGAGCGCGGCACGATCCTCACCGCCGGCGCGTTGCCAGCGGCGATAAGCCCAGAAGGCCGCGATCAGAAAGGCGATGTTGGAGACCGCATTGAGCGGCTCCGCCCAAAAGCTCGGGTCGGTGCGCTCGCAATAGATGTCGATCGGCTCGGTCCAGTTCATGGCGCGAAGCTAGTCGGTTCGCGCCGGACGCGAAACGGGGTTGGCATCACCTTAAGCCTTCCACACCTCCACTCTTGACCAAAACGCACGCCTCCGCGATAAGCGCAGCCATGAACGGCGACCGCGCGCTCTTTAGCGCCATCTGCATCTGCGGGATTATTATCGACTAGCGACAATCGCTGGTCAGGCCGTTCTCGTCTGAAAATTCCGCCACGAGCAACGCCCGGCCAGCCGGACGGGATACTCATGGCTGAACACGACATGGCTGACGGCGACAAGCTCAACCAAGACAGCGCCTTCCGCGGCCTCAAGCTGCACAATACGCTGACGCGCAGGAAAGAGGATTTCTATCCTCTCGATCCCGACAATGTGCGCCTCTATGTCTGCGGGCCGACGGTCTACGACTTCGCCCATATCGGCAATGGACGGCCGCTTCTCGTCTTCGACGTCTTGTTCCGGCTCCTGCGCCATCTCTATGGCGCCGACCACGTCACCTATGTGCGCAACATCACCGATGTCGACGACAAGATCATCGCGCGCGCTGCGGCCGAATACGGCGAGCTTCCCTTGAACGAGGCGATCCGCAAGGTGACGGAGGTCACCGAGCGCCAGTATCACGAAGACGCGGCTGCTCTTGGCGCCATGCCGCCGACGCATGAGCCGCGGGCAACGGAAAACATCGAAGAAATGAAGACGATGATCGACGAGCTCATCGCCAAAGGCCACGCTTATGTGGCCGAGGATCATGTTCTCTTCGACGTCTCCTCGATGCCCGATTATGGCGCCTTGTCGAACCGGCGTCTCGACGAGATGCGGGCCGGTGCCCGCGTCGAGGTGGAAGCCTATAAGCGCGACCCGATGGATTTCGTTTTGTGGAAGCCGTCGGACGAAGGCGAACCCGCCTGGCCCTCCCCCGGCGGTGTCGAGCGGCCCGGGCGCCCCGGCTGGCACATCGAGTGCTCGGCCATGTCGGCGCGCTATCTCGGCACGACCTTCGACATCCATGGCGGCGGGCTCGACCTCATCTTCCCGCATCATGAGAACGAGATCGCGCAATCGCGCTGCGCCCATGGCAGCTCGGCTATGGCGCGCTACTGGATGCACAACGGCTATCTGCAGGTGGAAGGCGAGAAGATGTCGAAATCGCTCGGCAACTTCATCACCATCCGCGACGCCGTCAGCGAATGGCCGGGCGAGGCGATCCGGCTCGCGATGCTGACGACGCATTACCGCGCGCCGCTCGACTTCACCCATGACAAGCTCTCCGCGGCAAAGCGCACGCTCGACCGCTGGTACGGGTATCTGGGCGACATCGAGGCCTATTCCGGCGGCGCCAATGCGCTCCTCGATGGCGAGGGCTCCGTCGGCGCCGCTCTCCAAGACGACCTCAACACGCCGGAGGCGATCGCTCTCCTCCACCGCATCGGCGAGGGGGTCGCCGACGATCACGAGGGTGAGGAGAAGGCGCGCTTCAAGGCAGCGCTCAATCTTCTCGGGCTCGGTCAGCTCAGCGAAACAGAATGGAAGAGCTGGCGGCCGAAGGCGATGGCGCTCGGTGAAGACGAGATCGAAGAGCGGATCGCCGCACGCGCAGCCGCGAGAGCCGCCAAGAACTGGGCGAAAGCCGACGAAATCCGCGACGAACTCGCTGCCAAAGGCATCCAGCTCAAGGATCAGCGCGATCCTGCAAGCGGCGAACTCGTGACCAGCTGGGAGATCAAGCGATGAACGATCCGCGCGGGCTCAGAACACTCTATCCGCCGATCACGCCTTACGCGTCGGGCACTCTCGATGTCGGCGACGGGCATTCCGTCTACTGGGAGATCTCCGGCAATCCCGAGGGCAAGCCGGCCGTGTTTTTGCATGGCGGGCCAGGCGGAGGCTGCTCGCCGGCGCATCGGCGCCTCTTCGACCCGGAACGTTACCGCGTTCTTCTCTTCGATCAGCGCGGCTGCGGCCGCTCGCGTCCCCATGCCGAGCTTGAAGCCAACACGACCTGGCATCTCGTGGAGGATATCGAGCGCTTGCGCGCCGTGATGGGCGTGGAAGAGTGGCTTGTCTTCGGCGGCTCCTGGGGGTCGACGCTCGCGCTCGCCTATGCGGAGACGCATCCCGAACGGGTCACCGAACTCGTGCTGCGCGGCATCTTCACCATGCGCAAAAGCGAAATCGACTGGTACTACCAGAAGGGCGCATCGCTGATCTTTCCCGATCGCTGGGAGAAATTCGTTGCGCCCATTCCGGAAGACGAGCGTGACGACTTCGTCGCCGCCTATCGCCGCCGGCTGACGCATGAAGATCGTGCCGTGCGGGTCGAAGCGGCGCGGGCCTGGAGTGTTTGGGAAGGCTCCACGGTCACGCTCCTGCCGGACGAAGCCGGCATTTCGCGCCACGACCAGGCCGATTACGCGCTCGCCTTTTCGCGCATCGAGAACCATTATTTCAGCCATCTCGGCTGGTTCGAGGAAGGCCAGCTGATCCGGGATGCGCACAAGCTCAAGGATATTCCGGGCGTCATCGTGCAGGGCCGCTACGACATGGCCTGCCCCGTGCAGACCGCGTGGGAACTGCATCGCGCCTGGCCGGAAGCGGATTTGAAGATCGTCGAAGGAGCCGGCCACGCTTTTTCAGAGCCTGGCATCCTTCACCATCTCGTCGAAGCGAACGATCGCTTTGCAGGAAAGCTCAGGTGATGAGCAACTTCGCCACAAGGGAGGCAGAGAGATGCGCGAAGACACGATGAGCGGCGGCTGCCAGTGCGGCAAGGTGCGTTTTCGCGTGACGGGACCGCTCGGGGCCGGCTCAATCTGCCATTGCCGCATGTGCCAGAGGGCCTTCGGCGCCTTCTATGCGCCACTCGTGGCCGTGAAGCCCGACACGCTTGAATGGACGCGCGGGACGCCGGCCCATTTTCAAAGCTCCAATCATGTGCGGCGCGGCTTCTGCAAGGATTGCGGGACGCCCCTCACCTACGAGGCCCCGGATGGCATCGCGCTCGCCATCGGCGCTTTCGACGAGCCGGCGAAAATTCCGCCCAAAGTGCAGTTCGGCGTCGAGGCGAAGCTTCCCTTCGTCGATCATCTTGCCGGCCTTCCCGGCCATCGCACCGAAAACGATCCCGAAGCCCCGGCCTTTCTCGCCGACATCGTTTCCTATCAACACCCCGATCACGACACGACCAGCTGGCCCCCAAAAGGAGGCGCGCACCAATGACCAGAGAACGGCTCTACCTTTTCGACACGACACTCCGGGACGGCCAGCAGACGCCGGGCATTGATTTTTCCCTTGAGGAAAAGGCGGCCGTCGCGGCCATGCTCGATCGGCTCGGCGTCGATTATGTCGAGGGCGGTTACCCGGGCGCCAACCCGGCCGATACGGAGTTTTTCCAGCGCCGGCGGACGCATCGTGCGGTCTTCACCGCCTTCGGCATGACCAAGCGCGCCGGCCGGTCGGTCGACAACGATCCCGGCATGCAGGCTCTCTTACAGGCGGATTCCGCAGCCATCTGCTTCGTCGCCAAGAGCTGGGACTATCATGTGCGTGTCGCGCTCGGCGCCACCAATGAGGAAAACCTCCAAGGCATCCGCGAAAGCATCGCCGCGGCGAAAGCCGCCGGACGCGAGGCAATGCTCGATTGCGAGCATTTCTTCGACGGCTTTAAGGCGAACCGCGACTACGCGCTCGCCTGCGCCAAGACGGCGCTTGAGGCCGGGGCTCGCTGGATCGTGCTGTGCGACACCAATGGCGGCACACTGCCTGACGAAATCTCGGAGATCGTCCGGGACGTGACCTCGGTGGTGCCTGGCGACCGCCTTGGCATCCATGCGCACAACGACACCGGCAATGCGGTGGCGAATTCGCTGGCGGCCGTCGATGCAGGCGTGCGGCAGATCCAGGGCACCTTGAACGGTGTCGGCGAGCGCTGCGGCAATGCGAGCCTCACCACCTTGATCCCGACCCTGATGCTGAAGCCCGCCTATCACGAGCGCTTTGAGATCGGGGTGACGCGCGAGGAGCTTGCAACGTTGACCGACGTATCGCACGCCTTCGACGAAATCCTGAACCGGACGCCCGACCGGCAGGCGCCTTATGTCGGCGCGTCGGCCTTCGCGACCAAAGCGGGCATCCATGCCTCTGCGATCGTCAAGGAGCCGGAGACCTACGAACATGTGAAGCCGGAAGAGATCGGCAATCGGCGCCGCATGCTGGTCTCCGATCAGGCAGGTCGCTCGAACCTTCTTGCCGAACTCGCCCGGTTCGGCCTCGAGGTCGATCGCAAAGATCCGCGCCTCGACGGTCTCCTCGCCGACATCAAGGCACGCGAGGCGGCGGGCTACGCCTATGAGGCGGCCGATGCCTCGCTGGAGCTTCTCGCCCGCCGGCGTCTCGGCCACGTGCCGGACTTCTTCGAGGTTGAAGGTTTCCGGGTCGATGTGGAGCGGCGCTACAACGCCGTCGGCGATCTCGTCACCGTGTCGGAAGCCGTCGTCAAGGTGAAGGTCAACGGCGAGCGGCGCATGTCGGTGGAGGAAGGCAACGGCCCCGTCAACGCACTTGATCGGGCGCTTCGCAAGGATCTCGGCGATCTTTCCTCGGCGATCGAGGATCTCGAACTCGTCGACTTCAAGGTGCGTATCCTCAATGGCGGCACGGAGGCCGTGACCCGGGTTCTCATCGAAAGCCGAGACGGGGAAGGCAATCGCTGGTTCACCGTCGGCGTCTCGCCCAACATCATCGACGCCTCTTTCGAGGCGCTTCTCGACGCCGTGGTCTTCAAGCTCGTGAAGACGATGCCGGAAATGCAGGCGGCTGCGGAATAACGAGCGCCGGCGCGGCGGGCATGCCGCCGCGCCACGCATTCTCCCCTATGATCAAGGCGTTGCTGGAGCCGGACCCGGCATCACCAGATGCAACATCATGGTGATGGGCGAGGCCGCTCCCATGACGATCGCCGTGGCAAGGCACAACAGGATCCAGACCAGGATCAGCCAGTGCTGCTTGAGCTTCATCCGGCGCGCCGACAGCCAAATGGTGAAATTGCCGATCACGCCGACGAGCGTGACGAGATAGGCGAAGAAGAGCTGCAGCCCCGGCCCGGCGAAATCGCCATAAAGGCCCGCGAGGATCGCAAGCGCCGGTACGATCAGAAGATTGAGGATCAGAAAGCCGCGCCACAACTGGGCGGCATTCGCAAACAGTGGCGGTCGCTCGCCTGTTTCGCTCATATCCGCTTCACCTCCTGTTCGATTGCCCCGAAGCACGACTGGCCGTGCGCATCCACCATCTCGATATGGACCACATCCCCGCCCGTCAGAAACCGCGTATCGGGATGGCCATAATCGACGGTCTCCATCATGCGCATCTCGGCGATGCAGGCATAGCCGTTGCCGCCCCAGGAAATCGGCCGGCCTGGTCCTCGCGCGGGATCGCCGTTCGACACCGCGCCCGCACTGATCAAGGAGCCGGCCGGAAGGCGCCGCGTGCAGGCTGCGTGGGCGATGATCTGTCCATAATCGAAAGCCATATCGAGGGCCGGATTGAGGTCGCCGAACCGGCGCGTGTTGATGGTGACGAGAAGCCTGCCGGCCAGCTTGCCCCCCTGCCATTGGCGGCCGAATTCATCGGGGGTAACGGCGATCGGCGCAAAGCTCGCCGCCGGCTTCGATTTGAAGAAGCCAAAGCCTTTGGCAATCTCGCTGGGCACGAGATGGCGCAGGGTGATGCAATTGACGAGGGCGATCAGCTTGATGTGGCGGAGAGCTTCCGAGGCGCTCACCCCCATCGGCACATCGTCGGTGATGACGGCAAGGCTCGCCTCGAAATCGAGGCCGAAGCCGCCGTCGAGTTCCAGCGCCTCTTCCGGCAACATAATCGGTTCGCGCGGCGCCAGAAAACGGCTGGATGCGCCCTCCGAGATCAAGGGATCGACCCAGAAGCTTGCCGGCATGTCCTCCCCGCGGCCCCCATGCATGAGTTCGAGGTGGCGCGTATAGACGGAGGCCTCGGCCCATTGATAGGCGCGCGGCAGCGGCGCAAGGCAGTTCGCCGCCACTAAAGGCCGGCCCTCGATCTGGCCAATATCGAGCCTGACGGCGAGCGCCCGCAATTGCGGCTCCGCCTCCTGCCAGCGCTCGAAAGCTTCCTGCATCGTCCCGGCGATGCCACCAGCAGGCGTGTAGCGGCGGTTGTCGGCGGAGACCACGACAAGGCTTCCATCCCGGCTGCCGTCGTTGAGCGTGGCGAGCCTCATCGCGCGCTATCCCCCGTCTCTGCGCCAAGTCGGATACCGAGGTCATCGCCGCGCAAGGTCAACGCTCGCGCCGCAACCGTTTCGCCCACATGGTAGTCCTCACCCCGCGATCTCACTCGGCATGCCGGCCACCCGTTCTCGCCGTCTTTTCCTTCCGGAGTCGGCGCGAACAGGCCTTTCCCGCATCTTATCCAGGCCATTCACGCGCAGTTCAGGTGACGTCTGCTAAGTTTGGCCAATCTTTGAGAATTATAAAGTCCCCAGGTAGGTCGGAGACAGGCATTGCGAAAAGCAGCCAGTTTGATCACGGCGTCTTTTGCCGCCGCGGTTCTCATCGCCGCGACGCAACCTGCCGCTGCGCTCACCTGCGAGGGCCTCGAAGCGGAGCTTGCGCGGCTGGAAAGCCAGGCGGCCACACCCGATCCGCGCGCACAGGAATACCGAGAGGCCTGGCAGGAGCAGGCGGCCGTTCTGCAACAGGCCGAAGACCGGGCGGCGGCGGCCGGCTGCCTCGGGGGAGGATTTCCCTTCGCGCAAGGCCCGGCATCACGCCAATGCGCCGATATGATCGGCCAGATTCAGCGGATGCGCGCCAATCTCGACAGGCTCGAGGCGCTTTCCATGCGCTATGACCGGCCGCAGGATCTGCGCAGGGCCGACCGCGTGCGCGAGCTTCTCGTCCGGCGCGGTTGCGGCATTGAACCCTTCATGGCGCGGGAGCCTGTCTATCCAGAGCCCGCGCCGGGCATCCCCGAGCCGACCTTCGCTCCGTCTTTCGGGGGCAGCTACCGCACATTGTGTGTGCGCCGCTGCGACGGCTATTATTTCCCGATCAGCTTCGCCACGACGGCCGAGCGTTTCGCTCAAGATGAAGCTGCCTGCCAGTCCATGTGTCCGGGCGGCGAGGCGGAGCTCTATTATCAGCCAAGCGGCGACGACAATCCGGCCAATATGATGTCCTTGTCGGGCGAGCCGTACGCGGCCCTGCCCAATGCGTTCGAGTATCGCAAGGAAGTGAGCGCCGCCTGTTCGTGCCGAAACGGCGACAGCAATTTCTCCATCATCGCGACGCCACGCCCCGACGCGGAGCCTGGCGCGCAGCCGCAGATGTCGCGGCCCGAGAGCCTGCCGCAGGCGCGCCCGGACGCCCCCGATATCGCGACCTTGCGCGGCCCTTCCAACCCCAACGCGGAAGAGCCATCCGAGGACGGCAGCGACACGCCCACAACGGCAACGGAAGACACCGCGCCCGCAGGACCGGATACGGCGGCGCAGACGCCATCCGAAAACGGCGATACGAAGGGGACGGCTGCGAAGACCACTTCCACACCGGACGAAGACCTCTCCAGCTCAGGCTCCAGCAAGGCCGCAACCGGCAAGAGCGACGAGGCTACGGGGTCTCAGTCCCGGAGCAAGGTGCGCATAGTCGGGCCAGTGTATTGGGGCGGCCCAAAAAAGGAAGGAGTTCTCGTAGCTCCGGTCCAGAAGTAGCGCCCGTCAGCGCGCGGCGAAGCGGCAGGAAAAGGCCCTTGCCGCGCCGGCCGGTCTTCTCTTTCACGGCCTGCGTCCAGGTTCCCCAGGTGGTCTCGTCGAAGGGTTCCTCGGGCAGCAGTTCGGCCGCTTGCCGGAGGAAGTCCGCATCCTCCGGCTCGATCGCCGGCTCGATGGGATCGCGCACGACCCGCCACCAGAAGGCGGCGTCGGCGAGTTTTTCAATATTGCCCTGGACGGCATGCCAGAAGGTTTCACCGCCCTTGACGCCCGCCTCCTCCAGCCGTTCCGAGACAACCTCATAGGGCAGATGCGCAAGGATGCGTGAGTTGAGGTTCTTCAACTCGCCGACGGAGAAGCGCGCCGGCGCGCGGTTCACCTTCGTCGGATCGAAAAGCGCCACGAGCTCGGCAAGGTCGTTCACCGGCTGCACCGACTGGCCTGTGCCGATGAGGCTCGCATAGGCGGCAAGCGCCACCGCTTCGATGCCATCGCGACGGAGCGCCGCCAGAGACAGAGACTCGTAACGCTTGGAAAAGCCCTCGCCCGCCTCCGTCTGCAACAGATTGTGGTGACCGAAGGCCGGCGGCGTCGCCTGAAGCGCCTCGAAAAGCGCAAGCTGCACGCCGGTGTTGGTCACATGGTCGTCGCCGCGCAGGACATGGGTGACGCCCATATCGCGATCATCGACCACAGAAGGCAGCGTATAGAGAAACGTGCCGTCGCCGCGCACGAGCACGGGATCGGACAGAGACGCAAGATCGACGGATTGCGGGCCACGGAAGACGTCTTCCCAGCTCCGCTCGGTGCGCACGGTCGCGAACGGGTCGTCGGAGAAATTCGGCAAAAGAAACCGCCAATGCGGCTGTCTCCCCTCTGCCTCGAATGCTGCCCGCTCTTCGTCGGTCAGCTTCAACGCCCGGCGGTCGTAGACCGGCGGGAGGCCGCGGCCGAGCCGGCGCTTCCTTTGCCGCTCCAGCTCTTCCGGCGTCTCGTAACAGGGATAAAGCAGTCCGGCAGCCTTAAGGCCCTCGGCCGCCTCCTCATACGATGCCAGCCTGAGTGACTGACGCTCGATACGGTTCGGCGAAATCCCGAGCCAGGCGAGATCCTCCTCGATCGCATCGGCGAATTCGCGCGTCGAGCGCGCCTCGTCGGTGTCGTCGAAGCGCAGGATGAACTTTCCGCCCTCTTTCTGAGCGAAGAACCAATTGTAGAGCGCAGTGCGGGCGTTGCCGGCATGAATGCGGCCGGTCGGCGACGGCGCGAAACGAACGATCGGAGAAGCCATGGCGAGGGGACTTAGCTTTTCGCCCGCCAAGGCGCAATCGCGACGAAAGCTGTTCTGATCTGCAAAGGGCGTCGAAGACTATTCCGCATCCTCATAAGAACGCTTCGGCCCTTCGATCGCGAGGCGGTCTTCATCCGTCTCGTCGTCATGTTTCGAACGGCGACGCGCCTCTTTCATGCGTTCGCGGATTTCCAGCATCGCGCGGATCCGCTCGACCCGGTCGATCCTCGATGCCGTCACCTTCATGTCGCCCGACATTTTCGTCTCCTGGTCACGCCGCCCCGGCCCTCGGGCTTGCGGGCGGAGGGGCGATGACGAAGCAAACGACACAGGCTGAAGAGAGATCTGAGCCTGCCGTTGCACTCTAATCGGGGAAGCTTGCGCGAGGCTTGCAGCAACTGCTGCGGGACCGCTACGACCTTGCTTTATCCAACAGCCGTTCTGATTTTGAACGATTCAAGATAGGGTGAGTTGTCACTGCAATCCGAGCATTATCTCGACGATGTTGCTGAGCGAGAGGAGATCAGAGGATGTGGAGCCGTAGCCTATGTCTTGCCGCAGGCCTCCTCGCCGCCACCGCTTCGGCCTCTTTCGCAGATGAATGCACCGATCCGAATGCGCCCTGCCCGGTCGACGAGCGTCTCGACATGGCCGGCATCGACAACCCCGCCGAGGCGCGCGACTTCCTGAGCCATTTGCAGGAGGCGACGCGCTCAGACGATCATGACGCGCTTGCCGTCATGATGCGCTACCCGCTTAATGTCTACGGCCCGGACGGTGCCCAGACCTATGCCGATCGCGACGCGTTTCTCGCCGCCTTCGACGACATCTTCACGCCCGGCGTGCGTTCGGCGATCGAAGAAGCGAGCTACGGCGCGCTCTTCATCCGCGATCAGGGCGCGATGATCGGCAATGGCGAAGTCTGGTTCGACAAGAGCGACGGCAAGATTCTCGTCAAGACGATCAACCAGCCGGATTGACCTGAAGCAAGCCCTCACACCGCATCGCGCCAGCCATTGACGATCGGATACCGCCGGTCGCGGCCGAAGTTCTTGGACGAGATTTTCACGCCGGGCGCCGCCTGCCGTCGTTTGTATTCGGCGATATAAAGAAGCTTCTGCACCCGCTTCACCGTATCGGCCTCGTAGCCCTTTTCGATGAGTTCGGCGGCGCTTTCCTCGCGCTCCACCAGGCCCTGCAGAATGCCGTCGAGGATCTCGTAAGGGGGGAGCGAATCCTGGTCCTTTTGGCCTTCGCGCAACTCCGCCGTCGGGGCCTTGTCGATGATGTTCTCCGGAATGACGACGCCCTCAGGCCCGAGAAGCCCTTCGGGGCGGTTGTCATTGCGCCAGCGCGACAGGCGGTAGACCTCGGTCTTGTAGAGATCCTTGATCGGGTTGAAGCCGCCGTTCATGTCGCCATAGAGGGTCGCATAGCCGACGGACATTTCCGACTTGTTGCCTGTCGTCACGACCATGGAGCCGAACTTGTTGGAGATCGCCATCAACAGCGTCCCGCGGACGCGCGACTGGATGTTTTCTTCCGTCACGTCCGAGGGATGGCCGGCGAAAAGCTCCTCCAGCATCCGGTCGAAGCCCTCGACCGCCTCGGCGATCGGCACGATGTCGTAGCGCACGCCGAGCGCCTCGGCGCATTCCTTGGCGTCCTTGAGGCTCTCCGACGACGTGTAGCGGTAGGGCATCATCACGCAATGCACGCGCTCCGGCCCCAGCGCATCGACGGCAATCGCGGCACAGATCGCAGAATCGATGCCGCCGGAAAGCCCCAGCACCACGCCCGGAAAGCGGTTCTTGGTGACGTAATCCTTGAGCCCCAGAACGGAGGCGCGCCAATCGGCCGTCATCTGGTCCGACAGCCGCGCCATCGGGCCTTCACGGCATGTCCAGCCCGCGTCGCTGCGCTCCCAGACGGTGAGCGCCACTGATTCCTCGAACTGCGGCATCTGAAAAGCGAGCCGACGATCACGCTCGAAGCCGAACGAACCACCATCGAAGACGAGTTCGTCCTGACCGCCGATCTGGTTGAGATAGATCATCGGCAGGCCGGTTTCGACGACGCGCTCCAGCGCCACCTGCATGCGCACGTCCGGCTTGATGCGCTCGTAGGGCGACCCGTTCGGCACGATCAGAAGCTCAGCCCCCGTCTCGGCCAAACATTCCGTCACCTCGTCGGTCCAGATGTCCTCGCAGATCGGCACGCCAAGGCGCACGCCGCGAAAGCCGATGGGGCCGGGCAGCGGGCCCGCATCGAAGACCCGCTTTTCGTCGAAGACGGCGTAATTGGGCAGGTCGACCTTATGGCGCAGACCAATCAATTCGCCGCCATCGGCAAGCGCCACGGAATTATGAAGGTTGCCGTTGTCGCGATAGGGAAGCCCGATGAGAATTCCGGGGCCGCCGTCCGCCGTGGCCGCCACGAGTTCGTCGAGTGCCTCCAGGCAGGCATCCTGGAAGGCCCGGCGAAGCACCAGATCCTCCGGCGGATAGCCGGAGAGGAAGAGCTCGCTGTAGACGATGAGATCGGCACCCGCTTTCGCGGCCTCGCCGTGCGCCTTCAACGCCTTCTTCAGGTTGCCGGAAACGTCACCCACGATCGGATTGAGCTGCGCAAGGGCGATGCGCAGAGTGTCGGTGGTCATGAAGCCCCTCTCCCTCTGACCCGTGTCAGTTAATCCCGCGGCGCTTCAGCAGCAATGGCTGAAACGGTCGGACGGCCAGGAGCCCGCGAGACGCCGCAGGGGCCGGTCGGGAGCATGACCGAGGTCGGCAGGATCAGTGCAACCAGCCAAAGCGCTCGATGACGGCAACCGCCCAGATGAGCCCGCCAAGAGAGAGCGCAAAAAACACGGCAGCGGATGCGATGTCCTTGGTCACACGGATCGCCTCGTGATGCTCAGGCGTCACGTGGTTGCACAGGCGCTCGATCGCTGTGTTGAGGAGTTCGACCGTCAGGATGAAGAAGAGCGAGCCCACCATGGCAAGCCAGATCCACGGATTGTTGGCAATGAAGAAGGAGAGCGGCACGCCGACGGCGAGCACGGCCATCTCCTGCTGAACCGCCGCCTCGGTTCCAATCGCATTCTTCAAGCCGCGCATGGAATTCGAGGACGCCGACATGATCCGCTTCAGCCCGCCCTGTCCGGGAAGGGCGGCCTGGCGTTTTCGGTTTCCAGCGACGGAATCGCGGGCCTGTCTCGGCGTCTCGTTCACGGGCATCTCATCTCGGCTATGTCGACTACTCGGCTTAATCGCGACCGTCGAACTGCGGTTCCCCGGGAGCTATCTGGTAATAGTCGCCCTTCTCCGCCACGAAAACATGCGCTTCGGTCTTAAGACCCGTCTCGCCGTCGAGCGCTCCGGCAGAAAAAGCCACGTCTTCACGGCCCGTTTCTTCAAAGAAGAGAAGCGAGCCGCACAATTCGCAGAAGCCACGGCGGGCCTCCGCCGTCGCCTGATACCAGCGCACATATTCCGTGCCGACGATTTCCATGTCGGCCTTCCTGGCCGCACTCGTCGCCCAGAAATGCCCCGATTGCTTGCGGCACTGCGTACAGTGACAGGAGACGACCTGGCGCACTTCTCCGGAGACGGAGAAGCGCACCGCGCCGCACAGGCAGCTGCCGGAAAGTTCGGTCATTCAGGCCGAAGCACGCTGGCGCGCTTCCCGGCTTACCCGATCCTTACGCAGCAATTCGGCAATCAGGAAAGCAAGCTCCAGCGCCTGATCGGCGTTGAGGCGCGGATCGCAATGCGTGTGGTAGCGGTCGGAGAGATGCTCCACCTCCACCGGACGCGCGCCACCCAGGCATTCCGTCACGTTCTTGCCGGTCATCTCGATATGCACGCCGCCGGCATGGCTTCCTTCCGCCGCGTGAATGGCGAAGAAGCTCTCCACCTCGCCGAGGATCGAGCTGAAGGGGCGCGTCTTGTAGCCGTTCGCCGCTTTCACCGTGTTGCCGTGCATCGGGTCGCACGACCACACGACTTTGCGGCCCTCGCGCTCCACCTTGCGGATGAGCTTCGGCAGATACTTGCCGATCTCTTCCGAACCGAAGCGGGTGATGAGGGTGAGCCGCCCCGCCTCGTTCGTCGGGTTCAGGATATCGATAAGACGCAACAGCTCGTCGGCATCGAGCGAGGGACCGCATTTCAAACCGATTGGGTTCTTCACGCCGCGGCAGAATTCGATATGCGCATGATCCGGCCGGCGCGTGCGATCGCCGATCCACAGCATATGGCCCGACGTCGCGTACCAGTCGCCGGAGGTGGAATCGACACGCGTCAGCGCCTGCTCGTAACCCAAGAGCAGCGCCTCGTGGCTGGTGAAGAAATCCGTCTGGCGCAGCGAAGGCGTCGATTCCGCGTCGAGCCCGATCGCGTGCATGAAGCCGAGCGTCTCGCTGATCTGATCGGCGAGCGCCTGGTAGCGGGAGGCCTGCGGGCTGTCCTGAATGAAGCCCAGCATCCATTGGTGCACATGCTCCAGGTTGGCGAAGCCGCCCTGGGCGAAGGCGCGCAGAAGATTGAGCGTCGCGGCCGACTGCCGGTACGCCATTTCAAGGCGCATCGGGTCCGGCTGGCGCACGGAATCCTCAAATTCGATGCCGTTGATGATGTCGCCGCGATAGGTCGGCAGCTCGAGATCGCCCTGCTTTTCCGTCGGTGCGGAGCGCGGCTTGGCGAACTGACCGGCGATGCGGCCGACCTTCACCACCGGCGAGCGACCGGCGAAGGTCAGAACCACGGCCATCTGCAGGAAGACGCGGAAGAAATCGCGAATGTTGTCGGCGCCGTGTTCGGCAAAGCTCTCGGCGCAATCGCCACCCTGCAAGAGAAAAGCGCGCCCCTCGGCCACTTCGCCGAGATGCCGCTTCAGCTTGCGGGCTTCGCCTGCAAAAACGAGCGGCGGATAGGCGGCAAGGCGGCCCTCGACACTGGCGAGAAGCTCAGGATCTGGATAATCCGGCACCTGCTCGATCGGCCGGGATCTCCAGCTCGACGGCGTCCACTTCGTTTCCATCGCACCAACTTTCAAAAAGACGGCCCATATGGCCGGAACCCCGGTCCTCGTGACCGGCGGCAGTTCGCCGCAACGCTATCGCCCCTTCGGCCTTGAGCGTCAACCCAAGCGATCGCGACCCGCGACGCCGATACGCGGTATAACGGTTTGGTTGTGCTTGCGCTAAGGCCAGCGAGCCCGCACAATCCAAGGATGGATCGCGACGAGCCACGCTTCACCATCGGTATCGAGGAGGAATACCTCCTCGTCGACAAGACAAGTCGCGATTTGTGCGTCGACCCGCCGGCCGAACTTCTTGCCGCCTGCCAGGAAACTCACGGCAATTCGGTGGCGCCGGAATTTCTGCGCTGCCAGATCGAAGTCGGCACGCCCGTCTGCGCCGATCTTCCGGCCGCACGAGCCGCCCTCGCCGAGCTTCGTGGCACGATCGCCGAAGAGGCCGAAAAATACGGCCTCGCTCCGATGGCGGCCTCCACGCATCCCTTCGCCAAATGGCGGGACCAGCGCGCCACCGACAAGCCGCGCTATCGCGAAATCGCCGAGAGCCTGCAGGTGGTCGGCCGGCGGCTCATCATCTGCGGCATGCATGTGCATGTGGGCGTCGAGGACGACGAGCTGCGGATGGACCTGCATAATCAGCTCGCCTATTTCCTGCCGCATCTTCTGTGCCTCTCCACCTCCTCGCCGTTCTGGCAGGGGCGCAAGGCGGGGCTCAAATCCTTCCGTCTCACCGTTTTCGATGCTTTGCCGCGTTCCGGCCCGCCGGAGCGTTTTTCATCCTTCGGCGAGTTCGAGCGCTTCGTCTCCGTTCTGACGGGCGCCGGCGTCATCGAGGATGCGACCAAGATCTGGTGGGACCTCCGCCCCTCGGTGCGCTTTCCGACAATCGAGATGCGGATCACCGATGTGTGCACCCGTCTCGACGATGCGATCGCGATCGCCGCCACTTTCCGCTGTCTCGCCCGCATGCTCTGGCGCCTCAGACGTAAGAACCAGCGCTGGCGGCATTATCCGATGGCGCTCGTTGCGGAAAACCGCTGGATCGCGCAGCGCCACGGCGCGGCCGGGGACCTCATCGATTTCGGCCGCGGCGCCGTCGTTCCGTTCGTCGACCTCGTCGGCGAACTGATCGATCTCATCACGGAAGATGCCGACCATTTCGGTTGCACCTCGGAGGTGGAGCGCATCCGCGCCATCGCCTCCGGCGGCACCAGCGCCGACAAGCAGATCGCCACCTATGAAAAAGCGCTGAAAGACGGCGCCAGCGAAGACGAGGCCTTGAAGGCCGTCGTCGACCATCTCGTGGCCGAAACACTCATCGGCTGCCGCCCGGCCCATCCCGGCGACAAGAAACCCGAAATGTCGGTCATGCCGCGACCGGAACTCTAATTTCTAGAAGGAACTAGGCCTGCAAACCATCGATCAACATCGAATTTTACTACGCCACCGATATAAACTTACAAAGCACCTGAGAACGCTTGGTAAGTCCACCACACGCCCAACCCAAAGGCCGCATAAGACATTAATCCTATTATTATAGAGATATTATTGATTTTCGTTCCTTTCGATCCCTCACCTGCCGCGTGGGCTGCCTGGGACAGGTAAGTGACACCCGCCATGAGCCCGCCCAAAAGCGTCCCGGCAGCGAAGGGCAAGAGGCACTGAGCATAATCATGCATCACGCCCGAGTCAGAACCAGCGAGATGACCAAGGAGAGCGATAATCGCTATGGCGGCCCCACCATTAATCAATATTATCGACCGGATTGCATTCTGACCCGCTTGAATAGCGGCCCTTGCTAACTCGATTTTCTCCGATTTCTCGTAATCTTCGTTTTTCACGATTACACCATATTGTGTATAATTTATATATATTAAAAAAATTAAGATAATACTACCTCGCTTTACATCCGGGATCGTCGAAATAGGCAAAGGTAGCCTCGGGGCAATTGCCTCGAGGCTTTCTGCAGTCTTGTGCTCACCGCAAAGGCGTCTGCTGATGCTGCACGAGCTTCCACCTGTGATCGTGGCAGCGATAGGTGGAGCTGCAATAGGCCCGGTACGGCGTGTCACCGTCACGATGGCCCTCCGCCTTGTAGGCGAGCACTAACGTATCGGCGTCGGGGCGGGCGATCTTGCAATCAGCGAAGTCGACCGAAGACCAACGCGGCGCGTGGCGCAGCGCATCGCGTGTTTCCATCGCCGGCATCACGCCCATACCCGGAAACACCATCAGGCATTCGTCGTCCATAAGAGCGTCGAAGGCCTCAGATCCTTCCAGCCAGAAACGTTTCTCGCCAGACCAGACTTTCACATCGTCCATCATTGGCTATGCCTCCCAGGTTTCGGCCGGCTCTTATGGCCAGCTCTCCGCATCGTCTTTTATACAGAAGAGCCTTCAAACATAGAAGTTCTTCTATGTGTATAACACTAAAGCGAGATCTTCGTTGCACCGGCGGCGGCAATGGCTTCGTCGACGCGCGCATGTTCGTGCTCGCCCAAAGCAAGTGCGCGCGGATAGCGCGGGGCAGCGCGGTCATCGAGGATCGGCACATGCCAATCCGCCGTCGTCTCCAGAAAATGCGCAATCCCCGCCTCGCCATAGACGGCATGAAAGCCCGACAGCACCACGTCGAGATAAGACAGCATGATCGGATTGTCGGCGTCGCCCGGCCGTCCGTACTCTTCATGGCCGACATAGAGATGCGGGTCGGGCCAGCCTTCCGGCCGCCCTGCAAGCCAGGTCACGGCCTCTTCGGAGGGCGCCACCACGTCATATTGCGCCTCGCGCCGGTCGAGCGCCGGGCGCTCTTCATGTGGCAGGGCGACGATCGCCCCCCAGATTTCGCAATCTGGGTCGGGCACCACCGTCAGCGTGCAGCGGCCGCCATAGCTTGAGGCGCCGGAATGGCGCCAGGCCCGCCGCCAGCCTCGGAGTCTACCGGGCACGGCAACCACCTCCGGCGTCAGCGTGGCGGCATTGACGAGCGAGCCGTAGCCAAAACAGGTGAACACAGCGCCTCTCCTCCCTCGAACAAGATGAAGCCGTCGGAGCAATTAACATAGGCACGAGAACGCGCTCGTCTCGACGACGCGGCGATTCCGCTTTAGGTCGCGATGAAGGTATGGAACGCGTGCTCTCGGCTCCTTCCCGCACATCCGAGGCAGCAACAAGGACACCTCATGGCCCAATCCGTCGGACGGTGGACGATTCTCGTCTGCCTGTCGCGCGTCTTCCTTTATGCCAGCTTCATGACCGGCGCTGCCTCGATCCCTGTGCTGCAGAGCGCATGGGGAATCTCTGCGACCCGCGCCGGTGCCGTCGTCTCCGCCTTCACGCTCTCCTATTCCGTCTCGCTCTTCCTCTTTGCCTGGGCGTCCGATTATTTCGGTGCCAAGCGCATGGTGCAGGTCTCAGCGGTGGCGACCGGCATCAGCTCGCTCGCCTTCGGCCTCTTCGCCCGCGACTGGTCGAGCGCGATCGTCCTCTACGGCCTCACCGGGCTCGCCCAGGGCGGCATCTACACGCCGCTCGTCATGGTGTTTTCGGAGATGGCGACGGACCGGCGCCGCGGCACCGCGATGGGCTGGCTCATCGGCTCCACCTCCGTCGGCTACGCCTTCTCACTCGCTCTGACGGGCGCCGCGCTGTCGCTCGGCGGCTGGCAGGTCGCCTTCATCGTCTGCGGCGCGACGCCGGCCATCGGCGCCGTCCTCATTCTCCTGCTTCTCAGAGAAACGCCGAACACCATCCACCGGCGGACGAAGGGCGAAGGCCTCTTCGACGCCATCTGGCGGGCGCGCGACACCAGGCTCTTGACCGCCGGCTACGTCTTCCATTGCTGGGAACTGCTCGGCGGCTGGGCGTGGATGCCGGCGCTTCTCGCCGCCGCCTTCGCACTCTCCGGCCACGGCATCGGGCTCGCCAGCGGACAGAGCGCCATCCTGATCGCGGCGATGCATCTCCTCGCCTCCGGCGCCACCTTTTCCATGGGCGGGCTGTCGGACCGTCTCGGCCGCAAGAGCGTGCTCGTCGGCATTGCGGCCCTGTCGACCGCGCTCTCCTTTTCCATCGGCTGGCTCGTCGCCGCGCCGCTCGCAATCCTGATCACGCTCGCCATGATGCAGGCGGTGACGTCCATCGCCGATTCCCCGGTGTTGACCGTCGCCCTCACGGAGACGACGACGCCCGGCGTCCTCGGAAAGGTGCTGGCCGTTCGCTCGCTCTTGGGCTTCGGCGCGGGCGCCGTTGCGCCGATGGCCGCCGGCAGCGTGCTCGATCTGGCGCGCGGCCAGGCGCTCTCCCTGCCGACCTCCTGGGGCCTCACCTTCTCGCTTCTCGGCCTAGGCGGCCTCCTGGCCACCTGGAGCGCGGTGCGGCTCAGGCTGCGCGGATAATAGGGCGCGGCCGCCTGTTACGAATCGAGATAGCCGAAGCCCGGCTCCGCCGCCTCGAAGGAGATATCCATGGCGTAGAAGGGCGAAAGCCAGAGTGGCACATGGCCATACCAGAGCGACAGCTGGCTTTCCGCGGCTTCTTCGCCCGCCTTGGCAACGCTTGCGAGATAATAGGCGGAGGCGATGCCACTGCGGTCGGCACCGCTCATGCAATGGACGAGCGTCGGTCCGTCCAGCCCAGCGAGGAGCGACACGAGCTCGATCGTCTCTTCACCCGACAGAACGCGTTTTGCCGAGATCCTGTAATCGATGAGGCGAAGCCCGAGGCGGGCCGCTGCCGCCTTTTCCGCCTCGTACCACGGGGCGCCGGGATTGGCGCCACGCAGGTTCACAATGGTCGTCAGCCCGTAGCGCTGCTTCCATTCCGCCAAAAGCTCCGGCGTCGGCTGCGCCGAACGGTAAAGGCTCCCGGCCTTCACCACGTGGAAATTGTCGTTGAGATAGGTGTAGCCCGCGTAACTGCCTGCGCCTCCCAAAAGGAGGACCGAAAGCCCAAGGCAGAAAACCCCCAGGCGCCGCCCCAAGGCGCGCCTCAGGCGAAGTCTCGGCAATCGCGTCATCCCGCCTTCGCCTTCCCTGGCCGTCGCAACGCTCGCAGTTTCGTTCGCAATCTTCCGCTTCATGCTGCCGTCCATCGATGCCGACGGCGGTCTTATGTCACTTGCCTGAAGCAGAGCTTACGGCGAACGAGGCGGTAGGACGGATCGGCCTGCCCTCACGCCGCCTCGACCACTTCGCCTTTGCGCACCGTGTAGGAGGGCTTGTACATCGTCACGAGTTCTTCCGCCGCGGTCGGATGCACGGCCATGGTGCGGTCGAAATCGGACTTCGTCACGCCCATCTTGACGGAAACACCCAGAAGCTGCGCCATCTCGCCGGCATCCGGGCCGAGCACATGCGCGCCCAGGACCTTGTCGGTGTCGGCATCGACGACGAGCTTCATCAGCATGCGTTCGGAGCGGCCCGACAGCGTGTTCTTCAGGGGCCTGAAGACCGACTTGTAAATCGCCAGATTGTCGATATCGCAGCGGGCTTGGTCTTCCGTCATGCCAACTGTGCCAAGCTCCGGCTGCGAGAAGACGGCCGTCGCCACGCTGCCGTAATCGGGCTTGGTCGGGCGCCCGCAGAAAACCGTATCGACGAAGCACATCGCCTCGTGGATGGCGACCGGCGTCAATTGCATGCGGTCGGTCACATCACCGATCGCCCAGACATGGTCGACATTGGTCTTCGAATACTCGTCGACGCAGATCGAGCCGCGCTTGTCCTGGCAGATGCCGAGCTTTTCAAGCCCGAGCCCTTCGGTATTGGGCAGGCGGCCGACGGCGAGCATGATCTGCTCGGCGTCATAACAATCGCCGCCCAGAAACGTCCCGCGCAGCCAACCATCACTCTTTCGCTCGATACGGCCGAGCACGTCCTGGCAACGGATATGGATGCCCTTGTTCTCGTATTCGGCGTGCAGGAGGCGCCGGAGATCCATGTCGAAGCGTTGCAGGATCTCCTTGCCGCGATAGAGAATCGTCGTCTCCACGCCCATGGCGGCAAATATCCCGGCGAACTCCACCGCGATGTAGCCGCCGCCAGCGATCACCACCTTCTCCGGCAGCTTTTCGAGCTCAAAGGCCTCGTCGGAGGTGATGCAGAGCTCATGCCCGTGCAGCGCGCGGTGCGGATTGGGCCTGCCGCCCGTTGCGATCAAGATCCGTTCAGCCGAGACGGTGGTGCCGGAGCGTTTCAGCTCGATCTCATGACCGCCGGCGAGAACCGCGCGGTCGTCGATCAGTTCGACGCCCGATTTTTCCAGATTGCTGCGATAGACGCCTTCAAGGCGAGCGATTTCGCGGTCCTTGTTGGCGATCAGCGTCGGCCAGTCGAAGCGCGCATTCTCGTAAGACCAGCCGTAACCAACGGCGTCTTCGAAAGACTCGCCGAATTGCGAGGCGTAGACCAGGAACTTTTTCGGGATGCAGCCGCGGATGACACAGGTGCCGCCGACACGGCTTTCCTCGGCAACAGCGACCCGGGCGCCGGCTTCGGACGCCCGGCGGGCCGCACGGACCCCGCCTGAGCCGGCCCCGATCACGAAAAGGTCGTAGTCGTAGCGCCGCTCAGTCATCGCAGATCCCGTTGTCTTCCTAATGGCGCAGCGAGCGCCCTCGCCGTATCCGCTCACGCGTGCCAGCGCACGCGTGTCGGTTCATGCGTCTCCGCTCACTGCGGATTCGTCTCGCCCTGCAGGCTCTTCGCTTCGTTCTTGGAGATTTCCTGCAGTTTCTGCGTCGAACGGCGCAGCATCTCGTCGCCGATCTCCTTCGCCCAGGCCTGGCTCACCGAAACCTGCGCGCTCAAAAGGCCGACGAGCGTCCCGGTGAACTTGTCGCCCGTATCCGTCTGGAAGAACGTGAGCAGATCGTTGAGCTCGTCCTCGGTGAAATTGATCGCCCAGATGCGCGCCAGCCGCTTTTCCAGTTCGGCACGGCGATCCACCATGTCGAGCGCCACCTGATCGACGATCTCGATGATGCCGAGCTGCATCTGCGGATTGGAGCGGATGAGCGTCATCTTCGCCTGATCGGCCACTTCGGGCAGGATCTCGTCGAAGCTGCGCGACAGGTTGGAGGCCGACAGGACCTTGGCGGCCAGCGCCATCTGCGCATCCGAAGGTTCAGCCGGCGCGCCGGTCGCCGGGGCCGGGTTCGCGTCCTGGGCTGCAGCGGGATAAACCGGGACCACCGCCCCGAGCAGCAGCAGGCAAAGCGCGGAAAGCCGAAACATGAAGAACTCCTGATGTGTGACGGCGCGTTGGATGCCGTCGATAACGGAAAAGCCGGGCGACGTCACGCCCGCATCAAGCGCGGGTGAGCCTCTTCACACCCTCGGGCGTGGCAATCAGCGCCGTCTCGGCCAGGTTGAGAAAGAGCCCGTGCTCCACGACGCCGGGGATCTCCGACAGGCCGCGCGCGAGCGCCTCTGGATCAGGAATGAGGCCAAAAGATGCATCGATGATGACATGGCCTTCGTCGGTTGCAAAAAGCTCTCCGCCGCGTGTGCGCCAGGCGAGTTCCGCACTGAGGCCAAGCCTCGAAATCAGCTCTTCAATGGCGCGTTCGCTCGCCTTCTTGCCGAAGCGCACGACCTCGATCGGCAGAGGAAAAGCCCCGAGATGTTCGACATGCTTGCCGGCATCGGCGATGACGAGCATGCGCGCAGAAGCGGAAGCCACGATCTTCTCGCGCAACAGCGCCCCGCCGCCGCCCTTGATCAGGGCAAGCTCCGGGCCGATCTCGTCGGCGCCGTCGACGGTGAGATCGAGACGGTCGATCTCGTCGAGAGAGGTGAGCGCGATCCCCTCGTCCTGCGCCAGTTTGGCCGTCGCCTCCGATGTCGGGACGCCGACGACATTCATGCCGGCGCGAACCTTCTCGCCCAGAAGCTTCACGAACCAGCTCGCCGTCGACCCGGTGCCGAGGCCGAGGTTCATGCCGTCCTCGACAAACTCCAGAGCCGCCTCTGCCGCCTGGCGTTTCAGATCATCTGTCATCATTGCCCCCGCCTGCCGCTTATCTTCAAAGCGCGTTCAGTCCGCCGCGCCGTCATTGGATCCTGTTGAGCGACCCGTTTGCGCCAGAGCCTATCGAATGACAACCCACGGCCTCAAGCGGGCTCCCATGGCGGGCCTCGTTGAGGACTCCTCGCAGGAGATCGCGCTGAGTTATGGCATCCATGGTAGAAAGCCAGCGACATGACGAGCAAGAGCGCAGATCCAATCGAAGATCCGGCTCCCCACCGGGGCATCGTGGGACTGCCGAAAGAGTATCCGGCGGGCTTTCATCTTCCACCCCATATGCATGAGCGCGCCCAATTGATCTACGCGATCGGCGGGGTGATGGAGGTGGCAACAGCCGAGGGCCTGTGGCTCCTGCCACCGCAGCGCGCGGTCTGGATGCCGGCTGGCATCACCCATGAGATGCGCGCCCGCGGCAATGTTTCTCTCAGAACACTTTATATCGTTGGGGAGGTTTGCCCGTTTCCGTTGCCGACGAAGCCGCAGAGGATTCGCGTGTCACCCTTGTTGCGCGAGCTGATCCTGCGCGTCGTGCAAATGCCCGAAGACGAGATGCCGGACGCACATGCCAGGCGGGTTCTCGATCTCATCCTCTACGAAATCACCTGGGAGGCGGACGGGGTTCTCTATCTGCCGATGCCCCGGGATAAGCGGCTTGCCGCGATCTGCCGCGCACTCATCGACGAGCCGGGTGACGTGCGCTCCCTGAAAGAATGGGCCGAGTTCTCCGGCGCCTCTTCCAGAACTCTCGCCCGCCTTTTCAAACGCGAATTCGGAAGCAATTTTCTGTTGTGGCGCAACCAGGTCCGCGCCCTATCCGCCCTCCCGCGCCTTGCGGCAGGGGAAGCCGTCGGGATCGTGGCCGCCGATCTGGGATATGACACGCCGGGCGCATTCGCGACGATGTTTCGCCAAATCATGGGCGAAAAGCCCAGCCGCTACTTCCACAAGAACGCGGAGATATAGCCAGCCTCTTCCCATGCGTGTCTGACAAGACGTAGCTTTTGTCCAAATCCGCGACGCACGACATCACGCTGCGGCGTAGATGTCGGCCAAGGCGCAACCCACCCGCGCCGCATCTTCGTGGGGCTCCTGCGCTCGGCTGTCCTGCCGGCATCCTGCGCAAGACGGCCTCTTCAAGACACACGGCATTGCCACGCGTCACATCGCTTTCGAGGCAATCTGGAGAGAATTATGACTGCTCTTTTCCCGGCACGGCGACCCCGCAGACTTCGTCATTCTTCGATGTTGAGATCTCTTGTTCGCGAAACCAGCGTCTCGGCCCAAGACCTCATCTACCCGATCCTGGTCGAGGAAGAGATCGAGGAACCGGTCATGATTCCGACCATGCCGGGGATCTCCCGTGTGCCGGAGCGATCTTTCGCAAGCGAAATCAATCGGATCGCAAAGGACGGCGTCAAGGCCGTCATCCTCTTCGGCATCTCGCACCACAAGGATGCCGATGGAAGCGACACCTGGAACCCGCAAGGCCTGATGGCGCGGATGGTGGCCGTTGCCAAACGTGAGGTGCCAGAGCTCGTTGTCATAACGGACAATTGCTTTTGCGAGTACACAGATCACGGACATTGCGGCGTCCATCGTGCCGGCAGTGTCGACAACGATGCGACGCTTGAAAATCTCGGCCGGCAGGCTTTGGTCGCCGTGGAGGCCGGTGCCGATATGGTCGCCCCTTCAGCCATGATGGATGGTCAGGTCGCGGCCATCCGGCGCGCGCTCGACGCAGGCGGGCACACGAACGCGCCCATCATGGCGTATTCGTCGAAATTCGCCTCGGCGTTCTACGGTCCGTTCCGCGCCGCCGCAGGATGCAATCTGAACGGCGACCGCCTCTCCTATCAGATGGACCCCGCCAACGGACGCGAAGCGCTGCTGGAATCTCTGCTCGATGAAGCCGAGGCCGCGGACATGCTTATGGTCAAACCGGGTCTCGCCTATCTCGATGTGCTGACGCGTCTGCGCGAGCGCACGCTTCTGCCTCTCGCCTGCTATCAGGTCGGCGGCGAATACGCGATGATCCGGTTCGCGGCAGATGCCGGCGCCCTCAACGAGGCCACGAGTGTGCATGAAAGCCTGCTGGCCATGAAACGCGCCGGCGCTGATCTGATCATCAGCTATTACGCCCATCAGGCTTTGAGAGAGGGATGGGTCGGCGCCTGATCGGCGACGCCTTCGCAGGGCGGGAGCAGCGCAAAGCCTTTGAGTGACCGGCGGCTGTATGCCAGCGTTCGGGCACTCGGGGGATGATCGCGGCGTCCCGCATTCGCGTCCTAAGGCACTACAGAGAGACGCTGCGCCCAGACGCTTGCCATCGCCCCTTCAGCAGCATTTGTCTTCCAGCTCTGCGAGGAGCGACAGCGCCGCCTCGTCGCCCTCCTCCTCGAAGAAGGCGGAGAGCGCGTTGACCTGGCTGCCGACGAAGTAAAGGCTGTCACGGCCCATCTTCTGGTTCTCGGCGAGTTTTTGCTCAAAGTAGCCGACCCATTGCGAGCTGCTCGTGCGCATCGCCCCCGACAGCATTTCCATCATGGCTTCGGCCTTGGCATCGCAATCGAGCCCCAGAAAACTCACGTAACGGTCGCCGCGATCGGCGGCTTGACTGGCCATCGTCTTCTGATCCTCTCCCCTGGTCTTTCGCGAGAAAGACCGTCCCCATAAGCCGGAGCGACAGATTATGAGGCACGCGCGTCTGCCGCGCTGTCAGCCGGGCGACAGCGCACTCAGTTCTTCAAGCCGTGCCGGCGCGAGGATCAAAAGGTGCTCGCGGCCCTCACGGCTGACGACACCGTCGCGGATGAGCTTGTTGACGAGCGTCGACAGCGTCTGGCGCGAGGTGCCGAGCGCGCTTGCCAAAGCTTCGGTGTGGTCGATGAGGCGGATACGGACATCGTTCTGCCGCGCGCTCTCCAGAAGCAGAAAGCGGGCAAGCCGCGATTCCACCGGACGGAAGGCGAGATCTTCGATCAGATCAAGCGCGCCCGAAAGCACCTGGCCGATATCGCGCAGAGCTTCCACAGCGAGCTCCGGATGGCGGGAGACAAGCGTCAGCATCTCGCGCACCGGCCAGCTCACGATCTCGCAATCTTCCAGCGCCTCCACCCAGGCGCGCGTATGCGTCACATAGATGCCGCCGGGGCGCAGATAGGAGAGCGTCAGCGCCTTGGTCGCGCCGTTGAGGCAGATGCGCGCCATCCCCGTCTTGAGCACAAACAGCCGGTCCGTCTCTGCATCGGGATGAGCAATCGTCTCCCCGGCGCCGTAACGACGCCTGTGACCGTTTTCGAGCCGATCAAGCCAATGCGCGGAAGATGGATGATCGGACACGGACACCTCTTTCTGGCGGTCTTCGCATCACCTCGGCCGGCGGGATACCCATCGGCCGGCCGCGGCTGCTTTCTCAATTCACACCAGCCTCTTCTGGCAGGCAAGCGGCCAGCCTTATCTTGATACCGGCGCGCGCGATGGGACGACCGCCCTTCGCTCGCTTGCACCCGCCTCGCGCCTCGGCTAGCCCAACGCCATGTCCCTCATCGTCTTCGATCTCGACGGCACGCTCGTCGACACCGCCCCCGATCTACTGGCGACGCTCGACCATATTCTTGGCAGGCACGGCCTGCCCCCTGCCCCGCGCGAGCGGATCATGCCATGCATCTCGCGCGGTGCGCGCGCCATGATCGAAGAGGGTCTGAAGCTCTCCGGGCGCAAGGTGGCGCCGAAAGAACTCGACCGATTGCTGGAGGTCTTCCTCGCCCATTACGAGGAACATATCTGCGTCGAAAGCAGGCCCTTTCCGGGACTCGTGAGCACGCTCGATACGCTCGAAGCGGAAGGCTGGAGCTTCGCCGTGTGCACCAACAAGCGCGTCGGCATGTCGAAGCTGCTTCTCGATCAGCTCGGGCTTCTGAATCGATTTCGGGCCGTGCTCGGCGCCGATTCGGTGGCCAAGCGCAAACCCGATCCGGCACATCTTCTGGAAACCATCGAAGCTGCGGGCGGCAAGCCCGACGCCGCTTTGATGGTCGGCGATTCGGCAGCCGATATCGCGGCGGCGCGTGCGGCTTTCGTTCCGGTCATCGGTGTGCCTTTCGGCTACACGACGAAACCGATGGCCGAGCTTCGTCCCGACGTCATCATCGACAGCTATTCGCAGCTCACACCCGCACTCGCCGCAAGGCTTCTTGAAACGCGCGGGGGATCGGCAGCCGTGGAATGAGCGCGCCGGCTTGACCGCGGCGCGGCTCCGTGCCAAATCGCTGCTGCGAGTCGGGCGCGTAGCTCAGCGGGAGAGCACTGCCTTCACACGGCAGGGGTCACAGGTTCAATCCCTGTCGCGCCCACCATTTTTCCGGCTCATGACTTTTTCCCAGGCTCTTCGCGAATGATCTCGCAGAGTTCCCATGCTCTCGGAAATTATGGCGCCTAAACGAAGAACCGACATCTCTCTCTAGACGCGTCGCAGGTGCCGCCTAGTTTCGGCGCGCATGTGGTCTTGGATCCAGCACTATTCCGGCGCTTTCTCAGCCATTACGAGCCTGCTCATGCTGCTCGTCTGGTTCGTTTACCTGCAGCTCCTGCTCGTCGCCTACAGGCGCCGCTGGCGCTCGACCGTCCTCATCAATCGCGGCGGAGGCCTCGGCACGGAAGCGCGCTGCCTGATCAGCAATATGAGCGCGGAGGCGATCTACCTGACGAGCCTCATCGCCTTCGTCACCACCGACGACAAGACCTATAGGCAGGAGCTGACGGATCTCCGCGATCTCGGCGACGCGCTCGACGCTGATCCCCGCTCGCGCATGAAGCAGGGGCCGCTGAAAGCCGGCGAATATCTCGACATCGGCACGTTCCACGACCTGATCTTGACGATCGGCGACAATGAGGGACAGGGATCGAACGAGGAGTGGCTCGCCTCGGTCCGATCTCTCGAGCTGACCGCCGTGATCGTCTACGGTGCCGACGATCTCCTCGCGGGGGCACGCCGGACCTTCGAGATCCGGCATACGGACGACGATATCCAGATCTGCCCGACGACCAGCGATTCTCAGCAGATTCGCTCGCGCCGGGAGCGGCGCAAGATCGAGAAGCTGCTGCAAGATTCCCTTTAATCGTAGAAGACCACCGTCTTTCGCCCAGAGATGATGACGCGATCGTCGAGCACGTAGTGCAATGCGCGCGCAAGTACCCGGCGTTCGATGTCACGGCCTTTGGCGATGAGATCAGCGGGCGTGTGGCGATGCGAGATGCGCTCCACGTCCTGCTCGATGATCGGCCCCTCGTCGAGGTCGGGCGTGACGAAATGCGCCGTCGCCCCGATCAGCTTCACGCCGCGCTCATGCGCCTGATGATACGGTCTGGCGCCCTTGAAGCCCGGCAGGAACGAATGATGGATATTGATGCAGCGCCCGGCGAGCTTGGTCGACAGCTCGTCTGACAGAACCTGCATATAGCGGGCGAGAACGACGAACTCCGTCTCCGTCTCTTCGATCAGATCCCAGAGTTTCGCCTCCTGTTCGGGCTTCGTCGCGGCCGTCACCGGCAGATGATGAAACGGCACCTCATCGAGCTCCGGCAGCTGCAAGGCCTCGCGCGGATGGTTGGAGACGATGGCTGTGATCTGCATCGGCAATTCGCCGATCCGCCAGCGGTAGAGAAGGTCGGCGAGGCAATGATCGAATTTCGAGACGAGGAGCATGACCTTAGGCTTCACGCTGCGGTCGCGCAGCGTCAGCTCCATTTCGAAGCGCTCGCCGATCTCCGCGAGCTTTTCGCGGAACTCTTCGATGTCGGCCCCTTCCAGCACGGGATTGAAGAGAACCCGCATGAAGAAGTGGCCGGTTTCGGCATCATCGAATTGCTGCGCCTCCAGGATGTTGTAGCCACTGGAGACGAGTGAGGTCGCGACGGCTGCGACGATGCCCGGACGATTGGGGCAGGAGAAGGTGAGAATGAAATCGGCCATGACCTGTCCGTTGGCTCAGCTGAGGTTGCTTTAGCAATCAAATGCGGCAGCGCAAGACGCGCTGTCGGCGGCGCGGTGGGGAAGACTTGCCGACGACGCCCGGGGCCGAGCGTGGCAGGCGAGCCACATACGGTTGCAAAAGCGTCAAGGCGCCGCACCGCGAACCGCCCGGTGCTTGCCTTTTGAGAGCGATTCGACACAGAGGTTAAAGTGACACATCAACTCGCCAGCCTTTCCGGGGACGGTAATGAGAAAGTTTGGATTACTTGCGACTGCGGTCGCTGTGGCGCTTGTTAGCGCCGTTTCTTTTGCTCCCAACGCCTCGGCGCAGCCGACGGCAAGATTTTTTGATCCCGTTTCCAAGCAATGGCTGAGCTTCGGCCCGGGCTCCCGCCTCCATGGCAAGTCTCCGGTGCAGCGTGAGGTGGTGGATTACACTGGCCCTTACGGCCCGAACACGATCATCGTGGATACCGGCGAACGCCGCCTCTACTACGTCATGGAAGACGGCAAGGCGCTGAAATACGGCGTCGGCGTCGGCCGCGAGGGCTTCCAGTGGGCCGGCACGCACCGCGTGACGCGCAAGGCGGAGTGGCCGGGCTGGACGCCGCCGCCGGCGATGCGCAAGCGCCAGCCGGGCCTGCCGGCGCATATGGAAGGCGGCCCCAACAATCCGCTCGGTGCCCGCGCGCTCTACATCGGCAACACCTACTATCGCATCCACGGTTCGAACGAGCCCTGGACGATCGGCACGGCGGTCTCCTCGGGCTGCATTCGCATGACCAACGACGACGTCACAGACCTCTACGAACGGGTCAATGTCGGCACGAAGGTGGTCGTGCGCCGCTAGGGCGATTCGACGACACGATTTATCGACGGCCGGCGCTTGCGCCGGCCGTTTTCGTTTCAAGCTCCATGGGGCGGCGCCTGCGCCGACCGTTTTCGTTCTGAGCTCTGAGAGAAGTCCCACCTGCCCCGTTCAGCGGCGCGAGAGACCGTTTTCGGCCAGCTCTTCCAGATAGCCCGCCCACAGGGAGCCGAAGTCCTGTCCGAGCCGGTAGAGATAGGACCAGGTGAAGATCCCGCTGTTGTGCAGATCGTCGAAATGCAGACGGACGGCGTAATTGCCGATCGGTTCGACTTCGATCACCATCACATCGGCCTTTCCCGAGACGAGCTTGCGCTCGGACGGCGAATGCCCCTGCACCTCGGCGGAGGGTGAAAAAACCCGCAGATACTCCGCCGGCAGCTCGAACGTCTCGCCGCTCTCAAAACTGACGGCCAGCATGTGCCGGTCCTTCTTCAGACGGATTTCGGTCGGCCAGGGTTCCGCCATCATGTCTCCTTCAAGGGGCTGCGGCGCCGCGCTGCCATTTGACGCGGACGGCGGCGCCATTACATTCTTCTCCTATAAGGGCGGGAAACGGCTTGCCAGCACCATTTGCCGATCACAGGCGAAGGGGAGGCAGGCAAACGGAACAATGAGGCGTCAGTGAATTCCATCGTGCAGAAATCCGACATCGCGACCGTCACGCCGGTCGACACGGCGTCGGAGACAGCGCCGATGATCGACCCGTTCGGGCGGTCGATCTCCTATCTGCGCGTCTCAGTGACCGACCGCTGCGATTTCCGCTGCGTCTATTGCATGGCCGAGGACATGACCTTCCTGCCTAAGCGGGATCTTCTGTCGCTCGAGGAATTGGAGCGCCTGTGCACCGCCTTTATCGACAAAGGCGTGCGCAAGCTGCGCCTGACCGGCGGGGAGCCTCTCGTGCGCCGCAACATCATGTGGCTGATCGAGGCGCTCGGGCGCCATCTCACCACCGGGCGGCTCGAGGAGCTGACCCTGACGACGAACGGTTCACAGCTCGAACGTTACGCGCATGATCTCGCAGCACTCGGCGTGCGCCGGATCAACGTCTCCCTCGACACGCTTGATCACGACAAATTCAAGGCCATCACACGCTGGGGCGATCTCGGCCGCGTGATGGCGGGCCTCAAGGCGGCGCAGGACGCAGGACTTCAGGTGAAGCTCAACGTCGTCGCGTTGAAAGACGTGAACGAACACGAAATCCCGGAGATGATCCGCTTTGCCCATGGTCAGGGCATGGATCTGACGCTGATAGAGACGATGCCGCTCGGCGAGATCGAAGGCGACCGCACCGACCAATATCTGCCGCTCTCCACCGTCCGTGCGCGACTTTCAGAGCGCTTCACCATGACGGACATCCCCTACAAGACCGGCGGGCCGGCGCGGTACGTCGAGGTCGAGGAGACCGGCGGCAGGCTCGGCTTCATTACCCCGCTCACGCATAATTTCTGCGAGAGCTGCAATCGCGTGCGGGTGACGTGCACGGGCACTCTGTTCATGTGTCTCGGCCAGGAAGACGCGGCCGATCTACGGGCACCATTGCGCGCCTCTGAAGGCAATGCGCTCCTCGCGCAGGCCATCGACGAGGCGATCACCCGCAAGCCGAAGGGGCACGATTTCGTCATCGATCGCCATCACCGACGTCCGGCGGTTGCACGGCATATGAGCATGACGGGCGGCTGAGCTCTGGTCGCGGCCCAAGAAGCCGCCTAAGCATAAGCTTCGATCAACCCGCCAGAAGCCCGTTTCCCCATGCCGCCTGTGCCTGCCCTGCCGCGCGAAAACCAGCGCGGCATTCTCCTGATGCTCGCAGCGATGGTGACGTTCATCGTCAACGACACGCTGGTGAAGGTTGCGAGCGCCGATCTGCCGACCGGCGAGATCATCTTTCTGCGCGGTCTGATCGTGTCGCCGATCGTAATCGTACTCGCGGTGCGCCGCGGCGCCTTCGCCAATCGCAGTCTGCTTTTCCATAAGACGCTCATCTGGCGCACCCTGGGCGAGGTGGCGGCAGCGGGGCTTTACCTCTCCGCCCTGTTCCGCCTGCCGCTCGCCAACGCTTCGGCGATCCTGCAGGTGGTGCCGCTCGCCACCACGGCGGGTGCTGCACTCTTTCTCGGCGAGACCGTCGGCCGAAGGCGCTGGACTGCGATCGCGGTCGGCTTCAGCGGGGCGCTCCTCGTCATTCAGCCGGGTCTCGACGGCTTCAACATCTGGTCGCTCGTCGCGCTCCTCAGCGTCTTCGCGGTCGTTCTGCGCGATCTCGCTTCCAAGCAATTGCCGAAAGGCCTGCCCACGCTCGCCGTCACGACGGCCGCCGCAATCTCCGTCGGTCTCTTCGGTGGCTTTCTCATGCTCTTCGAAGAGCCCGTGATGCCCGATGCGGCCGTGCTCGCCACCATCTTCGCGTCCGGACTGTGCACGGTCGCGGGCTACACCCTGATCATCGCCGCGATGCGCACGGGAGACATCTCCGTCGTCGCGCCATTTCGCTATTCCTTCATGATCTGGGCTGTGCTTGCGCAGGTGCTCGTCTTCGGCGCGTGGCCGGGGCCGCTCCTCTTCATCGGCACCGGCATCTTGATTGCGACCGGCATCTACACCTTCTATCGGGAGCGTCAGGTCGGGGCTTCGGAGGCCCGCAAAGCGCTGACAGCACCGCCGGCACGCTGATCGCGCCCCGTCTGCCGGGCGCGGTTGGATGCTATCGGGTCATCCACCCCTCCCCTCGCCTCCGCCGAGATCTTATGCCGTCTTCAATATCCGACGCCCCCGCCCTGTCACCTGAGGGGCGGCGGCCCAGTCTCTTGAGCCTCGTCGTCATTTCGACGCTCAGCCCGTTCGCGATCAACGTCATCGTGCCGTCCATGCCGGCACTGGAGAAGGACTTCCACGCGAGCTTTGCCACCGTGCAGCTCGTTTTGTCCCTGTTTCTCGCCTCCGTTGCGATTTCGCAGATCGTGATCGGGCCGCTGTCGGACCGTTTCGGGCGCCGGCCCGTCCTTCTCTGCGGGCTCAGCATCTTCACCGCCACCAGCGCCCTGGCGAGTTTTGCAAACGACATTGAAAGCCTGCTCGCACTGCGCGTCCTGCAGGCGGCCGGCGGCTGCACCGGCATCGTGCTGGCGCGCGCCATCGTGCGCGACCTCTATGATCGGCGCAAAGCCGCAAGCGTCATCGGCTATGTCACGATGGGGCTCGCCATGGCGCCGATGGTGGCACCGCTCTTCGGTGGTCTTCTGCAACAGAGTTTCGGCTGGCGGGCGCAGTTCGTCATGCTGACCGTGTTCGGAGCCTTGGTCCTGGCCCTTGCCTGGCGCGACGTCAGCGAGACGCACCATGCGCGGACCGAGCGGATCGCCTTTGCCACCTTGTTTCGGGATTTCGGCTACCTTCTCAAGGAACCCGCCTTCCTCGTCTACACCGCCGTATCGAGCCTTGCGACGTCGGTCTTCTTCGCCTTTCTGGGCGGCGGCGCCTATGTGGCCGGCACGATCCTCGGGCTGTCTCCGATCGCCTATGGCAGTTGGTTTGCGGTCCTGTCGATCGGCTATGCTTTTGGCAATTTTCTCTCCGGCCGCTTCGCCGAAAAGGTCGGCGTCCGGCGGATGACGCTCGCCGGGTCAAGCCTTCTCCTCATCGCCCAGCTCGTGCTTCTCGCTCTCATCGCAAGCGGCCATCTGAGCGCGCCGGCCCTCTTCCTGCCGATGTGCGTGGGTGGCATTTCCAACGGCCTCGTTCTGCCGAGCACGATCGCCGGCGCCATCAGCGTGCGCCCGGAAATCGCCGGCACGGCAGCCGGGCTTCAGGGCGCGACGCAGATCGGCTCGGGCGCGATCTCTTCGGCGATCGCAGGAGCCGTGCTCGCCGGCGGCATGTCGGCCCTGCCCCTCTCAGCCGTCATGCTGACAGGGGCCGTCGCGGCTTTCACTTTCTCCGTGATCCTGTTTCGGATCGTCCGCTAGCCTCTATTCCACCACCACCCTCGGCGCCTGGCGGACGCCGGCGGCTTTTTCCACGTTGAGACGCTTCACGACGGCATCGGCAATGTGGCGATAGATGCGCGCATGCTCCGATTGCGGTTCGGAGGCAACGATCGGCCGGCCTGAATCGGAGGTTTCGCGGATATCCATGTGCAGCGGCACAGCGCCGAGGAAGGGAACGCCGATGCGTTCCGCCTCGTGTTCGGCACCGCCATGCCCGAAAATATCGGAGCGCTCGCCGCAATGCGGGCACAGGAAATAGCTCATGTTCTCCACGATGCCGAGGACCGGCACGTTCACCTTGTTGAACATGTTGAGGCCCTTGCGGGCATCGATGAGGGCGAGATCCTGCGGCGTCGAGACGATGACGGCACCGGCGAGCGGCACCTGCTGAGCCATGGTGAGCTGCGCGTCGCCGGTTCCGGGAGGCATATCGACGACGAGCACGTCGAGCTCGCCCCAGGCGACCTCGCGCAGCATCTGGGTCAAGGCGGACATGACCATCGGCCCGCGCCAGATCATCGGGGTCTCTTCCTCCACGAGAAAGCCCATCGACATGACCTTGAGCCCGTAGCCTTCCATCGGCTTCAGGATGCGCTCCGACACCGATTCCGGCCGTCCCTTGATGCCCATCAAGCGCGGCAATGACGGCCCGTATATGTCGGCGTCGAGGATGCCGACTTCGAGCCCGTTCGCCTTGAGCCCGAGGGCGAGATTGACGGCAGTCGTGGATTTGCCGACGCCACCTTTACCGGACGCGACGGCGATGATCGCCTTGACGCCAGGAACTCCCGCTTTCTGAGGCTGCTGCGGCGCCTGGCCCGGCGCGCGCTGCGGGGCGGATGGTTGGGGGGCGGGTTGCGGCCGTGGCGGAGCGCTGCGGAGGGCCGTATTCTGCGGCATCGCATTCTGCACCATGCCCTGCCCAGGCCGTCTCTCGGCGGTCAGGGCCACCATGGCACGCTCCACCCCCGGGAGATCCGAGAGCACCTTTTCGGCCGCCTGCCGCAAAGGTTCCAGATGCGATGCGGCCTCCGCCGGCACGGTGATCGACACGATCACCTTGCCGTTCGAGATGACGGGATCGGAAACGAGTTTCTGAGTGACGATATCACTTTCGAGGTCGGGGCCTTTGACACGGCGGAGCGCATCGAAGACGACATCTTTCGTAATCGTGGGAGTGGTCTCGGGCATTGCCATCCTTCAACCGCGTCAGCGGTGGTGCTTTTGAGCCGGCGGTTTCGTCCGGCGGGCATGCCGTTGACATATTGCCCCCTCGCCCGAAGTTCAAATGCCACACGCTGCGATCGGCTGAGGAAGACGCCGGATGGCGGCTTCACCTGCCGGGCCACGACAGGTATATAGGTTGAGAGGAAACGAACCGATGGCCGAAAGCCCGTTGCCGAGACGACGCTCCTTCATCACCGGGATACCGGCGCGGAAAAGTCCGCAGCCGAAGCGTTTCTGCGGGGTTTCGTGAGCGAGACGACAGACCAGGATCGTCCTGCCCCGCGCCCGATCACGGGGGTTATTCTTGCTGGTGGCCTGTCCCGCCGGATGGGCAACGACAAGCCGCTCGTGGAGATTGCCGGCCGACCGCTGCTTTCCTACGTGGTGAATGGTCTGCGCCCGCAGGTCGACGAACTCGTCATCAACGCCAATGGCGACGCGTCGCGCTTCAGTGAATTTCTTCTCCCTGTCGTTCCCGACGGCATCGACGGCAATCCGGGGCCTCTCGCCGGTATTCTCGCCGGGATGCGCTGGAGCCAGGTCTTCTGTCCGCAGGCGCGTTTCATGGCGAGCGCAGCCGTCGACACGCCCTTCTTTCCCGGTGATCTCGTCACGCGGCTTTCCGAAGGCTGCGGCCACGACGAAACGACGATCGCCGTCGCGGCATCGTTCAACGGCGTGCATCCCGTCTTCGGATTGTGGCCGATCGCGCTTGCCGACGATCTCGAGGAATGGCTGAAGAAGGCGAAATCGAGCAAGGTTCTCGACTTCGCGGACCATTACGTGCGTCTCAACGTGCCCTTCGACCATCTCGAAGCCGACGGCCGCCAGATCGATCCGTTCTTCAACGTCAACACGCCGGAGGACGCGGCCGAGGCACAGGCAATGCTCGAAGCGCTCAATCGAACTCAGGCTGCCGAATAGCCCGCCCGCGGATGGCGCCCCAGGTCTTCGGCATCACCGGCTGGAAAAATTCCGGCAAGACAACGCTCGTCGCCCGCCTCGTCAGCGAGTTCTCAGAGCGCGGCCTCGTCGTTTCCACGGTCAAGCACGCCCACCACGCCTTCGACATCGATCATCCCGGAACCGATTCTTTCCGGCATCGCGAGGCGGGGGCGCGCGAGGTTCTCCTCGTATCCGATCGCCGTTGGGCGCTGATGCATGAGCTCAGCGAAGAGGTGGAGCCCCCCGTCGAGGAGATGCTGTCGCGCCTGTCGCCCTGCGACCTCATCCTCATCGAAGGCTACAAGAAGGCACCTCACCCGAAGCTCGAAGTCCGCCGCCGCGACGGACGGCCCGGCCAGGCGCTCAGCGACAGCGATCCGTCGATCCTCGCAATCGCATCAGATTATCCGGTGGCGAACGCGAAGCTTCCGGTCTTCCATCTCGACGACGTTGCAAAAATTGCCGATTTCATCGCCGGGCACCTGTCGCTCGATGCCGCCAAATGAGGCAGTCTGCGCCTTTCGCGCCTCTGCCGGCTATGCCAGGAGGCGCAGAATCGGCCAAACCTGCATTGCCTGTGATCAAGTCTCCTTGCCGCAGGCACGGCGCTTGCTAAAGAGTTGCACAGGCTCAAAGTTTGGGCCGATTATAGGTCCAGCGGCCGTCCCAGGCCGCATCCAACAAGAAATTCGGGAGACAGCATGAGCTTGTTCAAAAAACTGGCGGCTGCAACGGTCCTCGCGGTCTTCGCCACGGGCGCAGCGCAGGCCCAGGAAACCTTGCGCATCGGCACGGAGGGCGCCTACCCCCCGTTCAGCGAAATCACGGCTGACGGTAAGCTCGTCGGCTTCGATATCGACATCGCCAATGCGCTCTGCGACGAGATGAAGGTGAAGTGCGAGTTCATCTCGCAGGATTGGGACGGCATAATTCCCGCCCTTCTCGCCGGCAAGTACGACGCCATCGTCGCCTCCATGTCGATCACGGAGGAGCGCAAGGAGAAGGTCGACTTCACCGACAAATATTACGACACGCCGCAGGCGATCGTCGTGCCGAAGGATTCCGACATCACGGAAGCGACCGCCGAATCGATGGCGGACAGAAGCGTCGGTGCGCAGAGCTCCACGACGCACTCGCAATATGCGGAACAGATCTTCCCGGATTCCGACATCCGCCTCTATCCCTCGGCCGACGAATACAAGCTCGATCTGGCGAGCGGACGTCTCGATGCAGCCCTCGACGACGTGATCGTTCTGTCGGAGTGGGTCGACAGCGAAGACGGCTCCTGCTGCAAGATTCTGACGACTCTGCCGGGCGATCCGAAAATCTACGGGCCGGGCATCGGCATCGCAGTGCGCAAGGGTGACGACGAGTTGCGCGAGAAGCTCAACGCCGCCATCAAGGCGATCCGCGAGAACGGCACCTACAAGAAAATCAACGACAAGTACTTCGACTTCGACGTCTATGGCGGATAAGTCGGGGTGTATGATGCATCGGATGGGGCTTTTGAGCCCCATCCTTCTGCCGCGCCAGGGATGACGGGCTGATGGAGTTTTTGGACCTCCTGTCGTTTGGAGGCGGCGGCTGGGGCGATGATCTTGCGGCCGGGCTTGCGGTCACGGTCGCGTTGGCGCTGACGACGCTGCCGATCGGGCTCGTGCTCGGATTTCTGCTGGCGCTCGCCAAGGACAGCGACGATCCCGGCCTCATCCGGGCGGCAACGATCTTCACGACGATCTTCCGCGGGCTACCGGAGCTTCTGACGCTGTTCATCATCTATTACGGCGGACAGATCGCACTGCAGAAGCTCTTCCGGCTTCTATTCGACACCTATGTCGAGTTTTCGTCTTTCACGGCGGGCGTGATCGCCCTGTCCCTCGTCTTCGCATCCTTCGCGAGCGAGGTCTTTCTGTCCGCCTTTCGCGGCATTCAGAAGGGCCAGTATGAGGGGGCGTACGCGCTCGGCCTGAGGCCGACGACGACGATGCGTCTCGTCATCCTGCCACAGCTCATCCGGCTCGCTTTGCCGGGGCTTTCGAACCTCTGGCTGATCTTGTTGAAGGATACGAGCCTCGTCTCCGTCATCGCCCTCAACGATCTTCTGCGCAACACCAACGTCGCCGTTGGCGTGACCAAACAACCGTTCTTCTTCTATTTCGTCGCCTGCATGATCTATCTGGTGCTGTCCATCATTTCGTCCTTCGGCATCAACGGCATCGACCGCTGGTCGCGGCGCGGCGAGGCCACGAAATGACGATGCGCGAGATGAGCGCCAATGAGGCCGCCAACCCGGCATATGTGTCCGACCGGATTCTTCCGGCGGAGCCTCCGCCCGCATCCGTCCGGCATTGGAGCAAGGCGCGCATCGCCGGCATCGTCTTGATGACGCTGTGGGCCGCGATCGCCCTCGCGCTGGTCGTCTTCTTCATCAGCGCCTGGAATCCGGAACTTCTGACGCGCTACGGGCCAAAGCTCCTCGACGGCCTCCTCGTCACGGTGGAGCTCGTCGTCTTGTCGGTCGCGCTCGGCGCGGTTCTGGCCGGCATCGTCGCGGCAGGTCGGCTTTCGAAGAACCGGTGGACGCGCGGGCTGGCTTTTGCCTTTGTGTATTTCTTTCGGGGAACACCGCTGCTTGCCCAGACCTTCCTCGTCTATTATGGCGCCGGGCAGTTTCGCGAGGTGTTCGAAGCGGCAGGGCTGTGGTGGTTCTTCCGCGACGCCTTCAATTGCGCCGCCCTCACCTTCACGCTCAACACCGCCGCCTATCAGGCCGAGATTTATGCCGGGGCCATCCGCGGCATCTCCGTCGGGCAGTGGGAAGGCGCCCGCGCGCTCGGGCTCTCGCCTGTCGTCATCTTCTTCAAGGTGGTCGCCCCGCAGGCTCTGATCACGGCTTTACGGCCGCTCGGCAACGAGATCATCTTCATGATCAAGGGCTCGGCGATCGCTTCCGTCATCACCGTCTATGATCTCCTGGGCGAGACGCGGCTTGCCTTTTCGCGCTCCTTCGATTTCCAGGTCTATCTCTGGGCCGCGGGGCTCTATCTCGTCGTCGTGGAAGCGCTCCGACGCGTCTGGGATGCGGCCGAACGACGGCTGACGCGGCATCTCAAGCCGGCGCAGGACAGCTCCGGCCAGCAGGTGGTGGCGGAACAGATCGGCGCGTAAGCCGCTAAAGCCTCACACGAAAAGCTCGGTCTGTTCGAACTTGGTCACGTCGATCAGGCCCTTGTCGGAGATCCTGAGCTCCGGGATGACGACGAGCGCGAGCAGCGAATGCTGCATGAAGGCGTTGTTGAGACGGCAGCCGCAGCTTTGCATGGCAGCGCCCATCCGTGCGGCCTTGGCGGCGACAGCTTCAGCGCGCTCCTCTGAAAGGAGGCCCGCGATCCTGAGCTCGACCAGCGCCAGTTTCTCGCCTTCGGATATCACCACGACTCCGCCGCCGACTTCGCCCAGGCGGTTCGCCGCCATCGCCATATCGGCCCGGTCGGTGCCGACGACGATCATCTGGTGGCTGTCATGGGCGACGGTGGAGGCGATGGCGCAGCGCCGGTTGTAGCCAAAGCCGGAGACAAACGCGTTCTGGACGGCCCCTGTGCCGCGATGGCGCTCCACCAGCGCAAGATGGGCGACATCGTTGGCCATATCGGCTTCAACCAACCCATCGACGACGCTCAGCTCACGCTGAAGCGCCTTCGTCGGCGCCTGGTTCTCGATGACACCGACGACGCGAACGCCGACACGGTCCTTTCCCTTTGGCGCGGGCACGGAAAAATCATCCGCCGTCAGCACGCGGCCCAGGCGGACCGTGTTCTTCGCCTCTTCCGGATATCCGTAGAGCGGGATGTCGGCGACGAGCGCCCCCTTCTCGGCGAGCAGCCGGCCGCGGCCATAGACGGCATCGATTTTCAGCGATGGCAGGTCCGACACGAGAAGGAGATCGGCCCGGCGCCCTGGCGCGATGGAGCCGAGCTCGCGTTCCAGACCGAAATGCTCTGCCGTGTTGAGCGTCGCCATCTGGATCGCCGTCACCGGCTTCAGCCCCTGGGCAATGGCGTGCCGCACGACGCGGTTCATATGTCCATCATGCACGAGCGTTCCGGAATGGCAGTCATCCGTGCACAGAACGAAGAAGCGCGGGTCGAGCCCCTTTTCGGTGACGGCCTTGATCTGAGCGGCGACATCGTACCAGGCGGAGCCGAGGCGCAGCATCGCGCGCATGCCCTGACGCACGCGCGCAATCGCATCCTCCATGCGGGTGCCTTCATGATCGTCGGCCGGACCGCCCGCCGCATAGGCATGAAAATCCACTCCGAGATCGGGGGAGGCATAATGGCCGCCGACGGTCTTGCCGGCCGACACCGACGCAATGATCTCGCCCAGCATCCGCTCGTTGCCCGCGGCGACGCCCGGAAAGTTCATCACCTCGCCAAGACCGATAATGCCCGGCCAGGACATCGCCTCGGCGACCTCCTCGGGGCCGAGCTCGGCACCTGCCGTCTCAAGACCGGGCGCGGACGGAACGCAGCTCGGCACTTCGACAAAGACGTTGATCGGCGCCGTCAGAGCTTCGTCATGCATGAGACGAACCCCGTCGAGACCGAGCACGTTGGCGATCTCATGGGGATCGACGAACATCGACGTCGTGCCGTGGGGAACGACAGCACGCACGAATTCCGTCACCGTCACCATGCCGCTTTCGACATGCATATGGGCGTCGCACAGGCCCGGCACGAGATAGCGGCCCCTGGCCTCCACCACCTCGGTCTTCTCGCCGATCGTATGGGAGGCATCCGGCCCGCAATAGGCGAAGCGCCCCGCGGTGATGGCGAGATCGGTGTTTTCGACAATCTCGCCGGAATGGACGTTCACCCAGCGGCCACCGCGGATGACGAGATCGGCCGGAGTACGCCCTGCGGCCACATCGACGAGGCGCGGCGCCACCTTTTGCCAGGACGGGAAAGGATCAGTCATTGTCACCTCCAAACGGCCGCGCGGCGCCGACAGCCGGCAAAAGCCTGACCAAACAGCTGGTCAAAGACTTGGGATACGTCGCTTACCAGGGCATGTTGGAAGAGCTCTGCCCCTGACAAGGCCTTTTTGATTGTCTAGAACCATGAGCAATCGCCGCGCAAAGCAAAAGGGAACGGAACATGGCGAAAGTTGCATTCATCGGCCTCGGCGTGATGGGATACCCGATGGCCGGGCATCTCGCCCATCGAGGCCATAAGGTTACCGTCTACAACCGCACGCAGGACAAAGCGGAGAAGTGGGTCGCCGAACACGGTGGCCGACATGCGCCGACGCCCGAGCATGCCGCTGAGGGCGCGGAATTCGTTTTCTGCTGTGTCGGCAACGACGAGGATCTCAGATCCGTTACGCTCGGCCGCGGCGGCGCTTTCAAGGGAATTGCGCCCGGGGCGATCTTCATCGACAACACAACGGCGAGTGCGGAAATCGCCCGAGAGCTGGCGCATGAAGCGCATGCACACCGCTTCTGCTTCCTGGATGCGCCTGTTTCCGGCGGCCAGGCCGGCGCCGAAAAGGGACAGCTGACAGTGATGGTCGGCGGTGAGCCCAAGGTCTTCGAGAAGGCTCGCCCGGTCATCGAATGCTACGCCAAGATGGTCGGATTGATGGGGCCGGTCGGCTCCGGCCAGCTCACCAAAATGGTCAACCAGATCTGCATCGCCGGCCTCGTCCAGGGGCTCTCCGAAGGCATCAACTTCGCACAGAAGGCGGGCCTTGACGTGGAGAAGGTGGTCGACGTCATCTCCAAGGGCGCGGCGCAGAGCTGGCAGATGGAGAACCGCTGGAAGACGATGACCGAGGATCATTACGATCACGGTTTCGCGGTGGATTGGATGCGCAAAGACCTCGCCATCTGCCTCGATGAGGCGAAAACCAACGGCGCACTTCTGCCGGTGACGGCGCTCGTCGATCAGTTTTACGGCGAGGTGCAGGCGATGGGCGGCAAGCGCTGGGACACGTCGAGCCTGATGAAGCGGCTGCAGAAATTCAATTGATCGCCAGGGGGCGATAAGACGCCCCCTACCCCTTCGTCTTCTGCGGCGGGTCGAGCTGCATGAAGTTGAGCGGCAGGGCCGTCGTGTCCTTGATCCTCTCCATGGCAAAGGCGGAGGAGACGTCGGTGATGTCGATCTTGGAGACGAGGCGCTTGTAGAAGGCGTCATACGCGGCGATGTCCGGCACGACCACCTTGATGAGGTAATCGACCTGCCCGCTCATGCGGTAAAATTCCACCACTTCTGGCATGTCCGAGATGATCTTGGCAAAGCGGAGAAGCCAGTCTTCGTTGTGCTGATTGGTGGTCACGAAGACGAAGACGGTGACATGCGCATTGACCGATTTCGGGTCGAGGACCGCCACCCGCTTCTTGATGACGCCGTCTTCTTCCATCTTCTGGATGCGCCGCCAGGCCGGGGTCGTCGACAGGCCGACACGCCGGGCGATCTCGGCGACGGGAAGCGTCACATCCTCCTGCAGGACAGTCAGGATCATGCGGTCAATGCGGTCCATTCAGGCCTCGGGCGAATTTTGGGTCGTTAGACCATTGTTGGCGCGCACGAGGCAAGCGCTGCGTCACTTGCCGTCCTTCTCTCCACTCTGCGGCTCGATAAGCTCGCGCACGCGCCCCCGCAAAAACGGCAGAACCTCTTCGCGAAAGAACGGATGACGCTTCAGCCAGGCGTTGTTGCGCCAGGAAGGGTGCGGGAGCGGCAGGACGGGCGGCGGACCCGACTGCGCGACAACATCCCGCCAGTCAGTGACGGTCTCCGTCAGCGTGCGACGGCGCAGAGAGCCGAGATGCCAGGCGATCGCGTACTGCCCGATCGCGAGCACGAGTTCCAGCTGCGGCATCGAAGCGAAGACTTCTTCGCGCCAGGAGGGCGCACATTCGCGCCGCGGCGGCAGGTCGCCGCCCTTTGCGTCCTGCCCCGGAAAACAGAACCCCATCGGCACGATGGCGATCTTCGAGACGTCGTAGAATTCGTCGCGCGTGACACCCAGCCAGTCGCGCAGGCGCTCGCCAGAGGGATCGTTGAACGGCGTCGTCGTGGCATGCGCGAGCGTGCCCGCCGCCTGGCTCGCAATGCACAAACGCGCCGTGGAGGAAATCCTCAGAATCGGATTCGGCTCGTGCGGCAAGGGCGCCGCGAACGGCCGCTCCACACAGATGCGGCAGAAGCGGATGCGTGCGGCGAGCGCCTCCGCCGTTTCAGGCGTCTCTTTGGAAGGCGTTTCAGCCACGCGATCAGGCAGACGCACTCGGGCGGGCCTTGAGACGCGCATGCCAATCGCGCAGAGCGGCAAAATCTTCTGGAATGTCCACCTTCGCAGGCTTCATGAAGTCGAAAGTGACAAGCGCAGTGATATCGGCAACGGAAAAGCTGTCACCGGCGATGAATTCCCTTCCCCGCATCTCGCGGTCGAGGAAGGCGAAAAGCTCCGGCAGCCGCTCGCGGCAGGCCGTCGCCCATTCCGGCACCTGGTTTTCGAGTTCCGCCATCGCGGGGTGCGAGTGGCGGAAGATCGCAGCCACGAGCGCATAGAGATCGAGCTCGATGCGGCGGTTCCACATTTCCACCTGCGCCTGCTCCAAAGCGGTCTTTCCGAAAAGCGCCGGGTCAGGATGCAGCGCCTCGAAATAGCGGCAGATCGCCATCGTTTCCGAAAGCGCGGTGCCATCATCAAGGACAAGAACCGGCAAGCGGCGCATCGGGTTGAGGCGAAGAAAATCGAGCGAATAATGCTCCTTCTTGCCAATATCGACGGGCTCGAGAGGTATTTCGAGGCCCTTCTCGGCCAGGAAAATCCGCACCCGGCGTGGGTTCGGCGCGCGTCCGCCATCGAGTAACTTCACTCTCACCTCCGCTTCGGCCCGGTTACCCGGACCACGGCCTTACGGCCTCTTAACCATCTTCACTCGCCCGATCTTAACCGCGCTCCACTACGAAAAAGCGGGAAAAGAGTTGGGGAAGAACCCATGGTGGATGTGGCACAGGCGACGATTTTGCAGGCTTCGCCCGACGAGTCCCGTGCCGCACGCCGCAATATGATCACCCGCGCGCTGGTGCGCAACGTCGCGACGGAGAGCGGGCCGAGCGACGCGCTTTTCCACTTCGAGCAGGAGATGGCGGATCAATACGCCAGGAACCGCATCTCCTTCGCGCCGATCGTGCTTGGCCTCATCCTCGTCCTGACCGTGATGATGGGCTTCATCGGCAACCCGCTATGGGCCGCCTCCTGGGGCGCGGGCGTGCTCGTCCTGCATCTTGCGGCGACCTTCGTCTGCCGCCGCTATGCGGCACTTGCCCCCAATCAGCGCTCGCTGGTCGACTGGAAGAACCGCTTCGTGGTGGTGGAAGCGCTCTATGGTCTCGGCTGGGCGGTGTTTCCTTTCCTGTTTCCGATGGCGGGCGCTGCCGACACGCTGATCGGCATCGACGTGGTGCGCTTTGCGACCGTCATCGTCTTTATGTCGTTGAGTGCCCTCGTCGCGGCCCCCTTGCCGGCGGCGTCCGTCGCCAGCACGCTGCCGATCGCCATCGGCCTCGGTGCGGCGCATATGGTGTCGCCGAGCCTCATCGACATGATGGTGGCCTTCTGCGCGCTCGGTGCGGAAGCGATGCTTCTCTACCTGACCGGCCAGCTCAACGAGCAATATGCGCAGAGCCTGGTGTTTCGCGCAGAGAAGGACGCCGTTCTCGCCGAGCTCGAACAGGGCAAGGCCGTCTCCGACGAGGCCAGGCGGCGGGCCGAAGCGGCCAATATGGCAAAATCGCAGTTTCTGGCGACGATGAGCCACGAGCTCAGGACGCCGCTCAACGCCATCCTCGGCTTCTCCGAAGTGATGCGCAACGAGATGCTCGGTCCGATCGAGAACGATGCCTACAAGGACTATCTCAACGACATCTACAATTCCGGCCAGCATCTCCTGAAGCTGATCAACGAGATCCTAGACCTCTCCCGCATCGAGGCGGGCAAGCGGGAATTGCGCGAGGAGCTCCTTTCTCTCGTCAGCATCGCGCAGGATGCCAAAGGGCTGCTCGACCTCAAGGCGCGGCAGAAGAACATCAAGGTGTCGGAAGCGTTCGAGGAGCACATGCCGAAGATCGTCGTCGACGAGCAGGCAATCCGGCAGGTGACGCTCAACCTTCTTGCCAATGCGCTCAAATTCACCCCGGCCGGCGGCGAGGTGGCCCTCAAGGTCGGCCGCACCGAGGGCGGCGGCCAGTATATCTCCGTGCGCGACAACGGCCCGGGCATTCCCGCCGACGAACTGCCGATCGTCCTCTCAGCTTTCGGCCAGAGCTCGATCTCGATCAAGAACGCCGAACAGGGGACCGGCCTCGGCATTCCCATCGTCCAGGCGCTGATCCACCTTCACGGGGGCCACTTCATCCTGCGCAGCAAGGTCGGCGTCGGTACCGAAGCCATCGCCATCCTGCCGGCGAAGCGGGTCGTTTCGTCATTCACCGACGACAACCGCACCTGGGCCTTGATGCGGGCACGCAAACCCGCGCAGCTGCGCAAGGCGAGCTGAACGGAAACGGCATAAGAGCATCGCCATCAGAGACGGCGATGCCCTTTCTTAAATCTCAGATGACGAAGCTCAGCCGCCAGCGCGATCGACGTTGACGCCCTCACCCGACACGCCGGCCTCGCCGAAAGTCGCCATGTTGGAATGGGTGTAGGCGGCAGCGCGGACGATGGCCGCGGCAATCGCCGCACCCGTGCCTTCGCCGAGCCGCATGCCGAGATCGAGAAGCGGCGCGCCGCCCATCGCTTCGACGGCCTGACGGTGCGCCTTCTCTGCCGAGCGATGCGCGAAGATGCAGTGATCGGTGGCGCCCGGCGCCATCTTGTGGACCACGGCAACCGCCGCGCTCGTGACGAAGCCGTCGACCACCACCGGGATGCGCTGCATGCGCGCTGCCAGAACGGCGCCCACCATGGCGGCGAGTTCGCGGCCGCCGACGCGCTTCAGAATGACGAGCGGATCGGTTTCGCCCCTCACTCTCTCGCAGGCGAGCCTGACCGCCTCGATCTTCGCTTCCAGGACCGCACCCGTCGAACCGGAGCCGTAGCCCACCCATTCCTCCGGCTCGCCGCCGAAGAGTGCGCAGAAGAGCGCCGAAGCAACCGTGGTATTGCCGACGCCCATCTCGCCGAGGCAGAGAAGATCGATGCCCTCGATCGCCTCCATGCCGTAGGCGATGGTGGCCGCGCAATCGCGCTCGCTCAGCGCATCCTTCTCCGCGATATCGCCCGTCGGCAGTTCCAGCGCGAGCTCAAAGACCTTGAGGCCGACATTGAAGGAGGTGCAGAGCTGGTTGATCGAGGCGCCGCCGGCGCGGAAATTCGCCACCATCTGCTGCGTGACATCGGCCGGATAGGGCGCGACACCGCGAGCCGCAACCCCGTGATTGCCGGCGAAAACGGCAACCATCGGGCGCTCGATGACGGGCTTTTCCTGTCCCTGCCAGCCGGCCAGCCAGATGGCGATCTGCTCCAGGCGACCAAGGCTTCCGGGAGGCTTCGTCAAACGCCCCTGGCGGGCGCGGGCCGCGGCAAGAGCCTCGGCATCGGGAGCCGGAAGGCTCTTCACGAGGTCACGAAAATCGTCGAACGGCGCAGCGCGTGTGCCGGCATCACGGATGGACAATGGGATTCTCACTTCTTTTGGGAGCCATTGGGGAGGAAAGGTCCACTTTACAGCCGCTTAAAGCGACGATCAAAGGAGCGCAATGCGTCAGCCCGCCCTGTTTCAACGCCTCCCTCGCCGGCCTAATGGTAGCCAGGTTTTATCCTGCCGGAGGCTCGCATGAGCTCGCTCGCCCAACACTTCACCCGCCTGCCGCAGGACCTTCGCGCCTGCCTCGCCTTCCTGTCCCGCCTGCCGATCCGGGCCAAGCCCGAGCCGAGCGAAGAACGCCCGCTTTCGGTCTCCTCCGCCTGCCTACCGCTCGCGGGGATGCTGATCGCGCTCACCCCGGCGGTCATCTTATCGCTCATCATCTCCTTCGGCGGCTCGACGGTGCTCGCAGCCGCCGTGGCGCTCGGCGCGATGGCGCTGATCACCGGCGGGCTGCACGAAGACGGGCTCGGCGATACGGCCGACGGCTTCGGCGGCGGCAAGACGCGCGAACAGCGGCTGGAGATCATGCATGACAGCCGCATCGGCACATATGCGCTCCTCGCTCTCCTCTTCACCGTGATCATCAAGGTGGTCGCGCTTGGCGAGATCTCGCAGAGCGTGGGCGTCGGCGCCTTTTCCATCATCTGCGTCGCGGCCCTTTCGCGCGCCCTCGCCTACACGCATTGGACGAGCCTCCCGCCGGCCCGTACGGACGGTGTCGCGAGCTGGGCCGGATGGCCGAAGACCGCCGATCTCGGCTTCGCGGTTCTCCTGAGCGTACCCGCGATCCTCATCCTCATCGTCATGTTCCCGTTCACCGGCATCCTCGCCATCATTCTGGCGACGCTCGGCGTCTTCGCCTTCAGCGCCATGGCGCGGCGGCTGATCGGCGGGCATACCGGCGACACGATCGGCGCCTCGGAACAGATTGCAGCCACAATCCTGTTCGCAACTCTGGCACTCGGGGCCTGAAATCCCCATTTGGGGGCTCATGCTCGACCAATCGTTCATCATCCTCGGTTCCGGCGACGCGGAATGGCCCCGCGTTGTCTACCTTATTGGCGTCCTGATCCTCGTCGTCGGTGGTCTCGCCGCCTATCGCGGGCGCCTCGGCACGGCCGCGAAGCACGCTCTCATCTGGGTCGCCCTCGTCGTCGGGCTGGTTGTGGTCTATGCCTATCGCGAGCCTTTGACGCGCTTTGCCGGACCGGTGATCGATGTTTTGGCACCCGGGCGCATGACGGTGAGCGTCGACGAAAGCGGGCGACAGGTGCTCAATGTCGGCCGCAGCTCCAACGGGCATTTCAAGCTCACCGCCGATGTCGACGGTCATGAGCTCGACTTCCTCGTCGATACAGGCGCTTCGAGCCTCGTTCTGACCTATGAGGACGCCGCACGGGCCGGCATCGACGTGACGGCCCTGCGTTTCGACCGGATGGTGGAGACGGCGAACGGCATCACGCTGCAGGCACGCGCCGAAATCCACACGCTCAAGATCGGCCCCCTCACCTTGAACAACGTCCCGGCCGGCGTGGCGCAGGAAGGCCAGCTCTTCTCCAACCTTCTCGGCATGAACGTGCTGAACCGTTTTGCCTCATGGCGGGTGGAGAACGGCGAACTCATCATCACGCCGCAGAGCTGAATCACGCCACAGAGCTGATCAAGCTCCGCTCGCGCTCGTCACTCAGGCGGCGAGACTTTCAAGCCCGCCAGCTTCCGCAAGACCTGCGAGCGCCTTTTCGATGACCTCCGGCCCGGCGCCCGCCTTCACGCCTTCGACGGTCAGGATGCGCCGCCAGATGCGCGCGCCCGGACGCCCGTGAAAGAGGCCGATCATCGGCTTCGTCACCGCCGCCATGCGCCCGCCCGCAGCGCAATGCGCCTCCGCATAGGCGCACATCCGCCGCGCTGCGGCGATGAGATCGGGCGCTGACGCCTTCTCCCCATAAATCTCGCGGTCGACGCCGCCAAGAAGGCCCGGATCCTGATAGGCGGCACGACCGAGCATGACGCCGTCGACCGTCTCAAGATGCGCCTTTGCCGCCGCAAGGTCCGTGATGCCGCCGTTGATGCCGATGAAACGATCCGGCCAGCGCGTTTTCAACCGATAGACGCGGTCGTAATCGAGCGGCGGCACGTCGCGATTTTCCTTCGGCGACAAACCCTGAAGCCAGGCCTTGCGCGCATGCACCCAGAGCGCGTCGGCTCCCGCCGCAAAGGCCAGATCGGCGAGCGCATCGAGCGCCGTCTCGATATCCTGATCGTCGACGCCCAGACGGCATTTTACGGTGACCGGAAGATCGACGGCTGCCTTCATTGCGGTAACGCCGCGCCCGACGACTTCCGGCTCGCGCATCAGACAGGCGCCGAACGTGCCCGATTGCACCCGGTCGGAGGGACAGCCGACATTGAGATTGATTTCGTCATAGCCGAAATCGGCGCCGATGCGGGCCGCCTTGGCGAGCTTCGCCGCATCGCTGCCGCCGAGCTGCAGGGCGACGGGATGCTCCTCGGCATCGAAACCGAGCAGCCGGTCGCGATCGCCATGAATGAGGGCATCGGCCGTCAGCATCTCCGTATAGAGGAGCGCCCGCCGCGTCAGCCCACGATGGAAATAGCGGCAGTGCCGATCGGTCCAGTCGATCATCGGCGCAACGGAGAATTTATGCAGATATTCAGTCACTTAATTTCCAACACAGAGTCCCGCCGCGATTGGACGGACAGGCGCTGAACGCCGCCATCCAAGGATTTGGGAGACCATCACCTCGCCTGGGGTGATCGCGCATCCGCAGAGCACAATGAAACGATTTTCTGGCTCTCTTCAATGCCAAGCCGGGATTCAGCAAGGGAGGCGGCCGCCGATCTGACTGCGTCGTGGCAAAGGTCCTTCGCAGCGCACCGATCGAATGGACGCCGTCGCGGCCGTTGAATAAGCATCCCCGCCGCGAAACGGGGACGCTCAAGGATGCGCGCGGATATCAGAGATCGATCAGGACCGATTTCGTGCGCCGGTTGGCGAGGAATGCCTCGCGTCCCAGGTCCTTGCCGAGGCCGGAGGCCTTCCATCCGCCCGTCGGCAGGATGTGATCGCGGGAGCGGCCATAGCGGTTGACCCAGACCGTGCCGGCTTCGAGACGCCGGGTCATCCGCAGGGCCCGCGACAGATCGCGGGTGAAAAGCCCGGAACTCAGACCATAGGTCGGGTGACGCGCCATCGCGGCCGCTTCGTCTTCGCTGCCGAAAGACTGTAGCGACAAGACCGGCCCGAACACCTCCTCGCGCATCACGGGGGACTCTTCTGGTGCATCCGTCACCAGGGTCGGCTGAAAGAAACTGCCCGCGCGATCGAACCGCGCCCCGCCGCAGACGATCTGCGCGCCGGCTTTGCGAGAGGTGTCCAGAATCCCGCTGATCCTCGAGAGCTGACCTTCGGAGATGATCGGCGGGAAGGTCGTCGTCTCGTCCCATGTCGGACCGGGGCGAACGGCGCTCATCAGCGTGACGATGCGCTCGCCGAGTTCCTGAGCCACCGAGGCCTCTGCCAGAACGCGCGAGCCGGCGACACAGCCCTGCCCGGCATTGCTCAGGATTGTACGGGTGATGCACTGCGCCGCGAGCTCGATGTCGGCATCGGCGAAGACGACCTGGGGCGATTTCCCGCCGAGCTCCAGCGTCACCGGCTTGATGCCGTTGCGGGCCGCATTTTCCATCACGGCGATGCCTGCCCGTGTCGATCCCGTAAACGAGACCTTGCCGATGTCCGGATGCGCCACCAGCGCCTCGCCGGTGGTCGCGCCATCGCCGAGCACCACATTGAAGAGCCCGGCCGGAAGCCCGGCCCGAACCGCGAGCTCTGCCAGATAAAGCGTCGAAAACGGCGTCATTTCAGACGGTTTGAGCACCACGGCATTGCCCGCCGCCAATGCCGGCCCGAGCTTCCATCCGGCGAGCGCGATCGGCACATTCCAGGCCGTGATGGCACCGACGACGCCATAAGGTTCAGATGCGATAAAGCCCATCTGCCCGTCCGATGTCGGCACCAGCGCGTCGCATTCCTTGTCGGCGAATTCGGCGAAGAAGCGGATCTGTTCGGCCGCCACCACCACGTCGCCCGTCGTCGCCTCGGCAATCGGTCGCGATGAGGCGACCGCTTCCAGCCGGGCCAGGGTCGTCGCCTCCGCCTCGATCAAGTCCGCCCAGGCATGCAGAATACGGACCCGGTCACGCGGTGCGCAGCCCGCCCATCCCGAGCTCTCCAGCGCCGCCTTCGCCGAGGCGACGGCCCGGTCCACGGTCTGCGCGTCCGCGAGCGGGACGGAGGCCAGCTTGCGCCCGTCAGAGGGGGCAAAAACCTCGATCGCGTCCGGGCCCTGAAGATAGGCGCCGTCGATGAAGTGGCCCCGGGGCAGCTCGAGGGTGTCGGGATCGAAGCTGAGTGTCATGAGGTCGTTCCTGTTTCACTGAGAGAAGGTCGGCGGCGTTGATCAGGTGTGCGGCAGCGCGGGGCCGAGAGCCGCGCCGGCACGCCTCTGGCGTCGCCTGTGCGCTCGGGCATGCCATCAAGCCTCAGCAGAGCGCCTGACTTGCGAGGGCGTAGACCTCGGCAGGACCGGTCTGCCGGGTCGGGGCGGCTCCCGGCCGCGTCATGGCGAGCCCGGTCGAGACACGCTCAAGGCCGGCTTCTGCCGCAATCGCAGCCAGGCGGTCTCCCGCGGCAGTCAGGTCGAAACGCAGAAAAGTCCCAGCTGTGCGCGCGATGCCGGCCCGAAGAAGCCCCTCAGCCGTCGCATCGTCGCGCGCCACCAGCGGGCCGATCAGCATGCCGCGCCCAAACTTGCGGAGCGCCACATATCCCTGAAGCACGCTCCCGTCACGCTGCACCCATATGTCCCCGTCACGCAGCAACAGCGCCAGCAGCGCGCGACGGTTCATTCCGATCGCCTCCAGATCCAAAGCCGCAAGAGCGTCCAGATCGTCCGAAGTCGCCTTCTCGACCCTGTCAGGCGCCTCCACCCTCACGGCCGTACCGCCGTACTGGGTGATCATGCCGGTCGCGGCGAAGCCCAACTTTTCATAGAGCGGGCGGCCGGCCTCGGTCGCGGTCAGACGACATTCTCTGTGCCCCGCCGCATCGAGCGCCGCCTGCATCAACCGCCGGCCGAGCCCAATTCCGCGGACCGAAGGATCGACGATGATCATGTTGCAGGTACCAGCCGCCTCCCCGTAGGGCACGAAGTTGGCGGTCCCGACCAATTGCCCGTTCAACACGGCGCCCCGGCCCTTGCCGAGTTCCAGGAGGTGCCCCCAGTCTTCGGGTCGATGCAGCCAGTTTTCCTGCACCGAAAGGCGGTGTGCGTGGGGGATATGTTCGGGCGTCAGGTCGATCAGTTCGACACGGGCCCCAGCCGTGGCATTCATTGGGATCTCCTTGTTGCGGACCACGCCTCACGCGCGACAAAAGCGGCGCGGCCGTCGGTCAGTCCGCAGGATGAGAAGCGCGGCTCCTTCACCCTCCGGCGATCTGCGCCGTTGCGAAGTGCGAGCGAATGCCTCTCGACAGCTTCGGCGGTTGTTCGCACGCGATCGGCTGAGATCGTTTCAATTCAGAAAGACTGCCGGCGGCCTCCAGAACGGAGGTGTGTGACGGCAGTCGTTCCGCAATTCGTCACCTCGACGGAGCGAGAGGGAACGCCTGTCCCGTTTCAGCGCGTGGCGCGCGCCAGAGCCAGCCGATCACGCAGACGATAGCCCTGGATGACAGCGGGAAGGAAATAAGGCTTGCCGTTGTAGAAGGGTATGGCCGCCGGGGGGCGGAACTCGAAGGCGGTGCGGGCCTGATCGTCTCCGAGCAGCTTGTGCGCTGCGCGGGTTCCAAGCCAGGGCGCCCACACGACACCAGAGCCACAGAAACCGGTGGCATAGGTCACGCCCTCGCGCTCGAAAAGGCGCGGAACCATGTCCCAGTTCATAGCGACATGGCCATACCAGCTGTGACTGAGGCCGACATTCTTCAGCTCCGGGAAGATCCGCAGCAAGCCCTGGCGGATATTCTCCGTAGGCTCTGTTTCGTCAGTGCCCGTAGAGGCATCGCGCCCGCCCAGAAGAATGCGCGTACCGTCCGGCGTCGGCCGGAAATAGTGCCCCAGGATCAGCCCTTCGCTGTACATCATCCGGCTCGGCATCAACCGGTCCATCACCTCGATGGGCAGCGGATCTGTCACGATGATCCGGCTGCGAACCGGGATCAGACGACGCCGCAACCACGGATCGGAGCCATCGGTGTAGCCGTTGGTGCAGACGAGAACCTGGCGGGCAGAGACGGTGCCCGCTGAGGTCTCGACGGAGAATTCGGCGCCGTCGCGACGAACGCCCTTCACCTCAGTCCCGGAATGCACGGCGGCACCGGCCTCCAGTGCGAGGCGTAAAATCTCTGCGGCGAGTTTCGCCGGGTGCACCCCGCCGATGTCCATGCGCACATGGCCGCCGCGATAGAAATCACTGCCGATATAGCGGGATTGCTCGGCCTGCGGCACGGCAAAGGCTTCTATTCCAAGCCGCTTGTGCAGCGTCTCTGCAGTGCGCGCACCGGCTTCATATTGCTCCCTTCCGATGGCGCCACCAAACTTGCCCACCGGCTGAAAATCGCAATCGAGCTTTTCGGTGCGAATGAAGTCGTAGAGGAATTCCCGCGCCGTCTTGCCTTCGGCTTCGATGGCAAGCGCGCGGTCTTCACCAAAGCGGCGAGAGAGCTCGTCGAAGCTCGGCCGAATGTTGCCGCTCGTAATGCCCCCGTTGCGCGAAGAGGCGCCCTCGCCCGGCATCATCTTGTCCACGACGACGACAGATCGTCCTGCACGGGCCAGGATCACCGCGGCAGTCAGCCCCGCAAAGCCGGCCCCGACGATCAGAACGTCGGTCTTTTGCGGCAGGGACTGCGCAGGCAGCGGCCGAACGGGAGCGGCAACCCACCAATAAGGGCTGTTCTGAATTTGAGCAGTTTTCGACATTGGCCTATCTCTGAAGGATGGTTTTACAAATGGCGATCGAACTGAACGGCGCCGATGATCCAGAGCACTGCAGCCGGCTCGGAGCTCACATTGCTCAAGCTATGAGGAAGCATCCCGTCGAAGGCGAAACTATCGCCATGTGAAAGAGCGACGTTCTTGCCGTCGACAGTCAGGATAACCTCTCCGTCGAGGACGAGACCGCCCTTTTCGGCAGGATAACTGAGCGCCCACCCACCCGATTCCGCGCCGGCATCGATGTGAATGATCATCAGCTGCAGGTGCGGCTTATCCGTCGGCGTCAGCAATTCCTTCTGCAAATCCCCGAGGTCTATGATCGGGCGATTGTCCGCGCGCCGGACAAAGTCGGGATCTCCCGCATGCTCCGTCTCGGATGCAGGCTTGGCGAAGAGCTCCTGAAACGAGACGTTCAGCGCCCGCCGCAAAGATGTGAGCAAGCGCACCGAGGGATTGGCGAGGCCGCGTTCGACCTGGCTGATCATGCCGACGGAAACGCCTGACGCCTCGGCGAGCGCCTTCAGGGACATTCCCTTCTGCTTGCGCAAAAGGCGCAAAGTGTACCCAACATGTTCCTCGGCATGCTCGACGCTAAAGTTGGACTTCTGATCCATAGACGGCTCCCTTCCGGCAAGCGTGTGTCAGCAGAAGGCCGGGTTCAGCAATGCCTGACGGCGTCCTCGCAATTTGCACACTGCACGCAAAATTTTGAAATTTCAATCGGAAATGCCTCATTTCCATCGACGCCTGAAAAATAGCCAAAATACGTTTTTCCTATATATATCAACTTATTGAGCAGACTTTATTGAAGCAAATGGTCCCGTCGATCGGTGGCCAATCATCAAAATTCTTGCGGCTAATTTCAATATATGCTCACCTGCGTCAAGCATGGCAGGAGGAGCGTTTCGTGACAATCGAGCCTAACCCGCGCCCGCTCGGCCAGGACGCCGCGCTTTCGATCAGAAACCTGACATTGAACCTTCCCAAAGGGATGGAGCGCTCCTACGCGGTCTCGCAGATCTCGTTTGATCTCGTGCCGGGCAAAATTCTCTGCATCATCGGGGAGTCGGGGTCAGGAAAATCGATCACCGCGAACGCCATCATGGGGCTCCTTCCCTTCAGCATTCGCATCGGTGAAGGCAGCATCTACGTGGGCACCACGGAGATTCAGTCCATGAATCCTGCGGCGCTTCGCGACATGCGCGGGCGGAAGGTGTCCATGATCTTCCAGGACCCGCTCTCGGCGCTCAATCCTCTGATGACGGTCGGCGATCAGATTGTCGAAGTCATGTCCGCGCACGGGGTCGGCACCAAGGCCGAACGCAAATCCCGCGCTGTCAAGCTTCTGAAAGAGGTCGGACTGCCCGACCCCGAGACGATGTACCGGCAATACCCGTTCCGGCTGTCCGGCGGTCAGCGGCAACGCGTCATGATCGCCATGGCGCTCGCGCTCGAACCCGGCATCTTGATTGCGGACGAACCGACGACCGCGCTGGATGTCACCACCCAGGCGCAAATCCTGGCGCTTATCAAAGACATCCAGCACCGCAAGAATATGAGTGTCGTGTTCATCACCCACGATTTCGGCGTGGTGGCCGAGATCGCCGACAACGTGGTGGTGATGGAGAAGGGCAAGATCGTCGAGCAGGGCGATGCGGATACGGTCCTCAAGACGCCCTCCCATCCCTATACCAAGCGCCTGATCGCCGCGGTTCCACACATCATCGGGCAGGACCGCACGCCTCATGTCGCCCGCAGCGACACGCCCATTCTAAAAGTTCGCGACCTCGTCAAGACCTATCGCAGCGGCAGCCGGATGTTCGGCACCGAGCGCGTCGTCAAGGCGGTCCAGGGCGCGAGCTTCGATCTCTTGCCCGGGCGCACGCTTGGCGTTGTCGGAGAAAGCGGTTCGGGCAAGTCCTCGATGGGGCGCCTTCTGGTCAAACTGGCCGAAAGCGACGGCGGCGAGATCTTTTTCGAGGGCACGGATATCGCTCCGATGTCCGAGGCCGAGTTCCGCCCGCTGCGTCCGCGGATCCAGATGATCTTTCAGGATCCCTTCGCCTCCCTCAACCCGCGCTCGACCATCGGCCAGATCCTGACCGTCGGTCCGTGCGCGCATGGCATGTCGTTTTCAGATGCAAAGGCCGAAGCGCTCGCCTTGCTCACCGAGGTCGGTCTCGATCCTGGAGCTTTCGATCGCTACCCGCACGAATTCTCTGGCGGCCAGCGTCAGCGTGTCGGCATCGCCCGGGCGCTGATGTTCAAACCCCGCCTCCTCGTCGCCGATGAATCGGTCTCGGCACTGGACGTGTCCATCCAGGCACAGATCCTCGAACTGCTTGACCGGATCCAGCGGGAGACCGGCGTCTCGATGGTGTTCATCACCCACGACCTGCGCGTCGCCTCGCAGATCAGTGACGAAATTGCCGTCATGCAGAAGGGTCGCATCGTCGAGATGGGACCGCCCTCGCAGATCTTTCTCAATCCCCAAAGCGACTACACGCGAGAGCTGGTGGCAGCAATTCCAGGGGAAAAGGCGGCCGCCTGAAGCCGCCAACCCACCAACCCGTTCATTTCGAGAGGGAAGAGTCGATGACCGAGAAGAAAAGCATAACTTTGACCCGGCGCGGTGCGCTCGGACTTATGGGCGCCGCCGGCGCCACGCTGATGGCCCCCAATCTGCTCGGCAAGCCGGCCTTTGCGCAGACCGAGGGCTCCCCGGAGGGCCGGGTGATCGTGGGCCTCGTGCAGGAACCCACCGTTTTCAACCCGTTGATGGTCAAAATCGAAGTCGACGACGGCGTTCACTTCTCGGTCTTCGACGCCTTGTTCCGCTTCACGCCTGAAGGCGAGGTCGTGCCCAACCTCGCAACCGAGGTGCCCACCCAGGCCAACGGCGGCATTTCCGAGGATGGCACCGAGTGGCGCATCAAGCTGCGCGACGACGTGAAATGGCACGACGGCGAGCCATTTACGGCCGAAGATGTGAAATTCACGCTCGAGCTGATCGTGAATCCGGATTTCCGCGCCTGGCGAACGGCCGGGCACTCGCTTTTGCGTGACATCACCGTGGTCTCCCCGACGGAGCTGACCTGGCGGATGGAAGAGCCGTTTTCGCCCTACCTGTCCTTCCTGACGGAAACCTTCATCGTTCCCAAGCATGCCTTCGAAGGCGTCGAAGACCCCAACAGCGCCCCCTTCAACCAGAGCCCGATCGGCACCGGCGCGTTCAAATGGGACCGTCGTCTCGCCGGCGACCGGGTCGAGCTGCTCGCCAACGCCGATTATCACGGCGAAGGACCCTACCTCGAACGGCTTGTGTTCAAGTATATCCCGGACATCACCGTTCACTTCACGCAGTTCCGCAGCGGCGACATCGACCTTTTGGGCCGGATGTACATCACGCCGGACAATTACGAAGAAGCCAAGACCCTCCCCGATCGCACGCTGGTGCTGCAACCGGCTCCGTCGATTGAATCGATCGCGCTCAACCTGGAGCGTCCGCAATTCAAGGAACTCGCGGTGCGCGAGGCTCTTTACGCGGCCATCGACAAGCAAGCGATCATCGACGCGATCTACTACGGCGTGCATGATCCTGTCGAAAGCTATGTGCCGCGCAACTCCTACTACTATTATCCGGACCTGCCGCGGCACGAATACTCGCCCGACAAAGCCAATGCGCTTCTCGACGAAGCCGGCTGGAAACGCGGCGCCGGCGGTATCCGCGAAAAAGATGGCGTGCGGCTTTCCTTCAAGAACTCCACCACCTCCGGCAACCATCTCCGCGAGCAGATGCAGCAATTCGTCCAGCAAATGCTGCAACAGATCGGCGTCGAGATGACGATTGAAAACATGCCGGCTGCCGTCATGTGGGGCGATTTCTGGATGCAGTCGCGCTTCGACACGGCGGTCGTCGGCACGACCTACCTGATCGGCTCGGACCCGGACGTCACCAACCGCTTCCATTCGAGCGCGATCACCGCACAGGGCGGCTCCGGCTCAAACAACGTGCAGATCAAGAACGCCCGCATCGACGAGCTTCTGGAAAAAGGCACGCGCATCTTCGATCCGGCCGAGCGCAAGGTCATCTACGACGAGGTGCAACAGATCGTCCGTCACGAGCTGCCGTTCCTGCCGCTCTTTGCCGAGAACTTCATCCACGGACGCAAGTCCGGGATCGAAGGCTTCGAACCCAACGGCAACACCCGCACGGAATCCTGGAACGCCGCCAGCTGGTATTGGGTCAGCTGACCTCTCCGGCGCCCGTCGCCGCCTCTGCGGCGGCGGGCCTGACGCCCACGTCGTATTACCGAGACCGCTGAATGCTCCCATTTCTGCTCAATCGCCTGTGGCAAAGCCTTATTCTCCTGATCATCGTGTCGATCATCGGCTTCACGATCCTCAACCTCATCCCGGGGGGACCGCTGTCGCAGTATGCACTTGATCCGGGCATGACCGCTGCCGATCTGGAGCGTCTCAAAGAGCAGATGGGACTGAACCGGCCGCTTCCGATCCAGTATCTGGACTGGGCTTGGCGGATGCTCCACGGCGATTGGGGCACGTCCTACCGTGACGGCGCGCCGGTGACCGAAGTGATCGGGCGCCATATCTTCGCGACCTTCATCCTGATGGGTTCGTCGATGGCCATTTCCATCGCCATCGGCACCTGGATCGGGATCCGCGGGGCGACACACCGATATTCCCTCTTCGACTATACGGCCACGGTCGGCGCCATGGTGGCACTGTCGATCCCAACCTTCTGGTTTGGACTGGTCTCGATCTACATATTCTCCTTGAAGCTCGGCTGGTTTCCTGCCGGGAACATGTACACGATCGGCAACGAGACGGTTCTCGGCTATCTGCATCATCTGATCCTGCCCAGCCTCGTCCTGTCGCTCGTGCATGTCGCCGTGTGGAGCCGCTACATGCGGACGGCGACGCTCGACGTCATCCACCAGGACTTCGTCAAGACCGCCCGCGCCAAGGGCGTCCGCGAAAAACGTGTGCTGATGAAGCATGTCGTCGGCAATGCCCTGCTGCCGATGATCACCCTCGCCGGAATGCAGCTGCCGCAGCTTCTGAGCGGCGCACTGGTGACGGAGACCGTCTTCACCTGGCCCGGGATGGGACGGCTGTTCCTCGATAGCCTGAGCTACAGCGATTATCCGGTGGTGATGGGACTGCTGATGCTGTCGGCCATCCTGACGCTGCTCGGCAATCTGATCGCCGATATCGTCGTGTCGATGGTCGACCCGCGCATCCGTCTTGCCTGACCCAAAGGAGAGCGACATGACCGCACTCTCGGCCCCCCCTCATTCCCGACGACGCGAACGCTGGTGGCGAAGCCGGACCGCCAGGCGCTTCATGCAGCACAAGCTGGCGCTGGTGGGCGCGGTGATCATCGTGGCGCTCGCGCTGGCCTGCATCCTTGGGCCTTGGCTGCTGCCGTACGATTCGCTGCAGATCGACATCCGCGCGCGCTTTTCCCCACCCTTCAGCGGCAATCATTATCTCGGAACCGACCCCCTCGGGCGCGATCTTGCGGCGCGTCTGCTGGAGGCCGGGCGAATCTCCCTTCTGGTGGGCCTGTTCGCGATGCTCCTGTCCACCTTCGTCGGCGCTCTCGTCGGCGTGGTCGCCGGCTATCGCGGTGGGTGGATCGGCTCTGTGCTCATGCGCCTGGTCGATGCTTTCCTGGCGTTCCCCTCGATCTTCCTCGTGCTCGCCCTGGCCGCGGTCCTCAAACCCAGCCCCGCCGTGATCACGGTGATCATTGCACTCACCAGCTGGATGGAAGTCTCGCGCATCGTCGAGGCCGAAGTGCGCTCGCTCCGGGAACGCGAGTTCGTCCTGGCGGGCAAGATGCTCGGCCTCAGCGGCAGCCACATGATGTTTCGCGAGGTGCTGCCGAATGCCATGGGACCGATTATCGTCGCCGCGACCCTGACCGTGGCTCGCGCGATCCTGACGGAGGCTTATGTCAGCTTTCTCGGTTATGGCATCCAGCCGCCGCTGCCGAGCTGGGGCAACATGCTGAACGGTGCACAGCAATATCTGGAGACGGCGCCCTGGCTCGCCATCGTTCCCGGCATCGCGATCACACTGGCCGTCACCGGCTTCAACTTCATCGGAGACGGCCTGCGCGACGCCCTGGATGTGCGAGCCGAGGGGGGATGACGGGAAGGCGGCCATGCCGCGGCATGGCTCGCCCGATTCGAGATGCATGGGCCGCGCGGGACTGTCGACGCGCGGCCGAACTTTGCTGAATGGACGGAGACCTCAGACGTAGAGATCGAGGTCGAACGTCTCCATCGTCTGGCCGACAAAGACGACGCTGCCGCCGCCCGACAAGGCGAGGATGAGATCGCCGTCGTCGTTTTCCGAGGCGGTCGCCGTCTGCCCCTCGAGATCGACTGCGTCGCCCTCGTCCTGATCGAAGTCGACGACGATATCGGCGCCGCTACCCTGTCCAAAAACGAAGACGTCGCTGCCCGAGCCTCCATAAAGGATATCGGCACCGGCACCGCCCGTGAGCGTGTCGGCCCCCTCTCCCGCATAAAGCGTGTCGGTGCCGTCACCACCGTCGAGCTGGTCATTGCCCGCGCCCGCACCGATGATGTCGTTGCCGGCGCCACCATAGGCCTTGTCCGAGCCCGTGCCCGCCCAGATCTCGTCGTCACCATCGCCGCCATAGACGCTGTCGTCACCGAGACCGCCGAAGGCGAGATCCCTGCCCGAACCGCCGCCGATCTCGTCAGCCCCGCTGCCGCCGAAAAGGGTGTCGTCGCCGCCGCCGCTCCACAAGGTGTCGTCCCCGTCGCCGCCACCCAGCTGATCATTGGCTGTTCCGCCATAGACGAGATCGCTGCCGGTGCCGCCGTAGAGTGTGTCGGCACCCGTGCCCCCCGCCATGGCGTCGTCGCCAGCGCCACCGAAGACGAGATCGAGCCCGTCCTCGGCGTTCACATCGTCGTCCGCGTCGCCGCCATAGACCGTATCGTCGCCGGCGCCCGAAGCGATGATATCGCGGCCGGACGATCCCGACACATCGCCCATGACGACATCGTCACCTGCGCCCGCGTTGAGGCGATCGTCACCCGCTCCGCCGGTGAGAAAATCGTCGCCGCTGCCGGTCGTGATCGTGTCGCTGCCATCTAGCCCCATGATGAAGATATCGTCGGTGGCGGAGGCGTAATTGCCTTCGTCGTCGATCGGCACGTTCCAGCCGTTCACCTGATTGTCGTCGGAGACGCCGTCGAGGCGTTCGTTGGTGCCATTCAAAGTGATGTAGCGGTCGTAGTCGAGCGTCGGCGCCACGCCGGCCACCAGTGCGAACTCGCCTTCGACGAGCTCATAGAAACTCGCATAATGCTCGGCGAGAAAGTTCGTATCGAAGGATTTCGAGATCGCGTACTGGTCGATCAGGGGCGCATCGAACTGGACGCGGTTGCCCTCGAAGTGGATTTGATCGGCGAGGCTAGCGACCGCCGCTGCGGTGATCGGCGCCTGGGTCGGATCCTGAAACAGATGCTCGCCAGCGTCATAGGCGCCCGGATTGCGCACGATGTCTTCCGAATGGTCGAGCTGCGAATACCAATCCGGCGTATTGAACGAGACCGAAACCCCGTCGATATCGACGATCGACGTGTCGTAATCGCCCATCAAGGTGAGCGCGATCGGATCGACGCCGGCAGAGGCGAGCGCCACGACTTCAAGCTCCACACCTTCGACGGCTGCGAAGCGCGCCCCGTCGTAGATGGTGAAGAGGTCCGCCACGGTGCCGCCGAGGCTGTGGCCTGAGACCACGACCTTGGTCACGTCGTTGGCCGGATCCTCGACATATTCCAGCGCCTGGTCGATGAAGGCCCGCAGCTGCTCGTAGTAGCGCGCCTGACCGATGCCGGTGCCGGCCTCTCCATCGGCGAAGATGCCGTCCGCATCGGTGCCGCGGAAGGTGAGATAGAGCGTGTTGCCGGTGTCGTTTTCCTTGATCGCCGCGAGTGCAACGGCCCCTGCCGGCGTGAAGACGCTCTCGTCGCCGTCCTCATCGATACGGTAATTGTTGCGGTAGAGGTCACCGGCATAGGTGTAGTTCTGGTCGTAGCCGTCGCTCGTTTCGCTGGCGCCGATGTCACCCGCGCCAAAGCCGAGTTCTGAGGAGGAAAGGGTCTTGAAGCCGAACTGCGCCAGGTAAAGATCATAGCGGTCATAGACATTGAGATCCGACCGCAATCCGACGTCATCGGGATCTCGGCCGGCGCTGTAATCGGCGAGATATTCATCGGGAAGCGCGTCGGCTCCTCCGTAGATCGCACGATTGAGCAGAACGACGTCGCCCAGGACATCGACGGCGCCCTGTGAAAGGTCCGCTCCTGCAGTTGTTGCCGCAGAAGACACCGCGGATTCACTTCCCGACTTCCACATCAGCCCCATCCTCCTGCCCCATTCATGTCACCAACCCGACTTGATCTTAGGCAGGGGCAGATGACGAAAGAAAGACGGAAAGATGAGCCGCCTGTGTATCCGCGACCGCGCGAAAGAGGCGGGCATCGGCCGACGCGGTTCGCTGCGTCACGACGTGCCGGCAATACCTCTTCTTTCAGCAGAGCGATTGCTGCCATAAGAGGGCATGTCCTTCTCTCTCGCCTCAGAGCTTTCGGCCTTGGCGCCAGGCGATGCATGCCTTCTGAAAGAGGCGGGCGCAGCGACCGGGCGACCGATCGTGGCGCTGACCGCCTCGGCGGAGATCCTGGTGCGGCTTGCCTTTGCCACGCCGTTGTTGCCGGCGCCGCTCTTTCCGATCGATCCGGCACTTCCGCAGGCGGTCGTCGCGGATCTCATCGCCCAATCGGGGGCCGGGCTTGTCGTCGGCGAGCGACCGATCGAAGGCACGGCATGTCTTTCGACAGATGCCTTTCCAGCCGCTTCCCAGATCGCGGCGCCCTTCCCCTCCGGCCGATGGGTAGCGCCCTCCGGCATCGCGCTTCTCGTCGCCACCTCCGGCAGTACGGGCCGGCCAAAAGCGGTGATGCTATCGGGCGCCAATCTTGAAGCCGCCGCGCGCGCCGGCGCGACCATGGCGCCGCTTCAGAGGGGCGACCTCTGGCTCGCCTGCCTGCCGCTTTTCCATATCGGCGGGTTTTCCATCCTGGTGCGCACCGCACTCGCCGACGCGGAGGCGCTGATTGCGGAAAAATTCGAGGCTGCTGCCATCCTTGGCGCTTTGCGCGAAAGGCCGGTCACGCATCTCTCATTGGTGCCGGCGATGCTCGCGCGTCTTCTCGATGCCGACGAAGAGAATGCACCGACAAGCCTGCGGCATGTGCTGATCGGCGGGGCGGCACTGTCGCCGGAGCTTGCCGAACGGGCAGCCTCCCGCGGCTGGCCGATCCAGCCGACCTACGGGATGAGCGAGACGGCCTCGCAGCTTGCCACCCTCCCCGCTTTGCCGCATCCCTGGCGCGCCGGCTTCGTCGGAAAGCCGCTTGGCGAAACCGAGGTGGCGCTCGATCCGTCTGGCCGGCTCAAGGTGCGCGGGCCGAATGTCATGGCGGGCTATGCCAATCCGACACTTGCCCCCGGTGACGGCCTTTCGGACGGCTGGTTCACCACGGCCGATCTGGCCGAGATCGACGAAACGGGTGCAATCACCATCCTTGGGCGCGCCGACGACGTCATCGTCACCGGCGGCAAGAAGGTCATGCCACAAAGCGTGGAAGTGCTGCTTGCCAAAACTCCGGGGATTGAGACCGTGGCCGTCACCGGACGGCCGGACCCGGTCTGGGGCGAGATCGTCACCGTGATCTATGCCGGTCCGGGCGACGAAGCGGCACTGCTTGCCTGGTGCCGCGATCATATCGACGGGGCGCTGCGCCCGCGCGCGGTCGTGCGGGTCGAGGCGCTGCCGCTGCTTGCGAGCGGCAAGCCCGACCGTTCAGCTCTGAAGCGCCTCGCCGCCGGGCAGGTGGTCGAACGGAGTAAGGCCGAGGCCCGGACGCTCCGGTAGCCGGATCACACCCTTCTCGATCGGCGGCGGCGACGCCACGTCCTCGGCAAGCCAGGCGAGCGTGCCGAGACCATGCGCGAGACGCTGCCCCGCCGGCAGAGCGGCGGCGAGATGGGCTGCCGCCATGACACCGATGGCGGAATCGACGACGGAGGTCAGAACGAGCTCCACGCCGGCCCGTTGCGCGCGACGGGCGAGATCAAGCGTTGAAGCCATGCCGCCGATCCGTGCCGGCTTGACGACGAGACGGCGGACGGCGCGCGCCTCAAGCAGCGCATCCACCCCCAGCACCGGGACGGATTCATCGGCGGCGAGCGGAAACGGCAGCTCCGCCTGCAGGGATGCGAGCGCCTCCGGCGTCGGCCGTGCAAGCGGCTCCTCGACACCATCGACGCGCAGGCCGTCCATCGCCGCGAGCGCATTCAGGACCCGGCGCGCATCGGCCTTCTCCCAGGCACGGTTGGCGTCGAAGCGGAAGGACAGCGCCTTGCCGCTCGCCTCGACCACCTCTTTCAAGGCGGCAAGCTCGCGCTCCACGGGATCGACACCGAGCTTGATCTTGGCGACGGCAAAACCCGCCTCGGCGGCTCTCACCGCGCGGCCGGCGCAGCCTTCGTCGAGGCGGCCGAGAGCGGCGTTCACGGGCACGTCAGCCGCCGAAGTCTCGCGCAGAAGCCGGTGCAGCGGCAGGCCGCGCTTCTTTGCGAAGAGATCGAGACAGGCTGTCTCGACGGCCCAGCGCACCTGCGGCTGAGCGATGTGCGCGACGAGATCGCCGGCGAGCGGGTCGATATCCTGGCCAGGAAGCGTCCGCAGAACCTCGTCGAGTGCACGAAAGGTCTCGGCATGGCCCTTCTCGCCCGAACTCGGCAGCGGCGCGCAATCACCGAAGCCGACGAGGCCATCCGAGGCGAGCATGACGAGGCGGCCATACCGCGTCGTCATCGTCGCGCTTGCCGCAACCCAGGGCCGGGCGAGCCTCAGCGCATAAGGCCGAGACGAGGCTTCCTCGATGCGCATTCGGACACGTCCGGCGGGAGGTTCAAGCGTGGCGATCTGGCCGCCTCAGGGACGCGGCGGAAAGCGCGAAAAGTCCGGGGCGCGCTTTTCGTTGAAGGCGTTGCGGCCCTCCTGGCCTTCATCGGTCATATAGAAGAGCGCGGTCGCATTGCCGGCCAGCTCCTGCACGCCCGACAGCCCGTCGGTGTCGGCGTTGAAGCCGGCCTTCAGGACGCGAAGCGCGGTCGGCGACAGGCGCAACATTTCGCGGCACCAGGAGACGGTCTCCTCCTCCAGCCGGTCGAGCGGCACGACGGTGTTGACCATGCCCATATCGAGCGCCTGTTGCGCATCGTATTGGCGGCAGAGGAACCAGATCTCCTTGGCCTTCTTCAGCCCCACCGTGCGTGCCATCAGCCCTGCGCCGAGACCCGCATCGAAGGAGCCGACGCGCGGGCCGGTCTGGCCGAAGCGGGCATTGTCGGCGGCGATCGTCAGGTCGCAGACGAGCTGCAGAACATTGCCGCCGCCGATCGCGTAGCCCGCCACCATGGCAACCACGGGCTTCGGCAAGGTGCGGATCATGCGCTGCAGGTCGAGAGCGTTCAGATGGTGGACGCCCGCCTGATCCTTGTAGCCGCCATCGTCGCCGCGGATTTTCTGGTCGCCGCCGGCGCAGAAGGCATCCGGCCCGGCGCCGCACAGGATGATGACGCCAACTTCCTGATCGAGACGCGCAAGATGCAGCGCCGTCATGATCTCTTCCAGCGTCTCTGGCCGAAAGGCGTTGCGCACATGCGGACGGTTGATGGTGATCTTGGCGATCCCGTCGGCCTTGTCGAAAAGGATGTCGGTGAAATCCTGCCCCGGCACCGTCTGCCAGGCGATCTTTGCGTCACTCATCGCGTTTGTCCTTGGGTCACGGGCGCCGCAGCGGCGGCGAAGAAAGTCTTGAAACGGGCGAGGCTCTTCTCGCGCACGATGGTGGCGCGGATCACCGTCGTTCCGGGCCGGTCGAGCGCCGCATTGACGGCGGCCATCGCTTCGTCGAGGCCGTCGACATCCTGAGCGGCAAGGCCGAAAGCGCGCGCGGCCGCCACATGATCGAGCGATTGCGGCGTCAGCCAGCCGGTCTCGAATTCCGGCAGATCCGCCTGCGCAAGATGGTCGAAGATACCGCCGCCACCATTGTCGAGAAGCAGGATCGCAAGTGGCAGGTCGCGTCCGAGCGCGAGCGCACCGAGATCGTGCAGGAAGGCGAGATCGCCGACGACGGCGACGCAGTTCTCGGAGATGGCGGAAATGCCGAAGGCCGTCGAGAGATTGCCGTCGATGCCGCTGACGCCGCGATTGCCGTAGACTCGCAGTTTCGTGGAGCTGCGGCCGGCAAGCCAGTCCGCGGCCCGCACGGCGAGCGAATTGCCGAGGAAGATCGCGGTCGACGGCGGCACAGCGCGCACGAGCCGGCGCATCAGCGCACCTTCGAAGACACGGTCGCCGTCGCACACGGCATCCGCCGCGCGCACGGCCTCGCTGTCGAGGGCGACGATGTCGGCACGCCATTCCGGCGGTCCGGCGGGCGCGTCGAGCCCCGCGCAGACGAGCGCCACATCGGCAGTGACGACGTGGCTCGCCGTTCCTGCCGGGTCCGCAAACCGCGATGTCTCGGAGACGACGATCTGGGGTTTCGTGTGCGCTTTCTCCATCCAGGCGGAGACGGCTTTGGAGACGGGCGTGCCGCCGAAACGCAGGATCCAATCGGGCACCGGCGCAGAGCGCGCCACCTGATCGGGATGCGCGAGGATTTCCGGTTCCTGCGTACCGAAGCGCAGGCCGGAAAGAACGTCGGCGAAAACCGGCGCGTCGAGCCGCCGCGCCAGGTCGAGGATCGCGCGGCGCGCGGCATCGCTCAGCGCTTCGCTGCCGCAGACGATGGCCCCGCGCCCCTTGCCGATGATGCCGGAGATGCGCTTGAGGGTTTCGTCCGTCGGCTGCAAATGCGCCGGAAGCGTCAGCGGGATCGGTGCTCCGGCCGTTTCCTCCAAGCCGATGGAGGCTGACGGGACCAGCGGTTCGCGCAACGGCACATTGATGTGGACCGGCCCAGGGAGCGGGCCACGGCTCGCCGCCACCATCCGCGCAACGAAATTGGCGAGCCAGCCGGTCTCGGCCTCGGCCGGCGGCAGCTGGAAAAACTTGCGCACATGCGTGCTGAAGAGCCCAGCCTGCTCCATCGTCTGATTGGCACCGCAATCCTGCAGTTCCGGCGGGCGGTCGGAGGAGAGAAGGATGAGCGGCACGCGGGCCATATCGGCCTCGACGACAGCCGGAAGCCAATTGGCGATCGCCGAACCGGATGTCGCTGCAAGCGCCACCGGCTCACCGGACGCCTTGGCGAGACCGAGCGCGAAGAAGGCGGCCGAGCGTTCATCGACCACCATGCGCACGCCGATTTCGGGATGGCGCAGGGCGGCAAGCGTCAGCGGCGTCGAGCGTGAGCCCGGAGAGGCGACAAGCCGGCGCACGCTGGCCGCAGCAAGTCCGGATGCAAGGGCCGCAGCCCAGTGAAATGTCTGTTCGGCGGGTCCGTTCATTTGTCTGCGAAGAGGTCCAACATGGTGGCAAGCTTCATTTCCGTCTCCATCCATTCCGCCGCCGGGTCCGATTGCGCCATGATGCCGGCACCGGCCCACAGGCTCGCCTCGCGCCCGGCGAAGAAAGCCGTGCGCAAAACGACAGCCGCCTCCCCGTCTCCGTCCGCGTCAACCCAGCCGGCAAGGCCTGAATAAAGCCCGTCGCGCTCCTCGCCCAGCTTCTTCAGCCAGGCAAGGGCCGTCTCGCGAGGAAATCCCGAAACCGCCGGGGTCGGATGAAGCCGTTCTGCGACGTCGAGAAGGCCGATGCCAGGCTTCAGCCGCCCCGACAAGGGCGTCCAAAGATGCGTGACGCGCGACAGTTGCATGAAGCCCGGAGCGGCCGGCCGCTCGAGGGTCTCACAGAAATCCTCAAGGTCGGCTGCAATCGCATCGACGACGATGGCGTGCTCGCTGCGCTCCTTGGCGGAAGCAAAGAGTGCCGCTTCGGCGGCATCATCGGCCGGTGCCTCTCCGGCATGGCGGGCCGTACCGGCGAGCCCGTCGCTCAAGATGTCCCGGCCCTTCTTCACAGCCAGGCGTTCCGGGCTTGCGGCAACGACATGGCCGCCGCCATGCGGCAGCGAGAAGACGTTCGATCCCGCATTCGTGGCCGCGAGGCGGTCGACCAGCCGATTGGGATCGACCGGTTCGGCAAGCCTCAGCGCCAGACGGCGGGCAAGAACCGCCTTGTCGAAGCGGCCGTCGCGGATCGCAGCACTCGTTTCGGCGACACGTATCTTCCAGGTCGCCTCGTCCGGCGAGGCCTGCGAGCGTTCGATGCGAGCCTCGCCGACCGGATCGGCCGGAGAAAGGATGCCCGCGGCGAGCCCGAGCCAGTCGCTGGCGATCTCCTGCAACGCGCGTCCGTCATGGGCCGCGGACAAGACCACGTTCCAGGCCGTTCCCTCACGACGAAACAAAACCCGCGGCACAAAGAAGGACAGGTCCTGCGTGGCCGTCGCTGGCGGCAGCGTGAAGAAAGCGAGTGGCAATGCGGAGGCATCGCCGATGCGGCGCCACACACCTTCTTCCGACAACAGGCGGTCGAGTTCGTCGCGCGAGCCCTCGACGGCTTTTCCGGCGGCATAGAAAGCCCGGCCCGTCGGCGGAGACACCCAGCGACAATCGCCCGAAAGCCCCTGACAGCGCGCCTCGGCGCTTTCCGGCAAGGCGATCGCAAGGCTGACGAGTTCGCCCGGCGCAAGCGTCGCCAGCGTCTCGCCGGAGGCCGCGATCGCCCGTTCCAGGAAACCGGATATGCCGTGGAGATTAGCGTTCATGAGAGATGATTGCGCAGGCGCTGTCGGGCTCTTGTGCTGAAGAGGCCAAGAAAGACGCACCGCCTTGCCGGAACCTTGCCGACCCGGCCGATCGACCTGCAGCCGTCCCCCTTGTTCAGCCTCTCCCGTTCACACCGCCTCTAGCGCGTTTGTGAGCGCATAGTCCACGGCCGCCTCGCAATGCAGCCGCGTCGTATTGAACATCGGAAAGTCCGGGCGATCCTTCTGATCGATCAAAAGAAAGATCTCCGTGCAGCCGAGGATCAGGCCTTCTGCCCCTTCTTCGCGCGCAAGCCTTCCGGCAATCTCCAGATAACGGGCCTTCGATTGCGGGCGGATCACGTCCTTGACGAGTTCGTCGAAGATGATGCGATCGATCTCGGCGCGCTCGTCCGAATTCGGGACGACGATCTCCAGCCCGAATTTTTCCTCGTAGCGACGGCGGGCGTAATCCATCTCCATGATCGGCCTGGTGCCGAAAAGGGCAACGCGCTTCAGCCCGGCCTTGCGGATCGCCTCGCCCGTCGGATCGACGATGTGGATGTAATCGATGTCGCGGGAGGCGAGGATCGCCTCCATCGGCTTATGCAAAGTGTTGGAGACGCCGACGATGACGTCAGCGCCCGCGGCGATCAGCGCATCCACCTTCTTCGCCATATAGGCCTCCAGCGAGGCCCAATCGTCGGCATGCAGAAAGGCTTCGATGTTGCCGAAATTCATGCCGACGATCACCGTCTCGGCGATGTCCCAACCGCCGAGACGCGCATTCACGATCTCGTTGAGAAAGCGATAGTAATGGCCGGTGGCGATGTTGCTGGAACCGCCCAGAACACCGATCGTCTTTTGAGTGAGCGGTCGTGTCGTCACGCTGCGTCCCCCGTCTTGCCTGTCGCGTCAGGCCATAGCAGAGGCCGAGCGGCTCGCCCACCCGATGCGGCAATCAGTGAACGTCTTCGAGGACCTCGAAACCTTCGAACTGCGGATGCTCGATGTAGAGGGGCTTGCGCTCGCCGGCGCCCGCATGGGCATTGCGGAAATGCTCAGACTTCGTCCAGTTCTCGAAATCCTCGTAAGAGCGCCAGACCGTGTGCGAGGCATAAAGCACGTGATCGTCGCGCTGTGGCCCCTTGAGGAGATGGAATTCGACGAAACCCGGCACCTTCGACAGCTGCGAATCTCGGCTGCGCCAGACCTCGGCAAAATCCTCGGCCGCTTCCGGCTTCACCTTGAAGCGGTTCATGGCGATGTACATTTTTCGCTGCTCCTATGGGATTGGTCCGGCCGATCGGGTTCGACCGAAAAGATGAGAACGATTTTCATCTTATAGCGGAAAGCCGTTGTGGCGCCAGGGGCGGCGCCGATCACAAGGCGGTTTTCGTCCCCATTCTCTCTCCGTCGGCGAGCCTTGCCGAGACACCTTTGCGCTCAGGCGGCGGTGCGCATCATTCGAATGGCTTCGACGATCTCGGAGAGGGAATCGATCACCTGATCGGCCCCGAGCTCTTCCGGCGGCAGCTTGGTGTATCCGTAGCTCATGACGAGGACCGGCAGGCCCGCCGACCGTGCAGCCCCCACATCGGCGGGGCTGTCGCCGACCATCAGCGCATCCTCGGCGCTGATCCCAAGCTGCTGCAGCGCCGCCAGGAGAACGGCCGGCTCCGGCTTCTTCGGCAGGCCGCTGTCGCCGCCGATGACGGCGCCGAAACGTTCGGCAACGCCGAGGCCTTCCAGAATGAGACGCGTCGCCGCGCCTGGCTTGTTGGTGACGACGGCGAGCGCGATGCCGCTTTCCTCAAGGCCCGCCAATGTTTCCACGGCGGTCGGGAAAAGCACGGTCTTCTCCGTCGCCCGCGGCTCGTAAAGCGCCAGGAAGCGCGCGACCAGGCCCTCGAGCTCGACCTTGTCGAGCGTGCGCCCCCGCGCCTCAAAACCACGCTCGACGAGCTTTTCGACGCCATCGCCCACCATCTTGCGGACATTGTCCTCGTTAACGGCGGGAAGCCCCTCTTCGACGAGGAGATCGTTCAAGGCATCGGTGAGGTCGGGAACGGAATCGACGAGCGTGCCGTCGAGATCGAAAATGATGGCCTTCGGCCAGGAGGAGGCCATCAAGCGGCCTTCCATTTGATCGAGCAGCCCATCGAGGGGATCTGTTCCCTCGGCCCTTCGCCGGTCTGAGCCACCTTTTTCATCGCCTCGAAAAGCTCGCGCGGCGCATCCGGTGCAGCCTCTTTCCGGGACGCGTCGAGCCGACCGCGAAACTGCAGCTCCAGGTTCTTGTTGAAGCCGAAGAAATCCGGCGTGCAGACGGCATCCCAGGCGCGCGCCACCGACTGGTCTTCGTCATGCAGATAGGGAAAGAAAAAGCCGTGCTCTTCGGCGAATGCCTGCATGTTATCGAAGGAATCGTCGGGATAGGCCTCTGCATCGTTGGAGCAGATGGCGACCGTCCTGATGCCGTAGGCCTCAAGCTCCCTGGCGTCGCGCACGAAACGGTCGATCACGGCCTTCACATAGGGGCAGTGATTGCAGATGAAGGCGACGAGCGTACCGTTCTCGCCCGCGCAATCGGCGAGCGAATGGGTCTTGCCGTCAGTCCCCTTGAGGGTGAAATCCTTCGCCTTCCAGCCGAAATCGCAGATCGCGGCGGTTGCAGCCATGAAGCTCTCCTTGTCTCGTCTCAGGCGGCCGCCTTCAGCGCCCCTTCCGCTGCCGTACGGATGGCAGCGATATTCTGACGATATGTTTCTTCGCTGCCGCCTTTAAAGACCGCGGAGCCCGCAACAAGCACATCGGCGCCGGCTGCGGCAAGCGCAGGCGCGGTCTCCGGCGACACGCCGCCGTCGATCTCGATGCGGATGTCGCGGTCGCCGATCATCTCCTTGACGCGGCGCGTCTTCTCGATGATCGCCGGGATGAAGGCCTGGCCGCCGAAGCCCGGATTGACGCTCATCAGAAGAATGAGGTCGAGCCGGTCGAGGACGTATTCGAGCGTCGTTTCCGGCGTCGAGGGGTTGAGCGAAACGCCGGCCTTCTTGCCGAGCCCTCGGATCGCCTGCAGCGAGCGGTCGAGATGCGGTCCCGCCTCCTGATGTACGGTGATGTAATCGCAGCCCGCCTGGGCGAAGGCTTCGAGGAAGGGATCCGCCGGCTCGATCATCAAATGGCAGTCGAAGACTTTCTGCGACGAGCCGCGCAGCGCCTTGATGATCGGCGGGCCGAAGGTGATGTTGGGCACGAAATGCCCGTCCATCACGTCGAGATGGATCCAGTCGGCACCGGCGCGGTCGACGGCGGCAACTTCCTCGCCGAGCCTGGCGAAATCGGCGGAAAGGATCGACGGCGCGATCAGGATGTCGTTCATGGCGGCTCTCCCTGTCCCGTGCGGGGTTATCTCGCTCACGCCCTTTCTTCGGCGCGTTCGGCATCGGTTGGAATGGAAAACACCCGGCTGACATTGATGTCTTCGGGCGAAATCAGCTTCAGGTCTTCCGCCGTCACCGGGCCCCTGGCGGCCTCGAAGAGACGGTTCGCCTGGCGCAGGCGAGCGCGGTCGAGCGCGTTTCGAACCGAGCGGGCATTGGCGAAATGCGGTTGCTGACGGCGCCGGTCGATGTAGCGGATGAGCGTTTCGCGCGCATCGGGCGACAATTCGTAGTTCTGCTCGTTCAGCATCATCTCGGCGATCCTGAGGAGCTCCTCGTTGTTGTAATCCGGAAAATCGATGTGATGGGCGATACGCGAGCGGAAGCCCGGATTGCTCTCGAAGAACTTGTCCATCTTGTCGGCGTAGCCGGCCAGAATGACGACCAGATCCTCGCGCTGGTTCTCCATCACCTGGAGGAGGATCTCGATCGATTCCTGACCGTAATCGCGCTCGTTTTCCGGGCGGTAGAGGTAATAGGCCTCGTCGATGAAGAGGACGCCACCCATCGCCTTCTTCAGCACTTCCTTCGTCTTCGGCGCGGTGTGGCCGATATACTGGCCGACGAGATCGTCGCGCGTGACGGAGACGAGATGGCCCTTGCGGATATAGCCGAGCCGGTGAAGGAGGCTCGCCATTTTGAGCGCGACCGTCGTCTTGCCGGTGCCGGGATTGCCCGTGAAGCTCATATGCAGGGTCGGGGCCTCATAAGCGAGGCCGAGCTGCTTGCGGGCGCGCTCCACCAGAAGGAGCGCCGCCGTTTCGCGAATGCGCTTCTTGACGGGCGCGAGGCCCACGAGGGTCTCATCGAGCTCACGCAGGACGTCGCCGACGCCCGATTCCTCGAATTCGCGCTGCAGATCCACCGAGGTGACCGGCGCGGCGGTCTCCGCCTCAGCGGGATTGGCATTCTCGGGTTTCACCTGATCGTTCATCGCAGCATCCGCTCTCAAACCGCTGTTGGCGCCGCGCCCGAGGCGCGACGCCGATTTCTCGATATGCGATCGCTTAGTAGCGCGCGCCTTCCGGCTTGTCGGACGCGTAGGCCTTGGTCGTGTAGCGCGTCATACGGCCTGCATCTTCCTGCCGCTCCAGGCGGAAGCCCGGCTCTTCGGCAGGCCGGTTGACGATGAAGGAGATCTTCACCGATTCCCAACCGTGCGAAGCGTCGAAGCCCGACAGACGGATGTAACGGTCGCCGTAGACCTTGCGGCAGTCATTGAGCTCCATCATCACGGCCGCGGCATCCTCGATGTCGAACATCGGGTGGCCCCACATGTCCCAATAGGTGTTGCGGGGATGCGGGTCGTCGGTGAACTCGATGTTCACAGCCCAGCCATTGTCGATGCAGTACTGCACCTGCTTGGTGATCTGCTCGTCGGTCAAATCGGGCAGAAACGAAAAGGTGCCCTGGGTAATGCGCATGGATGCGTTCTCCAAATAGTCTCGGTTCGGGCTTTAGGCGGCGGTCGCCGTCGGCACGAAGTCCGGCGTGTCGGTGGAGGCGTAGTTGAAGGTGACATCCTTCCAGGTCTCCAGCGCCTGCTGCAGCGGCTGGCAGGTCTTGGCCGCAGTCTGCAGGATTTCCGGACCTTCGTTGACGATGTCGCGGCCTTCGTTGCGGGCGAGCACCATGGCTTCGAGCGCCACGCGGTTCGCCGTCGCGCCGGCTGCGATACCCATCGGATGGCCGATCGTGCCGCCGCCGAACTGCATCACGCAATCCTCGCCGAGAAGGTCGAGAAGCTGGTGCATCTGGCCGGCATGAATGCCGCCGGAAGCGACCGGCATCAGCTTGTTGAGCGAGGCCCAATCCTGGTCGAAGAAGATGCCGTTCTGCAGCGCCTGCGGATTAAACTCCTCGCGGCAGATGTCGTAATAGCCCTTCGTCGTCGCCGGATCGCCCTCGAGCTTGCCGACGACCGTGCCGGCATGGATGTGGTCGACGCCGGCAAGGCGCATCCACTTGGCGATGACGCGGAAGGAGACGCCGTGCGTCTTCTGGCGCGTATAGGTCGAATGGCCGGCACGATGGAGGTGCAAGATCATGTCGTTCTTGCGCGCCCATTTGGCCATGGACTGGATCGCCGTATAGCCGATGACGAGGTCGATCATGACGATGCAGGAGCCGAGATCCTTGGCGAACTCGGCACGCTCGTACATGTCTTCCATGGTGGCGGCGGTGATGTTGAGGTACGTCCCCTTCACTTCGCCGGTCGCCGCCTGCGCCTTGTTGACCGCTTCCATGCAATAGAGGAAGCGCTCACGCCAATGCATGAAGGGCTGCGAGTTGATGTTCTCGTCGTCCTTGGTGAAGTCGAGACCGCCTTTCAGCGCCTCGTAGACGACGCGGCCGTAATTGCGGCCGGAGAGGCCGAGCTTCGGCTTCACGGTGGCACCGAGCAGCGGACGGCCGAACTTGTCGAGACGTTCACGCTCCACGACGATGCCCGTCGCCGGACCCTGGAAGGTCTTCACATAGGCGACCGGCAGCCGCATGTCTTCCAGACGCAGGCCCTTCAAGGGCTTGAAACCGAAGACGTTGCCGATGATCGACGCCGTCAGGTTGGCGATCGAGCCACCCTCGAAGAGGTCGAGATCATAGGCGATGTAGGCAAAATACTGGCCTTCGGCGCCCGGCACCGGATCGACGCGATAGCATTTGGCGCGGTATTTCTCCGCCGCCGTCAGACGGTCGGTCCACACCACGGTCCAGGTCGCAGTCGAGCTCTCACCGGCAACGGCTGCGGAAGCTTCGATCGGATCGACACCGTCCTGCGGGATCACCCGGAAGACACAGATGATGTCGGTGTCCTTCGGCTCGTAATCGGGCTCCCAATAGCCCATCTTCTTGTATTCCATGACGCCGGACTTGTAGCGGTCCTTGCCGGTGACGGTCTTGGCTTCCGTATCCATCCCACTCCTCGCTTTCTCTCGTTGAAGCTGGCCGATTACTCGGCAGCCAGGGCCATGTCGGTCTTCGGATCAAGCGCGCCGCTCTGGTAGCGCTTGGCCATCTCCTCGAGCGGGATGACCTTGATCTTGGAGGCGTTTCCGGCAGTGCCGAACCGTTCGAAACGATCGCGGCAGAGCTCGCGCATGGCCTCCATTGCCGGCTTGTTGAATTTGCGCGGATCGAATTCCGCCGGGTTTTCCTGCGCGATCTTGCGGTACTGCCCGGTCATCGCCATGCGGCAGTCCGTGTCGATGTTGACCTTGCGGACGCCGTGGCGGATGCCGCGCTCGATCTCTTCCACCGGCACGCCATAGGTCTGCGGCATCGCCCCGCCATAGGCGTTGATGATGTCCTGCAGTTCCTGCGGCACGGACGACGAGCCATGCATGACGAGATGCGTGTTCGGCAGGCGGCGATTGATCTCCTCGATCACATGCATCGCCAGAATCTCGCCGTCCGGCTTGCGGGTGAATTTGTAGGCGCCGTGGCTCGTGCCCATGGCGATCGCCAGCGCGTCCACCTTCGTCGCCTTGACGAATTCCACCGCCTGATCCGGATTGGTCAGAAGCTGCTCCTGGGAGAGCTTGCCTTCCGCGCCATGACCGTCCTCGGCCTCGCCTTCGCCCGTTTCGAGCGATCCGAGCACGCCGAGTTCGCCTTCCACCGAGGCGCCGACCCAATGCGCCATCTGCGCCACGCGGCTCGTGATGGCGACATTGTACTCATAGGAGGCCGGCGTCTTGGCATCGGCCTCGAGGGAGCCGTCCATCATCACGGAGGTAAAGCCGTGCTGGATGGCCGTCAGGCAGGTGCCCTCGTTGTTGCCGTGGTCCTGATGGATGCAGATCGGGATGTTCGGATAGATCTCGACCAGGGCTTCCATCATCTTCGCGAGCATAATGTCGTTGGCATAGGCGCGGGCACCGCGGCTCGCCTGGATGATGACCGGCGCGTCGACGGACGAGGCCGCCTCCAGGATCGCCAGAGCCTGTTCCATGTTGTTGATGTTGAATGCGGGAACGCCGTAGCCGTTCTCGGCAGCGTGATCCAAAAGCTGACGCAGCGTGATGCGGGCCATTATTCGCTTTCCTTGCCAAGGTTGATGAAGGTCCGGGCCGCATCGACGATGGCGTCCGGGGTGATGCCGAAATGCTCGTAGAGCTCTTGATAGGGGCCGCTCGCGCCAAAGCCCTGCATGCCGATGAAGATACCGTCCGGGCCGAGCCAGCGGTCCCAGCCATCGCGCACTGCAGCTTCGACGCCGATCCGCGGCGCCGTGCCCAGAACCTTGGTCTGATAGGCCCGGTCCTGGGTCTTGAAGATATCGAAGCAGGGCGCTGAGACGACGGCGGCGGCGATGCCGTCGGCCGCAAGCTTCTCCGCCGCTTCGACCGCGATCGGCACTTCAGAGCCGGTGGCGATCAGGGTCACGTCGCGGTCGCCCTCCGGTTCACGGAGCACGTAGGCGCCCTTCGCCGAAAGGTTCTCCGAGACGTGCTCGGTGCGCAGCGTCGGCAGGCCCTGACGTGTCAGGCACAAAACCGAAGGGCCCGAGGCGTTTTCGATGGCGCACTGCCAGGCTTCCGCCGCTTCCACGGCATCGGCCGGACGGAAGACGTTGAGGTTCGGCATGGCGCGCAGAGATTCCAGATGCTCGACCGGCTGGTGCGTCGGCCCATCCTCGCCGAGGCCAATGGAATCGTGGGTCATCACGTGGATGACGCGCACGCCCATCAGCGCCGCAAGACGGATCGCCGGGCGCGAATAATCGGCGAAAACCAGGAACGTCCCGCCGAAGGGAATGACACCGCCGTGCAGCGACATGCCGTTCATCGCGGCCGCCATGCCGTGCTCGCGCACGCCGTAATGCATGTAATTGCCGCTGAAATCGTCAGCCGTGACCGGCTGCTGCGCCGCAACGCGCGTGCCGTTGGAACCGGTGAGATCGGCCGAACCTCCGATCAGCGACGGCAACAGCGGCACCAGCTCTTCCAAAACCTTCTGCGAAGATTGCCGCGTGGCAAGCTTCGGCTTCTCGGAAGAAAAGCGCTCCTTGATCGTCTCGATCGCGTCGCGCAACTCGTTGCCCGTGAAGTCGAGCTCGAGCGCGGCATGGAAGGCGTCGCGACGCTCTTTCGGAGCCTCCGCCAGGCGCTTCTTCCAATCATCATGCAGCGCGGTTCCGCGCTTTCCGGTCTCGCGCCAATCCTTCAGAACCTCTTCCGGGATGACGAAAGGCTCGTGCGTCCAGCCCAGCGCCTCGCGCACCGCCGCAACCTCTTCGGTGCCGAGCGGCGAACCGTGCACGCCATGGGTGCCCTGCTTGTTGGGGGCACCCCAGCCGATGATCGTGCGGCAGGCGATCAGCGAAGGACGATCGGTCTGGCGCTCGGCCTCGATCGCGGCCTCAACCGCCGCCATGTCGTGGCCGTCGACGCGGCGCACCGACCAGCCGGCCGCCTCGAAGCGCTTCAGCTGGTCGACGGAGGTCGCAAGCGATGTCGGCCCGTCGATGGAGATCTGGTTGTCGTCGAAGAGGACGATCAGCTTCCGCAGCTTCAGATGACCGGCGAGATCGATCGCTTCATGGCTGACGCCTTCCATGAGGCAGCCATCACCGGCGATTGCATAGGTGTAATGGTCGACGATCTCGTCACCGAAACGCGCCGCCATCAGCCGTTCGGCGATCGCCATGCCGACCGAGGCACCAAGGCCCTGGCCAAGCGGGCCGGTCGTCACCTCGACACCCGCCAGATGGCCGTATTCCGGATGGCCGGCCGTGCGTGCGCCGAGCTGGCGGAAATTCCGCAACTGGTCGATCGTCGCTTCCGGATATCCGGTCAGGTAAAGCAGCGAGTAGAGCAGCATTGAGCCATGGCCGGTCGACAGCACGAAGCGGTCGCGGTCCGGCCAGGCGGCGTCCTGCGGGTCGAAGCGCATGAACTTGCTGAAGAGGACGGTCGCCACATCGGCCATGCCCATGGGCATGCCCGGATGTCCCGACTTCGCCTTCTCCACCGCATCCATGGAGAGAGCGCGGATGGCATTTGCCATCGGCTTGAGATCAGCGGCCTCAGCGTTCGTCGAAGCGGCCAGTACGGTCGTCTGCAAAGGGGCCATCAAGAAACCTTTCGTTTAAGAGACGCGGCGCTTTCGCTCGATGAGCTGCAAAATCAGCGGCGTCAAAATCAGCTGCATGGCGATGTCGAGCTTGCCTCCAGGGACCACGATCGAGTTCGCCCGTGACATGAAGCTATCGTGGATCATCGACAGCAAATACGAAAAATCGATGCCGCGCGGATCCGCGAAACGGATCACCACCATGGATTCGTCTGCTGTCGGAATCCACCGTGCCACGAAGGGGTTAGAGGTGTCGACGATCGGCACGCGCTGGAAATTGATGGTCGTCTCGGTAAACTGCGGGCAGATGTAGTGCACGTAGTCGGGCATCCGGCGCAGGATCGTGTCGGTGACCGCTTCCGTCGTATAGCCGCGCGTGGAACGATCGCGGTGGATCTTCTGAATCCACTCCAGATTGATGACCGGCACGACACCGATCTTCAGGTCCGGATACTGGGCGATGTTGCAATCGTCCGTGACGACGGCCCCGTGCAGCCCCTCATAGAAGAGAAGATCGGATTCGGCCGGGAACGGCTCCCAGTCGGTAAACTCGCCCGGCGGGCAGCCGTAGCATTTGGCCTCGTCGTCATCGTGCACGTAATGACGGGTCTTGCCGGTGCCTTTGCGGCCGTATTCCTCGAACATCTCCTCCAGCTCGCAGAGGAGGTTCGCTTCCGGGCTGAAATGGCTGAAGGAGTAATCACCATCCGCCTTGTGACGCTCGGTCTCTTCGCGCATCTCCACGCGGTTGTAGCGGTGATAGGCGTCGCCTTCGATGAAGACGGCGTTGACCCCTTCACGACGGAAAATCTGCTCGAAGGTCCGGCGCACGGATGTGGTGCCTGCGCCGGACGAACCTGTGACTGAGATGATTGGGTGCTTTGCTGACATGTCCTGGCCTCAAACGCGAAACAGGCCGCGGTGGGTAAACAAAGGCGCGCGTTCGCCGATCAGGCTCGGCGCCTCGTGGTAACGAAGGATGCGCTCCACTTCCTTCTTCGAACCGAAGATCAAAGGCGTGCGCTGGTGCAGGCCCGTGGGGACCTGATCGAGAATCGGAAAGCCGCCATCGGTGGCAAGGCCGCCGGCCTGCTCGATCAGCATGGCGATCGGATTGGCCTCGTAGACGAGCCTCAGCCTGCCGTCGCCGTAGCCACGGCGATTGTCGCGCGGGTAAAGAAACACGCCGCCACGCGCGATGATCCGGTAGGTATCGGCCACGAGCGACGCGATCCAACGCATGTTGAAATCGCGAGCGCGCGGGCCCGCAGAGCCCTGCAGGCAGTCATCGATATAGATGCGCACGGCTTCGTCCCAATGCCGGTAGTTCGACATGTTGATGGCGAACTCATTGGTGTTGGGAGAAATCAGCACCCCGTCGAGGATCTGCTGATAGCCGCCGATGCGGTGCGAATAGACGAAGACATGGGTGCCCTCGCCAACCGTCAGCACCATGGCGAGCTGCGGGCCATAAATGAAGAAACCCGCGGCCAGCTGATTGCGCCCCGGCTGGGCGAAATCCGTGCCGACACCATCGGCCGCATTCGGCGCATGCGGCAGGATGGAAAAGATCGTGCCGATCGAGACGTTCGTGTCGATGTTGGATGAACCGTCGAGCGGATCGGTGGCGACGGCGAGAACGCCTTCGGGGTTGAGGAGGATCGGCGAGCCGATCTCTTCCGACGCATAGGCGGCGACGGGGGCTTCCCGCATCTCGGCAAGCACGATCTCATCAGCGCGCACATCCAGAAAGCGCTGCCGATCGCCATCGGCATTGGTGGAACCGCGTGCGGCGCCAATGTCGCCGCCGAGCTGCCCCTGGGATACGACATCACGAATCTGTCGCGAAGCGCGGGCGAGAGCCCGGACCGTTTCCACCACCGCAAGACGCTGCGGATCTTCTGTGCTGCTATATGCTCTGAGAAAAGCCTCGAGCGTGCTCAGGCCGGCCATATGCTGCCCTCCCCCCTGACCGAGGTTTCCCTGTCGGTCTTGATTGGGTGTGAGATACACCTTGGGGTTACTAAGTAAATTTAATTCTTGTAAGGCGCACAGTTAGGAATTCTAATGAGTGACATGGACTGGCTCACCCTTCGGCAGCTGCGCGCCGTCACAGAAATTGCACGCCACGGAACAATTGCGAGTGCCGCCAAGGCCTTGGGACTGACGGGTCCAGCCGTCACACTGACGCTGAAACAGATCGAATCCGCGCTGGGTCTGCCGCTTTTCGACCGCACCGCCCATGGCATGCGACTGACTGACGCTGGCGAGGCGGTGCGTAACACTGCGGCCGAAGTGGAACGCTCGATCTTCCGGCTCGCCGACACCATCAACGAGGTCAAGGGACTCGGCACTGGCGCCGTGCATGTGGGCGTCGTCTCGACGGCCAAATACTATGCCCCGGCCCTCGTCGTCGGCTTCAAGCGCGAACATCCGATGATCGACGTGCGGCTGACCGTCGGCAATCGCCAAGAGGTGGTGCAGGCGCTCACAGACTTCGATGTCGATTGCGCCATCATGGGCCGTCCGCCCAAGACCGTGCCGGTGGAGGCGGCGGTATTCGGCGACCATCCCCTCATCATGATCGCCTCGCCCGCCCACCGGCTGGCAGGCCAGATCGATCTCAGCCGCAACGAGCTCTCCGGCGAGACCCTGCTCGTGCGCGAGCCAGGCTCCGGCACGCGCACATCGATGGAAATCTATCTCGGGGATCTTCTTGCCGATCCGTCCATCCATTTCGTGGAGTTCGGCAGCAACGAGACGATTAAGCAGGCCGTCATTGCCGGGCTCGGGATCGCCTTCCTGTCGGCGCACACCGTCGCCGTGGAGATCGCCGCCGGCCGCCTGGTGGCGCTCGATATGGATGGTCTACCGATCCGCCGACAATGGTTCGTCGTGCGCCGCGGCGACAAATCCGTCTCTCCGGGCGCACGCGCCTTCCTGCAATTCGTCGTGCATTCCGGCACGCAATTCCTGCCGCATTTTCCAAAGCTCTACGAAGAGGCAAGCGGGGAGTGACAACGCTTCAGGCCGGCAGCCCGCCGGTCCTTGCCAGGAAGTCGACAATCCGATCGACGCCTTCGTTGCGGGAAAGATCGGTGAAGACGAACGGTCTTCCCTCGCGCACCCGCTCCGCATCGCGGGCCATCACATCGAGGTCGGCGCCGACATAGGGTGCGAGATCGGTCTTGTTGATGATCAGAAGGTCGGACCGCGTGATGGCGGGCCCGCCCTTGCGCGGGATCTTTTCACCTTCCGCGACGCTGATCACGTAAAGCGTCAAATCGGCGAGATCGGGCGAGAAGGTCGCCGCCAGATTGTCACCGCCCGATTCGATGAAGACGAGATCGAGATCCGGGTGGCGGGCGTTGAGATCGGCAATGGCGGCAAGGTTGATGGATGCATCCTCGCGGATCGCAGTATGCGGGCAACCGCCCGTCTCCACCCCGACGATGCGGTCTTCCGGCAGGGCCTGCAGCCGGTTGAGGATGAGCGCGTCTTCCTTCGTATAGATGTCGTTGGTGACGACGGCGAGCGAATGGCGCTCCCGCATCGCCTTGCAGAGCTTTTCGGCAAGCGTCGTCTTGCCGGAGCCTACCGGCCCGCCGATGCCGACGCGAAGGGGGCCGTGCGGCGAACGCTGCCTCGCGGGAGCAGGCTCGGCGGTCATCGTCATGAGCGGAACAACCTCGTCTCCTGCACCTCGTGCTGCATCGACGCGATATCGGAGAAAAACGTTGCGCTGCCAAGCTCGGCGAGATCTGCGGCAGCCGCCCAGGCGGCAGTTTCCAGAACGTCCTGGCGCAGCGCAGTGACAACCGCCAACGCATCCTTCTGACCGATCGGAACGCTCCTTTGCGCTGCCGAACAGAGATTGACGATGGCAGCCTGCAGGAAGCTCGCAACAGCTGTGACGAGCCCGATATCGAGATCAGCGGCGGCCGCCCCGATCGCAACCGGCCAGGGCCTAGCCGGGCCGCCCGTCGCCTCGGCGAAGGCACGCCCCTGCGCCATCGTTTCGAGATGCCTCTCCTGCGAAGGCGCCAGAGCCTCGGCAAGCTCGGCTATCTCGAAAAGCTCGGCCGCGCTGCCCGCCTTTCGGGCGCGAAAGGCTGCTGCGAAGAGAACGGCGTCTGCGCGAAACGAGCCGCAGAGCAGAAGAGCGTCGAGCCATGCCTTGAGGCTTTCGCGGTCATGCACCCAGCCGGCAGCGACAGCCCGCTCGAGCCCATGCGAATAGGCGAACGCCCCGACGGGAAAGGCAGGAGACAGCCAATACTGGAGCGTCACCAGAGCAGCGGCCGCATTTTCGCTGCCGCTTTCGACCTCGGTCGCGCCCTCAGCCATGCGCCGCCTTGTCGACATCGTCAAAATCTCCGAGCGCGAGATAATGCAGCTCCCGCACGATGCGGATCGTCGGCTTCATGGCAAAACAGATGGACCCGATGAGAAAGCACCAGATCGCCGGAGTTTCCAATTCTGGGTAGAAGAAGAGCCAGGAGCCGACAATGAAAAGCAGGGCTGCGCTCACATCCACAGTCGTGAAGGCGATTTCGTAAAGCGCGTAGAGAGTGCGGTGACGCTCGCTCTTCGTGTTGTTCTTAGGGTCGAAGAAAGCCATTCTGCCTCGGGGTCCGTACTGTTCATCCTGGCCCATGAGAATGGGGCGGCTCGGTGCCATGACCATGGCCGTGATGGTGCGGATCGCCATAAGCGCCACCTTCCGGATCGAAAGCCTCCTCCACTTCGAAAATTTCTCCGCCGAGCCTGCGGATCATCTCGGCAAGCACGTGATCGCGGCGGATGAGAAGACGCTCTTCCTGAAGGGCGGCGGGCGTATGGCGGTTTCCGAGATGCCAGGCGAGCCGCAAAAGCGTGGTTCGGTCGGGAGCGCGCACCTCCAGCAGCGGCTCAGGCTTTGCCCGCACGTCGATGCGGCGTCCATCTTCCAGAACCAGGCGGTCGCCCTCTCGCAGGAGCCGCGCTTCGGGAAGGTCGAGCAGAAAGGTCAGCCCGGTTTCCGTCGTCATCACCAGACGGCGGCGGTGGCGCTCATCCGATGTGAGACAGACGGTTTCGGTCATCCCTTCCGAGGGCAGACCTGCCTCTTCGACGGCGGTGGCGCGCGGCCAGCTCTGCGGGCTGCCGGACATCTGCTCGCTGGTCATCGGCTCGACACCGCCATCGAACCACCCGAGACGATCAGCGCCGAGCCGACGAAACGGTTGAGCCAGACGAAGATGCGCTCCGAGCGCAGCAGACCTTTGAGGAGGGCGCCGGCGGCGACATAGAGCGCGACCGCCACAACCTCCATGACGAGAAAGGCGCCGCCGAGCCGCGCAAGCTGCGACCAGGCCGGAAAGGCCGGATCGATGAACTGCGGGAAAAAAGCCGTAAAAACCGCGATCGCCTTCGGATTGGTGATGGCGATGGTGAAGTCGCGGCGCATCAGCGTCTTCAGGTTGACCGAGGACGGGTCCACCCGTGCGAGATGCCGCGCATGGCGCAGGATCCTGACGCCGACATAGATGAGATAGGCGGCGCCCAGGAGCTTGATGACGACGAAAGCTTCGGCGGAAGCGGACAGGATCGCGCCAAGCCCCGCAACGGTGACACCGATCAAAATGGCAAAGGCCGGCATGCGGCCGAGGCCCCCCAGAAGAGCGTAGAGCGGCCCGACCTTCGCCGCATTGGCGAAGGCCAGCATGTTGTTGGGCCCGGGCGCGCAATTCACGGCAAAGCAGGCGGGAATGAAAAGGCTCCAGGCGATCATCGCAAAGCTCTCAGGGCGTTTCAGACGAAACCCTAAAGAAAAATGCGGCGCTGCGGAAGGAAGTCAGGCTTGTTCGGGAACGGCAGCCGAGAAGGCGCGATCTGGCAGTTGAAGGCCGACCGGCTTCGTCATGGTGATGCTCGTCGGACGGTCATAGCCGTCATGGGCCGTTTCACCCACCTTCACGAAGCCGAGGCGGGCGAAGGTGGCGTGGTTCTCGGAGAGCTCGACGCGCGTCTGCAACTTGAGGACCAATCGACCGTTCGCCCGCGCCCGCTCTTCAGCGAGAGCAAAAAGCTGTCGCGCCAGCCCCGCCCCGCGAAAGGCCGGATCGACGGCGACCTTGCCGATATAAAGGCAGTCCGGCTCGAGCCTGAGAAAAGCGCAGCCGACGATGCGTCCATCTTCCTCGGCCAGAAGCAGCGTCTCGCTCGCGGCCTTCTCGGCGAGCTCCGCCGGCCCCATGCGCAAAAGCGAGGACGGAGGATCGATGCGCGCCGCCATATAGGCGAAGCAATCCATCAAAAGACGATGAAGTTCGTCCCAGCGGTCGAAGGCCGGATCGGCTTCGCGACAGATCCAGGCCATCAGGGTCTATTCCTCCGCCTTCGGCAGGAAGGTCTCGTCGAGGATTTCTTCGATGGTGAAGGGGCACGTCTCAGGAAAGCGATCCTCGGGCAGACCAGTCTCGTCGGCCGCCTTGAGACGCGCGATGCGGTATTCCTTGGCAAGGACGGTGGCCGGATAGGAGTGCAGGCTCGGACTGTCTTCAAGAAGGTCAGCGATCCGAACACGCTGCTCGAAAATGCTCGCTTTCCAACCGCCCTTTCGCTGCTCTGGCTGGTACCGCCATTTCAGGAGGTGCAACAGGATGACGGTCAGTCTGCTGCGGATTTCGCTGCGATCCGATCGGCCCAAGGTCTCGATCTCCTCGGCAAGATTCGCCCAGTCGAGATCGGCGAGGCGTCGCGTGCGCAGCGCTTCGGCCTGCTCCTGCGTCCAGCGGAAGAAATCCGCTTCGTAAAGCGGTTCCGCTTCGGCCGGTTTCTTGAGCGGTTCGGACGACATGCTTCAATTTACGCCGGAGCGGGCGCCGACACCATTCGCATTGTGTCGCTTATTTTCGCACGGCATCGACATAACTGCGCAGAACGGCATTCATGCGGGTCTGGTATCCTCGACCCTCCGCCTTGAAGAATTCGACGATGTCGGCGTCGAGCCGAAGCGTCAGCTGCTTCTTCGCCCGGCTGTCGGGATAGACGATTTTCGCATTCTTCCAGAACCACTCGCCGAGTTCGGGAATGTCGGAATAATCGATGTCCTCGTCACGAATCGCGGCGAGCTCCTCAAGTGTCAGTTCTTTGTCGTAGCGCTTGTTCATAGCGCCTCCTTTCGGCGCGCGATGCCGGACGAGCTGAGATGATGCGCGTTACGCCGTTTCTGTCTGTATGGATCACCGTCAGAATGACGGTATCTCCGATACAGCCGATCGCAATTTCTCGTACGTCGCCAGAGCCAAACCGCTGATCGACATAGGTCAGCACCGGACCTTCAAAAACCTGCACGGCCCGCTCAAAGCTAACACCGTGCTTTGCGATGTTCGTCCGAGCCTTCGCAGGATCCCATTCGAACAGCATCATATGTAACCACGCATGTAGTTACAAACAAAGCGATCAAAACAGAAAATACCGCTGCGCCATCGGCAGAACATCGGCCGGCTCGCAGGTGAGGAGGTCGCCGTTGGCGCGCACCTCGTAGGTTTCCGGATCGACCACGATCTCCGGCGTCGCGTCGTTCAAGAGCATCGAGGCCTTGGAGATGCCGCCGCGGGTGTTTTTGACCGGCACGAATTCCTTCGCCACGCCGAGCCGCGCCCCAAGACCATCGTCGATCGCCGCCCTGGAGACGAAGGTGACGGAGGAATTCGTCAGCGCCTTGCCATAGGCGCCGAACATCGGGCGGTAATGCACCGGCTGCGGCGTCGGGATGGAAGCGCTCGGATCGCCCATCGGCGCGGCCGCGATCGAGCCGCCGATCAGCACCATGAAGGGCTTCACGCCGAAAAACGCCGGATCCCACAAAACGAGATCGGCGCGCTTGCCCGCTTCCACCGAACCGATTTCGTCGGCCATGCCGTGCGCGATCGCAGGATTGATCGTCACTTTCGCGATGTAGCGGCGCACACGGAAATTGTCGTTGTCGCCCGTCTCCTCGGGAAGGCGGCCGCGCTGCACCTTCATCTTGTGCGCCGTCTGCCAGGTACGGATCAAAACCTCGCCGACGCGTCCCATCGCCTGGCTGTCGGAGGCGATGATGGAGAAGGCGCCCATGTCATGCAGGATGTCTTCCGCCGCGATCGTCTCCTTGCGGATGCGGCTTTCGGCGAAGGCCACATCTTCGGGAATGTTGGAATCGAGGTGGTGGCAGACCATGAGCATGTCGAGATGCTCGTCGATCGTGTTCCGCGTATAGGGCCGGGTGGGATTGGTCGAGGACGGCAGAACGTTCGCCAGGCCGCAGACCTTGATGATGTCCGGCGCATGGCCGCCACCCGCCCCTTCGGTGTGGAAGGCATGGATGGTGCGGTCCTTGAAGGCGGCGATCGTGTTCTCCACGAAACCGGATTCGTTGAGCGTGTCGGTGTGGATCATCACCTGCACATCGTAATCGTCAGCGACGGACAGGCAGCAATCGATGGCGCCCGGCGTCGTCCCCCAATCCTCGTGAAGCTTCAGCGCGCAGGCGCCGCCCTTCACCATCTCCTCGAGCGCAGCCGGCAGCGAGGCATTGCCCTTGCCGGCAAAACCGATGTTCATGGGAAAGGCGTCTGCCGCCTCGATCATCCGCGCCATGTGCCAGGGGCCCGGCGTGCAGGTCGTCGCGAGCGTTCCATGCGCCGGGCCGGTGCCGCCGCCGAGCATCGTCGTGACGCCCGACATCAGCGCCTCTTCGATCTGCTGCGGGCAGATGAAATGGATATGGCTGTCGAAGCCGCCGGCGGTCACGATCTTGCCTTCGCCCGCGATCGCCTCGGTTCCCGGGCCGATGATGATGTCGACGCCTGGCTGCGTATCGGGATTGCCGGCCTTGCCGATCGCTGAGATGCGCCCGTCTTTCAGGCCGATATCGGCCTTGTAGATACCGGTGTGGTCGACGATCAGCGCATTGGTGATGACCGTGTCGACGGCGCCATCCGCCCGCGCATGCTGGCTCTGGCCCATGCCGTCGCGAATGACTTTGCCGCCTCCGAATTTCACCTCCTCGCCATAGATGGTGAAATCCTTCTCCACCTCGATGACGAGATCGGTATCGGCAAGGCGAACCTTGTCGCCGGTGGTGGGGCCGAACATGTCGGCATAGGCGGCACGGGAAATTGTGGCGGGCATGGTCAGCTTTCCACTTTGGCAAAGCCGGGCGATTTGAGAGCGGCCGTATCGAAGGTGAAAGTCGGGGCTGCACCCAAATTCCGGCTCTGAGCTGCGATCAGGTATTCGGCGAAATCCGCGGGACCGTCCTCATAGGCGTCGAGTGCTGCTGAAAGGCCGGTCACGTCCCGGAAGCTGAGATGGGAGTTGTCCATCAAGGTGCGGCAAATGCCAGCGATCTCGGCACGGCTCGTCCCCCTTCGTCCTGTCAGCACCCAGACAAACTCCGCCATGGCAACCTCGTGCACAAAAGCAGGCGCGTCAGGATCGCAGAGATCATCAATGAGGTGGCGCGCCGCCTCGCTGTGACGATCATCGTCATCGAGCACGTAACGGAGAAGCACATTCGTATCGAGCGCGATCACGCATCTGCCCCAGAAGACCCATGACTCCGAGCTGCGCCGACGGCCGTTTTCACCGCTTTTCGAACTTCCTCGGAAGTCTTCGGAGCGTTTGGCCAATGCAGCATGGCGCGGCCCGCGCCACGACGCAGCTTGCGCACCCTTACGCGCATACGGCCATCGAGACCTTCGTAGAAAACGAGCTCGTCACCCTTCTCGATGCCCATCTCCTCCCGGATCGAGTTCGGGATGGTGATCTGGCCCTTGCCGGAAACCTTTGCTGCGGCACCCATGAAAAGCTCCGAAACAGCGCACAGCCTTACATATAGCCGATCAGCTTACATTTCGCACATCTGCCGACCGCGTCCACTTTCGCCGACTTTCCGTCTATTTGTCTCCCAACAGTGCCAGAAGCTGATCGGTCCGCTCGCGCGTCAGGTCGGCCTTGCACGACGCGACAAGAAGCGGCTCCATGGTGCCGCCACGGGCAGCGAAGCCGACAGAGGCACAATGCGCATCGCGGAAGACGATCCAGGTGCGCTGTGCCTCGAGGAGCGCCTCTTCCGCGCCCTTCAGATCATCCGAAAGCTCGGCGTCGAGCGCACGGTAATACTCGAGAACCTTCGGCCACGCCTCATTGAGAGCGGCGTCCGCCGCTTCGAATTTCTGCGCTGCGCAGGCATTCATGTCGGTCTGCGTCTGTGGATCGGCGCATTCGGCCGCCCGTGCCGCACCCGCGGCCGACAGGGTCAGGAGGACGACAAGGGCGGCCATGAACATATTGGATCGCGCCATCAAACAATTTCTCCACTTGCCGCGCTGCGACGGCTTCGAAACATCATGAAAGAGAAGATGGCACAGCCGCAGGCACCGCGAAATGGTCCCTGAATGATCACATTTTCGGCCCCTCGAAACGCAGACTGGCGGAGCTTCCGACGCGCCCGCCGCATGGCGGGCCTGTCCCAACTCTGATGAAGAGGAAAGACCGATGCGAAAGATCGTTTCAACAGCAGCTGCGGCCGCTTTCGCCCTCCCGCTTCTGGCGCCCGTCGCCTTCGCGCAAGATGCCGGCACGCCCGCGGCCAAACCGAACCAGACGCAGGCCGCCCAGCCGGCGGCGCCGGGAGAACAGGGCCGCACGCCGATTACCGTCGACAGCGTCGTCGCTTCGGTCGCCGATTCCGGCAACGCCGCCGATGCCATCTCCGACACCGACATCAAGCAGGTCGGCGTCGTGACCATCGATGAACGTGCCGGCGCGGACGCGGCCGCACGCGTCGATCAGGCCGTGGCCGACAACCAGGACAAGGTGACGGAGTTGCGCGACACCCTCTCGCACCATCAGCAGCTCGGACCGCGGCTTCGCGAGGGCGGGCTCGATGTGACGAAAGTGGTCGCCGCGCAGATGATGCCCTCGGGCGACCTTCTGCTGTTCGTGCGCAGCTGACGGGAGCATAAAAGGGCGCGGCCGCCTGAGCGACCGCGCCCTCTTTCTCAGAATTCGATCCGGCGGTGATTATCGGCTGCGGTACGTCAGCAGCCGAATGTCCGGTCGCGCTTACAGCGCACCCATGACCTTCTGATTGAAGCCGTACACTTTGCGGGCGCCACGAAGCGGCACGAGCGTCACTTCGCGCCTCTGGCCCGGCTCGAAACGCACGGCCGTGCCGGCCGCAATATCGAGGCGCATGCCCCGGGCTTTCTCGCGGTCGAACGCCAGGGCTTCGTTCGTTTCATAGAAGTGGTAGTGCGAGCCCACCTGAACGGGACGGTCGCCCGTATTGGCGACCTCAAGGCTGACGGTCTCGCAACCTTCATTGAGAACGATGTCGCCCGCCGCCGGAATGACCTCTCCAGGGATCATGGCACCAATACCTCTCTTCTCGCGGAAATCCTTCTCCCACACCGGGTTCAACGCACCGGCTGGTGGACCGTGACGAGCTTGGTCCCATCCGGAAACGTCGCCTCCACCTGAACGTCGTGGATCATCTCCGCCACGCCGTCCATCACCTGGTCGCGGGTGACGACATGGGCGCCTGCCTCCATGAGATCGGCAACGGCGCGCCCGTCGCGCGCACCTTCGACCACGAAATCCGTGATCAGGGCGATCGCCTCGGGATGGTTGAGCTTGACGCCTCGCTGAAGCCGCTTTCGGGCAACTTCGGCCGCCATGGCAACAAGCAGTTTGTCCTTTTCGCGCGGGGTGAGCTGCATGATCCTATCTCAAAGCGTCCAGATTTTGGGCAGCGGACAATCCGCTAATAGAATTCTGAGTGCGGGCACAAGGTGGCGCCGCAGCGCAAGGCCGTCTTCTGCCACCAGCCTAGCAAGTATTTTGCCATTGAAGGCGCTCGCCCCGCCTCCGGGTCCGAGTGCTGCGCGCAAACGATCGACGAGAGGCTCGCAATCCTCCGCCACGAGGACGAGACTCGCAAAAGCGCTGCCGCCCGCCAAGGTGGCACGTGCGCCGCCGAGCGCCGCGACGTCGCCGCGCAACGCCAGTTCGTCGGCATGCACGAGACGTCCCGCGCGGCGCACCCGCCAGCTTTCCCGCAGGTCGGCCCGCGTCACGCGTTCGCCCATGGCGCGGCGCCCAAGAAGCGTGGATTCCAGCGCCAGAAGCCGGGCACCATCGCCGAGCTCGGCCGTGATGCGGCGATGACAGGCCGCGCCCTCAAACGCGATCGTCTCCTGCGGCAGCCAGTAGAGTGTCGCGCCTGCCGCGAGATCGAGATGCACGTCGATTTCGGCAACCCCGCCCGCCGCGCGATAAAGCCGCTCGCAGGCGGGTGTCATCACAACCACCGTCGTCCCCTCGCCCATCTCGACGGTGACAGAAAACCGGTCACCGCCGGTGAGACCGCCCGCGGTATTGATGACGACAGCTTCGGGCGGCATGCCCGCCGGCACGTGCGGCAGGCGCCACTTCACAGATCCTTGGTGGAACAGCCGGTCGAGACGGGTCACCCCACCGTCGCGCTTGAAAGCAATCCGCGCCTCCGCCTCGACGCGCTGGAGGCGCGCAGGCGCGCTGGCTCTGTCACTCGTATCGACGCTCGTTCGAAGCATCCCGCCCTCTTCCGCATCCGACCATCGACGAGAATGGTGAGCGAGTCGAGAGCGCCCGCCACGCTTCAAATCTGTATTTCTACTGAATTTCGGTATATGCTCTTTTCATGACCGACAGGTTCGATCCCGCCAAGGATGTTTGCAACCGGGAGCGCCACGGTCTGCCGCTGATCTTCGGCGACACGATCATGGAGGATGAGGACCTTCTTATCCTTCCATCGATACGCCCAAAGGATGGCGAGGAACGCTTCAAGGCCATCGGCTGCGTCGGCGAAAAGATTTACACGGCCAAATTCGTCTGGCGGGACGGGCAGCCGCGTTTCATCTCCGTCAGAAGGAGCAACAAAGGTGAAGAAAGATCGTATCGTTCTGCCCTCTGACTCGAACGATCCCGAGGACTTCGATGTCTCGGCCGAAGCCCTGGAGCGCGGGCAGAAAGCGCGTATCGTGCGCAAGGCACGCACCCAGCTCGGCCTCACCCAGGCCGAGTTCGCCAAGCGGTTTCATGTTCCGCTCGGGACTCTTCGGGACTGGGAGCAGGCGCGAGTCACACCGCCGGACTTTGCGATCGCCTATGTTCGCGTGATCATGCGCAATCCGGAGCTGGTTGCCACCGCCGTGGCGTAAATCAGCTGCGCCTGAGTGCGCCCAGAACGAGGGCGGCGAGCGCCGTCTCTTTGAGGCTCTTCGGTTTGGCGAGCCCCATGCGATCGAGAGCCGCCTTTTCGGCAGGGGTGGTCTCGCCGGCTCCCCAGCCCTCCCGGAACGTGCGGGCGAGCTCGAGCCAGGCCCCCTGCTGCCGTTTCAGAAGCGAGAGCGCCGGAAGCAGCGTCTGTTCGGCTTCGGTGAAATCCGTGCCGAGCGGGAAGCGCGGCAAATGTCCCGCATGGCGGAAGGGCGAGAGAGCCGAAACGATGCGCTGCGGCGTGTTCTCCGTCGAGGAAAGCTTGAAATCGCGCTCGATCTTGCCGGCCTTGCGAGCACGCTTCACGAGCCCATCCTGAAAACGGCTGTCGGTGATCGCCAGCATGGCGGCGACGGTGTCGCGGTCGCTGCGCCCTTTCAGCTCCGCGATCCCGTATTCGGTGATGACGACATCCTTCAAATGCCGCGGCACGGTCGTATGGCCGTAAGTCCAGACGATGTTGGAACGCGGCGCCCCCTTGGCCATCCGCGCAGCCCGGAGCGCCATGATGGAGCGCGCGCCTTTGAGCGCAAAAGCCTGGGCAACGAAATTGTACTGGCCGCCGACACCCGAGACCACGCGCCCATCCTCCAGCTGGTCGGAGACGACGGCACCGAGAAGCGTCGCCATCATGGCGTTGTTGACGAAGCGGGCATCGCGGCGGTCGCGGCGCTTCTGCTCTTCGTCACCATAGAGATCGTTGACGAAGGAGATCTCGCGCATGGAGAGCTTCGCCCGCTCCCCCTCCGGCAGCGCCTTCAAGCGGTCGTAAAAACTCTGCGGCCCGAGAAAAAACCCGGCATGCAGGACGGCGCCATCCTCGGCCGGCCGCTTCAGGATGCCGGCCTCGAAGAGATCGAGGAAGCCGTCGACGAACATTTCCGAAGCGGCATAGAGGCCTTCGCGAAACGGTTCGCAATGGCGCTCGCGCCCCGCAGGCGTCGGTCCGAGCGCGTCGAGCGCGGCGCGGAAGACCTCCGGGTGGCGATGACGCAGGATGAGCGCATGGGTGAGCGCGTCGCCGATCGAGCCGATGCCGATCTGCAGCGTCCCGCCATCGGGCACCAGGCTCGCCGCATGCAGGCCGATGGCGTAATCCGCGAGCGAAACGGGCGGTTTCGGTGTAACGAAGAGCGGGTAATCTCCGCCTTCGAGGACAAAATCGAACTCTTCCGGCGCCAGTTCGGCCGCGCCCGGCATGAAGGGGAGCTCGTTGTTCACCTCGCCAACAAGGGCGAGCTTTTCACCGGCGGCACGCCGCGCCCGGATCGTCGACAGGATGTCGAGCGTCACATCCGTATTGCCGGAAACGCTGTAACGCGCGCTCTCCCCCTCACCTTCGCGCGCCACCATCTGGCCGACGACATTGACGCCGCGCTCCAGAAGATAGCCGACGGCGTGGGTGTAATTGGCGGAGATGTAAGTCTGCTGCGCGTGCGGGCTCGACAGGTACTTGCCCGCGAGGAAAAAGAACTCATTGACCTCGATATTCGGCGGCAGCGTGCCCGCCCGCATCGGCCGCGCATAGGCAAGGCGCGGCACGCCTGCATAGAGCCGCTCGGCGAGCGGTCCCATGAACCGCGTCTCGATCTCCGACGAGCCGGAGGGCGGCTGCAGCGTCAGCGCAGTGAAAATCGTCAGGCGGATCGAGCGATCGGCTTCGGCCCGCCTGTAAAGCGCATTGGCAAAAAGGTTCGCCTTGCCGAGGCCGAGCGGCAGGCCGAGAACGATGTCCCGGCCTACATGCTCAATAACCCTGTCGGCGAGAGCGTCTGCGTCCGAGGAAACCTCAGGCGGCCGCACGCTGTTCCTGTCGGAGTTTTGTCCAGCCGTCGTCCGGCTTGAAGCGATCGCCATATTTTTCGGCCAGCTTGTCGAGCGCCGCCACAACATCGTCCACGCCACGAGCGCGGGCGTAATGGAGCGGTCCGCCCCTGAAAGGAGCAAAGCCCGTACCGAAAATCATGGCGCCGTCAAGGACATCCTCGTCCTCCACGACGTTCTCACGCAGACATGCCGCACAGGTGTTGAGGATCGGCAGGACCAGGCGATCCTGAAGATCCGCCGGCGGGATCGCCTCGTGCTTCTTGCCGCGCTGCGGCTTTCCGTCCTTGTCGTAGGAATAGAGCCCCTTGCCGGTCTTGCGGCCGAGCTCGCCCTTTTCGACCTTCTCTTTCAGCCATTGGGGCGCCTCGGGAATCGGCACCGGCAGGCGGTTGCGCAACTCGTCGGCGACGGCGAGGCCGACATCGAGGCCGATATTGTCCATGAGCTCCACCGGGCCCATCGGCATGCCGAAATCCTTCGCGGCCTCGTCGATCACCTCCTTGTCGACGCCTTCGTCGAGCAGGAGCATGGCTTCCAGGAGATACGGCGTCAGAGCCCGATTGACGAGGAAACCCGGCGAGGATTTCACCGGCGCCGGCAGGCGGTCGATCGAGGTGACGTAGGACATCGCGGCCGAAAGCGTCTCGTCCGACAGGCGATCGTGTTTCACCACCTCGACGAGCTGCATCTTCGACACCGGGTTGAAGAAGTGGATGCCGACGAAACGGGAGGGATCTTTCAGGTCCGCCCGCAAATCCTCGAGCGGGATCGACGAGGTGTTGGTGGCGATGATCGCCCCGGGCTTCATGCCCTCTTCGAGACCCGCGTAGATCTTCTTCTTCAGATCGAGCTTTTCCGGCACCGCTTCGATGACGAGATCCGCGCCTTTGAGCCCGTAGCCGTTCGGGTCCGGAATGAGCCGGTCCCATGCGTCGCGCGCCTTGACGCTGTCTTTGAGCGTCTTTTCCATCATCTTCCAGGCGGGCTTCATCGCCTTGGCGATCGGCTTGATGGCAAGATCGGCGAGCGTCGCGCGCATGCCGCTGCGGGCCGACCAGGCGGCGATCTCGCCGCCCATCGTGCCGGCGCCGACTACATGCACATGGCCGATATCGCTCTTCTTCGGCGCGAGCCCCTTCATCTTCTCACGCAGGAAGAAGACGCGGATGAGGCTTTGCGCCGTATCCGTGACGAGAAGGTCCGCAAAGGATTTGATCTCGCCTTCGCGCATATTGTCGACGTCGCCGCCGGACGTCTCCCACAAATCGATGAGCGCGTAAGGCGCCGGATAATGCTCCTTGCGCAGCCGCTCCTCGACCTTCGCCCGCATGCGGTTGGACGCAAAGCGGCGGCCCGGGCCGCTGCTCAGCGCCTTGTCTTTCAGCCCCTCATGGGCGGCGGAATGAAGCTCGCCCCTGGCGACCGCCGCAACGGCCGCCGCCACATGGCGTTCTTCCGTCGCAAGATCGACGAGCCCCAGACGCTTTGCCGAACGGGCCGATTTGTTGCGGCCGGTCAGCATCATGGTCATCGCCTCGGTCGGGTCGATGAGCCCAGTGGAGCGGAAGGTGCCGCCAAGGCCCGGATGCAAGCCGAGCATCACCTCCGGAAAGCCGAGCTTCGCCTCGCCGACCGCGACACGGCGCTTGCAGGCAAGCGCGATTTCGAGACCGCCACCAAGGCAATTGCCGTGAATGACGGCGACGGTCGGATAAGATACCTCTGCGAGCCGATCGACGACCTTGTGGGCGCGCCTCAGCGCCGCCTCCACCTCTTCCGCCTTCGTCAGGTTGCGGAACATGTTGATGTCGGCGCCGACGATGAAGCCGGATTTCTTCGCCGAGCGGATGGCGAGCGCCTTCGGCGGGTTCGCCTCGAGCTCCGTCAGGATGGCGTCGAGTTCCGTCAGCATCGCCTCGTCGACGACATTGACGGAGCGGCCGGGCATGTCGAGGAGAAGCCATTCGACATTGTCGGCGTCACGGCCGCGCTTCCACATTTTGTCGGCGGGCGCCATCTTCAGATCGACGGGCCCGGTTTCCATAAGGCGCGGCGACAGCGCGCTTAGCATGCGTCCCATGTCTTCCGTCCTCACATTACGCGTTCGATGAGCATGGCGCCGCCCTGGCCGCCGCCGATGCATTCGGTTGCAATTCCGCGGCTCTTGCCGGTGCGCTTCAAGGCGTTGGCGAGATGCAGCACGATGCGGTTGCCGCTGGTGCCGACCGGATGGCCGAGACTGATGGCACCGCCGTCGATGTTGAGCTTGTCGCGTTCGATACGCCCGAGCGGATGGTCGAGGCCGAGAACGTCGCGGCAGACGGTTTCGTCTTCCCAGGCGGCGAGACAGGCGAGAACCTGCGCGGCGAAAGCTTCGTTCAGCTCCCACAGATCGACATTGTCGAGACCCATGTCATGGCGCTGCATGAGCCTCGTCGACGACACGACGGGCCCGAGACCCATGATGGCGGGATCGAGCGCCCCCCACTCGGAATCGACGATTTTCGCGATCGGCTTCAGGCCCCATTTCTCCACCGCCCTTTCGGAGGCGAGAATGACCCAGCAGGCGCCATCGGTGATCTGCGAGGCATTGCCGGGCGTCACCTTGCCGAAAGGCCGCTCGAAAGCGGGCTTCAGTTTGGCGAGTTTTTCCACCGAGCTGTCAGGACGCACACCGTCATCGTGATCATAAGCGACGCCGTCGCGATCGAAGGCCGGCGTCACCTCGTCGGCGAGCCAGCCTTCATTCTGTGCCCGGGCGAGCCGGTGATGGCTCTCCGTCGCATATTCATCCGCCTGTTCGCGGCTGATGTCGAAGATCTGCGCCAGGATCTCCGCGGTCTGACCCATATTGAGTTCCGTGATCGGATCGGTCAGGCCGCGCTCCAAGCCGATCTGCGGCTTGAAATCGCCCGGGCGGAACGAGGTCGTCTTGCCGAGCCGGTCCCAGATCGACTTGGAGGAATTGAACTCGCCGAGCCATTCCACCGCGTCGCGTTTCAGGATCATCGGCGAATGGCTGAGCGCCTCCGTGCCGCCGGCCAGGATCATGTCGCGGGTGCCGTCCTGGATATAGCGGAAGGCCGTGTCGATCGACTGCATGCCGGAGCCGCAATTGATCTGCACGGTGAAGGCCGGCATCTCGTCGCCCATATCGAGACGAAGGGCTGCGACGCGCGCCGGGTTCATCTCGTCGGCAATGACGTTGACGCAGCCCAGGATGACCTCGTCGAATTCCTTCGGCGAGAAAGGCTGGCGCATGAGCAATGGCCGCCCCGCCTGCACGGCGAGGTCGACGGGCGTGAACGGCCCGGGCTTTCCCCGGGCTTTGATGAACGGGGTTCGGGCGCCGTCCACCAGATAAACTGGCTGGGTCATTAAGCGGTCCGTTTCAGGTCGTGAACGTTGCTGGCAGCGGCGGACGGCGCGTTGTCACGCTCGTCCGGCAATGCACTGCCGTGGGTGAAGGCTTCGCCGGGGAAGGCATCGACGGCGATCACCAGATCGGCCGCGGCCTCGGCTTCCTTGAGGCGGCTCGCCTCTGCCTCGGAAATGAGGCCCTTCTTCGCGGCTTCGTCGGGGTTCCTCACCTTGGCCTCACGCAGCTTGCGACGCAGCGGCTCCACCTCGACAACGAGCTTGAAGGCCCGCTCCAGATGCGAGATCGCCGCGTTCGGCTGTCCCTCGCCGAGATAGAGCCCGGAGGTCAGGCGCTCGCGCGTCTCCGATGGCTCGAGCAGAATTTCCGCACAGGTCTGGGCGAGCTTGTCGGACGGGCCGGAGCGACGGGCACCGAACGGGAAGAGCATGAATTTTGCGAGCCACGCCGCCGGTCGCGACGGCAGATTGTCGAGAAGCTCGGCAAAGGCCGTGCCGATCGCCTTGGTGCCACGCGCGAAGGTGTAATCGACGAGCGGCCGGTCGGCTGCGGGTTTTCCGTCGACCTCGAAGCGCTTCAACGTCGCCGACAGAAGATAGAGCTCCGACAGGATATCGCCGAGGCGGGCGGACAGGCGCTCCTTGCGCTTCAGCGAACCGCCCAGCGTGAGGAGCGCCAGATCGCTGACGACCGCAAAGGCGGCCGAGTAACGCGACAGCTGACGATAATGCACGGCGAGATCGCCCGCCTCCTCCGGCGCCGGCGCAAAGCGGCCAAACGTCCAGCCGCGGCCCATCGCACGGAAGGCGTTCTTGATGGCATGGCCGACATGGCCCCAGAACGCCTCGTCGAATTCGCGGATGCCCTTGTCGCGGTCGGTTTCCGACAGCGCCATCATCTCCTTCAAGATGAAGGGATGGGCGCGGATCGCCCCCTGACCGTAGATCATCAGATTGCGGGTGAGGATGTTCGCACCCTCCACCGTGATGCCGACCGGCACGGCACGATAGAGATTGCCGAGATAGTTCTTCGGCCCGTCGATCACCGCCTTGCCGGAATGGATGTCATAGGCGTCGTTGACGGATTCGCGCATGCGATAGGTCGCGTGGGCCTTCATGATCGCGGCGATGACGCCCGATTTGTAGCCCTGGTCGAGCGAGGCGCAGGTCATGCGGCGCGCCGCGTCGAGCTGATAGGCGGTGCCGGCGAGCTGGGCGAGATGCTCCTGCACGCCTTCGAACTTGCCGACCGGCAGATTGAACTGGTGCCGGATCCTGGAATAGGCGCCCGTTGTGCGCGCCGCAAAGGAGGCTGCGGCCGACGAGAGCGAGGGAAGCGAGATGCCGCGGCCGGCGGCCAGCGCCGACATCAGCATCTTCCAGCCTTTGCCGATCTGCTCCTCGCCGCCGATGATCGCAGACAAAGGAACGAAGACGTCCTCGCCGTGGACCGGACCGTTCTGGAAGAAAGTCATCGCCGGAATATGCCGCTCGCCGCGCATCACGCCCGGAGTGTCGGCCGGGATCAGGGCGACGGTGATGCCAAGATCCTCCTTCTTGCCGAGGAGATGGTCGGGGTCCTTCATTTTGAAGGCGAGGCCGATCACCGTCGCGATCGGCGACAGCGTGATGTAGCGCTTGGAGAAGTTGAGGCGGATGCCGAGCACTTCCTCGCCGTCGTGCATGCCCCGCGTGACGACACCGGTATCGGTCATGGCGGCAGCATCGGAGCCGGCGTCCGGGCTCGTCAGGCCGAAGCAGGGAATCTCTTCGCCGCGGGCCAGGCGCGGGAGCCAGTAATCGCGCTGCTCCTTGGTGCCGAACTGCATCAAGAGCTCGCCGGGTCCGAGCGAATTCGGGACCATGATGGAAACGGCCCCCGTCACGCTCGCGGTCGAAACCTTGCGGATCACCTCCGAATGGGCGAAGGCGGAGAAGCCGAGACCGCCATATTCCTTCGGGATGATCATGCCGAAGAAACGCTTCTCGCGGATGAAGTCCCAGACCTCCTGCGGCAGGTCATGGAGCTTCCAGTTGATGTGCCAGTCGTCGAGCTTCTCGCAGAGCTCGGCCACAGGCCCATCGAGGAAGGCCTGTTCCTCCTCCGTCAGCGTCGCCGGGGGCGTGGCGAGCAACCTCTCCCAGTCCGGCGTTCCGGTGAAGAGTTCGGCATCCCACCAGACATTTCCGGCCTCGATGGCTTCGCGCTCCGTCTCCGACATGGGCGGCAGGATGTTGCGCGCCCAGCCGAAGAGCGGGCGAGTGATGAAACGGGCGCGAAAAGACATGTCTTGCTCCTCAATGCATGCGGTGCAAACGCGGCCGGACCGACCGGGTTGCAAGCCTCGCGAATTCGGGGACCGCGCGGCGGCGCCCCCTCCCACATATGGTTGTCGTTCGTCGTCTCAATAGAGAATTCGAAGCATAACGAGGGTGATCGAAGGGAAGGCAACTAAAATTATTATGCGCAAAATGTCGCTGGCGACAAAGGGAATGACGCCACGGAAAGTGGCGCTCATCGGAACATCTTCTGACAACGAGTTGATCACGAAGAGGTTCATGCCAACCGGCGGCGTGATCAGCCCGACCTCTACGACGATCAAGACTAAGATACCGAACCAGATAGAAAATTCCTCTGGCCCGAGACCGAAATCGAGACCGCTCACGAGCGGAAAGAAGATCGGGATGGTGAGGAGGATCATCGACAGCGAATCCATCACGCATCCGAAAGCGAGGTAGCAAAGCAGGATCGCGGCAAGCACCGTCCACGGATCGAGACCTGCCTCCATCACGCTTTGCGCAAGTTCCTGCGGCAGCTGCGAGAAGGCGAGGAAGGTGTTGAAGACGGCCGCGCCGAAAACGATGAAAAAGATCATGGCAGTGGCGACCGCCGTCTCCAGCAGCGCATCGATCAGGGCGCGAGGCCCGAGGGCACCATTCGCGAGAGCAATGAGGCCGGTGCCCACAGCGCCGACGGCCGCCCCTTCCGTCGGCGTGAAAATGCCGAGATAGATGCCGCCGATCACGGCGGTGAAAACGACGAGGACCGGCCAGACTGCGATGAGAGCCGCGATCCGCTCCTCCCGATCGGCCTTGTCGCGACGCCCCGCCGCGTCTGGCCGAAGACGCACATAGATTGCGATCGCCAGAATATAGCCGAGTGCCGCCAAGAGCCCCGGCAGGACGGCAGCGAGAAAGAGCTTGGCAATGTTCTGCTCCGTCAGGATGGCATAGATCACCAGGATGACAGAGGGCGGAATGAGGATGCCGAGCGTGCCGCCCGCGGCGAGGCAACCGGTCGAAAGCGCCCCCGAATAGCCGAAGCGGCGCATCTCCGGGATCGCCACCTTGGCCATGGTGGCGGCGGTGGCGAGGGACGAACCGCAGATCGCCCCGAAACCGGCACAGGCACCGACGGCGGCCATGGCGACGCCGCCCTTGCGGTGGCCGAGAAGTGCCGCCGCCGCATCGAAGAGCTGCCGCGACATGCCTCCGCGCGTCGCGAACTGCCCCATCAGGAGAAAGAGCGGCACGATCGACAGCGAGTAGCTCGAAAAGCTCTCGTAGGTGAGCGATTTGAGCTGCGCCAGAAGCGGCGTCCAGGAGCCGTTGACGAGAACGTTGCCGACGAGACCGATGACGAGCATCGCAAGGCCGATCGGCATGCGCAGGAAAATGAAAAGCAGGAGGACGGCGAAAGACCAGCCGCCAAGCGCCACATCGCTCACTCGCCGGACTCCGTGCCGCGCGGGCGCAGACCCGCCTGTTCGCCTGTCGTCAGCGTCTCGTTCAAGGCGCGCCAGACGGTGTAGGCCGAGGCGACGGCGAACATCCAGGCGCCGGCGAGAGAGGCCGCATAGGGCCACCAGATCGGGAATTGCAGGATGAAGGTCGTCTCCGGGTAGAGCCTCTTGTCCTGCATGCCGAGACCAAGGCGCCAGGCGAGAAGACAGGCGATCGCCGTCATGACGAGATTGGACGCAAGCGCACAAGCCGCCATGCCGCGCGGACCGAATCGCTCCGCCAGAAGGTCGACGGTGACGTGGCCACGGCGAAACTGGCACCAGGGAAGGAAGGAAAAGACGGCGAAGGCCACGCCCGCTTCCACGAGCTCGAAATCGCCCGGGACCGGACCGAGCCCCAAAGGCACCAGCGCGCGGCCGGCGATGGAGAGAACGGTCATCACCGTCAAAACGACGAGGACGAGACCGCCGAGAATGGCAAGAGCAGCACAGACCCCACCGACGAGGCGGCCGACGCGCGCTTCGGCTTCGGGAAAAATCCCTCCGCTCACGATGTCGTCATGCCTTTCCTCTCCCCGGCGGCGCTTTGTGGTCGCTTGCGCGCGACCATGCCATCCTGGCTCGCAAGCCGGAAGAGGCGGAGGACGGTTTTCAAGCCTTGTTGAGCGTATGGTTTGCGCGGATTGCGGCGAGGCGCTGGTCAGCCCCGGCATCAGGCCTAACTATTCCACCAACGAGGCCAATCCGTGCGCCTTGGCGCGCAGAAGGACACGATGCCGATTGCCTTGCCGGCGATAACCGTCTCCGCAGCTCCGGCTCCGCCCGCTTGCGACAGGCGCCGGGGTATGGCGCGCGCCGGCAACCTCCTCTTCTCCTTGGCGCTTACCCTTCTCGCGCTTCTCTTCCTTTCGAACCCGAGCCGCGCCGCCGGCATGGACGACGACACCAGCCGGCATCTTTCCGCCTCCGAGCGGAGGACGGAACTCTCCCGTCTCTACGATGAGCTCAAAGGCGCCCGGAGCGAAACGGAAGGCCGGCGCATCGAGAACCTGATCTGGCAGGCCTGGATGGTCGGCCCGACCGCAGAGATTTCGCAGATGATGCAGGAGGCGCTCACCGCCCGCCGCGTCGCCGACTACGACAAGGCGACGGCGATCCTCGATGACGTGATCGCCCGGGCGCCCGATTACGCCGAGGCCTGGAATCAGCGCGCCACCTTGCGCTTTCTCGAAGGTGATCTCGACGGCTCGCTCGAGGACATCGACCGCGTCATGGAGCTCGAGCCCAAGCACTTCGCGGCACTCTCCGGACGCGGCCTCATCCTCCTGCACCAGGGGCGCACGCGGCTTGCCCACAAAGCGTTGCGCGAAGCCGTCGCCATCAATCCCTGGCTCAAAGAGCGGGCGCTGCTTCCCGCGACGCCCGATGGCGACGCGCCCGCAGACGAGGAGGAGGAAGACGCCGCGGGCGGCCGCGACATCTGAGTTTTCCCCCATCGCCCACAACTTCCGCAAGTTCCTCAACGCCCGACGAAAACCCGGGTCGGCGCCGGCCGGGCGGCAATCTGTCGGTGGAGAAAACCGCTCGCGCCGCTTTCGAAACGCGGCCGATTGAGTCAAAGCTTTAACCTTGTTGGAGGGGGCGCTCTCCGAAAGCGTGCGGCAACAGCCCGGATCAATGGCGATGGCGGAATATTCGGCCCTGCGGGTCCTGACCCAGGGCATTACGGGAAATCGCGGCTGGCGTCCGGCCTGGCGTAAGGCGGAGCCGAAGCCGCGCTACGACGCCATCATCGTCGGTGGCGGTGGCCATGGTCTCGCCACGGCCTTCTATCTCGCCAAGAACCACAAGCTCACCAATATCGCCGTCGTCGAACGCGGCTGGATCGGTCAGGGCAATGTCGGGCGCAACCAGACCATCGTGCGCTCCAATTACCTCCTGCCGGAAAACCACCGCTTCTACGAATGGAGCCTGAAATTGTGGGAGGGCCTGTCGCAGGAGCTCAACTACAATGTCATGTTCTCGCAGCGCGGCGTCCTCGATCTCGCGCATTCGCCGGAACAGCTCGACCGTCTTGCAGAGCGCGGCAATGCGCTCAAACTCGCCGGCATCGATGCAGAGCTCGTTTCCCGCGAAGGCGTCTCGCGGCTCTGCCCCGGCCTCGACATTTCGCCGGGCGCCCGCTTTCCGGTTATCGGCGGGCTTCTGCAAAAGCGCGGCGGCACCGCTCGCCACGACGCCGTCGCCTGGGGCTATGCCCGCGCCGCCGACCGGCTCGGCGTCGATATCATCGAGAACACGCCCGTGACCGGCTTCGTCAAAGAGGCCGGCAAGGTCGTCGGCGTGGAGACACCGCGCGGGCAGATCAAGGCGGCCAAGGTCGGCGTCTCCGTAGCCGGCATGACATCCGACGTGATGCGGCTTGCCGGCGTCGACAATCTGCCGATCGAAAGCCATCTGTTGCAGGCCTTCGTTACCGAGCCGGTGAAGCCGCTCATTCACACGGTCGTCGCCTATGGCTGCGGGAACATGTATGTCACGCAATCCGACAAGGGCGGCCTCGTCTTCGGCGGCGGTCTCGATCTCTACAATTCCTACGCCCAGCGCGGCAATCTGCCGGCCGTCCACGAGATGACGGAGCAGCTTCTGGCGCTCTTCCCGAATGTCTCGCGCCTCAAGCTCCTGCGCTCGTGGGGCGGCATCATGGACATGTCGATGGACGGCAGCCCGATCATCGACAAGGGGCCCCTGCCCGGCCTCTACCTCGATTGCGGCTGGTGCTACGGCGGCTTCAAGGCGACGCCCGCGGCCGGCTGGTGCTTTGCCCATACGATCGCCAATGACGAGCCGCACCCGCTCAACGCCGCCTATTCGCTCGACCGCTTCAAGGACGGCCGGGTGCTCGACGAGGCCGGCGTCGGCCCAACCCCGAGATTGCATTGATGCGCCGCCCTCTCTCAACGCGGCGCGGGAGCGTGCCATGCTGATCCCATGTCCCGTCTGCGGGCTGCGCGATGTCGGCGAATTCACCTATTGGGGCGATGCGGGCGTGAAGCGCCCGTCGCACCGGGAAAAAGAAGCCGGACCGTGGGTTCCCTACGTCTATGAGCGCAAGAATTTGCGCGGCGAGCACAAGGAAATCTGGCAGCACGAACACGGCTGCCGGCAGTTCCTGATCGCCACGCGCAACACCGAGACGCATGAAGTGCTGGACACCAAACTCGCCGGCCCGTTCGGGGGAGACGAGTGATGGCGGGCTTTCGCACAGACACATTCGGCACGCGCATCGACCGCGACAAGCCGCTGCGCTTCACCTTCGACGGCAAGCCGGTGGAGGCGTTTTCCGGCGACACGATCGCGTCCGCACTTCTCGCCTCCGGCCGCGCGATCGTGGCGCGCTCGTTCAAATATCATCGGCCCCGCGGCGTCTTTGCCGCCGGCAGCGAAGAACCGAACGCGCTGGTGACGACCGGAACGGGCGGCGAGACGGAGCCCAATGTGCAGGCGACGACCCGGCTCGTCTCCGAGGGGCTCGTCGTTACCGGCCAGAACGCCTACCCTTCAGTCGACCGCGATGTCGGGGCCATCAACCAGGTTCTCGCGCCCTTTTTCGGCGCCGGCTTCTACTACAAGACTTTCATGGGGCCGATGAAGCGTTCGTGGATGTGGTACGAGCCGTCGATCCGCGCCGCGGCCGGCATGGGGCGCGCGAGCCTGTCGCCTGATCCGGCACGCTACGAGCGCGCCAATGCCTTTGCCGATCTTCTCGTCGTCGGCGGCGGTCCGGCCGGGCTTGCCGCAGCGCTGACGGCGGGACGCGTCGGCGCCCGCGTTCTCATCGCCGATGAAGGGCACGTGCTCGGCGGCGCAATCGATCTCGACGATGCGCGCATCAACGGCACGGCGGCGCTCGACTGGGCTAAGGAAGCGGCCGACGAGCTCGACGCCATGCCCAATGTGCGCGTTCTGCGGCAGACCGCTGTCTGGGGCTATTACGACGCCAACGTCCTTGCGGCCTTCGAGGATTGCAGCGCCAGCGGGCTGACACGGGCGCGCCACTGGCGGCTGCAGGCCCGGCAGGTGGTGCTCGCCACGGGCTCTTACGAGCGTCCGATCGTCTTTGCCGGCAACGACCGACCGGGCGTGATGCTCGCCTCCGCCGCGCTCGCCTATGCACGCCGTTTCGGCGTCATGGTCGGCCGGCAGGCGGTTCTCTTTTGCAACAACGATCAGGCGTGGCTCAATGCGGCCGCCCTTGCCGAAGAGGGGCTGCAGATCGCAGCCATCGTCGATCCGCGCGAGGACTTGCCGGCTGAACTGACAGAGCCGCTCGAACAGGCGGGCGCGCGCCTCCTCACCGGCCATGTCGTCATCGCGGCTCAGGGCAAGAAGGCCGTCGAGAAGGCGGTCGTGATGGCCGCCGACGGCAGCGGCGAGACAACTACACTCGAATGCGACACCCTGCTTGTCTCCGGCGGCAGCAACCCCGTCATCAATCTCGCAAGCCAGGCCGGCGGCGCCCCCACCTGGAACGCAGACATCGCCGCCTTCGTGCCCGGCACACAGCGCGAAGCCTGGGTGCCGGCGGGTGCGATGATCGGCGCGGCGCGGCTCGGCGAAGTTTTGAAACAGGGCGCGGTCGCGGGCCAGGCCTCCTGCGAACTCCTCGGCCTGCGCTGCCCTCTCCCCTCCTTCAAGGTGGACAGCCGCGGCGGCAATCTGCGGGCATCCGTCGAGGATGGCGGGCTCAAACCCTTGTTTGAGGTAAAAACCCCGGCAGGTCGCCGCTTCGGCAAATTCGACAAGGCCTTCGTCGACCTTCAGCACGATGTCACCGCGGAGGATATCCGGCTTGCCGCGCGCGAGGGTTTTGAGAGCCCGGAACATGTGAAGCGCTACACGACGCTCGGCATGGCGAACGATCAGGGCAAGACCTCGAACGTCACCGGCCTCGCCATTCTGGCGGAGGCCCGCGAGGTGCCGATGTCCGAGGCCGGCACGACGCGCTTCCGCCCGCCTTTCGTCCCCGTGCCGCTCGGCACGCTCGCCGGACGCGCCCGCGGCGCACAGATGCGCCCGGTGCGGCGTTCGCCGCTGCATGCCACGCATGTCGCGGCCGGAGCGCCGATGGCAGCGTCAGGCTTGTGGATGGAGCCCCGCGCCTATCCGCGGCCCGGCGAAGCCGCGGAGAAGGCCGCATTGCGCGAGGCCGCGCATGTGCGCGACGCCGTCGGCATCGCCGATATCTCCTCCACGGGCAAAATCGATGTCGCGGGCCCCGATGCGGCGGCCTTCCTCGACCGCGTCTACACCAACCTCTTCTCCAATCTGACGACCGGGCAGACGCGTTATGGCGTCATGCTGCGCGAGGATGGGCTGATCTTCGCCGACGGCACCGCCTTGCGTCTCTCCAAGGACCATTTCCTGCTCACCACTGCGGCCGCGAAGGCGGAGATGGTGGTGACGCATCTGGAATATCTTCTCGCCATCGCCTGGCCGGATCTGCGCGTCACCGTAACGTCCGTCACCGAGCAATATGCCGGCATCGCCGTTTCCGGCCCGAAATCGCGCACACTCGTCAGCCGCATCGTCGAAGGCCGGGATATGGACAATCGGGCCTTTCCGTACCGGGACGTGCATCGTGCTACGGTCAAGGACCTCCCCGTCATCGTGGCGCGGCTCTCCTCATCCGGGGAAGACGGCTACGAGATCTATATCGGTGCCGATCACGGCGCTTTCCTGTGGAAGCGTCTTCTGGAGGACGGCAAGGATCTCGGCGTCTCGCCCTATGGCATGGAGGCGATGGACATTCTGCGCATCGAGAAGGGCTATCCCAGCGCGGCGGAATTCGACGGGCGGCGCAGCCTTGAAGATTTCGGCATGGAAAAAATCCTATCGAAAAAGAAGAACTGCGTCGGCCGGCCGCTCGCCTTGCGCGAGGCCCTGACCTCGCAAGACCGCCTGCAGCTCGTCGGCCTTGTGGCGCTCGACGGCGCGACCGTCCAGGCCGGCGCGCATCTCGTCAAAGGCGAAAGTGCGGAGAAGCCGGGCGAGTCCGAAGGCCACATCACTTCGGCGACCTACAGCCCGGCCATGAAGAGCCATATCGCGCTGGCGCTCCTGCGCGGTGGACGGGAGCGGCACGAAGAGGTTCTCTACGCCGCCGATCCTCTGCGCGGGGCACATAACCGGGTGCGGGTCGTGGACCCGCAATTCTACGATCCCGACGGGAGCCGCTCCAATGGCTGAGGAAACCAACACCGCCAAAAAGCCGGTGCCGATCGAACGGCAATCGGCGCTTCACGCATTGGCACGCGGCAAGCCGGCGACGTCTGCGGCCCTCACACTCACCGAATTTCGCCCGGCGGTCATCGTGCAGATGCAGGCCTGGCTTTCCACCGCGATCGACTTCGCCAACGCGTTGTCGGACGTGACCGAGCTGCCGATGCCCGACAACGGCATGTTCGTCGACAATGCCCATGGCATGCTGGTGTCGCTCGGCGTCGGCCGGCTGATGCTGTTGAGCGATACCGACGGCATTGCCGAACAGCTCAAGAAGGCGATCGGCCGATCCGGCACGCTGACCGATCTCGGCCACGGCTTCAGCATCGTGCGCCTGGCAGGAGCGCCTGCGGCAAGCCTCCTCGCCCACGGCATCGCGCTCGATTTCGACACGCTGCCGCCGGGCGGTGCCGCCCAGACCAAGATGGCCGCGTTCGACGTCCTCGTGCTGCGCCAGGCGGAAGATTGCTTCGACATCGCGGTCGCGCGCAGCTACGGCGAGGCGATGGTCGAATGGCTCGTCGATGCCGGCAAAGCCTGGGGGCTCACACTCAGCGGGAAGTGACCGCGAATTTCATTCCCGACCCGAGACCGGGTGAGGCGAAACAGGGAGCGGCCACCGCCCAAGAAGCTGGTCAACTCCAATCAATGCGCGGGGCCGTTCAACATTTTCATAGGGGGAATTCGGCTTCGGCGGGGAATTCCGAAAGACAGAGATTATAGGCGCTGCAATTGCATGAAAGCTATGCAATGGCTCGCGGTAATAGTCGCGAACTATGCCCTCGTTGACCGCACCGTTGCGCGTCGCGATCTCCATGACTTCGAAGAAGTTACCCGCCCTCAGTATAGCGAGTAAGAGACCCTCGTCGATCATCCCTTTCGCCTCGCTCGCCGCAAGAGCGTTCGGCGAGGCCTTGGTCTCTATCATCTGCCTTACGAGGCGTATGGCCTCCGCATCCGTCACGTTCACGTGCATGCGACCAAACTCGCCGACACGCGCGAGGGCAGCATGCAGCTTATCGTTCTCACTATGCTCCTTGAGAAAATCAAACGCGCGGTCGCGCGCTTCAGAATGGAGCTTCACTGCTGAATTGAAAAGAAAGCCGGCCACAGCCGAAAACAGTGAGACTGGCACACCCACATCGACCAACGAAAGTTCGGAGGTGCTGGCCAGAAAGAGTGCAGCAAGGGCCATTAAAACAAAAACCCCGCACGCCACCAAGAGCGCATGCGGGGTCATGACGTTAGGTCCAAACAAGTTAGCGTCGGGCGCGCCCAATTGGACACGCCGCGCAACCCGTATCAAAGACCGTGAAAACCGTCGCGTGACATCACTGCACCTTTGCAAAAACGATCGCGAATGCATCTTCGCAACGCCCTTTATTAGGGAGCTCCGCACCTCAATTCAAGATATTATCTGGCCGGAGCGCCTTCCGATCAGTGTCTTCCGCATGCGATGGTAGCGCACATTAAGCAGCGTTTCTGGCCTCTTTTTGCAGCACCCGCGCCGCGAGCTGCGGCAGGTCGCGATCACCGATGAAGCGGGTGTTCGCCTCCAACATCGGGGCATTTTCCTCCGCCCCCATGCGCGCAACAAGCGCTTCGACGGAAATGCTGGACAAAGCCGGCGGGTCGAGCGACAAGCCGATCTCGGCGCAAAGGGCACGAAAGGCCGGCGCAAAGGCCTCAGGCTTTCGTTCGCTCCCCATGGCTTCCGCCACCGCCGCAAAACCCTCCGGGTTTCCTTCCACCGCCCAATCCGCAGTCGCCGCCATGCCGATGGCCACCGCAAGGCCATGCGGGATCGGCGCGAGGGGGCCCAGCGCATAGCCGATATTGTGGGCAAGCCCGGTTCCTGTCTTCTCGATCGCAATCCCAGCTAGGGCCGCTCCCTGCATCATGCCGGCGCGGGCCGCGAGGTTCTCAGGCTCGCTCATCACGACGGGCAGGTTCTCGCAAATGAGCCAGATGGCAGAGAGCGCAGCCGCCTGGCTTTCGCGGCTCGCCCTCCGGCCGGTCGCTGCTTCCACCGCATGCACCAGGGCATCGACGCCGGTGGTGGCCGTCGGCAAGCCTGGAAGCGTGCAGACAAGTTCGGGATCGAGAAGCACGAGCGCAGGCATCAGCTCCGGCGCGCGGTACCAGTAATTGGTGCCATCACTGGCCAGAAGATCGGCCGTCGCGGTGAACTCGGCACCGCTGCCCGAGGTGGTCGGCATGGCAATCAAAGGAATGGCTTTGGTGGCAAACGGCATCTCCGCCATGCGGTAGTGCATCACCTCGCCCGGATTGGCGAGCATCGCCGCGGTGATCTTGCCGAGATCGATCGCCGAGCCGCCGCCAAGCGCGATGACGAGCCTCGTCCAATCGCCGAACCCGGCGGCAACGGCCCCGGCCACCTGAGCTTCCGTCGGCTCGCCGGAGACGTCGTCGTAGATCGCCAGCTGATGGCCGGCGCCCAAGAGCGCCTCTTCGAGGCAGAGAATGTGGCCGTGCGGACGCAGGCCGGAATCGGCGACAAGCAGGACGTTCGCAGCCTCGCCGACGAGCGCCGACACGTCCTGCGCGATCCGCGTCGCACGTCCCGGGCCGAAGACGACCGGAATGTCAGCAAAATCGGCGACCTGATTCATCGTGGTTCCCAGCATTGGTGCCCCTCCCATCGTCGTCTGATGCGACATTCTGGCAGGATAGCATTGCAATCCTCATTTCGGGAGCGTCGATGCGGCCCTCACGCCGCGCTGCTGCAGGTTCACGGCGGGAACGGCGTCCGGCTGCCCGTTCAAACCCTTCGAAGGCGGCCGCATAGCGCAGATTGCCACCGCAGGCACCGCGGCATTCGATGCCGAGATACGCTGTCAGCGCATGGCAGATCTCACCAGGCCCGAGAGAGGGAGACGCGACCGGAGGCGAGCGGGGCCCGCAGGCCGCCTCAGGGCCTCAACGCTCGATCCAGACCTTGTTGAACTGATGGTACTGGCTCGGATGCGCGGGATAGCCGTGCACTTTCTTGGAGGAGATCGTGTAGACCGGGCGGAAGATCGGCTGGACCATCACCGCATCGTCCTGAAGGATCTTTTCCACCTTCTCCATGGCGGCCTTGCGCTTCTGCGCATCCAAAATCGTTTCCGCCTCGTCGAGCGCGGCATCGAATTCCGGATTGGAATAATGCGTCTCGTTCCAGGGCACGCCGGTTCGGTAGCCGAGAGACAGAGCCATGGTGCCGAGCGGACGGTGCGTCCATTGCGTCGCGCCGAAGGGCGTGTCTTTCCAGATCTCCCAGTATTTCGCCGTCGCCATGATGTTGATGTTCAAGGTGATGCCGGCTTCCTTCACCTGATCGCGAACGATCTCGCATACCGTCTGCTGCCAGGGGCCGTCGGTCTTGCCGCAAGCCACCGTGACTTCGAGGTTCTCCTGCCCCGCCTCGGCGAGGAGAGCTTTCGCAGCCTCGACGTCGCGCTCGAGCTTCGGCAGCGGGAAATATTCCGGATGGATCGGCGAGACATGGTGGTTCCAGCCGACATCGCCGCTCTCGGGAAAAACCTGAGGAAGCATCGCGGCATTGTCACAGGCTTTGACGAACGCCTGCCGCACCCGTTTGTCGGTCCACGGCTCCTGATCGATCTGGAAGCGCAGACAGAGCGTTTGCGCTGTGCGGGTCGAAAGAATGTTCCCATCGAGCGCCTGGGCGAGCTCCATCTGCTCGACGCCGAATTCAAAGATCGCGTCGATGTCGCCGGATGCAAACGACGTGAGCTGGGTGTCTTCCGGAACGTCATAATAGTGGATCTCGTCGAGAAACACCGCTCCACCCCAGTACTGGAACGGCTCCTCGTCGATCTCGCGCACGCGCTTCAGGATGCAGCGCTGGCCGACGACAAGCTCGGCCAGAGCAAACGGACCGGTGCCGATCGGATTGTCCGAAAATGGTGCCTTAAAGCTCGGATGCACGATGGCCGTCGGATAATTGTACATATCCTCCGGGAAGGAGAGCACAGGCCGCGACAGCCTGAAACGGATGGTGTGGTCGTCGACCACCTCGACGGCATCCTCGCGCAGCCTCTTCACAAGCTTCGGCGCGGCATCCTCGTCCTCATCCGTGTCATCGTCGGATTCCACCTCCTCGAGCATCGCTGCGATCGAGGCGAGGCCGAGATTGGAGGAGCCGAGCGCCGGATCACACCAGCGCTCGACGTTGAAGCGGATGTGGTCGGCGACGAGCTCCTCGCCGTTGTGCCAGCGAACCCCGCGCCGGATGTAAAACGTCCATTCGGTCAGATCGTCGGAGGCTTCCCAGCTTTCCGCCAGCATCGGGTGGGTGACGTTGTCCGGCGTGGTATAGGTCAGATATTCGAGAATATGCCGGGTCTGGTTGGATGCCTCCGTCCAGGCATAGGTGGCCGGATCGTCCATTTTCTGGACCTGCATGCCGACCTTGATGATGCCGCCTTCCTGCGGGTCGTCGTCCGGATTCTGAAAAGGCACGTTGCCGATCGTCTGCGCATAGACCGGGGTGGGCAGGCCCGCCATGGCGTAAGCGGCGGCGGCCGACATTCCCGTCAAGGCGGCGACGCGGATGAAGGAGCGACGGCTCAGGCGCCCGCGCGCCATCAGCTCCTGCGCTTCCAAAGCCTTGGGGTGGGGCCGCATCTCGGTCTCACGCGTCATGACAATGCTCACTCTCTCTCCGCCGCAGCGGCACATATCCTTCGGGCGACGACGCCCGGTAAAAGCTCGCGGGCGGCAACCGGCCAGCCCAACGCTCAGAAGTCTTCCTGGACAGCAAATTTAGCATGGCTGTGACGGGAATCACCTAGCTCGTCATGAGAGCCGGCAAGTTACGAGCAAGGCACGGCCGCAATGGGGCGTTTCGACACGAAAGGTTCTTGCCCGCTTCACGCATCACGTCTAGCGCAAAAACCTGCATCCTTGCCCCGCGGCGGACGGGCAACTCGTACCGGAAAAGGCAGGAGCGGGTCGGCACGTCACTTGCTTGACCGAGAGAACCCGACCACCCTCTCCGTCTCGCAACACGGCTTAGCACCTCACATGACCGATCAGCCTCCCGCCCATAAGCACCGGCTCTACGAAGATGTTCTGGCACTTCTCATCGGCACGCTGCTCGTGGCGCTGGGCCTCTCGATCTATTCGACGGCAACGCTTCTGACGGGGTCCACCGCAGGCATCTCGCTCCTCATCCAATATGCGACAGGGATTCCGTTTCCGATCGCCTTCTTCGTCGTCAACCTGCCGTTTTATGCGCTCTCCATCGGGCGCATGGGCTGGCGCTTCACCATCGCCACCTTCATCGCAGTCGGCCTCGTCTCCTTGTTTGCGCGCCTGACACCGCAATGGATCGGGCTTGGCGAGATCAACTCGTTTTACGCCGCCATCATGGGCGGCATTCTCATCGGCATGGGGCTTCTGGCGCTCTTCCGTCACCGCGCAGGGCTCGGCGGCGTCAACATCCTATCGGTCTATCTGCAGGACAATTACGGGCTGCGGGCGGGCTATGTGCAGCTCGCCATCGACGCGACGATCATGGTCATCGCGCTTTTCGTCGTCGATGCCGATCGCGTGCTTCTCTCGCTCCTCGGCGCCGCCGTGCTCAACTTCATCCTCGCCATCAACCACCGGCCAGGGCGTTATGTCGGCGTGAGCTGATCATTCCACTTTGACGACCAAGCCGCTCGCACAGCTTTCTTCCCGGTTCGAGTTCGCTGCCGGCGGAGCCGCGTCGATCAGCTTTGCGAGATCCGGCCTCTCATCGATGTGGCCCTTGAGGGAGATCCACAATTCGGTGATGTCGCCGGTCGCCTCATCGCAGCGCACGATGACGCGCTGGCCTGCCCCCTCGCCGAACGAGCTGTCGAAGGCCTCTTCGATCTGCTCGCGGGAGAGCCTTTTGCCGGCATTTCGGGCAAACAGCTCCCAGACCCGCGAATTGTTGAGCTGCGCCATCAGCAACAGGGATTCGCCATAATATTCGTTGGGGTCGGAATCCCAGTCGTCGCCCGTCACGTCGTCCTCGTAACAGGTGCCATGCTTGCTCCATTCATGGCGATGCAGCCCCGATTGAACGCCCGGCATGATCACGGCTAGGGCCGCCAGGAGATCCGGATCGAGTTCGATCGTCTCGGCCGGAGGCCGGTTCTGCGTGCAGGCGACGGCAGGACCCGGATCGCAATAGCAGGGGTAGATCGCCTTGTCGGAGAGATCGTCGGGCCACAGTCCGTGCAGAGAGAAATGCAGGGCATCGAAGCGCCCGGGCCGCAGAAGCAGGCATTCCGGCTTGTCGTGTCCTGCCTCGGTCTTGCAAAAGCCGGGCTGCCAGGAGGCGGCCAACACGTATCCAAGACTGTCGGGAGCAAAGCCGCTTTGCGCCTGCTCGGCCGTCTCGTTTCCCGCGGTCGTGTCCTTTGCGGTCTCGGTCCCGTCTTGAGAAGGTCGAGACTCGCCGACAAGAGCCGTCTCGGGCGCGAAAACTCCGCAATCCATCGGCACCCAGCGCGCCTCGCTCTCCGGCGCCCCCGGCACCTCGACGCGGTAATGCGTCCCCGGCGTGTCGTTGCGCGCCAGCATTTTGTAGGCGCGCATGATCTCGAGCCGGACCCCGCCCGGATTGTCGCTCGTCTTTTTCTGCGTTGCCTCGCAGGCGTTCAGGGCGATGAAATATCCCTCAAGATCGACCTGCTGGGCGAGTGCCGGCCGGCCCATACCCAGACCAAGGCCCAGGAGCGCAAAAAGCACGACGATTTTCCGCATGGTCCGTCCTCGGCGCGTCTCATCTCGGCCACCGCCACAGCATAGGGCGCGGGAGATGTCAGCCCCGTGAAGCGTCGCAGCAGACATAATAAGGCCGCCGGGGAGCGACCCCGGCGGCCTCGAAAAGCAGTGCGCAGAAACAATGCGCGGAAGATTACTGAATGAGCGGCCGCAACGTGAACGACTGGAACCCGACTGCGAGATTCAGGCCCTTCTGCGCCTGGACGCTGACGGGCTGCAAGGTGATGCTCTTCTCAGAACCGCCGACCAGAACATTGGCGCCGACACCGCCGCCGACCGTCGCCTCGGCGCCGACACCCGCATAATCACCGGCGAGCGCGCCTTGCGTGTAGTTGTAGCCCGTCGGGGCGAAAACGAGCCATTTGATGAAGCTCTCCTGGGTGACGCCGACGTCGAGTCCAAACTTCTTCACCGTGCCGGCATAGGTCTCCTTCTGGCTGCCATCCGTCGGCGTATAGGCGCAGGTGAGATTCTTGGTCGAGCCGATGATGAAACCACCGCCGCCTTCAACGACGCAATCGAGCGAACCGATTTCCACGCCATCCTGCGCAAGAGCGGCCGTCGGCATGGCGAGACCAGCAGCGATCGCCAGCGTTGTCAGAATCTTCTTCATTGGTGAAATCTCCTTGAGATACGGCACCGCCGGAGGGCGCCCGTCGCTGCGCCAACGCAGCCCAGCGCGCACCGTTCCAGAGCGATTTGAGACCCAACGCGGGATCAAATATGGCGGAGCGCCCCTTGCCGGCGGCGGGCGGAGGTGTTTCATGCGGTCCGCAAAGCAAGCGTGAGATCGAAGATGGCGAAACTGCAAGAGCTTCTTGCCCGCAAAGACGTCCTCATGGCGGACGGCGCGACCGGCACAAACCTCTTTCAGATGGGGCTGACGGCCGGCGACCCGCCGGAATTGTGGAACGCGGACCATCCCGACCGGATCCGCAAGCTGCATGACGGCTTCCTCGGCGCGGGCTCCGACATCATCCTCACCAATACCTTCGGCGCCAATCGCTTCCGGATGAAGCTGCACAACGCCCAGGACCGCGTCTTCGAGCTCAACAAGCTGGCGGCCGAGATCGCGCGCGAAGCCGCCGACGCGACGGGCCGCGAGGTCGTCGTCGCGGGCTCGATGGGGCCGACCGGCGAGCTCTTCACCCCGCTCGGCGAGCTGACGATGGAAGCGGCGGTCGAAGCCTTCACCGAGCAGGCCAAGGGGTTGAAGGCCGGCGGCGCCGATATCTGCTGGATCGAGACGATGTCATCCGTGGAAGAAATCCGCGCTGCGGCCGAGGGCGCCATCAACGCCGGCATGCCCTACACGGCGACGGCAAGCTTCGACACGGCCGGACGCACCATGATGGGGCTGAAGCCCGAAGATCTCGCGAAAGTCTTCGACGGCCTGTCACAGACGCCGGAGGCTTTCGGAGCCAATTGCGGCGTCGGAGCCTCGGATCTTCTCGTCTCCGTTCTCGCCATGGAGGCCCAGAAGAACGGCTTCACGGTGATCGCCAAGGCGAATTGCGGCATCCCGCAGGTGAAGGGCGACCATGTGCATTATTCCGGCACGCCGGAGTTGATGGCGAGCTACACCCATCTCGCCATGGATGCCGGCGCACGCATCGTCGGCGGCTGCTGCGGCACCACGCCGGAGCATCTCGTCGCGATCCGCACGGCCATCGACAGCCACAATCGCGGCGAGCGGCCGGACCGCGCCCATATCGAAGAGTTGATCGGTCCGCTGGTTGCTCCGCCGCGCGAGGAAGGCGGCGAAGGCCGGAAACGCACGGGTCGGCGCGAACGCGCCTGACATCGCTCCGCGCTCGGATCATACAAAAAGAGGCGTCGTTTGCAGCGACGCCTCAAACACCGCTTGAGCCCCCGCACCTGTCGGCGGCCTCCGGAAAACCCAAGATCTTCAGGGAAGTTCGGCGTAGCCGTCCTTGAAGCCGGCAAGCGCGATCGGAATGCCGATCCCCTCCTCCGGCGTCTGAAAGATGATGAACGTCGCGTTCTTGCCGTTCTCCATCTTTTTCAACAGATCATCGTCCATGATGACCTCGGCCACGCAGCCATTGGGCAGGCAGCGCACGAAACCGGCAGAGCCCAGATCATCATCATCGATCCTGAGGCCGAGACCTCGCGGCAGCAGAACGCCGAGCGGCGCCAGAACGCGCAGGATGCGCGCCTGCTTGTCGGCGGTCTTCAAGACGATCACCGTCAGGCCGACATTCGGCCGGTCTTCGGCGGTGACGAACTGCATCACGACGCATTGCTCGTTCTGCGCGCCGGGAGGGGTGTCGCAACGCACCTCCCAGTCACCATGCTTGGATTTGACGGTGCCCTGGGCTTCGGCCGCGGCCGGAAGCAAGACGGCAGCGCCAAGAATAAGGGCGGACAGCAGGAAAGCGGGAAAGCGCAACTGAGATCAACCTTCTCAAGGTGGCGGGCCCCGACCGCCGGTTCCGAATCGGGATTGAGCGGTACCAGACCGCCGATGGCCATTCAAGAAATGGCTGCGGGCAGCATCGCCTCTTGAGCCGCAGGCCAAAATGCCGCACATGATGGCCAAAATGCCGCAGATGTACGGAAGTTGGCCTCTTCTGCATTGATGGAGTTTAGGTCTGCTCCAAACAAACCTTGCAGCAAAGGCCGTTTCTTGCACTGGCTGGTGAACGGACCCCGCCTAGATGGTCTTTCTGTGGCGGAGAAAGATGAAGAGGTGTTCATGAGAGCTCTGGCTCGAACTTTCGGCGCGTTGTCGGGGCTTTTCGCCCTCGGTTCCCAAGCGCTGGCGCAGCCGGTCGACAGCGGACCATTCAATTGGCAGGTCAATCTGCAGGAAGCGGCAAGCGAAGTCGCACAATATGTCGACTGGTTCGCCTGGTACACGCTCGCCATCATGCTGGCGGTCTGCGTCTTCGTCTTCGGGCTGATGGCCTGGTGCGCCGTCCGCTTCAACGCCAAACGCAATCCCGAGCCCGCCCGCTTCGCGCATAACACCACGGTCGAAGTTTTATGGACTGTCCTGCCGGTCCTCATCCTCGTTTTGATCGCCCTGCCGTCCTTCCGACTGCTCTACGGCCAGTTCGACCCTTCCAAGATCTACTCCGAATACAATCCTGAGACGGACAAGTTTCTCACCGTCAAAGTCACCGGCCACCAATGGTATTGGGGCTACGAATACGGCATCGACGACGACAGCAAGTCGAATGGCATCACCGACGAGATCAGCTTTCAGGCCTTCATGATCCCCGATGAGGATCTGCCGGAGAACGGTGTGCGCAACCTCTCCGTCGACAACCCTGTGGTGGTGCCTGTCGACACCTTCGTGCGCGTGCAGGTCACCTCGGCCGACGTCATCCATTCCTTCGCCATGCCGCCCTTCGGCATCAAGATCGATGCGGTGCCGGGGCGCCTCAACGAGACCTACTTCAAGGCCAACCGCGAAGGCCTCTTCTACGGCCAGTGCTCGGAACTCTGCGGCAAGGATCACGCCTTCATGCCGATCGCCATGCGCGTCGTCTCGAAGGATCAATTCCAGCAATGGGCGAGCCAGGCTGTGGATGACATCGAGGGAGCCAACCAGTCTCTCGCCCAGGCGATCCAGCAGGAAAACCAAGACAACGACGACAAGGTGGCGCTGCGCTGAGGCGCGCCCGCGAACCTATCAGAGGATACGACCCCTATGGCGAACGCTGCTGCGGTACATGAGGCGCACGACCATCCAACCGGATGGAAACGCTACGTCTATTCCACCAATCACAAAGACATCGGCACGATGTATCTGATCTTCGCCATCATGGCGGGGATCATCGGCGGCGGCCTCTCCGTCGTCATGCGCATGGAGCTGCAGGAGCCGGGCATCCAGATCTTCCACGGTCTCGCCCAGATGGTCTACGGCTACGACGCGGGTGCCGCCCTCGACGGCGGCAAGCAGATGTACAACGTCTTCACCACCGCGCATGGCCTGATCATGATCTTCTTCATGGTCATGCCGGCGATGATCGGCGGCTACGGCAATTGGTTCGTACCGATCATGATCGGGGCGCCGGACATGGCCTTCCCGCGGATGAACAACATCTCCTTCTGGCTTCTGCCGCCGGCCTTCATCCTCTTGCTCATCTCCATGTTCGTGCCGGGAAATCCGGGCGGCTACGGCGCCGGTCAGGGCTGGACCATCTATCCGCCCTTCTCCACCTACGGCTCGCCGGGACCGGCCATGGACTTCGCCATTCTGGCGCTGCACATCGCCGGCATTTCGTCGATCCTCGGCGCCATCAATTTCATCACCACCATCTTCAACATGCGCGCCCCGGGCATGACGCTGCACAAGATGCCGCTGTTTGCCTGGTCGGTGCTGGTGACCGCCTTCCTTCTGCTTCTGTCGCTACCGGTGCTTGCGGGCGCCATCACCATGCTTCTGACGGACCGCAATTTCGGCACGACTTTCTTCGACCCGTCGGGCGGCGGTGATCCGATCCTCTACCAGCATCTCTTCTGGTTCTTCGGTCACCCGGAGGTCTACATCCTCATCCTGCCGGGCTTCGGCATCGTCTCGCACATCGTCTCCACCTTCTCGCGCAAGCCGATCTTCGGCTATCTCGGCATGGCCTATGCCATGGTGGCGATCGGCGCGGTCGGCTTCATCGTGTGGGCGCACCACATGTACACGGTCGGTCTCGACGTCGACACGCAGGCCTATTTCACCTTCGCCACGATGGTGATCGCGGTGCCGACGGGCGTGAAGATCTTCTCCTGGATCGCGACGATGTGGGGCGGCTCGATCTCGTTCCGCACGCCGATGCTGTGGGCGGTCGGATTCATCTTCCTCTTCACCATCGGCGGCGTGACGGGCGTGCAGCTCGCCAATGCCGGCCTCGACCGCTCTCTGCACGACACCTATTTCGTGGTCGCGCACTTCCACTACGTGCTGTCGCTCGGCGCGGTCTTCGCCATCTTTGGAGCCTGGTATTACTGGTTCCCGAAGATGTTCGGCTACATGTACAATTCGGTGATCGCAAAAACCCATTTCTGGGTGACGTTCATCGGCGTCAACATGGTGTTCATGCCGCACCATTTCCTCGGTCTTGCGGGCATGCCGCGCCGCTACATCGATTATCCGGACGCATTCGCCGGCTGGAACTACGTGTCGTCGATCGGTTCCTACCTTTCGGGCATCGCCGTCCTAATCTTCCTCTATGGGATCTTCGAAGCCTTCTCCAAGAAGCGGGTCGCAGGACCCAATCCGTGGGGACCGGGGGCGACGACCCTGGAATGGCAGCTGCCGTCCCCGCCGCCCTTCCACCAGTGGGAAGAGCTGCCGCGGATCAAATGACGGCATGAGCGTCCGGCCCGTCCCTTTGCAGGGCTGAGGGCCGGACCTCCGGCAAGCGGGCGAACCGCCTCTGCCTTGCGAACGGACCGGCCCGGCAAGGACGCGGGGCCGGCACCAGCAAGAAACGACGAGGAATGCGTGACCAGAGCAGCGAACGAGACGAACCCGGCGATTGATCCAGCCCTGTTGATGACGGCGGAGCCCGCCGATTACTTCGCCCTGATGAAACCTCGGGTGATGTCGCTCGTGATCTTCACCGCGCTCACCGGCATGGTGGTCGCACCGGGGCATCTGCATCCGATCCTCGCGGCGATCGGGGTCGTCGCCATCGCGGTCGGCGCCGGCGCCTCCGGTGTCCTCAACATGGCCTATGAGGTCGATATCGACGGGCTGATGAAGCGCACGCGCTCACGGCCGATCCCGATGGGCCGCGTCAGCACGGCGGAAGCCTATACGTTCGGCCTCACGCTCTCGATCTTCTCCGTGATGACGCTGGGGCTCGCCGTCAACTGGCTCGCGGCGGCGCTCCTCGCCTTCACCATCTTCTTCTATGGCGTCATCTACACGATGTTCCTGAAGCGGTTTACCGCACAGAACATCGTCATCGGCGGGGCGGCGGGCGCTCTTCCCCCGATGATCGGCTGGGCGGCCGTGACCGGCGACGTTACGCTTTACCCCGTCCTTCTCTTCCTCATCATCCTGCTGTGGACGCCGCCGCATTTCTGGGCGCTCGCCCTCTTCGTGCAGGAGGATTACGGACGGGCCGGCGTGCCGATGCTGCCCAACACGCATGGCGAGCGCGCCACGCGGCGGCAGATTTTCGCCTATACCCTCATTCTCGCGCCGCTCGGCGTCGCCCCCTTCGCGCTCGGCTTTGCGAGCCCCTTCTACGGCGGGGCGGCGATCGTGCTCGGCGCCCTCTTCATCTTCCATGCCTTCAAGGTGCTGCGCGAAAAGGAAGCCGAGCATGGAGCGGCGAAGAAGGCCTTCGGCTATTCGATCGTCTATCTCTTCGCTCTCTTCGCCATGCTGATGCTCGACGCGGCGCTCGCCCCGGCACTCGAGAGGCTCGTAAGCGCATGAGCAACATGTCCATGTCTGAAGATCGCATCCAGCTCACTGAAGAACAGAAGCGCAGCCGGCGCCGCCGTTCGGTCGCCATCGGCCTCATTCTGGCGGCACTCGTGGTCGTCTTCTACGCCATCACCATCATTCGGATCGGCCCCAACCTCGCAGGAGGCGGCTGATGGCTGACAAGAAGAAGAATCGCGGCAACCTCTTCGTCGGCCTCGTTCTCGCTGGCGTCGCGGTCGGGATGGTCGGCGCTGCCTATGCGGCCGTGCCGCTCTACTACATCTTCTGCTCCGTCACCGGCTATGGCGGCACCACGCAGCGCGCCAGCGCCGGATCACAAGAGATCGTCGACCGGGTCATCACCGTGCGCTTCGATTCCAACGTCGTCGGGCTGCCGTGGAGCTTCAAGCCGGAGCAGGCTTCGATCCGCGCCAAGGTCGGCGAGACCTATTTCATCAAATACCGCGCCAAGAACCTCTCAGACAGCACCACGGTCGGCACGGCGGCCTTCAACGTCGCCCCCGATCAGACCGGCGCCTATTTCAATAAGATCGCCTGCTTCTGCTTCACCGAGCAGCGACTGGAGCCCGGCGAAGAAGCGGAAATGCCGGTGCAGTTCTTCCTGGACCCGGCGCTCGTGAAAGACACGGACATGGATCCGATCACGACCGTCACCCTGTCCTACACCTTCTACCCTGAGAAAAATCCGACGGAGCCGGTGGCGCAGGCGCCTGCCGACAAGCCGTCGGCACAGCTGTAACCAATCGGGCGCCCGAAGCGGCGATCCTGCAAGAGAGGAAACGATGGCAGAGGCCCACGCCAAGAACCACGACTACCATCTGGTGGACCCCAGCCCGTGGCCGTTCGTCGGCTCCGTGTCGGCTTTCGCACTCGCACTCGGCGCCATCGCCGCCATGAAAGGAGCGGGCGTCTACTGGATCGCTCCGGGCCTGCTCGGCGTTTTGATCACGATGATCGGCTGGTGGAGCGACGTCATCAAGGAAAGCCACCAGGGCTATCACACCGGCGTCGTCTCCCTGCATCTGCGCTACGGCATGATCTTGTTCATCGCCTCGGAGGTGATGTTCTTCGTCGCCTGGTTCTGGGCCTTCTTCGATGCGAGCCTTTATGCCGGAGAAGCCATCCAGCCGATGCGCGCGGAACTGACCGGCGGCACCTGGCCGCCGGAAGGCATCGAAGTCTTCGACCCGTGGCATCTGCCGCTTCTCAACACGCTGATCCTTTTGACCTCGGGCACGACGGTCACCTGGGCGCATCATTCGCTGCTCGTAAACGATCGCCGCGGCCTCAAATGGGGCCTCGCCTTGACCATCGCTCTCGGCATTCTGTTCTCCTGCGTGCAGGCCTACGAATATTCCGAGGCGGCCTTCTCCTTCGGCGGCAACATCTACGGCGCCACCTTCTTCATGGCGACCGGCTTCCACGGCTTCCATGTCATCGTCGGCACCATCTTCCTCGCCGTCTGCCTGTGGCGGGCGACGCGCGGCGACTTTACGCCTGAGAAGCATTTCGGCTTCGAGGCGGCTGCGTGGTACTGGCATTTCGTCGACGTCGTCTGGCTCTTCCTCTTCGCCTGCATCTATGTGTGGGGAACGGCCGGCGCGGTCACGCACTGAATTCACACGCAAGGAGGGATGGTCCGCCGGACCATCCTTTGATGTCATGACGTCCGAGGCGATCCCGACCAAATCTCCCGATCCGGTTTCGCCCGGACTCCGGGGACGCTGCCCGCGCTGCGGTCAGGCGAGCATCTTCGACGGCTTCTTGAAGCTCAAAGAGGCCTGTCCCGCTTGCGGGCTCAGCTATGCCTTTGCCGATTCCGCCGACGGGCCAGCCTTTTTCGCCATGACGTTCGTCGGCTTTCTGGTGGCGGGTGCGGCCGTCATCGTGGAACTCGCCTATACCCCGCCCTTCTGGGTGCACATCGTTTTGTGGCTGCCGATCGTTCTCGTTCTCTGCCTCGTCCTGCTCAGGCCACTCAAAGGCCTGGCGGTGGCGCTGCAATACGCCAACAAAGCGAAAGAAGGCGAAATCGACCGCAGCGGCCAATGAGGAGCCTCCGCCGCCTCCTCGTCCCCGGCGTTCTTGTGGTCGTCGCCGTCGCCATCCTCGTCTCGCTCGGCAACTGGCAGCTGCGGCGTCTCGCCTGGAAGGAAGACCTGATCGCGCAGGTGGCGGAGCGGCCCTCGCTGCCGCCCGTGCCGGAGGATGCGATCTTCACCGGCGATATCGCCGATTTGCATTACCGCCGCATCGAGCTGTCGGGCCATTACCTGCCGGAAAAGGAAGTGCGCGTCTTCACCAGCCTGCCGCTCGGCGATGCGCGCGGCCCCGCGTCCGGCCCCGGCGCCTGGATCATGACGCCGTTTGCCCTCGATGCCGGGGGGACGGTTCTCGTCAATCGTGGCTTCGTGCCAGATCGGGCGGAGTGGGCGCCGCCACCTGAGGGCACCGTCGAGATTTCCGGCCTCATCCGCCCCGACGATCCGCCGACCTGGCTCACTCCCGACAACAAGCCGGGCGAAGATCTCTTTTTCTCCCGCTCCATCGCCGCGATCTCGGCGGCCAAAGACCTCGCCGGGCCGGTCGCGCCGATGACGCTCGACCTTCTCGCCTCGCCCGACGGGCCGGCCCTGCCTCAGGCAGGCGAAACGCGCATGTCTTTCCCCAACGACCATTTGCAATATGCGCTCACCTGGTATGGGCTCGCGATCGCGCTCGTTGCGGTTTTCCTCATGTTTGCCGCCCCGCGTCTGCGCGGCGAAAGGGCTGAAAACGATATGCAATCGGGCCTGCGGTGATGGCGACGCTTGACTTCACCCCACCCTCGGACCTACCTCGCCCTGAACGGGACGACCCATGACCAAACCTCAGATCACACTTCATCTTTGCGCCCCGCGCGGTTTCTGCGCCGGCGTCGATCGTGCCATCCAGGTGGTGGAAGAAGCGCTGAGGCGCTACGGCGCTCCGGTCTATGTCCGCCACGAAATCGTGCACAACCGCTTCGTCGTGGAGACGCTCAAGGAAAAGGGCGCCGTCTTCGTCGAAGAGCTCGACGAGATTCCGGAGACCGAGCAGCCGGTGATTTTTTCCGCGCATGGCGTCGCCAAACGCGTGCCGGAAGCGGCGACCGCCCGGAACCTCTTCTATCTCGATGCCACCTGCCCGCTCGTTTCCAAGGTGCACAAGGAAGCGATCCTGCATGAGCGCCGCGGCCGCGAGATCGTGCTCATCGGTCATGCCGGCCACCCGGAGGTGGAAGGCACGATGGGCCAGCTCGAACCTGGCACGGTCACCCTGATCGAGACGCCGGAGGACGCGCGCGCCTTCACGCCGAAGGATCCGGAGAACCTCTCCTGGATCAGCCAGACGACGCTCTCGATCGACGATACGGCCGAGATGGTGGAGATCCTGAAGGAGCGCTTCCCCTCGATCGCCGGCCCGCAGAAGGGCGACATCTGCTACGCCACCACCAACCGGCAGGAGGCGGTGAAGGCCGTCGCCCCGACGGTGGAACGCATGCTCGTCGTGGGCGCGCCGAATTCCTCCAATTCACGGCGCCTTCGCGAAGTCGCCGAGCGTTCGGGCTGCCCCAAGGCCATGCTGATCAACCGCGCCGCGGAGATCGACTGGGCCGATTTCGACGGCGTCAGCCGCGTCGGGCTGACAGCCGGCGCCTCGGCTCCGGAAGTTCTGGTGGAAGAAGTCGTCGCCGCCTTCCGCGAGCGCTTCGATCTCAAGATCGAGCTCGTGACGACGGCGGAGGAAGACATCACCTTCCTGCTGCCGCGGGCCCTGCGCGACCAGGCTGCAGCGTAAACGCCACGGATGGCAGTCTATACGGAGATTGGGGACGGCGAGCTTCAGGCGTTCCTCAAAGACTACGAGCTCGGCACGCTGCTCGCCTTCAAGGGCATCGCCGAGGGCGTGGAGAACTCAAATTACCTTCTGCACACCGATGCCGGCTTCTACATACTGACGCTCTATGAGCGGCGGGTGAAAGCCGAGGATCTGCCCTTTTTCCTGTCGCTCCTCGAACATCTGGCGGCCCGCGGCATCGTCTGTCCGACGCCGCTCAAGGGCCGCGACGGGGTGGCGCTGCGCGAACTCGGCGGACGGCCCGCGGCGATCTTTTCATTCCTCGACGGGATGTGGGTCCGCCGGCCGCAGACCGTTCATTGCGCCGAACTCGGAAAAGCGCTCGCCCAAATGCATGAGGCGGGCCGCGATTTTCCGATGCGGCGCGCCAATGCGCTGACCGTCGCCGACTGGCGGCCGCTGCATGAACGCGCTTACGAGGCGGCGAGCGAACCCGATGGGAGCCTGCACGCCTTCCTTTCCGACGAGCTCGATTTTCTGGAAAAAAATTGGCCGAAAGATCTCCCGTCCGGCGTCATCCATGCCGATCTTTTCCCGGACAACGTCTTCTTCCTCGGCGACGCGCTGTCCGGCCTCATCGACTTCTATTTCGCCTGCAACGACTTCTTCGCCTACGACCTCGCCATCTGCCTCAATGCCTGGTGCTTTGAGCCGGAGACGACCTTCAACGTCACCAAGGCGCATGCGCTCTTGTCGGCTTACGAAAAGAGCCGGCCGCTGACGCCCGAAGAGCGCGAGGCGCTGCCCATTCTGGCGCGCGGCGCGGCGTTGCGCTTTCTCCTCACCCGTCTCTACGACTGGAACACCACACCGCCCGGCGCCTTCGTTACGCGCAAGGATCCGGGAGAATTCGTGCGCAAGCTGCGCTTCCATCGCAGCGTCCGTTCGAGCAGCGAATACGGTTTCGACCTTTGAGCGATAAAGACACCGATAAAGACGCCATCGTCATCCACACCGACGGCGCCTGTTCCGGCAATCCGGGACCGGGCGGCTGGGGCGCCATCCTGCAATATCGCGGGGTGGAAAAGGAGCTCTGCGGCGGCGAAGGCGAAACCACCAACAATCGCATGGAGCTGACCGCCGCGGTGGAGGCGCTCGGCGCCCTCAAGCGGCCGTCGCGCATCGCACTCCACACCGACAGCGAATATCTGCGCCAGGGCATCACAAGCTGGGTGAAAAACTGGCAGAAGAACGGCTGGAAGACCGCTGCCAAGAAGCCGGTCAAGAACGTTGATCTGTGGCAGGCGCTCACAGCTGCGATCAAGCAGCACGATGTCGAATGGCATTGGGTGCGCGGCCATGCCGGCGACGAGATGAACGAGCGCGCCGATGCGCTTGCGCGCAAAGGCATGGCGCCGTTCAAGAACGGCGGAAAGAAGACCGGCACCCCACGCTCTTGAGCGGATCGAAACGGGGCGCTAGGCGTTCCTTTCCCCGTCCGCAGAAGGAGCCAGGATGCTGCAGATCTACAAGACCCAGGGTGACCGGCTCGTGCCCGTGGATGGCGCAGACCTCACCTCTCCGCCTTCCGTAGACACCGCCCGCGCGCCTCTGTGGATCGATCTTCTGGACCCGACACCGGCCGAGGCCGCGACGGTCGAAAACTATATCGGCATCGAGATCCCGGCCGTCGCCGACCTTGAGGAGATCGAGCCGTCCTCGCGCCTCTACGCGGAGGAAGGCGCCGTCTTCATGACCGTCACGACCGTCGTCGGCGTGCAGAGCGGCGAGCCGGCCAAGACGCCTGTCGCCTTCATTCTGCGCAACGGCCATCTGGTCACCGTGCGCTATGCCGAACCGCGGCAGTTCCGCACCTTCCTCGCCCAGGCTCAGAAAGGCACGGGCGAACGCTACGATACGGCCGAGGCCGTCATGCTCGGGCTTCTCGAAGCGCAGGTGAACTGGCTTGCCGACCTTCTGGAGCTGATCGGCCACGACATCGATTCCATGTCGCACGGGGTCTTTCAGAGCAAGGTGAAGAAGGTCAGCCGCAAGACCGCCGACCTGCGCTCGACCATGGGCGAGATCGGCCGGCAGGGCGATCTCCTGTCGCTGGTGCGCGAAAGCCTCGTCTCGCTGTCGCGCCTTCTGACCTACCACCACACGCTGTCGCCGCGCGCCAAGGGCGACAAGGCGGAAAAGGCCGACAAGGAAGCCAGGAACCGTACCCGCATCCTGGTGCGCGACGCCCAATCCCTGGGCGAGCATGCGAGTTTCCTCTCCACCAAACTCAGCTTCATGCTCGACGCCACGCTCGGCCTCATCAATCTGGAGCAGAACCAGATCATCAAGATTTTTTCCGTCGTCGCCGTCATCTTCGTGCCGCCGACGCTGGTCGCCTCTATCTACGGGATGAATTTCGAAGGCATGCCGGAACTCGGCTGGAGCTTCGGCTATCCTTTCGCGCTCATTTTGATGCTCGTCTCCGCTGGTCTGCCGCTTCTCTATTTCAAGCGCCGCGGATGGCTTTGAGATCCATTCGGCAAGTGATCGTCACGCCTCTCTGAGGCGTATTTTACCACGCTTCGATCAGCCCAGCCGGCCCTGTTGCCCCGCCGAAACGGGTTCGCACCGCGGTTTTGGCGGCTTTTCGTCATTTTTGCGCCGCGATACGAGGAACCGGCGCTCTCTACCAGGGGTTTTCATCTCCGGAAAAACGGAGGTGACAGGCCGTGGCAGACGCACAGGCGGACAACGCAGACACGCAAAAACCAGAACCCCTCGAAACCTTGATCCCGGCGCGGCTCGACCGCCTGCCATGGAGCCGCTTCCATTGGCTGATCGTTTTCGCGCTCGGCATCACCTGGATCCTCGACGGTCTGGAAGTCACCCTCAAAGGCGCCATCAGCGGCGTCCTTCAAGAAACTGAAACTCTCAACTTCACCAGCGCGCAGATCGGGGCGATCGCGTCGTTCTATCTGGCAGGCTGCGTCGTGGGCGCCATCGTCTTCGGCTATCTCACCGACCGTTTCGGCCGAAAAGTCCTCTTCTTCGTCACGCTGACGCTCTATCTCGTCGGTGTGCTTCTCACCGCCTTTTCCTGGAACTGGTGGAGTTTCGCGCTCTTCCGCTTCATGACTGGCGCGGGCATCGGCGGCGAATATGCGGCGATCAACTCCGCCATCGACGAGCTCATTCCTGCGCGGGTGCGCGGGCGGATCGACCTTTTCATCAACGGCTCCTACTGGCTCGGCGCCGCCGTCGGCTCGCTGTCCACCCTCGTGCTTCTCGATCCCGACATTCTGCCGACCGATATCGGCTGGCGCGTCGGCTTCGGCATCGGCGCCATTCTCGGCCTCTGCATTCTCCTGGTGCGCCGCTATGTGCCGGAAAGCCCCCGCTGGCTCGCCACCCATGGCTACGAAGAGCAGGCGGAAAAAGTCGTCAAAGGCATTGAGGACGAGGTCGAAAAAGAGACCGGCAAAGAGCTGGAGCGACCGTCGAAGGATCAGGCGATCACCATCCATCCGCGCCGGGTCTTCGGCTTTGCCATCATCTTCAAGACGATGTTCAGAACCTACCCGAAACGCTCCGTCCTCGGCCTGTCGCTGATGGTGTCGCAGGCGTTTCTCTACAACGCCATCTTCTTCACCTATGCGATGGTTCTGACGCGCTTCTACGAGGTCCCGTCGAGCGATACCGGCATGTATCTTCTGCCCTTCGCCATCGGCAATTTTCTCGGCGTTCTCGTGCTCGGCTCGTTCTTCGACACGATCGGACGGCGGCAGATGATCTCCGCCACATACGGTATCGCCGCGACGCTTCTCATCGTCACCGGCATCCTCTTCGTCCAGGATGCGCTGACGGCAGCGACCCAGACGGCGATGTGGACGGTGATCTTCTTCTTCGCCTCACCGGCAGCAAGCTCGGCCTATCTCACCGTCAGCGAGGTTTTTCCGCTGGAGATGCGCGCCATGGCGATTTCGCTCTTTTACGCCATCGGGACGGCCACAGGCGGCGTGTTGGCGCCATGGATTTTCGGCTCCTTGATCGGGACCGGCAACCCGATGGACGTCTTCTACGGCTATTGCTTCGCCGCCGCCCTTCTCTTCGTGGCGGCCGGGATCGCCATCGTCTTCGGCGTCAAGGCCGAACAGCGGGGGCTGGAAGAGGTGGCGGAGCCGTTGTCGGCGCAGGCCTGACGCCCTCTTCCCGTGGCGATCTCAAAAGCCAAGGGGCGATCCCGCCCCTTGGTCTTGCACATCACCCGCCTTACGCTGTCTCATCCTTTGAACCGGAGCTTCAATGCCGCTCTTCCTCGTTCTTTTGCCCACCTTCATCCAGGTCGGGCTCACCTTCGTCCTCGCCTTCCATATGGGCCGGGTGCGGTTTGCCGCGATCCGCCGCGGCGAGGTCAATCCCGACGGGATCGCCCTCAACGAGCCGAACTGGCCGACGAAAGCCCTGCAGGCGGCGAATTGCTATCGCAACCAGTTCGAGCTGCCGGTCCTCTTTTATGCCCTCACGGCGCTGGCGGTCCTGACCAACAAGGCAGGCTTCGTCTTCGTCATCCTGAGCTTCGTCTTCGTCGCGAGCCGCATCCTGCACGCCTATATCCACACCGGCTCCAACGAACTGCGGTCCCGCTTCCGCATCTTCGCCTTCGGCCTCTTCGTCCTTCTCCTCATGTGGGTGATCTTTGCGCTGCAGATCCTGGTGGGGATCTGAGGCGGGCCACCCGCCTCTGCCAGACGACAAGACACGGCACCACGGCGAGCTCCATGACGAGCCCGCCGACATGACCGGGCGAAGGCGAGCCCGCAAGCACCAGCGAGAGAAGCCGGGCGAGGCCGCCGAGAACGATCAGCATGGAAAGAAGTCGAAAGCGCTCTCCCTTCCTCTCGATCGCCGGGACGCAGGAGAGAAAAGCGAGGCCGACACCGAAGAAGACGCCGGAGAGAAAGCGCAGATGGCTGTCGAGGTCGACCGGCCATGGGGCCGACGCCTGCAGGAAGCCGGGTCCGAGGACGACGCCCGCTGCGCCGGCGGAAAGCGGAATCAGCGACAGGATCGCAACGACAATCTGGAGAAGAAGGCGTTCTCGGGAAGCGGGCAAGGGGGATCCGATCTTTCTCGCGCGGGCTTCGTCACGCGCCGCGGCCGACCGGACAAAAACCGCTCCCCTCTCCCGGTGTTCCCTCGGCGAGCCGAAACCGCACCAGAGCAACCGCACAAATTGGTCCGCGACGAACCGGGGTCGGGCGCTCGTCTCTCCTCAGGCCGTTGCGGCGCGGGGCAGGAAGCGCGCAAAAGCCCGCATGTGAAATGCCGTCTCCGCCGGCTGATAGCGGTAAGCGGCGCCGACCGGACAGGCGTTGCGGGCGTGGCAGCCGACGGCGAGACAATCGGCCTCGCGCCTCATGATATGGGCGGCGCAGGCCGCCACGTCATAGGCCGCTTCGCGGACGGCACCGGCCGGACAGGTTGTGAGACAGGGCTTTTCGGCGCAGCTCTCGCAGGGCATGTCTGGAGCTGGACGCGGCGGCAGATCGAGACGTTCGGCGAAGAGCAAAGCGGCGCGGTAGGCGTGCCAGAGCCCGTACTCGGGATGGATCAGAATGCCGAGCGGCGACGGCCCGAGCCCTTCCGCCCTCCCCGCCCAGCGCTGGAACGGCCGATGCGGCCGATCGAACGGATAGACCGCCTCGCCGCCGAAAGCTTCCGCAATGGGCTCCACCACGTGCTCAGTCCAGCGGTCGAGCGGGTCGCCACCCTCCCCCGCATGTGGCGCGAAGGCCTGCCACATCGCCGGCCCGGCATTGCCGACGAGGAGGAGCGTGCCGCAGCCGTCGAGCTCCGCCTCGTCCTTGTCAGGGTGAAACCCGCCGCGCAGGATGAGGCCGTGGTGTCCCAGCCTCGCTGCGATCTCGCTCAGCACCAGCTTGTCTCCCTCTCGCTGCGCAGGTACCTATTCCTGACCTTTTCAGGGGACAAGCATGATCCTCATCGGCCAATACGATTCCCCTTTCGTGCGGCGCGTCGGCGTGGCGCTCACGCTCTACGACATGCCTTTCGAGCACCGGCCCTGGTCGGTTTTCGGTGATGGCGACAAGATCCGCGCGTACAACCCTTTGATGCGGGTGCCGACCCTCGTCCTCGACAATGACGACGTCCTCATCGAAAGCTACGCCATCCTCGATTATCTCGACAATCTCGTCGGGGCGGAGCGGGCGATGTTTCCAATCGAAGAGCCGGCGCGCCACCGCGCGATCAAGATCGCCTCGCTCGCCTCAGGGCTCGCCGACAAGGCCGTCAGCCTCATCTACGAATTGCGCCTGCACGGGGAAAAATCCGACATCTGGATGGAGCGCTGTCGCAACCAGATCTCGGGCGTTCTCGCGGCGCTCGAGGCCGACCGCAAGCGGCTCGACGCGCCCTACTGGCTCGGCACCTCGATCGGCCATGCCGACATTTTCGTCGCGACGGCCCTGCGCTTTTTGAGCGAGGCGCATCCGGGTCTCGTGGATATGGCCGCCTATCCGGCGCTCAAAGCACATGCGGAACGGCTCGAGGCACTGCCCGCCTTCAAGACGATCTATCAGCCCTTCGACACGCCGGTCTGAGAGTGGCCTGCCGCTCGACGCGAGGACTCGTCCATTCACGGTCGACGACGCCCGCCGCCGTAAAACAGCATGCAGGTTAGACCCTTGCGCCTCTTAGCTAAAAGCGTCCGGCATCGAGGCCTTGGTCGTCTCGATGAACTCCTTCAGCGCCTCGTCGATGCCCTCGTCGAGCGGCGGGGCCTCGTACTCGGCGAGCCATTTCTTCCACAGCCCGTTGGCGCGTTCCTCGGCCGTCTTTGAGCCTTCCGCCAGCCATTGCTCGAAGGAATTGTTGTCGGCGACGGGCGAGCGGTAGAACGCGGTCTCGAAATTCGCCTGGGTATGGGCGCAGCCGAGATAATGGCTGCCCGGTCCGACCTCGCGGATGGCATCCATCGCCTGGCCGTTTTCCGAAAGGTCCACGCCACGCGAGAGCTGCTGCATCATGGCGAGCTGGTCGCAATCCATGACGAATTTCTCATAGGACGAGACGAGCCCGCCTTCGAGCCAGCCCGCCGCATGCAGCACGAAATTCGTGCCGGCCATCACCGTCGGTGTGAGGGTTTGCGCGCTTTCATAGGCCGCCTGCGCGTCGCAGACCTTGGAGGCGCAGAGCGAGCCGCCGGAGCGGAACGGCAGATTGAGGCGGCGGGCGAGCTGCGCCGCGCCGTAAAGCACCAAAGTCGGTTCCGGCGTACCGAAGGTCGGTGCGCCCGACTGCATCGAGATCGACGAGGCGAAGGTGCCCATGATGACCGGGGCGCCCGGCCGGCAAAGTTGCGTGAAGGCGGCACCCGCAAGCACTTCGGCAAGGACCTGCGTGAGCGTTCCCGCGACCGTCACCGGCGACATGGCGCCCGCCAGAATGAACGGCGTCACGATCGTGCCCTGGTTCGCCCGCGCATAGGTCTTGAGCGCACCCAGCATCGTCGCGTCGAAGACCATCGGCGAATTGACGTTGATGAGGTTGATCAAAACGCAGTTCTGGTCGACGAACTCCTCGCCGAAGACCATGCGCGCCATCGCGACCGAATCGGCTGCCCGTTCCGGCGCCGTGACGGAACCCATGAAGGGTTTGTCGGAATAGCGGATATGGGAATAGACCATATCGAGATGGCGCTTGTTGACCGGGATATCGACCGGCTCGCACACCGTGCCGCCGGAATGGTGCAGCGCCGGCGCCTGATAGGCGAGCTTCACGAGGTTCTGGAAATCCTCGATCGTGCCGTAGCGGCGACCATTGTCGAGATCGCGCACGAAAGGCGGGCCATAGACAGGCGCAAACACCGTCGCCTTGCCACCGATTTCGACCGAACGCTCGGGATTTCGAGCATGCTGCGTAAACGTCTGGGGCGCCGTCTTCAGAAGCTCGCGGCACAGACCCTTGGGAAAGCGTACGCGCTCGCCGGAGACGTCTGCCCCCGCCTCGCGCCACATCTCGAGCGCTTCGGGATCTTCGCGGAACTCGATGCCGATTTCTTCGAGCACCGTGTCGGCATTCTGCTCGATGAGCGCCAGGCCCTCTTCGTCGAGAACCGTCTGCTCCGGAAGGATACGGCGAATGAAGGGCATCTGGAGAGAGCGCGAGCCGGACCGTTTCGCCCGCCTCGCCTCCGCTCCGCCGCTTGCCCGGCGGCGCCGTCCGCCACGCTCGTCCACACCGGCCGTTTCGTCGGTCGTGCCCATCCTCAGCGCTCCTGCCTCAGCGGAAATCGTCAGCGAAGGCTAGAGCGCCGCTTGCCCGCATGGTCTTCCGCCTGCGGCAGAGTGTGACGCGGCGGGAAAACTCGAAAAATTCCAGGTCGCAGACAAAATCATCTCAGGTCGTGATCAAAGCATTGGCTTGCTCTAAATGTCCGCATGATGCGAAGACGCTTCCACGTGCAAACGCTTGGCAAGGAGCCTGCCTGTGGCCGAAGAGGAAATTGTCCTGTCCGAACTCAGCGATGAGGATCTCGTCGCGCAGATGCACGACGATCTTTACGACGGGCTCAAAGAAGAGATCGAAGAGGGTGTAAACATTCTCCTGGAGCGGGGATGGGCACCTTATGACGTCCTCACCAAGTCGCTCGTGGAAGGCATGCGCATCGTCGGCGAGGATTTCCGGGATGGGATCCTGTTCGTCCCGGAGGTGCTTCTCTCCGCCAATGCCATGAAGGCGGGCATGGGGATCCTGCGCCCGCTGCTCGCCGAAACCGGCGCGCCAAAGATCGGCAAGATGGTGATCGGGACCGTCAAAGGCGACATCCACGACATCGGCAAGAACCTCGTCGCGATGATGATGGAGGGCGCCGGCTTCGAGGTGATCAACATCGGCATCAACAATCCCGTCGAGAACTATCTCGCCGCGATCGAGGAACATCAGCCGGACATCATCGGCATGTCCGCGCTTCTGACGACCACCATGCCGTATATGAAGGTCGTCATCGATACGCTGAAGGAGAAAGGCATCCGCGACGATTACATCGTTCTCGTGGGCGGTGCGCCTTTGAACGAGGAATTCGGGCGCGCGATCGGCGCCGATGCCTATTGCCGCGATGCCGCCGTAACGGTGGAGACCGCCACGGATCTCATCAAACGCCGGCACAATCAGCGGGCCAGCGCGGCCAGCTGAGCCTCGTAGGTGCTGGCCAAAAGCTCCGGTTCAAAAACCTGAGCTGCGGGACGATCCTTACATAAAAAGAGCGGCGCCCGGGCGCCGCTCATTGCGTTCAAGGGGTTGCTCGGCCCGCAAGGCCGCCCCATTCCGTGGGCGGTCGCACCAGCCGGAAAACTTCTTACGGGTTGCCCTGGACGGTGTCTTCGACGGCGTTGCCGGTTTCCTGAACATCGCGCCCGACACCGCGCACCGTATGCTCGCAGGCGGCAAGGCTCAGGCCGAACGAAGCAAGGACCACGAAAAACACACCACGACGCACAAGATTCATCACAGAACTCCCTGAGGCCGCCACCCCGGCGGCTTTCTTGTGCAACGGCGCCTGAGCGCGATTGGTTCCGGCTCGCACACGTCCTCAAGGCTCGCGATGGTGCTCGTAGTATTGCCGCAGAACCGCATTGATGCGCGTCTGGTAGCCACGCCCTTGCGACTTGAACCATTCGAGGACATCCGCATCGATCCTGATCGAGGCGTGGGTCTTCGTGCGCGGCAACGGCACTTCGGTCATGACCCAGTCCGGCGAGACCGCATTAAGCGCGTCGTCCGGATCGCTTCCATCCGGCACACCCTGCCGGGCGGCCCGTTTCCAATCCGAACCGACCTCGCCTCGGCTGCGCATCTCCTCCAGGTCATTCGCCGTGAATCGTACGATGCGCTCTTTCTTCTCCGGCATGGGCTCTCCTCATCGAAATCACGCGGAGCACATCGCCGCGCTTTGCATGTATATACACTTTGTAGCACGCCAACATCCAAAGAAGAGCAGACTTTGCCGAGAAAGCTCAGGAGCTCTATAGAAAGCCCGATGAGCGACATTCGCGCAGATGGCCGAGCGCCGCAGCCGGGCGCGGCGAAAGCCGACGATCTCCTCGTCATCGCCTGCGGTGCGCTGGCGCGCGAGATCGGCGATGTCGTCGAAGCGAACGGCCTCGCCCATGTCCGCCTCACCTGCCTGCCTGCCATCCTGCACAACCGGCCGGAAAAGATCCCGGAAGCCGTCCGAGAGGCGATCCGCAAGGCCCGCGCACAAGGCTTTGAGCGCATCCTCATCGGCTATGGCGATTGCGGCACGGGCGGGCGCCTAGACGAGGTCTGCGCGGCCGAAGGCGTCTCACGCATCGACGGGCCGCATTGCTATGCGTTCTATTCCGGCAATGCCCGCTTCGCCGCGCGGGGCGACGCCGATATGGACGCCTTCTTCCTGACCGACTTTCTCGCCCGTCAGTTCGAGGCTTTCGTTATCGAACCGCTCGGCCTCGACCGGCATCCGGAGCTGCGCGACGCCTATTTCGGGCATTACCGCCGCCTCGTCTATCTGGCGCAGCGGCCGGACCCCGTGCTCGAAGAAAAAGCCCGCCAGGCGGCGAACCGCCTCGATCTCGCCTTTGAGATGCGGGTGACCGGCTATGGCGATCTCGCAAGCTTCCTCAGTGCGGCACCGGCAGACGCCGGCTGAAGCACCGCAATTTCCCGTCGATGTTGCGCAAGTCGGCAGAAAGTCGCAATTCGGAGCCGACTTGTCGCGGCCAAGCTCGCTTGCGGCCGGGGCGCTGCAACAATCACCCAGGAGAACAACGAATGGCTCAGCGGATCATCCTGTCATGGCGCGATATTCCGGCTCAGGTGATCATCAAGGCGGGGCGGAAAAGCGCCAAGCGCGAATTGCCGATCCGCTTCACGGAAGCGATCGACCGCTGCGCCATGAAGGTGGGCGCGCGTGATTCCGACGCCTATCTCGCCGAATGGCGCCGCGGCGAGCCGACCCCCTGCGGCGACGATCTCGAGGCGGAGGCGGATGCCTCAGCGGCGGCGATCGAGGCCGATTATCCGCCCGAGCGTCTCAAAGCGCTCGTCGATCAGGAAGGCTTCGAGCGCTGAGATCGCACGGCGCAGGCGGCGCGCTTTTGACGCGCCGGGCGCCTGCCGCTACAGACCAGCCCGGAACGAGGGGCGACACCGCCCGAAAACGGGCCCCGCAACGGGACCAGTGAAGGAAGAGCAGGCATGACACGCACCATCGTCGCTTCGGCCAAAAAGGAGATCGCGATCGGCTTCGACCAGCCCTTCTGCGTCATCGGCGAGCGCATCAACCCGACGGGCCGCAAGAAGCTCGCGGCGGAGATGGTGGAGGGCAATTTCGAGACGGTGAAAGCCGACGCGCTCGCCCAGGTCGCCGCCGGCGCCACGATGCTCGACGTCAATGCCGGCGTCACCGCCGTCGATCCGAACGAGACCGAGCCGCCGCTTCTCGTCGAAACGCTGAAGATCGTGCAGTCGCTCGTCTCCGTGCCGATTTCAATCGACAGCTCCGTGCCGGCCGCCCTGAAGGCGGGGCTCGAAGTGGCCGAAGGCCGCCCCCTCGTCAATTCGGTGACGGGCGAAGAGGATCGGCTCGAAGCGATCCTGCCGCTCATCAAGAAATACAACGTGCCGGTAGTGGCGATCTCCAACGACGAGACCGGCATTTCTGAAGATCCGGACGTGCGCTTCGCCGTCGCCAAGAAGATCGTGGAACGCGCCGCCGATTACGGCATCAAGCCCGAAGACATCGTCGTCGATCCCCTGGTCATGCCGATCGGCGCCATGGGGACGGCCGGACTGCAGGTCTTCGCGCTCGTCAGGCGGCTGCGCGAGGAGCTCAAGGTCAACACGACCTGCGGCGCCTCCAATGTCTCCTTCGGCCTGCCGCACCGCCACGGCATCAACGCCGCCTTCCTGCCGATGGCCATCGCTTCCGGCATGACGTCGGCGATCATGAACCCGGTCCGGCCGCAGGAGATGGAGGCGGTGCGCGCGGCGAACGTCCTCATGGGCACCGACAAGGACTGCATGACCTGGATCCGCTCCTACAAGGACTACCAGCCGGCCGCGGGCGGCACGCCAGCCGCATCGCCCGCCCCGGCAGACGGTGGCGGTGGCCGCCGCCGCGGCGGCCGCGAGGCCCGACGCGCACGGACGGGCGGATGACAATGGCACGGCGGAACTCCCCTCCCCCTTGCGGGGAGGGGCTGGGGGAGGGGTAGCTCCGTGCCGCGCTCGGTGATCGAGCCGGAGGTCCGGGACCGGGCCCGCAAACAGCGCAAATCGCCGACGCGCGGCGAGAAGGCAATGCACGAGTATCTCCGGAGCTTCCGACCGTATGGCGCGCGCTTCCGGCGGGAGGCGCCGATCGGCCCCTACGTCGTCGACTTCGCCTGGCTTTCGGCGCGGATCGTCATCGAAGTCGATGGCGCCTCGCATGATCTGCCGGGGCGGCCTGTGGAAGATGCGCGCCGAGATCGGTTCCTCGAAGGACGTGGCTTCCGTGTCTTCAGGGTCCGCGATGCGGATGTGATGGCAAATCGCCGAGAGGCGTTCGAAGCGATCGAGGCGGCGATCCTCTCACACTTGAAAGTTCCAGGGAGCCGGTTCGACGCAGACCTCAAGGGTGGGCGTGACCCCTCCCCTAACCCCTCCCCGCAGGGGGGAGGGGAATCCGGCTTTGCCGATCGGCAGCGCTTGCGTCCCCTCAACAGGCGCTCCAAGTGAGCGGCATGCCTTTGCTGCGTCGACCAGCGGCCACCAAACCCGAAACACTCAGCCATCCATGACCGAACCTCAAAAAGACCCCCTCGTCCTGTTCATGCCGTCAGGAAGGCGCGGACGTTTTCCGAAAGGCACGCCCGTCCTCGATGCGGCGCGCCAGCTCGGCGTCTATATCGAGAGCGTCTGCGGTGGGCGCGGCATCTGCGGGCGCTGCCAGATCGAGGCGCAGGAAGGTCATTTCGCCAAGCACGGCATCTCCTCCGCATCCGACCATCTCTCCGGTGTCACTGAGGCGGAGAACCGCTACGCCGAAAAGCGCGTGCTGACCGAAGGCCGCCGCCTCTCCTGTCAGGCGCTCGTCGAAGGTGATCTCGTCGTCGACGTGCCGCAGGACGTGCAGATCAACCGCCAGATCGTGCGAAAGCGTGCCGAAACGCGGGTGATCGAGCGCGATCCAGCGACCCAGCTCTGTTATGTCGAGGTCGAGGAGCCCGACATGGAAAAGCCGCTCGGCGATGCCGACCGGCTCCTCCATGCGCTTGAGAAGGAATGGGGCTTTCAGAAGCCGCGCATCTCCTCCCGCCTCCTGCCGCAGATACAGAAGCTCTTGCGCGAGGGCGAGTGGAAGGTCACCTGCGCCGTCTATACCGACGGGCGCGCGGAGGCCGGCGGACCGATCGTGACGGCGATCTTCCCGGGCTTTCACAATGTCGGCTGCGGCCTTGCCGTCGACATCGGCTCGACCACGATCGCGGCTCACCTCACCTCTCTCCTCTCCGGCCGCACGATGGCGTCTGCCGGCGCGCCCAACCCGCAGATCCGCTTCGGTGAGGATCTGATGAGCCGCGTCTCCTATGTGATGATGAACCCGGAAGGCCGGGCGCAGATGACCAAGGCGGTGCGCGACGCGATCGGCGTTCTCATCGCCGAGCTCGTCCAGGGGGCTGGCATCACCGCCGACGACGTTCTCGAAGCGGTCTTCGTCGGCAATCCGATCATGCACCACCTCTTCCTCGGCATCGATCCGACCGAGCTCGGCGGCGCGCCCTTCGCGCTTGCCGTCTCCGACGCGGTCACCTTGGAGGCACGCGAGATCGGCCTGCCGATCAACAACGGCGCGCATGTCTATGTGCTGCCCTGCATCGCCGGCCATGTCGGTGCCGATGCCGCCGCGGTGACGCTCGCGGAAGGCCCGCATCGCGCCGAAGAAATGACGCTCGTCGTCGATGTCGGCACCAATGCGGAGATCGTGCTCGGCAACAAGGAAAAACTCGTCGCCGCCTCCTCGCCGACGGGGCCCGCCTTCGAGGGCGCGGAGATCTCGGGCGGCCAGCGCGCCGCCCCCGGCGCGATCGAGCGTGTCCGGATCGACCGCGAGACGCTGGAACCGAAGATCAAGGTGATCGGCGGCGACGAATGGTCGAACGAGGAAGGTTTCGAGAAGGTCGCGCGCGATGTCGGCGTCACCGGCATCTGCGGCTCCGGCATCATCGAGGTCGTGGGCGAGATGTATCTCGCCGGCATCATCGACGAAGACGGCGTCATCGACGGCAGTCTTGCGGCGAAGTCTGAGCGGATTCAGCCGACGGGCCGCACCTTCTCCTATCTCCTCTGGCGCGGCGACGAGGCGGCGCGCAGCCAGGAGATCAAAATCCTGCAGACTGACATCCGCGCCATCCAGCTCGCCAAGGCGGCGCTTTATGCGGGCGTGCGCCTGTTGATGGACAAGCTCGGGCTCGAAGAGGTGGAGGCGATCAAGCTCGCCGGCGCTTTCGGTTCCTATATCGACCCGACCTACGCGATGGTGATCGGCCTCATCCCCGACTGCCCGATCGACAAGGTGAAGGGCGTCGGCAATGCCGCCGGCACGGGCGCGCGCATGGCCCTCCTCAACCGCTCCTACCGGCGCGAGATCGAGGAGGTCGTCAGACAGATCGAAAAGATCGAGACGGCGATGGAGCCGCGCTTCCAGGAGCATTTCGTGGCGGCGATGGCATTCCCCAACAAGGTCGAGGCGTTCCCCCACCTTGCCGGAGCCGTCACCCTGCCGCCGCGCAAGGTGCTCGGCGGAGGCGAAGACGGACGTCCGCGCCGACGCGGCGGGCGCCGGCGCTGAGCCGCCACCTCTGCGTCTGCCCAGCGCGTGCCGAGAGAGCCCGCATGCCGCGAAAGCCAGACATACGCATCCCGTGACGATGCGGCAGGGCCGCATCGCGGGCGACGAAATCGTCTGTCTTGGAAGCGTTGGAGCGCGTCAGCGCTCTTCCGCGTCAACCCTCTGCGCGGCGCGGGATCGCATGTCGCGTCGGGCCGGCCGTTTCGCGGCGCTCACGCCATTCCAGAAGAGCCTCGCGTACCACATCGTTCATCGATTCATAGAGACCGTCCCGAACGGCTTGCTGCAAGATCACAGCGAGCTGCGGCGGAAGAGCGATACTTATCTTCTCGATGGCACTCATGGCTGACTGGCCTTCCTCCAGGACCACCCCGACTAGCCCCTGTTGAGGGGGGTCCGACCTACCGCTTAAGCGACGAGCGGAGATTTACGGGCGATCATGGTCGTATTAGGGCGGATCGACGTCCATTTCCGCCATCAGCTATTTGCCCCTGCGACAAGATTCCTCAAGTATTCACGAGTTCATTCACAGCGCCGTCTGCAAGTCGCAAGCCGCCCTGCGGCACTTGAGAATTTCTGCGTGAGAACAACCAGCAGAGTAGCGAACAGCATCGCCCCGTTGCGCGGTCGCTCGGTGCATCTCGGAGGATTGCGTCAGGACCGTTCTTAGCCGTCTTGCCTGTCCGGACACGCGGCATGAATGCCTGCTCTTTCCCGCACTTTAGAATCAACTTATTTCGCGCGGTGCTGTCGCTCTGGCAGCGCTCGATCGCTTCGCTCGCCTGGTGCACCTCGCTGCCGACACATCCCGACACGATCTGGAGACAATCTTGAGTTCTGAGCAAGCTATGAGCGTGGGTACGCTGCTCACGTCGCTAGTCATCGGCTTTCTTGTTTTTATCGCCTACGACACCTTCAAGAAGACGGGTCCTCTCGATGAGGAGCCGATCACGTCGAATAAGGGCTCGATCATGATCTACATGATCTGGCAGGCCGGGATTTCTCTCGTGCTGACGTTCGGCGCGACGCTTCTGACGATCGAAATCTACGGGATATTCAATGGCAATCCGCCGGAAGCCGCCTTCTGGAGCGTGCCGGCCATGTTTGCGCTGGCAGGCGTCGCCTATGCCTACGCCGCGCTGCTTCGTGCAAAAGATGCGGGGCGAACACGCGGCTTCGCGCTTCTCGGGATCGTGCCGGTCGCCAATCTATGGCTCATCTTTGCCTCCCCGAAGAAAGCTCCCGAGCGGCCGGCCTATGTCCCGGCATGGCGCATCGTGCGCATCGCCATCGCTCTCGCCGCGGTCGTCATCAGCGTCGGATTGCGCACGTTGCAGGACGAGGCCTCGCGCATGCTTTTCCAGGCACAGGTCGCCGATCGCGTCGAAGAGCGAGTCGCCATCCAGAACGAGCGCCTGCCCAAGCAATTGAATGAGATGACGACGCTGGAAGAGGTGAATTTCGATGCCAGCCAAAAGGAGATCGTCTACCGATATTCGTTCGCATCGTCCGACATCGATGCCGCGTCCATCCGAGCCTGGCTCGCGAATACGATGAAACCGCGCGTCACGCCATCAACGTGTCAGGATCCGGTCGTGGCCGAATTCGGCTGGGTGACGCGCTTCCGGTATCTGGATGCAGACGAAAATCTCGTCGCCGAAATGTCGATCTCGAACGAGGATTGTTGAGGAGGCGGCTGGCGCGCCAGCCGCCCTGCCTGCGCATCGACGACCTTTGGCGAGGTCGTCTCAGCCTTTCCGTGCGACGATATAGGGACCATGCGGGTTCGTGCCGAAGACACGTTCGTCGACGATCTCGAAACCCGCCTGGCGGATCGCCTCGCGCAGAGCCGTTTTGGTCAGCGCATTCGCCTTTGGGAAAAGCCCGAAGGTTCGCAGCCCAAGAAATAGGGCACGCAGCTTCAGGCTCATATCGGCAAAACACCAGGTTTTGGCGATCATCATCCCGCTGGGCTTCAGATGCGCGTGGATCTCAGCCAGCGTGCCCTCAAGGTCGTCGACCAGATGCAGCACCTGGAAGGCGCAGATCGCATCGAACGGTCCACCGTCGAAAGCGCTTTGCGCATCGGCGAGAACGAAGCGCAGATTGCCCGGCGCCGGCTTCGCCTTGGCGATGCGCAGCATCTCGGGCGAGAAATCGGTCGCGATCCATTCCGCCACGAAGGGCGCAAGGCGGATCGCCGTTCCGCCCGTGCCGCAGCCGATCTCCAGGACGCGGTCCGTCGGCGCAAAGCGGCCGGACGCGTCGGCCAGCATCGCTTCATAAGCTTCCGGATCCTTGATCGGCCGCGCCGCATAGCGCTCGGCGATCTTGTCCCAGAAGCTCGCATGTGCCGTCTGTGTCATCGCCTGCCCCCCGCCGCGATCACGCTGTGGCGCCGAAGGCGCTCACGCTTTCTTTGAATGCACGCTTTCGGTGAGGAAGGTTTCGTCGGCTGCCGGGATCTGTTCCGGCACGCCCCATTCGCGTCCGGCGTCGGCGAGCACGCACCACAGATAATCCGCCATCGACCAGCGCACATAAAGACGGAAGCGTGCGGTCTCCTCCTCCCCGTGCTCCAGCCACAGCCAGCCCTGGGCGCGCGCGAAATTGGAGCCCGCGACATGCCCGACCGGAAAGCCACGCGGATGCAGATCGAGCGTCGTCAGCTTCATCAAGGCTTCGCGCGCCTTGCGGCCAGAGATCTCGATCGCGGTGTAATAATCGCTGACATCGACGAGCTGGTGATGCTGATCCGCGAGGCCTTTTTCCACCGCCTCGGCAAAGGCCGCAGCCTCCGCCTCCGGCACCAGAAGCAGGAATTCGTCGGGTCCGAGCCAGAAGACGACCCGCTCGCCGTTGACGACGGACATGAGCGGTGCCGCCGGAAGATCGAGACCGGCCGCCTCGCGAAACGCCTCGCCCCCGCTCGCCGGATCGAGCCGCAGAATGAACTTCCCCGCAAACGGCATTTCGGCCAGGCGCAGCGTTCCGGGCGCCCCTTCCACGGGCTGACGCAGCGCCAGCGGCGTGCGCCTCTCAGGCGGGGTCAGGCCTTCAGGCGGCGCCGCAGCTTCAGACGACTTCGTCGCATTCTCAGCCATGGCCGCCCTCCCGGCGCACCGCCTGCGGCAGCGCGCCCTTTGCCTTCAAATCCAGGAAGTCGATCTCTGTCACGCGCACCGGCACGGTCGGCTCGCCGCCGCGGGTGGCAAAAATCCGATCGCCGATTCGCCCGCCGCCCCCGGAGACGAGCGCAAGCGCGATCGAACGGCCGATATTGGGGCTGTAATAGCTCGACGTGACATGCCCCAGAACCGGCACGGGCGGCTCGGGCTCGTTGCGACGCTCGATCAGATGGGCGCCTTCTTCCAGAACGAGATCGGGGTCTTCCGTCAAAATGCCGACGAGCTGGCGGCGATCCGTCCGAACCGTATCGGAGCGGAACAGCGAGCGGCGGCCAATGAAATCGCCGTTCTTCTTGACGATCCAATCCATTCTGAGATCGCCGGGCGTGACCGTGCCGTCGGTGTCCTGGCCGACGATGACAAAACCCTTTTCGGCGCGCAGGAGATGCATCGCCTCCGTGCCATAGGGCGTGATGCCGTGCCTGGCGCCCTTCTCGATGATCTGCCGCCACATCCAGCGCCCATAGGTCGCCGGAATGTTGATCTCGTAAGACGTCTCGCCAGTGAACGAGATGCGGAAGACGCGCACCGGGATGCCGCCCATGGTCGCGTCTCGCCAGTCCATGAACTTGAAGCGCTCGGGATCGGCATCGAAATCATCGAGAAGCTCGGCCATCAGCGCCGGGGATTTCGGTCCGCAGATCGAGGCGACGGCCCATTGCTCGGTGACGGAGGTCAGGAAGACTTTGAGGTCCCGCCATTCCGTCTGCAGATAATCCTCGAGCTTGGCGAGAACCGAAGCCGCGCCGCCCGTCGTCGTCGTCATGTGGAAGTGATCGTCGGCGATGCAGGCGGTCACGCCATCATCGGCGACCATGCCATCCTCGCCGAGCATCAGCCCGTAGCGGCAGCGGCCGGGCGCGAGCTTCGACCACGAATTGGTGTAGACGCGGTTCAAAAACTCGCGCGCATCGGGCCCCTTCACGTCGATCTTGCCGAGCGTGGAGGCGTCGAGAACACCGCAATCGGTGCGTGCCGCCCGGGCCTCGCGCTGCACCGCCTGGAAGAAATCCTCGCCCTCGCGCGGATAGGCCCGCGGGCGCAGCCAGTCGCCGACGGGCTCGAAGACGGCGTCGCGGCGGCGATGCCAGCCATGCATCGGCGTCGTCCGCCGCGGGGCGAAATGCGGCCCGACATGCTGACCGGCGATCGCCGCAAACGTCACCGGCTTATAGGGCTGGCGGAACGTCGTCGTGCCGACGGCCGGCAGTTCCTCGCCGCGTTCGTTGGCGATGAAGGCGAAGGCGTTGAGATTGGCGATCTTGCCCTGGTCGTTGCCCATGCCGGTGGTGGTGTAGCGCTTGGCATGCTCCACCGCCTGATAGCCCTCTTGCAGAGCGAGCCGCAGATCTTTCGTGGTCACGTCGTCCTGGAGATCGATCCAGGCGCGACGGCGGTGCGGCGGCAGATGCGAGGGCATCTCCGGCATCACCTTCAAATGGCCCTGGCCGAGTTCCACGCCATCGACGTCCGGAACCGTCACATCGCCGGAATCAAAGCCTGCCTGCGCCGCCGCTTGCACACCGGCGCGCGCGCCTTCGGCCAACACGTCGGTGAGCGCATAGGTGCCGTTGCAGGCGCCGGCCGAGCGCTCTTTCTGCCAGGAGCGGCCGGGGCGGAAGGCGGCGAGTTCGGAATCGTAGCGCAGCTTGCCGCGCGACTGCGAAAACAGCGCGGCGTTCGGCGCATAGCCGCCGGCGACCGCCAGAAGATCGCACCCGATGTGGGAAAAACTCGTGCCCACGCTGCCGTCGCGATGCAGCGGGCGCACCTCGACCTGATTGACGCGGTGGCGGCCGGAGGTGCCGACGACCGTCGAGCTTGCATGGATCGGAATGCCGAGACGTGCCGCCTCCGCCATATGCTCGCCGGAGAGATCGGAGCGCACATCGATGATGCCGGCGATCTCCGCACCGTTGCGGGCCAGATCGAAGGCCGTCACCCAGCCGGTATCGTTGTTGGTGAAGATCGCGGGCCTTTTGCCGGCAAGCACGCCGTAGCGGTGCAGGAAGGTGCGCGCCGCACTTGCGAGCATGATGCCCGGACGGTCGTTTTCGTGGAAGACGAGCGGGCGCTCCAGCGCGCCGGTCGCCAGCACCACCTCCTTCGCCCGCACCCGCCACAGGCGCTGGCGCGGCAGATGGCCGAGGCGCTTCTCCTTCGGCAGATGGTCGGAGACCTTCTCCCAAAGACCCAAGAAATTGTTGCCGTAATATCCGAAGGCATTGGTGCGGGTGAGGATCGTCACCTCGGGCAGCGCGGCAAGCTCGTTCTGGATGTCGGCCACCCATTGCGCCGGCTGCACGCCGCCGAGCGACAGCTTCTCGGGATCGCGCGACAGAATAGAGCCGCCGAGGCGGTCCGTCTCTTCGACCAGGATGACGCGCGCGCCGGAGCGCCCGGCGGCAAGCGCCGCCATCAGGCCGGCAGGGCCGGCTCCCACGACGACAACGTCGCAGTGACGGTTGACGGTCTCGTAGCGGTCGGGATCGCCCGCCTCCGGCGCACGCCCGAGGCCCGCGAAGGCGCGGATCAGCGGCTCGAACAGCGCCGTCCAGGTGCCCGGAGGGCCCTTGAATGTCTTGTAGTAGAAGCCCGCCGGCATGAAGCGCCAGAACGGATCGAGGATGCCGCCGATATCCGTGCCGAGAGACGGCCAGCAATTCTGCGAGCTCGCCACCAGCCCATCATAGATTTCCTGCTCGGCGGCGCGGGTGTTGGGATCGAAGCGCTTGGAATCGACGCCGATCGCGACAAGGCCTGCCGGATCGGCGGAGCCTGCCGCGTAGATGCCGCGCGGACGGTGATATTTGAAAGACCGCGCCACCATGTGGCGGCCATTGGCGATCAAGGCCGAGGCGAGCGTGTCGCCCGGATGGCCGTGATAGGAAATGCCGTCATAGGTGAAACGAATGGTGCGCGAACGCTGGACGAGACCACCCTGTGGCGTGCGGAACGGCTGTTTCGACATCACTCGGCCTCGCCCGGCTGCATCACCTTGACGGCATCATTGCCCGAGCCGATCGGCGCTTCGCCGCACGGCGTTGCGGGCAGTTTCGCCTGCACCTCCGGAGCCCTCTCGCCGATCTTATAGACGGCGAGGATCTCGTCGGTCGCGGTGTTCCTCAGCATGTTGAAGAAGCGGCGGCAGCCGGCGGAATGCACCCAGCGCTCGGCGAGAACGCCTTTCGGGTTCGATCGCATGAAGACGAAGTCGGCCCATTCGGCATCGCTCATATCCTCGCGCCATTCCGGCCGGGCGATATGGGCCTCGCCGCCATAGGAAAATTCGGACTGGTCGCGCGCGCCGCAATAGGGGCAGGAGATCACAAACATCGGGCTTCTCCTAATGCGCGACGGCTGCCGCGCCGTGCTCGGCCACGAGGTTGCCGGTGACGAAGCGTTCCAGCGTGAACGGTGCGGCAATCGCGTTCGGCTCGTCATTGGCGACGAGATCGGCCAAAGCGTGACCGGAGCCCGGCGTCGCCTTCCAGCCGCCGGTGCCCCAGCCGCCGTCGATATAGAAGCCCTTCACCGGCGTCTTGGAAATGATTGGCGAGGCATCCGGGCAGACATCGACGATGCCACCCCACTGGCGCATCATCCGAACCCGCGAAACAAACGGGAAGAGCTCGATCAGCGCCGCCATCTGATGCTCGATGATGTCGAAGGAGCCGCGCTGCGTATAGGACAGATAAGGATCGATGCCGGCGCCGATGACGAGCTCGCCTTTCGAGGACTGGCTCATATAGACGTGGACGGCATTCGACATGACCACACACGGCAGAACCGGCTTCAAAGGCTCTGAGACGAGCGCCTGCAGCGGATGGCTTTCGATCGGCAGGCGCAGGCCGAGCATACCGGCGATCACCGAGGTGTGGCCGGCCGTGACGCAGGCGACCTTTTCGGTCGCGATCGTGCCGCGCGTCGTGCGCACGCCCGTGATCGCGCCCTTGTCCGTGTCGATGCCCGTCACCTCGCATTGCTCGATGATGTCGACACCCATATCGGAGGCGGCGCGCGCAAAGCCCCACACGACGGCATCATGTCGATTGACACCGCCGTCGCGCTGCAACGTGGCGCCGATCACCGGATAACGGGCGTCCGCCGCCACCGAAATCGGCGGGCAAAAGGCCTTCACTTCCTTGGCTTCCAGCCACTCAGCCTGGACACCGTTCAGACGGTTCGCTTCCACGCGGCGCTTCAGCTGGCGCGCCTCGCCCTCGTCATGGGCGAGATTGAGAACGCCGCGATGGCTCATCATGATGTTGTAGTTGAGCTCGCGCGACAGATCCTTCCACAAGGTCAGCGCGTGGTTATAAAGCGCGGCCGAAGCATCGTAGAGATAGTTGGAGCGGATGATGGTGGTGTTGCGGCCGGAATTGCCGCCGCCGATCCAGCCCTTTTCCACGACGGCGATGTTGGTCATGCCGTGGAGCTTGGCGAGATAATAGGCGGTCGCCAGCCCATGGCCGCCGCCGCCGATGATCACCGCATCGTAGGAGGGTTTAGGCTCCGCTTTGCGCCACGCGGGCTGCCAGCCCTTGTGGCCGCTCAGGCCTTCTCGAATGAGGCGGACGACGTTGTAGCGCTGCATGAAAGCCGTTTAGCCGCCGCAGGCGTTAAGGGCAAATGCACGAGCGACGTCCGATTGTCGCTCTACGCCCTTTTCGCCTTATCCGACTACGCCATTTGGATGAGGTCCCTTACGGACATTTCATTTGCACATTATAAGCACGCTTATTATATGCCTGACCATGGAGCACAAAACCTCACTCGGATTTCTGATCACGGATGCGGCGCGCCTGCTCAGGCGGCGCTTCGAACAGAGTTCACGGCAGTTCGGCATGACCGCGGCGCAACTTCACATCTTGGGGCGCCTTTCCAAGATCGAAGGCATCAACCAGGCCGGTCTTGCGGCACTTCTCGACATGGAGCCGATCACCGTCTGCCGTCACGTCGATCGCATGGAGACTGCTGGCCTCATCGAACGCCGTCAGGATCCGAACGATCGGCGCGTCCGCACGCTGCACATCACCGACAAGGGACGTGAGCTTTTGCCGGACATGCGCAATCTCGCAAACGAGATCTTCGAGGAAGCGCAAAACGGTCTCTCGGAGGGGACACGCGCGACCCTGCTTACCGCGCTTGAACGAATTGTCAGCAATCTGTCGGAACGGCCCGGGGAAGAGGTCGAACCGCAGCGTCAGCATGTGGAAGCCTGAAGCCTATGAGTGAAGATTTAAAGCCACGTGAGGAGCCGCTCTTCCCCGACGACGACGTCGCGGATGCGCGCCCATCCAAAGCTCCGGCACAAAACCGGGTGGACGAGACGAACGACGAGGACGAAAGCTCCAGCGAAGTGTTGGAAGCCTTGGACAGTCGCGAACAGAATCCTGCCCCGCCCGAACCCGAAAAGAAGCGGCCGCGCAAGAAGCGGGTGGCGCTGATGATCGCGCTGCCGCTCGCCCTTGCCATCGGTGGCGGCTATTTCTGGCTGACCTCCGGACGCTACATCTCGACCGAAGACGCCTATGTCCAGCAGGACAAGGTCAATGTCGTGCCGGAAGTCGCCGGGCGCATCGTCAAGGTCGGGGCCGGCGAGAACCAACCCGTGACGACCGGCGATCTCCTCTTTGCCATCGACGATGCGCAGTATCGCGTCGCCGTCGATCAGGCCAAAGCGGCGGTCGCCTCTGCCCGCCTCGAGGTGGAGCGCATGAAAGCCGCCTACGCTTCGGCGGTCGCGGATAAGGAATCGGCGGATCAGTCCCTCACCTTCGCCGAGGACACGTTCAATCGCCAGGACCGCCTGCACGATCGCGGGTTCGTCTCGCAATCGGCCCTCGACAAGGCACGGCTCGATCTGCAGCAGGCGCAGGCGAAGGCCCGGTCAGCCGAGCAGAGCGTGATGAGTGCCAAGGCGGCGCTTGCCGGCAATCCCGACATCGCGACCGACGATCATCCGGAAGTCATGCAGGCCCTCGCAAAGCTGGAAGCAGCCGAGCTCGACCTCGATCACACCGTGGTGACGGCGCCGGCGAACGGCATCGTCAGCCAGACGGACCGGCTGCGCGTCGGCCAATACGTCACCTCCGGCACGTCGGTCCTGAGCCTCGTGGAGACCGACGAAGTCTGGGTCGAAGCGAATTACAAGGAAACCGAGCTCACCTATATGCGTGAGGGCCAGCCCGTCGAAATCGACGTCGACACCTATCCCGACCATCCGCTGAAAGGCCGGGTGGCGAGTGTCGGCGCGGGCACCGGTTCGGAGTTTTCGCTTCTGCCGGCGCAGAACGCCACCGGCAATTGGGTGAAGGTCGTCCAGCGCATCCCGGTGCGCATCGCCATCGCCGATCTGCCGAAAGACGTCCCCCTGCGCACCGGCATGAGCGTCAGCGCCACCGTCGATACCGGCCGCTCGCCGGAACTGCCAGAGTTCGTCGAAAAAGGCCTCGCCTTTCTCGGCTTCGATTTTCCCACCACCACGGCCCAGGCGCATGAGACGGTCGCGGCCCAGGGTGTGACGCAGCACTGACCATGGCCACTTCCACGACCCAGGACGCGGCGGCCCCTGCGGCGCCGCGCGAGATCAATCGCCCCATGGTGACGGTGTTCATCATGCTGGCGACGATCATGCAGATCCTCGACACGACCATCGCCAACGTGGCGTTGCCGTCCATGCGCGGCAGCCTCGGGGCGACGCAGGATCAGGTCACCTGGGTCTTGACCTCGTACATCGTCGCCGCTGCGATCATGACGCCGGTCACCGGCTGGCTGTCGGATCGCTACGGCACGCGCGAGCTTTTTCTCGGTAGCGTCGTCGGCTTCACGGCCACCTCCATGCTCTGCGGTCTCTCGACCAGCCTCGAAATGATGGTCGTCTTCCGCGTCCTGCAGGGATTGTGCGGCGCCGCCCTCGTGCCGCTCTCGCAGGCGGTGCTCCTCGACATCAATCCGAAGGAGAAGCACGGCCAGGCGATGGCGATCTGGGGCGCCGGCATCATGATCGGCCCGATCATCGGTCCGACGCTCGGCGGCTGGCTCACGGACACCTTCGACTGGCGCTGGGTGTTTTTCGTCAACCTGCCCGTGGGCATCGTCGCCTTCATCGGCATGCTGGTCTTTCTCCCGGATACGGAGCGCCGGCATCGCGGCTTCGATTTCTTCGGCTTTGCGATGCTCGCCATCGCCATCGGCGCTCTTCAGATGCTGCTCGACCGCGGCGAACAGGTGGAATGGTTCTCTTCGCCCGAAATCTGGATCGAACTCGGCCTGACAATCTCCGGCCTGTGGATTTTCATCATCCACGCGCTGAGCACGGAGCATCCGTTCCTCGACCTCAAGATCTTCAAGGACCGCAATCTCGTCACCGGCCTCGTGCTGATCTTCATGGTCGGCATGATCCTGCTCGCCGCCCTCGCCCTCCTGCCGCCGATGCTGCAGAACATCATGGGTTATCCGGTGGTGACGACAGGTCTCGTTCTGGCCCCCCGCGGCGTCGGTACGATGATCTCCATGATCGTCGTCGGACGGCTCGTGCAGCGGGTCGATCCGCGCATCCTGATCTTCTGCGGCCTGTGCCTCACCGCGTATTCGCTGCATCAGATGAGCAGCTTCACCCCGCTGATGGACAACCATCTGCTCATCTCGAGCGGCATCATTCAGGGATTGGGGCTCGGGCTCGTCATGGTGCCTCTCTCCACCGTCGCCTTCGCGACCCTGGAGCCGCGCTTCCGCACGGATGGCGCCAGCCTCTTCAGTCTGTTGCGCAATATCGGCTCGAGCGTCGGCATTTCCGTCGTCACGACGGTGCTCGCCCACAACGTCCAGATCAACCACGCCGAACTCGGCGCGCATATCACGCCGTTCAACCCGATGCTCGATCAGGCGGCGAGTTCGCTCGGGGCGAGCCGCGAGACGGCGATCGCCGTCCTTAGCCAGAGCATCAACCAGCAGGCCATGATGATCGCCTATATCGACGACTTCAAACTGATGATGTTGATCACGCTCGCTGTGCTCCCGCTCATCCTATTCATGCGCAAACCGCAGCATATGGGCGGCGGTGGGATGGTCGCCGCGGACTGAGCCGGCCCCGGCGCCATCACTATTTCTGAAGGGAAACGCACGGTTTCCAAAAAGCCCGTGCGGCTTGCCACCCGTCGATTGACAAGCATGCCGGGATTCATCTTCATACATCCATGACCCACGACAATTCGCATTCGGCCGACGGCAAGCAGCGGCGCTCGCCGGAGGAAAAGCGTGCCATGGCCGCCTCCATCGTCGCCAAAGGTGCAGGCTTTGAGCGCACCGGACGGCTCGATGCGGCACTCGCCCATTATCGTCAGGCCCAGACGCTTTTGCCTCGGGACGCACAGATCAATTTTGCGATCGGGCGCATCTTCCTCGGTGTCGGTCGCCCGGCCGACGCGATCGAACCGCTGAAGACGGCCGTCGCCGCCAAACGCAAGGAGCCCGAACCGCGCCATCTTCTCGGCCTCGCCTATCTGGAAAGCGGCGATATCAGTTCCGCCCTCCGCCAGCTCAAGGAGGCGGTTTCGCTCGCGCCCAAGGCGCCGGCGTTTCTCTCCGCCCTCGGCAGCGCCTATCTGCGCGCCGGCGATGCCGACAAGGCGGAAGAGATGCTGCGCCGCGCGGTCGAGCTCAATCCGCGCGACCCGACGGCAAAGCTCAGGCTCGCGGGCCTTGTGCTCTACCGCGGCCGCAATGCCGATGCCGAAAAGCTCTACCGGGACATGCTCGCCTCTGGCGACAGACGCCCCGTCGTCTATGCCGGCCTGCTGGAAGCCGGCCGCTTCGAGGCCGAACCACCGGAATATGCCGACATCGAAGCGATGGCCGAGGACGCAAAGCATCCAAAGGTCGAAAGGCGGATGCTGCATTTCGGCCTTTCCGGCCTCGACCGACGGCTGAAGCGGGAAGAGAAATCCTTCGCCCATGCGACCGCCGGCAATGCCCTGCTGCCGGAATTCGATCTCGGCTATTTCGCCGAGATGGTGGCGGCCTTCAAAGAGGCGGTGACGCCCGACTTCTTCTCAGAGCGCCGCAACATCGGGCATGCCAGCGAGGTGCCGGTTCTCATTTTCGGCATGCCGCGCTCGGGCACCAGCCTTATGGAGCAGATCGTCACCGCGCATCCGCAGGCGGCGGCTGCGGGCGAGCTTCCTTTCTTTCAGCGCGCCGTCTCCGAACTCGGCATCCGCTTCACGCGAGAGCGCAACGCCGTGCCGCCGGAAAAACTCGCCGCACATCTGCACAGTCTCGATGGGGCACAGCTGTCGCGCATCGCGCCCCTCTACCTGGAGCGGCTCAAACAGATCGCGGGACCTGCGGCGCGCATCACCGACAAGACGCCACACAATTTCCTGCATCTCTGGCTGATCGCCCTTCTCTTCCCCAAGGCGCGCTTCATTCACGCCCGGCGAGATCCGATGGCGACCTGCTTTTCCTGCTTCACCACCGATCTCGGGGACTGGCACGCCTATCGGCGCGATCTCACCACGCTCGGGCGCTATTATGGGCTCTATGAAGAGCTCACCGCGCACGTCACGACGGTGCTGCCGCAGACGGTGTTCGAATGCCGCTATGAAGAGCTCGTCGGAGATCCGGAAAACGCCGCGCCGAAGCTCGTCGATGCGGCCGGTCTCTCCTGGGATCCGCGCTGCCTCGACTTCCACGAAAGCAAGCGCCTCACGCAGACCGCCTCGCATGCGCAGGTGCGAGAGCCCGTGCATACCAGGCGCGTCGAAGCCTGGCGCGCCTACGAAGCCTATCTCGAGCCGCTGAAAGCCGCGCTTTCCGAAACAAAACGGTTCGCGCGCCGCCTGAGCCGCCGCGCCTGACGCCGTCATCCGGGAGGGGCCACGCGCGTCCTCTCTGGCCCCGACAGAGCCGGGACCAGGGAAAGTTCAGTGAAGACTACCGAACAGAGCGCGTTCGCTCCGAAGACGCGCGATGGCCGCCGTCAGCCGCGGCCGACGAACGGCATCTTGGTCGCCATCACCGTCATGAAAAGGATGTTGGTGGACAGAGGCAGCGAGGCCATGTGCAGGACGGCATCGGCCACCTCGCGCGCCTCCATCAGAGGCTCGACGGCGACGCTGCCGTTCGCCTGGGGCACCCCCTTTGCCTGGGCCGCCGCCATATCGGTTCCCGCATTGCCGATATCGATCTGGCCGCAGGCGATGTCGAAGGGCCGCCCGTCGAGAGCGAGCGTTTTGGTCAGACCCGTGATCGCGTGCTTCGACGCGGTATAGGGCACACTGCCCGGCCGCGGCGCATAGGCCGAGATCGAGCCGTTGTTGATGATGCGGCCACCCTGTGGCTTCTGCCGCCGCATCAGGGCGAAGGCACCACGTGCGCATAGGAAAGAGCCGGTCAGATTGATGTCGACGACCTTCTTCCATTCTGCGACCGGAATCTCGTCGATCGGTGCCCCTGGCGTATTCGCACCGGCATTGTTGAAGAGAAGATCGAGCCGGCCGTAAGCCTCCTCGATCTTCCCGAACAAGGCATCGACGGATTCCGGATCCGCGACATCGGCCGGCACGACCAGCGCATCCCCCTCGTCGGCTTCCGCAAGCGCAACCGTTTCCTTCAAGGGCGCCTCGCGCCGGCCGGTCAGAACGACCTTCCAGCCCGCCATCAAAAAGGCCGAAGCGGTTTCCCTGCCGATGCCGGACCCGGCGCCGGTGACGAGTGCGATCTTTGCGGCTTCCGCCATGCTGTTTCCTTCCCTGAGATGATCGTTTCTTGTCGTTCTTGCTTTTGGCTGGTGCGGCGTCCGCACCAGCCGCTTTAAAAGCTTCAAAAGAGACCTTCGATCAACCCTTCTGCATTCAGGCGGATCTTTTCTGCCGCCGGCTCCTTCGGCAGGCCTGGCATGGTCATGATCTCCCCGCAGATGGCGACGACAAAGCCCGCGCCGGCCGACAGCCTCACCTCGCGCACGGGGACGGTATGACCCGCCGGCGCGCCGCGCCGATGCGGATCGGTGGAGAACGAATACTGCGTCTTCGCCATGCAGACGGGAAGATGGCCGAAACCCTTCTCCTCCCACTCGGCAAGCTGCGCCAGAACCGTCTCGCTCGCAGCGACATGCGCGCCGCGATAGATGCGCCGCACCACCGCCTCCATCTTCTTGAAGAGCGAGAGGTCGTCCTGATAGAGCGGCGAAAAATCCGCCGTGCCGCTGTCGGCGAGCATCACCGCCTCGCGCGCCAGATCCTCGATGCCGGCCGACCCCTCTTCCCAGTGCCGGGCGACGATCGCCTTGGCGCCGAGCTCTCCCACATAGGCTTTGACGCAATCGATCTCGGCCTTGGTGTCGCTGGTGAAATGGTTGATCGCGACGACCGCCGGCACGCCAAACTGGCCGATATTCTCAAGATGCCGGCCGAGATTGGCGCAGCCGCGTTCCACCGCCGCCACATCTTCGCGGCCCAGGTCTTCCTTCGCCACGCCGCCGTTCATCTTCAAGGCCTTGATGGTCGCCACCAGCACCACCGCATCGGGCTTCAATCCCGCCATCCGGCACTTGATGTCGAAGAACTTTTCGGCACCGAGATCGGCCCCGAAGCCCGCTTCCGTCACCACGTAATCGGCGAGTTTCAACGCCGTCTTGGTGGCGATGACGGAATTGCAGCCATGGGCGATGTTGGCGAACGGTCCGCCATGCACGAAGGCCGGGTTGTTCTCCAGCGTCTGCACCAGATTGGGCTTCACCGCCTGCTTCAGGAGCGTCGCCATGGCCCCGTCGGCCTTCAAGTCGCGTGCCGTCACTGCGCTCTTGTCGCGGCGATACCCGACGATGATGTTGCCGAGCCGGCGCTCCAGATCTTCCAGATCCTCCGCCAGGCACAGGATGGCCATGACTTCCGAGGCGACGGTGATGTCGAAGCCCGTCTCGCGCGGATAACCATTCGCCACGCCGCCCAGCGAACAGACGATGTCGCGCAGCGCCCGGTCGTTCATGTCCATGACGCGCCGCCAGGTGACGCGGCGCGGATCGAGATCCTGCTCGTTGCCCCAATGGATGTGGTTGTCGATCATCGCCGCCAGGAGATTGTGAGCGGTCGAGATCGCGTGGAAATCACCTGTAAAATGCAGGTTGATGTCTTCCATCGGCACGATCTGCGCATAGCCGCCGCCGGCCGCGCCGCCCTTCACGCCGAAGCAGGGTCCGAGCGAGGGCTCGCGCAGGCAGATCACAGCTTTCTTGCCGATGCGATTGATGCCGTCGCCGAGGCCAACGGTGGTCGTCGTCTTGCCTTCGCCGGCCGGCGTCGGGCTGATGGCGGTCACGAGAATGAGCTTGCCGTCTGGCCGCTCGTGCAAGGATTCGATGAAAGGGGTGGCGACCTTGGCCTTGTCGTTGCCGTAGGGCTCCAGAAATTCTGCCGGAATACCAAGCCCTTCGCCGATTTCCCAGATTGGCCGGCGCGCAGCCGCCCGCGCAATCTCGATGTCGCTCTTCAAAAGTCTTCCCCTTTGCCTGTCTGCCTCGTTCGATCGAAACGGCTTTGCCTCAAAAGCAAGGAAAGCCGCCGGCGGGCGCGTCATGCCATTGTCACGCGAGCAAAGACCTACTAGCGTTTCCAATCTGGGCCAATGGCCCGTTTGCGACATAGGCGCTCGACCTGATCGGTCGGTGGGAGGTGCCATTGCACGGACCGTCGGTGAAAGAAAAGCCGAACAAGCCTGTCTCACCGGCGTCCCGGACGCATCACTACGCCTTTTTCCTGCTGCCGAACTTCACGATGCTCGCCTTCGCGATGGCGGTCGAGCCCCTGCGCATCGCCAACCGGATGAGCGGCCACGGCCCTTACCGATGGAGCGTCATCACGCTCGACGGGGCACCCGTTGCCGCCTCCAACGGCATTGCGGTGAACGCCGACATGTCGCTCAAGGAAGCGAAGGAGCGGGCGCGCACGGACGACCGTCCGGACTTCGTCTTCGTCTGCGGCTCGCTCGGCGTGGAGCGTTTCCACAACCGCGAGCTCAACAGCTGGCTCGGCACGCTCCACCGCCAGAAAATCAGCATCGGTGCCCTCGACACCGGCGCCTGGGTGCTCGCAGATGCCGGCCTCCTCGACGGCAAGCGCTGCGCCATCCACTGGGAATCGCTGCCCGCCTTCCAGGAACGGTTTCCGGAAGCCGAAGCCTACGCCGATCTCTTCGAAGTCGACGACAACATCTCCACCTGCGCCGGCGGCACGGCTGCGCTCGACATGATGCTGCATCGCATCGGCATCGATCTCGGCGACACGACCGTCACCAAGGTCTGCGAACAGGCTCTGACGGACCGCATGCGCGGCTCGCAGGACCGCCAGCGCCTGCCTTTGCGCGCCCGCCTCGGCCTGCAGAACTCGAAGCTTCTCTTCATCATCGAATTGATGGAGGCGAACGTCGCCGAGCCCCTGTCTCTGCTCGACATCGCCCGTTACGCCGGCCTGTCACGCCGCCAGATCGAGCGGCTCTTCCGGCGCAATCTCGGGCGCTCCCCGGCGCGCTATTATCTGGAAATCCGGCTCGACCGAGCCCGCCATCTCCTCATCCAGTCGGACGTGCCGATCGTGGAAGTGGCGGTCGCCTGCGGCTTCGTCTCCGCCTCGCATTTTTCCAAATGCTACCGCGAGCTCTACGGCCGCTCGCCACAGCAGGAACGCCAGGGGCGCGAGAAGGTGCTGTCGTAGCGGGCTGACGACGCCTCAATAATCGTCGTTCATGCGCCGCCAGCGCATCCACATCTTCTCACCGATCATGCAGTCGACGCGCGGGGCGTCCTGCGCATCCTGCACGAGCGCTTTTTCCGGTGGATAATCGGCGATCTCCAGAAGCAGTTTCTGGCGGATGGCGGTGGCAAACTCGCTGACATCGCGGATCGGCAATGCGAAGGCGCCGGTGCCGCCGATGACGCAATCCTCGTAATAGGCGTCGAGGTTCGGGATAGACATGAAGCCGCGGCCGCTCGACCCTTTCAGAAGGATCGGCAGGCCGTTGATGATCACCCCTGCGGCCACGAGACGGTCGCGCTCCACCGTCACCGGCAGGCCCTGATTGTTGGGTCCGTCGCCGGAAACGTCGATCACCCGGCGCAGCCCCGCATAGCCGTTGTCGTCGAAGGCGGAGAAGGAAAAGCCGAGCGCACCGGAGATGGAGGTGCGGCGCAGGCGGCCGGTCGTCGTCGTATCGAGCGCGTCCGCAAAGGCATGGGCGGTGGACGCATCTTCGATCAAGGTCCACGGCACGATGACCTCTTGCAGGCTCGAACCCGCCCATTCGACATAGGTGACGGCGATGCGCCCCCAGCCGCCGGAACGGATGGCTTCAATCACCTCCGGATCGCGGAAGGCGGCGACATAGCCCGCGCGCTGAAACACCTGTTCGTCGTAATCCATCGACCAGGAGACATCGACGGCGAGCACGAGTTCGAGATCGACGGGCGTGTCCTCGGCCGCAAAGGCCCGCATGCCCGCGCCGGCCAGCGCAAGTGTCAGGCACAGAGACAGGATCGGACGAGGCCGCATGCAGGAAGCATCCGGCATCGGTCGCGTTCGTCCAAATCACATTTGCCGGATGGGGGCCAGTGGAAGCTCCCCACGAACGCAGGGAAGATATGCCGGCCCGTCCGCTCGGATTGACAGATTGGGCCGGCCGCCCTCTTTCCCCTGCAGCGCCCCTCTCCCCAAGCGAGCGCAGCATGGAGATTTCCTTGTCCAACGCCTTCCTCTTCGATCTCGACGGCACGCTCGTCGACAGCGTCTATCAGCACGTTCTCGCCTGGCGCGAAGCGCTCGATCATGAAGGCATTCCGCTTTCCGTCTGGCGCATCCACCGCAAGATCGGCATGAGCGGCGGGCTCTTCACCCACCAGCTCCTGCGCGAGATCGACAAGGATGTCGGGCCGGATATGGCCGAGCGGCTGCGCATTCTGCACGCGGAGGCCTATCAGCGACTGGTTCGCTCCGTCGTGCCTTTGCCCGGTGCTTCCGAGCTTCTCAAGACCTTGAGCGAACACAGCGCGCCCTGGGCGATCGCCACCAGCGGGCGGATGGAGACGGCCGGTGCGAATTTGAAGGCGCTCGGCGTCGATCCCGACAAGGCGACCGTCGTCACGCGCGATCAGGTGCGCCATGCCAAGCCCGATCCGGATCTTTTCGTGGAAGCCGCGCGCCGTCTCGACGTCCCGATCGAACGCTCGATCGTCGTCGGCGATTCCATCTGGGACATGCTGGCGGCGGCGCGCTGCCGGGCGCTCGGCGTCGGGCTTCTTTCCGGCGGCTACGGGCAGAACGAGCTCGAACGCGCCGGTGCGCTCCGCGTCTATGAAGACCCCGCCGACCTTCTCCATCACCTCGACGAGGTCGCCTCGCGGTCGATTTGAGGATATCTCGGCTTCGCCGGCATGCGGCGGCCGATAAAAGCGCTCTAGGAGCTCTTTTCCGCGGCCGCTGATCGGTGCCGGTCCCAGACCTCGTGCTCATGGTCGATCGAGCGATCGATCAGTTCGCGCCAGACCGGCTCGGCGATCTTCTCCGAGAGCCCTTTCGTGCGGGCTTCCGCAAGCACCTTCGCGACGACATCCTCGATCCGCCAGGGCAGCCGAACCTCATCGGCGCGCGGTTTGATCCGCCCGGCGGCTTCGATGTAGCGCTGACGCTCGGCCAGGAGCGTCACGAGGATCCGGTCCAGCCGGTCGATTTCGGCGCGCACCTCGTCCATCGTGGTGCAGTCTTCGGGGGGCGTCTGAGCGGTCGGGAAGGTCATGGCGCCCTCTCTACAGCCACCCGAGAAAGCCCGGCAAGACGCTTTCGCCGCCCTATCCCCTGAGCCTCTCATTGTTCGGATCGAACGACACGGCGAGATTGCTTCGAGCAGCCTCGGGCTTGGGCAAGCTGCGACCGAGGCGTCTGCACTCCTCGATCCATTCCACGATCGCCAGCTGCGTGTTCCTCAGCGCCTCTTCGGCGCTCGCGCCATCCGACATGCAGCCTGGAAGATCAGGGACACGCCCGACAAAGCCGCCTCCATCCTCGTTCGACAAGGGAGCAATCACGATCGCGTAGTCAGTCATTTGCTCCTCCTTTGTTTACCCCCGCAATCTCTCATTGTTCGGATCGAACGGGCTCTCCTCGATGATCGTGACACGCTTGCGCTCGCCGAGGATCTGGATCTCCAGCTCGCCGCCGTGATCGGCCTCTTCGGGCCGCACCATCGCAAGCGCCAGCGAGGCGCCGAGCCGCCAGCCATAGCCGCCGGAGGTGGCGCGGCCGACGAGTTCGTCGGTTCCCGGCTTGAAGATCGGTTCAGAACCCCGCGCATCGGCATCGGTGACGCCCGACACCTCCATCGTCACGAAGGTCCAGCGGTCGCCCTTCTCACGCGCTTCCGCCAGTTGATCGCGGCCGATGAACGGGCCCTTGTTGGGATGCACGAAGCGGTCGAGGCCGCTCTCATAGGCGGTGTATTCGATCGACAGCTCGCGCGGGATGAGCCGGTAGCTCTTCTCAAGCCGCATCGTGTCCATCGCCCGGATGCCGAAAGGCTTGATGCCGAATTCTTCGCCCGCCTGCATGAGAAGGTCGAAGATCGTGTTCTGCATCTCGATCGGATGATGCAGCTCCCAGCCGAGCTCGCCGACGAAATTGACGCGCAACGCATGCGCCTGGGCAATGCCGATATTGACGAAGCGGCCGGACAGCCACGGGAAGGCGGCATTCGACAGGTCGGCATCAGTGAGTTTTTCCAACAGCTCGCGCGAGCGCGGGCCGGCGACGACCAGAACCCCCATCTGCGTCGTGATGGGACGCAGACGGACCGTCCCGTCCATCGGCGCGAGCTTCATCAGAACGTCGTGGTCGTGGCGCTCATAGGCGCCCGCGGAGACGAGATAGAAGCGGTCCTTCGCCCATTCGTAGACGGTGAATTCGGAGCGCACGCCACCGGACGGCGTCAACAGGTGGCAGAGCGCGATGCGCCCACGTTTCTTCGGAATGCGGTTGGCAAAAATCGTCTCGAGCCAGGCACGCGCGCCCGGTCCCCAGACCTCGATCTTGGCGAAGGCCGACATGTCGAGCACGCCGACGCCGTTCGTCACATTCTTCACCTCTTCGCCGACGAAGGGGAAATAATTGGAGCGGCGGAAGGACCAGCGCTCGCGGATCTTTCCCGTATGGTCGGCGGGCGGATGGTTGTCGTTCGTCAGCGTGTCGTCGACGTCGAGCTCTTCGGCCGGCACCTCGTAGCCCGCAGGCGCGAACCAGTTCGGCCGCTCCCAGCCATAGACGGAGCCGAAGACCGCCCCGAGGTCGGCCATGCGCAAATAGCACGGCGCGGTCTTCAGGGGCCGGCCCGCCGCCCGCTCCTCGTCGGGATAGTGCATGGTGAAGACGTTGGCGTAAGCCTCTTCGTTCTTCGCCTTGAGATAGCCGCGCGAGGCATAGGGGCCGAAGCGGCGCGGATCGACACCTGTCAGATCGAGCGAGGGCTCGCCTTCGACGATCCATTCGGCGAGCTGCCAGCCGGCGCCGCCCGCCGCCGTCACGCCGAAGGAATGCCCCTCGTTCAGCCAGAAATTCTTCAGATCCCAGGCCGGGCCCACCATCGGCGAACCGTCCGGCGTATAGGCGATGGCGCCGTTATAGACCTTCTTCACGCCGACCTCGCCGAAATAGGGCACGCGCGTGATCGCCGTCTCCACATGCGGCATCAGCCGGTCGAGATCTTCCTGGAAGAGCTCGTATTCGGAATCGGGATCGGGTCCCTCGACATAGCAGACCGGCGCGCCTTTCTCGTAGGGTCCAAGCAGAAGGCCGCCCGCCTCCTCGCGCATATACCAGGAGGAATCGGATTCTCTCAAAACGCAGAGTTCGGCGCCGCCGCTCTTGCGGAATTCCTGGATCGCGGGGATGGGCTCCGTCACGATATACTGGTGCTCCACCGGGATGACGGGGATTTCGAGCCCCACCATCTCGCCGGTCTTGCGCACGAAATTGCCGGTGGCGGAGACGACGTGCTCGGCGTGGATGTCGCCCTTGTCGGTCTTCACGATCCAGGAATGGTCCGGCTGCTGCTCGAGCCCCAAAACGGTCGTGTAGCGGTTGATCTCGGCGCCCAGATTGCGGGCCCCGCGGGCGAGCGCCTGCGTCAGATCGGCCGGCTGGATATAGCCGTCGTCGGGATGGGCGATGGCGCCCAGGATCCCGTCGGTGTCGACGTAGGGCCAGCGCTCCTTGATCTCCTCGGGCGTCATCTCGACGACATTGACGCCGATCGTGCGCGCCACGCCCGCATAATATTGATACTCGTCCCAGCGGTCCCTGGTGCGGGCAAGACGCACATTGGAGACTTTGCGGAAGCCGGTATCCATACCGGTCTCTTCCGCCAGCTCCTGGTAGAAGCGCACGGAGTATTTGTGGATCTGGCCGACCGAGTAGCTCATGTTGAAGAGCGGCAGGAGGCCGGCGGCGTGCCAGGTGGAGCCGGAGGTGAGCTCGCGCCGCTCCACCAGAACGACATCCGACCAGCCCTTTTTCGCCAGATGATAGAGGGTCGCAACGCCCACGACGCCGCCCCCGATCACCACCACGCGCGCTTTGTCCCGCATTCCCCGCTCCCTTGAAGTCCCGATCCTCAAAGATGAGCTTAGGGCGCGTCATCGCGCGATCATGGCTCTTCCGCGACACGCCGTAATCTCTGTGAGGCACGCAGGCACGCGCGGCGAGAATGTCGGCTCCCGAAATGTACGGATTTCAGGCGGCGGAGCGGTCTTCGACGGCCTCACCCGGCAGGCCGCCGAAGCGGCGCTCGCGGCGATGGAAGGCGGCGACGGTCTCGGCGAGATCGCCGGCCGCAAAATCGGGCCACATCACCCCGGTGAAGGCGAGTTCGGCATAGGCGCATTCCCAGAGGAGAAAATCGCTTAAGCGTTTTTCGCCGCCGGTGCGCAGGAGGAGATCGACGTCGGGCGATGCCGCGGCTCCCGAAATCCGGCTCGCGATCGCCTCCTCGGATATGTCGCCCGCTGCGGCGCAGTTTCTTGCGGCCTCGGCGATCGCCCAGCGGGCGGAATAATCGAAGGCGATGCGCAGATGGAGTTTGCGGCCCGCCGCCGTCGCCCGCTCCGCCCTCGAGATCGCGGCGCCAAGCCCGAAGGGAAGCCGGTCGCGCCGCCCGATCACGGAGAGCCGGACACCGTTGTCGACGAGTTCGTCCACCTCGCCGGCGAGATAGTGCCGCAGAAGCTGCATCAATGCTGCCACTTCCGCCTTCGGCCGGCGCCAATTGTCGCTCGAAAAAGCGTAGAGCGTCAGCGTGCCGATGCCTTCCGAAGGGGCGGCGCGCACCACGCGGCGCACCGTCTCGACGCCCGCCTCGTGGCCGGCTTTCCGGGGAAGGCCGCGTGCCGTCGCCCATCGTCCGTTGCCGTCCATGATGATGGCGACATGAAGTCTGTCGTCGCGACCACTTTGCATTACAAAGCCTCCTGGCAAAAAAAGAGAAATCAGGCGAGCTTCGGCCGAAGCCGTCCCTTCGCGTCCTCGGCATCGGCGGGCTCTCTCTCCTCATCCGCCGCGCCCGTCGCACCCGCGGCATCGCGCACGACCCGCTCCAGAACCGCGAGATACTCCACGAAACGGCGGCGTCCCTCTCCCGTCATGCGGCAGGTGGTGAGCGGGCGCTTGCCCTCGAAGCCCTTGTCGAGACGCACGAGCCCCGCCTCTTCGAGCACCTGCAGATGCCGGCTCAGATTGCCGTCCGTCAGCCCGCAGAGTTTTCGGAGATCGGCGAAGGCAAGGCCTTTCGGATGCGTGGCGAGCGAGGTCAGGACGCCGAGCCGCGCCTTTTCGTGGATCACCCGGTCGAGCCCTTCATAGGAATAGGGCGCAGCAGCCGGGGCGGACGTGCCCTTCGTCTCAACCATCGGCCTCTCCCGGCGAAAAATAAAGGATCGCGGCGATCGCCACCTGTCCGACCGAAAAGGGAATGCCCATCATCCAGGGCGACAAATGCGGGCCTTCGCTCGCAAGCGCGAAGACGACGAAGCCCGAAACGAAATACCATACACCGGCGAGGTGGATGCCGCGTGGCAGCGACCGCGCCGAGGCGAAGACCCCGAGACTGACGAAGACGAGCCACAGGCCCGGCAGCATCCACAGGGCCTGCGGCGCGACGCGCGCGATGGCGAGCGTGAGAAGCGCCCCCGCCGCGCCCGCAGGCAGAAACTGCTGCACGGCATTGTAGAGCATCGCGTCGGCGAGCCCGGCATGATGGCGCCGGGTTCGCACCGCCATCTCCACGCCGATGATGATCGCGGAAATCACGGCCGTGGCGATCCAGCCACCGAAAAAGGCGATGGGATTCGCAAGCGGTGCACCGATCAGAGCCTGCTGCGCCGCCGCCATAAAAAAGGCGAGCACACCGGTCGTCGCGAGCGCACCGGGCCCAAAACCACGAAACGCCGTCGCCGCCGCCATCTGGTTGCGGATCTCATCGATATCGGCAAGGGCCTTTTGAAGGTCGCGCACCAGCGGCTCCGATTAACTCTGCAATGCAAAGTATACGGATTTGCAAAGTCGCGCAAGTTCGACCTGTCCGCCGGCCATTCGGCGCGCCGGACCTATTCGGCGAGTTCGACCAAGGCGCGCTCGATATCGCTGCCGGAGATGACCTCGACCTCCTCGAATTCGCGCAGGCCCACCTCCTGCGTGAACTGGAACTGCAGATCCGTGAGTTTTTGCGTGCACATCTGGTCCTCGGAGGCACGCGCCGTCGTCACACGGATCTTCAGGACGCGGGCGATCCCGGCCGTCTCGCTCTCCCCTTCGCCGACCGCCTCCGCCGTCGCGACCTGGCAGGGCTCCGGCGCCGTGATCAGGCCGCGCACGCGAAGCGTCGCCGGGGACGAATCGGGCGTGTCCTCCAGCGTCGCCTGAACGCTCGTCAGTTCGCCGACTTCATGCGCCCCGCTGAGCGTCGACTGGGCCGCCGCCCATGCCGGAAACATCGCCATGGAAAGGCTCAAAAAGGTCGCGGCTGCGGCAGGCTTCATTCTGATCTCCGAACTTGTTCTCACGCGCGCAAGGTGGCACGCCTCACAGGGTCGTGCCACCTTGCGCCCTGGCACGCCGAACGGGCGAGAGTCTCCAACGTTCCCTCGTCCGCCGCTCTCGCCTCGTCTTTTTCAGCCTCCGGACACGTCCATGCCCCTATCCAATCGCGACATCGTCGAACTGACGGAATGGCGGCGAAAACTCCATCAGCGCCCCGAAATCTCCGGCGAGGAGGAGGAGACCGCGGCGGAAGTCGCCGCCTTCCTTGCACCGACGACACCCGACCGGCTCCTCACCGGGCTCGGCGGGCATGGGCTTGCGGCCTTTTACGAATCCGGCCGGCCCGGCCCCACGCTCATGTTCCGTTCAGAACTCGACGCGCTGCCGATCACCGAAGGGACGGAAGCGCCGCACCGCTCGGAGATTTCCGGCAAGGGCCATCTTTGCGGGCACGACGGGCATATGGCGATCCTTGCCGGCGTCGCCCGCGGCCTTGCCTGCCGGCGCCCCGAAAGCGGCCGCGTCGTTCTCCTCTTCCAGCCGGCGGAAGAGACCGGCGCGGGCGCGGCCGCCATCCTCGCCGATCCGCGCTTTGCCGAGATCGCGCCCGACTTCGCCTTCGCGCTCCACAATTTTCCGGGTCTCCGCCTCGGCCATGTCGCCCTGAAGGACGGCGCCGCCGCCTGCGCCTCGCGGGGCATGAAGATCACCCTCACCGGTCGCACCGCACATGCCTCGCAGCCCGAGACCGGCCTCTCGCCGATGCCGGCCATCGCACGGCTGATGCCGGAGCTGACGGCTCTCGCGGCGGGCGGCGCGCTCGTGGAGGATTTCTCGCTCGTCAGCATCACCCATGCGGCGATGGGCGAGCCGGCTTTCGGCATCGCTCCCGGCGAGGCGGAGATTTTTGCGACCCTGCGCACGCTTCAGGACGCGCGCATGGAGGCGCTCGTCGCCCGCTCCGAGGCGCTGGTGGCGGAGACGGCAGGCGCTTTTGGCCTCTCCTTCGACATCACCTATGAGGACGTCTTCTTCGCCTCAGACAACGATCCCGACGCGGTTGCGCATCTCCGCCGGGCGCTCGACCATGAGCGGATCTTCCATTCTCCCGGCGAGCCGATGCGCGCCTCGGAAGATTTCGGGCGTTTCGGCGCGAGCGCGAAATCCGCCCTCCTCTTCCTCGGCGCCGGCGAGACCCATCCGCCCCTGCACGATCCCGAATACGATTTCCCGGACGATCTCATCGCCATCGGCGCGCGCATCTTTCTGCGCACGGCCTATGACATTCTGGGCTGATGATCGGGCTCGCGCGCGACGATGGCCCCGTTGACAGGCGCACGCAGCGTTTTACCACGGTCACCGCGTAGCCGCCGAGGTTCCATGCTCGATTCGTCCGTGACATCTGCCCGCGCGAAGGCAACGCCGAAAACAGGCGCGCCGAAAGACGAAACCCCATGACCGGCCGCGTCCCAGACATGGCCGACAATGCCGAATTGCAGCGCCTCGCCGGACGGCTGAAGCCGCTGCTCTTCCTGCGCGGTATGGAGGGGGACCGCGTGCGCCTCGCCGTGCTCCTCATCCGCCCGCTCACGCCGGAGCTTCCGAACCTCGTCACGCGCAACGGTGCGGTCGAGCCGGAGCTTCTCCTGTCGCGCTATGGCCTCCTCGCGCTGCGCTACACCTTCGCCTTGCCGACCGGCGCCGAGGTCCAGAAAGCCGCCTGGTACGAGCTCGAAGGCACGCGTTATGTCGTCAACACGGCCTATGACGGCGATCTCGCGCTCGCCTTCGTCTCCTGCAACGGCCAGGAAGAAGGCGACCGGGAACGACCGGAAGAAAGCCGCAACACGCTTTGGGCGCGGCTTGGTGCGGCGCATGCGCGAGAGCCGCTGCATCTTCTTCTGCATGGCGGTGACCAGATCTATGCCGACGAGATCCTCGAAGCGCATCCGCTGACGCGCGAATGGGGCCGCGATCGCGGCGATCCGGGCTCCAATTCCGGCGCGGAAGTGCCGGAGGTCGTCGCCGCCCTGCGCCGGGTTTTGTTGCAGCGTTATCTCGAACTCTACGGCCAGCCGGCCATTGCCGACATTCTCTGCCGCGTCCCCTCGCTCGCCATGTGGGACGACCACGACATCTGCGACGGCTGGGGCTCGCTGCCGGACAAGAAACTCGATTCACCCGTCGGCAACGCCGTCTTCGCGGTGGCACGCGAGCACTTCCTGCTCTTCCAGATGGGCGCCGTCGAAGGGGCCTTGCCCGAAACCTGTCTCGATCCGTCGGGCACCTCGCTCACCTGCCGCGTGCAAATGCCGGGGCTGATGCTCATCGCGCCCGATCTGCGCTCGGAGCGACGGCGCGACCGGGTCATGGGACCGGCGGGCTGGCGCGCCCTCGCAACCGCGCTCGCCGACGCCGAAGATGGCCGCATCCTTCTGTTGTCGAGCGTGCCGGCACTCGGCCCCCGTCTGTCGCTGATCGAGGCGGTGATGCGGATCACGCCGATCGCGGAGAAATACGAGGACGATCTGCGCGATCAGTGGCAAAGCCGCACGCATCGCGAGGAATGGTGCAAGTTCCTGCGCACGCTTCTTGCCGCGCATGAGCGGGAGGATACGCGGCTCACGGTTCTTTCCGGCGAGATCCATCTCGCCACGCGCGGCACGCTCGCCTCCGATACCGGCGACCTCCATCAGCTCGTCGCCTCCGGCATCACCCATCCGCCGCCGCCGAAAGCCTATGCGGCCACCCTCGGCGCGCTTGCGAGCTTCGGCTCCGCCCCCTTGAAGCAGCATCCGATCAAACTTTTGCCGCTCCCCGGCAAGAGCACGATCTACACGGCAGAGCGCAACTATCTGAGGCTCGCCCGCCGACACGGCGCCTGGGAAGCCTGGTGGGAGCTTGAATCCGGGCCGACGGAAAAGCTCGTTATCTGAGGCGGGCAGCGGATCGATCCGCCCCCACGGCCCATGCACTCGCCGGCCATCTCCTATGCCGGGCCGGGTTTTTCCTCGCGGCGCTCCGGAACCCACCTAAATCCGACCTGACGGCCGACCCTTGGCAGCCGGAGGCAGCGCCTCTGCGCCAGGCGCGTCGACAGACAGGAAAGGACGAACATGCCCATCGATCCGCAAGTCGAAAAAGTGCTCCAACGCATGGCGAAGGCCGGCGGACCGCCTCTGCACACAATGAGTGTCGCGGAGATGCGCGCCACCCAGGGCGTGCTGCAGCACACATTCGGCGGCCCGATCATCGATATGGCGGAGGTGAAAGACGTGGCGGCCGACGGGCCGGCCGGGCCGATCAGGCTCAGGCTCTACACGCCGCACGGCGTCGACGACACCGGACCCGCGATCATCTATCTGCATGGCGGCGGCTGGGTGCTCGGCACGCTCGACACGGCCGACACGCTCTGCCGGCGCATGGCCGATACCGCCCGCTGCCGGATCGTGTCCGTCGATTACCGCCTCGCCCCGGAAAACCCGTTTCCGGCCGGCCCTGAGGATGCGATCGCCGCCACGCGCTGGATCGGCGCCCATGCCGGCGAGCTCGGCATCGATGCGAACCGGATTGCCATCGCAGGCGACAGCGCCGGCGGCAGCCTTGCCGCTGTCACCACGCGCGCGCTTCGCGAAGACACGCCGAAGATCGCCTTCCAGGTGCTTCTCTATCCTGCGACCGACAACAGCGAAGCCTCCAATGCGCGCCCCTCGCGCATCACCAATGCCAAGGCGCCGCCGATCACGCTTGAAGACATGATCGCGCTCGTCCGCAACTACCTGCCCGATGCCGAGGCAGGCCTCGATTGGCGCGCCTCGCCGCTTCTTGCCGAAGACCATCACGGCCTGCCGCCGGCCCTCATCGTCACCGGCGGTCACGATCCCCTGCTCGATGACGGCGCGGCCTATGCGCAAAAGCTCCGCGATGCCGGCGTCGAAGTCCTGCACCGGCATTTCCCCGGGCAGGTCCATGGTTTCATGGAGCTCGGCGGCGTCGTCGATGCCGTCGGCGAGGTCATGGAGACGATCGCGCTTCTCGCCAGGCAGCGCTTCTAGGAGAGCTCGCCTGCCTCAGCGCCCGTAGACCAGAATGTGGTTGTTCGCCGGCATCTCGATCTTGTCGAGCGGCTTCAACCCGTTCTCGCCGGCAAGGACGCAGAGCGCCTGCACGTCGCGCAGGCCCCATTCCGGATTCGCCGCCCGCAATTGCGCGTCGAACTCGGCATTGCTTTCGCTCATCGCACCGTCATGGGCGAACGGGCCGTAGATGAAGAGCAGGCCGTCATCGGCGAGATAACGGCCGGCCCCCGCCATCAGATGTCCCGACACGGCAAAAGGTGTCACATGCAGGATGTTGATGGCGAGGATGGCGGCAAGCTTCGCCGGCGGCCGCCCCGTCGCACCGCCCTCTTCGCCGAGCCGCCAGGTCTCGCAGAGATCGAGATCGAGATCGACGACGTCGCGCAGATTGGGCTGCGGGTCGAGCGCCGCCCAGGCGGCAATGCTCGCCCGGTGCATGGGCTCTCTGTCGGAAGGCCAGAAGGTGAGATGCGGAAAGGCTTTGGCGAAACCCACGACATGCTGGCCGGAGCCGGAGCCCACTTCCAGAACATCGCCTGAGCGCCCCTCCAGAAACGGCGTCAGCGCCGTGCGGATCGGCACGTGGTTCTTATGGAACGAGCGCGTGTCGAGGCGTTTGTCGCCCGCGGCCACGGGGCTCGTGCTTTGACGGCCAGGGATGAAATCGGTCATCTCCGGAAAATAGAGAAGGCCGGCGGCCACGGCCATACGGCCCGCCGTCGCGGCAGACTCAGCCCTGAAAGATTCCCGCCCCGATCTCCGGGCGTCCCGCCTTCCTCGAGGCCGCGATCACCGTATTCGCCATCAGCATGGCGATCGTCATCAGCCCGACGCCGCCCGGCACCGGCGTAATGGCGCCGGCGACGTCCGCGGCCTCGTCGAAATCGACATCGCCGACGAGCCGCGTCTTGCCCTCGCCCTTCTCGGGTGCGGGAATCCGGTTGATGCCGACATCGATGACGGTGGCGCCCGGCTTCACCCAATCGCCCTTGATCATCTTTGGCCGCCCGACGGCCGCGACCAGAATATCGGCGGAGCGGCAGACGGAGGGCAGATCGCGCGTCCGCGAGTGGGCGATCGTCACCGTGCAGTTCTCCGCTAGAAGCAAATGCGCCACCGGCTTGCCGACGATGTTGGAGCGCCCGACGACGACGGCATTGAGCCCGCTCAGATCGGGCGTGACCGATTTCGCCATGACGAGACAGCCGGCCGGCGTGCAGGACACGAGCGCTTCATCGGCCGAGCCCGACACGAGACGGCCGACATTGATCGGCGAAAGCCCGTCGACATCCTTGTCCGGATCGATCGCGGCAATCACCGCCTTCTCTGAAATATGCTTCGGCAGGGGAAGCTGCGCCAGGATGCCGTGGATCTTCGGATCGGCGTTGAGCCGCGTGATCAAGGCGAGAAGCTCGGCCTCGCTCGTTGCCTCCGGCAGGCGATGCGTCTCGGAATGAAAACCGCATTCCTCCGCCTTCAGACCCTTGTTGCGGACATAGACCTGGCTTGCCGGATCCTCACCGACGATGACGACCGCAAGTCCCGGCTTCACGCCGGTTTCCGCTTCGAGCTTCTCACGCACCGCCTTCACCTTGTCGATGGTCTGCGGTGCGATCACCTTGCCGTCGATGATGTGAGCTTTGGGGCGCGCTTGGGGCTCGGACATATGCTTCTCCGTCAGGATCGCGCTCAAGGCGCGTGCGGGCCTGATAGCGTGCACGGATCGCAAGCGCAAAGGGGCCTTTCGGCGATGTCCGCAGAGCTTTGCCGAACCTCAAACCACGGCCGACGGACAAAAGTGAGAGACAAAGAAAAAGGCCGCCGCCGTTTTGCCGGCAGCGGCCTGTCTGGTTTTCCGCACCGATCTGAGGATCTCGGCGACGATCCCGACCGGGAGATTTGGCTCAGGCGAACGTCAGATACGACGCCCGCGGATGCCGCCGAAGATGGCCGAGATAAGGAAGAGGACCACGGCGACGAAGAAGATTATCTTGGCAATGCCCACAGCCGTACCGGCAATACCACCAAATCCAAGAACCGCAGCAATCAGCGCGATCACGAGAAAGGTTAATGCCCAACCGAGCATGACAAACTCTCCTGTCTACTGCGCCAACTGGCGCTTTCGGGACAGATAACGCCCAGGAACGTGTTCGGTTCAATTGCACGCTTGAAAAAGTTTGCTGCCTCGCAAGAGGACGAGGTGTCACAGACCGCGTAAAAGCAGCGCCTGAGCCAGAACCAGAGTTTTGGCGTCGTTGATCCCCGCTTCCCGCACGAGGGCGAAAAGCCGATCGAACGAGATCTCCACGACCTCGATCGCCTCGCCTTCCTCGTCCTTGCCGCCACCCGCGTTCTTGCGGTCCGCCGGGCGGTAGGGCGCCAGAAAGAGATGCGCGAGTTCCGTGAGACAGCCGGGAGCCGGATAGACGCTCGCCACATGTTCCGCCTTGCCGAGCGTCACGCCGAGTTCTTCTTCCGCCTCGCGCAGAGCCGCTTGCTCGGGCGTCTCGCCCGGATCGATGATCCCGGCGCAGGCCTCCATGATGAAGCCGCCTTCGGGGCGCTCGGCGAGCGGCGCGCGCCATTGCCGGACGAGGAGGACCGTGCGGCGCTCGGCATCGTAGGGAAGCAGGCTCGCCGCATCGCCATGGTCGACGACTTCGCGCTTATGCGCCTCTGACGAGAGCCCCGTCACCGTCAGTTCGTCCATCAGGTTCCAGCCGTCATAGACGCGACGACGTTCGACGATTTCTGGCAGCGGTTTCTTCATGGCGGTCCGAGGCTCGGCTATGAACGGAAGGAGACTTTTGCCGGGGCATGGACGATTGCAGAGAGGCCGGCAAGGGCGAAAGCCGGAAAAGGCGCAGCAAATTCCGCGAAATCGCAGGCAAACCGCGGCTTCCTGCCTTTTCGTCGGCTCATTTCACCTCTACATCGGCAACGAGATGCAAGGAGCCTATGATGCAACGTGAGGGCGCCGCAGTGGTGCGGCTCGAAGATTACCGACCGACCGATTACGCCATCGACACCGTCGATCTCGATTTCCGCCTCGATCCGACGGCGACCCAGGTCACCGCTTCTTTGGCGCTTCGTCGCCGCGAGTCCTCAGATGCTGAAGCCAAGCAGCCACCTCTCGTTCTCAATGGCGACGGGCTGAAACTGAAGCAGGTTTTCGTCGATGGCCGTACGCTCAGCGCCGACGAATACGAAGCGACGCCCGACCGCTTCACGCTCTCCACACCGCCGCACGAGCCCTTCACGCTCAAGATCGTCACCGAGATCGATCCGGAGAACAACACGGCCCTGATGGGGCTTTATCGCTCGAGCGGCGTCTACACGACGCAATGCGAGGCGGAAGGCTTCCGTCGCATCACCTATTTCTACGACCGGCCCGACGTTCTCGCCGTCTACACCGTGCGCATGGAAGCGCCGCGGGCGGCGACGCCCGTCATGCTCTCCAACGGCAATCTCATCCAAAGCGGCCCGGTGGAAGGCACCGACCGCCATTATGCCGTCTGGCACGACCCGTTTCCGAAGCCCTCCTATCTCTTCGCCCTCGTCGCCGGCGACCTCGGCTCCATCCACGACGAATTCGTCACCGCATCCGGCCGGCGCGTGCGCCTCGGCATCTTTTGCGAGCACGGCAAGGAAGAGCGCTGCCGCTACGCCATGGATGCGTTGAAGCGCTCCATGCGCTGGGACGAGGAAGTCTTCGGACGCGAATACGATCTCGACGTCTTCAACATCGTCGCCGTGTCCGATTTCAACATGGGCGCGATGGAGAACAAGGGTCTCAACGTCTTCAACGACAAATACGTGCTCGTCGATGCGGAGACCGGAACGGACATGGATTACGCCCACGTCGAAGGCGTGATCGCGCACGAGTACTTCCACAACTGGACCGGCGACCGCATCACCTGCCGCGACTGGTTCCAGCTCTGCCTCAAGGAAGGCCTGACCGTCTTCCGCGATCAGGAATTCTCCTCCGACATGCGTTCGCGCCCGGTGAAACGGATCTCCGACGTGATCGGCCTGCGCCAGGCGCAGTTCCCGGAAGATGCCGGCCCGCTCGCCCATCCGGTGCGCCCGACCGCCTACCGCGAGATCAACAACTTCTACACGGCGACCGTCTATGAAAAGGGCGCCGAAATCTGCCGCATGCTGAAGCTCGTCCTCGGCGATGAAGGCTTCCGCGCCGGCATGGACCTTTATTTCGAGCGCCATGATGGCGGCGCCGTCACCATCGAGGATTTCATCGCGTGCTTTGCCGATGCGACCGGCAGAGATCTCACCCAGTTCTCGCTCTGGTACCACCAGGCCGGCACGCCGAAAGTGACGCTCCGCCACGCTTATGATGCGCAGAGCGAAACGCTCTCTCTCAGCCTTGCCCAGGAGCTGCCGCAGACGCCGGACAACAAGCCGAAAGAGCCGCAGCTCATCCCGCTGTCCTTCGGTCTCGTCGGCCCTGATGGTCAGGATCTCTCCTGGGAAGACGTCGATGCCCCGGCCGGCCTCGGCGATGGCGGCAAGGAGGCGCTCGGGCGCGGTCTCATTCTTCTCACCGAGAAGGAAGTGAACCTCACCTTCCGCGGCGTGCGTGCCGAAGCCGTCCCGTCGGTGCTGCGCGGATTTTCGGCGCCCGTGCACCTTGAGGCGGATCTCACCGACGACGACCTCTTCTTCCTGGCGCGCCAGGACACGGACGCCTTCAACCGCTGGGAGGCGCTGCAGAGCCTCGCCCGCCGGGCGATCCTCTCAGGCTATCAGGCGCTGTCGAGCGGCGGTGCCGCCTCGTTCGATCCAAGGCTCGCGGCGGCCTTCGCGGAACTTGCCGAGAACACCGATTTCGACCCGGCCTTCCGGGCGCTCGCCCTCGCCTTGCCGTCGGAAAACGAGATCGCCCAGTTGATCGCCAAGGATGTCGATCCCGACATCGTCTACGAGACGCGGCAGGCGCTTGCCGGCTTCATCGGCGAGAAGTCGGCCGAGCGCATCGTCGAGGCGGCCAAGCGCGAACCTGCAATGCCGGCCTATTCGCCCGATGCCGACAATGCCGGGCGCCGCGCCCTCACCTTCGCCGCCTGGCGCTATCAGATCGCCGCCGGCAAGGCGCGCGGACAGGACGAAGGCGCGCAGGTGCGCAAATCCTTCGAGACGGCGACCAACCTCACCGAGCGTCTCGCGGCGCTCAGGCTTCTCGTGCACGAGGACCTCACCGGCGCCTCGGCCGCGCTCGACGCCTTCTTCGAGCGCTACCGCGACAATCCGCTCGTCCTCGACAAATGGTTCGCCGTGCAGGCGATGCAGCCCGGCCACGAGACGCTGAAAAAGGTCGAGGAGCTCACCCAAAATCCGGCGTTCTCCTGGAAGACGCCGAACCGGGTCTATTCGCTGGTGCGCACCTTCGGGGCCGGCAACCCGACGGCCTTCAACCGTCCCGACGGCGCCGGCTATCATTTCCTCGCCAATGCGATCGCCGATCTCGACAAGAGCAATCCGTCCGTCGCCTCGCGGCTCGCCACCTGCTTCCGCAGCTACGGGCTGCTCGAACCGGGGCGCCGCACGCATGCGGAGGCCGCCTTGCGGGCGCTCGCCGACCGTCCGGACCTCTCCACGGACGTGGCCGATATCGTCATTCGCACGCTGGGGTAGGAGCCGATCTCCCTGCGGGTCTGGACAATCTGATTCGCTCAGATTCAAATGAGGTGATTCGGGGGTGCGGCTGCCCCAAATCACTGGAGGTTCTGCATGGCGCGGGCTCATCAAGCCATCGCGTCCGCGTTCAGGCGTCTACCCAACGTAAGACGCCTCGACCGGCAAGCGCTGGCGGGCCATGCGCGCCTCTTCATCCACCCTGCCTATGCGCGGCTGGTGCGAGCGGAGCCGCTGATCCGCCGCCTCATCCCGTTCCTCATCGTCCTCTTCATCGTGACGCTCGGAATGATGCGGATCGTGGTGTTGAGCGATGCGCGCGGAGACATTGAAAACCGCGCCAAGCTGACGCTCGGCCTCCTCGCAAGTTCGATCGCCACCAATCTCGAAGAGATGCGCGGGCAGATGCCGGCAACGGCGATGTCGGAGACCTATCACGGCATCCTCGCCAACGCTCTACCGCCCGGCGCGGAGGATTCCGGCCGCGTCACCGTGCTCGCCGATCCACTCGGCAAGATCGTTGCCGTCGATCCTTATGCGGTCGAACTCGTCGGCCGCTCGCTCGATGATCTTCTCGGTCCCGGCCAGCCGCTCACCACGCTCGGCGAGCGCGCAGGCGTTTTGTCCATCCGTCTGCCGGACGGCAACGACGTGCTCGCCACCGTCCATCATATCGGCGAGGCGACCGGCTCCGTCGCCGTCTACCAGCCGCTGTCCGCCGTCTTCGCCAACTGGCGCAGCAACGTGTCCCGTGAGGCCACCGTCTTCGTCGGCACCTCGATCATCCTGTCGATCTTGGGCTTTGCCTATCAGGCGCAGACGACGCGGGCGGAAGAGGCCGATTACATCTACAGCGAAACCCAGAACCGCGTGCATATGGCGCTGATGCGCGGCCGTTCGGGGCTGTGGGATTGGGATCTGTCGCGCGGGGCGATCTTCTGGTCGCCCTCGATGTACGACATCGTCGGCCTGCCCGCGATCAACAACCTCCTCTCCGCCGGGGATGTGTCGTCGCGCATCCATCCGGAGGACGGCGATCTCATCGAAATGGCGAACGCCCTCATCCAGGCCGAGGGGGCGCAGATCGACCGCGAATTCCGCATGCGCCACGAATCCGGCCGCTGGATCTGGGTTCGGGTGCGCGGCGAGGTCGTGCGCGATGCCGACGGGCCGCATTGGATCGGCATCGCCGTCGACGTGACGGAATCGAAGCTTGCCGCGGAAGCCTCCCGAACCGCCGATCTTCGGCTGCACGATGCGGTGGAGGCGATCTCGGAAGCTTTCGTCTTGTGGGACGCGTCCAACCGCCTCGTCCTGTGCAATTCCAAATATCAGGAGCTCTATCAGCTCCCGGACAATCTGGTGCGGCCGGGCACCGCCTATGCCGACGTCGTGGCGAGCGGACGGCGGCCGCAATTTGCAAGCCTCCTGCCCGCCGCCGAAAGCCCGCAGCTCGGCGGCCGCTCCGTCGAAGCGCGCATCGAGGACGGGCGCTGGCTCCAGATCAACGAGCGGCGCACCAAGGATGGCGGCTTCGTCTCCGTCGGCACCGACATCACCGCCTTGAAGCAGCATGAAGCCCAGCTACTGGAGAACGAGCGCAAGCTGACGGCCACCGTCGCCGACCTCCGCGGCTCGCGCCAGCAGCTCGAAAAGCAGGCGCAGCAGCTCGTCGAACTCGCCGAGAAATACGCGCTCGAAAAGGAGCACGCCGAAGAGCTCTCCCGCGTCAAATCGGAATTCATGGCCAATGTCAGCCACGAGCTCAGAACGCCGCTCAATGCCATCATCGGCTTTTCGGAGATGATGCAATCGGGCGCCTTCGGCCCGCTCGGGAACGAAAAGTACGAGGAATACTGCGCCGATATCCGCGATTCCGGCGGCTATCTCCTCAGCGTCATCTCCGACATCCTCGACATGACGCGGCTGGAATCGGGCCACATCTCGCTCGATCCGAGCGAGGTCGATCTCGCCGAACTCGCCGAAGAGGTCGTCGCGAGCCTCGGCAAGGAAGCCGCCGAAAACAACATCGACATCCGCCTGGATGTGGAGAAGGACTTCCGCCTCGATGCCGACCGCAAGGCTCTGCGTCAGGCCCTCCTCGCCGTCGTGTCCAACGGCGTCAAATTCACGCCCGCCGACGGCAAGGTGAAGATCAGCGCCCGCAGGCGCGGCGGCGAAGCGCTGATCGCTGTGGAAGACACCGGCATCGGCATTCCGAAAAAAGCGCTCGAGCGGCTCGGCCGGCCCTTCGAGCAGGTGGCCCGCCAGATGACCCGCGACCACAAGGGTTCAGGTCTCGGCCTCGCCATCACCCAGTCGATCGTGCAGCTGCACGGCGGCGATATGCGCATCGATTCCTCTGAAGGCGTCGGCACCCGCGTTACGCTGTCCCTGCCCTTGCACCAGCAGGCGGCGCACGCCGCCTGAGCATCCGGCACGGCGCTCCCCCGCCCGCGACGTTCCGCCCGCCGAACACGGCTTAATCCTGCGGCCGCGATCCTTATATGCAGGTTGCATCATGTGATCCCCGCAGCAGCAAGGCAGGCCGTTGGAATTTCACCATTTGCGCAGCCTCGTCGGCGTTGCCGAGACCGGTTCGATCTCGCGCGCGGCCGAGCACCTCGCCACCAGCCAGCCCGCCGTCAGCGCGCATATCAAGCAGCTTGAGGAAGAGCTGGGTTTTGCCCTCTTCGAGCGTTCCTCGCAGGGCATGCGCCTCACGGCGGCAGGCGCCGAAATGCTGGTGCGGGCGCGCGCTGTCCTCAAAGCCCGTGCCGAATTCGTCGATCACGGACGCTCGCTCGGCGGCACTCTCAAGGGCGTCATCAGCCTCGGCATCTCGCCCTGTGCCTGCGAGCATCGTCTGGCAGGCCTCATCGCCGGCATGGCGCTGGCGCATCCCCTCACCCGGCTCGACATCTGCGAGGCCTCTTCGGCGGAGATCCTGGAGCGCATCCGCTCCGGCGAGCTTCTCGCCGGCTGCGTCTCCACCGAGCCCGATCTCGAAGCCGGGCTTGCCGCGGTGGAGATCGATACGATCGTGGTGCGCGCCGCGATCCCGAGCGCCTGGGAGGAGCGGCTCGCCGGCGCCGACAGCCAGGCGCTCTCCGAAATTCCCTGGCTTCTGCCGCCCCCCGGCACCCAGTGCCGCAGGCTCGCCGAGGCGATCCTTGAGCGGCGCGGCATCCACCCGCAGGCGATCGCCGGCACCGTTCCCGAAAAGACCGCGCGGGAGCTCATCGCCGGCGGCATGGCCGGCGGCTTCCTGCACATCTCCGCCTGCTCCGCCGAAACACCGGGTATCTCCTGGCTGTCTGATATGGAAGGCCGGGCGGCGCAGCGTCTCGTCTATGCGGACAGAAAGCCCCAGAACGCGCTTCTCACCGGCCTTCTCGACGTCGCGCGCAGTGCTTTGCCTCAGTCTTCCGGGAGACCCTCGCAAAAGCTGAGTATGCCCCTCTGATATTACTATTTCTGCGGTCGTGAGCGCTCACCTACATTGAATTTGCCGGACCATCGGGTGGCCTGCGGCGGCGGCTGTACCGACACGACCTCGTCCCCACACCGTCGTTGACATGCTCTCCGAAGGGCCGGCGTCCTTTTATCGGCAAGGGAGCATTTCCATGACCGCAGCTGTAACGAGCGGAGGCGGCGAGCCTACGCGACGCGACTTCATCGTCGTCGCGACCGGCGCCATGACGGTCGCGGCTGTCGGCGGCCTCGCCTGGCCGTTCATCGACCAAATGAACCCCGACAGTTCGGCGCTGGCGCTGGGCTCCATCCAGGTCGACGTGTCCGGCATGGAAGCCGGGCAGTCGATCACCGTGATGTGGCGCGGCAAGCCGGTCTTCATCCGCTACCGCACCCCGGACGAGGTAGCGGCAGCGCGCGACACGCCACTTGCGGACCTCAAGGATCCGGTGGCGCGCAACGAAAATCTCGAAGCCGGCGCCCCGGCGACGATGGAAAACCGCAGCCCGGCGGGCCGCGAAGAATTCCTCGTCATGATCGGCATCTGCACCCATCTCGGCTGCGTGCCGACCGGTGAAGCGGGCGAATTCGGCGGCTGGTTCTGCGCCTGCCACGGCTCCGTCTACGACACGGCCGGGCGCATCCGTCATGGGCCGGCGCCGCGCAACATGGATATTCCGATCAATAATTTCGTCGACGACACGACGATCAAGATCGGCTGACGGCTTTCGGCTTGGGCGGCGCTCACCCCCGGCGCCGCCTTCTTTTTCCGGTCAGGCCTCGCTTTCAGGCGCCGTCACCCTCGTCGGCCGCCTGAGAGCCCTCCCGGCGCAAAATCTCGTCGAAGATCTTGTGCACTTCTGCCTGCGCCTGATCGAGGCGCGCAATCAGCCCGTCGAAATCGCTCATCACCTGGCTCGGTGGCAGATCGCCAGCTTCGGCGACGATCTCCGCCTGCGTGGCGAGCCGCAAGAGCAGACGCTTCGTGCCCTCCGCCGTCGCATCCGGATCGCGTGCCGCATCCTCGCCGATGAGCCGGAGCCCCTGCAGCAAAGCCGCCTGTAAGCGCGAGGCTTTGGCCAGCACCTTCCACGTCCCGTCTTCCCCCGCATTGCCCCGCTCTTCGTCCCCCGCATCGTGCAGGCTTTCGAAGATGCGGTGAGGCGGTGCCGGCTGCGGGGCCGCGCGCCCGGCCAGGATCAAATATTGCGCCAGGAATTCGAGCGCCGTCAGCCCGCCGGGCACCGTCTTCAGCTGCCAGCGCGACGTGCCGCCCTTGGCCGCCTGCACGCGGTCATACATGGAGGCGATGTCGTCCTTGAGCTTTTCGTCCTCACGCCGGGTCGCGAGCACCTCGGAAATCACCGTCTCGACGCGCGTTCCGAGATCGCCTTCGGCAAAAATGCAGCGCGCCCGGCACAGCGCCATATGCTCCCAGGTCCAGGCCTCTTCCCTCTGATAGCGTTCAAAGCCCGAAAACGGCGTCGCCAGCGGCCCGGCGCGTCCCGACGGGCGCAACCGCAGATCCACTTCATAGGCGGCGCCTTCCGCCGTCTGCGCGGAGAGCGCCGTCACGAAGCGCTGCGTCAGGCGCGTGTAATACTGGCTCGGCGCGAGCGGCTTCTCGCCGTCGGATTCCTTCGCGTCGGCGGCGAAATCGTAGACGACGATGAGATCGAGATCTGAGGTCGCCGTCATCTCGCGGCTGCCGAGCCGACCCATGGCGAGAAGCGCCACATCGCCTCCCGGCACCTCGCCATGACGGCGGGCGAATTCCCGCCGCGTCGCCACGAACAGCTCCGTGATCACCGTCTCGGCGAGATCGGCGAAGGCGCTGCCGGCCTCCGGCGCATCCATCGCGCCCGCCAGCACCTTGACGCCGATCAGAAAGCGCATCTCGCGCGCAAAGATCCGCGCCCGGTCGAGCCGATCCTCGTAGCTGCGCGCATCGGCCAGGCTCGTGCGAAGCTGCTCGTCGAGCACCTTGCGTCCGATCGGCTCGGCCAGCAATTCCGGGTCTGTCAGAATGTCGATGACATGCGGCCGCTTGGCGAGCGTTTCAGCCAGCATCGGCGAGGCACCGAGAACCAGCGCCAGAAGCTCGAGCAGGCCCGGATTGGCGGCAAGCAGCGAAAACAGCGGCACCCCCGCCGGCAATTTGCGCACCACCGCATCGAAGGCGCGGAAGGCGGCGTCCGGATCCGGCGTCTCGGCAAGGGCGGCGAGAAGGGCCGGCGTAAACTCCGTCAGCCTTTCGCGCGCCGTCGTCGACCGCGTCGCCTGATAGCGGCCGAAATGCCAGGCGCGCACGGTCTCCGTCACGTTCCCCGGCTGCCGGAAACCGAGGTGAGACAAGGTTTCAAGCGTGCCCGGATCGTCGTCGCCGCCCGTGAAGACGAGATTGCCGAGTTCTGTCGACAGCGGCGCCGCCTCCTCGAACAGCTCCTGATAGCGCGCGGCGACGGCGTTGAGATGTTTCAGAAGCTCCGTCTCGAAATCCTCAAGCTCGGCAAAGCCGCAGAGCCTGGCGATGCGCTGAAGCCCTTCTTTTTCTTGCGGCAGGGTCTGCGTCTGCTCGTCGCGCACCATCTGCAGCCGATGCTCGACGCCGCGCAAAAACACATAGGCGCGGTCGAGCTCGGCGGCTTCCTCGCCAGTGACCCAGCCCTTTTCGGCAAGCTTTGCCAGCACGTCGCGGGTGCGCAGGCCGCGCAGATCGGCATCGCGGCCGCCGGCGATCAATTGCTGCGTCTGGGCGAAAAGCTCGATATCGCGAATGCCGCCCCGCCCGCGCTTCAGATCGTGGCCGGCGACGCGCACCTTGGCGTGGCCGCGATGGATATGCACCTGCCGCTTGATCGAATGGATGTCGGCGATCGCGGCGAAGTCGAGATGCTTGCGCCAGATATAGGGGCCGAGCTCGCGCAGAAAGTCCTCGCCCACCCTCCTGTCGCCGGCGGCCGGCCGGGCCTTGATGAGCGCGGCCCGCTCCCAGTTCTGGCCCATGCTTTCGTAATAGGAGAGCGCCCCGGGGATCGACAGCGCGACGGGCGTCGCCCCCGGATCGGGGCGAAGCCTGAGGTCGACACGGAAGACATAGCCGTCGGCGGTCCGCTCCTGCAGGAGCCAGACGAGCCGGCGCACGATCCTGACCCAGAACACGGAGCGCTCGACGCCCTCCGCCGGCCCCGGCGTCTGCGGGTCGAAGAGCACGATCAGATCGATGTCGGAGGAATAATTGAGCTCGTGCGCGCCCTGCTTGCCCATGGCGAGCACGACAAGGCCACAATCGCGCGGCCCGCCCCCCTGCCATTTGCCCTGCCTTTCCGCCTCGCGCAGGAGAAAGGCGAGCGCGGTGTCGATCGCCTGATCGGCAAAATCGGACAAAGCGCCAACGACGCCTTCAAGCTCCAGCGCACCACCGAGATCGGCAAGGCCCAGCGTCAGCGCGACCTTCTGCTTCGCCTGTCGCAGCGCCGCCATGAGCGCCTTCTCATCCGCAGGCTCCAGATCCGCGAGAGCGGCCGTCGTCTCCTGAAGCAAAGCCTCCGGCGCCGCCCCGATGATCTCGGCGAGCCGGTCGATATCCTTTGCCGCCAGATCGAGGAGATAGGGACAATCGCCGAGGCTCGTCCCCAGGAAGGCTTTCAGCGCGTCATCGGCGAGGAGCGCCTGAAGCGCCGCCCCCTTCTCCTGGCGTCCGGCGGCATGGGCAAGGCGCTCAAGCGCCTTTTCCGCCTCCGGAGACGGCGGCAGCGGCTTGATCCTTTGCCTCAGAGCTTTTTGCGTCATCGGTGAGCGCTCTTTCGTTGGGCAGGGCCAGGACAGCTCTAAGGCCTGGCGCGGCATCTTCCAACCTCAGCTCGCCATGATGCAGTTTCGTCACGGCCGCAACGAGGGCGAGGCCGAGGCCGAAGCCCGGGCGCGTGCGGCTTTCGTCGAGACGCACGAAGCGTTCGATGACGCGCGGGCGGTCGGCCTCCGGAATACCCGGCCCGTTGTCGGCGACGGAAAGCTCCACACCCGCCTTCCCGCGCTTCAGGCCGATCGTCACATGCGCATCCTCCACCACCTCGCCGGCATGTTTGATGGCGTTGTCGACGAGGTTTGCGAGCGCCTGGCTCAGAAGCTCGCGATTGCCGTAGAGCATCACCGGCTCGTCCGGCAGGTCCGCACTCAGCGAAACGCCCGCATCTTCGGCGAGAGGCTCATAAAGCTCCACCACGTCGGCGACGACGGCACTGCCGTCGATTTCGCCGAAGGCAAGCCCCGACGAACCCGCCTCGGTGCGCGCAATCATCAGCAAAGCATCGAAGGTTCTGATCAGCTGGTCGGCGTCTTCGAGCGTCGTCACCAGCGCCTCGCGGCCGCCGTCATCGGGATGCGCCAACGCCGTCTCGACGCGGTTGCGCATACGCGTCAGCGGCGTCTTGAGGTCATGGGCGATATTGTCGGAGACCTGTTTCAGCCCAACCATCAAGGCTTCGATGCGCGCCAGCATGGTGTTGAGGCTGAGCGCCAGGCGGTCGAACTCATCGCCCGTCCCCGTCACTTCCAGACGCCCCGACAGATCGCCGGTCATGATCTGCCGGCTCGTCGCGGAGATGGAATCGATGCGTTTCAGGACGCGTCGCGACACGAACAGCCAGCTCGCGAGCCCGAGCACCACCATCAGCCCGACAGTCAGGATCAGCGCCTGGCGGATGATCGCCACGAAACGCTGCCTTTCACCGATGTCGCGGCCGACGAGAAGCCGGAAACCGCCGGGCAGCGCAAAGACGCGCACCAGCGCCACATGGTCGGCGCTCGTATCCTCTTCCAGCCGGCGATAGGGGATCGGATGGAGATCGGAATCCGGGCGCGTCAGCACTTCCGGGGGCACAGCGGCGACATTGCCGACGATGATGTCACCATCCGGATCGGTGACGAGATAAAGGCTCGCGCCCGGCTGGCGGCTGTGCCGGTCGATGATGCGGGCAACGCGGCTCAAGCCCCCAACCTCGTATTGGCGGGCGAGCTCGAGGGTTTCCTGGTCCACCGCCTCGGCGAGCTGCGTCGTCAACAGCTGCGTCGTGTTCTTGGCGATGTAGAAGATGAGGAAGGCGGCAAAAATCGTGAAGACGGCGAGATAGACGGCGGCGAGCTTGAAGGCCGTCGTTCGCAAGAGGCGCAGCCGGCCGCCGACCTTGCCCGCGGGAGACCGCTCAGCCATCGTCGCGGATGACGTAGCCGGCGCCGCGCACCGTGTGCAGGAGCTGCTTTTCGAAGTTCTTGTCGATCTTGCCGCGCAGGCGCGACATGTGCACGTCGATCACGTTGGTCTGAGGATCGAAGTGATAATCCCAGACATTCTCCAAGAGCATGGTGCGGGTCACGACCGTGCCGGCATTCTTCATCAGATATTCCAGAAGCCGGAATTCGCGCGGCTGCAGCAGGATCGTCTCGCCGCCGCGCGTCACGGTGCGTGCCAGACGGTCGAGCTCGAGATCGGCGACCCGGTAGCGGGTTTCCGCCTCGTTCGGCGTATTGCGCCGCGCCAGCACCTCGATACGCGCCAGAAGCTCTGAAAAGGCGTAGGGCTTGGCCAGATAATCGTCGCCACCGGAGCGCAGCCCCTTCACCCGATCGTCGACCTGGCCGAGCGCCGAGAGGATCAGCACGGGCGTGCGGTTTTCCTCCTCCCGCAGTTCCGAAATCACGGAGAGCCCGTCGCGTTTCGGCAGCATCCGGTCGACCACGAGCACGTCGTAATTCTCGTGCGAGGCCATGGCATAGCCTTCGTCGCCGTCGCTTGCGTGGTCGGCGACATGGCCGGCCTCGCTCAGCGCCTTGACGAGATAGGCGGCCGTTTCCTGATCGTCTTCGATGACGAGAATACGCATGAGAGGGAGCTTCCTTTCCGTCTCCTTGGTGGGGCTGAGACGCGAAACGGCGGATCGCGCTGCGATCCGCCGCTCCGGACGGCCGGCGGTGGGGGCGACTTTAACCGCCGAAAGGCCGTTTCTGAAGTCGGGGCCGGAGAGGAGGCCCCGCTTCTTATCGTCAGCCCTGGTCGTCGGTCGGCAGAGCCACGAAGCGCGAATTGCCGTTGCGCTCGACCTGCATGAGCACCGCCTTGCGGCCCTGCTCTTTCACCGCAGCGATCTGGTTTTCGAGATCGGAGCCGTCGCGCACGGACTTGCCGCCGGCGCGCACGATCACATCACCTTCCTCGAAGCCCTTCTGATCGGCCGCCGAACCGCTGTCGACACCGATGACCATGACGCCGTCGCCGTCCTGGTTCGGCTCGACCGCAAGACCGAGGCCCTCAAGGCTCGTCGGCGCGGCCTGATCGCCGCTGTCCTGGCTGTCGGCAGACGCCGTCTGCTTGCCGAGCTTGCCGAGTTCCACGTCGATCGTGCGTTCGCGACCATCGCGCAGAACCGTCAGCTCGACCTTGGTGTCCGGATCGTAGGCGGCGATCATGCGGGCGAGTTCACGCGGGCCGTCGACCTTGTTGCCGTCGACTTGCGTGATGATGTCGCCGGCCTGGATACCCGCCTGCTTCGCCGGGCCGCCATCCTGCGGGTCGGCCACGAGCGCGCCCTCGGTGGAGGAGATGCCGAGGCCTTCGGCGATATCTTCCGTCACCGGCTGAATCTGCACGCCGAGCCAGCCGCGGGTCACCGCGCCGTCCTTGCGCAGCTCGGAGACGACGTCGGTCACGACATTCGCCGGAATCGCGAAGGCGATGCCGACATTGCCGCCGGAGGGCGAGAAGATGGCCGTGTTCACGCCGACGACCTCACCCTTCATGTTGAAGGTCGGGCCACCGGAATTGCCGCGGTTCACCGGCGCGTCGATCTGGATGAAATCGTCATAGGGGCCGGCGCCGATGTCACGTCCGTCTGCGGACACGATGCCCGCCGTCACGGTGCCGCCAAGCCCGAACGGGTTGCCGACCGCCACGACCCACTGGCCGATCTTCGGCGCGTCCTTGGAAAGGTTCACATAGGTGTAATTGTCGCCGTCGACCTTGAGGAGGGCGAGGTCGGTGCGCTCATCGACGCCCACGACCTTGGCCGGCAGCTCCTTGCCGTCTTCCATGACGACGGTCACTTCGGAGCCGTCCTCGACGACATGGTCGTTGGTGACGATGTAGCCGTCCTGCGAAATGAAGAAGCCGGAACCCTGGCTCATGCCAAAGCGCGGATGATTGCGATGGTGGGGGCTGCGTCCGCGGTCGTTGTCGTCAAAGTCGAAGCCGCGCGGGCCGAAGCGCTTGAAGAATTCGTTCAAGGGATTGTCGTCGGGCAGATCCGGCATGGAAAAGTGGCGACCATCGCCTTGGAACGTCACGGGATTGACTTCGGATTTCACACGCACGCTCACGACGGCGGGCTTCACCTTCTCCACGAGACCGGTGAAATCGGCCGGACCTTGGTTTTGAACCTGCACCTGCTCGGCGCGGACCGGCTGCGTGTCGGACAGGATGGCGCCGGAGGCAGCCACACCCGCTACGCCAAGCGTCACAGCGCTGGCGAGAAGCGCATTCCGGAACTTTCCAAGTGTCGAAACGCGGTTCTTGTTGTTCGTCATATTGCTCGTTCTCCAGGGCGTTAACTCGGTGTCCGCTCCGCGGGGGGGCGCGCGGAGCGGACTGGAGGCCGCAGCAGGGGACAGGGGCAATGAGGTCCTGCTGCACGCTCACAGATAGGTGAGCCCGGCTTACCGCGCAGTGACCTTGGAATTAAAACTTCGTAATCCGGAGAAGATCCGCCAGGATCGCATCTGCCGCCGCAGCCTGCGCGCCCGCATTATCCGGGCCGCGTTGCCCTTCAGCCGACGCGCCGCGCCTCACCAAAAGTCCAGCCGCGGTTGAGCGCAAAGACCACGATCGGCACGACCCCGACCATGAACGGCAGCACCCAGAGATAGGACAGCGCCATCGCCTCGACGATGATGAAGATCGCCAGACTGTTGAGCGCAAAGCCGATCAGGCTGACGACGGCGAATTTGACAAAACTCGCCCAGCTCCGTCGGGTCGCGCCGAAGGTCCAGCGGTAATTGCCGAGGTATGAGACGACCACGGCACAGGCGAAGGCGAGCGTATTGGCGAGCATCGGCTCGGCACCGAACACCTCGATGAAGAGGACGAAGAGGACGCTGTGAAAGGCCGTTGCCAGGCCGCCTACGATGCCGAACTTCAGATACTGCACGGCCGTCAGCGGCAGACGCGCGACGAGCGCATCGAGGCGCGGTTGCAGCCGCTTCACGCGCCCCTCCCCGCCGTCACTTCACCGGCCCTTCGAAGCGAGGATCGATCCAGGCGGCTCTTTTGCCGTCGGCGTTCGGCTGAAAGATCACCGTCACCGGCCCCGTTCCCGCGGGCATGGGGATCGTGTCGGCCGCCGCGCCCGCGCTCAGGCGCATGCGCGTCACCTTCTCGCCGCGCATGAGTTCCACGTCCGCCTCACGGGCGCAGTCTGCACATTCCAGGAGCGCGGTCGTGAAGACCCAGTCGTCGGCGACCGCCAGGCGATGAGAAATCCGCCCCTTGGCCTCCAGAACCAATCTCGCTTCATTGTCACCACCGCCGGCCCCGGCACGGTTCCCGGCGCCATCGATCGCCCGAAATCCGACCCGGCCACCGTTCTCTCCGGCGAGCTGACGATAGCGGTCCATCAGACGCATCGTTGGGCGCATCTCATCGCGCGGCAGCCGCAGCTCCAGAAGCCTGCCCTCTCGGTTGACATGCGCGGTGCGGTAATTGGAGGCGATATAATCGGCGAGCGGATAAAGCACGGGCCTCGCCCGCAGCATCTGGCCGACATCCTGCACGATCACATCGGCGGGCGCGATCTCGAGATCGCTGATCAGGCCGGCGACTTCCGCTTCCGTCGTCTGCGGCTCGAGATAGGTGAGCCGCGTCGCGTGCTCGGGCGCGAAGGCATAATAGATCGGCCGGATCGGGTAGCTGAAAATGCGCTGAGGGCGATGCTCCTCGAAGAAGGCCTCGACCCCCTTCAGCTCCTGGTCCTGGTCCGGACCAAATTGAACGCCGCCGATGAGGGGACGCGACGGCACGGAGTAAAAGAGCGCGTCGGTACCGAAGCGAAACGCCGCCGTCGAATTCGGATAGAAGACCGCAACCATCGCGCCCAATCCGAGCACCCCGGCGACGAGGTTCGTCAGGCCCGAGGATGCGCCTCCCGGTTCATTCGCGGGCGAACCTTGCATCCGCGCGCCGAGACACAAAAGCGGCGGCGCCAGAAGCAGCACCAGGGAGGAGGTCGAGATCGCGGCAGCGAAGAGAATGAGGATCGCAAGCGCGACGAGGAGAGCCTCGATCAGGCGCCGCGGCGCGCGCCGATCGATCGCGCGAGCCACCTCCCCCCGCCTCGCCCAGATCATGGCGATGGCGATCGGCGTCAGAACGACGAGTTCGGAGATCGAAAAGACGAGATGGAGATAATCGGAACGCCCGAGGGCGGAGACCAACCGCAGGATCGCGTAGCTCGAGAACGCGATTGCGGCGGGCTCGGCGAAGACGCCGCTTAAAACGAACAGAGCTCCGATCAGCGCGATCTCGAGGAAGAAGACGTAATAGACGAAATTCTCGATCGCGAAGGGCGGGAACGGCAGGTCCATCCCGGCGGGCTGGATGAAGAGCGCGTAGATCGACGTGTAATAGAGATATTCGCCGACCGGCATGCCCTGCAGCACCAGCGCTCCAATGCCTCCCGCCACGACGACAAAACTGCTGCCGGCGATCCACACAAGGCGCCGTACCCGTTCTCCAAAGGGCTCCTTGCGCGCGGCGAGCTCGACCCAGAAAATCACCCAGGCGAGAAGAATGAAGACTTCCTGGCCGACCCAATAGCTGAGGCCGAGAAGGACGCCGGCGGCGAGGCTCCAAGCCCGATCCGCGCGCGGCCTGTCCCCACCCATCGTCATGAGATAGGCGGCAAGCGCCAGTGCCGGCATGGCCGTGCGCAGTTGAAAGATCGGCGTCAGGAAGAGGAAGGTTGCGGCGACGAAAACAGCGATCGCGAAGGAGGCGCGCCCGAGAAGGGCGCGCGTCGCGGCCAGAGCCAAAGCGAAACTCGCCGCGATCTGAAACAGATAGGGTCCCAGCAGGATCGCAAACGAGGTCGCACGAAACGTCTCGCCGAAAAGCCGCTGCCCCAGCGCCAGATAATAGTAAGTGCCCGGCGTGCGAAAATGGATGAAGTCGCGAATGTAGATTTCGCCGTGGTTGATCCAGCGTGCGAAATTGTGAAACAGCGCCTGATCGCCGAACTGGAACGAGTAAAGCGACTTGGCCCAGGCAAAGGCGACGCCCACCGACAGAATGCAGAGCAGAAGAAAAAGCGCCGCCGGGACGCGAATCCGAGACGTCACGCCCCGACCTCGCCCTGCCGCGTCGCCTCTTCGGGCGCCTCGTCGAACTCAGCATCCGGCTCGTAGATCTTGCGGACGATGTAGAGCGGGCGCTGCTTCGCCTCGATGAAGATGCGGGAGAGATATTCGCCGATCGCGCCGAGGCTCAGCATGGTGAGGCCGTTGAAGAACATGATGGCGACGATCAGGGACGGATAGCCCGGCACGTCACGGCCGAAGAGCATCGTGCGCACGACGACGATGATGGCATAGACGATCGCAAGTCCCGCGATCGCTCCGCCCAGATAGCTCCAGATGCGCAATGGCACCGAGCTGAAGGAGGTGATGCCGTCGAGGGCAAAATTCCACAGCCGCCAGTATTTCCACTTGGTCTCACCGGCAAAGCGCGCCTCGCGGGAATACTCGATGCTGGTCTGCCGGAAACCGACCCAGGCGAACAGCCCCTTGTTGAAGCGGCTTCGCTCCGGTAGCGCGCAGATGGCATCGACCACTTTGCGGTCCATGAGCCGGAAATCGCCGACATTCGGCGGGATCTCGATTTCCGAGAGCTTGTTCGCCGACCAGTAGAACAGGCCCGCCGTCCACCTCTTCATCGGCGTATCGGTCTGGCGCTCGGAGCGCACGGCGTTGACGACCTCGTAGCCCTCTCGCCACTTCTCCAGCATGCGGCCGATGAGCTCCGGCGGGTCCTGCAGATCGGCATCGATCGGAATCACGCAATCGCCCCGCGAGGCGTCGAGGCCGGCGGTCAGCGCCGCCTCCTTGCCGAAATTGCGCGAGAGGTCGATCACCCGCAGATAGGGCGCGTGTTTCTGCCGCTCGATCAGGGCCGCCAGCGTCCGGTCGCGGCTGCCGTCGTCGACGCAGACGATTTCGTAGGAGATGCCAAGCTCGCCCAACACGGATTCAAGACGTCGAAAGAGTCCGTCCAGGCACTCTTCCTCGTTGTGCATCGGGATGACGAGACTGAGGCAGGGCTTGGTCATGGAGGCCCATTGCAGATGGCGAAACACGGGAATCGATCGCAGTTCTGATCGATCCGCGATCTCCCGGCAAGGCAGCGGGCGTCCTTGTTGCAACTGCTGCGGCTGGCCGGAAGCTTTCAAAGCGCCCTGCGACCCGCGGGCCACACTTGCCGCGGAGCAAAGTCCGCCCACAAGAACCTCAGGCGCTTTCCAGACGATGGAGGTGCAGTGGCTCTAGTACTTCTTCAAAATATCGGCGAGCGCTCGCTCCTCGGAGGCGGAGAGCTTCGATTCCGATAGGACGCCCGTTCCGCGGAAGCGGATGAAGAGCGCGATGCCGCCGATCAGAAGCACGATCACCGGCGCCGCCCACAGAATCAGATTCTTCCAGTCGAGCACGGGTCGCAGCAGCACGAACTCGCCGTAGCGGTCGACCAGGAACTTCTTCACCTCTTCGTCGGTGTCGCCGGCCTTGATGCGCTCGCGCACGAGAAGGCGCAGATCCTTGGCGAGGTCGGCGTTGGAATCGTCGATCGATTCGTTCTGGCAGACGAGGCAGCGCAGATGTTCGGAAAGGTCGCGCGCGCGCGCCTCCAGCTTCGGATCCTTCAGCATCTCGTCGGGCTCGACCGCCCAGGCCTGCGAGACGAGGTCGAAGCCGCCGCCCCTTTGCAGCGCTCCTCCTGCGGGAAGAAGCAGCGCCGTAAGAGCAAGCGCGATCAAGAAGCGTTTCACGCCTTTGCCTCCTGCAGACGCTTGGCGCGTGCGGGTTTGGCGACACCGATGCGGAAGCGCCGGTCAGAGAGGGACACCGTCCCGCCGATCGCCATCAAAACCGCACCCAGCCAGATGAAGGTGACGAGCGGCTTGTAGTAGGCGCGCACGGTGAGCGAGCCGTCATCGTGCTGATCGCCGATCGACACGTAAAGCTGCGAGAACCAGAAGGTCTTGATCGCCGCTTCCGTGGTCGACATCTGACGCGTGGAATAGAAGCGTTTCGCCGGCGCCATGGCGAGAAGAGCCTCACCGTTGCGGGACACGACGAAGCGGTAGAGCTCCTCGCGGTAATTGTTCTCCGTATGCGGCACGTAATCCTGATAGGTCAGCGTGTAGCCGCCGGTTTCCAGAGATTCGCCGGGCTTCACGGAGACGATCGTCTCGGTCTGATAGGTCGTCGTGGCGACGATGCCGATCACCGTCACGCCGAGGCCGGCATGGGCGAGCGCCGTCGCAAAGGCCGTCCGCGGCATGCCCGTAAAGCGCGCCCAGGAGGTCTTCAGCGGCATGCGCCCGATGCCGGAGCGATCGATGATCTCGTTGGCGGCGCCGGCGATCAGCCAGATGCCGAGACCGATTCCGACGGGCGCAAGCGGATGCTGCACGCCCTCGATGATCAAGGTCGCCACGAACGCCACGACGGCCAGCACCATGGCGAAAAGCAGGCGTTGTGCGGCCGCAGCGAGATCGCCGCGCTTCCAGGCGAGCATCGGCCCGAAGGGAACGGCCAGAAGCACCGGCACCATCAAAGGCGCGAAGGTGATGTTGTAGAACGGCGCCCCCACCGAAATCTTGTCCTTGGTGAGCGCTTCCAGAACGAGCGGATAGAGCGTGCCGGCGAAGACCGTCGCCGTTGCCGCCACCAGGAAGAGATTGTTGTAGAGAAGCGCGCCCTCACGGCTGATCGGCGCGAACAGGCCGCCCTGTTTCAGCTCTGGCGCCCGCCAGGCGAAAAGCGCCAGCGACCCGCCGATGAAGAGCACCAGGATTGCCAGGATGAAGACGCCGCGCGTCGGGTCCGTCGCGAAGGCGTGCACCGAGGTGAGCACGCCGGAGCGCACCAGAAACGTGCCGAGCAGCGACAGCGAGAAGGTGAGGATCGCCAGAAGGATCGTCCAGATCTTGAGGGCGCCCCGCTTCTCCATGACGATCGCGGAATGCAGAAGAGCGGTTCCCGCCAACCACGGCATGAAGGAGGCGTTCTCGACGGGATCCCAGAACCACCAGCCGCCCCAGCCGAGCTCGTAATAGGCCCAGTAGGAGCCCATGGCGATGCCGAGCGTCAGGAAGATCCAGGCCATCAGCGTCCAGGGCCTGACCCAGCGCGCCCAGGCGGCATCGACGCGGCCTTCGATGAGCGCAGCGGCGGCAAACGAAAAGACGATCGAGAAGCCGACATAGCCGAGATAGAGAAGCGGCGGATGAATGGCGAGGCCGACATCCTGCAGGATCGGGTTGAGATCGCGCCCCTCGCCCGGCGCCGGCGTCAAGCGCAGGAACGGGTTCGAAGTGGTCAGGATGAAGAGCAGAAACGCCGTCGCGACCCAGCCCTGCACGGCGAGCACGCGCGCCTTCAACGTCACCGGCAGATTGCCGCCGAAGGCCGCCACCAGCGCTCCGAAGAGCGACAGGATCAGGACCCACAGCATCATGGAGCCTTCGTGATTGCCCCACACGCCGGAAATCTTGAACAGAAGCGGCTTCGCCGAATGCGAGTTCTCCCAGACATTCGCCACGGAGAAATCGGAATTCACATAGGCGACGGTGAGCGCGCCGAAGGCGAAGGCCACATACAGAAAGCCGACGAGGGTCGAGACGGTCCCCACCCGCATCAGCCGGTTGTCGCGCGCCGAAGCGCCCCACAGAGGCACCGTCGACTGAATGAGCGACAGCGCCAACGCCAGAACGAGCGCGTAATGGCCGAGTTCAGCGATCGAAAAGCCAGACATCGAAGACATCACTGCGTCGCTGTCTCTTGGTTATGCTTCCACAGGCCCTGCGATTTCAGGGAATCGGCGACCTCGCGCGGCATGTAATTCTCATCATGCTTGGCGAGCACGCTGTCGGCATGGAAGCTGCCGTCGGGCTCCATCCGGCCTTCGGCCACGACGCCCTGCCCTTCGCGGAACAGATCCGGCAGGATGCCGCGATACATGACCGGCACGACCTGCGCCGTATCGGTGATGGAGAAGAAGACTTCGCCGTCCTTCTCACGCTTCACCGACCCTTCGGCGACAAGGCCGCCGAGCCGGATGCGCGAACCCGGGGCGATGTTCTTTTCGGCGAGTTCGCTCGGCGCGTAGAAGAAGACGATCTGGTCGTTGAGTGCATAGGCCACCAGGCCGACGGCGCTCGCAAGCACCAATCCGGCTCCGGCAATGAGCGACAAACGGCGTTGTTTGCGGGTCATTGCGTCATCTCCTCCATGCCCGGGAGACGCAGGTCCTGGGCGAGCTGAGCGATTTCACGCCGCTTCTCCCTGTCGGAGACCGACGCAAGGGCCGTGCGTGCGGCCTCGGCGGCATCTTCGCGCCGTCCGAGCACGGCGTAGGAGCGGACGAGCTGCAGCCAGCCATCCGCATCGTCGGGCTTCTTCTCGAGACGATCGGCCAGATTGTCGACCATCCCCTCGATCATTGCCATGCGATCTTCAGGAGCCATGGCGCCGGCGGCATCCATTTCCTCCTGGCTCGGCCCACGCGCGGGCGTCGCAGCAGGCGGCGCATCCGCGCCGGCCCGCGCGCTCGGCGCGTTCTCGCGCAAAGGCCCGAGCGCCGGCTTGTTCGGCTTGGCGAAAAGCGCTGCTGCCGTGTCCTTCTCCGCCCGCTCGATGCGCGCCACCGTTTCTTCGATCGCCGGCCGCCAGGCGGCATCGACGGGTGCGTCGTCGAGAAGCGCGTGCAAGGCGGTCGTGGCGCCCTCGTTGTCGCCTTCCTGCTCCATGGCGAGAGCCAGATAGAAACGGGCCTTGGCCGTATCGCTGTCGAGCTCGGCACCCGATTCGGCGGAGGCTTCAAAAGCTTTGCGCGCTTCGTCGGTGACGATACCGCCGGAGGCCATGACGAGCGCTTCGCCGAGCGCCGTCTGCCGCGCTGGCGTGGAGCCGCCGAGGCGGATCACGTTGCGATAGGCGCGCGCGGCGTCGACCGGGCGGCCGAGACGCGAATAGACGGGCGCCAGCACCTCCCAGCCACGCGCATCGTCGGGATTGCGCGCCAGATGGTCTTCCACGCGTCCGACGAGAAGCGAAATGTTCTTGCTGTCCGGCGCATCGCCGAGACGCGCCTGCAAGGGCTCGTCGGGCAGGCCCGGAGAGCCCTGCGCGAGATAAAGCCCGAGGCCGAGGAGCGGGATGCCGACGAGTGCGACGGCAGCCGTCGCCGCGCGCCGGAAGCCGCCACCGGCGGTGGCCGTGCGCGCCGCCTCGCGGCGATCCGCAGCGATCAGACGGCGGCCGATCTCGGCCCTCGCCGCTTCGGCCTCTTCAGGCCCGATCCGGCCAGCCTCGCGATCGCGCTCGAGCTCGTCGAGCTGTCGGCGGTAAACTGCCGCATCATAGTTTTCGCGCGAATCGACGGGTTTTCCCTCCCGCAGGAGAGGAACAACGACGGCCAGAACAGCGATGACCGTGAAGATTGCAATCGCCAACCAGAGAAGCATGAGATCTCAAGCTCTTAACTTGGGCTAGATGTACCCGTCCAAAGCCCGGGTCACAATGCGACGAACACGCTTTCGTCTAGATAGGATGCCCAAGAACCTCGCGGCAGGTCACTTTTTCAGGCCGCGGCACAACACCGCGGCCTGGGATCACAAAGAACGCTACCGAGCTCAGCTCACCGGACGCCAGGTGCCGTCCGGCTGACGGCAGGCCGTGCCGCGGGCCACCTGCGGCGAGCCTTCGATATAGATCGTGTGCGCATAGTCGCGGCAATCGACGGAATTGATCTGGTAGGTCTGTCCCGGAACGATTTCGCCGCGGTAATTGCCAGAGCTCGCCTGCCACTGAACCGGACGGCCCGGCGCACCGTATTCGAGCGCCTGGTATTCGGCCGCAAGCGCCTGCTGACGGGCCTGCTGGTCCATATTCGCGCCGACGCGGTTGCCGATCAGGCCGCCGGCGAGTGCGCCGATCGCGGTTGCCGCGACACGACCCGAACCATGGCCGATCTGGTTGCCGAGAACGCCACCGACCACGGCACCGCCGAGGGTGCCGATGCCCTCGCGCTGCCCCATTCCCCCGGGCTCGGTCTGGCAAGCGGTGAGAAACAGAGCACCGATCGCGGCACTCGTCACTGCAAGTCTCATTGAACAATCCTCTCGAAAAAACCCCTCGGCCAATCCATGGCAGATCGAGCGAACCGGTTCCAGAGCAGGATGGCAAAATTGCGGTCGGAGGCCTCTTCACCTTTCAAGGAGCAGACGTTCCGACGGCCTATCCGTTCTTTTCCGCCACCGGCAGGTCGAGCACGGCCTTCAGGCCTCCTTCGGGCGCCGCCTCCAAGGTCAAAGCGCCGCCATAGATGCGGGCGAGTTCGTCCACGATCGACAGGCCGAGACCGGAGCCCGGCTTCGTCTCGTCGAGCCGCATGCCGCGGGCCAGAACCTTCTTGCGCTCGTCCGGCGCGAGCCCCGGCCCGTCATCGGTGATGATGAGCCGCGCGCGCCGCGCATTGCCGTCGCCGGCGGGCAGGCACGAGAGCGTCACCTCAGAGCGCGCCCATTTGCAGGCATTGTCGAGGAGGTTTCCGACCATCTCTTCGAGATCCTGCTTCTCGCCCCGGAAGATGAGCGTTGCCGGACAATGCACGCTGATCTCGAGCGGACGGTCGCGGCCATGCACCTTCTGCATGACGCGCGCCAGGGCCTCCACCACGGGCGCCACCGGCGTCATGGCGCCGATGACGTTCGTCTGCGCGGCGATGCGGGCCCGGTCGAGATGATGGCCGATCTGGCCGCGCATCACCTCCACCTGACGGCCGACGCGCTCGGCAAGCTCGCCCTCGCCCGCCTCCGCCTCGTTCTGCAGAATGGCGAGCGGGGTCTTCAGCGCATGCGCAAGGTTGCCGACATGGCGGCGGGCCCGTTCCACGATCTCGCGATTGGAAAGGATGAGCGCATCGAGATCTTCGGCAAGCGGGGCGATTTCGTCGGGCCACTGGCCGCCGAGGCTGACGCGTTCGCCGCGTCGGACCTCCTGCAAGGCGGCGCGCACATCGCGCAAGGGTCGAAGCCCGAAGCGAATCAGGACGGCCGCGCCGATCGCGAGAAGCAGTCCGAAGATGCCGAGCGTGATCGCCACGATGGTGGTGAATCTGGAAATATCGCGCGCCACGCCGCGGGCATCGCCGGCCACCAGCACCGCAAGGCGCTTGCCGTCCGGCTTGGTGATCTGGCGTTCCACGGCTCTGAGGCCGCGTCCCCCGGGCCCCTCGAAAGAAAGGCGGCGCGGCCGCCCGTCCGGGTCGGGCAGATCGTCGACGGCGAGATGATCGCCGAAGAGCGACGGCGAGGCTGTCAGAACCGCGCCGGTCTCCATGTCGCGGATCTGCCAGTACCAGCCCGATTGCGGCAGGGAAAAGCGCGGCTCGCCGAGCGCCACCTGCGTTTCGCTCGGCCCCTCGCCCGAGGCGACGACGGCGCCGACGAGCGCCTTGTGCAGTGCCACCAGGCGGAAATCGAAACTGCGCTGCAGGCTGTCGCGGAAAAGCGAAATGAAGAGAATGGCGGCGAGAAGCAGCGCGACCGTCGTACCGGCCGCCGCGATGATGGCGAGCCGCAGGCTGAGCGAGCCCTGCCCTTTGGCCCGCCCCTCGGACGTGCTGCGCCTGAGCCCCCAGCTTCTCGGATGCAGCCGCTCAAGCATCGGCGCCGTCGGTCTCGCCCCCCGGCGGATCGATGCGGTAGCCGAGCCCGCGCACCGTCTCGATCAGATCGATGCCGAGCTTCTTTCTGAGACGCCCGACGAAAACTTCGATCGTGTTGGAATCACGGTCGAAATCCTGATCGTAAAGATGCTCCGTCAGCTCCGTGCGCGAGATCGTCTTGCCGCGATGGTGCATCAAATATTCGAGCACCTTGTATTCGTGCGAGGTGAGCTTCACCGGGTTGCCGTCGACCGTCACGCGGCTCGCCCTCAAATCGAGGCGCACGGGCCCGGCGGTGAGGTCGTTCGAGGCATGGCCGGCGGCGCGTCGCACGAGCGCGCGCACGCGCGCCAGAACCTCCTCCATATGGAAGGGCTTGGCGACATAATCGTCGGCGCCGGCGTCGATCCCCTGCACCTTGTCGGACCAGCGGTCGCGCGCCGTCAGGATGAGGACGGGCATGGTGCGCCCCTCGCGGCGCCAGGCTTCCAGAACCGACAGCCCATCCATCTGCGGCAGGCCGAGATCGAGAATCACGGCGTCGTAGGGCTCCGTCTCGCCGAGAAAATGGCCGTCCTCACCGTCGAGCGCGGCATCGACCGCATAACCCTGCTCGGTGAGCGCGCTCACCATCTGACGGTTCAGATTCTCGTCGTCCTCCACGACCAAAATGCGCATGAGAGCCTTCGCCTTTCGTCTCTGCTCGGGATTTATCACCCGCGATCGGGATCCCTTTTGACCGGCCTCTTACCCGGCCTTTTTCGCGGTCTCGTATTCGCCGGCCCGTATTCTCCAGGGCCGTGTTCGTCGGCCACGCTCCGCCGGCCGCGATTCGTCTTCGGAAATCTATCTCTTTGCCTAACGCGCCGGAATGTTGACGCGCTGGAGCCTTCCGTCCGGACCGAGCACGGAGGCCTGATAGACATAGCCGCCGCCCGCCTCGCACAATTTGACGTCGACGACCTCGCCGGAAATTCCGGCGCGCCGGAGCGCCTGCGACAGCGGCACGGCCTGGCCGGACGCCACCACCTGGCGCGCCTCGCCGGGGCCAAGACAGGCAGCAGCCGCCTCCCCGGCCACCAGAAGCGACAGGAGAAGGGCGAAGACCGACAGGAAGGAGCGCAACATCATCATGCCTGTCTCATAACACGAGCGGCTGAATGCGGGCTGAATGGGGAGGAGAGTTTCTGGAAAGATCCAGCCCTATGCGGCCTCTGGAAATGAGATATCGAAGGCAAGTGGTACGCCGATCGCCTCGAAAGCCGCCTCGAGCTGGTCGAGCTGTGATTTGTGATCCAGACGAAACAGTCGGTCCACCTGCTCACGGTGCCAGCCGAGCCTTCTTGAAAGCTCCGCACGGGTCACGCCCTTGGATTTGGAGAGCATATACAGCAGCGCCTTGAGAAAGATCAGCGCCGGTAACTGCACAGAATAACCATGTCTGCTCGGTTCGTGATGCGGCGCAGGAATCGCCTCTCCATCTGCAATGCGCGCGGCGATCGCCTCCTCGATGGCCTTCAAACCACTCTGGCAGGCTTCTTCCTTCGTCTCACCGAAAGTCGTGATCTCGGGGAATTCAGGCACCGAGACGAGCCAGCTCAAAGTCCCGTCTTCAGCTTCGTCCATTTCGATGGCGATTTCGTAGTACATGGACACGTCACTTTATCCCGAGATCCTTGAGAATACGGGCAACGAGGCCCTTTCCGAGTTCCTTGCTCGAGCCATGGATCGGAATGACCGCCTTGCGGTTGCCCCGCCGAACAGTCTGATGCCCGCTGCCGCCTCTGTGAGTCTCGAACTTGCAGCCATGGTCTTTCAAGAGCTTGCGGAGTTCAGCAGAGTTCATCGGAACATATCGCCCGCCACACCACTGTGGAAGTCCACACGAGTGTGGACGGGGCGACTGCCTATTTCAAGTTGATTGTGTGCAGCTCCCGGATGCAAACATTCGAGAGTCTCCGCATCCCCTCACACATTCGCCCGGTCCTTCACGAAATAACCGACGAGCAGCGCCAGCGCCGGGGCGAGCGGGGCCCAGATCTCCGGATCGGCGAATTCGGGAAAATGCCGCGCCACGAGAAGCTGGGCGAGATTGGCGAGCGAGGCGGCAAACGTCGCCGCGGTCAGCTTGTTGGTCGGCAGGAGCGTCGGCTGAGTGACGGTGGTCATGAGATTTTTCCTCCAGACAGAAAAATGGCCGCTGCGAGAGCGGCCAGGACGCAAAGCGTGAGAAAGATCAGGCCCCAGGCCGGCACAGCGTGGCCCGCCTCAGGCGCGGGGCGCATCGCGGCGCCCGCCTTCAGCGCCGGCAGTTCCGAGAGCGCGGCATGCAGCTCGTGAAGCGTCTTCGCGCCGGCGATGTCGTCGGGGGTGAGGCCGCGGGCGGCCTGAAAGCGTTTCACCGCCCCCTTCGTCAGCTCCTGGCCGAGGAGCACGAGCGCGGCGCGCACATAAAGCCGCCGCCGGTCGGCGAGGCCGTTCGTCCCGCCATTGATCGCCCGCGTCAGGCCGATCAGATCGCCGACCGCGGCAAGCCGGCCGAGATCGCGGCTCTCCCAGTACCAGAGCGCCGACACGAAGGCCCATGGAAAGGCCGCCAGGCGGTTCGGCTCGGCTAAAAAATCCGGCGCATCGGCAACACGCTCTTTCGCCCAGGCCGCAAAGGCCACCACATTCGCCCGTCCCGTCACCTGGATGAGCCCGCGGCCGCGGTAGCGATAGCCGTCGCCGTCCGCCTCCGGCGTGTTGCCGAGATCGGTGCGCGTGTCGTAGCGCCGCTGCGCCGCCGTCGGCCCCCAGATCTCTTCCAGATAGCGAAAGCGCCCGCTCTCATGGCCGATCTGCGCCAGAAACGCGGCGAGCATCTCCGGCCGGTCGAGCCCGAAAGCGGCTCCGTGCCGGGCAAGCCCCTCGGCCACGCCTTCCAGAATGCCGGCGCGCGCTCTCGCGCCCGCGATCACGCGCAGGTTGTTGACGGCGATCATGCCGCTCTCCCTCTCTGTATTTGAAAAGCCTTGTCTCGGTGCCGCCGCCAGTCAGAGGCGAAGCGTCGCCTCGGCCGCAAAGCCCGGCCCGATCGTCTCCGAGAGCTGTGCGACACGCACGGTCAGCACCTCCGGCAAAGCGCCGAAATCGGCGAGCTGCGCGGCGGCGGCATAGGCAAAGCCCGGACCTGCCGTTTCCACCCCGCGCCGCACGGCACCGCCGTCCAAAATCTCCAGACGATAGGCTTCTCGTGTCTCGTTGAGCGGCACGTCGGCGAGCGCCCAGCTGTCGCCGCCAAAGCGCGTGCGCCGGATCCAGGACAGCGCCACATCGCCCGTCGCGGAAACGCGCCTTGCCCGCAGATGCACCGGGCTCGCCGGCTTCAGCCCCCGCCCCTCGGGCGTGACGGCGATCTCCACGAAACTCGCCGCCGCATGGCTTTCGGCGATCGGCCCGATGCGCAGGCGCTTGTCCCGCCCGATCGCATCGAGCCCCATCGGCAGGACGGAAACGGCGTCGTTCAACAGCACGAAAGCATTGCCGGCGCTCGCACCCGCCGCCATCGCGGTCTCGCTGCCGCCCTGCCCGCGCAACAGCCGGGCGAGACGATAGCGGCGGGTCCCGATCAGCTCGGCCGTGGTGAATTGCAAAATTTCCCAGCTGCCATCATCGGCTTTGACCGCCGCGAGATTGCCGCCCGCCAGCACATCGATCTCCGGCAGCGAGGCGAGCGCCCCGCCATAGAGCGTCACCTCCGGCACATTGGCACGGTCGAAGCGGCCGAGCGGGCCGGGCCTCAGAGCCGTCACCAGCCGGCCGCAGGTGGCACGGGTCGCAATCGTCGAGAGAAAGGAAAAACCGCCCCCCGCCTCTCCCTGATAGACGGCGAGCGTGCCGGGCCATGGCTCGGCGAAGGCCGCCAGCCGCGGCTGATGCGCCTTTTCGCCATCGGCCGGCGCCGGCAGCTCCATCACATGGACGAGCGGCGGACCATAGGCCGGCGGCGTCACGACCCCCGGCGGGGTCGGCGTGGCCGGCACCATCGCCTTCCGCCGCAACGTCACCCGCCGTGCCTCCACCTCACGTGCCTCGCCATCGGCAATCCGCGTCACCAGAAACGTGTCGGACCTCCCCTCCAGGGTGAGCCGCACCGCATCGCCCGCATCGAGCGCGGAAAAACTCGGCGGGAGCGCGAAGGAAATCTCCTCACGCCCCCGCCACAGATCGGCGAGCATCGCCTCGGCGAGCGCTTCGGCCTCCGCATCGCGCGCCACGATCGGCAGATCGAGCGTCAGGACGCGCCGGCTTCCCCCGGCGAGCCGGCGCGAATGCGCCGCCGCCATGCGGTAATCGTTGTCGGGAGACAGCGTGCGCAGTGCCACTTCCGCGGCAAGCTCCGTCTCCTGCGCCCGCCGCCGCGTCGTCAGCGGCGCATCGGCCGCATCGACGAGCCGCGTGTCCGACAGGCTCACATCGAGCGGCCGCGCGCGCCCGCGAAAGCGGATTGTCGTGCCGGCATCCGCCGCATCGACACCATAGGCGGACAAAAGCGGTTCGAGCGTCGCGCGCGCCGACGACCGCTCGCTGACGACGAAACCTTCGACGAGCCCATGCACATCGGCGACTTCCGCCGCATCGAAACCGTGATCCGACAGCACCGCCTCGATCAGACGGGCAAGGTCCATGGCGCCGAGCCGTCCGTTGAGCCAGTGTCCGAACCGCCAGTTCGGCGCATCGCCCCAGACATCCTCGAGCGCGGGAAACCAGGGATAGGGCCGCGCATCCCAGGTCCAGAGTGTGAGATGCGCCGGATCGACCATCGGACCGTTCGGCCCATCCCGGTTCATCCCCGCATAATCGGTGTGGCTCGGGTCATAGGCGGACAGAAGCGCCTCGATCGTGCGCCGCTGGATCAGATCATCGCGCTCGCCCGCGGAAAAATGCGGCAACGCGCCTTCTGAGGATTTTGGATCGTAAAAAACGTTCGGCTGGTTCGCGCCCTTATCGACGGCCGGACAGCCGAATTCGGTGAACCAGATCGGTTTCGACGACGGCAGCCAAGCCGTCGGCGTCACCTGTTCCACGCCGCCGGGCCGGTCGTAATGCCGGTTCTCCCACCAGCTCTCGATATCCTTGAAGCGGAACACCCAGGGCTTCCCCGCCGCCCCGTCGGTGATCGGGCTGCGCCGCTGCGCTCTGCGGTCCTCGTCGGAAGCGTAATACCAGTCGAAGCCTTCGCCGGCGGCGAGGTTCTTGCGCAGGTAATCGCAGCGGTAGATCGACCTCCCCTCTGCCTCGTCGGCATGGCCCGGTTCGTCGCGCCAGTCGGCGAGCGGCCAGTAGACATCGATGCCAACGAAATCGGCCTCCGCCCAGAACGGATCGAGATGGAAGAAAACATCGCCCGTCCCGTCCGCCGGCTGGTGGCCGAAATATTCCGACCAGTCCGCCGCATAGGAGATCTTTGTCGCCGCCCCCAGAACCTGCCGGCATTCGCCCAGAAGGACGCGCAGCGCTTCGACGAAGGGATAGCGGTTCGCTTGCCCGCGGATCTGGCTCAGCGCCACCATCTCGGAGCCGACCAGAAACGCGTCGACACCGCCCGCCGCCTTCGCCAGATGCGCATTGTGCAGGATGAAGCGGCGATAGCGCCATTCCGCCGGGCCCGAATAGGAGACGCCCCCGGCGCCCCCAGCGCCCACCGAAAACTGGCTGAGCGACGCCCCGCCCAGAAACGCCGCGATCTCGCCTGCTGCCGTCGCACTCTTGTCGGGCGAGCCGGCGCGCCCCGGCGCCACCGACAGCGTGATGCGCCCGCGCCAGGGATAGGGCGGCTGGCCCGTCTCGCCGCTGCGCGGATCGGGAAGCGCATTGCCCGCCGCGACATCCATCAGGATGAAGGGCAGAAGCGCCACCTTCAGGCCGCGCGCGGTCAATTCGCGGATCGCCCGGATGACGGTCTCGTCGCTCGGCGTGCCGCCATAGGCCGCCCGTCCGTCGATATAGGAGACGACCTCCGCCTCGCCGCGGGAAAGCCCCGCCACCGACCAGTCGCCGTCGCTCACCCTCTTCTGCGCGTTATCGACCATCGGCTGGATCAGGCAGGCCGGCGCGCGCAGGTCGTTGCCGAACCAGCCGACCACCAGCGTCACCCATTCAAGCCGCGGGCAGAGATCCATGAGCTCGTCGAGCGAGGTTTCGAAATCCGCCTGTTCGCGCTGGGCATGGGCGTTCGCCGTCGCATAGGTGCCGGGATCGCCCTCGCGCAGCCGGACCGCCGTATCATAGACGAATTCGCCCGCCCCCGGGATCATGCAGACGGCGCGGATGTCCTTCTCGATGCTGCCGACGGGGCGCAAAATCTCAAAGGAAAGCTGCGGAATGCGGTTGCCGAATTCCGCCAACGCCAGGCGTTCGAAGACGACATAGGCGGTGCCGCGATAGGCGGGCGCGTCCCCCTCATGCGCGGCAATCAGCGGATCGGGCATCTGGTCCTCGCCGCCCTTATAAATCCGCAGGGTGACGAGCGAGGGATCGAGCGGCGTCCCGTCCGCCCAGATGCGGCCGATATGCGCCACCTCGCCCGCGCAAAGCGCCACGGCAAAATTGGCGAAATAGCTGTAGGTGGTCGTCGTCACGCGGCTGCCGCCGCCGCCCTTGCCGCCGGTCCTTTGCGTCTCCGTCGTCGCGACTTCCTCAAAATCCGTCGCCCAGATCACCTGGCCTGCAAGCCGCACGCGCCCATAGACGCGCGGGATCGGCGCGCCCTCCGTCGATCCCTGCACCGTAAGATCGGAAAGCCGCGCGCCCTCCGCCTTGCGCTCGGTGGAAAATACGCTCCGGTCGATCGCATAGCCCGCAAGCGCACCGAGCGCGCGTCCGGCGATCGCTCCCACCCCGCCGAAAATGCCGCCGAGGCTCGCGCCCGCAGCGCTCAAGAGAAGCGTCGCCATCAGCCGTCCTCCCAATCCACATCGTCGCGGCCCGGAAAGGCGAAGGCATAGGCGATGCGCCGCCGCCAGGCGGGCACGAGTGCAACCTCGGCCACCGCCGCCCCTTCATGGGCGTGGATCATCGTCATCCCGCCGGTAAGGATCGCGGCATGCTTTGCCGGCAGCCCCCTTCGCCAACGGAAGAGGAGCACGTCGCCGGCACGCGCTGCCGCAATCTCGATCTCGCAAAGATGCCGACGTGCGGCCTCCACCAGTGTCTCGCGCCCCGCCGCCTCCGCCCAGTCGGGCGTATAGGCGGGCGGCATCTCCGCCTCCTCGCCATAGAGATCGCCCCACACACCGCGCACGAGGCCGAGACAGTCGGCGCCGATACCGCACAAACAGGCCTGATGGCGGTAGGGCGTACCGATCCAGCCTCTCGCCGCCGCCACGATTTCTTCGCGTGCGACCGGTCTCATTTGCCCGGCGCGCTTCATGCGCCCGATCCCGACCGCCCGTTGCGGGGCTTCACCGTGCTCAAACGGTCGACGCTCGCCACCGACCAGACGAAATCGTTGCCCGGCATATGCGGAAAGCCGCGGAAATTCGCCGTATTGCCGAAGCGCCCCCGGCAGGTCGCAAGCCGCTTGTCGCAGCCCGGCGTCACCGCAACCCGGTCGCCGACGGCGATCGGCCGTTCCATCTTCTGCCAGAGCGTCAGGCGGTGTGCCGTCCCCTCGACGGCGTGGCGTGCCACTTCGATGGCGCGGCCCTCGTTGGCGCCGGAGAGAAACGTCAGAAGCCCGCGCGCCAGGCTACCATCCGCCACCCTCTCTTCTGCGCCGAGTTCGACGGTCTCGATCCAGCCCGCCCCGTCCGTCGCCGTCACGCTCGCCTCGACGCGCAGGGCCGCAAGATCGACCCGGCAGCGTCCGTCGCCGAGGTCGGCGTCGCAGAGATGCGCAAAGAGCCGCCCGCTCTCCTGGTCGAGCGCGTGCGCGAGCCCCCGCAGCTCCGCCTTGAAGGCATGATCTTCGCGCGTCACCTCGCCGATCGAGGCAATCCGCATCAGATGCCGCATCGCGGGCGCCGCCCAGTTGACGAGCCACATCTCGACGCGCGCATTGTCGTAAAGCCCGGCGAGAAGATCTTCCTCCGACAGTCGTTCGGAACTCAGCGCCCCGGCGACATCGAGGCCGCCGACTTCGAGCCCCGCATGGGCGACGCCGCCCGACGCCGTCAGCCCGTTCTGCGGCTCGTAGGTGACGCCATCGAAGGAAAGCGTCCGGTCGTGATCGGTGAAACCGAGCCTCACCCCGTCGGCGCGGATCAGCGTCCAGCAGGCGCACAGGCTCGTGACGCCCGCCTCGAGATGCACGGTCAGCGCAGCGGAAAAATCCTTCACGGCTTGATCTCCACAATCGGGACGGAGGGCGCCTCGCCCGCCTCGAAGGCGGCAAGATCGATGTCGAGGCGGTCGGTGTCGAAGCGCACCGGCACGTCGAAGAGGAAGCCGGCGGTGACCGCCGCCCCCGCCGCCGGCACATGGCCGGAGGAAAAGGCGATGCGCCCGGTGGCGGCGTCGAGCGAAAACGCGCCCGCGGCCTTCTCCACCCCGCCGACGCCAACGCGGATCGTGCCCGCAACCGGCTTTTCGATCGCACGCAGCCAGGGGGCGAGCCCGTCGCCGTAGCGCTTGACGAGGAGAAATTCCGCGTTCGCACCATCGCCCGTGCCGATCCGCTGATCGAAGGGGCCTGGTTCGGCCGGCGCGGGTGCGGAGGAAAAATCGCTGCGGTCGCGGAAGCGGAAGCCATAGAGCCGGCCGCGCCGTTCTTCGAAAAAAGCGATCAGCCGTTCCATATCGGCGCGCGAGCGCACGCCCGAGCCGACATTGTAGCGGCGTCTGGAATCGGCCCAGCGCTGATTGCGCTCCTCACGCCCGGAGGCGAGCGTCACCACCTCGGTGCGCCGCTCCGGTCCGCCGGACGAGCCGAAGGCGAGCGCCAGCGGAAACGAAACCTCGTGAAAGCCTGCGGACATGACGGCTCAGAGCCCCCGCCGGCCGCGCGACACCGCACGCGCCAGCATCGCCGTCATTTCGGCTTCGGACCGGCGGAAGCTCGCCGCATCTTGCGTCGTCACGTTGAAGGTGACGTGAACCGGCTGCCCTCCAGAACCCGCGGCCGCAACACCGAGCCTGCCGTCGGCGCCGCGCCGCAAGGGCAGGATCGCCTCCGCCCCCGCCTCCCCCATCAGGCCTATGCCGCTGCCCGCTTGAAAATAGCTCGGCGCGGCGACGACGCCGCCCGAAGCAAAGGGCGTGACCTTGCCGCCCGCAAACACGCCGCCCTTGGCGAAACCACCCAGAAACGAGCCGCCCAGAAACGATCCGAACACCGAGGTGAGCGCGCCGGACAGCCCGCCGGCGATCGGCGCGAGCGCCGCATTGAGGGCGCGCCGCGACAGCCCCAGCGCCAGGCTTTTCAACACGCTGTCGAAGCGTCGTCCCTCCACTGCCGCCTGGCGGAAGGCGCTCGTCATAGAGCGCCCGAACCCGTCCGCCAGATGCTGAAGGTCGCCGAGCGTCGCTGACAGTGCCTCAGCGCTCCCGGAGAGCTCGTCCGAGCCGAAATCGAAATCGTCTGCCATCATGTCCTACCGATCGGGAAAGCGCGCCATCAGCCGCGCGAGCTCACCCGCTGTGAGCGGCGTCTTGCCCGCCCCGCACAAAGCCGTGCGGCAGGCCGAAAATTCGCGCGGCGTCATCGCCCAGAAATCGCGTGGAGAAAGCCGCAGAACGGCAAGGCCGAAGGCGATCGCCTCCTGCCAGGGAAAGGCGTTCGCGCCGCCTGTCCTGCCGTCTGCGGCTAAAGAGGGTTTTTTGGACTTTCGCCCGGGGCGTCGGAACCGCCGTCGTCTCCCTGCGACCCACCGAACGTCGCCCGCAAAAGCTCCGCCGCGATCCTGGCAAAGCCGGCCACGCCGCCATCGACACGCAGCACCGCTACCTCGTCGTCGGAGATCGCTTCGCCCGCGCCTCTCAGACCCGCACCCAGGATGCGGATGAGATCGCGGGCCGACAGCCGGCCCGTCTCGAAGCGCGCCGCAAGCGCCACCAGATCGTCGGCCTTGAAGGCGGCTTCGAGCTCGGCGAGCGCACCGAGCGTCAAACAGAGCCTGCGCGTCTCGCCGCCGAGCACCGCATCGATCTCGCCGCGATGGGAATTCGCCATCTTCGCCTCCGCTCACAACGCCGCAAAGGCGAGTTCGCCGGCAGATTCCAGCGCCAGATCGTAGGCGACCTCGCCGTCATGCTCGCCGGAATATTCAAGCCCCGTCACCTGAAACGGGCCCGTCACCGTACCGAAATCCGGGATCACCACCTGCCAGGCGGCGATCGCGCCGGCAAAGAAGATCTCGCGGATCGTCGCGTCGCTCGCCTGGTCGCGAAACACGCCGGAGCCCGAAAGTCCCGCCCGTTTCACGCCCGCGCCTTCCAGAAGCTCGCGCCAGCGCCCGGCGGAATCGGTATTGGTGATGTCGACGCTCGCCTGGTTGAACGAGATCCGCCGGGCACGAAGCCCGGCGACAGTCACGAATTGTCCGTCCCGCTCCAGTCTCAGGAGCAGGTCCTTGCCTTTCTGGGCACTCATGATGGGTTCTCCCGCTGATTTCAGGCAGAGGTTTCGGAGCACCGCCCGGGGGATCTCGGCGAAGAAGCTTCGCTCAAGCGGACAAGCAATTGACAGGATCAGGCAAGCCGCCGCCCGAATGAGACCCTATCTCCCGGTCTCGTCCCAAACGGAGTTCTCGCCCCATGCCCAGTTCCCAGGCCCCGATCGGCTCCCGTTTCGGTGCCGCCTCCACCGCCGAAGAGGTCGTTTCCGGCATCGATCTCTCCGGCAAGACAGCCATTGTCACCGGCGGCTATGCCGGCATCGGCCTCGAAACGGTGCGCGTGCTTGCCGGCGCCGGTGCCGAAGTCGTCGTCCCGGTGCGCGATCAGGCAAAGGCCGAGCGCGCCCTCGCCGGTCTTGCGCACGTCTCCTCGGCGCCGATGGACCTCATGGACCCTGCCTCCATCGATGCTTTCGCCGAGACCTTTCTCGCCTCCGGCCGGGCCCTCGACATTCTCGTCAACAATGCCGGCGTCATGGCGCCGCCCTTGGCGCGCGATGCGCGCGGCTACGAATCCCAGTTCTCCACCAACCATCTCGGGCATTTCCAGCTGACGGCGCGGCTCTGGCCAGCCCTGAAGGCGGCCGGCGCATCGGGCGGCGCACGCGTCGTGGAGCTCTCCTCGCGCGGCCACCGCTTCTCGCCCGTCATGTTCGACGACGTCAATTTCGAGCGACGCGACTACGACCCTTGGCTCGGCTACGGCCAGTCGAAGACGGCCAACATCCTCTTTGCGCTGGAGCTCGACCGGCGGGGCGAAAGCCATGGCGTGCGCGCCTTCTCGCTGCACCCGGGCGGCATCGTCGCGACCGATCTCGGCCGCCATCTCGATCCGTCGAGGCTGCGCGATATGGGCGCCATCGACGACAACGGCGAACCGGTCATCGATCCGGCCCGCTCGCTGAAGACGATCCCCCAGGGGGCCGCCACCTCCGTCTGGTGCGCCGTCAGCCCGGATCTCGACGGCATGGGCGGCGTCTATTGCGATGATTGCGACGTCGCACCGATCGCGCCGGAAACCGCCGAAAACGCCTCAGACCCCTCGACGCGTCTGACGACCGGCGTGCGCGCCTACGCCGTCGATCCCGACGCCGCCAAACGCCTGTGGACCCTCAGCCAACACCTCACCGGCCTCACCTGGGAGGCCGAGTGAGGCTCACGCCTCCTCCACCACGGCGCGAAATTTCAGCACCGCGCGCCGGCCGCTGACCTCGCCGGCGCCGCTCGTCTTCATCTGGACGAAGCGGCAGGCGACCAGCGTGAAGCCGGCGAGCGCGAACTCGGCGTCATGCAGCAGATTGCGCAAAGCCGCGGCCAGCCCGAGCGTCTCGCGGCGGCCGCGGCCGCGCGAAAAGGCGACGAGCGAGAAGACGATCTCGACGAGCTTCGTCTCCGCACCGCTGCCGGCGGCCACGGGCGTCACCTCCATCTCGCCGAGATGCACGTAAGGCGCGCTCATATTCCGCGGCACATGATCGAAGACTTTGTCGGCGCCGATCAGGGCGACGAGCGCCGCATCGCCCGCAAGCCGTTCATAGATCGCCCGCTGCAGGGCCTCTTCGGCGCCCATCAGACTTCCTCCACGGCTTCGGCGCGAGTGAAGCGGCCGCTCGCGTCGAGGTCGTGGCAGATGACGCAGAGAAACATCCGCGCACCCAGCCGCAGCCGGTCACCGGCCAGAAGCCCCACCTCGCGCCGCACGAAAATCTCGTGCGTCACCTCGCCGACCCGGCCTTCGCCGAGCGCCACATCGCGCGCCGTCCCGGGGCGGAGATCGGCCCAGACATGCCCGATCGGCACATAGTCTAGGCTCTCGCCGCCGAGCCCGTCGGGCGCGGTTACCGGCCGTTCCCAGACCATGCGCTGGGAAAGCCGGCCCGGCCTCGTCAAAGGTCGCGTCACAGCTCGCATTCCGGACTGCCTCGACCGTCGGCGCGCCGCGCTCATGCCGGCACCAGCTCGCGAAACGGCGCGATCAGCCGCTCGTAACCCGCCGGCAGCGCGCCGGGCCCATCGGCCTCGAGGGCCGCGCCGCGATGCTCGTACCAATGGGCGGCGCGCAACAGGATCGCCTGGCGCAAGGGCCCCGGCACCTCGACTGCGGTCTCGCCGAACCCCGCGGTGACGTCGATTTCGAGGCGGATCATTCCCCAAAGCCGCGTGTCGAGCCGGAGCTCGTCCGCCGTGCCCCCAAGCGAAATCTCATCCTCTTCGAGGAGCCTTTCGCCTGAAGCCGTCTTAAGCCGCGCCCGATCCACCGACAGGAGCGGGCGGATCGGCAGGCGCAGACGTCCGCCTTGCGGCCGTTCCGTCAGGACCAGCCGCCATGCCTGCGCGATCAGGACTTTTCGGAGATCGCCTTCGAGCGCTACGCGTGCGGCGACAAGATAAGCGGAGATGAGTTCGTCTTCGGCCTCGTGCTCGACGCGCAGATGCGCCTTCGCCTCGGCGAGCGACACGGGCTCCACCTCCGGGCCTTCCAGAAGAATGCGTTGCATATGTCACCTTGGAAAAAAGGAGCGGCCTGCCCGAAGGCAGGCCGCAGGCCGGGGCCCCGTCGGAGGATGGGGGTGCAGGAGCGGGACCCCGGATCACATGAGGGCAGCACCCTCAGGTCGGTGACGACCTTGTCTTCGCACGCCTAGCTTGCGCTGAACTTGACAAGTTTGATCGCTTCAAAATTGAGAACCCCGCCGCCGACCCGTTTCGTGGTGTAAAAAAGCACGTAGGGCTTGGCCGAATAGGGATCGCGCAGGATGCGGATGCCCTGGCGATCGACGATCAGATAGCCGCGCGAAAAATCGCCGAAAGCGATCGACAGAGAGCCTGCGGCGATGTCGGGCATGTCTTCGGTGTCCACGACCGGGAAATTCATGATCGTGGCGCGGCTGCCGAGCCCGGCCGGCGGCGCCCAGACATAATTGCCGTCGGCGTCCTTCAGTTTGCGGATCGCCGCCTCGGTGCGCCGGTTCATGACGAAATGGGCGTTCTGCCGGTAGCCGGCCTTCAGCGCATAGACGAGGTCAATGAGAAGATCGCTCGGCATGTCGGCCGGAAAGCCACCGGAAACGCCGGTCGAAAGCGTGCCGAGCTTGCCCCATTCCCAGGCGCTTTCGGCAACATTCGGCACGGCCAGAAATCCCGTCGGCTTCTTGTTGCCGTCGCCTTTGACGAAGGCCGCACTCTCCTGTTCGGCAAAGGCCTGGTCGACCTCGCCGGCCAGCCAGGCGGACAGATCGACGATCGCATCATCGAGAAGCGCGCCCGTCGCCGCGGGCATCGCATAAAGCTCCATCACCGGATATTCGAGCGCGTCGAGAACCGGCGTGTCGGTTTGGGGCCGCGCCTCGCTCTCGCCGACCCAGCCGGTCGCCGGCCCGCTCACCGCGAACGGCTTTTTGTAGAGGCTGCCCGACACGGTGATCGTGCTCGCAATCGCCCGGATCGGCGACACCTCGACAAGCCGGCGGCCGATCTCCGCTTCCGTCTCGTCCGGCACCAGATAGCCGCCATCCGCGCCATCGGAGGTGCCGATCGCCATCGCCTTTCGCTCGAGCCGTGCAAGAGCCGCGGTCTCGCCCGCCCGCAGGTAGCGGGAGAAGGCAGCGCCATGGCCAGAGAGATCAGCGCCGGAGCGTTCCAGACGCGGCTCCGCCCCGGTGCCGCCGGAAAGCCGCGGCCGCCGCCCCTCGATCGTCAGGCGTTCGATCGCCCTTTCCTGCCGGTCGAGCACGTCGTTGAGGCGCGCCACCTTCTCTTCGGTGACGATATCGGGGGCAAGACGCCGCTCGATCTCGCCGAGCCGCTCGTCATTGGCCTCCTTGAAGGCCTCGAAGGCGTTCATGAACTCGTCGAAGGCGGCGCCCACTTCAGGCGTCGGCCCCGCCTTGGTCTCGGTAAGGCCATCGCCATGCATCTTGTTTTCCAGCGCCGGGCGCAGCTCGGCCGTTCGGGCAGACATCGTCATTTCGTCCTCTTGGTTTCGCGTGTTCAGGAAAAGGCCGGTGCCGCACGCCGCGGCCTGACAGCTTTCGGCCCAGCAGCTTTCGGCCGGGCGGGTGTCAGGCGCCGCGCGGCGTCCAAAAACCTTGCGGAAAGCCCCGCCTCGCTTGTCTTGACGGAGGCGATGCGTGCCTCCGTCAGCATCGGAAAGGTGACGATCGAGACCTCCCAGAGGTCGATCTCGTAGAGGCGCCGGATGCCGGCCCGCCGGTCCTTGCGTCCGCGCAGCGTGCGGTAGCCGATCGACAGCCCGTCGAGCCCGCCCGCCTTCAACAGCGCATGCACCTCGCGCGCCCGCGCCACGTCAAGCGTCAGCCGTCCGCGCACGAAAAGCCCCCGCCGATCTTCGCGGATCTCCTCCCACACACCGATCGGCTCGGCCGGATCGTGCTGGAAGAGCATGCGGATGCCGGCCGCCCCGCGCGCTTTCAACGAGCTCGCGAAGGCGCCTGGCATGACGATATCGCCGGCCATGTCGCGCCGGCCGAAAAGGCTCGCATAGCCGGAGAAGCGCCCATCGGCGCCGATCTCCTGCAGGCTTTCGCGCAAGGCCGCGGTGGCGGGGAGGATGTCCGGCCTGTGCCGGGCGCGCGCCCTCATCGCACCATCCGGAAGCGCGGCCTGCCGGTCTCGCCGGCAGCGCCGTTTCCGTGGCGCGCAAATCTCTGCTCGGCGATCGCCCCCAGAAGCCTGACGGCGAATTCCGAAAAGACGGCGCGATGGTCCGTTCGCGCCGGCAACAGCGCGTTCCAAAGTCTCTTCATCGTGGCCTCGAAAGTTCAGGAATGGTCGCGGAACAGCCGGTTGAGCTGTGCGATCTCCTTGACGAAATCGTTGAAACGCCGGTTGGAGGCGGCGAGCTCGCGCAGGCTCCAGACGAGAAGCCCGGAGGCGCCCGACGCCCACAGAAACAGCGCCAGATGCGCCAGATCGCCCCGTTCGGCGAAGGTCTTGGTGAGCTCAGGCATCGTCACCCCTTCGCTTCCTGTCATGTCCGCCCGGCCGGAGAACCGGCCGGCGCCCGGATCAGCCTGCCGGGCCGGGCGCGACCGCCGCGTCTTCCAGCCAGGCGATGAAAAGCTGCGCATCGCGGTTCGGCCGGCGCGGCCTCAGTGCGACATAGGTCTGCCCCGTCGGGGCAAAGCCGAAAGGCGCCAGAAGCCGACCCGCCGCAACATCGTCGCGCACCAGCACTTCGGGCGCGATCGCCACGCCGAGCCCGGCCGTCGCGGCTTCGAGCAGGAAGTAGAAATGCTCGAAGACGCGCCCGCCCGCCGGCGGCGCCAGATCCATCTCACGGCACCAATCGGCCCAGGCCGCCGGCCGCGTCTTCGTATGCAGCACCGGCAGCGCATGAAGCGTCTCCGGCGCATCGAGATCGACGCTCGCGGCAAGCTTCGGGCTCACGACCGGCCCGGCCGCCTCGGCAAACAGCTCCGTCACCTCCGCATCGCCCCAGGGCGCGCGGCCGACGCGGATCGCCACGTCGAAACGATGGCGGGAGAAATCCATCGGCCCGTATTCGCCGGTCAGCCGCACCTCGATCTTCGGATGCGCCGTCTGGAAATCGACGAGCCGCGGGATCAGCCAGCGCATGGCGAGCGTGCCCGTGCAGGAGACGTCGAGAAACCGGCTCTCGCTCTGCATGGCGCGGGCGACTGCCACCTCGATGCCGTCGAAGGCCTCGGTCAGGGCCGGTTCGAGCTCCAGCGCCGTCTGCGTCGGCACCAGCTTGTTGCGCGGCCCTTCGAACAGCGGAACCTCAAGGATCTCCTCCAAAAGCCGCACCTGTCGGCTGACGGCGCCATGCGTCACGCCGAGCTCGTCGGCGGCAAGCCGCATCTGGCCATGCCGCATCGTCGCCTCGAAGGCGCGCAGGGCATTGAGCGGAAGAGCACCGCGCTTCATGTGCGTTTTCCTCACACCAAGCGCCAAAAATCATCGTTTTTCCAAGAAAACGCAATCAGCCAGAAGAGGAAACGACACATCACGCCGCGCTGCCGGCGGCCTCAGACGCCTCTCCTGGAAAGCCTGCATGGACAACCACGTCTTCGCCGCGGTCATCCTCGCCGCCCTTCTCCATGCCGGATGGAATTCCGTGGTGAAGGTCGGGCTCGACCGTGTCTCCACGATCCTGCTCCTCGCCATCGCGCAGGCGGCGATCGCGGCATGCGCCCTGCCCTTCGTCGACCGGCCGGCGGCGGCCGCCTTCCCGATGATCGCGGCCGCGGCCGCCCTTCATGCCGGCTACAAGCTCTTTCTCATCGAAGCCTATGCGCGCGCCGATCTCAGCCAGGCCTATCCGCTCGCCCGCGGCGCCGCGCCGATCTTCGTCACGGTCATCTCCGTCGTGTTTCTCGATGCCACCTTTGCCCCGTCCGCTCTGGTCGCCATCGGCGCCATCTCGGCCGGCATTCTCCTGATGGCGGCGAAGGGCTCGACCTCCGGCCGCATGGACGGGCACGCCCTCTTCTTCGCCCTCGGCACGGCCGGCTTCACCGCCAGCTACACGCTCCTCGACGGGCTTGGCGCACGCGTCGCCGGCACACCGTCCGGCTTCGTCCTGTGGATGGTCATCGGCGATACCGCCCTCCTCACGGCCTTCATCGCCCTCCGGCATGGCCGCGCCGCGTTCGTCGCCCTCCGGCCCGCCTGGAAAAGCGGCGTCGCCGCCGGGGCGATGTCGCTCGGCTCTTATTGGATCGCGGTCTGGGCGTTCACGCAGGCGCCGATCGCGCTCGTGGCCGCCTTGCGGGAATCGAGCATCCTCTTTGCCGCGCTCATCGCCGCCTTCGTCCTGCGCGAACCCGTCAGCCGCTGGCGATGGATCTCGGCCGCCTGCATCGCCTGCGGCCTCGCCCTGATGAAGGCCTGAAAACCGTTACGCCTCGAGCGGCCCGTAACCCAGCGCCTCGCGCTTTTCGTCGTCGGTCAAAAAACTCGCCTCCGACAGCCGCTTCCAGCGTTCCGCCCGGTCGGCGGCGAGCGCATCGATCTGATCGGCGTCATAGGCAAGGCGCAGGCGCTCGCCGAAGGAAGGCGCCAGCCAATTCGACAGCGCACCCGTCATGCGCCCGATCAGCGGCAAAACCGTCTGGCGCCACAGCGCCCGGTTCGCCTCCTGGTAATTGGAATAGGTGTTGTCGCCCGGAATCCCCAAAAGCATCGGCGGCACCCCGAAGGCGAGCGCGATCTCACGCGCCGCGGCGTTCTTCGCCTCCAGAAAATCCATGTCCCTCGGCGACAGGCTCATCGCCTGCCAGGAGAGCCCGCCTTCCAACAGAAGCGGCCGTCCGGCATTGGCCGCGCCCTCGAAATTCTCTGTGAGCTCGCCTTTGAGACGGGTGAACTGGTCTTCCGACAAGTTCGCCCCTTCCGGCCCCTGATAGACGAGCGCACCGGAAGGCCTCGCCGCATTCTCCAGAAGCGCCTTGTTCCAGGCCGACGCCTCGTTGTGGAGGTCGAGCGCCTTTTGTGCCGCTTCGAGCGGGGCAAAGCCGTAATAATCGTTGAGCGGATGAAAGAGCGTCAGATGCAGGATCGGCGACAGCCCCTCCTCCGGCATCTGAAAGCGCAGGCTTCGCCCGGCGACCGTATATTCATACGCCTCCGCCCAGCCCTCGGGCCCGGCAATGACCTTCATCCGGTCCGGCCGCAGCGCATAGATTTCACGGATCTCACCGTCTGAGCCCGCCACCGCCTCCAGATAGGCATTGCCGGCGGTCAGGAGATGGCCATAGGCCGCCTCGAACAGCTCCGCCCCGGCCTCGCGCGGATTGGGGCGGGCGAGAAGCGCCAAGAGCGGATGCTCGGCGAGCTCTCGCGCCCCCTCATAAAGAAGCAGCGGCACGGAGGCCGCCGCCTCGGAAATCAGCCGCACGGCGCGGTAGACGATGGCATTTTCCATATAGCCGCGCCGGGCGAGCGCCGCGTAATGGCGCGGCGTCCACACCGGCGCGCCGGTGCGTGCAAAGGCGATCAGCGGTCCCGTGCGCGAGGCTTTCGCCTCCGGCGCTTGTCTCCACCAGCGCATGCATTTCTCCCTTGTTCAGGCGGCATTTCGAGACGCGCGGCCGCTCCCGACGCTTGAAGCCGCACCCGTCCTCTCCCCGCCGGGGAGAGGGGGACCGGTGAGACCGGCCGGGTGAGGGATAAGCTTGCGGGATGGCCCAAACAGGGAGATCCCGCCGGATCAGCCCTTCAGAGTCGCCTCGATCGTTGCCGCGAAAGGCGTCGTCGGCCGGCCGATCAGCCGCGACAGTTCGTGTGTGTCGTCGAAAAGATCGCCCCGCGCCGCGCCGGCATCGGAATCGGCGAGCATCGCGGCAATCGCGTCCGGCAGGCCGGCGCTCTTGAGCGCTTCACGATACTCCGCCTCGGGCATGTCGGCATAGGCGACCGCCTGGCCCGACTGGCGCGAGATTTCGGCGGCGAATTCGGTGAGCGTATAGGCCTCGTCGCCTGCGAGCTCGTAGACGTGGCGCGGCTCGGTGTCATCGACCAGCGCAGCCGCGGCCGCTTCCGCATAATCGGCGCGGGCAGCGCTTGAAATCCGCCCACCATCGGCACTCCCCATCAGGGCGCCATGCTCCAGCGCCGGCGGGATCGAGGCGGCGTAATTCTCCGTGTACCAGCCGTTGCGCAGCAGCGTGACGGCGAGACCGCTCGCCGCCAGCGCCGCTTCGGTGTCGCGGTGCTCCTCGGCCAGCCCGAGGGTCGAGCGGTCGGCGTGCAGGATGCTCGTATAGGCGATGCGCTCGACACCGGCGCGCTTTGCCGCCTCCACGACATTGCGGTGCTGGCCCGCGCGGCGTCCGACGGCGTTTGAGGAAATCAACAACAGCCGCTCCACACCGGCAAAGGCGGCATCGAGCGTTTCCGGGCGCTCATAATCGCCTTCACGGATCGTGACGCCCTCAGGGAAAAGCCCTGCGGATTTCGCGGGATCGCGCACGATCGCGACAACCACCTCGGCGCCGACGCGGCGGACGAGGGCTGCAATGACGAGACGGCCGAGCTGGCCGCTCGCGCCGGTGACGGCATAACGTGGATTGGTGCTCATCGGAATTCTCCGGTCTCTTGTCTTGACATAGTCTCATTTAGAGACCGTATATCGATCAGAGAAGACGGCACTTTCCCGTCACCAGGTTACCGACAAGCCCCTTATGGAGGTCGAGATGGCGCAAGAGCTGGAGCCGCACCGCGCGCTCGGTGAAAAATTCGAAAGCTGGATGCAATTCGATTTCGACGCGACGCGCTGCCCGGTGCGCAACCTCCTCGACCATATCGGCGACCGCTGGTCGATCCTCATCCTGGCGGCGCTCGCCGGCGGCCCGAAACGCTTCAGCGCGCTCGCCCGCGCCGTGCCCGACATCTCCAAGCGCATGCTGACGCAGAAGTTGCGCCGGCTGCAATCCGACGGCTTCATCGACCGCGACGTGCAGCCGACCGTCCCGCCGCAGGTCACCTATTCGCTCACCCCCCTCGGCAAAAGCCTCGCCGGCCCCCTTCTGACCCTCATCGACTGGGCCGAAACCAATTTCGCCTCTGTCGTCGAAGCCCGCCAGAAAATGGCGGAAGCGGCATAACGACATCCGCCCCATCGGAAACGCGTTTCCCACCTCGGAAACCCGTCTCTCCGCAAGGCCGCGCCGCGCACTCCCACCTCCCCCTTGTGGGGAGGTCGACGCGCCGCCAGGCGCGCCGGGTGGGGGTCGCGGACGTGGATCCAATCACGGCAATACCGGTTTTCTTGGCCAACCCGAAGTCGATCCGGTCACGGCAATGCCGGTTTTCTTGGTGGACCCCCACCCCTAACCCCTCCCCACAAGGGGGAGGGGAAAAGTCCGTGCCCACCCTCAAATCCGTCTTCGCCACCTTCGCAGGCCCGGCACCGTTCAACATTCATCGGCGCTCGTTTCCCGGCACGCCCGTGCCACACGCACCCACCTCCCCCTTGTGGGGAGGTCGACGCGCCGCCAGGCGCGGCGGGTGGGGGGCGCGGACGTCGATCCACTCACGACGACGGCGGTTTCCTTGGCCAACCCGAAGTCTATCCGATCACAGCAACGTCGGTTTCCTTGGTCGACCCCCACCCCTAACCCCTCCCCACAAGGGGGAGGGGGACGGCCGTGCCCACTCTGAAATCTGTGCCCGCTCTCAAATCCAGGAACGCAGATCCATTCCCGCCGCCCTCGCTGCGGTTCGGGCGCCGCTCCGCCCTCCCCGGCGCTCATTTTCCAGCAAGGCCACGCGGCACGCTCCCACCTCCCCCTTGTGGGGAGGTCGACGCGCCGCCAGGCGCGGCGGGTGGGGGTTGCGGACGTCGATCCAATCACGGCGACGGCGGTTTCCTTGGCGACGCCGGGTTCCCTGGTCGACCCCCACCCCTAACCCCTCCCCACAAGGGGGAGGGGAAAAGTCCGTGCCCGCACCTCAACTCTGTTTCAGACCAGTTTCGCCACTCTGGCTCCGTTCCTCTCTCTTCGAAGCTCGTTTTCCGGCACGCCCGTGCCACACGCCCCCACCTCCCCCTTGTGGGGAGGTCGACGCGCCGCCAGGCGCGGCGGGTGGGGGTCGCGGACATCGATCCGATCACGACGGCAGTTTCTTCATCGCCCCAGCGAGGGAAACCTCCGCGCCCCCTCAAATCCGCCGCACCCGCGCCTCGCCGCCGCCCATGAGCATCAGATCGGTCAGCGCCCAGACGAGCGCGTCGACCCGGTCCGGCGAGTGGCCCGAGGACAGCCCGCCGAGGCCAAAATCGGCCATTTCGTCTTCAAGCTCCGGCAGCGCGCCGACATGGCGGATGCGCCCCTGCTCGTAGAGGGCGGCGACCGGCTCGGCGCGCACCACCTTGCCGCGGCTCGCATGGACGAGGCGCACGGCGACGCCCGGATCGGCCTGGCGGATGACGGCGGCCACCATATCGCCGCCCTGGTTCGCCTCCGCCACCAGCCGGTCGGCGGACAGCGCGTGAAAGAGATCGACGGCCCGCCCCGCCCAGCCGGCGGGCGAAAGCCCCTGCGCCGTCTTGTCGGCGAGCACATATCCAAACCCGTCCGCCCCGCGCCCGGCCGCCACGATCCCGCATGCATCGGCCTCGCGCCCCGAAGAGGCCGGCGGATCGACGGCGACGACCACGCGGATCATCTCCGGCGCCTCATTCACCCGCCCCGCCTCGATATCGGTGCGCTTGAAGAGCGCATCCGGCCGGTCGGAAATCAGCTCCGCATCGAGCTCCTGACGCCCGAGCCTGGTACCCCGATAGCGTCCGACCACCGCCTCCAGAAAACCCGGCGCCAGATTGGCGGCGTTCATCGCCGTCGTCGCCTTCGTCACGGCCGTCCGCGGCGCCGCCAGAAGCCGTTTGACGAGCGGCACGTTGCGCGGCGTCGTCGTCACGAGCTGGCGCGGGTTCAGCCCGAGCCGGAGCCCGAATTGCAGCATGTCGAAGGTCGCCTCGGCATAGGTCCATTTGGCGAGCTCGTCGCACCAGGCGGCGTGAAACTGCGGCCCGCGCAGGCTTTCCGGATCCTGCGAGGAGAACATCAGCGCCTGCGCCCCGTTCGGCCATAAGAGCCTGCGCCGCGTCGTCGAAAAACTCGGCCGTTCGCTCGGCCGGTGAAGGCCTAAAAGCCCCGACGGCCCCTCCACCATCACGTCGCGCACATCGGCGAGCGTCTCGCCGACGAGCGCGATGCGCTCCAGCGGTTCGCGCGCAAACGGGCGCTGACCGAGCGCCAGCCCTTTGACCCATTCCGCCCCGGCGCGCGTCTTGCCGGCGCCGCGCCCGCCGAGATAGAGCCAGACCGTCCAGTCGCCCTCGGGCGGCAGCTGGTCGGGCCGGGCCCAAAGCCGCCAGTCGAGAAGCCGGGCGAGCTCGTCTGAACTCTTTTCCGACATCGCCGCGTCGAGATCCTCGGCGCCGACGAGCGCCGTCCATTCGGCGCGCAGGCCCGGCGGGCATTTCGGGCGCATCGCCGCCTCCCCGGCGGCCAGGCCACCTTTTCGTGTTGTCGCGACGCTCAGGGGCCTCCGCGCGGCCTCACCGCCGCTCGGCGCGCTTCTTCAACGACACGATCCGCCGCGACAGCTCGGCGCGCAGCCAGTCCTGATCGTCCGTCTCGCTCGGCGCTTTCTCGCCGCCCTTGCGCGCCAGCGCCTCGGCCCGGTCGAGCATGCGCGCCGCCTCCGACAGGAGCCGCACATCCTTCTCGTCCACCTCGCCCTCCCTGGAGAACCGCGCTTCGAGCCGCCCGAGCTCGGCATCGACGAGCCGCAGAAGCCGTTCGACCCTTCCTGGCGGCCGCTCCGGCATTTTGGAGCGCGCCCGCGCCCCCGGCTTGCGCCCCGCCCCAGCCGCGCCCACCGCCGAGGCCACAGCACCGCCGCGCCCGCTGGCCGCAGGCTTCGTCGATCCGTCTTCAGACCCGGCTCCCGCCTTCGCCCGCTCCTCACGCTCCGCCGCGCGTCGGCGGCTGATCGCAGCCAAATCGCTGGAGCGCGGCGTCCAGCCCTCGCGCCGGCGGCGCTCGGCGATCGCCCCCGCACTCACATGAAAGCGCCGGCGGATGGCGGACAGCGGCTCCGCGCCGTCCTCATAGGCGGCCCGGATCGCGGCCCAGTCAGCTTCCTCGGCCAAGACCCCTCCGCATCTGAACGTATTGAAAAGCCCGGCCCGCGGCCCGATCAGCTCGTCACACCGCCGGCCGGACCCGCAGCCCGCCGGCCATGAGCGAGCGACAAAGCGCGCTCGAACGAACACTCAAGAACAAATGCGTCGGGCAAGCAGGCAAGCGGACAAGCGAGCAAACCGACGAGGACAAGCGCACTCCCGCCTCACCAGCGCCGCGCGAACCCCAAAAATCTCGGAAAACGATCGGCCCAAACCGTGCGTCAGCCGCACATCTCCGACCGTGCCTGAACCCTAGCAAAGCACCGTACGGTCGTCAAGGAATTTTTTCCTAATTCGAATGGTCGTCACGACAAAGGAGATCCGGAGGGCGGGCAGGCCGGCATGGAAGCTCGTCTCGTCACCAATACGAATTATTAGAACCTGACATCCACCTTCGAAAACATCCCTTAGAAACAGATCAACACAAGATAGCCTGACACCCATAAGACTCACTTACAAAATGATCTAATTATATGTCTAATACCTACAACTCTGAGGGGGATCAGCGGGAGGGCCGATATGGAGAGTGACCCCTTTTGGTGGAACCGCCTAGCTGCACGGGTAAAAAGATGGCGATTGCCGGGCCAGTGGAGAGCTTTACCTTGGGGTGTCGTCGGTTGGTGCTTACATGGCCTCTGGGCGTTTTTGATTCTATTAATCTGGAATTCGAGCGGCGATCCCGATGTCTCCAATCTTTCGTTTTCAATCACCCTTCTTCAGACATTTCTGATATTGCTCGCGGTCGGAGGTTTCTGGCTCTTGAGAAGCGAGGTGAGATCAAGGGCTGCGGAAGAAATTGAATCGATCGCGCCGAAGCTTGTGCGAGAGGAGCTTTATCCCAAAATATTACGGGAGCTCATTGATAGCGAAGGGCTATTCGATGGGATGGACGCGACGGATGAGCAAATCGGTGAGTTGGTAACGGAGATGGGGAGGGAGGAACATGCGAGAGAACGATCTTGAAATCCTAAAGCACCACATGGCTCATCCCCCGGTTCAACCGAAAGATATAATCGAGGGGTTAGGAGTGAGATTCGTCACGGAGGATATGGAAAACGGTGCGTCGGGCTGCATCCAGAAGTACCGTGACGGAGGCTATAGAATTTCAGTCAATGCAGCAGAGGGTCCGCAGAGACGCCGTTTTACAGCAGCACACGAACTCGCCCATTATCTGCTCCATCGAGATCTTTTGGACGAGCGTGGGCATCTAGACCGCCTTTATGGCGGTGCTGCAGCCAATCCATCTGCGCCACTTTCGCCGCTGCATGAGGTGCAGGCAAATAAGCTTGCTGCTCAGATCTTAATGCCAGCACCGCAGATTCGAGCTAGAGTCGGTGGAGGTAAGCCGGACGTCGAAGCACTAGCCAGTGAATTCGATGTTTCTCCAGCCGCTATGCGCATCCGGCTCAAGACTCTTGGATTTGAGGTTTGAGAGCCGGGATAGAGCGTTCCGTTCAGCTTCCGCGGCTAGCCTCGCCCCCTCACGCCCTCCTCACCGCCTCTTCAGCCGCATCCCATTCGGCGATGAATTCCGGCACGTCGTCGGCGGGCATCGGCCGGCCGAAATAATAGCCCTGGCCATAGCGGCAGCCGGCGCGGTGCAGGAAGGCGGCTTCCGCCGCAGTCTCCACGCCTTCCGCCACGATCTCGTAGCCGAGCTCGCTGCCGAGCCCGATGAGCGCGCGCACGATGGCGCGGTCGCCCGGCGAAAACGTCAGATCCTTCACGAAACTGCGGTCGATCTTGAGCACGCCGACCGGCAGGCTCTTCAAATGCGTCAGGGAGGAAAAGCCGGTGCCGAAATCGTCGAGCGCCACGCCGATGCCCGCCTCCCGCAGCGCGTGGAGATGCGCGCGGATCGCCCGGTTGTCCTCGTCGATGACACTCGTTTCCGTCACTTCGAGAACGATATCCCCGGATGAGAGCCCCGCTTCGGCGAGCGCGCCGAGCAGTCTCGGGGCGAAATCCTCCTGCTGCAGATCGGCGGCGGTGACGTTGTAGCCGATCCGGCCGAAATCGATGCCGGCCTTGCGCCACGCTTTCAGGTCGCCGACGATTTTCCTCAGCATGTATTCGCCGAGCTCCACCGACAGCACTTTGTCTTTGAAGACCGGCATCAATTCGCAGGCCGGCACGATGCCCTTCTCCGGATGGCGCCAGCGCATCAGCGCCTCAAAGCCGGACAATTGGTTCGACGAAAACTCAACGAGCGGCTGATAATATGCCTCGATCTCGCCGACAGCGAGCCCTTCACGAAAATCGGCAAGAAGGCGGAAGCGGTTCTGCGCCTGGCGCAACAATTGCGGCTCGTAGCGCTCGATCGTGGACCTGCGGCCGCGCTTCGCCTCGTAAAGTGCGAGGTCCGCATGGCGCAGAAGATCTTCGGGCGTCGCTCCGTCTTGCGGGAAGACGGCGATACCGGCGCTCAGGCTATAGGTGATGGAATGGCCGAAACCGCTGCGGCGCACGAGCGGCTGCAGGCGGCGGCGGAGCGCCTCTTCAGCTTCGGCGGCCGTTGCCGCGCTCGTCAGAAGCGCAAATTCGTCGCCGCCGGAGCGCGCCGCAAGGTCGCCGGGTCTAGACGTTGCGCGCAGCCAGTCGGCGACTTCGCGCAACACCTTGTCGCCGATGTCGTGCCCGAAGAAATCGTTGATATCCTTGAAGGCGTCGAGATCGAAGATGCACAAAGCCGCCTCGCGCTTGCGCGCGCCGAGCTTCTTCAACGTCTCCGTGAGCTCCATGCGGAAGGCGTTGCGGTTGCCGAGCCCGGTCAGGGGATCGCTCACCGCCAGACGCTGTCTCTCCTCTTCGCGGCGCCTTTCGCTCGTCACGTCCTGGATCGTGCCAAAAACGCTGACGGGTCGGCCGTTGCGCCTTTCGCATTCGCCGAGCACGCGCACATAGCGCTCCTCGCCACGCGTCGACAAAAACGGCAATGTCAGATCGAAGGCGCGCTCGCCGCCCATCGCCTCGTCGATCGCCGCGTGCAGCACCTTCGCCACGTCGGGCGGAAAGACGCTGAGCCCCTCCTTCAGCGTCACCCTGGCGCCGACGGGAATGCCATAGAGGCGGTAGAGCTGTTCCGACCATGTCAGCACGTCCTGCTCGGGGTCGTAGCGCCAGGCCCCGATATTGGCCATGCGTTCCACATGGTTGAAGAGAACGTTCAGGATGCGCTGCTCGCGGCCGAGCTCCTCCAGCCGCTCCTGATCGCGCACCTCTTCGGTGACGTCGCGGGCAATGCCCTGATAGCCGCGAAAGCGGCCCCGCCGATCGAAGGTGGGCGTGCCGCTCGTCTCGAAGCAGCGCGTACCGCGCTTATCGTTGAATTCGTAGCGCAGGCCGACGAAGGGCAGCCGCTTTTCAAGCTCATGGCGATGCCGGCGCGCCATCGCGTCGCTCATGCCGGCCGGAATCACCTCATAGCGAGACATTCCGACGAACTCTCCCGCGGGAAGCGAGGTGATTCGCTCGAAATTCTCCGAAAGATAAGTAATATGCAGATCCTTGTCGGTCGCCCAGGCCCAGAATTCGGCACAGCTCAGGACGTCGTCCAACGCCTTCTGCAGCATCGCGGAAAAAGGTTGTCTCGGAGAGGGCATCATGTCGGCGACTACGCTTTCATCAATCCGGTTCTCAATTGGTGAACGGCGTTCGGACAGTTTTCATCTTCGCTGTCTTTTTCCCCTTTTACGCGAAAAAATTGTCGTACGCACCCATCAAGCGAATTCAGTCTTACCCGGCTCGCGTGAAGGCCGCGGCAGATCGAAGGCGCGCGCCAGAAGATCGAGGCTTCGCACCCGGGCCTCGGGGTCCCAGACATTCGTCGTCACCATCACCTCGTCGGCGTCGCACGCGGCCGCGCGCGCCTCGATTTCCCGCCTGACCTTCTCCGGCGTGCCGGTGATGGCAATCCGCCGATAGGCCTCCACGGTGGCGCGGTCCTGCGGTGTGAAGGCGTAATTGGCCGCTTCCTCCGGGCTTGAAAGCTTGCGCAGCCCGCCCTGGCGCAGACGCAGCCAGGCAAGCTCCATCGACCCCGCGAGATAGGCCGCCTCCTCCTCGCTCGGCGCGCAGATGGCGGCGAGGCAGAGAAGCGTCCGCGGCTCCGGAAAATCGTCCGAGGGCTTGAAGGCCTGACGGTAGGCTTGAAAGGCCGGAGCTGCCGGCGCCGGCGAAAAATGCCCGGCAAAGGCATAGCCGAAACCGTTGAGGCCTGAAAATTCCGCGCTCGCACCCGACGAGCCGAGGAGCCAGATCGGCGGCAGTGCCACCTCGCCCGGCACCACCTCGACCGCCTGATAGGGATGCCCCTCGGGGAAAGCCCCCGTCTCGAAAGCGATCAATTCGGCCATCTGCTGGGCGAACTGGCCGCCGTCCACCGCCCTCAGCGCCGACAGCGTACGGCTGTCGCTGCCGCCCGCACGGCCGATGCCGAGATCGATGCGGTCCGGATAAAGCGCTTCCAGCGTCCGATAGGTCTCCACCACCCGCAAGGGCACGTGGTTCGGCAGCATCACGCCGCCGGAGCCGACGCGAATGCGCCTCGTGCGCTCCGCCGCATGGCCGATCAGGACTTCCGGCGAGGCCGAGGCGATGTTGGGAATGCCGTGGTGCTCGGCGTACCACAGGCGGTGATAACCGAAACGGTCGGCGGCCTCGGCGAAGGTCGCGGTGGCGCGCAGCGCGTCCGCGGCGCTCGTCCCCTCCGGCACGGGCGCCAGATCGAGAACGGAAAGCATCAAATTGTCTGACATTCCGCAGGAGATGGAAGCCCGCAGCGCGCGGTCAAGCTTCAGCCGCCTTCAGCGACCGCGAGACGCCACCTTTTCAACTCAGGGCCGAAAGGCCATGCACCATACACCCGGAAAACCCTACCGCGGCGGCGTCTCTTCGGGCCATTCGACAAGAAAGTCTTCCCATTCGTCCACCGGCACGTCCCTCTCCGACACCGTGCGCCCGCGCGTCGAGATCCCCGCCTCGTGCACGGTCTCGCGCGATCCGGAGACGAGATGGTGCCACCAATAGAGATCGCGGCCTTCCGCGACGAGGCGATAGGCGCAGGACGGCGGCAGCCAGGAAATCTCGCGCACCGCCTCCGCTGACAGCGGCAGGCAGTCGGGCACGATCTCGATGCGGTTCTCGTAATCGCGGCACCGGCAGGCATTTTCGTCATAGAGACGGCAGGCGACATTCGTCCACGAGATCTCGCCCGTGTCGTAATCCTGGAGCTTGTTGAGGCAGCAGCGGCCGCAACCGTCGCACAGCGCCTCCCACTCTTTGTCAGTGAGTTCTTCGAGCGCCTTTTGGCGCCAGAACGGCTCTTTTTCGAGCATCCCTGCTCCTGTGACCATCGCGCACCGCTTTCTCGCCGATCGGCGGCAAGGCCCTGCCGCCACTTATCAAAGACCCAAATCGTGCTAGAACCGTGCCTGACAAGGCTCGCGGCCGAGCCTCTTGTGAAAACACCAAATGCGCGATCCGTTTACACCGAAGAAGAAGCTTCCGCACTGGCTGCGTGCGCTGGAGATCGATTCCGCGATCGACACCTTCTTCTTCGAGCTCGGCCAAAGCTCCGGCATGGCCTGGGAGCGCACCATTCTGTTCTTTCGCCGTTTCCATGCCACCGGCTGGAAGCGGCCCGTCTTCGAGCTCCTGTCAGAGAGCGTCACTCTCGGCTGCGCCGGCCTCATCGTCTTGCTGGCGCTCGCCATCCCCGCCTTCGACGCGGTCAAGCGCGACTGGCGCGCCCAGTCCGATTATTCCGTCACCATGCTCGACCGCTACGGCAACGAGATCGGCAAGCGCGGCGTCCTGCAGGAGGTGCAGTTCTCCCTCGACCAATTGCCCGACCATCTCATCCAGGCCGTGCTGGCGACCGAGGACCGGCGCTTCTTCGAGCATTTCGGCATCGATGTCATCGGCACCTTGCGCGCGCTTGTGGAAAATGCCCGTGCCGGCGGCGTCGTCCAGGGTGGCTCGTCGATCACCCAGCAGCTCGCCAAGAACGTCTTCCTGTCCAACGAGCGCACGCTCGACCGCAAGATCAAGGAAGCCTTCCTCGCCCTGTGGCTGGAAGCCAATCTGACCAAGCGCGAGATCCTGAAGCTCTATCTCGACCGCGCCTATATGGGCGGCGGCGCCTTCGGCGTCGGGGCGGCGTCCGAATTCTATTTCGGCAAGCCCGTCACCGATCTCCGGCTCGAAGAATCGGCGATGCTCGCCGGCCTCTTCAAGGCACCGACGCGCTATGCCCCCCACATCAACCTGCCGGCGGCGCGCGGGCGCGCCAACGAGGTTTTGACCAATATGGTCCAGGCCGGCTTCATGACCGAGGGCCAGGTGATCAGCGCGAGGCGCCATCCGGCGACGCCGGTCTCGCGCGAGGCGACGCCCTCGCCGGATTACTTCCTCGACTGGGTGTTTGAGGAGGTGAAGCGCCTCGCCCCTCCGGGCCAGCGCAATCTCATCGTGCGCACCACGATCGACATGCGCCTGCAGCGCGCGGCCGAGCTTGCGGTGGAATCCTCGCTGCGGGAATCCGGTGATGCCTACGGCGTCAAACAGGCGGCGCTCGTCTCCATGGATATGTCGGGCGCCGTGCGCGCCATGGTGGGCGGCCGCGATTACGGCGCCTCCACCTTCAACCGCGCCACCAATGCGCAGCGCCAGCCGGGCTCGTCCTTCAAGCCCTACACCTATGCCGCCGCGCTCGAACACGGCTATACGCCGGACAGCGTCATCCTCGACGCGCCGGTCTCCATCGGCAATTGGTCGCCGCAGAATTATTCGCGCCGTTACCGTGGCCGCATCACCATGATGCAGGGCCTCACCCATTCCATCAACACCATCCCGGTGCGCCTTTCGATCGCCTTCGGGCGCCAGCCGATTGCGGAAATGGCGGAGCGTCTCGGCGTCCAGACGCCGATCCGCGTCACCCGCTCGCTCCCCCTCGGCACGTCGGAGGTGACGGTCCTCGACCAGGCGACGGGTTATGCCGCCTTCGCCTCCGGTGGCTTTCGCGCGCGCCCGCACGGCGTCGCACGAATCCTCACCCCCGACGGCGAGGTCATCTACGATTTCAACCGCGCCAACGGGCCGCCCAAACGCGTCCTGTCGGAAAGCGTCGCGCGCGACATGGTCAAGATGATGCACAACGTCGCCGAGCACGGCACCGGCCGCCGCGCCCTCATTCCGGGTGTCTCCGTCGCCGGCAAGACGGGCACCACCCAGGCTTATCGCGACGCCTGGTTCGTCGGCTATACCGGCGATTTCTCCACCGCCGTGTGGCTCGGCAACGACAATTACAAGAGCACCAACCGTCTCACCGGCGGCACGCTGCCGGCCATGACCTGGCAGAAATATATGCGCGTCGCGGAAGCCAATATCGAGCATCGGCCGCTTCCGGGCATCCCGCTGCCGCCGCCTGCGGAAGACGAGGTGCCGGTCGCAGAGGGCCTGCCGGAGGGCGGCGAGCTCCTGGGCTCGGGCCGCCTCGCCCCGCCGACGGAAGACATTCTCGATCGTCTGGAAGAGCGCGCCAAAACCGCCGAGATCGCAGCTCCCGCCTTGAAGCGCGAGGCTTCCGCCGCCGCGCCTGGCGGCACGGCCACCCGTTAGGCCCACTGCCTTGCGTGCCCTCGTCATCATTCTCGGCGTCGCCATCGCCTTCGTCCTGGGCGTCGGCAGCGCGTTTTTGAGCCTGCGCGACCTCACGCCGATCGACACGATCGAAAGCGGTGCCTGGAAAGGCTGGCCGCGCGCCGGCACGGAGGACGAAGATCCTTATTCGCGCGCCCGTCTTGCCCGCACCGGCGAGCTCGCGCTCGGCCCGAGCGAAGGCCTGAAACTCCTTGCCCGCTCCGACGATGCGGGCGGCGACCTCAACGGCGCATGCAGCTACGAAATTTCCGGCCAGATGCCGTCGGCCCGGCTCTGGACCATCTCTGTGGAAACCGCTGCGGGCGGACATCTGCCGCCGGCGGAACGCGGCGGCCGGGCACTCGGCAGCGACGAGATCGTGCGCAAGGCGGACGGCACCTTCACCATCACGCTGGCGCCCAATCCGCAGCCGGGCAACTGGCTCTCCTCTGAAGGTGCCGGCCAGATCCGGCTCGCCGCGCGCCTCTACGACACCACGGCCCGCACGGTGACGGCGCTCACGCAATTCACCGTTCCGGCGATCACTCCGAAGGGCTGCCGATGATCTACGAGGAGCGCATCGGCCGCCGCCGGCGGCTCATCCCGGCCGGCTTCTTCGGCGGCCTACTCGCCTGGCTGCTCGCGATTTTCCTGCTCGCCGCCTCGATCCATATCGTGGTGATTTTCCTGGTGCCGCGGCTCGCCTCGAGCGACGGCTGGTCGAAGCTTGCCGCCGTCACGACGGAAGCGGGCTTCACGCTCCTGCCGCCCGACGGCAAGGGGCCGGCGATCGCCGGGCTCGATCCGCTCTTCGTGCACGGCGCCTGCCGCATCTCGCTGAAAGATGCGCCGGCGTCTCTGTCCTTTTCGGGGCCGAACAGTTTCTGGTCGCTGGCGCTCTACCAGCGGCGCGGCACCGTCCTCTTTTCCGTCAACGATCGCACGGCGATCGACGGGCGGCTCGACATGTTGATCGTCGATCCGATTCAGAATGCTCAGTTGAAGGAAACCACGTCCGCAGCCCTCGATCAGACCATCGTCGTGGAAGCGGCACAGCCCGATCTCATCGCACTCGTGCGTTTTTATGCGCCGACCCCGCGCGAACGCCAGGTCGCGATCGAACATCTTCAGGCGGCGGAATGCGTGCCGGCCCCGCTTGAGCCGGCCGGCTGAAACGCAGGCGCCGCCGCAAATGTCTTAGCTTGCGCGGCGCTTCTTCGGCTTCGTCGCCGCCCGCGCCCGACGCGAAAGCGCCACGCTGCCCGGCTCGTCGCGGTATTCGACCCGCACTCCGGTAAACATCAGAATCTGGCACGGGCCGCTATGTGCAGGCTTGCGCGCCTGGCTTTCGCTCAGCGTCGGAAAGTTCAGGATTTCGGCCATATCCACCTCCTCAGAAGGGCCGTCCGTTGATCCGGCGAACCCACTGTCGCCGCAGTATGGTTAACAACTGCTGAACGGGGATAAAGCGATTCTGGGTTACGGCCGCCCCGACGAAGCGTCGCTGTCTGCCACCGCGACGAAGGAACGCCCTTCCCGATCCTCAATCTCCACCACCCACAAGTCAGGATCGAAACGGCTTTCGCTCACCAACCTTTCCTCAATCTTGCCGCGTTCTCCCTCGCGCACAAGTGGTGTGAAGAAACGATCGGCCGGCATCTCCATCTCATCCATGAAAAAGCTTTGTGGCGCAGGACCATAGAGATCGAGGCGTCCGTCGAGACGATCGACGATGATGAAGAGCGTGCCAGCTTCGAGCGCGCCTTTGCGCGCTACGGTGGCAAAGGCCCCCGTGGCGGAGACACGGCGAATCAACGCCTGCACGAAGATGTCGGTGCGCAATCTCACCATGGGCTCACCATGGGCGTGACGGCCCGGCCTCGCAGCCGGCCCGAAACCGAATGAGCGCAAACACGGGCTTACGGATTGTCCGGCATGGCGCCGATCGCGGCCAGCCGGTCGAGCGTCTCGCGGTCGATCTCACCGTTCACCTTGAGCCCCTGATCGAGCTGGAAGCGTCTCAGAGCCTCGGTCGTTTCATGGCCCTTGAGACCGTCTGCCGTCACCGGGCCATAGGCCGTGTCGGCGAGTGCCTGCTGCACGGCGAAGACGACCGGGTCGGGGCCTGAGCCGGAAGCTGAGCTCGCCGGGGAAGACACGGCAGTGGAGGCCGCCTCTGCGGCTCCAACCGCGTCCGGGCGTTCGCGCGGCACGACGAGGCCGGTGCGGATGATCATTTCCAGATCGCCCTTCTCCCCCGCCTGGAGCGTCGAGACGGGCTCTCTCTCCCGCGTGGCAAAGAGCGGATCGGGATGGCGTCCATGCTGCAGGACGAGCGCGTTGACGATGGCGGCCACGGCCAGAAGCCCGAGCGCGGCCGCCGGGCCATGGCGCAGGACGAGGCCGAGCCGGCTCCGCTCGCCGAGGGCTGAGGCCGCCTTCGTCGCTGCCGGCTTCGCCGCCGCGGTCTTGTCACCCCGCGTCTGTCGCTTCCGGCGTCCGCCTGCAGCCCGGCTCGTCGTCCGGGACATCGGTCGATCCGCCTCGGAGGCCATCACACTCACACACCAACCCCATCGTCGACCGGCCTCCTTCAGACCGGCTTGTCGTGCCTCAACTTCGCCGCTTTGGCTTAAGGAAACTTGAACTCTGCCAAACCACGGCCGGCGGTCGTGCCGCTCGGCGGCACAAAGCATGTATTAACCACCGCAACAAGCTTTCGGGAACAGCACTGTGGAATAGGTCCTTACTGCCTGGAATGAGCCGGATTTGCGTCGAATTGTAGACACCTAATGAACGCGTTCTTGGAGCCTTCATGGTTCCTTCGCGGCGCTGGATCGGAAGAATCCGCAAACAGGGTAAGGTTTATGTTCTTGTTCCGATCAATCTTCTGGTTGACGGCACTGATCTTGGTTCTGCCTCCGTCGCCCGATGGCGGCCCGCCGCCCCGCGTCACCCTTTTGGAATCCGCCCTCGCCTTCCAGGTCCTCGCCAAGGATGTGAGCGGCGTGTGCGATCGGCATCCGGAAGCCTGCGCCACGAGTCGCGAGACCTTCACCCTTCTCGGCCGCAAGATCGCCACCGGGCGCGACATGGCCTCCGCCGCCCTCTCCGCCAGCACCGGCGGCAGCGATGACGGCAACGTCGATCACGGCAGCCTGAGCGCAAGCGACCTTTCCGTGCCGTGGAGCGGCCGGGGCGCGCCCCCGATCGAGGCGATCCCGGCGAGCGCGCGCCTGCCCGTGTCGCAGCCGCCAGAGGACGCCATCGACGCTCAAACCAAAGAAACAAGCGAAGCGCGGCTCGATGAAACGCAGACCGCATCGAGCGACGATGCCTCCCCGAGCACCACGCGCATAGACATCGCCCTGCCGCAGCCCCGCCCGCGTCTTCTCTAAAGCGCAACCACCACGCAGCCGGAGCGCCCGTCGCCAGCTGAGGGCCACTGACGCCGCGCCCGCCCCCTCACGGCAGGATCGGATATTCCGAGCTCGCCTTTTCCGTCGAGACCACGATGGAGGTTCGGAACTTGCGGACATTGGCATCGGCGAAGAACAGCCTGTGGGTCAGGGCCTCGTAATCCGCCATGTCGCGCGCTACCGCGATCATCACGAAATCCATCTCGCCGGCGATACAGTAGAGATGCAGAACCTGCGGTTCGGCGCGCGCCTTGCGCTTGAAGGCATCGATCTGGTCGAGCCGGTCGCGCTCCAGGTCGACCAGGATCACGGCAGTCACCCCGAGACCGAGCTTCTGCCGGTCGAGCAGCGCCACCTCGTTTTGGATCACGCCCTCCTCGCGCAAAGCTTTCAATCGCCGCTGAACGGATGCGTTCGAAAGCCCCGCCCGATCGGCCAGTTCAGCAATCGGCAGCCGGGCATTGCGCTGCAGTTCGACAAGCAGCGCACGATCCTTGTCATCCATGATCTTTTTCACTCGAAAGGTTGCCTATTATGCGCTGATCATATCACCGAAAGCGCAACAGGCGCATTCATCATCTCGCTCCGGACAGATAAACCGATGGCATGAAACGAGGCATGCTCTCCATCCTGCCGCTCGCCGTCGGCGCCGCACTTTACGGTCTCGCCTTCGGCGTCCTGGCGGCTCAGGCGGGCTTTCCCTGGTGGGGCGTCGGGCTCATGAGCGCCGGCGTTCACGCGGGATCGTCGCAAATCGTCGCCGTCGATCAGTTCTCGGCGGGAAGCGGCCTGGTCGGCGCCGTCTTCGCGGGCGCGATCATGAATCTGCGCTATCTCGGGATCACGGCTTCGCTCGCCGGCATCCTTGCCCGCCTGCCGCCATGGCGGCGTCTCCTCGCCCTGCACCTCACCTCCGATGAAAACTGGGCGCTCACCATGTCGGAGCGCGGCAAGGATCCGAGCATCGGCGCGCCCTTCCTCCTCGGGGCGGGCAGCGTCATGTTCGTCACCTGGTTTGCATCGACGGCGATCGGCGCGCAGATCGGCGCGGTCCTGCCCGACCTCGATGCGGCCGGGCTCGGCTTCGCCTTCACCGCGGCGTTCATTGCGATGGCCCGGAGCATGGCGCCCCGACGCATCGCCGCTTTCCTTCCCTGGGGAATGACCTTCGTGCTGGCGATCGGCCTCGTCTCGGCAGGGATCTCGCGGGCGTCGGCAATCCTCGTCGCGTCTCTCGCCGGCCTCGCCCTTGCGGCTCTCCTGCGCCGCTATCGGAGGCCGGCATGAGCTCTTCGCAATGGCTGTTGATCGCCGGGCTCGCGGTCGCCACCTTCGCGACGCGCCTTCTCGGGTTCCTCGCCGGCGACCGCCTGCGTCAGTCCCGCTTCGCTTTCGTTCTGGATGATCTGCCGGGCCTGATCGTCGTCGCGCTCGTGGCGACGTCCCTCGCCGGCACGGAGGCCACAACCTGGATCGCCGCGGCGCTGGCCGTTGCCATCGCCTGGGTTTCCAACAACGTCGTCGTCACGATGGGCGGCGGTCTCGCGGCCTATGTCGCGCTCGCAATGCTCACCGGCTGAAGCACAACGCGGCTCACACTGCGGACGAAGCATGCGGTTTCTCGCCGCCAGTCCTGTTCAAACGGCTGGATTTGTTCAGCGGCGCGCAGCCACACGCCGCCGCGCGAGAACAGCCCGTCCGGCGAGGCTCAGTCGGCCGAGCAATCGATGAGGCGCAGATGCGCGCGTGCGGCCGGCTTGCCGATGGTCGAGGCGAGATCCCTTGCCACCTGCCGCTCCTGGCGGACGGGGGCGCGCACATCGATGTACTGGGTCAGAACTTCGCCGTTCAAAGGCTCATTGAACATGACGCCGGCGAGCTTGCCGCGCTGCCAGACGAGTTTCGCCGAGGCGGTGCCACAATTGGGCATCGGCAGGCGCACGCTCGCGGGCAGAACAGCCCGGCTGTCCAATTCGATGCAGGCGCCGGTCGGGCTGATGTTGCGCACCTGGCAATTGGCATAGAGCCGATGCGACATGACGGTCGACCGTTTGTCCAAATGGTGCCGTCTGAGGGCGCGCTGCTCTTGCATGGGTTCCGCTCCAGCAAAACGTAAAACTTAGCTTCAACAATAAGCCAAAACTTCACAAAGTGGTAATCATGTTTTGGATTGCCGTTAACGCGGCCCATTCGCGCAAACAGAGCCGCTTGTCAGGGCCAGCTTCAGGGCCGCGCATCAAGGCCGCATCCGGCCCTCGGCGCTTGTGCCCCGGGCTCATATGCCTATTTTGCCTTGCACCACCTTTTTTGAGACGCCCGGCGACGGCGGGGCACCTCCCGGCGGACACGCAAGCACGCGACAGGCCTTCATGAGCATTGAATCCATCATCGACGATTTCGCCCTCCTCGACGAATGGGAGGATCGCTACCGGTACGTGATCGAGCTCGGACGGGCCTTGCCGGAGATGCCGGCCGAGGAACGCACGGAGGCCACGAAAGTCCGCGGCTGCGCGAGCCAGGTCTGGCTCGTCAGCGAAGACGCGGTGGAGGACGGCGAGGCGGTCCTCGTCTTCCGCGGCGACAGCGACGCCCATATCGTGCGCGGTCTCATCGCCATCGTGCTTGCGCTCTATTCCCGCACGACGCCCGAAGAGATCCTGAAGACCGATGCCGAAGCCGTCTTCGCCCGCATGGGCCTGCGCGAACATCTGACGGCGCAGCGCTCCAACGGCCTCTCCGCCATGCTGCAGCGTATTCGCCGCGACGCGGAGAGCCGGCACGCGAAATAGCCGTCTCCCCGCTCGCGGCGCATTCCCCCCTCCTCACCCTCTCACTCGCCGATCGTGGGCCGATAGCCCTCGGCGCCCCAATGGCGCATCGCCACATGCGCTTTGCCTTCGGCCTCTTCGTCTAGGCCGTAATGGCGGGCGAGGGCCTGCAGCGCGAGCTTCAGGACGAGCTTCGCCGATCGTGCCGGATAGCCGCGTTCGCGCTCCACGCTCGACAGACCTTTGAGGAAACAGGCGACATCGACGAGGACGCCCGCGAGTTCTGGGCCGACCGCGTCCATGGCGGCATGAAAGCGGGCGCGGGCGGCGATCGCCGTCTCCGTCAGATCCGCTTGGCCGCCCCGCTGACGGGAGCCTTTCGGCGCCTTGAGGTCGGCCTGCCAGTTGGCGGTGATGCGCGGCTGCAGGCTCGCGCGCTCGAAATCGCGGCGAAGCCGCTCCGCCGCCGCCACCAACGGGGCTCCGAGATAGGGCGCGCCATCCTCGCCGCCTCTGCGGGCGAGGAGGCCGATCGGGCTCTCGTCGAGATCGGCGAGCGGAGCGGGCGCCGAGGGTGAGCCGCCCTTCTGGCGTTCCAGGCATTTGTGCTGCGCCAGAAAGGCGGGCTCGCCGGCTTTCATGCGCCGAAGCCATGCCGCGGCCTCCGCGCTCGCGACAAGCCCCGTCTCTCCGGCCTCGCAGAGGAGGCCCGCCGCCAGGAGCTTCTTGACGAGGGCGGCCGGGATCTCGCGCCGCCGCCCCGCCACACCCTCGCAAGAGAAGGTCGCCGCATCCGCCTCCACGAGCCGCGCATCCGCATGGACCAGCAGCATCTCGATCAGGCTTTCGAGCGCCCCGCCGCGCCTCTTCCCGCGGCTCATCTCGCATCCTCGCCGAAAACCTCCATCCAGCGCCTCAGCGCGAATTCGAGATTTTCCATCACCTGGTCGAAGACGGGCTCGTCGCGCCGTTCCTCGATCATCCGGCAGCCATGGGCGACGGTGGTGCGGTCGCGGCCGAAATGCGCGCCGACCTTGGTCAGCGTCAGGCCGGAGCCGACATGGACGAGATACATCGCCGCCTGCCGCGTCTGCGCCACCCGCGCAACGCCCCGTCCGGCCTTGCGCAGGTCATGGTGCCCGACCCGAAAGACCGCGCCGAGCGCCGCTTCGGCAAAGCGGCAGACGGAACTCTCCGCATCCGTCTCCCGATCCCTGACGATGGCACGTCCGGCGGCGGCACGTCCGGCGGCGGGACTCCCAGCGAGGGCGCGGCCGGCTTCGCGCCGATATGGCCCGAACGCCCCCTGCGACCCTCGCAAATCGTCGTAAAAATGGTTCTGCATGGCCCCTCCTCCAATGATAGGATTTATTTCCTATACCGCGAAGAGAAGCAACCGGGGATATGTTTTTAAGCTTACCGCACACCTTGTCGCGCCGGGAGGCGCCGAACTTATCCCCGCCGCTCCGGGCCCTGCGATCGTGCCGCGAAAGCTTCAGGAGCTCCCGGCATGGTCGATGCGCAGTGCTTTTACGATCCCCAAATCTCAGGCGGGGCCGGCAGGCCCACTCGCCGCCAACGGCGCCAAAACTCGGCGCCTCCCCGCCCGGCCAAAAGCGGCGCCGGCACGTACAGCCGCGACAGCGATCTGCCGCGGTTGATCCATCGTCTGCCGGGAGAGCTCGGGACGAATGACACGGAGCGCGCGCGCAGCATCGTTGCGCGTCTCAAATGCGCCCTGCGGGCGGAGCGCAGGAAAGGCCGGGCCGGCCATCGGAGCTACGATCTCAATCGCCATATCGCGCTCAAGACAGCGCTCGACGCCGAAAGCGGCGAGCTTGCGCGGCTCTGCGAGGCCCGGACATCCAAAAGGAAAACGCCGGCATGACAGCCGGCGTCGGGAAAACGCAAAACGCCGGCGGGGGAGCCGGCGTTCGGGGAAGGCAAAGCGCCGGCGTGGGAGCCGCCGACCGGAAAAGTAAAACGCCGGCATAAGGGCCGGCGTCTGACACGTTCGGAAGAAAACGTCGTTCAGCGGCGGCCGCGCTTCTGACCAAGACCCATCTGCTTGGCAAGCTGCGAACGGGCTTTCGCATAGTTCGGAGCGACCATCGGATAGTCGGCCGGCAGGCCCCACTTCTCGCGATACTCTTCCGGGGACAGGTCGTAATGCGTGCGCAAGTGACGCTTCAGCGACTTGAACTTCTTTCCGTCTTCCAGACAAATAATGTAGTCCGGATTGATCGAGCGACGGACCGGCACAGCCGGCTTCTGCGGCTCCGGCTCAGGCTCAGCGCCGCCATCGGCGGTCGTCTGCAGCGCTTGATAGATATTGCCGATCAGACCGGAAATATCGCCAGCCGCAATTGTGTTGTTGCTCACATAAGCAGACACGATGTCTGCCGTGAGCTCGATCAGGTTGTCGTTCTGGATAGCCTCTGCCATTGAATCCTCGCTATGTGACCTTTGCAGCAACACACTGCAAGTCATCAAGTGCGCCTTGCTACTGCTGGTGGCGCGGTCTGACAAGAAGAAAAAACCCTACATCACAGCAATCTTAGCGGCGTTTCACCGCGCGCAACAAGAAGGTGTGAAATTCTGTCAGCACTCGCTCGCTCATTCCTGGAAAGATAGGAATTCACCAACAAAGCGCCACCCTGCTTTTACGGAAGATGGCAGTCTTTGTTTCAACGCTCGCCTTCTGGATCGGAGCGCGTCACCCCTATAGCCCGCGAATAGTCGTCGGGCTCCGTCTCAGGGACCGGCTTTACACCAGTGAGGTAAGCCGCCCGGGCCAGAAGGTGCGCGGAAACCGGAGCGGTGAGAAGGAAGAACACCACACCTGCCACAGCGCGAGTGAAGATGTCCAAATGGGGCGCTTCTAAGGCAAGGGCCAACAACATCAGTCCAGAGCCCAAGGTTCCGGCTTTGCTGGCGGCATGCATGCGCGTGTAAAGGTCAGGAAAACGCAAGAGGCCGACGCTCGCAACGACTGCGAAAAGCGAGCCGATCACAATCATCACGCCGACCAAGACGTCGAGAAAGCCGCTCATCGCTGCTTCTCCGAATCGGAGCCGTAGCACATTGCTGATTCGCCACCGAGCACGTCTCCGCAATGCATCACGAAGCGGGCAAACGCTACGGTTGCAAGAAAACCGACGAGCCCAAGAGCGATTGCAATGTCGATATAAAGATAAAAACCAGTTTTCACGCCGATCACAGCAATGAAACCGATGCCGGTGGAGACCAGCATATCGAGCGCCAGAACCCGGTCCGCAAAAGTCGGTCCGCGCACGATGCGAATGGTAATCAGCGCGAACGAAAGGACGAGAAGCGCCAGCGAAATCAGGACGCAGATTTCGAGAAACTCGCTAGCACTCATCGGAACGCCTCCAGTATCTTTCGCTCAAAGCCTTGCGCGATATCGCGTTTCAATTGGTCGGGATCGGGCACGTCGATGGCGTGAATGTAAAGCGTGCGCCGGTCTTCCGACACGTCGACCGACAAGGTGCCGGGCGTCAGCGTGATGAGATTGGCAAGCAACGTGATCTCGAAATCCCGGTTCACCCTGAGCGGATAGGCGATCAGCCCCGGCGAAATCGGCATCTTCGGTTGCAGCACGATCCAGGTCACCTTGAGCGCCGACATGACCAGTTCGTAGATGAACAGGAAGAACAGATTGATCACCCGGAGCGAGCGGCCGATATAGCCGCGCGTGCCGATCTGCTCGCGAATGAGCCACAGCGCGATGGCGCCGAGCACGAAGCCGAACAGCAGGTTCGGCAGCGTGAAGCTGCCGGTGATCGACGCCCAGGCGAGTGCCAGAAGCACGTTGACGGGAAACAGCACCATCAGGAAGCGCCTCCAAACACCGCGCGAATATAAAGGGTCGGATCAAGAAGCCCGGCCGCACCGGCTTCCGCAAGCCGCATCAGCGGCGACGGCCACAGGCCGATGACCAGGCTCAGCAAGGTGAGAGCGCCAAGCGAGCCGAACAGCACCGCCCGGTCCTCCCTGGCGATCTCGCCGGGCACGCTCTTTTCCGCACCGTCCGGCGTCCCCACCGGTCCGCCACGCCAAAAAATCTGCGTGAAGGCGCGCCCCGAAGCAAGCGCGTTGAGGAGGCCGGTGCCGAGCACGATGCCGGCAAGCCACCAGCGCCCGTCCACCATCGCGGCCTCGGTCACCAGGATCTTCGCCCAGAAGCCGGAAAACGGCGGCAGCGCGGAGACGGAAAAGACGAGGGTCAGCGTCAGCCCGGCCAGAAGCGGGCTCGCGCCGTAGAGCCCGCCGAGCTTGCGCAGGTCCTGGCTGCCGCCGAGCTGGCCGACGAGCCCGGAGGCGAGATAGAGCGCCGACATGACGATCATCGAATGGAAGGCATAGAAGATGCCGCCCGAGAGCCCCTCCGCCGTGCCGATCGCGAGACCTGCCAGGATCACGCCGATGCCGGAGATGACGAGATAGCCGAGGATGCGCCGGAAATCGGAATGCGCCATCGCGCCGAGCGAGCCGAGAAGCATCGTACCGATGGCGAGCGCCGTCAGAAACGTGTCGTAGAGCGCCTCTTCCGAGGGCATCAGCATGATCAGCGTGCGCAACAGCGCATAGGCGCCGACCTTGGTCAAAAGCCCGGCAAAGACGGCACCCGCGGAAGGAGACGGCGTGTGATAGGAGGCCGGCAGCCAGAAGGCGACCGGAAACGCCGCCGCCTTCATGCCGAAGCCCAGAATATAAAGCGCCGTGATCGTGTTGATCGGCATTCCGGGCACGCCTTCGCGCAGCTTGATCGCGATCTCGGCCATGTTGAGCGTGCCGAGCGCCCCATAGAGATAGCCGGTCGCCGTCAGGAAGAAGGCCGCAGCCAGAAGATTGAGGACGGCATAGCGCACCGCGCCGTCTAGCTGCTCTTTGGAATTGCCGAGGACGATGAGGCCGAAGGAGGCGATCAGCATCACTTCGAACCAGACATAGAGATTGAAGATGTCTCCGGTGAGGAAGGCGTTGCACACGCCCGTCATCATCAACAGCAGAAAGGGATAAAACCCGTAGCGGCTCTCCACGCGCCGCAGGCCGCGGCTTGCGAAAACACCGACGACGAGCGCCACCACCGACGACACGAAGGCGAAGGAGGCACCGAGCGCATCGACGGCGAAGGTGATGCCGAAGGGGGGCAGCCAGCTTCCCATGGTCATGGTGAGCGGCCCGCCCGTCACGACGCGCGCCAGAATGCCGGCCGTCGCCGCCGTCAAAAACAGGAGCCCCGCGATGCCGAGCGGCGCCTGCGTCTCCGGGCGCTTGCGCGCCATCAACAGGATGGACCCGAACAGAAGGGTGATCAAAGTCGGCGCGACGATGATCGCGTCCAGGGGCGCGATCGGCGCCGTCACCATGGCGGACGCGACGTCCACCGCTGCATGGCCTGCACTCTCTGCCATCAATAGCCCCTGGGCGGAACCGGATCACCCGGCTCTTCGGCCATATGCATCTTCCCGGTCTTGTCCGTGCCGAGCCCCTGATAGGCGCGGAACACCAGAACCAGCAGGAAGGCGAAGAACGAGAACGAGATGACGATCGCCGTCAAAATCAGCGCCTGCGGCAGCGGATTGGCGGTCTCAAACGGCGGCACCATCGCTTCTTCGGGAATGATCGGCGGTACTTCCTTGACGATCCGCCCCGCCGTGAAAATCAGAAGATTGACGGCGTTCGACAGGATGGTCACGCCAAGCAGGATGCGGATCAAGGAATCCGACAGCATCAGATAAACGGCGGATGCGAAGAAGCAGCCGACGAGAAGTGCAAGCGGGCCTTCCATCAGCGCTCCCTTTCTTCCAACGACAGCGCCACCGAGGTGATGGTCCCGAGAACCACCAGATAGACGCCGATATCGAAGAACGTCGCCGTGGAGACGGCGACCTCCATGCCGAAGATCTTCGGATAGGCCCACAGCACCGTCAAAAACGGCTTGCCGCCGAGAAGCGACGGCACCCCGGCAAGGGCCGCCAAGACGAGCCCGAAAGCGGCGATCCCCATCGGATGAAAGCGCAGGGCCCGGCGCACCGGCGGCACGCCATAGGCGATGCCGTAGATCGCAAAGGCGGAGGCCGCGATCAGCCCGCCGATGAAGCCGCCGCCCGGATTGTTGTGGCCGCGCAAGAGTACGAAGACCGAAAACAGCACCATCAAGGCCGTGAGATAAGGCGCGATCGCGCGAAAGATGACGGTGCTCACTTCTCTTCCTCCACGGCTCTCGTCTGACGCCACGGCGCCGGGAAGCGCAACAAAGCGAGAATGGCGAGGCCGGTGATCATGACGACCGCGATCTCACCCAAAGTATCGAGACCACGGAAGTCGACGATGATGACGTTCACGATGTTGCGGCCATGGGCGATGGTTCGCGAATGCTCCGCAAAGAAATCCGACAGGCGCGAATCGAAGGGCTGGTTCGTGACGGCAATCAGCAAGGCCGCCGTGCCGATGCCGCAGGCGAGCGCGATCGTTCCGTCTTTGATGCGCTGAAACATGTTGCGCCGGTCGGCCGTCATCAGGGACAGGCGCGTCATCACGAGCGCCAGAATGACGACCGAAAGCGTCTCCACCATGAATTGCGTGAAGGAGAGGTCCGGCGCGCCGAAGAGCATGTAGATGAGCGCCACGGCAAAGCCCTGGATGCCGAGAGAGACGATCGCTGTCAGCCGGTTCTCCGCCACGATGACGGCGACGAGACCGACGGCCGCAAGCCCCATCACCGCCCATTCATGCGGCGCGAGCGCGAAGGTCTCAGGCGCATGCGGCCATTCGCCGAAGACCACAAGCGGCACGACCAGCGCAAGCGCCAGGACCGTGAAGGTAATGGAAAGATAGCGTTCCAGATCGCCGTTCTGGATGAAGCGGGTCACCGCGGCCGAGCCGGTCGTGAGCCCGTTCACGAGTTGGTCGAAGCCCCGGTCGGGACCCCAGCCGATCGCATCGAGAATTGCCGCGAGCCCGCGCCGCACCGGCCGCAGGGCGAGAAGCGCCAGGATGCCGATCGCCCAGGTGACGCCGGAGGCGGCAAAAGCCTCGTTCACGTGGATGGCGTAGGAGAGATCTGGATGCGGCTCAGCCCCGGCGACGGCAGCAAGCGTCGGGCCGATCAGCGCCTCTTGCGTGAAGGCCGCAAAGACGATGCCGGCGACGCTGAGACAGGCGAGGACGAGCGGGCCGATCCACAGCCCGATCGGGCCTTCATGCGCGCCGGAAAGGTTTTCGGGCCGCTTGCCGATGAAGGGCAGCAATCCGACCGCGAAGGCGGCCGCGAACATGAGACCGTTGCCGAAGACGGCGACGCCAAGCGTCACGGGCGTCGTGCCCTCCCCGTGCAGAAGCCCTTCATACATCGCCTCTTTGGCAAAGAAGCCGAGCGTCACGAAAAGCCCGCCCATCGCCCAGGCGAGAACGAGGCCCGAAAGGAAGGTGACCGGCATTTTGAGCCCGAGACCGCCGAGCTCGCGCAGATCGCGCGTGCCCGCCTCGTGGTCGACCGAGCCCGCCATCATGAAGAGGCCGCCCTTGAAGAGCGAATGGGCGAGAAGATAGACGAGCGCGCCCAAAATCGCCGTCTCGTTGCTCGTCCCCGTCAGCATGACGAGAAGGCCGAGCGAGGCGACCGTCGTATAGGCGAGGATGAGCTTCAGATCCGTCTGGCGGAGCGCCAGAAGCGTGCCGGCGAGAAGCGTCGCGCCCCCAAAGAGCGGCAGGATCGTCGTCCACAGCGCGGTCTCGCCCATGAAGGGATGGACGCGCAAAAGCAGATAGACGCCCGCCTTCACCATCGTCGCCGAATGCAGATAGGCCGAGACCGGCGTCGGCGCCTCCATGGCGTTGGCGAGCCAGGAATGGAACGGAAACTGCGCCGATTTCGTAAAGGCGCCGCCGAGAAGCAGGATCAGCACCGGCAGGTAATACGGGTTCTCCGCAAAACCCGAGCCGAGCGCGATCGCCTCCGACATCGAATGCACGCCGACGAGCCCGGTCATGATCAGGAGCCCGGCCAGCAGGCAGAGCCCGCCCCCCGCCGTGATCACCAGCGCCTGCAAGGCCGCGCGCCTTGCCGCCTCACGCGTGTGATCGAAACCGATCAGCAGGAAGGAGGTGATCGAGGTCAGCTCCCAGAAGACGAAGAGCGTCATGAAATCGTCGGCGAGCACCAGCCCCTGCATCGCCCCCATGAAGAGGAGGATGAAGGAGAAGAAGCGCCCCTGATGCGCATGGCCTTTGAGATAGGCGCCCGCATAAATCAGGATGAACGTGCCGATGCCCGAGACGAGAAGCGCAAAGAGAAGCGACAGCCCGTCGAGGCGGTAGGAAAAGTTGATTTGAAGCGACGGCGCCCAGGCAAAGCCGTTGGCGATGACGCTGCCGGATGCGACCGGCGCAATCAGCGTGATGAAATAGACAAACATCGCCGCGGGTGCCGCCGCCAGTATCCAGGACGCGCCAGAACCCAACAGCCGCTTCAACAACGGCGCCACGAACGCCGCCAGAAACGGGGCGGCCATGACGAGGAAAGTCCAGTCGATTTGGGATTCTTGCATCAGCGGGGTGACGTTCGCGGGACCAGGAACGGATAGCGGGCGATCCAGAGCGGGGCAAGCTGCCAGCTTTGCCGCATCAGCCGGACAAGCTAAGCATTTGGGCGCTTCTGGCAATCCTTAGAGCGCGGCGATTTTCAAGCATGACCCATGCTTTCCGGCAAATCGCGACAGGAGAAAGACCGGGCGACGCCTTCCTTGTCCAGCCGTCGCCGCATTTCCTCGCAGAAGTGTGATCCTGAGGACAGTCGAAATCGCGCAATTGCAAGTATGTCCGACACCAGAACCGGCACAAAACGCCGCGCTTCTGGTCAGGCTCCGGCCATTCCTGGGGGCAGATGCGCCGAAGCTGCGAATCTCTTATCGGCGCTCCGGTTTCTCCACGCGCAACCCTCGGCTTTGTCTTGCGGCCATCGCCCCGTGCGCGGATGCCGCAGGGGCAATGCAGGTTTCCGCAGGTTCGCGCCGCCGTCCCCAAGAGGCCCCAGGTTAACGCCGCACCACCCATTCCCTTGCCCCGGAAAACAATCCGGCCTACCTCGCGCCCATGAACGACATTCCTTCCTTCCCGCCGCGCGCCGCAAAGCGGCCGCACGAGATCACCCGCCACGGCCACACCCGCAACGATCCCTATCACTGGCTGCGTGCCGACAACTGGCAGGAGGTGATGCGCGATCCCTCCGTCCTCGATCCTGAGATCCGCGCCTATCTGGAGGCCGAAAACGCCTGGTTCTCCGCCCAGATGGCCGACACGGAAGCGCTTCAGGAAAAGCTCTTCACGGAGATGAAGGGGCGCATCAAGGAGGACGATTCCTCCGTGCCGGTGCCTGACGGACCTTATTCCTATGCGATCCGCTACATCGAGGGCGGCCAGCACCCCATCTTCGTGCGCCAGCCGCGCGCCGGCGGGGAAGAAACCATCCTTCTCGACGGCAACGCGCTTGCCGAAGGCCATGCCTATTTCAAGATCGCCGGCGCGGCGCATTCGCCCGACCATTCCCGCCTCGCCTGGGCCTTCGACGATGCCGGCTCGGAATTCTACACGCTCCACATCCGCAATCTGGAAACCGGCGAAGACATCGCCGACGTCATCCCCGATACGAGCGGCGGCGCCGTCTGGGCGGCCGACAACACGCATCTCTTCTATGTGCGTCTCGACGCCAATCACCGCCCGTCGAAAGTCTTCCGCCACAAGCTCGGCACCGCGGTCACGGACGACGTCCTCATCTATGAGGAGGCGGATCCCGGTTTCTTCGTCGGCCTCGGCGCGACGCGGTCGCGCAATTTCATCCTCATCGACTGCCACACGCACGAAACCTCGGAGACGCGGCTCATCCCGGCCGACCGGCCGGAGGCAGAGCCCATCCTTATCGCGCCGCGCCGCGACGGCATCGAATATTACGTCGACGAGGCGGACGGCACGCTCTTCATCCGCACCAATTCCGGCGACGCCAAAGATTTTCAGATTCTGACGGCGCCCGTCGCGTCGCCTTCGCTGGAGAACTGGCAGCCGTTCGTCGCCCATGTGCCGGGGCGCCTTCTCCTCTCGCACGCCCTCTTCGGCGGACACCTCGTGCGCCTGGAGCGTGAGGCCGGGCTGCCGCGCATCGTCGTGCGCCGGCTTGAAGACGGCGAGGAGCACGAGATCGCCTTCGCCGAAGAGGCCTATTCGCTCGGCCTCGATCCCGGCTACGAATTCGACACGACGACGATCCGCTTCTCCTATTCCTCGCCGACGACGCCGTCGCGCGTCTTCGATTACGACATGGAGAGCCGCGCCCGCACGCTTCTCAAGGAGCAGGAGGTGCCGTCGGGCCACGATCCGGCGAAATACGTCTCACGCCGCATCATCGCCAAGGCGCCGGATGGCGAGGAGGTGCCGGTCTCGCTTCTCTACCGCGCCGACACGCCGCTCGACGGCTCCGCGCCCTGCCTTCTCTACGGCTACGGCTCCTACGGCATCGCCATTCCGGCCGGCTTTTCCGTCACCCGCCTGTCGCTCGTCGATCGCGGTTTCATCTACGCAATCGCCCATATCCGCGGCGGCAAGGACAAGGGCTTTGCCTGGTACGAAGAGGGCAAGCGCAGCAAGAAGGCCAATACGTTTACCGATTTCATCGCCGCCGGCGAGCATCTCGTGGCCGAAGGTTTGACGACGCGCGGGCGGATCGTCGCCCATGGCGGATCGGCGGGCGGGATGCTGATGGGCGCTGTCGCCAATATGGCACCCGATCTCTTCGGCGGCGTCATCGCCGACGTGCCCTTCGTCGACGTCCTCAACACCATGCTCGACGACACGCTGCCGCTCACCCCGCCGGAATGGCCCGAATGGGGCAACCCGGTCGAAAGCGCGGCCGATTATCAGACGATCCTCGCCTATTCGCCCTATGACAACGTCACCGCGCAGGCCTATCCGCCGCTTCTCGCCATGGCCGGGCTCACCGATCCGCGCGTCACCTATTGGGAACCGGCGAAGTGGGTCGCAAAACTCCGCGACACCAAGACCGACGACAACATCCTTCTCCTGCGCACCAATATGGATGCCGGCCACGGCGGCGCCTCCGGCCGCTTCGACGCCTTGAAGGAAGTCGCCATCGAATACGCCTTCGCCCTCAAGGTCATGGGCCTCACCGACAAAGCCCCGCTCCCGGCTGTGTGAGGATCACGGGTCCGGCCGAAGCCCACGCGGTGATCGGCCGGCGCGGCTTGATTGCGGATCTGCCGGACTTTCCTTATTTTTGGGCCGTTATTTTAGGCGAAGTCCGGCAGGAGGTGTCGATGATCAAGGTGACCGCGGCCGAGTTGCAGCGCCAGTTTGGCCGCTATGGCGATCTGGCACTCAAGGAGCCCGTTTCCGTCCGCCACCACGGCCGCGACAGTCTCGTCGTTCTTTCTGCGGAGGAATATGCGCGTTTGAAGGCGCTTGATACACGCCAGGCCGTCTATCCGTGGGAGCTTCCGGCAGATCTTCGCGAGGCGCTCGAGACCGCCGAACCGCCTGAAGAAAGCCAACGCTTCAACGACGAGGTCTGAGGGGACGAGGCCTGATGGCCACTCTGCCGGATCCTCGACCCGGCCTTGTCATCCGCTGCGCCTATCTCTGGCGGTTCGAAGCGGCACGTGGCGTCGAAGAAGGTCTCAAAGATCGTCCCTGTGCGGTGGTCCTGGCCACGCAGCGGAGCGAAGGTCGAACGACTGTCGTCGTCGCACCGATCACGCACAGGCCACCCACCAGCCCGGAAGCCGCGATCGAAATACCGCCGGGGACAAAAGCCCGTCTCGGGCTCGATCCCGACCAGTCTTGGATCATCGCCGATGATCTCAATTACTTCCTGTGGCCGGGCCCCGACCTGCGCCCTGTCGATCCGAAGCACCTGTCGAAAGGATTTGCTTTCGGTTATCTGCCTGGCACGATCACGAAGCGTCTGATCGAAGTTGTGCGGAGATCCATGCGCCAAGGAAGCCTGAAACCTGTCGATCGCGACCGACCGCGGTGACCTCTTTCCACGATCCCTCTTGCCTGCCGGTGCCGCGCCTCAGCTGATAAGGCTGGGCTTCTTCTACCCGATCGGCCAGCCCTCTTCCGCCTTGGCGATCGTCGAACTCGCCTCCACAATCTCCTCCGGTCCGCCCTTGGGCGGCCACAGCCCGGCGGCGTAGTGCTCGGTGCGCAGACGCGCACGTTCTTCGAGGCTCGAAAAGCCCCAGATATGCGTGATGCGCGGCGGCCCGTCCAAGGCGTAGAGGTTCGTCACGAGGTGATCGGTATAGGCGGAAGCCGGGCCGATCGCCGCCTCCCAACCCTTGAGCGTGCGCGGCAGCCCGCCCGGCCGCAGATGATAGGTGCGAAACTCAAAGAGGCCGCCATATTGCCGGGGCGCAATCTCAGGCAGGAAGGGAAAGGGCGCGAAACTCTCCATCCGGAGCCCCTTCGCCGTCTCGCGGCCGAAGAACGGGTCCTCGCTCATCAGGGCGCGCTCACGCTCGGCGCGCAGCTCCTCCTCGGCTTCGAAGGAGCGAAGCACGAAAAGCTCGCCGATCGTGCCGATGTCGGAGCGCCACATGCCGAGCGGCGTTCCAAGCGCGTCCTCATCGCCGATCCACCGCCGCGCGCCCTCGGCCGCCTTGGTGACGCCCAAAACCGGGCAGGAGAGCGTCGCAAGTTCATAGAGCATGTCGCGCCCTCACCTCATTGATAGCCGAGCTTTCATTCATAACCGAGCCGGGCTGCCAGCGGCTTCATGTCCGGCGGCAGCACCTTGCTCGATTCCGCCCCGAATGCGCCGAAGAGCGGGTCCCATTCCTCGATCGTCAATTCCACGATCAGATCCTCGCGCGCAAACGGATCGCCCGCCACGATCTTCTCGATCTCTTCGCGGCTGTCGGCGACCATGATCAGGAAGCCGGCGCGCAGCGGCGTGCCCTTCAGCGGCCCCGAGGCCTTCAAAGTGCCCTCGTCGATCAGGTCGAGCAGATATTCCACATGCTCCAGCACATGTTCGTTCCAGCCGGGACCGTCCGGATGCGTCATCGTCACGATGTAAAAGGCCATGCCTCACTCCTCGAAAACCAGGTTCCTGAAAATCAGGGCGCCGAGTTTCGGCGACCAACCAGGAGTGATAAATGCCTCTCCGGTTGTTCCTGTCCCAAGTGTGAGTGGTGAATGCCCGACCGCCTGGAAAGCATGTCCGTCTTCGTGCGCGTCGCCGAGCTCGGCTCGTTTTCCGCCGCCGCGACCGCCCTTTCCATCTCGCCCCAGATGGTCGCCAAGCATATCGAGGCACTCGAAAAGCGTCTCGGCACGCGCCTCATCCACCGCACGACACGGCGCCACAGCCTCACCGATTTCGGCCGGCAATACCGCGACCGCTGCAAGGCGATCCTCGCCGATGTCGCGGACGCCGAAGCGCAGGCCTCTGAAACTGGTTCGGAACCGCGCGGCCTGTTGCGGATCAACGCACCGGTGACGTTCGGGGCCCAGGTGCTCGTGCCGCTCGTCACCGCCTATCTCCGCGCCCACCCGCAGGTCACCTGCGACCTCGTCTTGAGCGACCGCTATGTCGATCCGATTGAAGAAGGTTTCGATCTCGTCTTCCGCATCGGCCCGCTCACCCAGACCCACGCGCTTCTCGCCCATCCGTTGACGCCCTACCGGCTCGTCGCCTGCGCCGCGCCCGCCTATCTCGCCGAACACGGCACGCCGCAGACGCCCGAGGATCTGCGCAACCACGAATGCCTCGGCTTCAGCCCCTGGTCCGGCGCGCTCGGGCGCGAATGGCCCTTCTCGAAGGGCGGAGAGACGGTCGAGGTGCCGAGCGCGAGCCGTCTGTCGATCAACGACTGGCGGGCGATCCACCAGGCGGCGCTCGACGGATTCGGCATCACGCTCGGCTATGAAAACGCCGTCGCCGACGATCTCACCTCAGGCCGGCTCGTGCGTCTCCTGCCGGATTACGAAGGTCCGGCGCGGCCCTTCCATCTTCTCCATGCGCGCGAACGGCGCATGCGCGCGACGCTGTCAGGCTTCCTCGCACGCGTCCTCGCGCGCTTCTCCGCAAAGTCCTGACCCGGGAGGTCCTGCCCCCGGGCCGGGTTCAGGCGGCTGCCGGCCCGGGATCGTCGTCATGCGACGACATGAGCGTTGTGTTGGCAGCGCCCGGCCGTCCGCCCGACGCTATCCCACCTGTGTTTACGGCGCTTCGCGCGGGCACCAGATGCGGACGCGTCATGCGCGCCCAGCGCTGGCGTTCCGCCTCCGGCTGGTACAGCACCTTCAGGACCTCGACGCGTTCGATCCGGTCGAGGTGATCGACGTCGACGCTCTCGCCTTCCGTGAGTCCGAGCAGCATCACGCCGCGCGGGGTGGCGATCGACTGATGACCCACGCCCGGGATGTAATGGGCGGGGGTCACCAGGGTTCGTTCCGCCGGCAGCCGCTCGTCGACCCGCAATAGGATGCGCGAATCGATCGTTGCGACATCGGCAGGGAGATCCTCGGAGAAGACGAGCTGCGCCTCGCGCAGCTTGCGTCGCAATGCGGCCACGAGAAGCTCGTCGCTGCCGAGGCGGGCCTCGAGCAGGTTCTCGAGGATGGAGAAATCACGCGGAGTAACTTTGGGAAAAATCGCATCTGGCATGTCTGGTGTCCCGGTTATGTCGTGTCGTGAAGGACCCACGGCCGGGCTGGCTGATGCCGGCCCGGCCAGACGTGCAGAATTTCAGAACCTCCGCTCCGCCGCAGGCGCGGACATCACGGCAAAACATCGGGCTCACCCCTCGTCCGCGAGCTTGAGGACGGTGAGCGACAGGGCGCGGCCGTCGCGCGCCTCCCAGGGGATCGTCTGGCCTTCCGAAAGCCCGATGAGCGCGGCGCCGATCGGCGTCAGCACCGAGATGCGCGCCTGCGCGACATCGGCCTCTTCGGGATAGACGAGCTTGTAGGTCCGCTCGAAACCGTCGCTCGTGGCGAAGGAAACGGTCGAGCCCATGCGCACCGTCTTGGCAGGGACCTTCTCTTGAGGAACGATCCGCGCGCGGTCGAGCTCGCTCAGGAGCTTTTCGCCGAGCTCGGCGAGCGGTCCGCCGAGGCTGTTGGCGATCGCATAAAGGCGCGCATGATCTTCGCTGCCGATGACGAGACGCGGCAGGGCTTTGGGTTTCCGGACGCCAGGTTTCCGGACGACAGGTTTCTGGACGATCTGAGTTTTTTCGGCGATCTGAGACATGGTTGCACGACCCTTCGGCCGACGAGACATCCCGCCGGACCACGCAAACGAGTTTTGGGAAAAACGCCTTCGCGCCGATCGTTCAGATCGCGGATCGTCCCGGTCGCAGAACGACCGGATCACAGATCATGCAGTTGATGGATCATGAAAAATCGCTGCGCACCCCCGAAGCTCGGAAGGCGCAACGGCCGAGCTTCGGGCTACAGTCCCGTGACGGGCTGGCCTTGGAGCATTCGCAGAATGGAAAGAAGCGCTCGGATCATGATGCCCTCAGGCTAGGCCTTCCGCCCTCAAAGTCAAGCGAGCGGGTCGACGCCCGGCGACACCCCGGCAGGCCTGACCACGCCGCACCTGATAACTCCAGTTGGCAATTCCTGTCCTGCGCACTAGAGTTGGCATATGAAGCTACTCCGCACGCCCGTTTTCATGGACTGGCTCACGCGCCTCAAAGACGACAGGGCCGCGGCGCGCATCACCGTCAGAGTGGAACGGTTGGCCGAGGGCAATCCCGGCGACGTCAAATCCGTCGGTGAAGGCATCTCTGAGCTCCGGATCAATTACGGCCCCGGGTACCGTGTCTACTTCATGCAGCGTGGGAGCGTCGTGATCCTGCTCCTGTGCGGAGGCGACAAGAGCAGCCAGGCCAGCGATATCAAGAAAGCGAAGGCCTTGGCTCACAAGTGGAAAGATCAGATATGACCGTTGAAACACTGCGCCCGTTCGATCCTGCTGAGGTTCTGACGAACGAGATCCGGATCACGGAATACCTCGAAGCCGTCATGGACGAAGGCGGCGACGATCCGGCCTTCGTCGCGCATGCTCTCGGCGTCGTCGCGCGCGCCCGCAATATGAGCCAGCTCGCGCGCGACACCGGCATCAGCCGCGAAGGCCTGAACAAGGCTCTGTCGGGGGAAGGCAACCCGACGCTCGACACCATCCTGAAGGTCGCCAAAGCGCTCGGCCTGCGGCTCAGCTTTCAGCCCCGCAATGCGCCGGCCGAAAAGGCGCCACGGGAGCTGACGGCGGCAGGCGAGGAATAAATTCCGCTCGCCGCAGTTCGCCTATAAAAGACCACGCCTCGATCAGCCACGCAGGAGGCGGCCGCGCAACCTCGCGTCCATAGGCGCAAGAGAGGTCTCACGACTTTCAGGGCGCGCGCGCCGGCCCAGTAAGGCTTTCCGATGCGTCGCGCGAGGCCTCGCCGCCCCCAAAACCTTGCCGCAGCGGCGTCTTCGCCTAACTCCGCTGTATCTCCCGCGGACGTCCGTTCGCCGCCTCCGCCAAAGCACGATCCCGCCATGCGCCCTTCGTCCCAGCCGCCGGCCACGCCCCCCGCCGGTGCCGCCGCCCCTTCCGCCGCATCTGCAGAACACACCCTGCCGCTCTTCGCCCTGATGGCGGCGGTTCTCGTCGTCTTCGCGGCCGCCAATGCGCCGGTGCCGATCTATCCGATCTGGCAGCATGCGATGGGTTTCGCGCCGGGCACGATCGGCGTCATCTTCGTCTTCTACAATCTCGGTGTCTTGCTCGCGCTGTTGTGCTGCGGCCGGCTTTCCGACCTCTATGGCCCGCGCCTCGTGCTTCTGCCGGCGCTCGTGCTTGCGGTTGCGGCCGCGCTTCTTTTCGCCTTCGCGCCCAATGTCGCCGTCTTGTGCGTCGCGCGCTTTTTGATCGGGCTTGCCTCCGGCGGCTGCGTCAGCGCTGGAACGGCGGCCATTCTCCTCGCCGGGCGCCGGCGCGGCATCGGCCATATCTCGCTTTACGCCACTTTATCGGTCGTTCTCGGCTTCGGCCTCGGCCCCTTGACCGCCGGCGCGCTTGCAAGCTTCGCCCCCGCCCCGAGCCGCCTCGTCTTCGTCCTCCTCGCCGGCCTGCTCGCGGCGCTCCTTCTCGTCCTCGCCCGCACTCTGCCGCCGCTCCGGCGACCGTCCCAAAGCTCGCGCATCTGGCAAATGCCGCGCCTGCCGTCCGATAACCGGCCCATCCTTGTGACGGCGATCGTCATCTTTGCCGGGCCGTTCGCGCTCTCTGCGCTCTTCATCTCGCTCGCGCCCTCCATGCTCGCCGATCTTCTCCACAACGACAGCCCGATCGTCGCCGGCGCCGCCGCCTTTCTGGTCTTTGCCTCAGGCGGTTTGGGCGGCATCTTTGCGCGCAAATTGACGGTGTGGCGCTCCGCCTGGCTCAGCCTGGCGCTGGCGCTTTCAAGCCTCGCTCTCGTGCTCTTGAGCGAACTTTCAGTGTCGCTGCCGCTCTTCGCACTCGCCGCGGCGGCGGCCGGCATCGCTCAGAGCGTCGGGCAATATACGGGCGTGCAGCTCGTCAATCGGCACACGCCGGAAGAAATCCTCGGCTCCGTCAACGCCACCTTCTTCCTCGGCGGCTACGGCACGGCCGGGCTCGCCGTTCTGTCGATGGGCTTTGCGTCGAACGCCTTCGGCCTCTTTGCCGGCAGCCTCGTCTTCGGCGCGATCTGCCTCGTCATGTTCATCGCCGCCATCTTCGGCGTCGCCACGACACGGCTTGTTCCCGCCGACGGGACCTGACGGGCGAGACCGCCCGACGCTCGCATGCACAAAAAACCCCGGGGCACAAAAAAACCGAGGCCCACAAAAGACCCCGGGGCTCACAAGAAAGGCCGAGGCGCCGAAGCGCCTCGGGATTCGTCTCAGCCGCGCAGCTCCTGGTAGCGGCGCAAGGCTGCCTGCGTGCCGCGCCCCAGAATGCCGTCGATCGGGCCGTTATAAAGCCCCTTGTCCTGCAGCCTCTCCTGCACGGCGCGCCGGAAGGCGGCGGGCTGGCCGCGGGCATTGTCGTCGATCAGGAGCCGTTCAGCCCTCTCTTCGCCCTGTGCCAAGGCTTCCAGCATCAAATTGGCGGCGCGCAGCGGGTCCGCCTCAACGCCGTTGCCGCCTTCCATGTACATGAAGGCGAGATTGGCGAGCGCCACGGCGTTGCCCTGGTCGGCCGCCTTTTGCAGCCACGAAACCGCCTTCTCGTCGTCCTGCGGCAGGCCGTTGCCGTCGCGGTAGAGAACGCCGAGATTGTTCTGCGCCGAGCCCTCGCCGGCGAGCGCCGCCTTGCGGTACCAGCGCGCCGCCTGGACCATGTCTTTGTCCACGCCGTCGCCGCGCTCATAGGCAAGGCCGAGCTCGTTCTGCGCCGAGGCGTTGCCGGCGTCAGCCGCCCGCCGCAGCCAGGTGAGCGCGAGCTCCGGATCTTTGTCGACGCCGCGGCCTTCGCGGTAGAGGCCGGCAAGCTCGCTCTGCGAATCCGTGTCGCCCGCTTCCGCGGCGCGCGACAGCCACAGGGCACCCGTCACCGGGTCCTGCGCCACGCCGCGGCCGTAGAGATAGGCAAGGCCCAGATTGTGCTGCGCCGTGCGGTTGCCCTTCTCCGCCGCCTGCCGGTAGTAGGTCGCCGCCTTGACGTCGTCCTGCTCGACGATGCGACCGGTCTCATAGAGCCAGCCCATCTCGTTCAGCGCAAAAGCGTCACCCTGTTCGGCGGCGAGGCCATACCATTTCGCGGCCTCCTCCCAATTCTCCTCGATGCCTTCGCCGTTGCGATACTTCGTGCCGAGATAACGCTGCGCCAGCGCATCCCCCGCTTCCGCCGCGCGGCGGTACCAGGTGATCGCCTCCGCGTCGTCTTCCGGCACGCCCTCGCCGAAATCGTACATCGTGCCGATCAGCGTCCAGGCATGGGTGTAATCGGCATCGGCCGCCTTGCGGTAATGCTCCATCGCCTCATCGTCGCGCCCGGCCTTGTCGAGCGCGTAGCCGAGCTGAAACTCGAGCCGCGGCTCATCGGGATTGGCGGCGAGCGCCGTCTCGCAGGCCTCGATCGCGCGCGGCGCATCGAGGATGGCGAACGGCACGCCCGGCACATCCGCCGGCCTTTCGGGATCTTCCGGAGAGGCGGCGAGCGTATCGCAGGCGAGCGCCAGGAAGGGCGCCTGATTTTCCGCGGCGGTCGCGGCCCCTTTTCGGGTCTCCTCCTGAAGCTTCTTCTCCATGTCGGAGATGCGGCTTTCGGCGTCGCGCGAGACGCGCTCCACCTCTTCTGCCGCCGCCTCGCGCCGGTCGATCTCCGTGCGCGCGACATCGCTCAGGCTGCAGTCCGGAAAATCCTCCACATAGGCTTCGAGCGCATCCGCGCCGTCCTCGCCGATCGCCTTGGCAAAGGCCTCTTCCGCCCCGGCACAGGCCGCATCCGCGCCTTCGCCCTCAGCCGGCACCGTATCCTCAGCCGGTCCCGCCCCGTCTTCCGTCGAAAGGCCGTCTTCCGCCGGGCTTTCGGCCGCTGCGGGCGCACTGTCGGCTTCGGGGGCGTCTTCCGCCTTCATCTCGGCCGGCGCGCTCTCTGCCCCACCGGAGGCTTCGCTCTCCGAGGCCTCACTGTCTGAGGCTTCGCCCTCGGGCGTCTCGCTTTTCGCGCCGTCTGCGGCACCTTTTTCCGCCCCGGCGGAATCGGCCGCGCCGTCCTTATCGTTGAGCTCGTCGGCGGCCTCGCCGGCGGTCTCGCCGGCAGGCTCTTCGGCGACCTCGTCGCCGGCCGCATCTCTGTCCGTGTCGGCGGCCTTTTCAGGCGCCGTTTCGCCGCCCGTCGCCTCGCTCTCCTCCGCCGGCGTGACGGAGATATCGGCCTGCGCCAGACGCAGAAGGGGCGTTTTCACCAAGGTCGGAGGCGCGCCGTGACGCTCGCCGGCGACACTCGCCGCCTCGTTCAAAACCCCCGTAAACTCAGATGCTTGTGTCGTTCCAGCAAAACACACGGAAGCGAGAAGTGCTCCCAGGACGTGGAATTTCTGCGCCATATCCGATTCGATTCCCTCGGCCGCTCGATGGTGCCCGGGACGTTAGCGATGCGGCCCTGCCGGGACAAGCGGCCGAGAGGCTGAGAAGGCCGCACAGAAGTCTGGCACCGGACACCTTCCCTTGCGGAAAGCCGTTGTCAAAGAGACCGACCCCCTTATGTAGCCTGGAACCGGCCCCGGGCCGGTCGTGTTGACTACGCACCCGACTGCAATTTCAAGACAAGGAGATGGATCGATGGCATTCACCCTGCCGGACCTGCCCTATTCCTACGACGCGCTCGCCCCCCATATGTCGGCGGAGACGCTCGAATATCATCACGATAAGCACCACAACGCTTATTGCACGACGATGAACGACCTCATCAAAGGCACCGAATACGAGAACATGGACCTTGAGGAGATCGTCAAGAAGAGCCACACCGACAACCCGAAGCTCTTCAACCAGGCCGGGCAGTTCTACAACCACATCCATTTCTGGAAGTGGATGAAGGCCGGCGGCGGCGGCACCTCGCTGCCGGGGGGGCTCGCCTCGCAGATCCAGTCCGACCTCGGCTCCTTCGACGAGTTCCGGTCGAAGTTCATCGACGCCGGCAAGGGCCAGTTCGGCTCCGGCTGGGCGTGGCTCGCCATGAAGGACGGCAAGCTCTCCGTCATGAACACGCCGAACGGCGAGAACCCGCTCGTCCATGGCGCCACGCCGCTCCTCGGCGTCGATGTGTGGGAGCATTCCTATTACATCGACTACCGCAACGCGCGGCCGAAATACCTCGAGGCCTGGTTCGACAACCTCGTCAACTGGGACTACGTCGCCGAGCTCTACGAAGCCGCGAAATAAGCTTTTCGGCTGAACAGGCCGCCGGCTGACGCAGCCGTCGGCTCATTAAGTTTCAAGCTCCTTGCGGGAGCTCTGCCCCGGCCCTCTGTGGCCGGGGCTTTTTTGTGGGGATCCGGCTTGTGACGAGCTGCGGGCGCCGGCGGCTACGTTGTCACTCCGACTTGGCGCGCCTTGCGGCCTCGAAAGAGGCTTGCACGTCCTGAAGATCGTCCGGCTGCAGCTCGGGCGCGCTCTCGCCCCCGGAGCGATCCGGTCGATAGCAAAGTTCGGCCATGACCGGGAAATGGTCGGAACCAAAACCCGGCAGCACCTTGAAACCTTCAAGCGTGAACGAATCCTGGAAAAGGATCTGGTCGAGAGGCCAGGAGATAACCGGATTGCCGGCCTTGAAGCTCGCATAGAAGCCGCGTCCGATCCTCGGGTCGAGGAGCCCGCCCCCCCGTGCCGCGCGCCGCGTCACGCCCTCCCAGGGCACCGCATTGAAATCGCCCGCCAGGATGCTGGCGTCCTGAGAAGAACGGGCCTCGAGTGCCGCCTTCAGGATCGAACCGTCGCGCAGGCTCGCCGGTTGCGACCAGGCGAGCGGCGGGTGCGGATGCAGGCCGATGAACTGCACGTTCGCAGCCCCGGGGAGCCTCACATCGGCGAACAGCGTCGGCGTATCGACACCGAAGAAAAAGCGAAACTCATGAGAGGCCAGAGCCTTCTTCGAGAAGAAATGCAGCCCGAAGGCGCCCTCGTCCTCGGGAATGTACTGCACGTGATCTGAGAAGCTCTGCTCCAGCGGCGCCAGATGCCGGTCCCACCACCGATCCGTCTCCAGGATCAGCAGGAGATCGGGATCGGCGTCGGAGACGAGGCGGCGGAAGGCATCGGCCTCTTCGTTGCGCTTTTGCACATTGGCAACCATCACCTTGAGCGTCGCACCGCCTGGACAGGCCTCCGCACCGATGGCGGACGGTGCGCCGAGCCCGCTATAGGGATAAAGCGTTTCCGCGTGCCAGGCGATGACGAGAAGCGTGAGCCCGGCGACGACCGAGGCAGACTTCCAGCTCCCGCCCCGCCGTACCAGAAAGATGCTCAGATAGACGCAAAGAAGCGCGGCAAGCGCGATGGCGAATTGCAGGCGCGGAAAGTCCGCATAGCGGACCCACCAGGTATCGCTTCTCACCAGCGGCAGACAGGAGAGAGCCGCGAGCGCGAGAATGAGGCAGGCAAGCCCCGCAGACGCAAAGCTCAGCCACCCGCTTTGTCGCAAGCCCCCCACCGAACCCGGCTTCAAGCCCCCTCACGGGGCGCGAAAGAGAGATTGGCGAGACGCCATGCGCGGTCCGGATCTCCCGCCCAGTAATCCTTCAGGGCAACCGCCTTTGTCGGCGCCTCTGCGCCGACCACCTCGGCGGCGATGTAGCGGCCTGTCTCGCGAAGCCGCACCTCCGCTTCCGGAAAGCGCTCTTGGAGCCCCTCACGCAAGGCCTTTGCGTCGTCCGCAATGGCCGTACCGCCGAGTTCGCGGGGCATCCCGTCGATGAGCTCCGCCATCGCCACGCGCGCGGCACGATAGCCGTCGTGAACGATGTCGAAGGCGATCAGGGCCGCCGCGGCGGAATCCGCCCACCACAGGCCGAAGCCGACGCCGACGATGCCGAGAATGCCCGCCACGCCCGTCATCCAGTCGGCCTTCTGCATCAGCGCATCGGTGTGCAGCACCTTGTCCTTGAGCCGCTCGGCGATCGGCTTCTTCAGCCGCCCGAGGATGACCGGCGGCACGACCGAATAGGCGAGCGCTGCCATCATCGCCCAGCCGATCCAGATGGTCTTCCCGAACACCTCCAGGGGACCAAGCGTCGGATGCTCCATGGCGATGAGTTTGCTGCCGGAATCGTAAAGGAGATAAAGCCCCATGAAGGCGAGCACGCTCGAGGAGGCGAGAAAGGCGAGGCTGTTGACGCGCTGGAAGCCGTAGGGAAACCTCCGGTTCGGAGCTTTCCGTTCGAAATGCACGGCGAGCAGGAACACGGTTGCGGGCAACAGGCCGAGAAGATCCTCCGTCCAGGCCGATTTCATCGCCTGGCTCGATCCCATGACGAGAAACATGATGACGACGATCGAGGCCTGCCACCCGAGCGTCCACCATTCAAGGTGGATGGCTCGGTTCAGGTCCGACTTCAGCTTATCCGGCACCGGCGGCATCGCGGTCCTCCTGTCTCAGGCCTTCTGCCTCAGGGTCTTCTGCCTCAAGGTCTTCTGAACGAACATCAGCCAGCGGTTTTCGCCCGGCCGCACGGCGGCCCGCAGCACAGGCTCATGCGCAGACGGCGATTTCGCTTCCGCCGGCGCGGTAAAGGCCACCCGCTTCTTCCAGGGCGAGGCCTTGGCGAACTCCCCCAGGACGAGGTCGATGTCGCCGTCCTCGAGCCGGCGCAGAAGAACTTCGTCGCTGCCGATCTCGAACTCCGCTTTGACGTATGCTGCCTGCGCGACCCGTTCGGCGAGCGCGCGCTCCTCGCCCTCCGCCGGACCGTCGGCCACGATGCCGGCATGCAGCACGCCCCTCTCCTTCACGTTCTGCATGGTCCCGGCGATGTCTTTGGGAAAGCCGTCACAGCCGGCAAGGAGGGGAATGAGGAGGGCTGCGGCAAGGCTCAGAAAAAGGCGGCGTGTTTCAGTCATGGTCGCTTGTGGTTCTTCGATGCGAGAGAGGCGGGCACGCGGCGGCCAAGGCCGTCAGAGCGGCCGGATGCCACTGCGGTCTCGAAGTCCGTCCTCGCCCATTCAACACATGCTCCCCGGCCGAGTTCCGCGCCGCGTCGGGGCCAGCGGACAGGCTGACAGGCGGGCGCGGCCCGTGGCGAAGACGGAATCCGGCAAAGGACGCGAGGCCTGGTTCGACGCCTTCGTCGACTGGGACGACGTCGTCGGGTTTTACGAAGCCGCGACATCGGTTTTTCGGCCGACCAGGTCGTCGGCTCAATGCGTTTCAAGCTCCTTGCGGGAGCTCCGCCCCGGCCCCTGTGGCCGGGGCTTTTTTGTGGGAGGCGCGGGAGTGCAGGCATGCGCTCGCTGCTCGTTGACGTCGCGGTCGTCGCCCCCTCAAATCGGACATCGGCCCGATTTGCGTCATCCCTCGAAGGGGTCGCCCGCTGCTTTCGCGCAGCAGCCGCGCGTCATTGGGCTTCGGGGGGGGGGCGTCGGTCGCACGTCGTCAGCGACGCGAGCAAAACCCGCGTTCGTCATGCCGTGCTCACCGTCTCCAGAACATGACGACGTTTCCGACGACCGCAAGCGCTATGCCCAGGATCGATATCGGGGTCCACACATACCCCTCGAAGAGGGTCGATGCGGCGAGCGCGACGATCGGGAAGAGAACGGTGGCGTAGCCCGCTTTCGCCGATCCGATGCGGGCGACCAGCATGAGATATGAGGTGAACCCGACGATGGAGCCGACAATCGCGAGATAGAGCAGCGCCGTCCAGTAGACGCCTCCTAAAGGCATGACCAGCGGCTGTCCCGTCGCGGTCAGTATCGCGAGAAGGCACAGCGCCCCGATCCCCATGCCCCAGGCATTCGCGGTGACGGGGGTGATGCCGAGACGCGTGTTCTGCCGCGAGGCCATATTGCCCCAGGAGAAGAACGCCGTGCCGAGCACGGCCCAGCCGATGCCGCGCAAAGTCTCGGCGCCCCCGCCCATGTCGATGTCCGGCCAGAAGAGACAGACGACGCCCGTGACGCCCAAGGCTCCGGCCAGCACCGTCTGCCGGCTGATCCTCTCGCCGAAGAAGAGCCGCGCATTGATGGAGTTGAAGATCGAGGCCAGCGAAAAGATTACCGAGACGAGGCCCGAGGGCACGAGCGACGTTGCGGTGTAGAGCCCCACGAAGTTCAGGCAGAAAAGACAGAGCGCCTGCACCACGACGAACCGCCAGACGGCCGGCCTTCGCAGGCGGCGCATCACCGCAAGGCCGGCGAGCATCAACACTCCGGCCAGGGCGAAGCGGTAAAAAATCGAGACGGTGACGGGAACGTCGCCGACCTGCGCAGCGATGGCGATCCACGTCGTTCCCCAGACGAGAACGGTCGCGACGAAGAGGAATGGGGTGGTCATCTGACGCTCCTGTGGCGCGTCATCTACGCCGTCCCCGCTCCGGCCTCTTGCACGATCTTGCGGCGGATTGCGATCCGGCCATTCCCTGCCGTGCACGGCTGGCCTAGAGGAGCTCATGGCCTCTGTTCGCGATTTCCTTCTCGGCTCTCCGGTCGCCCGCGCGGCCGCGACGCTCGATCTTGGCGGGGGCCGCGGCGTCACGATCTGGGAGAATCACGACGACCGCGTCTCCTACGATGGGGCGCGAGGCCATGCCTTCAGCCTCTACCTCGAAGGCGGCACCGGCACGCGGCGCGTCGACGGGCGCGGCGCGCGCGGCTGGCCTGGCGCGGTCTGCATCTTCCCCGACGGGCAGAGTTCGCACTGGGAGATCACGACGTCCTCCAGCTTCGTGCATCTCTACCTGCCCGACGACCGTCTTCGTGCCGACTTCTCGCGCATTCACGATTGCGACGCCCGCCGGCTCGACCTGCCGGAAATCACCTTCGCCGAGATGCCGGCCTTGGCCGCACCGCTCTATGCCCTGGCCCGCGCGGCCGACGCCGGCGACATCCTCTTCGCCGACGCCGCCATGGCCGAAATCGTCGGGCAGATCGGCTCTCGCCGGATTTCTCTGCGCGGCGGGCTCGCCCCCCATATCCTGCGCCGCATCGACGATTATATCGGCTCACATCTCGACGCGACGATCCGCCTGCCGGACCTTGCCGCGCTCGCGGGTCTTTCGCCTTTCCACCTCCACCGGATGTTCCGCGCCTCGCGCGGCATGGCCCTGCACGCCTGGATCACCGAACGGCGCATCGACCGTGCCAAGGAGCTGCTGCGCGGCACCGACCCTCTCGTGCAAATCGCCGCGGCCTGCGGCTTCTCCAGCCAGAGCCATTTTGCACGCGCCTTCAAGGCGAGCGTCGCCACGACACCATCTGCCTGGAGATCTGCGACGCGCAATTGATGGCATTGAAGCGATGAAAGAAGAGCTCCGATCCACCTCCGCTCCCTCGACGACAGCAACGCGCGGCCGAAAGACCTCGCGGCCCGGTTCGACAACCACATCAACCGCAGCGACGCCGCCGGGCTCTGAGACACCACGAAATCGCCTGGGCGACGTCGTAAAAGGGTGGCGGGCGGACCGCCTGGTTCGAGGTTGCACCGACTGAGACGCGGACTTCGTTTTCGAGCCGAGGGTCAATGTGCGCTATAGACGGCCAATTCGTCTGAGCTGCCGGTGGGAAACGCTTCCTTCAGGAGATCGAGGAACGCGGAGACCCGAGCACTGAGAAGACGCCGCGACGGATAGAGCGCCCAGAGTGCGATCTCAGAGCCTGGTACGTCGCCCCAATGAACGAGCCTGCCCTCGTCAAAATCCCGTTTCACGAGCGAGATGGGAAGCTTGGCCGCGCCGACCCCCGCAAGGATCACGTCGCGAACCATCGGCAGTGACGACAGGCGAAGCACCGGTTCGGTCGCCATTGTGCGTCGCCCTTGCAACGTTGCCATCTCCCAGGTTCCGTTCTGCCCGGAAGATACATGGATCACGACGGGAAGGACGTCACCGTCGCCCGGCTGCTTCATCGACGGGCTCGCCGCGACAACCAGCCGATCGCGCAGAAAGGCGCGCCCCACCAGGCTTTCGTCGGGGGCCGGGTTCACCCGAATGACGAGATCGTAGCCTTCCTCGATCATGTCGACCGGGCGATCGTCGGAGGTCACTTCGAGCCGCAGGTCCGGGTATCTGAGCGCAAGTTGCGCAGCCAGTCGGCCCATGACCATCTGCGAGAACAGAAGCGGTGCGCTGATGCGAAGCCGACCGCGCACTGCCCCGCCCCCCGAGGCGATCGCCGCGGTCGTCTCCTCCAGATCACTGAGCAGCGCCGACGTCCGCTCGTGAATCGCACGTCCTTCCTCGGTCAGCTTGAGGTCGCGAGCTCCCCGTTCGAACAGACGCAAGGCCAGCGCGGCTTCCAATTCCGCGACGCGTCGCGACAATGTCGCTTTCGCACGCCCGGAGGCGCGGGCGGCTTTTCCGAACCCTCCATGCCTGGCCACGAGGTTGAAGTCGGCGAGAGCGAGGAGATCCATGTGTTCCACCAGCGAGACAGAGGGTCTTAATATAGCGGCTATTGGCGCATAAATGGATCGCTAATTTGGGTCCTAGCCAAACGGCTTGAAACCCAAACGGAGCCAAGAACATGACCATTCTCGTCACCGCAGCCACCGGCCGTGTCGGCCGGCATCTCGTTCGTGAACTCGTCGAGCGCGGCGCGAAAGTTCGCGTCCTCACCCGCGATCCCGCCAAGGCCGATTTCGACGACCGCGTCGAGGTCGTGAAGGGCGATCTTCTCGACATTGACGCCCTGCGCGCCGCCTTCTCTGGCGTCACCTCGTTCTTTCTGCTGAATGCGGTCACCGGGGACGAGTTCACGCAAGCCATCATCGCGCTGAACATCGCCCGCGAGGCCGGCGTCGATCGTGTCGTCTACCTTTCGGTGTTCGACGCCGATCGTGCCGTCAACGTTCCTCATTTCGCCGTGAAGTACGGCGCCGAGCGGATGCTCGAAACGATGGGCTTCGGCGCCACGATCCTGCGGCCGACCTACTTCATCGACAACGAAGTCATGGTGCGGGACGTCATCCTTCAGCACGGCGTCTACCCGATGCCGATCGGCAGCAAGGGCGTTGCCATGGTGGACACCCGCGATATCGCCGGGGCCGCCGCCATCGAACTCATGCGCCGCGAGGAGGCATCCGGTCCGTTGCCGATGAAGACCATCAACCTGGTCGGCCCGGACACGTTGACGGGCTCGAACATCGCGCAGATTTGGACCGACGTGCTCGGACGACCTGTTGTCTATGGCGGGGATGATCCGAGTGGCTTCGAAGCGAACATGGCGGCCACCATGCCGAAGTGGACCGCCTACGAAATGCGTCTGATGGCCGAGCGCTACGTCAGCGACGGCATGATCCCGGACGAAGGCGACCGCGAGCGTCTTGTCGGCCTTCTCGGTCGCCCGCTTCATTCGTACCGCGAGGCTGCGGTTGCCCTCGCGGCATAGCCTGGACCGGCCATGACAGACCTGCCGATCGAGCCGACACCATCGCCGCAACCGCCAATCGAGTGCCAGAACCGTCATGGACGACCCCGCCACACCCCCGCCTCAGATCGAGTTCGTGCAAGCGGCCCCCGCGGCCGAACTCGATGAGGCCCTGCATCAGCGGATTGTCGCGTTCTCCCGGCGCGGTGACGAATTCGCCGAGGCCGGTCGCTTCGCATCCGCTCTCACCGCATACGACGAAGCGGTCGCCCTTCTGCCCGAACCGAAGAGCGAATGGTCGGCATGGACCTGGTTGCAGGCGGCGCGCGGAGACGCCTTCTTCCTCGAAGGTGACTGGCCGGCGTGCCGGGACGCGTTTCGCAAGGCCGTTGCCGGCCCCGACGGGCTCGGCAATCCTTTCATCCATCTCCGCCTGGGCGAATGCGCGCTCGAGCTCGGAGACGAGGATCGAGCCAAGGACGACCTGATGCGCGCCTATATGGGCGGCGGTTCTGAGATCTTCGAAGACGACGACCCCAAATATCTCGCATTTCTGAGGCGCTTTGCCGACATCGACTGAGGTGAACCGGACCGAGCGCCCGATACGCTCGCCCGCCTCATCGCCATGGGCATCGCCTTGCTTGCCGTAACCGGCCGAGCGCAAGCGCGAGCCGGCATGGCGGATCGGCAAGCTTTGGCAGGCCCCTGACGGCCGAGACTGTCGCCAGCCCGGCACGGTTCGACCGATCGTCCGGCACCCGGCTGAAAGCCCGGCACCCGGCCGGGCGATGACGAGACGGCTCTTTCACGCAAAGCCGCGCAAGCGATCTCGTCCGCCCCCGCATTCCGCTTCCCGCCTTGCTGACGCGATAGCTGACCGCCGTGTTTCCACTCATTAAACAAACGCGTGTCCCGCCTCGGCAACTCGGACTTTCACATTAGAGCATGGCGGTTCCGCTGCCGCGAATGTCCTTCGAACCCGGATCCGTCCCGAGTTTGATGAAGTCGATGAAGACTCGCAACACAGCCGGCATCCGAGTTCGATTTGAATAATAAAGATAAAAGCCTGGCAGCTCCTCGCCGTAATCGGCCAGGACCCGCAGCAGTTCGCCGCGTTCGAGATGCGGCGCGACGAAGTCTTCGGGCAGGAAGGCGAGGCCCATTCCCTGCAGGGCTCCTGCGAGCAGGAGATCGGTATCGTTGGTGGTGAAGGCGTTCTCGACCGCGATCGTTTCCGAGGCCCTGCCGGCCCCCGCGAAGCGCCACGGTAGAAGGGCGCCGCTTCCCGCAAACCGATAGCTGAGGCAGCGGTGGCGGGAAAGGTCCCGTGGCGTCTTTGGCGGTGGGTGCGCAGCAAAGTAGTCCGGCGAGCCGACCACGGTCGTCAGGATGTCCGGCGTCAGGCGCACCGCGATCATGTCCCGGTTCACTTCGCCGCCGATGCGCACGCCGGCGTCGAAGCCTCTTGCCACGATATCGGTGATCTCGTTGTCGATCACGAGGTCGAGCTCGACCCCCGGAAAGGCTGCAGCGAAAGCACCGAGGCGCGGCATCACCACCAGCTTGGCCGCGATGCTCGGCAGATTGATCCGCACGACGCCCTTGGGTTGCGATTGGTAGGCGCCTGTCTCGCGAAGGGCGGCGTCCATCTCAGCAAGGGTGGGTTCGATGCGGGCGTAGAGGCCCTGGCCCGCCTCCGTCGGCGCGACACTGCGTGTCGTACGGTTGAGGAGCCGGACTCCCAGTCGTTCCTCCAGCGAGCGAATGGCGCGGCTGAGGGCGGAGGGCGATAGCCCGAGCCGCTTGGCGGCGCGGCGAAAATTCCGCTCTTCCGCCACCAGTGCGAAGGCGCGCAGCTCGGCAAACTCGCTTGGCGTCATTGTGCATTCCCGCGCAACAAATGATGCCGGATTAGCACTATTTTTCTGCACGATTCCAGGATGCACATTCCCCTCAACACCGGAGCGCACCGATCGCCGATCGATCGGGCGGCCTCCGGCTCCGACCAACGAGGATATGAGCATGACGGAAATGCAGCGCTGGGAAATCGATGCGGTCGGGCTTGATCGACTGCAACTGCACGAACGTCCGATGCCGACGCCCGGCATTGGCGAGATACTCGTGCGGACGGAAGCCGTCGCATTGAACTACCGCGACAAGATGGTGGTCGAAACCGGGCGCGGCCTGCCGCTCCGCTTCCCCTTCACACCGGGATCGGATCTCGCCGGCGAAGTCGCAGCTCTCGGCGAGGGAGCCTGTCTGTTCGCTGTCGGGGACCGGGTCGTCTCGACACCGACGCCGGACTGGATCGACGGCCTTCGTCCCGGCACGGCCCGCACTCCCGCCTACCAGACGCTTGGTGGATATTATCCGGGCGTGCTCGCCGAATATGTCGCAATGCCGGAAGTCTGGTTTGCGAAGGCACCCAAAAGCCTCGAACCATGGCAAGCGGCGACGCTGCCGGTAGCCGGGCTGACGGCGTGGTCGGCGCTCGCGGAAAGCGTAAGGGTGCGCGCAGGGGACACTGTGCTGATCCCCAGCACCGGCGGTGTCGCACTGTTTGGTCTGCAGATCGCCAAGGCAAGCGGCGCGGAGGTCATCGTCTGCGGCCAGCCCAACAATGAAGCGCGAGTGCGCGCTCTGGGCGCGGATCACTTCGTGGATGCCGGTGCGAAAGACTGGATGGAGGAGGTCTACCGGATCACCAGCGATCGCGGCGCCGATATCGTCCTGGAGGTGATCGGCGGGGCGCATCTCGGCCAATCGGTCGAGCTTGCCGCCGTGGGCGGCCATGTCTGTCAGATCGGCGCTCTTGATGGCTTCGAGTTCAGCTCCGCCGCAATGCCCCTGATGCTGAAGAACGTCACCATTCACGGCATTGGAACAGGCAGTCGCGGCGCGCTGGAGCGCCTCGTGCGGGCGGTGGACCGCGCCGGCATCCGCCCGGTGGTGGACGCGCGCTATCCGCTCGCCGAATTGCCCGCCGCTTTCGCGCATCTCGCTCGCGGTCCCTTCGGCAAGGTGGTCATCGACATGAGGTAGCACTGTGACGAATCAGCCGCCGCGCAGAATCTCCACACACGTCCGCTTGGAAATGACCCGTCACGGGCAGAAACGACAGGGAACCGGTCGGGTGCGGTATGGTGGCTTTCCGCCATACCGCACTGAAAGCCGCCAGGCCGCTTTCGGCCCATTCTCGCCGAAGACCGAACGACACTCGCAGGCGATGAGCGGAAGCCCGCTTTGAAGTAGGATCCGAGCCGACACCATCGGCGCAACCGCCGATCAAGTGCCAAACGTCGGCATGGACCACCCCGCCGCCTCCGATCGAGTTCGTGCAAGCGGATGCCCTGCATCAGCGGATTGTCGAGCTCTCCCAGCGCGGTGACGAATTCAGCGAGACTGGCCGGTTCGCGTCCGCTCTCACCCCGCCCCGTCAGCCTCGCAGGAAACCGCCCGAGTCGCAACACAGCAGCCGCGCGTCTCACGGCTGCATCAGAGCCGCGCCCCCCTACTCCGCCCCCTCCATCTCCCCACGGCCTTCCGCCTTCACGTCGGCGCCCTTGTCAGCCCGCGTCTCGCCCACCACCCGGTTGCGGCCGCGCGCTTTCGCCTCGTAGAGCCGTGCATCGGCCTCGCGCACGAAATCGCTGAGCTTCGCCTCCGGCGCGGGGATCGCCGCATAGCCTCCGAGACTGATCGTCAGGCGCCAGGTCTCCTCGCCGGTCGAAAACGGCTCGCCTTCCACGCGCCGGCGCAGAAGCTCCAGGCGATCGAAGAAATCCTCGCTTGCCCCGCCGAGCGTGAAGATGATGAATTCCTCGCCGCCATAGCGGCCCAGAATGTCGCCGTCCTCGCCGAAAATTGCGCGTGCCAGGCGGGCGATGTGGCGCAGGCATTGATCGCCGAAGAGGTGGCCGCGCGCATCGTTGACGTTCTTGAAATGGTCGACATCGATCATCGCCACCGAAAACAGCCAGCCATTCCTCTGGCACAGGGCGAATTCGTCGGCGGCGCGCGCGTCGAAATGGCGGCGGTTGTAGAGGCCCGTCAGCGCATCGGTGATCGACACGTCCTGAAGCTTCTGGTTGGCGCGTTCGAGCGCGGCGTTGAGGCGCCGCAGCTTGCGGTTCCAGTAAACGACGAGAACGAGGGTGACGAGCGCCACCCCGCCGAGGAGAAGCAGGCGGCTGTAATCGACGCGCTGGTCGATGCGCACCAGCATCTGCCGGCTCAGCATCGTCTGCACGTCCTGCTCGTCGAGGCCGGCGACGAGTTTTGCAAAAATCGCCGCCAGCATCGGCTCGTCGGCGCGGGTGGCGATCGAGGCGCGCCAATCCTCAAAAATGCGGCCGGCCACCTTCACGTCGTAAAGCCGCTTGGAGGCCAAGAGATAGCCGAGGCTCGGCAGCGTGCCGAGGGCGGCGTCGAGCTCGCCCTGGCGCACGCCCGTCAAAGCCTCCGCCTCGCTCGCCACCTCCACCAGGTTAACGTTCGGATAGCGCTCCTGCAGAACGCGCAGCGGGCTTTCGCCGGGGGCGATGCCGACGCGCTTGCCGGCCAGATCGTTCATCGTGCTGACGATCGGCTCGTTGAGCGAGCTTGCCACCGCCATCGGCAAGACGAGATAGGGCAGCGTGAACGTCCAGCGGTCGTCGGCCGCCGCGCTGTCGGTGACGAAGGGCAGGACGTCGCATTCGTAATCTTCGGCCTTCTTGAGGCCGCCGCCCCAGATCGGCACCGGCACCACCTGCCAGGAAAAGCCGCCCTGGCGGGCCAGCCGCTCCATCACCTCGGAGGCGACGCCGGTGAAATCGCCATCCGTGTCGACGGAGGTGTAAGGCGGCGTCAGAGGATCGACGCAGACCTTCAAGACGCCCTTGCCATCGAGATAGCTGCGCTCTTCGCTCGTCAGAAGCGGGCGCTGGCGCTCCATCCCGGCGACGGTCGGCCCGAGCCAGCGCGTTTCGAGCTCGTTCCACCGCGCAGCCGACATGGCGCTCATCGCCCGGTCGATGATGCTGCGCGCATAAGGATAGCGGGGCGACACGCCGAAGCGCAGATCCTCGCGCTCCACGCCCGGCATCAGAAATTCGCCGCCGATATCGATGTTGATGAGCCCCAGACGCCGGATGATGGCGCTGCCGTTGGACAGCGCCAGGATCGCCGCATCCACCTCGCCGCGCGCCAGCGCCTGCAGGATTTCTTCCTGCGTCGCGTAGGTGCGCAGATCGGCGACGCGCGCCTTCAGCGCGTCGGCATAATAGATCTCTTCGGCGATGCCGACGCTGTGGCCCTCGAGCGATTCGAGACCGCGATAGAGGCCGAAGCCGGAGCGCACGAAGACGGCGTTCGGGATGCGGTGATATTCGCGCGTGAAGAGCGTGTAGTCTTCGCGCTCGGCCGTGCGCGACATGTTGCTCATGATGTCGATGTCGCCGTCGCGAAACGCCTGCAGAATGTTCGCCCCGCTGTCGTAGACGGGGATCATGGCAAGCCCCGTCGCGGCGGAGATCTCATGCATCAGATCGACCGCAAACCCCTGCCCCCTGCCGTCGCGCAAGAAACTCAAAGGCTCGTAATCGCTGATGAGGCCGACCTTCAAAGGCGGCGCATTGGCGACGAATTGCTGCTCCTCCGGCAGAAGCCGCAGGGGCCCTGCGGAAAACACCCGGCCGCTGCGATAGCTGAGCCAGCGCTCGGTGATGGCGGCGAGCTCTTCCGTCGGCAGCGCGGCGACGGCCTTCGCCAAAATCTCGTGCAGCATCTCCCGGTCGCGGTCGCGCGCAGCCTCGGCCGCCACGCCCTCAGCGGCCCTCTGCGATGCGTTCCCGGCATCTCCCCCCACATGTTCGGCTTCCGCCTTCAGCACGCCCAGGCGGAAATCTTCAAGCGACACGCCGGCGATCGGCACCGGCCCGACTGCTTCCACATTGGAAAAGCCGTTCTCGCGGGCGAAGAAATTGCCCGTCATCTCCGCCGCGATCACGGCATCGACCCAGCCGAAGGCGAGCGCCGCCATCAGATCGCGGTAGGTGTCGTATTCGACGGGTTCGATGCCCGCCTTGCGCAGGGCGCCGCCGTAATAAATGTCCTTGATGACGCCGATGCGCTTCTTCGACAGCGCCTCCACATCGATCGGCGGCGCGAGCGGATGGTCGACGTTCTGGAAGATCACCGTGCGGCGCTGGTGATAGGGATCGGTGAAGGCGATGAAAGGCAGGCGGGCCTCGGTCAGGGAGATGTCGGCAACGACCTCGAGCCGGCCGGCGCGGAAATTGCCGTAAATCTCCGGCCAGGTGCCCATGCGCGGCACGAAGGTGAGGCCGCTTTCCACCTCGATGCGGTCGAGCACATCGAGCGTCCAGCCCATCATCGAGCCGTTGCGGAAAAACGAATAGGGCTCGTTGTCGGCGACGACACCGACGGTGACGGTCGGATGCTCGGCCACCCATTGGCGTTCGGTCTCGCTCAATTCGACGGCGCGGCCCGGCGCGGCCGAAGCGATGAGGACGAGCGCCGCCACGATCAAAGCGAGGCTGCTGCGAACAATCCCCATAAGGCGAGGCGACATTCTCGGGTACGGTCCGGTCAACATTCTCATCCCACTGCATCCGGCCCGCGAATGCCGACCTGCCGAATCCGGCGCTCGCGCCGGCTCTCAATCCCGCCCCCTCGATTGCGGTCCCGATGTCGCCGTCGGGTGCGGCATGCACCTCCGCCAGATGCATCCGCGGCGGGGGACCGAACCGCCATTTCTCCCCCCGCCTTCGCTCCATCACGTCCTCGAACGCAGAACGCAATCCGTAGGCATCACCTAGTGACACGCCTGCGAACTTGGAAAACATCCAAAGCCTGCTTGAAGCTGAAAACGCAAGGCAGAGGCCGCAGGCAGGCGGACATTCCCCGGCGGAATGGCACATTTCGCAGAGATTGGTGCAGGAAGCCCACAGCCGGCGCGACGGTCCGGCCCACCCCTGTCACCAAGCGGCGCCCCCGCAGCGTCGCGGCCCTACAGAGCCCCGTCCGGAACGGTGCCCCGGAACGGCCCCCTCGGAACGGCAACTCCTGGTTTGCGTTTTCAAGCTGACGCCAGAGGAAAGAGCGACCATGGCCGAAGCGAAGAAAAAGCAGTCAACAGACAAGCCGGCGAGAGACAAGGCGGACACGAAGACCCAATCCGCCGACATCAAGCCCGCCCGCAAGGCCGGCGGCCAGCGCGACGCCTTTCGTGACCTCGCCCAGCGCATCGCCTCCGGCGAACACATCGTCCCGCCCGTGCTCCTCACCGGCCAGGCGCGGCGCGAGCACGTCCGCTCCACCTTGCGGGAAGACCATGCCCAGCGCATCGAGCAGCGCAACCATGGCGCGCGGACGAAATTCGACGCGCTCGCGAAGGACTTCTTCAAGTTCTTCCGCGGCACGGCGCTTCTCTTCTACCGCGATCTGGTGGGCCAGGATTCCAACATGCCCTCCGTCATGGCGCTCGGCGACGTGCATCCGGAAAATTTTGGCATCATGCCGGATGAAAACGGCGCACCCATTTTCGGCGTCAACGATTTTGACGAGACGATCTACGCCCCCTTCACCTTCGACATCAAACGCGGCGCCGTCGGCTTCTGGATCGCCGCGCGCGAGGAAGGCGGCCTCACCCGCAAGAAGCGGCGCAAGGTCGTGAAGAAGTTCGTCAAAGGCTACCTCAAGGCGATGGAGGCCTATGCCGAGCACGCGACGGAGAAGAACGACGATTACCGCATGGACAATTCGCCGAAAGTCATCCGCCGCCTCTTCAAGGAAGCCTGGGAAGACCGCCACGACTGGCTGTGGGACGATTATCTCAAAGGCTCCGGCCGCGGCTTCAAGGCGAGCGACGAGCTGCAGCCGATCTCCAAAGAGGTGGCAAAATTCCAGAAGGCGGTCGACGATCTGGCGAAATCGAACGGGATCGACGCGCCCGACCGCGCCGGCGAGCTCAAGGTCAAGGATGTGTGCGTGCGCCACGGCCAGGGCACGGCCTCGCTCGGCCTGCCGCGCTATTACGTCCTCATCGAAGGCCCCTCGAAGAACGCCACCGACGACATCATCATCGAGTTCAAGCGCGCCCGCCGCTCCGCCCTCGACGGGCTCGCCCCGCCCTCCGAATTCGATGCCGGCGCCAAGGCCGACCGCATCGCCCACGGCCAGGCCGTGCAGCTCGCCCATGGCGACATCTTTTACGGCGCCGTCGAAATCGACGGCGAGAGCTTCATGAGCCGCGAGCGCGCGCCCTTCCGCGACGACATCGATCTCGACGAACTGAGTTTCGGCACCTGGAAGGACTACGCCGAAGTCTGCGGCGCAGCACTCGCCAAGGCGCATGCGCTCTCAGACGATCTCGGCCAGATCGATTACGACGTCGAACCCTCGATCATCGCCGCCGCCACGCCGCGGAAACTCTTCATCGCCGATCTCGTGCGCTTCGCCGAAGAAGCCGCCGACCGCCTCCAGGCCGACCACCAGCATTTCCGCGAAGACCACGCCCTCGGCGCCTTCGACTGCATCGACATGGTTTATCGGTGAGGAGAGAGCGGCGACCGGACCGCCCAGAACGGGACACCGAAGCCGACAGAAGGACGGCGCGCTCGTCAGGAGGGCTCGCCGGGGGATTTCAGCACCGTCTCGAAGACCATCTCCCGGAACCATTTCTGTTCGGGGTCGACATCGAACCTCGGATGCCACATGGCGGATACGGAAATGCCCGGCACCGACACCGGCAGTTCTATTCCGACCAGATCGGAGCTCAGGACGGAGCGGGGGATCTGCGCGATCACATCGGACCGGCGTGCGATCGCCATCGCGTCGGGAAATCCCGGTACGACCGCCACCACCTTTCGAACAAGGCCGAGGCGGGCCAACGCCTCATCCACCGGCCCAGTCGTCTGGCCGCGTCGGGACGCGACCACATGCAGGCAATTTGCAAAACGCTCCGGCGTGACCGGCGCGTCGAGCAACGCGTGACCGGGACGCGCGGCAGCGATGAACTCGTCATCGAAAAGCCGCCGGGTCAGGATTTCCGGCGCGAAATCCCCTAACACGCCGATCTCCAGATCAGCGGCGCCTTCGCGCAGCGGCGTCCCATCCTTCACCCGTTTCGCCGCCAGCTTCAGACGGGTCTGCGGTGCCGCCGAAAGCATCCTTTGGAGCAGGGGCGCTGCAAAGCGGTGGATGAACCCCTCATTGGCGCGGAGCGAAAAGGTCCGGCTGAGGGTCTTAAGCTCGAGACCATGCTCGTCCCGGGCGAGCGCGCTCTCGACCCGAGCCAGCAGCGCGGGCACTTCGGCGGACAAGGCAACCGCGCGCGGAGATGGCACCAGCCGCGATCCGGCGCGCACGAGCAGCGGGTCTCCAGTGACCTTGCGCAATCGCGTCAGATTGCGGCTCATCGCCGATACGCTCAGGCCAAGACGTGCGGCCGCTTCGGTCACGCTGCCGGTCGCGAGCAAGGCATCGAGCGCCCGCAGCAGGTTGAGATCCGTATTTGCCATGCGCCGGGTATGAGCAAGACTTGCATGGCGCGCAACTTGTTTTTGAAGGTGATGCGCCTCGCGAAACCATCTTTTGCTCCCTAGCTTGCAGAGAACATTGTTCGAACTGGTAACGGAGACATCCCATGCAACGCATTCTCATCATCGGCGCGTCCCGCGGGATCGGTCATGCCCTTTCACGTGAGTTCGTGGGGCGCGGGTGGCATGTGACCGGCACGGTCCGGCACACCGCCGGAACGCCCCTGCACGCGCTGCGCGACGAGCACCCCGAGGCGGTCGAGATCGCCTCGCTGGACATCACCGTGCCCACCCAGATCGAGGCTCTGCGCGAGAAGCTTCAGGACCGGCGCTACGACATCCTGCTCGTGAACGCCGGAACGGCGAACGCCAACCAGAGCGAGACGATCGCCGAGACCTCGACGGAGGAATTCATCCGCGTCATGGTCACCAACGCGCTCAGCCCGATGCGGGTGGTCGAGACCTTGGCCGACCTCACGACCCCCGAAGGAACCATCTCCGTCATGTCCTCTGGCCAGGGCAGCATCGCCGAGAACACGCGCGGCGGCCACGAGGTCTATCGCGGCTCGAAGGCAGCGCTGAACCAGTACATGCGAAGCTATGCGATCCGCGCCGGAAATACGCACCCGATGCTGCTGATCGCGCCCGGCTGGATCAAGACGGAGCTGGGCGGGGCGGAAGCGCGCTACACGCTCGCAGAATCGGCGCCCAAGCTCGTCGATCTTCTCCTTGCGCAGACGGGAAGGCCCGGCCTGCGCTACGAGGATCGCGACGGTCGCACGGTGGCGTGGTGACCCTCTTGCATGGTGAGCCCCTTTTTTGTGCCGAGCCTGTGAAGATCATCGCCACCGAAGAGCATATGGCGACCGCCGAAGTCGTCGACGCCTGGTCCAGGCTCGGACTGGAAAGCCGCGATCCGGGCGTCGCCTATCACCAGATCGGTGACATTGCGAAACGGCTGCTCGACCTCTCCAAGGACCGCATCGCGCTGATGGACGAGGCCGGCGTCGACGTGCAGGTCCTGTCCTTGACCACGCCGGCGCTCCACGACCTTGGGGCCGAAAGCGTCGACATTGCGCGGCGGGTGAACGATACGCTGGCCGAAACGGTCGCGCGCCATCCAGACCGGTTCGAGGCGATGGCGACGCTCCCGGTCGCCCGGCCCGAGGCCGCGGCGGCGGAGCTTGAACGCTGCATCGTCGAGCTCGGCTTCACCGGAGCGATGCTGTGCGGACGGGTGGGTGAACACCACCTCGACCATCCCGATTTCGCGCCGATCTTCGAGGTTGCGGGCCGGCGCAGCGTGCCGCTCCTGCTGCATCCGCGCGTCGTGCCGGAGGGGGTGCGCACCGCCTGGTTCTCGGGTTTCGGCGACAGGGTCGAGATGGCCCTGGCCGGCTATGCGATCGGCTGGCATCTCGATGCGGGCATCCAGTTCATCCGCCTGCTTCTGTCGGGGCTCTTCGACCGGCACCCCGATCTGCCGGTCCTTCTCGGCCATTGGGGCGAGCTCGTCCTTTATTACGTCGACCGGTTGCGTGCGCTCGACGCGGTCTCTGAACTTGCCCATCCGTTGGACACCTATCTGCGCCGGAACGTCTATCTGGGCGCGAGCGGGATGTTCTCGGCGGAACATCTGCGCCGCGCACGGGGCGTGGTCGGGCCCGATCGGTTGTTGTTCTCGGCAGACTTTCCCTACCAGTACCGCCCGGAGCGGCAGGCCCGCGCCTTCATCGAAAACTGCGGGCTTGGCGGGGAGGAACTCACGAATTTTGCGTCTGGAAACTGGTGCCGGCTGAGAGACGCCATCCTTCGGTGCTAACCCGGCGCCATCCGCCAGGCGCGGCGGAATTCGCGGAAATTGTCGCCGAAGGACGGCGGCAGATAAAGCGGCACCATCGCAAGAACGCTCGCGATCAGCGCCACGGTCGAGACGACGGCAAAGACGAGCCCGAACGCTGACACGATCAGGCGCGCAGTCCTTTCCGACAGCCGTCGTGGCAACGCGACCCGGAGAATGACGCCGCCATCGGTTGGAACGGCCGGCGCGAGATTGGCGAGCCCGAAAGCCAGATTGAAGAGGCCGAGAAAGAACGCTGCCTCGTGCGCGAGCGTCGGGGACGCGGGCAGCGGCGTCGCGAAGCCCGGCAGATGCTGCACCGGCGCAGACGGGCTCAAGCCCCAGATCGCGAACGCGACGCCCGCAATGACAAGGTTCGCCGCCGGGCCGGCGAAGGCGATCGCGATGGTACTTCTCCGCGACTTCGGCTCTTCGAGAAAAACAAAGGCCCCGTCGACCGACAGGACGATCCGATCGCAGGCGAGCCCGAAGCCGCGCGCCGCCACGAGATGCGCGAGCTCATGCGCGAGATCCGACAGAACGAGACCGACGAGAAGGATGACCGCGAGCGCGACGGGCTGATGCGCATGGTGATAGGCAACGAGCGCGCTGAAGACCACCGCCACGACCAAGGCGGAGGGATAAATCCACGCCTCGACGCCCGCGGGAAGCTTCAGCCGAAACGTAAACGGCCCCTCCGCCGCGTCTGCGCCTCCCGTGGTCATGATCGAACGTCCCTTATCCCGGCCGTCGAGACAGCGGCACGCGCCCGCATCCCCTGGCATCGCGAAACCCGCATCATAGGCGCGCGCGCATGATTGGCGAAAGGCCCGGGGAGACCGCGCATGTCCGTCGGCCTGCGCGCGACCGAAACGCATTTCGGCACGAAATGGCTATTCGTCGGCGCCCGTATCCGCGTCGGCAGACGTCTCTGCTTCGGAGGAAGCGCCGCCGCCTTCGGCCACGAACACGAACGGCGCCCTGACGGTCTCGCCCGGCGGGATCTCCGGATAGGGCGCGCAGTTGCGTACGGCACGCACCGCGGAGAGCGCAAAAGCCTGGTCGGCCCCAGAGACGCCAGCGCCCCCCGAGGCGGCCCCAGATGCGGCACCTGCATCCGCCTCCTCGACGCGCGGCTCGCCGACCAGCCGTCCCTCTTCCCCAACCTCAAAGGAGACGACGGCGCGCGCGCCCGACGCGGCGGGCGGCGGATTCCAGCAGGCCCGGATGCGCATCCCGACCGCCCGCACCGCCTCGGCCAAGGCGGCATCCGCCGAACGCTCGGCCTGCTCACGCGCAACGGACTGCGCCGCCGCCGGAAGACACCCGGCCGAGGCGACGAATGCCGCAAGCGCAAAAACAACCCGTCTCATGAGCCCGCCCTTCCCAAAATGCCGAGGGAGAACCCGGAACGGCCGCGGCGGTTGCATGCGGCCCGCCCTCACCGTGCTTCCGCGCCTGGCGCGCCCGGCGCCATTCGGGCAATCCGAGAGCCAATGTTCGGCAGGCAGGATGATGCGCTATGCTGCCGGCATGTCCTCGCTCACACTCCATGTCCTCGATGCGCGCGGCACCCTCGCGGACATCCGCGCCTGGCTCCGCGACGCCCTGACGGCCACGCACGAGAAGGCGGCGGCCCTCATGCCGCTCCGGCCCCTGGATGTCGTGGTGCAAAGCGGGAGATGGGTCATCCCCGAGAAGGGACATGTCGGTCGCTCGCCCAAGCCTGGCGTTATTTTCCTCACCTTGGATCCCGGCAATCCAGCCCTCCGCCCCAACGCGGACATGTCTTTGGAGCGCATGTTCGCCCACGAGCTTCATCACGCCGCGCGTTGGGACGGACCCGGCTATGGCGCGTCATTGGGCGAGGCGCTGGTCTCGGAAGGACTGGCAGGCCATTTCGTTCAAGAGCTGTTTGGCGGCCCGCCAGAACCCTGGGAGCGGCTGCCAGACGATGACATCCGCCCCCATTCGGCGCGCGTGGCGGACGAATGGGACAGGACAGACTATAACCATGAAGCCTGGTTCTACGGCCGAGGCGACCTGCCAAGATGGCTCGGCTATTCCCTCGGCTTCCGCCTCATCGAAAACTACCTGCAAAACCACCCCTCCAGCCGCGCGGCCACCCTCGCCGAAACATCCGCGCAGGAGTTTCGACCGACGCTCGAATTGCTCTGAAAAAGACGGATGGTCGCCGGACGCGAACGCAGAGCGTCGCGCAGGCTGGGTTCAGATCGACATCGTTCATCGGGTCTTCTGCGCGCTGGTCCAGCTAAGGCCGGCGGCAGATTCCGGCAGCTGCGGATGAGCACCGCGACCGCCTGCTCATCCGCGCCAGACTGCGCCGCCGCCGGAAAAGAGCCGGCCATGGCAAGGAGTGCCGCGAACGCGAAGACAAGTTATTTCATGAGCCCGCCCTTTGAACAAAGCGCAGGAAAGCTAAGAACGATTGTCCCGTTTTTCATACGCCCCGGATGGTCAGCGCGGGAAGTCATATTCTTGGGTGCGAGGAGACGCGTTAGGCGCCGGGCAGCCTTCGTCGGAACATCCTTTTCGCCTGAATGTCGCGTTTGTCGTAGCTTCTTCTTCTTCGAAACGAGACGTGCCCGTCTCAGTCCGCCTTTGCGGGCAAGTCGCATGCGCACCACCAGCTAGCATAAATCGTAAAAATTCGCCTTCAGCGAACTTTTTTCTTGATGGCCGCTTTCGCTGCGCCTATATTAAGTTGGTCGAACAAGAGGGGATAGCCATCATCATCTGCGGCGCATGCGCCGCGCGGAGGGCTCACAAGCCCTCTAACTTTCAGCCGGCAGAAGGGGCGGAGACGTCCCCGGCGTCAGGCGCGGGCGAGCCCCCGATGGCCGGGGGCTCGCCGTACAAGCAGGGTTTACTGCTCTCGCCCCTACCGACTTCACCATGATGGCGCCAAGGCATTCGGTCTTGGTGGTGAAGAAGGAACGAAACGATGGAAGCATCGAATCAAGTCGACCGAGAGCGGCGGCGGAGTGAACGGAAGAGGCAAGTAAATTGGGCGCGTCATCTCGTCCGACCACGGACCCTTAGGTTCGTGTTTGGAATCGGTGCCGTAGCACTAAAACTGCTGTTTTGGATCTATCGATTCATTGATTGCTTCCGGGAATAATGCCGCCCTGTCTTGTATGCTTTATGGAGGATATTAATATGATCAACGAAGCCCTTCGGCTCATTCGCGTGTATCACGACATGAAGCAGACTGAGGCTGCGAAACAACTAGGTATCTCGAAATCTTATATATCAGAACTTGAAAAAGGCACAAAGACACCAACTCTTGACCTTATCGATAGGTATGCACAGACATTTGAGATACCATCTTCATCTATTTTATTCTTTTCAGAAAACCTGGGAAGCCAAAACAAATATGAAAAATCACGCACCTTTGTTGCGTCAAAAATATTATCTCTACTAAAATTTTTAGAAGACAAGTCGAGCAAGGCTGATGCCTGAGAAGCAATATCCACTCAATCAGTCGCCCTTCTATAAACTTAAAACTCGAAAAAAACTCGCACGAATTCTTCATATAGACGTCAATACGCTTAGATTTCTGGCTAACAAATCAGACGATCTTTATAACGAATTTGATATTGAACGTAAAACGGGAAAAATGCGCCGCATCGAGAATCCCCAAAAGGATCTCAAAGATATTCAAAAATATATTTCCAGAAAATTAAGCTGCATCAATCCTCCAGATTATCTTTTTTGCCCTGTCAAAGGACGTTGCTATATCTCTAATGCCGCGAAACATCGATTTAATCGTACAATACACTGCTTAGATATTCGAAAATACTTTCCAAGCACAACGTTTGAGCGAGTTCTTTGGTTTTTTCGTCACATCATGAAATGTTCAGAAGATGTCTCTTGGCATCTATCTAGGATAGCGACATTTAAGGGCTACTTGCCAACCGGGAGCCCACTCAGTCCTATTATGTCATACTTTGCTCATTATGACGTTTGGGAGGAGATAAGCGCCATATGTAAAAAGAATGACTACTGCCTGACCGTTTACATAGATGACGTGACAATTTCTGGTAATAATATATCTCCGGAAGTAATTTGGTCTATCAAGCGCATCATTCATCGATCAGGGTTACGGTATCATAAAGAGAAAAAATATATAGATCGGCCCGCTGAAATCACTGGAGCTGTTATTAAAAATGGGAAATTAATGTTGCCGCACAGGCAGCACTACAAAACACATAAGGCTCGATCAGACCTTTTTAAGGCGACGAACGAGCAGGATAAACGTAAACAGTCAGATAAACTTACTGGCCTAAAAAGCCAGTTTATACAAATAGAAAATTTTTGTGAGAATTGGTTATTACGAAATTAATCATAGACATTACATTTGGCGCACGACACCTGCGCCACGGACTGAACCAGACTTAAGCAGTGCGTTGGCAAGGTCGGAAGGGGGAGCATCGTGCCGGTATGCGCGATCGCTTGCAGGGCAGTCGCCCCACCCTGGAACAACTAGATCCCCTTCTAGAGCGCCCCGGCAACGCTCGAACCTCGCCCCCACCTCGGATATATATATATCTACCGTAAACCCCGGTACCGTCTCTGCCTCTGGCATGCGGCCGGGGTAAATTGTTTTTAGGGGTGATTCCTCCGAGCGGGGACTCACCCCCGTGGCGCATCCCCCTACCGCCCCAACCTCTCACACCGCATCAGCCCCGGCGCTTCGGCCCAGGTCTGCACCGAGTTCACCCAGCGGCGGCAGGTGTATTCGTTGGGGAAACAGGCGCGCAGGAAGACCGGGCGGCGCCAGTCGTTCATCGGGTCTTCCCTCGTGCCCGAAAACGTCCCGACCCAGCTCCAGCCGCCATCCTCGCAGGCGCCGCCGCCTTCCGGTGCCGGCGGATGGCCGACCACGGCCGCCGCGGGCGTCGCCGTGAGCGCGCCCGCCACCACGAGGGTCGCCAGGCCCCCCGCCAAGACCACCGCCCGAGCCGCCGCCCCGACAGCGGCAGAGACCCCGGCCAAAACCCCGGCCTTCGCCGCCGCGCGTGGTTCACCGCGCGCCCCGCGTCCCTGCGCCGCCCAAAAGCTTCTCAATGCCGCCATCACGAACCCTCCCGATCGCTCGCGCGCCGTCACGCCTGCGTGAAGGGGCGCCGTCGCGGTCTCTGCCGCTGGCTGCCGCGAAACCGCCCCCTATAACTAGACCTGTCCAAGACAAACAGGAGGCAGCCTCATGCTTCGCAGCATCTCCCTCGCCATCGCCGGCGCCCTCACCGCGGCCTCTGTCGCGGGCTTCGCCGCCCATGCCCAAGATGCGGCATCGAGCGGCACCGACGACCCCATCAAGACGCGCCAGACGATCATGGAATCCTTCGGGGCCTCCGCCAAGGTCGGCGGCGGCATGATCAAGGGCGAAATCCCCTACAATCCCGCGGTCGGCCAGCTCGTCCTCGCCACGCTTGATGCCGGCGCCCACACATTCGCGCATTACTTCCCGGAAGGCTCCGACACGGGCGACACCGAGGCCTCGCCGAAGATCTGGCAGGATATGGAGGGCTTCCACGCCAAGATCGACGAATTGCAGCAGGCGACCACCGCGGCGGTGAAAGCGAAACCGCAGGATCTCGACGCCTTCAAGGAGACGTTCGGCAAGGTCGCGAAGAACTGCAAATCCTGTCACGAAGATTATCGCGTGAAAAAGGACTGAGGCTTTCGTGGCGAAAAAGCTTCTGGCAGCGGTCGTCGTTCTGGCGGCCGCGGCACTCGTCGGCTTCTATGTCGTAACGATGCCGTGGCCGCTCGCGGCCGCGGCGCTTCCCGCGCATGAGCCCGATGTCGCCAACGGCGAGCGCCTGTTTCTGGCGGGCAGCTGCGCCTCCTGCCATGCCGCGCCCAAAGCGGAGGGCGATGCAAAGCTCGTGCTTTCCGGCGGGCTCGAGCTCGACACCGATTTCGGCCTCTTCCGCGTGCCGAACATTTCCTCAGACCGCGAGGCCGGCATCGGCTCCTGGAGCGACATCGATTTCGTCAATGCGATGAAGCGCGGGCTCTCGCCGTCCGGCGCGCATCTTTATCCGGCCTTCCCCTACACCTCCTATGCCAAGATGCGCCTCACCGATCTTCTCGATCTCAAGGCCTATCTCGACACGCTTCCGGCGAGCGCAAACCGGGTCGCGGGCCACGACCTCGCCTTCCCCTATTCGCTGCGCCGCGGCATCGGTCTGTGGAAGCGGCTTTATCTCTCCGACGCGCCGGTGATCGCCGTCGATGAGAGCAACGACGAGCTCATGCGCGGGCGCACCCTCGTCGAAGGCCCCGGCCATTGCGCCCAGTGCCACACTCCGCGCGATGCGTTTGGCGGGCTTGAGACCGATCGCTGGCTCGCCGGCGCGCCGAACCCGGAAGGCAAAGGCCGCATCCCCAACATCACACCGTCCGATGACGGCATCGGCAGCTGGAGCCTCTCCGACCTCACCTATTATTTCGAAAGCGGCTTCACGCCGGATTTCGACAGCGTCGGCGGGCCGATGGTGCCGGTGCAGGAAAACCTCGCCAAACTCCCGCCCGAAGACCGCGCCGCCATCGCCGCCTACCTCAAAGCCATCCCGCCCCTCGGCGCCGACAAAAGCGGCGCGGACAACACCGGAGGCTAAAGCGGGGACCGGAAAGGCAGCCCCGGGAAGCTGAGCCGCCCAGGCGAGACTTATCCCGGGATCATCCCGTGGTGACCCGCCAGCCCCTTGATCATCCCGCCTTTTGATCATCCGGCCCCTTGATCATGCGCCCCTTGACCGGGCGGCCCGACGAAACTCCGGCATCAGCCGCACAGTCCCCCTCCCCCTTGTGGGGAGGGGACAGGGGTGGGGGTCCCCCACAAAAAGTGGGAGTCTGCCCGAGTGCTGACTTCGGAGAACGGCCATCAGCGCCGTCACCCCCACCCGACGCTTGCGGCTTTCGCCGCCGCGTCGACCTCCCCACAAGGGGGAGGTGGTGGAGCGCACCGATCCGCCTGGCAGAACCATCCGCCGAAACGACGACATCTCGAACGCGAAGAGGGTCGGTCAAACCAGAAGAGGGTCGATCGACCCCCGCAGAGGGCCGGCCCCTCCGCAAGCCCGCAGCGGCGCACCAAAAACTCCGGAATCAGCCGCACAGTCCCCCTCCCCCTTGTGGGGAGGGGTCAGGGGTGGGGGTCTCTCTAAAACAAGCAGGGGGTCCCCCACAAAAAGCGGGAGCCGCCCAAAACCCTCAGCGGAGCGCGCGCGGCGGCACGCCCGGCTCGCATTTCATGCCGATCAGGCGGCCGTTGGAAAAGCTCAAGCCTTCATTGACGAAGCGGCGGCATTCGATCTCGGTGCGGAAACAGCCCTCGGCGTAGAAGGGCTTGCTGCCGCCGCGCCAGCCGCCGTTCGGCCCGTCGCCCTGGGCGGACACCCAGCCGAACCACAGGCTCGCGGGGTCGTATCGCGCCGTCAGCGCCTTGCAGGTTCCCTCGCCCTTGTCGAAACTCAGCCAGGTGGCATCGGCCGGCGCCGTCCCGCCGAGAAGAAGAAGCCCGGACAGGGCGGCGGCCGAAACGGCGGCAGGCAGAAAGCGGGACATACACAACTCCCTTGAAAATCAACGTCAGCCTTATCTGGGGTTCTGGTCGGCCGCTTCCAACATCAGGGCCAGGCAGAAGCCACGAATGGCCCGGCAGACTCAGGCGTGCGCCCACTCCCAGTAGAGCGCGCGCGCCCGGTTGCCGATCGGGCCGGGCTGCAGATCGCGGTCCTCTATGCGATTGACGGGCACGACCTTGGAATAATTGCCGCTCGAAAAGATCTCGTCGGCCGCCATGAAATCGGTGATCGTCAGCGCCTGTTCGCGCACCTCCACGCCCGCCTGGCGCAGAAGATAGATGACGCGCTGGCGCGTGATGCCGTTCAGGAAGGTGCCGTTCGGCGCCGGCGTGAAGACCACGCCGTCCTTCGCCATGAAAATGTTCGAGGTGCCGGTCTCCGCCACATTGCCCAGCATGTCGCGCACCAGCGCATTGTCGAAGCCGCGCGACTTCGCCTCCAAAATCGCCCGCCCGTTGTTGGGATAAAGCGCGCCCGCCTTGGCGTTCGTCGGCGCGCATTCGATGGTCGGCCGGCGATAGGGCGACAAGGTCAGCGAAAAGCCTTTCGGCTCCAGAACCGGCGTCTCGTAAATGCACATGCAAAAGCGCGTCGACGAGGCGAGCGGCGGCACCGACATGAAGCCGCCTTCCTCCGCCCAATACATCGGCCGGATATAGAGCGCCGTCTCGTCGTCGAATTTCGTGGCGCCCTCTTTGGCGAGCCCCACCATCGTCTCCACGTCGACCTTCGGCTCGAGCCCCAAGGCCGTGGCCGAGGCATTGACGCGCGCGCAATGCAATTCGAGGTCGGGCATCACGCCTTCAAAGCGCCGCGCCCCGTCGAAAACCATCGAGGCGAGCCACATGGCATGGCTGCGCGGGCCGATGAGCGGGACATTCCCCTCATGCCAGTCGCCATCCACAAAGGTCCAGGTTTTCGACCACTCAGCCATGTCGTGCCTCTCGTCTGTCGCTTGCTTGCGGCGAACGGCCCGCGCCTTCAAAAACGCCCGTCCCGGCCCCGTTTGAACGAGGTTGCGCCACGTCTTTCGCGGCGCGGCCGGGGCGCGGCGAAGACGCCCGTCGCCGCCAATATGAACTCCTGGCGGTAGCCTGAATGCCGCCGTCTTGCTAGACCCTATCTCGTCACAAGCCGCCGGCCGGCGGCATCTGCGGGCGTGCAGAGAATGCGGGCGCGCCGGCGATTTGGCGCCCGAAAGCCGACGGCGCGTGAGAGAAGGGGGAAGCCGCATGCAGCCATCGATCTTCGTCTTCGATGCCTATGGCACGCTCTTCGACGTGCATGCGGCCGTGCGCCGGCATGCGGAAGCCGTCGGGCCGGATTGGGAAAAACTCTCCCATCACTGGCGCGCCAAACAGCTCGAATATTCCTGGGTGCGCTCACTTATGGGGCGCTATGTCGATTTCTGGACGCTGACGGAAACCGCGCTCGACCACGCCTTCCAGTCCTATCCCGCGCTCGATTCCTCGATGAAGCCGACGCTTCTTGCCGCCTATCGCAGCCTCGACTGCTATCCGGAGGTGCCGGAGACGTTGAGCCGGCTGCGCGCGGCCGGCTGCCAGCTCGCCATTCTCTCCAACGGCACGCGCGACATGCTCGATGCGGCGATCGCGGCCGCCGGCCTCAACGGCCTCTTCGATGCCGTCCTCTCCGTCGACGACATCCGCCTCTACAAGACGGATGAACGCGCCTACGAACTCGCCACCACCTATTTCCGCGTCTATCCGGAAGCGATCTCGTTTCAATCGTCGAACCGCTGGGACATCGCCGGCGCCACCGCCTATGGCTTCCGCACCGTGTGGATCAACCGCTCCGGCCAGGCCGACGAATACCACGACCTCCCCGCCGCCGCCGTCCTGCCGGACCTGAAGGCGTTGCTCAGGGTGTGAGGGCGCGCAAGGCCGTTCCATGGGGCGGTTGATGCGACATCTCGATGGTTGCACGCTCCCCGGCTGGCGGAGCGGCTAGACCGCGCCGCGATCGAGCGCGTTGCAGCGGTGGAGGCGGACTTGCAGGCGTTGTTTCAGGTGATCGGCCTCGTCTCATCCAGGTAACGAACGCTCCGGGTGCGGCGATCAAAGCATCACAGTCCGCCCCCCTCGTCACCGTCGTCATATCGCAAGAGATCGCCCGGCTGGCAGTCGAGCGCGCGGCAGATGGCGGCCAGCGTTTCGAAGCGCACGCCCTTCACCCGCCCCTGCTTCAGGAGCGACAGGTTCGCCTCGGTGATGCCGACCGCCTCGGCGAGATCCTTCGACTTCATCTTGCGCATCGCGAGCATGACATCCAACGTGACGACGATCGACATTCCTCCCGCCCCGCTCACACGAACGCGGCATTTTCGCGGGCGAGAACGACCGCCTTCGCCATCACCGCCGCAATCGCCCACACCATGCCGGCAAAGAAGAGATCTCTCAGATCGCCGCTTGCGAGCCCGAGCGTCACGAAGCGCTCGCTCGGCGGGTTCGACAGCGAAATGACGGCGCTCGCCGGCGCGCGCATCAAAAGACCGAGCGCCACGGAAACCGCCGTCATGCCGGCAAATCCGCGCAACCCACGCACCACCTCCGGGTCGAAATAGGTGCCGGCGGCAAAGAGGCGGAAACACCGCCGCGCCTTGAGAAGACCCACGGTCGTGAAGGCCGCGGGGATAAGCGTCAGCGCCGCACCGGCAAGCCGCTGCCAGAGCGCGAGATCGTGCGGCACATGGGCGGAGATCTGCGCCGAAGGGTCCGAAAGGGCGGCGCGATAAAGCGTTTCGCCGTCCTGAAACATCCACATGAAGAGGATCGTCGCGGGCAGCGTGACCGCAACGATCAGGCAGGTCGCGGCGAGAGCCCGGCAAAGCAGGCGCATGCGCCAGGCCGCCTCGCGCGGCCGCCCCGGCTCCAGCCCGAGAGAGGCATCGAGATCAGCTTGCATGGAAACCTCCAGCAACGAGAGACGCGTCGTCTCTAGTGCAGGCTTCCCTGCTCAGCAACATATTTTTATTGCTTTGCAGAAATTTCTTTTTGCTATACAAGGACGTGCCGCAATCCTTGAGACAGAGAGGTCGCCACGAACGGCTACGCGCCCATTATGGTCGTTGATACGGTTCAGGCAGCTCCTCCGAAGCGGGCGCTCCCCGCTGTCTGGGCAATGTCGTAGAAGGTTGCGAAGCGGTCATTCGCGTAGAGAGGATCAACGGCAGCTATTGCCGGTCCGCTGCCGTCAGAGTGACTTCCTCATAGCGCAACGCTGCGACGCAGGTAGCCCTGCGCGCTCCTCGGCGTCCAAAACGGCCTTTAGCCAGGGTGTGACTTCTTCGCGATTCAGCGTGATGAATCCAAGTCTCTGATAGTAAGGCTCGTTCCAGGGGACTTGCCTGAATGTGGTCAAGGTCAGCCCATTGACCCGATGATGGGTGGCTGACTGTTGCGCGACCTCCATCAATTCCCGTCCGATACCGCGCCCCTGTTGTTCGCGATGGACCGCAATCTGCCAGACATGCAGGGCGTCTGCTGCCATCTCCCCATTGAGGAAAGCCACGACGCCATGACCCTGAAGTTCCGCCACGAAAGCAACGCCACCTGCGATCAGGGCACGATGCTGCTCCTGTGACTGGACATCGTCATCGGCGATCCATTCCAGCCCGGGCCATTGCCGGAATATCTCACCGGAACTGCGTTCGATCTCGGGCAGAAGAGCGACATCACTGTCCCGCGCGGGTCTGATGCTTGTCATATGCGCAGTCCCGCCAGAGAGATAGTGTCCCAAAGGCTGCAAAAGCAGAGATGCCCGGCGACGAACGCGAACGACTGCAATGGGTAGACAACGGGCATTGGAGGTTGGACTGAAACGGCAGCTCCGTTGTGTGCCTGCTCCAGACCGGATGTCAACATTCGGCCCATTGCGGCAGCCTCATAGCAAAAGAAGCCGCCACGGCATCCGCCGCGCCCAATGCCCCTCTCACCTGACCCTTCACCCCCACCCTCGGAAAGCCTCGCGCAGAGGCCCTGCCACCGGCGGCGGAGACAGCCCGGCTGGCTTCGTCAGACATTGCAGATGGCGGCCATATCCCGTCCAGGGTTTTGACTACCGTAGTAGCGATCGGGGTGGGGATTGTAGCTGGCAAGCTACTGCTAGGATAAGGTGAAATGGTGCCGAGCCCGCGTTCGCGCACGTACACCCGCGCAACACACAAAATCATGAGCGCGAGAGTCTTGTTTTCTCCAACATGTCCGAATAGGCAGGCGCCACGTTTCCCGGTGCACAATGGACCCGAACATGCCGAACAGGATTCTGCTCTCGCTCGCCGTTCTCATGGCCACCTTCAGCGCGTCGGCGCAGGCGGAAGCGACGAGCTATCCCCTCACGATCGAAAATTGCGGCCGGGAAATCACCTTCGACAAGGCGCCGGAGCGCGCCGTCGCGCTCGGGCAGAACACCGCCGAAATCATGCTCCTCCTCGGGCTGAAGGACCGGATGGCCGCCACCGCCTTCTGGCCGAACGAGGTGCTGCCGGAGCTGCGGGCCGCGAAGGACGAGGTCGATGTCCTGACGGTCGAATTTCCGACGCTTGAATCGGTCCTGTCGAAGCAGCCGGATTTCGTCGCCGCGATGCTGACGACGCTCCTCGGGCCGGACAGCAAGGTCGCCAAGCGCGACGATTTCGAACGCCTCGGCATCCCGACCTATCTCGCGCCGAGCGCCTGTTCGACGACACTTGACGCCAACGACGCCTATGGCAGCCGCGACGCGCTGTGGACCATGGACCTCCTCTATCAGGAGATCGACGACCTGGCGCGGATCTTCGACGTCGCCGATCGCGGCGAGGCCCTCATCGCCGATCTGAAGGCGCGCGAGGCGGCTCTGCGTGCCGAATTCTCCGGTCCCGCAAACCCGACCTTCGTCTTCTGGTTCTCCAGCCCGTCGCCCGCGGACGATGCCTATCTCGGCGGCGGCAACGGCCCGTCGGGTTATATCGCCGATCTCCTCGGCGGCTCGAATGCGATCAAGACCGAAGCCGACTGGCCGACGCTCGGATGGGAAGGCATCATGGCCGCCGATCCGACCGTCATCGTGGCCTCGCAGGTCGATCGCAAGCGCTGGGCGCTCGACGCGGCGGACGCGAAGATCGCCTATCTGACCTCCGACCCGACCGTCAGCCAGATGCAGGCGGTCAAGAAGGGCCGGATCGTCGTCATGCGAGGCGCGGCCATGAATCCGAGCATCCAGACCCTCTACGGCGCCGAAGAGGTCGCCAAGCAATTGCGGACGCTCGACCTCCAGTGACGACGGCAGAGACAGCGCCCGGGGCAGCGCCAGAGACATTGCAAGAGACTGAGGACAAGGCTCCGCCAGAACCCGCGGAAGACGGGGCCGGCTGGCTCGCCCTCTTCCTCGCGCTCATGCTCGTGGCGCTCGCCTTCGTCGTCGCCCTGGCGACGACGATCGGCGACTTCAGGATCGGGCTCGGGACGGTGGTTCTGGCGATCACCAACGGTCTCGGGCTCACCGGCGCCGACATTCCGCCCATCCAGGAATCCGTCGTCTGGGATCTGCGTCTCAGCCGGGCGCTGGTGGCGGCTTTTTCCGGGGCGGGTCTCGCGCTTTGCGGCGCCATCCTGCAGGCGCTCCTGCGCAACCCGCTCGCCGAACCTTTCGTGCTCGGCGTCTCCGCGGGCGCCTCGACCGGCGCCGTCTGCGTCATCGTCCTCGGCATCGGGGCCGGCAGCCTCTCCCTGTCGATGGGCGCTTTTGCCGGCGCGTTTGCGGCCTTCGCCCTCGTCGCGCTTCTCTCCAACGGCGCCACCAGCGGTCCCAACCACACGATCCTCGCGGGCGTCGCGGCGGCGCAGCTCTTCAACGCCCTCACCTCCTACATCGTGACGACGTCGGGCAACGCCCAGCAGGCGCGCGACGTGATGTTCTGGCTTCTCGGCAGTTTCGGCGGCGTGCGCTGGCCGGATTTTCAGCTTCTCACCCTCGTCATCGCGCTCGGCCTCGCCGTCTGTTTGTGGATGGCCCGCTCGCTCGATGCCTTCACCTTCGGCGACGAGGATGCGGCGGCGCTCGGCGTGCCGGTGGCGCGCATCCGCCTCGTCCTCTTCGCGGTAACGGCGCTGATCACGGCGACGATCGTCAGCATGGTCGGCGCGATCGGCTTCGTCGGCCTCGTCGTTCCCCATGCGGCGCGCTACATCGTCGGCCCGCTGCACCTGCGCCTTCTGCCGGCCTCGGCCGCGCTTGGCGCCGTCTTCATGGTGCTCGCCGATATCGCCTCGCGCGTTGTCGCCACACAGCAGACGGTGCCGATCGGCGTCGTGACGGCGCTCGTCGGCGTGCCGTTCTTCGCCATCATCCTCTATCGCGCGCGGCCCTCAACATGACGCGCATGACGATCCGTGCCGACAATCTCACCTGGGGCGTCGGACGAAAAACCATCGTGCGCGATGTCTCCCTGCGCGTCGAAAAGAACGAGACGCTCGGGCTCATCGGCCCGAACGGCTCGGGCAAATCCTCGCTCCTGCGGCTTCTCGCCGGGCTGAAGCGGCCGCGTTCGGGACAAGTCGAGATCGAGGGGCGCGAGATCGGAAACCTGTCGCGCCGCGCTCTCGCGCGCCAGCTCGCCTTCGTTCAGCAGAGCGCCGCATCGGACACCAATCTCAGCGTGCGCGACGTGGTGAAGCTCGGGCGCACGCCGCATCGCTCGGCCCTTTCCGGCTGGTCGCCCGCCGACGAAGCCGCCGTCGCCGCCGCCATCGCGCGCGTCGACATGGTCGAGCGTCGCGCCCAGCCCTGGCAGACGCTGTCGGGCGGCGAGCGCCAGCGCGTCCATATCGCCCGCGCGCTGGCGCAATCGCCGACGATCATGTTCCTCGACGAGCCGACCAACCATCTCGACATTCACCACCAGATCGAGATCCTGCGCATGGTGCGCGACCTCGACCTCACCAGCGTCGTGGCGCTGCACGATCTCAATCTCGCGTCCATGTTTTGCGACCGCATCGCCGTCATTGCGGGCGGCGCGCTCGTCGCCTGCGACCTGCCGTCGAACGTGCTGACCGAACCCCTGTTGCGCGACGTCTTCCGCATCAAGGCGGAGGTAAGCCCCGCCGACGACACCGGCCGCCCCCACATCCGCTTTCGCAGCGAATGAGCGGTTTGCGGATCTGACCGAGCCCCAAAACGCGCCCCGCGCCACCGCCCGGCCCAGCCAGGCCGCGCCGCACACGCCCACCTCCCCCTTGTGGGGAGGTCGACGCGCCGCCCGGCGCGGCGGGTGGGGGTCGCCGAGGCCCCGTCAGATCTCAGACGTTGTTTCTTCCAGCTGACCCCCACCCCTAACCCCTCCCCACAAGGGGGAGGGGGACGGCCGTGCCCGCTCTGAAATCTGTGACGCCACATCGCTCCAGCCTCCTCCGCGCTCATTTCTCCAGCAAGGCCGCGCCGCGCGCTCCCACCTCCCCCTTGTGGGGAGGTCGACGCGCCGCCAGGCGCGTCGGGTGGGGGTCACCGAGTTCGTTCCAACCACCCAGCGCCGGTTCTCTTAGCGGACCCCCACCCCTAACCCCTCCCCACAAGGGGGAGGGGGACGGCCGTGCCACTCTCAAACCCGTGCCCGCTCTGAAATCTGGGCCCGCTCTCAAACCCAGGCACGCCCTCGAACCCAGTCGCGCGACCTTCGCCCCCCGCACCACTCCACCCTCCCCGGCGCCCACTTCTCCAGCAAGGCCACGCCGCGCGCTCCCACCTCCCCCTTGTGGGGAGGTCGACGCGCCGCCCGGCGCGTCGGGTGGGGGTCGCCGAGGCCCCGTCAGGCCGCAGCATCCGTTCTCATCTCACCCGCCGCCCGCTCACGCCGTCGCGTCGTCTTCCGCGGGAATGAAGCGCAAAACACCAGCGAGGCGCGCGGGCCGACCGGTGTCGGAGGGATGCTCGACGCCGTCCGTGACCGGCGCCTCGGCGAAATCGAACGGGCTCAGCCCCTGAAGACACGCGACGTTGACGCCATACTGAAGCGGGTTGGAGCGGCGCTGATGGTGCGTGTAGATCCCGCAGCGCGAACAGAAAAAATGCTCCGCCGTCCCGGTGTTGAAGCGATAACGCGTCAAAAACCCCTAGCCCTGAAGAATCCGGACGCCGCCCGTCAACGCCGAGACGGCGACCGCACCCCGCATCCGGCAATAAGAGCAGGTGCACCGCCGCGCCGTCGCAAGATCATCGACAAGCTCCGCCTCAAAACGCACCGCCCCACAATGGCACTGCCCGCTCCGGATCACCCGTTCCGACGCCATGATCTGATCTCCCAAAGCCGTGTTTGGGCGCGAGGTTTGCAGGGGACTCTGGCCACGGTCACCTGAATTTGAGAGCCGACGACCGCGACTATCTTGCAATTCGTCTGTCTCTCCAACGCCCCCTACGGCATGCGCGATGCTGCGATTTCAGACCTCAGAGCCTGCAATTTGCACCTCTATCCTATCGCGGTCGCGCACACGAAAGCCGTTGATTGATAATCTTTCATCCAAAGAATTGGTGAGCCGACGGAAAGTAATGCTAGGCTCTATATCCGTCGTTCTCACTCGCCCCTAACGCTGCCGTGTCGACTCCCAACGCTTCTCTATCTCCTTCAGACCCCCTCGCCGATCTGCCCGACCGCCCGATGCTGGAGCAACTGTCCCGCGCGCTGTGGTCTCGCGGAACGTTGCGGGGCGCGGCCGTTCTTGTAGGGGCAGGCGTCAGCCGCGGTGGGGCGAGGCTTCTTTCGGAGGATACACCACCTCCACCCCTGTGGTCCGATCTCGCGGACGACATGGCCCAAGAACTCTATGGCGACCAAAGTGCGAAAGCACCGAGGGACCCGCTTAGGCTCGCCGAGGAGTTCCGAGCTGGCCTTGGCGATGCGGCGCTGACAGATTTTCTACGGCGCCGCATTCGCGACGATGCCTTTGAGCCGGGAAACATCCACTTTGATCTACTCGACTTGCCGTGGGCCGACGTGCTGACGACGAACTATGACACGCTGCTTGAGCGCGCGGCGAAGGAGTCACGGCGAGGCTACGACCTTGTACTTTCGGAGAGCGACCTCGCACACGCAGGAGGCAAACGGATTATCAAATTGCATGGCTCCTTGAGGGATGGGGAGAACATCGTAATTTCAGAAGAGGACTACCGCAAATACCCGCAGCGCCGGGCAGCGTTCGTTAACACCGCCCGGCAGCTGTTCATTGAGAATGAACTGTGCCTACTCGGCTTCTCGGGTGACGACCCGAACTTTCTCCAATGGGCGGGGTGGGTGCGCGACCGGCTTGGCGGCCGCGCGCGGCGTATCTACCTCGTCGGCGCACTCGACCTGCCGCCAGTCAAGCGGCGCTTACTAGAGGCGCGGGGCGTCGCCCCGATCGATCTTGCCCCAGCGGTGGAGGGGGAGCGGACCGACCGGCGTCACGCCGCTGCTATTTCCTTGTTTCTCGCGCATCTCAAGGCGGCCGGGCTCGAGGAGCCGGGCGACTGGAAGCCAGCATCGTATCGCGATTATCCAAGCTTGCACGGCGAAGATCATGAAGCTTGGACCCGCGACTTTGACGACCCCGTGAAGGCTGTTGAATCTGTCCGTGCAGCCTTGGCGATCTGGCGCAAGGACCGGCAGACGTGCCCGCGTTGGCTCGTTCTCCCACATGACCTACGTCGTTCTATCCGCCACGGCACCGACAGCGTCGACAACCTCTCGCTGGCCATCGACTCTCTACCAGAGAATGAACGCCGGGATTCTCTGTTGGAGTTGGCGTGGCGGCATGACTGCAGTGCACAGCCGCTTTCACCATGGCTGGCCGAGCGTATGGACGCGATAGCGACGCCCGAAGCTCTGGCAGAATCCGAGCCGGAATTGATCAGCTCCCTCGCCCGTGTCCTCCTGGGTGCAGCTCGTGCGGCTGATGAAGAGGGAATGCTTGAGGCCCGCGCGCGGCTCTTCGAAGCACTCCCTACTCCAGGAGATATAACCGCTCTCGTCACGCACGAGCGCTGCCTGTTTGCACGGGATCGACTCGACTTCGCGTTCGTGGCAGAAAATGCGGGCAACGTCGCCGGCGACGACTCCGCCTGGGGACTCCGGCGGGCAGCTCTGCTCTATTGGGTCGGAGAGGCGGATGAGGCGCTGCAAACGATCGGTGCGACTGCACGCGAACTTCAACGCTGCACCCTTCGCAACCCGGACAGTGTCGCGCTCCGCTCACGCCTAGCTTGGGTGCAGTTGCTGGCTCATGCCTTACAGTGGGAGGACCGCGGCGCTCTTCTTGCTGAATTGGGCGGCCGCGATCGCCTAACGCTGCGCGAATATGATCCATGGGAGGAGTTGCGAAAGCTCGACGCGGAGGTCGACGACGGACTCCGTAAGCGTTTAGAGGCACGACAAATCGAGCCCGGTTTCGAAGCTGGAACTTACCACGATAACCGCAACACTGTTACTCTCGGCAATGCCGCCGAGGTTACACCTCTCGGTCAGTTGCGTCACATTGCCGAGCGAGCTGGACTGCCAATCCGGATGTCGCATGTGGACATGCTCGGCTCCAACCTCGCGGATGCGCTCCGCCTCGCCTTCGAGCCGACCGCCGCTTGGCACGCTGCATTTCTCTCGACAAAGCCACGTTACCCGAGGGGGCCGATCGACATCCACTTCGGTCGCATTCCCGTCGCGCGGCTCGATGTAGACACGGTCACTGTGCTTCGGGAGCGTGTCGAGCGCGCCGTCGACTTCTGGCGCGTCCGCGTACGTGAGAGAAGCGATTTCAATGAAAACGACATTAGCTCACTGCGCCTGTACATCGAGACGTTGTCCCGCCTAGCGGCACGCGACGATCCCAAGACCGCACAAGCGCACGCACGTCTTGCTGTGGAGCTGGGAAGCGACGATCGGTTGAACCACTGGTGGCTGGATAAGCCGATCGGGAATCTACTGAAACGCGCCGTCAGTGCGGTTCCTCCGGATAAGCGTAGAGGGTTGTCGTCCGAGTTTCTGCGTTTCCCCTTGGCCGGGGAACGGGATGCGAACAGGCCGTCGATGGACTGGTACGACCTTGCTCCGGATACCTACCCCTTTGTGCGCCGATGCGGAAGTGAAGGTATCTTTGACGCTCGCGTAGCCGTATTCCTTCAACATCTGGCTGCAGGTGGGCTATCGCAGCCTGAGGCCGCAGTCCGTCTCCTCCATCTGCACAAGGAGGAGCAGTTAACGAGCGAACAGGTCGACGCATTCGCCGACATTCTTTGGAAGGGAGTCCCGCGCCAGGGCAACGCGCTACCCGAAGGCTTCAATCTACGTTCGCACGCTTTCCTGGTTGCGCCCGCGCCATCGGGCATCGATGCGCGCGCTCGCGTTTATGCGCACCTTTTCGCGCAAGGCGCACGAGTGGGGAGGCCAGAATTGGTTGCGGCTGCCTGGGACCGAACGCCGTACCTACAGCCTAGCGAAGCGGACGCGGTAAGACTGTTCCGCGACGTGGTAGGCTGGGGCCAGAAAAAACCCGCGTCCGAATCCATCGGCGATGCCCTTACCCGTCCGATCCAAGAACAAAACGAGCGAACGATAGCGTCGGTGCTCGGTGTCGTTGCGGCGCCGGCGCTGGCGCCTAAAGACCGCACGGTTGAGCGTGCAGAGGAGGCACTGGCCTTCCTGGATAAGACCGGTCTGCCCCAAGCCCTCGCTGCGCTACCCGTTTTTCATGGCCTGGATGCAACCATCGACGAGCGAATCGTTGACGCCTTCCGCCGGTCACTCGCAATTGGCGACCGCAGCGCGACTCCTGCCGCCGTCGACGCTGTTGACCGCTGGCTCCATCTGGCCGAAGCGGGGAAAGCGCCGTCTTTGCCAGACATCTTGCGCGATCGTGCGCTACGAGCATTGGAGCGAGGGCGGGTTGGCGGACTGGCCCACCTCATTTATCTCGCACGTCGCCTGATCGAAGCGGGTCGTTGCGGCGGCCCTGAACTCTCTCAAATCACCGAAGTGCTCGAAGAAATGCTGGCAGCGACCGAGTATGGTCCACCCAACGGTGACGCTGATATCGAGTCCGATCGAGGGATCTCCTTACCCCTCGTTCGGGCCGAATGCGTTCGCCTCGCACATGCACTAGGGGAGAAGGGAGTGACAAGAGGATCGGTCCGTGCGTGGCTAAAACTTGCAGCATGCGACCCGCTTCCCGAAGTTCGCCATGCCATTCGCGACGCAACGATCGAATGACGTGCACGTGCTGGGTTTACCCCGTTCGCCATACACTTGCGGCCACCACACGGCATTCAGTCTCGCTCCCCCTACCCCCGCGTCAGCCCATCCAAAAACAGATCCGCGAGCCGGGTCACATCATCTTCAAACTCCGGCCCGGTGCGCACCAGGCACATGCCGATGAGGGTCAGAAGCAGATCCTCGGGCGTCACGTCTTCGCGCATGCGCCCGGCCTTTTTGGCGCGCTCCAGCAGGCGTGCGATCGCGCCGGTGAGGCTCGTGTAGGAATAGGTGTAGATCTCCGAGGATTTGTCGACGGCGAGCGCCAGCGCCGTCAGCATGCCCTGCTTCGTCGCGATCAGCCGGATATTGGCGTGCACCCATTGGCGCAGTGCGGCCACCGGGTCCGCCTCGCCTTCGAGCCGTTCGGCGAGCGCCACCATCTCGTTGATCTCGCGGCGATAGACGGCCTCAAACAGCGCCTCGCGCGTCGGAAAATGCCGGTAGAGCGTGCCGATGCCCACCCCCGCCGCCTTCGCCACGCCTTCCAAAGTCGCCTGCCCGCCATGGGTGCGAAACACCTCGGCCGCGGCGGTGAGAAGCCGCTCGCGGTTGCGCAGATAATCGGCACGCGGCCTGCGCCTTGGCTGTTCCAGTTTCCGTTCCATCTAGTCTTTTACGCCAGTCTTTTCACTTCACCTCCCTTGAAAGCGGAGGCACCCTCCATATAACTCATGCGAGCCAGGCCCGGCAGTGCGCAGTGCACCTTCCGGGCTGCGCGACGGAAAACCGCCGAATGCGTCATCGCCGCGGCGGCGTTTCCGGCCCGACCTCTTGTCCAAAGGTGGCCGCATGACCCTCTCTATCAGCCTCACCATCAATGGCGAGCCACGATCCGTCGCACTCGACGATCCGCGCGTCACGCTCCTCGATCTCTTGCGCGAGCGCCTGCATCTCACCGGCACCAAGAAGGGCTGCGACCGCGGCCAGTGCGGCGCCTGCACCATTCTCGTCGATGGCGCGCGGGTGAATTCGTGCCTCGCGCTCGCGCTCAGCCATGACGGTGCGGCGATCACCACCATCGAAGGCCTCGCCGAAGAAGGCCGCCTGCATCCCGTGCAGGAGGCCTTCTTCGCCCATGACGGCTTTCAATGCGGCTATTGCACCCCCGGCCAGATCATGAGCGCCGTCGGCCTCATCGCCGAAGGCCATGCGCACGGCGATGCGGAACGCGTGCGCGAATTGATGAGCGGCAATCTCTGCCGCTGCGGCGCCTATCGCGGCATCACCGAGGCGGTGCTCGAGGCCGAAGCGAAGCTCGCAAGCCGCGAAAGGGACGCCGCATGAACCGCTTCGATTATCTCCGTCCCGCCTCGATCGCCGAGGCCGTCGCCGCCGCGTCGAAGCCGGGTTCCGTCTATCTCGCCGCCGGCACCAACCTTCTCGATCTGATGAAGGGCGGCGTCGCGCGCCCCGAGCGCCTCGTCGACGTCACGCATCTGCCGGGCCTCGGTGCCATCGAAACGCTCTCCGACGGCGCCATGCGCATCGGCGCGCTCGTCAAGAATTCCGCGCTCGCCTACGACGCGGCGTTTTCCGCCCGCTTTCCGGCCGTCGCCGAAGCGCTCCTCTCCGGCGCCTCGGCGCAGCTCCGAAACGCCGCGACCGTCGGCGGCAATCTCCTGCAGCGCACCCGCTGCCCGTACTTTTACGACACCGCCAGCGCCTGCAACAAACGCGCGCCTGGCTCCGGCTGCGACGCGCTCGGCGGCGCCAATGAGGGCCATGCGGTCCTGGGCTTCAGCGAGCATTGCATCGCCACCCACCCCTCCGATTTCTGCGTCGCACTGACGGCGCTCGGCGCCATCGTCGAGATCGAGGGACAGGGTGGCCGCCGCGAGGTGCCGATCACCGATTTCTATCGCCTGCCCGGCGACACGCCCGAGCGGGAAAACCTGCTCTCCCCGGGCGAGATGATCGTCGCCCTGCGCCTTCCGGCCGAAGCCGCCGCCTTCGCCGCCAACCAGCGCTATCTCAAAGTCCGCGAGCGCACCTCCTATGCCTTCGCCGTCGTCTCGGCCGCGGCCGCGCTCACACTCGCGGATGGCACGATCACCGAGGCCCGCCTTGCGCTGGGCGGTGTCGCGGCCAAACCCTGGCGCGCGGAAGAGGCGGAAGCGCGCCTCGCCGGCCGTCCGGCAAACCGCGCCGCCTTCGAAGAGGCCGCCGAGATCGCCTTCGCGGCCGCAAAACCCTCCGGCGACAATTCCTACAAGATCGCGCTCGGCCGCCGCCTCGTCGTGCGGGCGCTGGCGATGGCCGCCGCCGGCACGCCGGAGGAGATGCCGGCGCTCCCCGCCTCGCCCTTTGCCGCCCTCCCCGACGGCTTCATCCCGCAAGATGCCCAGCCAGAAGGTGCCTCCCATGTCTGAGATCGCACAGCTCACGCCCGGCCCGCGCCAGCGCCACGGCTCCAATATCGGCCAGCCGCTCACCCGCGCCGATGGCCGCCTCAAAGTCACCGGCGCCGCCGTCTATGCCGCCGACAACCATCCGGACGGCCTCCTCCACGCCGTCATCGTGCCGGCGAAAATCGCCCGCGGCCGCGTCACCTCCCTCGATGTCGCCGCCGCCAGGGCGCATCAGGGCGTCGTCGAGGTGATGACGCCGGAAAACCGCCCGCCGCTTGCGATGGACCCGTACGAAAAGTCCAACCCGCTCATGTTCCGCATGCATCTCCTGTCGGACCCGACGGTGCGCTATGCGGGCGAGCCGATCGCCGTCGTCATCGCCGAGACTTTGGAAGCGGCGAAAGAAGGTGCGGCCCTCCTCGCCCCGCGCTACGAGGCGGACACGCCCGAAGTCACCCTCGATGCCGAGCCATACACGCCCGAGGCCGTCGGCCCGGGCCAGCCGGCGGAGGCCACGAAGGGCGATGTCGATGCGGGTTTTGCCGCGGCCGCCCAGGTGATCGAGGCGGTCTACGAGACGCCGCCGCAATACCACAACGCCATGGAGCCGCATGCCGTCGTCGCCCGCTTCGACGGCGACACACTCTTCCTCGACATGCCCACCCAGGGCCTTGCCATGTCGCGGATGCGCATCGCCGGCCTTTTCGGCCTGAACCCTGAGAACATCCATATCCGCAGCCCGTTCTTGGGCGGCGGCTTCGGCTCGAAAGGCTCAGTCTCGAGCCCGGAAGCGCTCGGCATTCTCGCGGCCCTACTCACCGGGCGCCCGGTGAAACTCGTCCTCGCCCGCGAAGAGATGTTCGGCCCCGTCGGCCATCGCGGCCAGACGCGCCAGACGGTCCGTCTCGGCATCGATGCAGAGGGCGCCCTCACCGCGCTCGATCACCTCACCCGCGCCGCCACCAGCCGCTTCGACGACTTTCTGGAGCCCTCCTCCGGCGTCGGCCAGTCGCTCTACAACGTGCCGGCGCTCCACACCGCGCATGAGGGCGTGCGCATCGATATCGGCACGCCCTCCTTCATGCGCGCGCCGGGCGAGGCCTCGGGCTCGATCGCCCTTGAAAGCGCCATCGACGAGGCGGCCTACGCGGCCGGCATGGACCCGCTCGCCTTCCGCCTCAAAAATTATGCCGAGGTCGAGCCGATCTCCGGCAAACCCTTCTCCTCCAAGGCGCTCAAGGAATGCTACCGCGAAGGGGCCGAGCGCTTCGGCTGGGCGGGCCGCCCGCTCCAGCCGCGCCAGATGCGCGATCCGTCGGGCCGCCTTCTCGGCTGGGGCATGGCGACGGCGATCTTTCCCGCCATCATGTTTCAGGGCAATGCCCGCGCCGTTCTCCGCCGCGACGGCACCGGCGTGATGGAGGCGGGCGCCCACGATATGGGCCAGGGCGCCTGGACGGCCTTTGCCCAGATCGCCGCCGATTCTCTCGGCCTCCCGGTCGAGGCGGTCGATTTCCGCTCCGGCACGTCGGACCTCCCCGATGCCGGCCTCGCCGGCGGCTCGAGCCATACGGCCACCGCCGGCAACGCCATCCACCGCGCCGGTGCGGCCGTCATCGACAAGCTCGCCTCCCTCGCCGTCGCCGACGAGCGCTCCCCCCTCTTCGGCGCCGGCAATGTCGGGGTCGTCGCCCGCGAAGGCCGCCTCACCCGCCGCGACGACGAGACGGCAACCGAGAGCTTTGCCGACATTTTAACGCGCGCCGGCCTTGAGGAGATCGCGGCCGAAGGCCAGGCGGCAAGCGATGCGGCCGCGCAGGAGGCCTATGCCATGCACGCCCATGGCGCCGTCTTCGCCGAGGTCGCCGTCGATCCGGAACTCGGCCAGATCCGCGTCAACCGCCTCGTCGGCGCCTTCGCCGCCGGGCGCGTCATCAATCCGCGCATGGTGGAAAGCCAGTATCTGGGCGGCATGATCTGGGGCCTCTCCTTCGCGCTCCACGAAAAAGCCGTCCACGACCGCCGCAGCGGCCGCATCGTCAACGCCAACTTCGCCGAATACCGCGTGCCGGTGAATGCCGACATTCAGGGGCTCGAAGCGATCCTGGTACCGGAGGAAGACCCGCATGTGAACCCGCTCGGCATCAAAGGCGTCGGCGAAATCGGCATCACCGGCACCGGCGCCGCCCTCGCCAACGCCATCTTCCACGCCACGGGGAAGCGTGTGCGGAGCTTTCCGATCGGGTTGGCGGAGGTGGTGTAGGGGCGTGGGGTTGAGAGAAGCGTAGGGCGCGGGCGGGCTGCTCGCGCCCTTTTTCTTTTACAAGGTCACTAAGGACGAAAAGTAATGACGATCGGCCGCTATGCGCCCAGGCCGGTCGATCGGGCGGAACTTTCGACTTCTCCGGGAGCCGAATATTACGCTAGCCATATAGATCCCCCTTTCAATAGGTGGTGAGTTTCCAACCTTGCCCTGAAGCGATCATCGCGTAGTCCATTTCGGGTAGTCGCCCTGCCCTCGGTCCTCTTCACATCCCCCCTGGATATTCAAGACACCGCAACGGGTTCGGTCTCCCAAAAGCACACTCGAAACGCACCTGCGAGGTAGACGCCGCCGCCGAGATTCTTGACCTGACCGCTTAACCGGACCTACGATCTGTTTTGAGTGTGGAGGATCTTTGGCTCGATCTCTGAGTTGCAAATCCGTCCGTTGGACGACCAACTATCGGGACTCAGCCGAATCGCCAAGGATGATGTTTTGAACGGCCGGCTCCTCCGATTCCACCAGCAACAAGCGCCATCGATGCTACGCGACCATTCCCTGTGTGGGCGTTTCGTCATTTATCTGTATCGTTGTAGCAACGGGTTACGCGTTCCACATATGTGGCTATTTGCTGAATTGATACCCAGGCGAATATTGATCTTGAGTGGAAATTTGCCTGCCAAACGTCGGAGTGAGACCATTGGCCGAGATCGACGAATCGTATGAAATAGCCAAAGCGATCTTTGAGGGCGCTTCCAAGGACCTCGCAAACATCAAATCCGAAGAAGACGCGAAGCTGAAGATTATCACCCGGGTGCTAACCGACGCATTGGGATGGGGTTTCGAAGACATTTCCGCCGAACATCACAATGAGAATGGGTTTTCGGATTACATTGTGTCCGATGGCGACCACGACGCTTTCGTAGTTGAGGCGAAAAAGGTCGGAGTAATCGGCATCACGACGCACGCCCTGACAATGCAAAAGTACAAAATCTCGGGTCCAGCACTAAAAGAGGCAGCTCGAGGCATAGCGCAGGCTGCCGCATATGCTTCCCCTCTTGGGATCCAACTTGGCGTACTCACTGACGGCGTCACTTGGGTCGTGTTTCTCCCGCATATACCCGGCGGTCGATATCAGGAAAAACAAGCCATTGTTTTTCCGACTTTCGAATCTGTTTTAAATGATTTTAATGTGTTCTATGAATTAATTTCAAAAACAGAGTGCCGAAAGAACACATATAAGATTATATTTGATAATATTCATGAAAACAGATTGGTACAAACGGCGTCGCTTGTGCCTGCGATTCCTTTGAGCGAAATCCACGTTCAACCGAAATCTGCGCTGGCATTTGACCTAGAAGGAGTCTTTGCAAAATTCTTCTCAAACCTCGCCGGCGATGATGACCCTGACCTCCTTATCAACTGCTTCGTTGAGACCAGAGAAAGCCGAGTCGCTGACTTCTCGCTAGAGCGCATAACGGCCAACGTCCTCGGCAATCTTGAGCCTGCCGAGAAGCCCGTTGATGAAGGCTTGCATTCGGTAATCGAGACGACGATTGAAGCAGGTACGGGGCAGACTGTCTTTATTGTTGGACCTTCAGGTGCCGGCAAGAGCACGTTCCTCGACCGATTTTTTAAAAAGACCCTGCCACCCCTGATACGAAGCCGGTGTGTGGTTATAAGCATCAACGCACTAGATGCGACCGGTGACCCAACCACTGCTATTCCCTCGATGACAAATAGAGTCATATCTCTAATCGAGGACAACATCTTCACTGATGGCATACCAGAATGGGATAACCTTCTTGGGCTATATCACTTGGAATACCTGAAGCGCCTCAAAGGAGTGGATGCAGACCTATATGCGGCCGACAAACCGGCATTTAAACGCAAGTTTGCGGGTATCGTTGAAGACTTAGTTGAAAATGATCGAGAAGGATATCTCCTCAAACTCCTCAGAGATGTTGTATCGAACCGAAATAAATTGCCGATTTTCGTGGTCGATAACACGGATGAGTTTGATATATCTTATAAAGAGAAAGTTTTTCAATACTTTCAGTCTCTTAGTCGCTCAGCTAAATTTTGCCTTTTGATTTTTCCAGTTACCGATAAATCGGCATGGTCGTTTTCTAAAACAGATATTTTCAATATCTACTCCTCAAAATCTTTTTTTCTTCCAACTCCTTCGCCGCGGGAGGTTTTCAGAAAACGTGTCGACTATTTGAAAGATAAAATTAACACACAATCAAAAGAAAAGACGGAATCTCAATACCTGGTCGGACAGGGTATCAAACTCAAGATCACCGATCTATCCGCCTTTGCTAGCGTCGTCGAAAACATTTTTGTGGATCAAGGTTACTCATCCAAAAGGGTTGGGGAACTTTCTAATTACAACATGCGAAAGACGTTGAAGCTTTCGAAGCGAGTCATAACATCGTCGGTTCTTGGCATCGATGATATCGTCAAATCCTACTTCTCGGGGGAAATCGTCACACCCTCGGCGGAAAAGTTTATGAATGCGCTCCTTAAGGGGGACTACTCCCACTTCCGGCGCGATGACGATCATGAAATATTTCCGATGTTCGAAGTTGACATTAATATCCGCCAATCACCACTGATACATTTGCGCATCCTAATTTTACTTCGCGACGCGCATATAAAGGCTTCTGAGGAGACAGATCGTCATATTAATGTCAAATCTATATATTCATACTTCGATCTTATGTCTTTTTCTGAAGTAGCTGTTGAAAAATCTCTTATTTATTTACTTGAGTCGAAATTGATAGAACCCTTCGATCTGTCGATGAAAGGATACTCGCAGGATCAAAGGATTGCGATTACGCATAGTGGCCTTGCTCACGTGGACTTGGCAATGGCGAATTCTACCTACTTCGAACAGATGGCGTTGACTACCCGGATTACTAACGCGGATGTTGCGGCTCAAATCAGGGGTGCATATCACGAAAACCTTTCGCTCCAAGAGAAAATGGAGAACGTCCGCAGGCTATTCGCCACATATCTCATAGATGAAGATCTCCGTTTTGGCGCAGTACCGGATCGGGCTGAGTTTGCACTCCAGCGAACGCTCGTCGAAGATGTACGGGCGCGGTGGTGCAGTAGATTTATCGACGTTCCTATATTGGGGGACGCCAACGTAGCAGAAGGCGTCATCGCTACCGTAGAGAAGTTCGACCACTCTAAAGGTTTTGGCTTCGCCTCCGTGGAGGGACTGCAGGAAGATGCGTTCCTGCACATTCGGGTCGCAGATAGTGCGGGTTTTGACGTGCATGACGGAGACGATCTCCTCTGCGACCTATCAAAGAACGCTAAAGGTTACTATATCTCGGCTATCCACGATGTCGTGACGCCGCCGTCAAAAATTTTTACAGGTAGAATTACCCGGCTGTTCAACGAACGCGGGTACGGGTTCGTGTACGTGCCAGAGTTGGGAGCGGACGCGTTCTTCCATTATTCGATATTCGATCGAGACGTACAGTCGAATCTTTCAGAGGGCATGACGCTGAACTTCGAAGTGAAGACTGATGCACAGGGAAGGCACCAGGTTCGTAAATTAGCTGAGGGATCGCACAACACGCTGAGCGTTAGGTCTGCTCCTGTGATCCAGGCAGATCAGCCTAAATGATGGGAGATGGTCGAAACCTGAACGTCAGCTTTCCGACCGCAGCACTCCAAAACGGAAGTTCCGCTCCCGGTCCTTAGCAGTTGTTTTCCCGTCGGCACAGCGCTTTCCCTACACCCCCCTCACCCGGCACCCCTCAAATCCGCCATCGGCGAGCCGCGCGCACAGCGTGTCCCATTCGCAGCCGGCGCAGGCGGGGCGGGTGGTGCCTTGTTGGAACCAGGTGCGCATCTCGTCGACCCGCGTGTGGGAGAGCGGGATCACCGTGCCGGCCTCAATCGTCAGGCCGAGGTTTTCGCCGACATCGCGGGCGGCCTTGCGGTCGCGTTCGGTGACGGACGCCTTGAAGCAATGCGGCTCTTTTTCCGCCGCGATCACGCAGGCGCAGAGCGGGTCGGGGCCGTCGACGATCTTGACGGCAGCCCCCGCATTGATCGCCGCCGCCACCTCCTCGAAGCGGGCGACGAAGCCCGGCGAATAGCCTTTGCCCGCAAAGGTCAGCATGCACAGGAGATGGTGGGCGCGCAGCTCCACCACCCCCGCATCACCGGCGCCCGCATCGTCGATCCCCGCGCGGGCGCCCGCACCCTCCCTCTCCGGGCCTTCGCCCTCAGCGGTCTCTTTGGCGCGGTTTTCCCTGTCCACGGGCGGGGTCATCGCCCGGCCCAGCGATAGACCCGGCCGCCGTCCGTCTTGCGGCCCGTATCCTCGACGCCCGGAAAATCGCCGGCGCGCACGGCGTTCAAGAACGTGCGGCCGAGCTTCACCCGGTCGCCGATGTAAAGCCCGTCCCAGGCGTCCCCATAGATCTCGGGGAAGTGAAATGCGCCGGGCGCGCGGGCTTGAAGCGCCCGTTCAAGGCGCGCGCGTTCCTCATCGTCGAAGCGCATCTCCCTCATGGCGCGCTCACCTCTCGCGGCCGGCGATCCATTTCTCCACCTGCGGCGGCTGATAGGTCTTGAAGCGGTGGAGAAGCGTGCCGGGATCCGCCTCCACCATCAGCATCGCCCGGTGTTCGGGGCGCATGAAATGTTCCGCCGCCTGGTGGTCGAGGAAGGCGGCGAGGCCGTCGTAAAACCCCGCCACGTTCAACAGCCCGACCGGCTTTGTGTGATAGCCGAGCTGGCCCCAGGTCCACACTTCGAAGAGCTCTTCGAGCGTGCCCGCCCCGCCCGGCAGCGCCACGAACCCGTCGGAAAGGTCGCCCATCAGCGCTTTGCGCTCATGCATGGAGCCGACTTCGTGGAGTTTCGTCAGCCCCTTATGCGCCACCTCCTTTTGCACGAGCGCATGCGGGATGACGCCGATCACCTCGCCGCCCGCCGTCAGCGCGGCGTTGGCGACGGCCCCCATCAGCCCGACGCGCGCGCCGCCATAGACGAGGCGCAGCCCCGCCTCGGCAATCGCCGCGCCGAGACCGCAGGCCACGCGCGCATAATCGGCGCGCGCTCCGGCATTGGAGCCGCAAAAGACGCAGATCGCCTGCATAATATGCCCCGCTTACGCCCCGAGCGCGGAAAGAATCCGCGCCCAGGAGCGGATGCCGTGGCGAAAACTCTTCAGATTGTATTTCTCGTTCGGCGAGTGGATGCGATCATCATCGAGCGCGAAGCCGACGAGCACCGTGTCCATGCCGAGCACGCGCTTGAACTGCGCCACGATCGGGATCGAGCCGCCCATGCCGATGAGTTTCGCCTCCGTGCCCCATTCCTCTGAAAGCGCCGTCAGCGACCGCGACACCCATTCGCTGTCGGATGGCTGGGTGATGGCGCCCTCGCCGCCATGGCTCTTGAACGTCACCTTGCAATCGCCCGGCACGCGCGCCGCCACGAAGGCGCGGAACGCCTCGCGGATCTTGTCCGGCTCCTGCTCGCCGACAAGCCGGAAGGAGACTTTGGCCGAGGCCTTCGCCGGGATCACCGTCTTGCTGCCGTCGCCGGTATAGCCGCCGATGATGCCGTTCACCTCCGCCGTCGGCCGCGCCCAGATCTGCTCCAGAACCGAATAGGCCTTTTCGCCCCCCGGCTCTTTGAGGCCGATCTCGGCGAGAAACGCCTGCGGGTCGAAGCCGAGGCTTTCCCAGGCGGCCTTTTCCTCCGCCGTCAGCTCGGCGACGCCGTCATAAAAGCCCGGGATCTGGATGCGCCCCTCATCGTCGCGGAGATCGGCGAGCACCTTCGTCAAGACATGGATCGGGTTCCTGGCCGCCGAGCCGTAATGCCCGGAATGAAGGTCATAGGCCGGCCCCTCGATGAACACCTCCTCATAGAGAAGCCCGCGCAGGCGCGTCGCGATCGCCGGCGTATCGGCGTCCCATTGCGAGGTGTCGCAGACGAAGGCGACGTCGGCCTTCAGCTCCTCGACATTCTCTTTGAGGAACGGCAGCAGCGACGGGCTCGCCGATTCCTCCTCGCCCTCCAGAAGCACCGTCACATTGACGGGCAGCGCGCCCTCTTCCGCCATCAAGGCCCGCGCCGCCTCGATGAAGGTCATGAACTGGCCCTTGTCGTCGGAGGAGCCGCGGCCGAGAATTTTCGCCTCATCGCCCTCGCCCGCCACCTGCGGCTCGAACGGCGGCGTCTCCCACAGCTCCAGCGGGTCCGCCGGCTGCACGTCGTAATGGCCGTAGAAGAGGATATGCGGCTTGTCCGCGCCCGCGCCCTTGTAATGGCCGACCACCATCGGATGGCCGATCGTGTCGCGTACCGACGCCTCAAAACCGATCTCGTTCAGCTGCGTCGCGCACCAGGAGGCGGCGTTGCGGCAGGCGGCGGCATAGGCCGGATCGGCGGAAATCGACGGAATGCGGATCAGCTGAAAGAGCCGCTCCAGCGCCTCGCCGGAAACGGCGGAATCGATGCGGGCAAGGGTGTCTTGAAGCATGTGAGCCTTCATGTTTTCGCGCCGGCCGGGCGGGCGTTGCGATCGCGGCATCGCACGAACGATGCCTGTCCCGCCCGGGCGCGCCAGGGTTCCCCCGTCCCTAGCCGATCGCGCCCCCGCTCGGCAAATCACAGGCGCATGGCGGACCCGCAGAAAAGCCGTGCGCCGATCACCAGCCCAGAACCAGCATCCGGTAGGGCATCCAGATCCCCATCGCGATCATCATCAGGTTCTCCGTCAGCGACACGAAGCCGAGCGGCACATTGCTGCCGCCGCCCACGCAGGCGCATTTCAGCTCCCGCTTGTCGATATAAACGGCCTTGAAGACGGAGGCCGCCCCCACCCCGCCGATGAAGAGCGCGATCGGCGCGGAAATGAAGGTGAGCGCCCCGGCGATCATCAAGATCCCGGCCGCCGCCTCGCCGAAGGGATAAAAGTAGGCGTAGCGCACATATTTCGGCGCCAGGAGATCGTAGTTCAGGAACATGGTGGAAAAGCTCTCCACGTCCTGCAGCTTCTGCACCGCCAACAGGCACATCGAAATGGCGATGAACCATTCGAGCGCGCGCACGGTAAAGATGGTGCCGAAGGCGGCAAAGCTGACGGCGAGCGCCATCAAAAAGGCGACGGAGAAGATGGCGATCACCGGCCGGTAACTCGTCTCGCCTTCCTTCGTCACATGCTGGCCGAAATGCTCGCGCAATTCGTCATAGCCGCCGATGCGGCGGCCCGCGATGAAGATCTGCGGCGTCGTCTCAACATCATGCTCGCGCTGAAAGGCGTCGGTCTCCGCGCGGGTTTCGAGCCAGTGATCGTCGACCGCAAACCCTTCGCGTTCGAGCAGATCCTTCGCCTTGATGCCATAGGGGCAGACATGCTCCTCCATCACCATGCGATAAACGGCAGCCTCCTTCGCCCCGCTCGCACGCCCCTGCCCGTTGGCGTTCGCCGGCATTCCACTCTCAGGCGCCCGGCCCTGCGCCCCTCTCTCCGGGGCCACTCTTTCCGCTGTCTCCGACATGCCGTTTCCCACGTTTTTGGTCCACTCGTGAGAGGCCAACGCCCTGAGCGCATTGAGGTTCACGCGCGGGGGGAGAAAGAGGGGATAAGGCGGGACGGCCTAAGCCGACACGCAAGGAAGCGCAAAAGAGAAAGCGCGTCGCTCCACGGCGCCGCACTCACGGCACGGCCCATCCCGCGGCACGGCCTGTTCCTCTCCCCCCAAAGGAACACAGGCTGGAGAGGTCGCCGCGCAGCGGCGGGTGAGGGGTGGCGCCGATTGGCGAGCACGCCATCAGCCTAAGGCACGGCCTACCCTCGCCCCCTTCCGGGGAGAGGGTGGCTGCCAAAGGCAGCCGGGTGAGGGGCAACTCCGAGCCAGCTCGGGGCACGGCCGCGCCAAACGCGCAAAAGCCGCCGACACCCCTCCCCTAACCCCTCCCCGCAAGGGGGAGGGGAACTCCGCCGTGCCCGAACACACGCCCTCACCCATCCGTCGGCCGCAACCGGAGCTCGGCATAGGTCACGACAAACCAGGAAAGCACGAGTCAAGCCACCGCCTCGCCCGCGGCACGGCCTGTTCCTCTCCCCCCAAAGGAACACAGGCTGGAGAGGTCGCCGCGCAGCGGCGGGTGAGGGGTGGCGCCGATTGTCGAGCCCGCCATCAGCCCGCGGCACGGCCCAACCCTCGCCCCCCCCAAAACACTATGGGGGGGGAGAGGGTGGCCGCAAACAACCGGGTGAGAAGGAGTTCGGAGAGCGAATCGGCGATCTTATTGGCCTAAGAGAAGCCGATTAAGCGCACTCCATAAGCGCTTCGACGAGCTTGAACTCTTTGTTAGGCGAGGCCGAAGGGAGTCCACACGGATGGCGTATCATACAAGACACGACGCTCGAGCTGGACTTCATTTTTTCTACCTGCTAGAAGGTCCGGAAAATGAAGTGAGCTTCTCTCATGAACATTGGCGCGAGCACCGCACTCTACCAGCACCCTCACGACGCTCGCCGCCGTCTGATGGAACTCGGCATCTCTGTGGAGGCTTTGATAAAGGCTGTCCTGGCCGGTCACGTGGCTCGGTTGAATTGCACGGACAATGATCCACCTTTCATACCCGGCACTGAGGCATGGAGAATGGTAGTACGCACTCTGAGGGACGAATTGGTGCCCCTTGGTTGGCGCAAAGACGACCCGAGCAATTACTCTTTGGTAATCAACGATTCGAGTGAGATTAACATTGTAGTGGCGAGCGCTGACGACCTCACCTGCAGGTCGCCGGGCATGCCAAAAACTAAGTCACTAAAGGGCCTCTTTACTGAGGCGGCCGTGCTGAAGAACAGTTTAGAGGGTGACCTTTTTCCTGACACAGTGGAATATGATCTCCGGCGAGCCGCAAACATACTCAACTACAAGACATACATGCTGCTTATAAACATAGATGACGAACAGTGCCGGGCTGAGCTCTCCCTTCCCTCAGAGTTCGACGACCAGATGGTAACAGGTTGGGCCGAACGTATTTACATCCCCATACCTAGTGCGGACGGCGGCGTGCCGCAGAACATAGATGACACGCCCGATATCGACGTGCCGGTGAAGCGTAAGGCCGCATAAATGTTCAACAATTCGCGACTGAAAGTCGCTCGTCAGCGCGCCGGGTTGACGATGCGAGAACTCGCGTCGAGAGTTGGCATCGAACCTCGTACTGTGACCGGCTATGAGGCTGGAGAGTACCTTCCAAGCGACGACGTAGTCAGAAAATTTGAGCAGGTACTGGGGTTTCCACAGGAGTTTTTCATAGCGGAAGACCTAGACATACCTCGGGCGGAAGGTGTGAGTTTTCGGTCTATGAGTAAAATGACCGCTAGGCAGCGGGATCGTGCGATCGCCGCTGGGGCTGTAGCATTTCTTCTGTCGGATTGGCTAGAAAGCGAGTTTGACCTGCCCGAGGCCGACCTACCCGACATGCGAGAAGAGTTACCTCAGACTGCGGCAGCTGGGCTCCGAGACTATTGGCGCTTGGGCAACAAACCCATCAAGAACATGGTTCATTTGCTGGAGCTAAAAGGTGTTCGAGTCTTCTCCCTTGGGGAAGACGGCAAAGAGATCGATGCCTACTCGCTCTGGCGTGATGCACGACCTTATGTGTTTTTAAACACCCAAAAATCGGCTGAGCGAAGCCGTTTCGACGCTGCGCATGAGCTCGGGCACCTAGTATTACACAAGCATGCGGCGCCAAACGGCTTGGAGGCAGAGAAGCAGGCTAATGAGTTCGCAGCAGCCTTCTTGATGCCAGAGGCGCCGCTCCGAGCTGTGGGGCGCGTTTCCGGACTTCCAAAAGTAGTGCAGCTGAAGCAGGAGTGGTCTGTATCTGTGGCTGCCATGGCTTACCGACTGCACGAGCTTGGCCTCCTTACCAAATGGAACTACCAGCAGATATTTGTCGAGATCTCTAGGCGTGGCTGGCGGACTGAAGAGCCTTCGCCAATTCGACGGGAGCAATCCCAGATATGGCAGAAAGTGCTAAGCGAGGTTCGTCGAGACGAACGCCTGGGATTAGCCAGGTTGTCGGAGCTTCTTTACTTGCCCGGGACGGAGCTTGCGAGACTGTTGTTTGGTCTCGCGACCGTTGGCGTACCGTCGGCCTCGCAGACAGTACCGACTACGCCGCCTCGCGGCCACCTAAGGCTGGTAAATTAACTCTAAGAATTATACATAATTTCTGGTCAGAAAACTACGTAGAATGGCCGATTGAACAGATCTCCCGCGAACCTCAAGAAAAAGGTTTGAGAAAAACAAAGCGCAGCCACGTCACCTCCGAAATGACTCCGCCAGCCAAGATGGATGAACGAATCAAAAAATTTCAGAGATCCGGTTCCGCGCTCCGGAGCTGGCCACTTTGCCCTCCCCCTTGCCTCCCCTCCTCCCCGCGGCCATAACCCCTCGCCGAAACCTCGCGGGAAGACCCTCATGGAAGAGCTCGTTCAGCGCGTCAGGCGCGCCCTTGGTGTCGACGCGGAGACGGCGCAATCCGCCATCCGCGCCGTGTTCTCCTTCCTCAACCGGGAGGGCCCCGAGGCGGAAATGGCAAAACTCGTCGCGGCGATCGACGGGGCGGAAGACTATGTCGGGCCGACGCCCGATCAGGATGCGGTGACGCTCGGCGGCCTCGGCGGGCTGATGGGCGGCGGCATCATGGAAATTCTGGGCGCCCTTCAGGGGCTCGGCCTCGACATCGGCCAGATCCAGACGCTGGGCGAGGAAATCTTTGGCTTTGCCCGCGAAAAGGTCGGCACGGAAACGACCGACAGACTGGTGCGCGGCACGCCGGGGCTTTCCCAGTTTCTCTAAAGCCGGACCTTCAAACACCTGCGTTCGGGCTCGTCGCTCGGGCCGGCCACGGGGCCGTCGTCCGGGCCGTCGTCCAGGCCGTCATCCGAGCCGCGACCGGGGGCCGCTCACACCCACGTGATCTCGGCGCTGGCGTTGCGGGCGAAAATGCGTCTAAATGATGGCAGAGGGGGGCTGCTGGAGGAAGAGCGTGCCGTCCTATTCCATCTCCGCCATGGAATGCCTGTCGCCTGAAGAATGCGCCGCGTTGAAGCGCGTGCGCGTTCGCACGACCGCAAAACTCCTGGAGCGTGCGTCGACGCCGAAGGGGCGGCGGATGCTCGCCCAGGAAACCGGCATCTCGGAAAAATTCATCCTGCGCCTCGCCAATATGGCCGATCTCATGCGCATTCGCGGCGTGGCGGAGGAATATTCGGAGCTCCTCGAAGCAGCGGGCGTCGACACCGTCAAGGAATTGAAACGGCGCAACGTCGCCAATCTCGTCAAGCGCATGCAGGAGGCGAACGCGGCGCGGCCGATGGTGCAGCTTCTGCCGAGCGAAAAGCGCGTCGCCGGCTGGGTCGAGGAAGCCAAAAGCCTGCCCGTGATGATGACCTATTGAGGGTCCGCCTGGCCGCGCGCCCGACGCGCGCGCACTCCGCCACGTTTTCGCGCCATGCGCGCCCTTCCCTCACCCCCCGCCCCCGAGGCGCTTGAGCGGCAACGACTATTGGCGAATGGGCGCCAGGCTTTCGAGCCGGTAAGACGCCAGCCAAAAGCGGTGTGGCGAAAGCGGCGTCGATGTGCGGGCGAAATCCCCGCCTGTCTTGCCCCCTCGCTTCGCCCAAGAGTAAAACGGCCAAACCAAAAAGGCCGGGAGGATTTGTCATGTCATCGAGCCGTTCATCTGAGGCCTCTTCGCCCGGAACAGGGGCATCAGGAACCGGGCAGCAGCGCCCGCCGCTCAACATCTTTCCGCAGCCCGCCGCCGAAGACTGGCGCACGCTCGCCGACAAGGCGCTGAAGGGCGCGGAGTTTGCCTCGCTGCGCTCAGAGACCCGCGACGGCATCGCGATCGAGCCGCTTTATCCCCGCGCCGCCGATGCCGCGCCGATCGCCTCACGCAGCGGGCCGTGGCGGATCGTGCAGCGCATCGACCATCCCGAACCGGCCGCCGCCTCGCGCCAGGCGCTTGCCGATCTGTCGGGCGGCGCCGATGGGCTCGCCCTCATCTTCGCGGGGGCGCCGTCCGCCGCCGGCTTCGGTCTGCCGGAGAGCGAGGAGGCGATCGCGACCGCGCTCGAGGGCGTCGAGCTCCCGGCCATTCATCTTCGTCTCGAACCGGGTGCCGACGCGGTTCAAACCGCGCGCCGTGTCGCAGCGCTCATCGCCCAGAAAAACTTCTCCCCGGCCGAGTGCTCCATCGCCTTCGGCATCGATCCGATCGGCCGCATCGCCCGTTTCGGCGGGGATATTTCGTCGGTCGATTTTTCCGCTCTCGCTGTTCTTTTGAAAGAACTCGAGACAGCCGGCTTTGCCGGTCCGGTCTTCGAAGCGGACGGACGCATCTATCATTCCGCCGGCGCGAGCGAGGCGCAGGAGCTTGCCGCCGTCGTGGCGACGATCGCGGGCCTTGTTCGCGGTCTTGCGGCCGAAGGGCTTTCGCCCGGCGAAGTCCTGCCGAAAATCGGCGTTACGCTCGCGGCCGGGCACGACCAGTTCGCCACCATCGGCAAATTCCGCGCTGTGTCGCTTCTCACCCGCCGGCTCGGCGAAGTCTGCGGTGTGTCGGACTTTTCCCCGTGCCTTCACGGCGAGACGGCGTCGCGCATGATGATGGCGGCGGACGCGCACAACAACCTCATCCGCACCACGATCGCGGCCTTTTCGGCGGCCGCCGGCGGGGCACAAACCCTTGGCGTGCTTGGGTTTTCTTCCGCCCACGGGCTGCCCGACCGCGCCGCGCGCCGTTATGCCCGCAACATCCAGCATTTGTTGATGGCGGAATCCGGCATACATCATCTTGATGATCCCACCGCCGGCTCCGGCGCCGTCGAAGCCCTCACGGACGCCCTTTGTGAGAAAAGCTGGGCAGAATTTCAGGCGATCGAATCCGAGGGCGGAATCCTGAAAAGCCTTGTCGATCAGGCTTTTACCGGGCGCATCGCGGAGGCGCGCAAGGCGCTGCTTGAAAAGATCTCGGACGGCGCCTCGCCCTTTGTCGGGGCGACGCTCTACCCCAATCCGAAGGAGCCGGAGATTGCCGTGGAAGCCTCTCAAATTCCACAACAATCCGGTCTTCTCACGCCGCTGTATGCGGCTGAAATCACGGCCCTGACGGCCAACAAAAAGGTGTCGGCATGAGCCCGCTTCCCGATTTTCGCCAGATCGCCTGGCAAAAGCCCGAAACCGCGCCGAAAACTCACGAACAGGGCTCCTGGACCGCGCCGGAAGAGATCACGCTCACCCCCCGCCCGGGCGCGTCCGACGTCGAAAACGTCGATTTTCTAGAGACTTATCCGGGTATCGCGCCCTATCTCCGCGGCCCCTACCCGACCATGTACGTCCAGAAACCGTGGACCATCCGCCAATATGCCGGCTTCTCCACGGCGAAGGAATCGAATGCCTTCTACCGCCGCAATCTCGCCGCCGGTCAGAAGGGCCTTTCGGTCGCCTTCGACCTCGCCACCCATCGTGGCTATGACTCTGATCATCCACGCGTTTCCGGCGATGTCGGCATGGCGGGCGTGGCCATCGATTCCATTCTCGACATGCAGGAACTCTTCGACGGCATCCCGCTCGACAAGATGAGCGTGTCGATGACGATGAACGGCGCCGTCCTGCCGGTGATGGCATTATACATCGTCGCGGCGGAAGAACGGGGTGTTGCGCAGAAGGATCTTTCAGGAACCATCCAGAATGACATTCTGAAAGAGTTCATGGTCCGCAACACCTATATTTATCCGCCGACCCCGTCTCTGCGCATCATTTCTGATATTTTCTCCTATACTGCGGAGAATATGCCGCGATTCAACTCCATTTCGATTTCCGGATACCATATCCAGGAAGCCGGGGCGACGGCAGATCTTGAGCTCGCCTACACGCTCGCCGACGGCATCGAATATGTGCGCGCCGGCGTCAAAGCCGGGCTCGACGTCGACAAATTCGCACCGCGGCTCTCCTTCTTCTTCGGCATCGGGATGAATTTTTACATGGAGGTGGCAAAGCTTAGGGCCGCCCGCCTCCTCTGGGCGAAGCTGATCAAGGAGAATTTTTCTCCCTCCGATGCGCGCTCGCTGTCGCTGCGCACCCACTGCCAGACCTCCGGCTGGTCGCTGACCGCGCAGGACGTCTTCAACAATGTCGCGCGCACGGCGATCGAGGCGATGGCAGCAACGCAAGGCGGCACGCAAAGTCTTCATACGAATTCACTCGACGAAGCCCTTGCGCTGCCAACGGATTTCTCCGCCCGCATCGCCCGCAACACCCAGCTCATCCTCGCGCTTGAATCCGGCACCGCCGATACGATCGACCCGTGGGGCGGCTCGTTCGCGATCGAGAAACTGACCGACGATCTCGCACGGCGCGCCCTTTCCCATATCGAAGAGGTCGAAGCCCGCGGCGGCATGACCAAGGCCATTGAGGCTGGCCTGCCGAAGCTCCGCATCGAAGAAGCCGCCGCGAAAACGCAGGCGCGCATCGATTCCGGCAAGCAGGCCGTCATCGGCGTCAATCTCTACCCAAGCGACGAAGAGCCGGAGATCGATGTCCTCAAGGTCGACATCGAGGCCGTGCGGCGCGAGCAGATCGACAAACTCACCCGCCTCAAGGCGGAGCGCGATCCGGCGAAACTTCAGGAAACCCTCGCCAATTTGACCAAAGCGGCCGAAAGCGGCGAAGGCAATCTCCTCGCCCTTAGCATCGAGGCCGCGAGGGCACGCGCCACGGTCGGCGAAATCTCCGACGCCATGGAGAAGGTCTTCGGCCGCCATATGGCCGAGGTAAAGACCTTGTCGGGCGTCTACAAACGCGAGGTCGGCTCGATGAATCAAGCGGTCGAAAAAGTCTTAAAAATGACGGCCGAGTTCGAACGCGCCGACGGAAGGAGACCGCGCGTCCTCGTCGCCAAGATGGGTCAGGACGGGCATGACCGGGGCCAGAAAGTGATCGCGTCGGCCTTCGCGGATCTCGGTTTCGATGTCGATGTCGGCCCTCTCTTCTCCACGCCGGACGAAGTGGCGCGTCAGGCGGTCGAAAACGACGTGCATGTCGTCGGCGTCTCGTCTCTTGCAGCGGGCCATCTCTCGCTCGTACCGGCGCTGCGGCAGGCGCTTGATCGCGAGGGGGCTGAAGACATCATGATCGTCGTCGGCGGCGTGATCCCTCCGCAGGATTTCGAGGCGCTGAAGAAGGCCGGAGCTTCGGCGATTTTCCCTCCCGGAACCGTGATTGCGGAATCGGCGGCGAAGCTTTTGGACGAGCTCAATCATCGGCGTGGCTATCACAGTCAGGAAGCGGCTGAGTAAGATCTCGGATCTGAAGAGGTACTGCGGGCGGCTTCCCGCCGCCCCGCAAGCCTCTTGAAAACCAAGTCGGGCGCCCACGCGCGTCGACCCAGCAGATATCGCCCAGCATGACAGCGATCATGCAACGGGCTCGGCATTTCTCCGTTGCGTTATTGATCCCATAAACAACGGAGGACGATCCCTTGACCGAGATCCCACCGCAAAGCCAAGACCGCATGCCGGGCCGCGAGAGCGAACTCACGCCGCCGGCCGAACATATCCGAGACAGCTACAAAGGAGCCGGACGCCTTGCCGGGAAGCGCGCGCTCATTACCGGCGGCGACAGCGGCATCGGCCGCGCCGTGGCACTGCATTTTGCTCGCGAAGGAGCGGATGTCGCCATCGTCTACCTGCCGGAAGAAGCCGATGACGGGCGAGAAGCGATCCGCCGGATCGAGGCAGAGGGGACGCGCGCCATAGCGATTGAAGGTGATCTGCGGGATCCGGGTTTCTGTCAGCAGGCGGTCGAAAAGACTGTTGCCGCCTTCGGCGGCCTCGACATTCTGGTACCGATCGCCGGCATTCAGAAAGTGGCCAAGGATGTGACCGAGATCTCCGATGCCGACTGGAACTGGCATTTCGACGTCAACATTCATTCGATCTTTTATCTGAGCCGGGCCGCAGTGCCGCATCTCAGCAAGGGCAGCTCGATCATCAGCTGCGCCTCCGTCAATGGCTTTCTAGGAGACCAAGATCTCCTCGCCTATTCGAGCACCAAGGGGGCCATATCCGGTTTTACCCGGGCTCTGGCCAAGCAAGTCGCCAAACAAGGCGTGCGGGTCAACCAGGTTGCGCCAGGCCCAATCTGGACGCCCATTCAGCCCGCCAGCTGGGGTCGCGTGGATCCGCAGAGCATGCCCGAGATGGGTAAGGATACGCCAATGGGCCGGATCGGCCAGCCTTCTGAAGTCGGCCCCGCCTTCGTTTATCTGGCAAGCGAAGACGGCTCCTACATTACCGGTCAGACGATCCACGTGAACGGCGGCATGATCGTCAATGCTTGATCCTCTTGCACTTTTCGGACCGGAGCCGGGCAACTGGCTCGTCCAACGCCAGCACCAGGCTTGGCTCGGAACGCAAGGTCGCAGACTTCTCGACTTTTCCAAGCCGTCGCTTGTCGCCCACGGGTTTGCTGCGCTCGATCTCGATGGACGCCTTCCGGATAAGCCGGTCGCCGAAACCATCGTGACTGCGCGCATGGTGCATTCTTATGGGCTCGGCATGCTGCAAGGCCTTCCCGGATGCATTCCGCTCGTCGATCACGGCCTGGCCTCGCTCGCATCGGGGCCGTTACGTGACGGCGAAAACGGCGGCTGGTGGCTGCGGGACCCGGATGCTGGCGCCCCAAGACGCAAGCAGGCCTACGCGCATGCCTTTGTGGCGCTCGCAGCCTCGACAGCGTTCGTCGCAAAGCGACCGGCTGCGAAACGGCTGCTCGACGAGGCGATCGACGTGATCGAGACGCATTTCTGGGACGACGTGGAAGGCGCGATGCGAGAGAGCTTCGCCTCAGACTGGGGCAACGAAGAGGACTATCGCGGCGCCAACAGCAACATGCATTCCCTGGAAATGTGCCTCGCGCTTGCGGACGCCCTCGATGCACCGAAATGGCGCGAGCGCGGGGTTCGCATCGCCGAACGCCTGATCCACGACCATGCACGCGCCAATGATTACTGCATCCCAGAGCATTTCGACCGAAACTGGCAGATCTTGCGCGATTACAATCGCGACAAACCGGAAGACGATCTCCGCCCCTATGGCACGACGCCGGGACATTCTCTGGAATGGTCGCATCTGCTTCTCAAGCTGGAAGCAGCACTTCTAGCCCATGGAGAGACGCCGCCCAGCTGGCTCCTGGAGGATGCCATTGCTCTGTTTGAGACCGCGATGCATCTCGGATGGGCGGCCGATGAACGGCCAGGCCTCGTCTACACGCTTGATTGGAACGGCAGGCCCAGCGTCCCCGAACGCGCTCATTGGGTGCACGCGGAAGCGATCACTGCCGCGGCCACGCTCTTCAAGCGGACGGGGCGAAAAATCTATGGCGAATGGTACCGACGTCTTTGGGATTATATCGACCTTGCCATGATTGACCGCGAACGCGGCGGATGGCTCAACGAAGTCGATGCCGAAGGGCGCGACAGTGAGCGTATCTACGAAGGCAAGCCAGATCTCTATCACGCCTATCAGGCGACGCTCACGCCGCTCCTGCCGGCAACGCCGAGCATCGCTGTCGCGCTCACGCAGCAAGGGGACAGATTTGGGCAAGAGTAGAAGCGGCGACGCAGGTGCCGCCGCCTCCGGGTTTCAAGCAGCGAAGCAGCCGTGCTCAGCTGCCTATCTCATTGGCAGGCCACGTTGTGGTTGGCAGAGATCCACGTCAGCGCATTGCGGTGCGCACAACAGGCCGGGCAATTGAGATTGTTGAGGACCTCCGGCGGATTGTCGAGCGTGCACCGGCCGAGTTCGCTCGTCGGGATGTTGGCGCAGGCACTCGCATCGTCGGCCTGGGCGAGCTTCTTCAACGCTTCCGTCACCACCTGTGTCGAACCGTTGGTTTGAGTCTCGCTGGAAACCGCTGGCGCAGCCATCGCGGCCAACATCGCGAGAGCGGCAAAGCCGGAAACAACATATTTTTTCATTTCCGCATCTCCTTCATCCTGCAATTTAACTTGCAACATCCATTATATTCTATTTCTCCTATGTGACAATAATTTTTTCATCTATACTTCAATTCTGCATCTGACTAGCAAATATCATTTGACTTGGAATGATTAACTTTTCTTGAAGTTTTTCTCCGGCAGCGACCAACTCGAAGTTTGTAGACGTATCCACGCTCCATCCTGAGTTAATATTGAAATTCAGATTTGTATTCCCAGAAGGTACATCGACAACGATTCCCGCACCAAACGATTGCAAGATGATCGTCCCGACATCGAACTTCTGAGACGCAAACATGAAGAACACTTTGTCGGTCGGCGTGATGACAACGAGGCCACCGACCGTGACGTGAAAGGCGCAATAATTGCCGCCGACAGCGGAATCCCCGATGATGCCGCAAGTGTAGGCCGTCTTGCTCGAATTCTCGATCTGGAACCGCCCCTCAAGATCGCCGGTCTGGGTGGTGAGCGTGCCCGGCTCCGAGATGACCGCCACCTGCGAGGGCGCGATCTTGGTTTTCGATTGGGGACGAACCACCTCGTAGGCGGTCAGCGGATCGGTCGAGATATAGGCTTCATAGGTCGCGTCCCAGCTGACGTAGTTGGACGCGAGAAGCGCCGAATTCGTGTACCAGACCGTGGGTTGGCCGGTTCTATCGGCCGAGGTCACGGCACGGAGCACGTAAAGCCGGGCACCCTGCTTGCTCAGCTGGGAGAGCGTCGCGTTATCAAGTTCGATGGTGACGTTACGCGAGGCCATGCCATTATCCGCTTAGAAAGCCCGGCACCTGGCAACCAGGCGAGAATCTCAGCTTCGCAGGAGAAAAAGGAAGGGGCGCAATCGCCCCCTCCCGATCGCAGTCCGCCAAGCTGTCGCGAAATGCCACAGAAGCTCAAGCGGCAGCTGCAACCAGCCGTCTGGCGGCCTTGCTCTCGCTGACCTGGGGGAGGATCAGGAGAGGCTGCAGGGGGCTGTTGGCTGCGATCTTCTTCATCCACGTCGCGCTCGACGCATCCCAGCCCTTGTTGATGTCGAAGGTCAGCGAGCGCGAGCTCACACCGGTCAGGTCGATCAGGGCGCCCTGTGCGAAGGCCTGGGCAATCACCGTCGCGGTCTTGACCGGCTTGGTGGCGAACATGAGCAGCACCGTCTCGATCGGCACGATCAGATCGAGCCCATTGCCGTAGAGCGGGAAGGCGCACAGGGTCGTATAGTCGCCACTCGGGTTCTGCTGAGACATGCCGCAGGTGTACTGCGTCGTCGAATTGTTCATGATCGAGATCGCGCCGGCGGTCCCCTCGCCGGTCACGCTGACATTGCCGACATTGTCGACATTCATCGTCTGGCCGAGATCGATGTCGGCTTTAGCCGAGGCGTGGATCACGACGTTCGATTCGATTTGATCGTTCGAGATATAGGCCTGGTAGTTCTCCTCCCAGGTTAGCGTTGTGTCGGTGAGGAAGTTCTGACTCGAGAACCAGACCGTCGGCATACCTGAGGATTGCCCGCGCACAGCTTTGAAGCCATACATATAGTACCCGGAATCCTTAAGGGCCTTGACGGTATTCTGGTCCATTTCAACAGTGATTGAATATTCAGCCATTTTATCCTCCGTTTTACAGGTCCGAACCTGTGGTCGCCGCATCTCCCAGGCGACGTTCTTAGGCTACTATTGCAATTTATGATTGTATAGACACAGCATTTGCAAGCGTGAACGTTGTCTTTCGACGAAACTCTGAATTGGAACGAATCCGGGTCACCTCCCACACCAGGGAAACACGGGCTTCTCAGCGGGCAGCGCTTACGGCAAATTGCGGTCGTCGCTTGAAGGAGCCCGATATGCTCGTCACCACCACGCCCACAATCGAGGGCCGTCGCATCCGCGAATATTTCGGAGTCGTTACCGGCGAAGCCATCCTTGGAACAAACGTCTTTCGTGACTTCTTTGCCGGCATCCGGGACATTGTCGGCGGACGTGCCGGAGCATACGAGAACGCTCTGCGCGAAGCGCGCGAAACAGCGCTTGCCGAAATGCAGGCGGAAGCCCGGGCACTCGGCAGCAATGCGATCATCGGCATCGACATCGACTATGAAACAATTTCAATCGGCGATCGCGGCGGCATGATGATGGTCTCGGCCTCCGGCACCGCGGTTTTGGTGGAGTAACGGGTAAGACATCCGCGAGGGCATGGACCCATGTCTGCCCGGCAGCTACCACAGCACCATGGGGCACAAGAACCAGACCGAAGCGATCAAAACTCTTGCACAGGCCGTCGTTGCCGGCGAACGGCGGGCACTCGGGCGCGCCATCACGCTTGTCGAATCTCGGCGTGAGGACCATCGTCGCGAGGCAGCGCTGCTCATCGAAGAACTCCGGCCAAAAACCGGGCGCAGTATCCGTATCGGCATGACGGGCTCACCGGGCGCCGGAAAGTCGACCCTCATCGACACTTTCGGCAGCAATCTGACCACAGCGGGCCACAAGGTCGCCGTCCTTGCCGTCGATCCGACCTCGACGCGCACCGGCGGCTCGATTCTCGGCGACAAGACCCGCATGGGCCGGCTGGCGCAGGACACGAACGCTTTCATCCGTCCCTCGCCGACCGGCGGCACACTCGGCGGCGTTGCAGCCCGCACGCGCGAAGCCATGCTCGTCTGCGAGGCAGCTGGATTTGACGTCATCATTGTGGAGACGGTGGGCGTCGGCCAGTCAGAAACGACCGTGGCCGACATGGTCGATGTCTTCGTGGCTCTCGCCCTGCCCGGCTCGGGGGACGAATTGCAAGGGCTGAAGAAGGGCGTCGTAGAGATTGCCGACATCCTTGCCGTCAACAAGGCGGAGGGAACAAATGCCGCGCGCGCCCGCGAGGCGGCAGGCGATCTGCAGTCGGCTTTGCGCATTCTCGGGGCAAGGCCGGATGGCTGGGTTGTTCCGGTACTGGCAATTTCGGGGCTTGCCAATGAAGGGCTCGACGAGCTCTGGCAGACGATCAACAGCTTCTGCAAACAAGGTGAGACAACCGGCAGCCTCGCCGCGCGGCGCAGGCGGCAGGCCGTGATCTGGTTTCACGCCATTCTCGACGAGCGCATCCGCGAACGTGTCCTGGCGGGCTTCGAAGACGAGATCACAAGGCTCGAAGATACGGTCAGAGACGGCGGACAGAGCGCGGCCGCCGCGGCCGAAGAGGCGATGGTGCGCCTGCTGCGATGAGATTCTCCTCAAGCTCCGAGCACACAGGCAACGTCGCGAACTTGCGGCTTTGCATTAACTTTATCTTAACCAAAAGTGACTGGCGCGGGACATCTTGGGTCATAATCGCGCAGATGAAAAAGCTGTCTTTCTCTCACCGGCTGCTCCTCACAGCCCTCGCCGTCCTTCCCGCGACTCTCTGTCCCGGACCGCACGGTGAGGCCCCGGCGGAATTGCGTGGTCCGATCGCCCCAGCGCAAGAGGGTGTGCAGTCACCGAAGAACTGGCAGACGCCGACGATCTTCCGCAACGCCCGGCACTTTGAGATATCCCGCGGCGCGGAAAAGCGGCTCAGCTGAGACCCGCGAAAGCTTCTTCGATCACGCCCACATGGCCCGTCGGAATCAAGCGGCGATTGACGAGCTCTCGAGGACGCCAAGGCGCGAATGAGGCCGCACATCCCGGCACGAGGCGGGCCAGAATCTCCGCCATCACGGCTTCTGAGGCGCGTGTCGCACCGTCATCGACCTTGAGAGCAATACCGAGGCCGACTTCAGGCAAAGCCGCGCAAAAGACGCCTTCTGCACCTGTCTTGACGAGCGCACGCCCGCCGAGTGCCTGCATGGAAAGAGTACAGAAACGGCCGGTCCCGGCGACGTACCAGGGATGCTCGGTGGCGGCGGCAAAGAGCGCCTCGGCCGCGGCGGCGCGCTCGGGCGACAGACCTGCACCGGTGCCGAAACGGGCAAAGCCATGCGCGAGGGCGCGTAAAGGCACGGCATAGGTCGGCAATGAACAGCCATCGATGCCCGACCGCTCTACGGGATGGGCGACGCCCGTCACGCCTTCCAAGGCTTCGCGGACAAGATGCTGGACGGGATGATCAGGCTCCACGTATCCGGCGGGATCAAAGCCACAACCCACAGCGACTGCGAGCATGCCGGCATGTTTGCCAGAGCAATTGTTGTGAAGGGGGCTCGGCATGCCGCCGCTCGCGGCGAGATGCAGCATCGATTCCTCGTGGCTCGGCCATTGCGGACCGCACAACAGCGCCGCCTCCGTCAGGCCGCAGCGGTCCAGCATGGCGCGGGCGAGCGCCACATGGGCGGGCTCTCCACCATGTGAGGCCTGAGCAAGCGCCAGCTCCGCTGGCCCGAAGCCATAGGCATCTGCCGCCCCCGTCTCCACCAACGGCAAGGCTTGCAGCGCCTTCACCGCCGAGCGCGGAAACACAGCCTGCTCGACATCACCAGCGCAGGCGCGCATGCTTCCCTGCGCATCACACACCACGAATGCACCACGGTGACGGCTTTCGACGCGCCCGCCGCGCGTCACTTCAACGAGAATGGGATCTTCCATAGTTCAGCTCACGGCCTAATCGGGACGCAGAATACCAGCAGCCAGAAAGCCGCCGTCGACACAAAGGACATGGCCGTTGATGTAGCCGCCCGCCTCCGACAACAGAAAGTGGACGGCGGCCGCGACCTCTGCAGGCTCCCCGTAGCGGCGCTGAGGAATGTGGTCGCGCCACAATCTGCGCATCTCTGCATCGTGCAAATGATGGACATGAGGCGTATCGATGGCACCGGCAGCAACGGCGTTGACGCGAATACCTTTGGGGCCAAGTTCTGCCGCCATCGCCTGCGTCATCGCAATAAGGCCGCCCTTGGCTGCGGCGTCGGCGATGCGCCCCGGGAAGCCCCTCAGTCCAGACACCGAGGAGACATTGACGACCGCCCCTCCATCGACCATGCGCAACACGACGGCCTTGGCGGTTATGAAAGACCCCGTGAGATTGATTTCGAGCGCCTCGCGAAAACCTTCCGCATCAGTCGCTTCAAAGGAAAGGTCGCGGGCAAATCCGGCCGAGTTAACAAGCCCCACCGGTGGGCCAAAAGTCTCCTCCGCCTCGTCTAGCGCCTCCTCGACAGCGTCTTCGTCGGTGATATCGGCTTCCAGAAGAAGGGCATCTCCGCCCCGGAGTTCGGCATCGGCCCCGGCAAGGGAATCGCGGCTGGCATCAAGCACGCTGACTTGGAAGCCGCTGTGAGCGAGAAGCCGGGCGGTGGCGAGCCCAATGCCTGAGGCACCTCCAGCCAAAACGACATGGCCGCTCACAGCCTGTCTCCAGGCGGCAGCAGCTCTCGTCCGCGCGATTTGAACCATTCTCTCATTAGTGCCGCCGACCACCAGCTCATGCATCGGAGGTTAAAGCGCCGCTATTCGGCAGACAAGTGAGGTTCCCAGCGAAGTTGCGGCATGCGAGAGGCCATTCCCCTTTACGACAAAGCCGTAGTCGGGACCGTCTCTGTGCTCGCCGGCGCGCTTTTCAGAACGATTAGGTCGACGCGCCCCGATAGGCCGGCAACTTGCCGCTTTCTGCGGAGTTCAAGGCGTTGCGGCGTCACGAAGCCCTGGCGCTTGGCGAGTTTGAGCGTCGATCTTGTGGTAAGCCCGGCAGTGCCCTCGACGCGATTGGCATCTTCCAGTTTGGCCGCCAGATTGACCGGCACGCCGATGACGGTGTGTTCAAGCCGCTCCCCACCACCAACAACGCCGACAAGAGCGGATCCGGCGGCAACTGCACAGCCGACCCGCAGGCGAACAGCACGCCCCTCCCTTGCCATCTCTTCATTCAAGGCATCGACCGCGGCATAGACGCTAAATGCAGCGTGAAGCGCATCGGCCGCGTAACATGGAGAAACATCCACCGCACCGAAAGTCGCCAGAATGCCGTCACCCAGATATTTGTCGATATGGCCGTTAAAGCGACCAATAACGGTCGCCATCGCACTCTGGTAGCCCGTCAGAAGCGCCATCACGTCTGAGGGCTGCATTGCCTCCGCCAGGGCGGTGAAGCCACGAATATCGATAAAGAGTGCAGCGATATCACGCGTCGTCGCTACGCCCGACACGAGTTCCGTCGGCTCCTGTTCACCAACATTGCGGGCAATCTCCGGAGCGAAGAAACGAGAAAGATTTCCGGCAATCACGTGGTCGCGAACCGCCGAAACGAGAAGTGCGCGGGAACGCATTAAGACATAGGCGAGCAGGAAGGTGGTGGCGGAGATGACGATGATTTTGTCGAGCTCGGCCCCCACGAGAACTTTCGAGCCGTTGGTGTATTCCACGTAATTGCGGGTGATCCCCGCGAAATCCGGGTCAAAATAGATCGCATAGATGACGAGAGACACCCAGCTTGCGACCGCAAGTGCCCCCGTCAAGATAAGAAAGGTCGGATCAAAGCGCAGCGCTCGCGGTGCGATAAAAAGGAAGAAATAGAGAACTGTCGGCGACTTGAGCACGAAGGCCGCGGGTTCGTCATATTGAACATGATACGAGAAGATGATTGCCGTTAGGAGTGCCACATCAAAGATGATCGAGGCGACGATCAGCCAAGTTCCAAGCCGGCGCCGGTAAGCCAAACCAAGCCGGAGGACAGTGAACACGGCGTAGGAAGCAAGGGCGTATGGCACGAAGTTGAAGCCTGCCGAGCCTTCCGCACGGGGCAGAAATGCGTAAGCCGAACCGAAAAAGACGATGAGAGCCAGCTGCGCCCAGCCAATGCGGATCTCGGCCCGTTCATCGAGTTCGTCGATCCGCCGTTTGAGGCCAGGCGGGAGTGCCTTCATTGTTCGGCTCATCCAACCGGCGCCGTCACCTCCCCAGCATGAAGCACCATACCTTCGCAGGCGATTTCTGCAGCCGGACAAACCTTCCGCATCTGCGCACGCAGAAGGTCAAGGGCGTCATCCGAGCGCTCTGGATGGTGATGGAACATCACGGGCCGGGAGACTCCGGCTCGGCGCGCAAGCGCCACCCCCTCCTGCCAGGTGGAATGCCCCCAACCAACGTGGTCTCGGTACTCCGCGGCCGTGTATGTGGCATCGTAGACCATGATATCGCAACCGCGGACGAAACGCTCCACGGCCTCGTCCTTACCCTGGTCGCCGTGTTCATGATCGGTGATGATGGCGATGGAAGAGCCGCGATAGTCGAAGCGGTAACCCAGCGCACCCCCCGGGTGATTGAGACACTCACTGGTCACACGCAGGCCGTCCGCGAAAACCAATTCCTCTCCAACACTCAGATCGTGAAACGCGCAATCTTTGAACACGACCGGCTGAACCGGGAAGAGAACGGGATCCATCAAGCGTTCAAAGATGTCACGAAGCTTGATATCCGCGAGAAGATGCCCCGCGACGAAACGGACCTCGAAATCCCTGCAGTATGCCGGTCTGAAGAAAGGCAGACCGCAAATGTGATCGAGGTGGGTATGAGTAAAAAGCACGGTCGTTCGACGTTTTCCCGCCCTCAGGAAAGCTTCGCCGAGGTCGTGCACACCGCTCCCACAATCGACAACGAGGCTTTGCCCGCCTGCCTTGATTTCCATGCATGACGTATTGCCGCCATAGCGCACGGTCTTGGCGCCCGGCACCACATAAGAGCCCCGCACGCCCCAGAAACGGATCGAAAGCCCCGTATGGTTTTCCATTTTTACACCGCTTCGCCTGCCAGCCGCCCCCTCAGTTCTGCGAGATCCTGCGTCGTGCGCTCCAGGCGATGGGCGAGCACACGCATGATGTCGAAGGCCACATCCGGAAATTCCCGAAGCAGCGAGAACATCTGATCGCGCGACAAAGCCAGGGCCTCGGTCGTGTGCGTCGCGACAACCGTCGCCGTGCGCGGCACCTCAAACAAGACGGCAATCTCGCCGACAATGTCCGTGCTGCCAAGCTCGGCAATTTTCTTCCGCCCCTGACCGGTATCGACGAGCACATCACAATCCCCGGACAGAATAATGAACGCCGTGTCGCCTTCCTCGCCCTGCCGGCACAAGACCTCTCCGGGGTGGAAGACCACGCGCTCGCTGATAAAAGCGAGAAGCTTCAATTTCGCGACATCGACGTTAGCGAAAATCGGCACCCGCGAAAGGGCCCTGACTTCCTCGTCCATGCTCATGACCGCGCGTTCCTCATCATTCGGCGGCGACCGCATCTGGGTCGTCTTCGCTCTGGCTGCGGGCTCCGGGCCGAGAGCGTGACGGAGGCCGCTCGTCCGCAAGAATTGCGCCACCACGCAAGCTAAGGCAATGATCGAATTGATCTAAGAGGGACATTCCCGTCATTCCGACGATCACCGTGCGGCCTTCTATCATCTGCAAGAGCTTGCCCAGACGCGCATCTTCGCCCTCCTCGCCATTGCCTTTGAAAAGATCGTCCACAACGAGGATCTCCGGACGACGCATGAGCCCGCGAAGCAATCCGATCTTGACCCGCTGCAGGGAGGACAGACGCGATCCGCCGATACCGACGCGGAAATCAAGCCCAGCCCGCAGAATAAGTGAACGGAGCTCGAAGCGCTCGACGGCATCGGCAATGACAGCTTCCGCCTGCTCGCGACTTTTCCTGCGATCGGCGCGCAAGTGCCCGAAGAGGAGGTTCTGTTCCACCGTCAGAGCCTCGTTGAAGGATTCTCGCGAGAAGAAATGGAAGGCACCCGGCGCTTTGCGCCGCAGTGCTCTCACGAGGTCAGGGCGGGCGGAGACAACGCGAGCCTCAAGTTCAGGAGTGACGATACCTAGCCGATGCTTCGCCGGGACAAGTTGCAGCGCGTAACCCAACAGTCGGGCGCGGTCGCGCGGCTTTAAACGGCCGATCCCATCTTTAGCCCGTCGCAGAACCGGCGCGACTTCCGGTAACTCGTCCATCGGAATGAAGGAGTAATTCGCCAGAGCATCGCTCTGTCCGCTGACATTCGAAAAGAGCTCGACCATGGCGGCCGCAAGATCACGGCCCGCGGCCACCAAAACATCCTCGAGCCCTGCCTCTCTTACAGCCTCGCGAAAGGCCGGAACGTCAGCCAACTCGCGGGTTGTCACGCCAGGGTCGCGCGGCACCCCAAAGAGCAGATTCTCCGCCAGTGTGGCGCTGCGATTGAAGCTGTCTTCGCGCCAAAACTCGACGAAATCCGCTTTGGCACCACCCGCCGTCACTTTCTCCGCGATCATATTGCGAGCCGAAAGAATACGCTCGCGGGCCTCCTCGCCGAGCCCCTCCGGCAAACGCGCCTGGAGGCCGAGGCGATAAACCTCGTCACTCATGCCGAAGGCTTCGATGTTCTCAATGATGCGGTGGTCGAGTTCTTCCACTGAACCGACCCCTGCTTCGGCCAGATCTTCCCATGAGCTCAGATACTCGTAGGACGCGTTACCTGTCAGTTTGGCTTCGGCGAGACGGGTTCTCAGAAGGGCCTCGTCAACGCCGTCGGAGGGCGCAATCGGGCGATGCAGCAGCCCATAAACCAGATTGAAGCGAATCGTATCGTTGAGAATGTAAGGGTGCGCCGAGGCGTAGGCGACACGCCGGCCGAGCACAGACTGAGGCAGCGTCTCAAGGTTATATCCACCAATCTCGATGCGCCCCGCGGTGGGCGACAGAAGGCCCGCCATCATCATCAGAAGCTGTGTGCGTCCGCTCGCTTCAGAACCGAGCACCGCGAGCTTTTCACCGAGCGGAATTTCCGCCGAAACGTCGTTCACTTCCTGCCCGGCTCCCTCACCCGAATAGGAGACATGGGTGAGAACGAGGCTTTGCGCAGCTGAAAAATCGATTTCCGGGTCGGCGTGCAGGCGCTCCACCGGATAAAGGTCGGGCGGATCAAACTGCTCGACGACGGCGACATACTTCACCTGGGTGTCGGCAAAACTCTGATAATAATCGAGAAGCTCTTTCCAGGGCGAAGCCAGGTCCTTGTAGGCAGCAAGGACTGCGACCAGCGCACCGAAGGAAATCTCGCCCTTGATCACCAGATAGCCGCCAACGGAATAGAAGAAAAACGGGGTGATCTGGTTCATCAGATTGTTGATGAACTTGATCATAAATTTCCGCTTGAATATTTCGTAGCGGATGTCGAAATTTCTCTGCAGCCGATTGGTGAATTCGGCAAGATGATAAGCGGCTGTGTTGTTGGCGTGGATATCGCGAATGCCGGCGATAGAGGCGCCGACATCCTCCGACAATTCACGCAGATTGCGCACACGCTCGCGCGCCAGCATGTTCACACGCTTCTGCAGGCGCGGAATGAGCCATCCCTGAAAGGGGTAGAGCGAGACGGCAGCCGCGCCGAGGAGCGGATCCTGCATGAAGATGAAGGAGAGATAGACGAGGAGCGTACCGCCCTGGAAGATCGGCACAGCGATGGCATCTGCAATGAAGCCGCCGAGCGGCTGCACCTCAGAAGCGATCATGGCAATGATCTCGCCCGACGAAGCGCGCGAAAAATGCGGCAGGCGAAAGCGCAGAACGCGCTCGAAAAGCTGGTAGCGCAGGCGTCTCAAGGTGCGCTCGCCAGCAAGCCCCTTATAGACGTTCATCACGTATTTGACGACGCCGTTGAGCCCTACAGCCAAGAGAAAGCCCAAGGAGAGAAGGATCAGATATTCGATCTGATCGAACTCTCTCCCGAATACGATTTTGGGGAAGTTCGTGCCGCCGATCGCCTGATTGACGATCGTCTTGGGAAGCTCCAGCGTGACATAGAGGATCGGGAAGGAAACCAGCGTAATCGCCAGAATGACGAGCTGTTGGCGCCTGGAATAGCGCCAGATATAGCGGAAGAAATTGCGATCGAGACCGCCGTCCCGCGCCTTTCTCTCTGTGTTTGCCGCGCCCGGCCCAGGACTATTTGTATGGGTCCGCCGCATCCCGCAAACCATCTCCAAAGAAAGAGAATGCTAGCACGACGATGATGACCGGCACCACTGGCGCGACGAGCCATGGATAAACGGTGATGATCGTCACGGACTGCGCCTCGTTGAGCATCACCCCCCAGGAGATGATCGGGCGTCGCAGTCCAAGATTGAGAAAGGAGAGAGCCGTTTCGCCCAAAATCATCGACGGGATCGACAAAGTGGCGCTGGCGATCAAATGGCTCATGAAGCCCGGGACGAGATGGCGGCCGATGACGCGAGTGGGCGAGGCGCCCATGAGAACTGCTGCCTTGGCATATTCCTCCTCGCGCAGCGCCAAGAGTTTTGAGCGCACGGCGCGCGCCAGGCCCGGCCAGTCGAGAAGCCCCAGAATGATGGTAATGCCGAAATAAATGAAGATCGGGCTCCAGGTGACGGGGAGCGCCGCGGACAGAGCCATCCACAGCGGGAGCTCCGGCAGCGACCGAAGAATCTCGATCACACGCTGGGATGCGGCATCGACCCAGCCGCCAAAATAGCCAGCTGCTCCGCCGATGACGACGCCGAGCAGCATAGAGATCGCAACGCCGACGAGCCCGACGGTCAGAGAAATGCGGGCGCCATAGACGAGACCCGAGAAGACGTCGCGTCCGAGGCGGTCGGTGCCGGCGAGGAAGAGCGTTCCGCCCACTGGCGGGCAAACGAGATGAAAGCGCGCAGGAAACAGGCCCCAGAAATGGTAAGGTTCGCCCTGGCAGAAGACGCGCAGCTTCTGCACCTCCTCAGGAGCGCGGGTGTATTCCCAACGCAGACGATCGAGATCGACCTTGGCAACGTATGGATGAACATAGGGGCCGATGAGCCGTCCGTCGTGAAAGAGATGCACTCCCTGGGGAGGCGCATAGAGGTAATCGATATGCCGTGTATTGGGCGCATAGGGCGCGATCGCCTCCGCGAACGGCACCGTTAGATAGAAGATCAGGAGAACGAAGCTTGCGAGGACGGCGAGACGGTGGCGGCGGAATTTCCACCACATGATGCGGGCGGCAGAGGCTGCATAAAACCGCTCCTGTTCGGGCGTCAGAATTTCGGCCACAGACGGATCAAAGGGCGCCTGATCGACGTAGCGCGGAAAAACTTCGCCCTCGGAAGATGGCCGCTTCTTCATTTGCGGGCGGCCCCACCAAGCCGAATCCTGGGATCGAGCACGGCGAGCAGGACGTCAGAGACGAGCATGCCGATCAAAGTGAGGATCGCGACGAAGAGAAGGATAAAGCCTGCCAGGAACTGGTCCTGTGACTGCAGCGCATCAAGGAGGATCGGCCCGACGGTGGGCAGATTGAGCACCACGGAGACGATCACCGAGCCGGAAACAAGTGAAGGAATGAGATTGCCGATATCGGCGACAAAGGGGTTGAGCGCCATCCTGAGCGGATATTTTGCGACGAGGCGTTCCTCCGACAGGCCCTTGGCGCGAGCGGTTTGCACATATTGCTTGTCGAGTTCGTCGAGAAGGTTCGCCCGCAGCCGTCGGATCATCCCGGCGGTTCCGGCCGTGCCGATGACGATTGTCGGCACGATCAGATGCGACAGCAGTGAGCCGACCTTAGCGAGCGACCAAGGCGCGTCGACATAGACGGGATCCATAAGGCCGCCGATCGACATGCCGAACCAGACATTGGAATAGTAGAGAAGAACGAGCCCCAAGAGAAAATTAGGCGTCGCAAGGCCGACATAGCCAAGAAACGTAAAAAAATAATCCCCGAATGAATATTGCTTCATGGCTGAATAGACGCCGATCGGCAGCGACACCGCATAGACGAAAAGGATCGTCGCGAAATTCAAGATAATGGTGAGCGGCAAAGCCGGGCCGATAACGGTCTCGACGGGAGCGTTATATTCAAACGACCAGCCCCAATCACCTTGCAGAAGACCGGAGAAGCCCGTGGGGCCCGGCCAGAGGCCGATCCAGATGAAATAGCGCTCGAGAAACGGACGATCGAGCGCAAATTCGGTTCGAAGGAAGGCGATCTTGTCGGCACTCGCCCCCTCGCCGGCAGCGCGCAAGGCGGCGATCTGATTGCTGAGGTAGTCGCCCGGCGGCAACTCGATGATCAAGAAGATCAGCAACGAAATGACGAACAGCGTCGGGATCATACCCAGGAGGCGGCGGAGCATATAGCGCAGCATCAGCCCCTCCTCTCGCAGACGATCAGGCGAGCTTCACTCACCTGACGCAAGGCTTTTCGTCCTGCCGAAGAGGGGCGCATCCACCATCTTCGGCTTGTCGTCGAACCAGAACGCATCCATGCGGTGAAGACCGAACTGGGCGCCGGGATCCCAGCCATAGATGCCGGCGGGCGGCACATTCCGCAGATAGTTGGAGCGTACGACCGGCTGAAAGACGTCGGCGACAATACCGATGGAGAACGTCTCCGCGGCATGAATCTCCAGAATCTGCCTCCAGATCATTTGGCGCTCCTGCAGCGTCACCGTGTGCTGCCAGGCATCATAGAGTTTCAGGAGCTCGCTCGCGGGTGGATAGTCGACCGGCTCTCCCTTGGCGCCACGATGCGCATAATACTCGCCCCACGCGGGCCAGATGAAGCTTTCGTAAGAGACCGGCGCAAAATCGTCAGGCGGCATGTCAGCTGTCGAGATGCCATTGTCGAAGCCGGCATCGGCTATCATCTGCACGAGCCCGGCATTGGCACGGCGGCGGATGTTGTCACGCTCAGACGGTTTGATGACGAGGTCGACACCGATCTCGCGCCATGTCTCGCGGATGAGCTCCAGAGCGTCAACGATCTCCGGGTTCTCTCCCGCCGTTTCCACGATGATCTGCAGGGGCCGTCCATCTGGCATGATACGAATGCCATCGCCACGGCGCTCGGTGAGACCAATGTCCTCAAGGAGAGCTTCCGCCCGCTTGGGCTCGTACTCGGTCCAGGCACTGCGATAGAGCGGTCGAAAGAGCGGGCTCAGCGGTGTGACGGAATTGTTGGAAGGTTCAGCGAGGCCGAAGAAAAGAACACGATTGATGAGCTCACGGTCGATTCCGAGCGAAAGCGCATGACGGAAGCGCACATCGCGAAAGAGTTTTTGCCAAGCTTCGTCTTCGACATTGAGATTTGGATAGAGCGCGATCCGCGCGGCTCGAGCATCGGGCCAAAACAGCGTTTGATACCGACGCTCCTGCTCTCCGTCTTTCAACACGGTAATGTCTGAAAAACTCAGGCCGCGCGCCTGCAAATCCGCTTCGCCCGCATGCACCTTCGCGGCGACGAGGCGGGCATCGGCGACATCCATTACGACACGGTCGATATAGGGAAGCTGGCGCCCGTTGCGATCAATGCGGTGATAGTAGGGATTGCGGACGAGAATGAAGCGGCGACCTGAGCTGGGTTGGATGACCCACGGCTGCAAGGTCGGCATCCCGGCATGCTCGTTACCATACATGTCGTCCATGAGATTGTGTTCGGCCGCCCAACTCCTTTTGCGGTCGCGTGCCATCTCGCTCTCGATGAATGCCTTATTCCCATAGCGCCCATGCCATTTCTTCAGGAAATGCGCCGGACGATAAATGAAGGGCGGCCGTGCTTTGGCGAGGTTCTGCAGAAATCCGGGATTGGGGCCATCCCAGGAATAGCGCACGGTCAGCGGATCCAGCACCTCAAAGCGCGGCCCCTTGCCGTCGACCAGGAGAAAGCTCGGAAGTCCCGTCGGCATCAGCTCCGGATTGGATGCGATATCCTCGAAATAATAGCGGAAGTCCTCGGCCGTGAACGGATGCCCGTCAGACCATTTGTGACCCTTTCTGAGATGGAAGGTGAAGATGCGATCACCTTCGATATCCACGGATTTCAGGAGGTCCGGTACGAGGTTTAGGTTTCGATCGAAGATGACGAGACGGGCATAGCCCCAGACATTGGCCAGCCGCACATCCTTGGACCGCGTGATGATCGTTCTGAGATCTCCGCCATGGCGGCCAGGTCCACCGCCTTCCGGGAAATCGTCGTAGATGAGCGGCTCGTCGGGCACGCGATCTTCGATCGGCGGCAGCGTCGCCGGGTCATGTGTGTTGCTCAAAGTCTCCGTCTCGATCAACGGCGGCTGCGCATGAGCCGGAGCGACAAAAGCCGCGGCAAAGACAACGACCAAAAGAAAACTAAGGACGCGCATCAGGCGGCCTTATCGTGGGATTCAGGAAGGCAGACGAGATGGCCGGGCGCGACCTCGCGCAGGCACGGTTCCATACCGGGGAGAAGCCTGTAGGGCTCTGGCCAGCAGGACGGCTCGCTCGCGCCGTTTTCCACCAGAGCAGAGAAATCGAGCTTGTGGTCCAGGCTCGGCGTCGGGATCGCGGTCAACAACGCCTGCGTATAGGGGTGACGCGCATCCTCAACGATCGCCTTCTTGTCGGCGACCTCCACGACGCGACCGGCGCACATGACCGCCACCCGATCGGCGATGTAATCGACGACCGCGAGATTGTGACTGACAAACAGAAACGTGAGGCCGAGCTCGGACTTCAGATCCTTCAGAAGATTGAGGATCTGCGCCTGCACCGAGACATCCAGCGCCGAGACCGGCTCGTCGCAAAGGAGAAGTTCCGGAGAGAGCGCCAGTGCCCGAGCGATACCGATCCGCTGGCGCTGCCCGCCCGAAAAAGAATGCGGATAGCGCCGGAGGTGGCTGACGCTCAACCCCACCATGCGCACAAGCTCCTTCACCCGCTCGTATCGCTCAGCCGCCGTGCCGATGCCATGGATGGCGAGCGGCTCCGTCAGGATCTCGCGCACCGTCATGCGCGGGCTGAGCGAGGAAAAGGGATCCTGGAAGATGATCTGTACCTTGCGACGAAAGGCGAAGCGTTCCGATTTAGAAAGATGCGCCAGATCGCGCATCTCACCGTCGAGGCGGTAAAGCACGCGTCCTTCCTCGGGTGTTTCGGCCCCCAAGACGAGCTTCGCCGCGGTCGTTTTGCCCGAGCCGGACTGCCCGACGAGACCGAGACATTCGCCGCATTTCACGGTCAGGTCGAGCCGATCGACCGCCCGCACCGTTCGGGTCAGCGCGTCTCCCATCTTGCGCAGACGGTAGACCTTGCTGAGCTTGCGCAATTCGAGCAACGGCTCGTTGCCACGCGCCCGCTGGTCCTGTGCGGGGCGGTGCAGAAACGTGGCCGGCTGGGCCTCAATCGGGCGGATGGGCTGAAGGCGCTCCTCCGGCCCCATATCGAAGCGGGGAACAGCGCGCAGGAGTGAACGCAGATAGGGATGCTCTGGCGCACGGAAGATGGTCTCGCTCGCCCCCGTCTCCATGATGCGGCCGCGATAGATAACCGCCACATAGTCGGCGATATTGGCGACGACGCCGAAATCATGCGTGATCAGAAGCACCGCCATGTCGAGCTCGACCTGCACCGTGCAAATGAGGTTCAAAACCTCGGCCTGGATGGTGACGTCGAGCGCGGTCGTGGGTTCGTCGGCGATCAAGAGCGCCGGCCGGCACATCAGAGCCATGGCAATGACGGCGCGTTGGCGGAGGCCTCCGGAGAGCTCGAAAGGATACGCCGACAATGCCCGCTTGGGATCCGGAAAGCGAACGAGCCTCAGCATTTCGGCCGACAGCGCCCGCGCTTCCGCCCGGCTGGCGCCACGATGCACACGCACCACTTCACCCAGATGGTCACCGATCGTGTGAAGCGGCGACAGCGCCGTCATAGGCTCCTGAAAAATGATGGAGATACGATCGCCGCGGATCGCTCGCATCTTTGGGCTGCGCGGGTCCTTGGCCGCAAGATCCACGCTGGTGCCATCGCGGGGGTCAGTGAAGACGATCCGCCCGCCTGCGATACGGCCCTTTTGCGGCAGTATTCCCAGAATCGCCTGCGAAATCACGGTCTTTCCGGAACCGGATTCCCCGACGAGAGCAACCGTGGAGCCCCCGGGCACTTTCAAAGAGACGCCATCGACAGCGCGTGTGCGACCCTCGTCGCCGGCGAATTCCACCACGAGATCGGTGATCTCGAGCACCGGGCGGGGAGCCGCATCGAGACGCAACGACGGAGAGTGAGGAGCCTTTACATCGTCCACGGCTCATAGCTTGGCGAAGCCCTTTAGGGCAGGCAAGCGCTTTCGTTGTCCTCCGATACGGTTGCGATAGAGCTTCAGAGAAGCCACAAACGCAGTCGGCAGTTGCCGGGCGGAAAGCGAGGATAAAATCGGTCGGCGGAATACAGCATCCCGGCCTCAGACGCGGAATTCCCTTGCACAAGAATTGCCGCAGAGAGCCGGTCGGGCGAGCTCCCTCACCTCATCTCGCCGGCGGTTATCGTGAAGCGGTGCTGCTTTTCGCTTGCCATGGGCGACCAATGAAGGCTTCAAAGCGCCGGGGCAATTCAGCCCTTCTCCCCTCTCTTGTTGGACAAGAACGGGCGCGATACCTTTCCCCCGGGGCAAGTTGGTACTGGGGGAATGGTCATGCCCTTTCGTGTACGGCGGGCTCGGCAGCGGCATGACACAGAAATCACGCGTTCTTATCTATAGCCACGATACCTTTGGGCTGGGTCATCTCCGGCGATGCCAGGGGCTTGCCGAGGCGATTGTCGAGAATTTCGAGCACGCATCGGTGATGATCCTGTCGGGATCACCGATCATCGGCAGCTTCGAGTACCGCTCGCGCGTCGATTTCGTTCGGGTTCCGGGTGTCATCAAACTCAGGAACGGCGAATACACCTCCCTCAACCCAAAGATCGACATCGACGAGACGTTGTCGCTGCGCTCATCGATCATCGAGCATACGGCCTCGATCTATCGGCCGGACATTTTTATCGTCGACAAAGAGCCGTACGGTCTGAGGGGCGAGGTGCGCCCCACGCTGTCGCTCCTTAAAAAGCAGGGCACACGCCTCGTTCTGGGCCTCCGTGACGTGCTCGATGATCAGGAGATCCTGGCCCAGGAATGGGCGCGCAAGGATTCCTACCGGGCCCTCAGCGACGTCTATGACGATATCTGGGTCTATGGCCTGCCTTCCATCTATGACCCACTGGCCGGACTGCCCATTAGTGACGCTGTCCGCGACAAGATAATTTTCACGGGCTATCTGCGGCGCCAGCTGCCGAGATTCGATCCGAACCATCCGCAGCCTTTCGACGGCGATCCCTTCATCCTCGTCACACCGGGCGGTGGAGCAGACGGCATTGAGCTCGTCGATTGGGTGCTGCGCGCCTATGAGGCGCAGGAGCGGCCGCTCTTTCCCGCATTGATCGTGCTCGGACCTTTCATGGCGCATAACGATCAGCAGGGTTTTTTCGAGCGGGCACAATCGCTGCGCAACGTCAAGACGATGCGCTTTACCCCGCAACTCGAACCGCTCATCAATGATGCCGTCGCCCTGGTCGGCATGGGCGGCTACAACACGTTTTGCGAGGCTCTTTCCTTCGACAAGCCGACGCTCCTCATCCCACGCGTCGTTCCGAGGCGCGAGCAGGCGATCCGGGCCGAACAGGCGGAGAAGCTCGGCCTGTGCACGCATCTACCGATCGACGACTACCCGGATGTGAGCGCCATCACCGAAGCGCTTGCGGATTTGCCAGATCGACCTTTGCCATCGCAGCATTTTGTTCCGGGCCTTCTCGATGGGTGGGACACGATCCGCGAATTGCTCACGCCTTTTCTGGAAACCCCGGCACTCAAGCGCAGCTTGCCGTGAGCAAGGCTTCTCGCGGGTTCAAAATGCGCGTCGCGACAATCCTCAAAGGCTATCCACGCCTGTCGGAGACGTTTATCGCCCAGGAGATCCGAGGCCTGGAGCGGCGCGGCATCGCGCAACGCATCGTCTCGCTGCGCCATCCCACAGATCCTTATGAACACGACATCCACCGCGAAATCGAAGCCGAGCGCTATTATCTTCCGGAATATCTCAAAGACGATCCGAAGCGGGTGTCACAGGCGCGGCGGAAGGTGGAGAAGCTTTCAGGCTTCGAGGCGGCGAAAGCGGCGTTTGAGCAGGACTTCGCCCGCGATCCGACAGCCAACCGTCGGCGCCGCTTCGGACAGGCGGCGGTGCTTGCTGCGGAAATGCCAGAAGATATCGGGTGGATGCACTGCCACTTCCTGCATACCCCGGCTTCGGTCGTGCGCTATGCAAGCCTGATGACGGGCATCGGCTGGTCGTTTTCGGCCCACGCCAAGGATATCTGGACAACACCACCGGAGGAGCTCGCAGACAAACTCGCGAGCGCCGCCTGGGGCGTCACCTGCACCGAGGCGAATCTTCAGTATCTTCGAAGCCTGACGCACGATCCCGAGAAGGTCGAACTCGTCTATCATGGTCTCGACTTTTCCCGCTTTCCCAAAGAGCCACGCCGTGAGCCTTCGGACGCCAGCTGCTTCACGCTCATCACCGTCGGTCGAGCCGTCGAGAAGAAAGGCTTCGACGATCTTCTCACGGCACTTTCACGTCTGCCTGTGGAGCCCCGGTGGCGGCTCGTCCATATCGGCGGCGGCGCACTGATCGCACCTCTCAAGGCACAAGCCGAACGGCTTGGGCTTTCAGGACGTATCGAGTTTCGCGGCCCGCAGCCGCGAGCCGCCGTTCTCGCAGCCTTGGATCAGGCCGATCTGTTCGTTCTGCCGTCACGCGTGACCGCGGATGGCGATCGCGACGGCCTGCCGAATGTGATTCTGGAGGCGGCCGCCTTCGCCTTGCCGATCATCGCAACCCGCGTCTCGGCGATCCCGGAATTCATCGAAGATGGCGTCACCGGCCGGCTCGTGGCGCAACGCGACACGGAGGGACTTGCGACTGCTATCGCAGCTTTGATGCGCGAGGGGGACTTCCGACGCCATCTCGGTCTTGCGGCTTTCCGCCGAGCACATTCCGATTTTGCCGCAACGCCAGGGATCGACAAGGTGGCAGCGATGCTGCGGTCTTCTTTGATTGGCGATCAGGAGGATCAAGAAGCATCTGCCGCGAGCGCCAGATGAAGATTGCTTTCTACGCGCCGATGAAACCTCCGGACCATCCTGTTTCGTCCGGCGACAGGACCTTTGCCCGCGCCATTCTTGCCGCTCTCAGGGCTCTTGGGCACGAGGTCGAGGTGGTTTCTCGCTTCCGCAGCTGGTGCCGCAATCCTGGAGAACAGACCGCGCTCGCGCATGCCGCAGAGGCGGAACGGGCGGCGGTGCGTGGCCGGCTCGAAACCGCACCTCCGGATCTTTGGCTTACCTATCACCTTTATCACAAGGCGCCGGATTGGCTTGGACCCGAAATCAGCGCAGGGCTCGCAATCCCCTATGTCGTGATCGAGGCAAGCTTCGCGAAAAAGCAGCGTTCTGGCCCCTGGCGCGAGGGGGCCGCGGCTGCGGAGGCGGCGCTTGCGAAAGCCAACATGGTCGCGGCGATCCAGTCTGAAGATCTTGCAGGACTTCGCAAAATCGTGCCGCAGGCACGGCTTACCCATCTCGCACCCTTCATGGAGCTTAGTCCGTTTCTGCGCGTCGAAAGCACGCCGCATTCTGGATCTCTCCGGCTCCTTGCTGTCGGCATGATGCGGGAAGGCAGCAAGGCCTCCACATACCAGGCCCTCGCCAAAGCACTGGCAGCATGGGAGGAGGCAGAGTGGACGTTGACCGCCGTGGGCGACGGCCCAGAACGGTCCACGCTCGAACCGCTCTTCCCCAAAGCCAAAACACGCTTCATCGGCGCGGTCGCGCCGGACGCCATGCCCGCTCTTTACGCGGCGGCTGATGTTTTCGTGTGGCCCGCACGCAAAGAGCCACTCGGCTTTGTGTTCCTGGAAGCGATGGCAAGCGGCCTTCCAATCATTGGAGGCCGTGGCGGCGGCGTGCCGGATCTGGTGCAGGACGGCGTGAACGGCTTTCTCGTCGAGCCGCAAGAGCCGCAGAATGTGGTGGCAGCGCTTTCCCAGCTCGCTGATCCTGGGCTGCGGGCGCGGATGGGCGCCGCAGGGCGGCAGATCGCTGTCGAAAAGCACAGCCTCGAGGCGGGCATGGCAGGATTGTCCTCCCTCATCGCGCGAGCGGGTGTCACCGGCCGCGAGACCGCCTGATGCGGGCGCTAATCTGGGTTCAGCATCTTCTGGGCGTCGGGCATGCGGTCCGCGCCGGCGCGATCGCGCGTGCGCTTCGTGAAGAAGGCGTCGCCGTCACGCTCGTAACCGGAGCGTCTTTGCCGAGCTCCGTCGATACACAAGGCGTCGAGGTCACGACGTTACCGGCGGCGCGAGCATCTGATCCGGCCTTCAGCGCCATCATCGATGACAACGGCCGCAAGGTGGATGATGCCTTCTGGCAAAGGCGACGCGACATCCTTCTCGCGCTCGCCGATCGGATCGATCCCGACATCGTGGTGACGGAGGCATTCCCGCTCGCAAGGCGCGCCTTTCGGACAGAGCTCGTCCCATTTCTTCAGAAGTTACGGGCGAAGCCCCGGCGACCCATCATCGCCGCTTCGGTTCGCGACATCCTGGTGCGCAAGCCACCCGACAAAGAAAGGGCGATGGCCGATCTTGCCCTCGCCTATTATGACAAGCTCCTGATCCATTCAGATCCGCAGCTCGTGCGGCTGGAACATAGTTTCGGGGAAGCGGAAAGGCTCGCGCCGCTCGTCACCTACACGGGCTATGTCAATTCCAGTTCCGCCGTGCCCGCACCGGATGGTGATGGCGAAGGCGAGGTGATCGTCTCTTGCGGAGGTGGAGCGGTGGGACAAACCATCCTGCGGGCTGCGCTTTCAGCGCGCCTTCATAGCTCCCATGCAGCCACATGCCTTTGGCGAGTGCTCGCTGGTCCCCATCTAAGCCCCGGTGATTTTGCCGCTCTTGCGAAGGCTGCCCCGGCGGGCATCGTTGTGGAGAGAGCAAGGCGTGACTTTCCAGATCTCCTGAAACGTGCGCGGCTGTCGGTGAGCCAGGCTGGCTACAACACCGCCGTTGACATCTTGCAGGCCAAGGTGCCCGCGCTCTTCGTTCCATTCGCGGCCGGATCTGAAACCGAGCAAACGCAGCGTGCAGACCTATTTGCCATCCATGGGCTTGCCGTCGTCGTGCCAGAAGAAGCTCTTTCTGCGAAGAACCTCGCCCGGGCAGTGGACCAGGCGATGCAGCTTAGACCGATGGCTGTGCCGGTTTCGCTGGATGGCGCCCAAAAAACCGCCAAGCTTTTGATCGCGGCGGCGAAAAGAGGATCGTGATGGAAGAAGCGGAGCGGTTTTGCGCGCGATTGGACGCGGCGGCGGAGACCGGAAGGGCGCTTTCCTTCTGGTGGCGCGACGACGACGCCACCGAACCGACGCCCGAGCTCGACAGACTGGCGGGTCTTTTCGGCGAGATCGACGAGGCCAGACGTCCACCGCTCGGCCTCGCGGTGATCCCGGACGGCGCCCGCCCGGCGCTCGTCGACCGGCTCGCACGCGAGCCTCATATCGCCATCCTGCAACACGGCCTGGCACACAGAAATCACGCGCAGGAAGGCGAAAAGAAGTCGGAATTTCCGCTCTCGCGCCCGCTGACGAATTGTCTCGCCGATGTCAAAACCGGTCGCACGCGGTTGCTGCAGCTTTTCGACGGCAGGCTCCTCCCCGTCTTTGTGCCGCCATGGAACAACGTCTCGCATCCCGTTGTGGAGGGACTGACTGCGCTCGGGATCCAGGGTCTGTCGCGATTTGGTGCGACGAAGGGCGCGTGCGGGGAATGCAACACCCATCTCGACATCATCGAATGGCGGCACACGCGCGGCTTCATCGGCCGAGAGGCGGCCTACCACCTTCTCACCCAGGAGGCGGAGCGACGGCTCGCGGGCGCCAGCGAACCGATCGGCATCCTCACCCACCATCTCGCCCATGACCAAGCCTGCTGGGACTTCTCCCGCGAATTGCTGACGCTCCTCGCAAATCATCCTGGCGCGGCCTTTCCGCCTCTCCAGGAGCTTTTCGCGCTACGCGAGCCGGGATGCCCAACGACCCATGGGTGAACCGCCAAGCCCGCGGGAGTTGTTTCGCACCGTCAAGAAGCTCGACCTCTTGCAGCGTTTCCAGGATGCCGGAGATGTTCGCATCGCGGCAGATCCCACCTGTGCCGAATTCCTCAAACGCTACCGCAACGGCGCCTATGCCGCCCTTCTTCTCGAGGAAGGATCATCGGCCTCCGCTCGCCATCCCGACCAGATCATCGCTGTCTCGTGCGATGATGAAGCAGGTCTGAAACATCGCCTGGCAGTTCGGTTTCCGGATACGATCGTCGCCGGCTTCATCGGCGATGCGGCTCTCAGAGCAGCGGCACATGCCGATCCCCTTGCCGACGAAACCGGCATCCTCAGTGAGCCGGAGCCCAGCCGGCTCTATGCCGTTATCTGCGGGCCCCGCACTGGCTCCACCTGGTTCGTCAATCTCCTGCGCGAAACGGGACGGCTCGGTCGGCCCACCGAGCATCTGCGCCCGCTGATCGTTTTTATGGCACGTCACCGAAGCCGCTTTGGAGTGGATCTCGGCCGCTGGCTCGCCCTTCTTGTGCGGCAGGAGCAGAAAAACGGGGTCTTCGGGACAAAGGTCATCGACGATTTCGCCATTTCGCTTGCTCCGCTTCTCGATGCCAGCGAACGGGCCGTGGTCCAGCGCCTTGCCGCGAAGACGTGCTTCATCCGCTTTCGTCGGCGTGATCGTGTGGCCCAGGCGGTGTCGGAATATATCGCGGAAGCGACAAAGGTCTGGCATGTGCGCAACAGCGAAGCGATGGCCGCCTACAGCGAGGCGAAAGAGGCCGTCACCTACGACTATCAGCGCATCCTCGCCTCCTATCGCCGGCACAGCGCCGCAGAAGCCACCATCGACGGCTGGCTTTTCAGGACAGGAAGGCCAGCACTCAATGTCGTCTACGAAGACGTTCTCGCAGCACCGGAAGAGCGCATTGCCGAGATCTTCAGCTTTCTTGGGGGGGCGACGGCACCCACCTTGCGGATTTCACCAACACGCTACCAGCGGCTCGGCGACGAAGTGAACGACGATATGGCACGCCGCTTTCGTGCAGAGTTCGGTCTTGAGACGCCCTCCTCGTAGACCCGCCACCTGTGCGTTCTCACAAGCCGAGCTCGCGGCAAATCTTCTCCGCCAGCATATCGGTGCATTTCTCGCTGCGCGCGAAATCATCGAATAAGAGCGACCACGTGCCGTCGCCGGCATCGCGGTAGGGGCCAAATTTGAAATACTGATTCGGACCGAGATGGCGATGGCCGATGCGGCCGGTCACCTGCGCCACCCGCTCGCCGTTGACGAAGAGTTCGATGCGGCCGTCACCGTCGGGCCCGGCGCGTGTGAAAGCAATGATATTGAACCAGCCATCCTCCGCTTCGGGCAAGGCCGGCACAAAACGGGTCACATGGATCTCGTCCGTGCAGGCATCATACTTTTCGTGGCGGGCAGGTCGATCGCCACCCTCCGCAATCACCCAGCCACGGCTTTGACCATCGTAGGGTCGGTTCCAGACCTCCATTTCGCCCGGCTGACACGGAGAGATCCTGGTCCCGTCAGCGGAGAGCAGCGGTTTCAGCAATTCGGCCTCGACGGTGAAGAAGAGCTTCCCGTCGCGCAGTCTCAGAGCCAGGAAGGGGCTTGAGTTGCCGGGGACGCCCTTCGGGATCGTACGCTTCCATTGCGCCAGGACGTGCCGGTGATCACCGTCCGGGCGGGGACCGACGAAACGCACCGAGAAGCGGTACCAGACGGGCGTTCCGTACGGCAGATGGGCACTCTTCGATTCCCACAATTCGGCCCGCTCGCTGCAATCTTCCGCCTGTGGCGGACAATGCTCCTCAAGCGTGAGCTCGATCGCGGTCGAGCCGTCCCGCCCCTCCCCTGGCACGAAGCGGTAGCTGCCGGCCCGCTGCTCGAAATTGTCTTTGTAATAGAGAACGGCGGGATCGAGTTCGCCGCTTTCGAAATCCTCTCGCAGCATTTTCGCCTGTCCGGCGGATGCAAAGAGAGAGAACCAAAGGCCGGCAAAAAGGAGCGGCAGGAAAAAGCGCATCGGTCTCATCACCAGAGGCAGGGATCCCCCACAAGGCCTTACCGGTCAAGGTTTGCGCACGCAATCCACGCTCTGCGGGCGGTCGCCGCCCACAGCCGAGCGCAACCGACCCGGGGAAAGCGACCAGCTGGACTACGAAACATGAGGGAATTGGCTGGGGCGGCAGGATTCGAACCTGCGAATGGCGGCACCAAAAGCCGCTGCCTTACCGCTTGGCTACGCCCCAATACACGCTCGCGAGAGCAGTGAATGCGCCTATAAGGGCTTTGACGAAATTGGGCAACATGCCGAGCCCATCAAGAGCCGGCGAAGCAGCCTGCGACATAGCTGCAGGCCTCTTATGCGAAATCCATTGCATGACATTAAGAAGATGGCTTGAAGCTGAAGCGGTGCAAGGCTATAAGCCACCCCGCTTTGGCGGAGTGTAGCGCAGCCTGGTAGCGCACCTCGTTCGGGACGAGGGGGTCGCAGGTTCGAATCCTGCCACTCCGACCATTTTATCCCGAGGCTTTGGGGCGGGATCGCGGCTCCTTAGCTTTTGCCGGCCTACGCTGCCGGTCCAGTCTGGGCCAAAGATCCAGACCGCGACGTATCTTCTCCCAAGCCCTGCCAGAACCGCCGCCCAAGGGGCGAATCGCAGCTTTGATTCGGATCCTATCGGCCGGCCGAGCGGGCGATCCAACGATCGCGACGTCGAGACGATCGAGAATCAGGCGTGACGCAGCTGACGACGTCGGATCGTTCAGGCGCTTCTTTCAAATCCGGAGCCCAGAGGCGCAGATCTGCAAGCGCATCAAGTCGCGCGGTTGCGGTGACACAGGTCGCTTAAATCAGAAGAGAGTGTCGAGGCCACCGACGCTTCGGGAAAACAGGCAGCGGCAGGGAAACCGCCGCTACCCGAAAGCCGATCAATCGATATCGAATGAGACGCCCTGAGCGAGCGGCAAGGCGTTGGAATAATTGATCGTATTGGTGGCGCGCCGCATGTAGCCCTTCCAGGCATCGGAACCCGATTCGCGGCCGCCGCCGGTGTCCTTTTCACCACCGAAGGCCCCACCGATCTCTGCACCCGAGGGGCCGATATTGACATTGGCGATGCCGCAATCGGAGCCCGCCGTGCTGAGAAAGCGCTCGGCTTCCTGCAGATCTCGCGTAAAGATCGATGAGGAGAGACCTGCCGCCACCGCGTTGTGAGCGGCCAGCGCTTCGTCGAAGGCACGATACTTCATCACATAAAGGATCGGCGCGAAGGTCTCTTCGAGAACCGGCCCGGTCTGTTCGGGCATCTCCACTAGTGCCGGTCGAACATAGTAAGCGTCGGCATCGCCCGTCTCGACGCGCGCACCACCCGTCACACTGCCCCCGGCCGCCTTCGCAGCATCGAGCGCACGGATCATGCCTTCAAAGGCAGGCTTGTCGATCAAGGGGCCGACAAGCGCATCGCCGGCCAGCGGATTTCCAACCTTCACACCTTCATAGGCCCTCTTCAGACGCGGTACGAGTTCGTCATAGACGCTCTCATGAACGAAGAGACGCCGCAGCGTCGTGCAGCGCTGTCCAGCCGTGCCGATGGCACTAAAGGCGACGGCGCGCACTGCCATTTCGAGATCGACGGATGGACAGACGATCGCACCGTTGTTGCCGCCGAGTTCCAGAATGGCACGGGCGAAACGCTGCGCCAGACGTGGCCCGACCTGGCGGCCCATTGCCGTCGAACCGGTCGCGGAAACGAGCGGCACTTTCGGATTGTCAACGAGGGCCTCACCGACAGCACGATCGCCGATGACGACGCGGACCAATCCCTCGGGCACGCCGCCAAAGCGTTCCGCTGCCCTCTTGAAGATCGCCTCGCAGGCGAGCGCCGTCAAAGGCGTCTTCTCCGAAGGCTTCCACACCACCGCATCGCCGCAAACGAGAGCGAGAGCCGTATTCCACGACCACACCGCCACGGGAAAATTGAAGGCGGAGATGACGGCGACAACACCGAGAGGATGCCAGGTTTCCATCATGCGGTGGCCAGGACGCTCAGTGGCTATGGAGAGACCATAAAGCTGCCGCGAGAGACCGACAGCGAAATCGCAAATGTCGATCATTTCCTGCACTTCGCCCGCTCCCTCTGACGGGATCTTGCCGGCCTCGATGGAGACCAGACGACCGAGATCGTCCTTTGCGGCCCTCAATTCTTCGCCGAAGAGGCGGACGAGCTCACCACGGCGCGGCGCAGGTACCATACGCCATTCGAGGAAGGCCGAATGGGCGGCATCGACCGCGCTGTCGGTGGCGGCCGCATCAGCTGCGGGCACACGGCCGATCTCGGCACCGGTGAGTGGTGTGCGCGCGACAATGTCACCGCCCGACAAGGCGGCTTCGGCCACGCCGAGGCGGTTGAGGATAGCACGCGCGTCTTGAGCAATATCGAGGGTCATGGGCACTCCTGCGGAAAATTCTCGGCGGCATGGCTACGCTAGAATGACTTCATAAGAAAGCCACCGACCTGATACGCGGCGGCCGCAAGCAAAGCCCACATTTAGGATCGACTACCTTCGCTCGGCTGTCACACAGCGAAGCTAGGAACGCGACCGTAGGAATTCCGTATGGAGAAGGTCGTGCTTCGAAACATCCTTTTGACTTCCGCGGCGCTCGCGCTCGGATCCACCGCCGCCTTTGCCCAGGACATCGTCCAGAGCAAAAGCAGCTGGTACACCGATGCGGAGGCCGCTCTCAATCAGCGGCTCGAGCATCAGCCGAACACCAATCGCGCCAAGAACGTCATCCTGTTCATTGCTGATGGCATGGGCGTCGGCACCAATTATGCCATTCGGCTTTATGCCGGCCAGCAGAACGGCGAATACGGCTCCGAGCACGTGCTGCCCTACGAGGCCTATCAGGACTTTCCGAACGTGGCGCTCGTGAAGACCTACAACATCAACGCCCAGACGCCCGATTCCGCACCGACGGCGGGCTCGATGAACACCGGCGTGAAACAAGTCTTCAACACCATCAATCTGAGCGAGAACGCCGTTCATGACGAATGCGCCTCGGAAGAAGGCAACAAGCTCACACTCTTCTCCGAACTGATGAGCGAGATGGGCAAGTCCGTCGGCGTCGTCACGACAGCGCGCATCACCCATGCGACGCCCGCGGCGGCCTATGCGAAGACGGCGAACCGCAACTGGGAAGGCGAAGCGCCGGAAGGTTGCACCGACATCGCCACGCAGCTTCTCGACCAGATGAAGGCGGGCGTCGTCGACCTCGCCATGGGCGGAGGCCGTCGCTATTTCCTGCCTGAGACCGTGACCGACGAAGAAGGCAAGAAGGGCAAACGCAAGGACGGCCACAATCTCGTCGATGAAGCCAAGGAAGCGGGCGTCCAGTACGCCTGGAATACGGAGACCGCGAAGGCGCTCAATCTCGACGGCGAAACGCCTGTGCTCGCTCTCTTCGAAGACAGCCACATGAAGTACGAGCACGATCGCACCGAAGCCGACGAGCCGTCCCTGACCGAGATGACCAAGACGGCCATCGATTATCTCTCCAAGAACGACGAGGGCTATTATCTGGAAATCGAGTCCGGTCGCGTCGATCACGCCAATCACGACGGCAACGCCTTCCGCACCGTGACGGACGGTGTGGAGTTCGCCAATGCGGTCGCCGCCGCGGCCGAGATGACCAATCCGGAAGATACGCTCATCATCGTCACGGCCGACCATGAGCATTCGATTGCGCTCAACGGCTATTGCGGTCGCGGCTCGCCGATCCTCGGGCTCTGCTACGACATCGGCAAGGGCCAGGTGAAACACTCCGACGAACCGGTTCTCGCCGACGACGGCAAACCCTTCACCGTCATCGGCTACCTGAACGGCCCGGGCGCCGTCCTGAAAGAGCAGGAAGACAAGAGCTATTCTGGTTCGCGCCCCGACCTCACCGAGGAAGAGGCGGAAGATTCCGAATATGTGCAGCAGGCCCTGATCCCGATGTCGTCGGAAAGCCATTCCGGCGAGGACGTGGCGGTGTGGGCGCGCGGCCCCTTTGCGCATCTCTTCGATGGCGTCATCGAGCAGAACTATATCTTCCACGTGATGAACCACGCGGCGAACGCCGAATAGGCGTCAGTCACGGATGCCGCGCGACGGCATCTCGCTTTCTGGGAGGCTCCGGCAAGCGCCGGAGCCTCTTGCGTCAAAGGCGGCAGAAAAAGTGCGTCCTGCGAAAAACGATGTCGCAGGCGCTCTAGGTTTTCTCAGCTGTCACAAAGCCCGGCTAGGGTGCCGTCATGCCAGACGAGACCCTCATCGACCGCCGCACTCTGCTTGCCGCTCTGGCGGCAGCGCTTGCCCTCGGTCCTTCCCACGCCCGCGCAGAGACGTTGCGCATGCGCGACCTCTACAACAAGGACCTCTCCTTCTCCGATCTCGCGCAGACGATGGAGAACGAGCGCATCGAAGTGCGGGGCTATATGGCGCCGCCGCTCAAGGCGGAATCGCGCTTTTTCGTGCTCACCAAGCGGCCGATGGCCGTCTGTCCGTTCTGCGAAACGGAAGCCGAATGGCCGGACGATATCCTCGCCGTCTATACCAAACGCATCATCGACGTGGTGCCCTACAACGTTCCGATCACCGTGGCAGGCAGGCTCCAGCTCGGCACCTATGAGGACCCCGAGACGGGCTTCGTCAGCCGCGTGCGCACGGTCGAATCGCACTACGCCCGCGATTGACGACGATGACACTTCCCCTCTCCGTTTCCGGCCTCAGGGTCGAAGGTGATGCCGGTCGAACCATTCTCGAGGCAGATGCCTTCGAGGTTGCAGCAGGTACGGCAATCGCCATCCGCGGCCCGTCCGGGGCGGGCAAGTCTACGCTTCTCTTCGCGCTCGTCGGATTGGTGCCGATCGCACAAGGCTCCGTGCGCTGGGGCGAGACGGAGATCTCTTCTTTGAAGGAGGACGGACGCGCCGCCTTCCGCCGTGCCCATATCGGCATGGTTTTTCAGGATTTCCTTCTCTTTGAGGAGTTGAGCGCCGAGGCGAATGCGAGCCTTGCGGGCGCCTATGTCCGCAAGCGGCGCCATAAGATCGGCGAAGGCGCGCGGAGAGCGCTCGAAAGGCTGGGCCTCAAGGGAGACGATGCGCGCACCGTTGCGACCTTCTCCGGCGGCGAACGTCAGCGTGTCGCCGTGGCACGTGCGCTCGCCACCGAACCTTCCATCATCCTCGCCGACGAACCGACAGCGAGCCTCGACCGGGCAGCGGCCAACGCGCTCGTCGACGACCTCATTCAACTGACGCGAGAGAGCGGACGCACCCTCATCGTCGCAAGCCATGATCTCAAAGTGCACGAGGCCGTCGACCGCGTGATCGACGTTGCCGACGGGCGCCTCATCGGCGAGGTCCGGCGCGATGCTTGAGATCGCGAGCGATTGGTGGAACGGGCTCGCGCCCGGCATCCAGGACGGGCTTCTCTTCCTCCTCTTGCTGTCGCCCGCGATCCTCACGGGCTTTCTCGTCGTCACGGGCTATCGGCCGTTTGCTCTGGTGCGCGCAATGCTGTGGCGCTTCCGCTGGACGAGCCTTCTCTTCGTCGTTCTGATCGGGGTTTCGGTGGGGATCGGCGTCGGCCTCATCGCCCAGGAACGCGGCCTGCGGCAGGGAACGGCACGCGCGGCCGACAAATTCGATCTCGTCGTCACGGCCCCCGGCAGCGAAGTGACGATGATGCTTGCCGCCGTCTATCTCCAGCCCTCCGACGTGCCGCTTCTTTCCGGCGAGGTCTACAATCGCATCGCAGACCACGCCAATGTCAGCCTCGCCGCGCCGATCGCCTTCGGCGACAGTTTTGAGGGTGCGCCGGTCGTCGGGACGACGCCAGATTTCGTATCCCACCTTTCCTCCGGCACGCTCGCCGAAGGCCGGCTCTTTGCGGCACACGAGGAGGCGGTCGTCGGCGCACGGGTCGCGCTTCGCCTCGGTGATCATTTCACACCTGCACATGGCGTCGGCCCATCCGCCGAAGAGCACGCGCATGAGGGCCATTCCTATACCGTCGTCGGGCGGATGCCCCCATCCGGGAGCCCATGGGACAAAGCCGTTCTGGTCCCGGTGGAAGCGGTCTGGGAGGTCCACAATCTCCCCGTCGGACATCGCCCGTCACGCGCCGAACAGATCGGGCCGCCTTTCGATGCGGATTATTTTCCGGGCACGCCTGCCATTCTGGTGCGCGCCGATCAGCTCTGGGCGAATTATGCGCTGCGCTCCGAATTCACGACAGCGGAGACGATGGCATTCTTTCCGGGCGCGGTCCTCGCCAGCCTGCATGCGCTCTTGGGCGATGTCCGGCAGATCCTGTCGGTGATGGCGATCGTGACACAGGTCCTCGTCACGGCCGGCGTTCTCTCCGGTCTCATCATCTTGATGCGGCTGTTCGCGCGCCGTCTCGCCTTGCTGCGGGCCCTGGGCGCGCCGCGACGCTTCGTCTTCGCCGTGGTTTGGTCCTATGCGGCATTCCTGATCGGCGCTGGCGCCGTCCTCGGCGTCGCCATCGGCATCGCTGCCACCGCCATCATCTCGCGGATCCTGACCGCCCAGACCGATATCCTGATCCGTGCCAGCCTCGGCTGGCCGGAATTTCATCTCGTCGCCGGTTTCGTCAGCCTGACGGTTCTGCTCGCTCTCGTCCCGGCCTTTATCACCCTCGCACGGCCGGTGGTGCGCGACCTACGAGGGTGAAGACATCTCATGAGGGAGTGCGGAAAATGCACAAGTTAAGTCTCGTGTCCCTTGCGGCAGCCTTTGCAGCCATCGGCCTCGCAGCTTCTCCCGCCACCGCACAAGAGAAGCACGAGCATGCGGAGGAAAGCGGGCACACAGAAAGCCATGACGACCACAGCCACCATGAGGCCGAGCTCCATGGCGTGCGTCTCCTCCATGCCTGGACGCGTGCGACGGATGCCAAGACGGCGCTCGTCTTCGTCGACATCCAGAACAAATCCGAGGAGAACGTCGTTCTCGAGGGCGGAGAGGCCGATATCGCCAAAACGGTCGAGCTGGTCGGCTTCCAGCTCAAAGACGGCGAGCCGAAGTATGTCGCGCTTCCCAAGATGCCCATGACGGCGGGCGGCGAGGTCAAACTTTCACCCGACGGTTTGGCGCTTCGTCTCGACGGCCTCACGCGACAACTGCACCAGGGCGACGAATTTCAGATGGAATTTCGTTTCGACACTGGCCATGTCGACATGTTCGTACAGGTCGAGGCGGAAGGCGCCATGCACCACAGCCATGTCGGGCATACGCACTGAACGCAGCAGAAGCGCGCCATGGATTACCGACCCGCGGCCAGATCTTGCAGGAGCTCTTCGCGAAATGCCGGATCGTCCCAGTCGGCAGGACCGCGGAGCGTCCGCTTGAGCGAGCGATCATCGCCGAGAACAACCGTTGCCGGATAGCCGCGCAGACGAAAGGTCATGCCTGCATTGCCGCGGACGAGCTGCCAGCTCTGCAGGCTCGGAAGGCCGAGGTCATCGACATAGAAATCTCGGACCCGCTCGAAGGGAAGATCATCGACGGAGACGACGAAGAACCGGTCTCTCCGGTTCCGCTCGACCAGGAAGGCCGCAAATTGCGCGACTTCCGGCAGTTCATCGCGACAGGGACCACACCAGGTCGCCCAGAAATGTACGACCGCCGGCCCCTTCCCCAACATATCCCCGAACGAGAGGAGGTTCCCGTCGCCGTCCGTGACGGCAAGGCCCGTGAGGTCGGGACCTCCTTCGGCCGCACGGATCGGACGGGCCAGAAGCGCGGCACTCAAGGCCAGAAATGTCCGCCGAGAGCACGCCGGCACGTTCACTCCTTGGCGGCCGGCGCGACGGCCTCCTCGCTCTGGACGCCGCTCGGCTCGATGCGGCCCCGCCGCTGCAGCCAAAGCGCCACCACCCAAACAAAGGTCGCCCACGCTGCCCCGATCGCCCAGCCGGCGAGGACATCCGTCGGCCAGTGCACGCCGAGATAAACACGAGACAGGCCCACGAGGATCGTCAGGAGAACGGCGACGAAAAGTGCGTAGAGCTTGAGGGCCCTGCCCTTGCTGAACCGCATGACGAGCGCACCGAGTGTCAAATAGACCGTCGCCGACATGGCGGCATGGGCGCTCGGAAAACTCGTCGTGAAAACCTCGGCCGAATGGGCCACCAGATCGGGGCGCGGTCGGGAAAAGCCGTATTTCAGCGCGTTGACGACAATCGCACCGCCGGCAAGCGAGGCGAAGACGAGAAGGCCTGCATGCGGGCGCTTCGTCAGAACGAGCCAGAAGATCACCGTCAACGAGACGAAGACGAGACCAAAAGTCGAGCCGAAGCTCGTGATGTCGCGCATCGTCTCCTCGAACCATAACGGCCCCAGAGGGTCGGCGTGGTCGGCGGGATTGCGCATCGCCAGCATGATGAACATGTCGAAGGCGTGGGTCTCGCCTTCCACCACTTCGTCGGCGAGTGCGATGAAGCCCCAGACCGAACCGGCCCCGAGACCGATCAGGAGGAGAAGCAGAAATTCCTGCCGGGCCCAGTGATGGCGCACGTGGTGAATGGTGCGCCGGGTCATGCTTAACAGCTGTTCGGGAAATGCCATGGGTCTTTCATAAGGGCCAAAAGATCGCGGGTCAGCGGCTGGATACGCGGCCTTTCAACGTCCAACCCCGCGTGAGGTTGCTGTTGATTTCCGCTTAGATTCCGTCGTTACCTGTCGCAAGCAGGCGAGGGCGTGGGGCCCGCGCTGCTCAAGTTCCCTCGTAAGGAGCGTATATGATCCTCAAAACCACCATCCGGGCGCTCGCATTGGGCGTCAGCATGGCCGCCATGGTAGCTGGCGCGGCTTCGGCCAAGACGCTTGTCTACTGCTCTGAAGGCTCGCCCGCCGGATTCGATCCAGGCCTCTACACCGCAGGCACCGATTTCGACGCCTCCTCCAAGACGGTCTACAACCGCCTGGTCGAGTTCAAGAGCGGCACGACGGAAGTCGTCCCGGCTCTCGCCGAAAGCTGGGACGTGTCCGACGACGGCATGGAATACACCTTCCATCTGCGCGAAGGCGTCAAGTTCCAGACCACGGACTTCTTCACGCCGACGCGCGAGTTCAATGCCGACGACGTGGTGTTCAGCTTCACCCGTATGCTCGACAAGGAAAGCCCGTGGTACAATTACGCGGGCGGCCAGTGGCAGTATTTCGACGCCATGTCGATGCCGGACCTCCTGAAGGACATCGAAAAGGTCGACGACCACACGGTCAAGTTCGTGCTCACTCGGCCGGAGGCGCCCTTCATCGCCAATATGGCGATGGATTTCGCTTCGATCATGTCGAAGGAATACGCCGACCAGCTGCAGGCTGACGACAACATGCCGATGCTCAACCAGCAGCCGCTGGGCACCGGACCGTTCCAGTTCGTCGCCTATCAGAAGGACGCGGTGATCCGCTACAAGGCCAATCCCGATTACTGGGGCGGGAAAGAAGCGATCGACGACCTCGTCTTCGCCATCACCCCGGACGCAGCGGTTCGCTACCAGAAGCTTCTCGCCAACGAGTGCCAGATCATGCCATATCCGGCACCGGCCGACATCGAGGCGATGAAGTCGAACGACGACATCAACGTCATGGAGCAGAACGGCCTCAACGTCGCCTATCTCGCGTACAACACGCTGCAGGAGCCGTTCGACAAGCCGGAAGTGCGCAAAGCGCTCAATATGGCGATCAACAAGAAGGCGATCATCGACGCCGTCTTCCAGGGCTCTGGCTCGGTGGCCAAGAACCCGATCCCGCCGACGATGTGGGGCTACAACGACGCCATCGAGGACGATCCGTACGATCCCGAAGCCGCCAAGAAGATGCTCGAAGACGCTGGCGTGACCGACCTCAAGATGAAGATCTGGGCGATGCCCGTGCAGCGGCCTTATATGCCGAATGCCCGCCGCGCCGCGGAGCTCATCCAGTCGGACTATGCCGAAGTCGGCGTCGATGCAGAGATCGTCTCCTTTGAATGGGGCGAGTATCTGAAGCGCGCCGCGGAGAAGGACCACGAAGGTGCCATCATCCTCGGCTGGACCGGCGACAATGGTGACCCCGACAACTTCCTCGCGGTGCTTCTCGGCTGCGACGGCGTCGGCACCTCGAACAACGTCGCGGAATATTGCGACGACGATTTCGAGAGCCTGATCCAGAAGGCGAAGACGCTTTCGAGCCAGGAGGAACGCGCCGAGCTCTACAAAAAGGCGCAGGAAGTCTTCAAGGAAGACGCGCCCTGGGCGACGCTCGCGCATTCGGTCGTTTACATGCCGATGCGCAACTCCGTTCAGAACTACAAGATGGACCCGCTCGGCTCGCATCGCTTTGACGGCGTTGACATCGCGGAGTAATCAGTCCAACCGCTTTATCAAGGAGCCCCGCCGTCTATCGGCGGGGCTTCAAATCATCGAGCCAACTCTCTGAGATATGCTGCGCTTCCTCTTCGTGCGCATCGGCCTGCTGGTGCCGACTTTCATCGGCATCACGATTGCCGCTTTCGGTTTTGTCCGCCTTTTGCCCGGCGATCCGGTCCTGCTTTTGGCCGGCGAGCATGGCGTCAGCCCCGAACGGCATGCAGAGCTCATGCATCAACTTGGCTTCGACCGGCCGATCTGGGTGCAGTATTTCGACTTTCTATGGTCGGTGCTGCAAGGCGATCTCGGCCGATCGCTTGTCACTCATCGGCCTGTCCTGGCTGAATTTTCCACACTTTTTCCGGCCACTCTGGAACTCTCCGTCTGCGCCATCATCATCGCCACCGTCGTCGGCATTCCGATCGGCGTGATCGCTGCGATGAAGCGCGGCACATGGGTCGATCAGTCGGTGATGGGCGCCGCGCTCGTCGGCTATTCCATGCCGATCTTCTGGTGGGGCCTCCTGCTCATCATCTTCTTCTCCGGCGTGCTGCATTGGACCCCGGTCTCCGGGCGCATCTCGCTGCTCTACTATTTTCCCGCCCATACCGGCTTCATGCTGATCGACAGCCTGCTCTCGGGGCAGAAGGGCGCCTTCGTTTCGGCCGTCTCGCATCTCATCCTGCCGGCGGTCGTGCTTGCCACGATCCCGCTTGCGGTGATTGCGCGCCAGACGCGTTCGGCGATGCTCGAAGTGCTCGGCGAGGATTATGTGCGCACCGCGCGCGCCAAAGGCCTGTCGCAGGCCCGGGTCGTGGGCCTGCATGCGCTGCGCAATGCCTTGATCCCGGTGGTGACGACGATCGGCCTGCAGGTCGGCGTGATGATGGCGGGCGCCATTTTGACCGAAACCATCTTCTCATGGCCGGGCGTCGGCAAATGGATGGTCGATTCCATTTTCAGGCGCGACTATCCGGCCGTGCAGGGCGGTCTTTTGATGATCGCAGTGATCATCATGTTCGTGAATCTGATCGTGGACCTGCTCTACGGGCTCATCAATCCCCGCATCCGGCATACGAGGTGACGCTATGAGCCGTATGGAAGCCGAAGCTGAGGAGATCGCAGCGGAATCGCCCCGTATGGCGATGCTGCGAGAGTTCTGGGCCTATTTCAGCGAGAACCGCGGCGCCGTCATCGGCCTCGTCGTCTTCGTCGTGATCTGCCTCGTCGCGATTTTCGCCGACGTGATCGCCCCTCATTCGGCGAGCGCGCAGTTTCGCGATTCGCTCCTCGTCCCGCCCGCCTGGCAGGAGGGCGGCTCGTGGGACTTCATCCTCGGGACCGACCCCGTCGGGCGCGACATTCTTTCGCGTCTTATCTATGGCAGCCGCTTTTCCTTGTTCGTCGGCTGCGTCGTGGTCGCTGGAGCGCTTGCGGTCGGCATCGTCGTCGGCCTCCTCGCCGGCTATTTCGGTGGCTGGTTCGATACCCTCGTCATGCGGGTGATGGACATCATCCTCGCTTTTCCGAGCCTGCTTCTCGCCCTGGCGCTGGTGGCGATCCTCGGTCCCAGCCTGACGAATGCGATGATCGCCATCGCGATCGTGCAGCAGCCGCATTACGTCCGCCTCACCCGCGCGGCGGTGATGGCGGAAAAGCAGCGCGATTACGTCACGGCTGCGCGTGTCGTGGGCGCAAGCCCGCTCCGGCTGATGGTCGTGACCATCCTGCCCAATTCGCTGTCTCCCCTCATCGTGCAGGCGGCCCTGTCTTTCTCCAATGCCATTCTCGATGCTGCAGCACTCGGCTTCCTCGGCATGGGCGCGCAGCCGCCGACGCCGGAATGGGGTACCATGCTCGCCGAAGCACGCGAGTTCATCCTGCGCGCCTGGTGGGTGGTGACCTTCCCGGGCCTTGCGATCCTCGTGACGGTGCTTGCGATCAACCTCGTCGGCGACGGGCTGCGCGACGCGCTCGACCCGAAGCTGAAGCGGAGCTGATGAAGCGCCGTGAGAGATTGCGCCACTGACAAAACCGGGCGGTCCACGTCCCAACGCCAAGCTTGAACCGCGATGCCCCTTCTTCACATCGAAAACCTCTCCGTCACGTTCCAGACCGCATCCGGTCCGTTCCTTGCCGTCGACAGCGTCGATTTCAGCGTGGATGCGGGCGAGCGTCTCGCGATCGTCGGGGAATCGGGCTCGGGCAAATCCGTCGCCATGCTCGCCGTCATGGGCCTTCTGCCGCCGACGGCGACGGTCACGGCGGATCGTATGGCCTTCGACGGGCAGGATCTGCGGCACCTGTCGCGGCGCGCCCGGCGTCGGGTGATCGGCGGCGATATCGCCATGATCTTCCAGGAACCGATGTCGAGCCTCAATCCGTGCTTCACGGTCGGCTTTCAGATCAACGAAGCGCTTTCGGCTCACACCGACCTCACCCGTTCCCAAAGGCGTGAGCGGTCGGTGGAACTCCTGCGCTCCGTCGGCATACCGGAGCCGGAACGGCGCCTCTCGGCCTTCCCGCACCAGCTGTCCGGCGGCATGAGCCAGCGCGTGATGATCGCCATGGCGACCGCCTGCCAGCCGCGGCTTCTCATCGCCGACGAACCGACAACGGCTCTCGACGTGACCATCCAGGCACAGATCCTCGACCTCCTCGTCGATCTGCAAAAAGAGCACGGCATGGCGCTCATCCTCATCACGCACGATATGGGCGTGGTGGCGGAGACGGCTCAGCGTGTCGTCGTGCAATATGCCGGCCAGCAAGTGGAGCGCCAGGACGTCATCGGCCTCTTCGACGCGCCGCATCATCCCTATACCTCAGCGCTCCTCGACGCGCTTCCCGACCGGGCGACGGGCGACCGGTTGCCGGCGATCCGCGGGGTCGTGCCGGGCCAGGGCGACCGGCCGAACGGCTGCCTCTTCAATCCCCGCTGCCCCTATGCCGACGACACCTGCCGCACCGTCGTGCCGCCGCGGCAGCCGCCGGCCCTCGGCGAGGCCTTGTGCCACTATCCTCTCAACCGTGCGGAGCAGGCGGCATGACGACGATCATCGAAGCGGCAAACCTGTCGCGCGTCTACGAAGTTCGGCGCGGTCTGTTTGCGGAGCCCGGCAAGGTGCGGGCGCTGACGGAGGCGAGTTTCTCGGTCACGGCCGGCACGACGCTCGCCGTGGTCGGCGAATCCGGCTGCGGGAAGTCGACGCTCGCACGGCTTCTCACCATGATCGAGCCGCCGTCGGATGGCGAACTCGTCATTGACGGGCATGATGTCGGCAAGTCCGGCCACAGCGATCTCGCCGCCCTGCGCAAGACGGTGCAGATCGTCTTCCAGAACCCCTACGGCTCTCTCAATCCGCGGCAGAAGATTGGCTCCATTCTGGAAGAGCCGCTTCTCATCAACACCGACATGCCCGGCAAGGCGCGCCGCGAAAAGGCGCTCGATATGCTGGAACGCGTCGGTCTGCGGCCGGAGCATTACAGCCGATACCCGCACATGTTCTCCGGCGGGCAGCGCCAGCGGATCGCGATTGCGCGAGCCCTCATGCTCGACCCGAAGATCCTCGTCCTCGACGAGCCGGTCTCGGCGCTCGACGTCTCCATCCAGGCACAGGTTCTCAACATCCTCGCGGATCTGCAGGAAGAGCTCGGCCTCACCTACATCTTCATCAGCCACGACCTCTCCGTCGTGCGTTTCGTCGCCGACGAGGTGATGGTGATGTATCTCGGCCGGCCGGTGGAGATTGCGCCCGTGGAAACGGTGTTCGAGCAACCGCTGCACCCTTACACGGTGGCGCTTCTGTCGGCGACGCCTGTCGCCGATCCGAGACGCCCGCGCCAGAACATCAAGCTCGAAGGCGAACTCCCCTCTCCGTTCAATCCGCCTTCCGGTTGCCCCTTCCATCCGCGTTGCCGCTACGCGCGTGAGAAATGCGTTGAGGTCAGGCCGGAATTGACGCTGCACGGGCCGACGAAGGTCGCTTGCCACGGCATCGACGACGGCTGGATCGACTACACCGCCGTCCCGCCGGGAGGCGGCAAAGCTCCGATGCCGGACCACGCCGGAACCGAGCCTGCGGAACGGGAGGAAAGCGCGGTCAAATCTCCAGAGACGGGCGGCCCGCTCTAAGTCACGAGGATATTGGCCGCAGCGATCACAGAATATTCTGCGGGCCTGCAAGACAGCACGTCGACAACGGCTGCACGTCGAGGCGAACCTTTTCCATATCTCGTCGTTCGCCTCGGCATGACGCCGTTTTGGAAGTTGTCCGCCGCCGGTTTCGCAGCAACGGCCATCGCCTATGGGCCGGCCCGCATGGGGTTTGGCCTGTTCCTGCCGGAGTTCAGGTCGGCATTCGGGATTTCAACCCAGACGGCGGGTCTCATATCGAGCCTGGGCTTCTTCGGCTTCTTCGCGGGACTTTTGATCTCGCAAGCGATGACGACCCGCAAAGGCCCGCGACTGCCCGTGATTTCCGGTCTGCTCGCAGCGACCATCGGCACCGGGATCGTCGCGGCGGCTTCGAACTTCACCGTGCTGTCATTCGGTGTTCTTCTCGCCATGTCGAGCGCCGGCTTCGCGTGGACGCCGTTCAACAACGCGGTCCACCGGACAGTGGACGATTGGTCTCGGCCGACTGCGCTTTCCTCCGTCAGCACAGGCACCAGCCTCGGCGTCGCCGCCGCGGGAACCGCCGCACTGATCATCAGCACCAGCGGGATTTCGTGGCGTTTGTGCTGGGCGATGTTCGCCATCGCCAGTGCGCTTGCGCTTGCCGGCAATTGGGCGGCGTTGCGGGAGGTCGCCGGAACGCCGGGCCCAGGGGTCGCGGAACGATGGCGCGTGCTGTTTCGCCGCTCGGCCATGCCGCTTTTCGGCATCGGCCTGTGCTACGGGATCACCTCGGCCATCTATATCTCGTTTGCGGCAGATCGGATCGCACAGGCCGGCGGGGTGGCGGGTCTTCCGAGAAACGCCTCGGGCGGCCTCGTTTTCGTCTGCTACGGCATCGCCGGCCTGCTCGGCCTCTGCACGGCGAACGTCAAGGCGATGATGGGCCTGGCGTGGCTGCTCCGCCTCCTTATGCTGGCGTGCGCCCTGTCTTTCGCCCTCATCGCCTTATGGCCAACGACCTTCGCCGGCATCATCCTCTCGGCCGCGCTTCAAGGCCTCTACGTCATGATGATGAGTGCGGCGTTGTCCTTTTGGTCGGACCGGCTCTTCCCGTCCCTGCCCTCGCAAAGCTTCACCGCCGTGCTGCTTGCCGTGGCTACGGGCAGTATCGTCGGGCCGGCGATCGCCGGAATCGCCTCTGACGCGTACGGTCCGATGTCCATGTTTTTGGGAAGCGCGGCCCTTGCAGCCGCCACCGCGGCAAGCTTTCGATCCAAACACATCTGGGAACGTCCCCCGGTGCATTCACCCGAAAACCCGTAAGGCGACGTTCAGTTCTCTCACGAACTCGGCGGCTCCGGCCTCGGAAGCGGACCGAAGCGCTCCTCTTCCTCGTCTTCGGGAGCCGGTTCGACCTCAATCGTCCCCTGCAACACGCCGTCGAGATCACGCAGAAAATCCTTGATGCGGCGCGCGTTCTTGCCGAGATCGTGGCGTCCGAAGCGTGAGGCCGACCGCATATCGACAATCGCGCCATCAATGTCGCCGTCGGTCGTGGGCGCGATGCGGATCACCACATCATCGGGAAAGGCAAAGAGGATCGTGCGGGCGACTGTCTCGATCGTCGCGATGCCTTCGCCCTCGACCGGATCCAGGCTTTCTTCGACTTTCCAGCCCCGATCTTTCACGACGGCCTGCGCGGCGGCAAACACGCGCTCGACCGTTAGCGGATAAAAGCGCGCTGTGAGCCGCGGATAGGCTGAAGCCTGGCTCTGCGCATCGGCGAGCGAGATCGCCTCATGGGGATGCGTCCAGAAGCGGGGCGGATCGTCCACATCCGTGGTGATGTCGTTGAGCGGCGGGTAAATGACCAGCGCCCCCATCGCGAGGCCGAAAAGGACGAGGGCGGGGGCGGCGAAGAAGAGTGCCGAAAAGGCCTGCCCGGCACCTTCGTCGCTGGCATTCCAGATGCGCACCAGCGCAAACACCGCCAGCGCGAAGGCGACGAGTGCCAGGCCATAGCCGAGCGCAACGGTCGGCGCGACGGCTTCCGTCGGCATCAAGCCGAAGCGATTGCCAAGCCCCGTCAGGACCAGGACCGGCAACGACAGGACAGCGAGCCTGCGCGCCCACCTTGCGGATCGGGAATGTCGGATCGGCGGACGCGCAGCCACTTATCGTCTTATCCTAGGCTTCGACGGCCGGGCGGTAATCGCGGAACTGATCGCGCAGCGCCATCTTCTGGATCTTGCCGGTCGCCGTGTGTGGGATTTCCTCAACGAAGGCAACATCGTCGGGAGCGGCCCACTTGGCCACTCTCTGGCGAACGAAGTCAAGAATGTCTTCCCTTTCGGGCCGCACATCCTTCTTCGGCACGATGATGAGGAGCGGGCGCTCGCCCCATTTCTCGTTGGCGACGCCAATCACAGCGGCTTCGGCGACATCGGGATGAGCGACCGCCGCATTTTCGAGTTCGATCGACGAGATCCATTCGCCGCCCGATTTGATCACGTCCTTGGAGCGGTCGGTGATCTGCATATAGCCGTAAGGGTCGATATGCGCGACGTCGCCCGTATCGAAGAAGCCTTGCTCGTCAAGAAGCGGACCGCCCTCGCCTTTGAAATAGGCTTTCGCGACGGCGGGTCCGCGGACCTTCAGGCGCCCGAAAGTCTTGCCGTCCCAGGGCAGCGGCTCACCGGCATCGTCGGTGACCTTCATCTCGACCGTGAAGGGCGGATGCCCCTGTTTCTGCAGCACGTCGAGACGCGCTTCGCCCTTGAGACCCTGATATTCCGGGGTCAGCGTGCACACCGTTCCGAGCGGGCTCGTCTCCGTCATGCCCCAGGCGTGGATGACCTCCACATCGTAATTGTTCTGGAACTTCTCGATGACCGCACGCGGACAAGCCGATCCGCCGATGACCACCCGCTCGAGATGCGGAAGCTTGCTGCCTGTCTCCTCCAGGTAAGACAGAAGCATCATCCATACCGTCGGCACGGCGGCGGTCACCGTCACCTTCTCCTCGTCGAGAAGCTGGTAAATGGACGCGCCATCCATTTTCGGCCCGGGCATCACCATTCCGGCGCCCACCATGGGGGCGGCAAAACAGATCGCCCAGCAATTGGCATGAAACATCGGCACGACCGGCATGATCCGGTCACTGCTCGACAAATCGATCATGTCGGGAAGGCTCGCGACCATCGCATGCAGGACGTTGGAGCGATGCGAATAGATGACGCCCTTCGGAACGCCCGTCGTGCCGGAGGTGTAGCACATGCCGGCAGCGGTGTTTTCGTCGAAGCTCTCCCAGGCAAAATCCCCGTCCACTTCGTCGAGCCATTCGTCATACGGGACGAGATCGAGCGAAGAAGACGGCAGATGCGCCCGATCGCTCATCACGATCACCTTCTCCAGGGTGGGCAGAGCATCCTTCAGCTTCTCAACGAGCGGCACGAAAGTGAGGTCCGTGAAGAGAAGCCGGTCTTCCGCGTGGTTGATGATGTAGGTGATCTGCTCGGCAAAGAGGCGCGGATTGACGGTGTGGCAGATCGCGCCGATGCCCATCACGCCGTACCAGACTTCGAGATGGCGCATCGTGTTCCAGCCGAGCGTCGCCACCCGGTCGCCGAGCCGGATCCCATGCGCCGTCAGCTGCTGCGACAGCTTCAGGGCCCGTCGCCTGATCTCACGGTAAGTTGTGCGATGAATCTCCCCTTCCACGAGCCGCGACACCACCTCGCGGTCGCCATGATAGGTCGCGGCATGATCGAGGATGCGATGGCAGTTCAAGGGCCAGTCTTGCATGAGACCGTGCATGTTGTTCCTCCCTCTCGCCTTTCGGCGTTATGTCATCGCCCAGCACAATTGAGCGCTGCAGCGTGAGCGCATTGTCTCTCGGCTCGCAAAAAGCCGCAATCGTGTCGAACTCTTTCCCAAGACAGGCGTTAGGCGCTTCGTATGGCTCAAGAAACTCTCGCCGGCATCGAAGCCGGCAACGGCAAAGACAAACGCGAAGACAGTTTCTCTCTGCCGCAGTTGGATTTCGAGATGGCTCTCGACATGGCCGACGGCGACACCGCCTCCTGGATCGACCTGGTGCGCCACGCGGCCGAGACCTCAGGCGGAGACCTGCTTTTCGTCCTGCCGAGTTTTTCCGGCGACGGCGAGGCCACGGAGAAGGCGATGGTGCGTCTGCCCGATGGGGAGGAGGATGTTCTCATCGCCGTCAGCCACGATGATGACGGCTTCCATTATGAGGCCGAGGCGGCGATCGACGAGGAATTGAAGGATTTCGCGCACGCCTCGATTGACGTTTTGCGGCGTATGCAATCCGATGCTCAGATCGTGACGCCTCTCGCCGAAACCGAGAACTAAAACAAAGTGTTGCGCGAAGCGCCGCAGGTGTCGATTTCGGATTGCCGTTAAGAGCGCTTTAAGTCTACGAGGCCCACAATTTCAACACCGCCACTGCGGAATGGACCTTCAAGATGCACGACCGAAAAGAGACGGCTTTCCAGTCGCAACATCACGATCAACAAGTCGCAGAGCGGCTGCGCCAGCGCTATCAGCAGATCGGCATTCCGGCTGTCCGGGCCGCTGCCACGATGAAAAGCGCTCAGGCCAAGGCGGCTCAGAAGCGCTGATCTGAAGCGCTCATCAGGCCAGCCACCGCTCCAGGCGGCTCAGCCCTTCCTGCATCGCCTCCTCCGCGCCTGCGAAGGAGAAGCGCATGGTCAGGTGGCCGCGCGCCGGATCGAAATCGGCGCCGGGCGTGGCAGCGATGCCTGCCTCCTCAAGCATGCGACGGGCAAAGCTCGTCGAATCGTTGGTGAAGCGGGCGACAGACGCGTAGACGTAGAAGGCACCGTCGGCCGGCGGTATCGCCTCGAAGCCGAGTTTCGGCATACGCTCCAGAAGAAGCGTGCGATTGCGCGCGTAACCGGCCTTGATCGCTTCCAGCTCCGGCGTGCAGTCGAAGGCGGCGATCGCCGCGCGCTGTGACAGATCCGGCACGGAAATGTAGAGCGACTGCGCCAGACACTCCATCGGCCGCACGAGATATTCGGGCAGCACCATCCAGCCAATGCGCCAGCCGGTCATGCAGTAATATTTCGAGAACGAATTGATCACAATCGCTTCGTCGGAAAACCTCAGCGCCGTTTCCGCGCGGCCGGCAAAATCGAGACCGTGATAAATCTCGTCGGAAATGAACCGGATACCGAGTTCGTTGCAGGTGGCGACCAGCGCCTCGAGTTCCTCAGGCGGGGTCATGGTGCCGGTCGGGTTGGCCGGACTTGCGATCAAAAGACCTGACAGCGGCGTTTCGCGATGTGCGCGCCGCAAATGGTCGGGCGTCAGGATCCAGTGCGTATCGGGACCGACCGGGATTTCGACGGCCTCGAGCCCGAGCACGGAGAGAATGTTGCGGTAGGCCGGATAGCCGGGCGCCGCCATGGCGATACGCGCTCCGGCATCGAAAGCCCCCAGGAAGGCGAGCATGAAGCCGGCCGAAGAGCCCGTCGTCACCGCCACCCGTTCCGGATCGAGGTCGATGCCGTAGGTTTCGCCATAATGGCGGGCGATCCTCTGTCGCAGGGAACGAATGCCGAGCGCTTCGGTGTAGCCGAGGCGGCCATCCTGGAGGGCGGCGCGTGCAGCTTCCAGAACCCCTGCGGGCGCCGGCGCGCCGGGCTGGCCGACTTCCATGTGAACGATGTCGCGGCCTTCGCTCTCAAGTTTCGCGGCGGCGGAGAGCACATCCATTGCGATGAACGGTTCCACCGCGCTGCGCAGGGACGGCTTGCGTGGGAACACGTGTCCTCCTGCGTCATCTGCACGCCACATTGTTTGCCCTTTGTCGATGCTAATCTTGGACCAAGCCTGAGAACGATTGACCGGCCGTTCCGCAATTCCTAGCGTGAAGTTGCATCCGTGAACAGCATCACCGGCCATCTGCGTCCCCTTTCCGCGCCATGACCTCGATCCTCCTGCGCCGCTTCCGCCACACCGCAAAGGCCGTCTTCAGTCTCGGCCTAGCCGCAAGCCTCGCCTTTGCCGCACAGCCCGAGACGGCTTCGGCGCAGCAGCGGAAGATGAAGATCATCCGCGATGCCGAGATCGAGGCCCTTTTGATGGATTATGCCCGACCGATTTTTCGGGCAGCCGGCATCGGGTCGTCAGGCGCGCAGATCGTCATCATCGACGACCGCGACTTCAACGCCTTCGTGGCGAGCGGGCGGCGCATGTACATCAATTCGGGCGCGCTCTTGGAGGCGGAGACACCCAACGAGATCATCGGCGTCATTGCCCACGAGACGGGACATCTCGCGGGCGGACACCTTCAGAACCTTCGCAACGAAATGGCCCGCGCCCAGGCGATCGGCGCCATCGCCTCGATCCTGAGCGCCGGTGCGATGGTGGCCGGAGCCGCCGCCGGCTCCAGTGCCGTCGGGCGCGGGGGCGCGGCGGCCATGACGGCGGGACCGGGCATGGCCATGCGCTCCGTCCTCAGCTATCGGCGAGCTCAGGAAATCTCGGCCGACCGTGCGGCGCTCACCTATCTCAATGCCACCCATCAATCGGCAAAAGGCATGATCAAGACCTTCCGCCGATTCGCCGACCAGTCGCTGTTTTCGGCGCAATATGTCGATCCCTACGTGCAATCGCACCCGATGCCGGCCGAACGCATCGCGCAGCTGGAGACGATTGCAGCCAAGAGCCAGTATTGGGATGCCAAGGATCCCCCTTCGCTGCAGCTTCGCCACGATATGATGCGAGCAAAACTCTCCGGCTATACGGAATCGCCTGCGCGGGTGGAGCAGCGCTTTCCGCGCTCACAGAAGACGCTGCCGTCCGCCTATGCCCATGCGATCCTCGCCTACCGCACGGGAGGCGTGCGCAATGCGCTTGGCCAGATCGACGCCCTCATCAGGAGCGATCCGAAAAATCCCTATTTCTACGAATTGAAGGGGCAGGCGCTCCTGGAATCCGGCAAGGCCGATGCCGCCGTCGCGCCGTTGCGGCAAGCGTATTCGCTGGTGCCGGATGCCGGCCTCATCCGCATCCTGCTCGGTCACGCGATCCTGGAGACGGGCCGTGACAATCTTCTTGGCGAGGCGATCGGTCATTTGCGGGCGGGCGTCACCAGCGAGCCGCTTTCCTCTCTCGGATATCGCTATCTCGCGATGGCCTATGCCCGTCAGGGCCATATCCCACAGGCTGAACTTGCCACGGCCAACGGCCTTCTCATTGACGGCGACGTCAGGACAGCGCAGAGCTACGCCAAACGGGTTCAAGCGAAGGTGAAGCGCGGCTCGCCGGAATGGCTGCAGGCCGATGACATTCTCACCTATAAGCCGCCTGACACCCAACGCTAAGTCCTGATGGAACAGAACACAGCCAGGTATTCCGTATGAACGCGCTTCGTATCTTCTACGCCTCGATCGTCGCTGCAGCTTTGATCCTTGCCGTTTCGGTCGGTTATGTGATCAGCCAGACGAGCGGATCTGAGACATCGCCCGCAGCGACCGAGCAGGGTGCCGTCTCCGAGGACAGCACCGGCGCGACACAACAACTGGTGCGCGATTATCTGGTCTCCAATCCGGAGGTCATCGAAGAGGCGCTCATGGCGCTGCAGAACAAGCGCGTCGAAGAAGCCCGGAGCCAGCAGAGCGAGACGATCACGCGCATGCAGGACCAGCTGTTCAATTCCAAGAACCAGGTCGTGCTCGGCAATCCGGACGGTGCGGTCACGCTCGTGGAGTTCTTCGATTACAATTGCGGCTATTGCCGCCGCGCCTATCCCGACATGATGGCGCTCATCGACAACAATCCCGACCTCAAGATGGTGTTGAAGGAGTTCCCGATCCTCTCCGAAGGCTCGGTGCAGGCCGCCAGGATCGCCGTTGCCGTCGACGTCGTCGCTCCGGACAGCTATAGCGATTTTCATCGGGAAATGATGACGCGCGGTGGCCAGGCGGACCGTGCCAAGGCGCTCGATGTGGTCCGCGATCTCAATCTCGATGTCGCGGCGATCGAGGCCAAGGCCGGCGAGAGCTCCGTCGACGAAAACCTGACCGAGGTGCAGTCTCTGGCGCGCGCTCTCGATATTTCGGGCACGCCGTCCTACATCATCGCCGACGAGGCCGTTCCGGGCGCGGTCGGCTTCGACCAATTGCAGCAGAAGGTTTCCGCTGCGCGCAAATGCGGTGGCAACACGCTCAGTTGCTGAGAGAGTTGCTGGGCAGGAGGCACTGACGGGGACGAGGCGTTGATGTCAGAGCGCGAGTTTGAACAAAGGGTAGCGGCCGTATGAAGAAGTTTTTCCTGCATCTTTTCACCTGGTGGCACGACGCGACCCTCAACACGCGCTTCTTCACTTGGCGCAAAGGCATCTTCGTCGGCGAGGACGATGCCGGGAACCGCTATTACCGGCACCGGAAGACCAATTCTCGCTGGGTGCTTTACAACGGCGATCCGGAAGCATCACGCGTGCCGCCGGGATGGTACGGCTGGCTGCATTATCGCACGGACATCCCGCCGACGGACGAGAGCTACACTGCGCCAGCCTGGGAGAAACCGCATCGGCCGAACATGACCGGCACCGCCGGCGCCTATCATCCGCCGGGCTCCCTCACGACGCCGGAAACGCGCCCCAACGTCACCGGCGATTACGAGCCGTGGACGCCCTGATCCTGCCTCACAAAGGGTGTCTTTGCACAGCGCCCTAGGCGCCAAGCGGAACTCTTCGGATCGCGTTCCCTTTGAACGGATATCTTTTATGACGCGGATTTTTCTCGCCGCTCTTGCGATCGCCATGTCGATTCAGGCTGCAGCGGCAGAGCCCATCAAGAATCCCGTGGCCGTGTTTCGCGGCCTCGACAAGATCACCGGCCGGATCATCACCTTCGATGTGCGGATCGACGAAACCGTGCAATTCGGTGCGCTGCAGGTGACGCCGCGGGTGTGCAATACGCGCCCGCCGACGGAGCCGGAGCAGACGACGGCGTTCGTCGAGATCGACGAGATCACGCTGTCCAACGAAGTGCAGCGCATCTTCACCGGCTGGATGTTCGCCTCGAGCCCCGGCCTGCACGCCGTCGAGCATCCGGTCTACGACGTGTGGCTCGTCAATTGTAAGGCCAGCGTCGACGAAATGAGCGAAGAGCCGCGCGGGCCCGATGCTTTGCCTGAGCTCGCGCCGGACAGCAGTGAGGGGACCGAGGAAGAAGCCCCACCGGAAGACTAAGCGCGGCCCCCAGGGCCGCCCCCGCCTTCCGTCTCTTCGGCCGAACTCTGATCCATTTTGTCGAGACGGAAGAAGTCGGCCTCCACCTGAAGCGCCTCTTCCAGCATCTCCTGATAGCGCGCACGCGACACGGACACGGCGCCGAAGGTTTCGAGATGCGAGGTCGTGAATTGCGTGTCGAGGAGCGCGTAGCCGCCCGCGCGCAAACGTTCGACGAGGGCGACGAGCGCCACCTTCGACGCATCGCGGGCGTCGGAGAACATGCTCTCGCCGAAAAAGGCACCGCCCAGCGACAGGCCATAGAGGCCGCCGACCAGCTGACCCTTCTGCCAGGTCTCAACCGTATGCACATAGCCGCGCCGGAAGAGCGCGCCGAAGAGACGGCGGATCTCGCCGTTGATCCATGTCGAGCGGCGCCCCGGACGCCGCCTGGCGCATCCGCCGATCACCGCGTTGAAATCGGTGTCGACGCGGATCTCGAAAAGCCCTGAGCGCATGGTCCGCCTGAGCCTGCGCGGCACATGAAAAGTCTCGAGCGGGATGATGCCCCGCTCGTGCGGCTCGACCCAAAACAGATTCGGATCGTCGGCCGAATCGGCCATCGGAAAGATGCCGCAGGCATAGGCCTTGAGCAGAATATCGGGCGTAATGGCGAATGCGTCTTCGCCGCGCATCGGCTCAGGCGATCAGCTTGTCGCGCGAGCTCGTTTCCGCCAGAAACTTCTCGAGCCAGCGGATATCATACGCGCCATTGGCGATATCGGCATTCGCCACAAGATCACGGAAGAGCGGCAGCGTCGTCTCGATGCCATCGACAACGAACTCGTCGAGGGCGCGGCGCAGGCGCATCATGCATTCCACTCGCGTGCGCCCATAGACGATCAGCTTGCCGATCAGGCTGTCGTAATGCGGCGGCACCCGATAGCCCTGATAGACGGCCGAATCGACGCGCACGCCGAGGCCGCCCGGCGGGTGATAATAGCTGATGCGGCCCGGAGAAGGCGAAAACGTCTCCGGGTTCTCCGCGTTGATGCGGCATTCGATGGCGTGGCCCCTTATGACCACGTCTTCCTGGCGCACGGAGAGAGGCGAACCGGCGGCGACCCGAAGCTGTTCGACGACGAGATCGATGCCCGTCACCGCTTCCGTCACCGGATGCTCCACCTGCAGACGGGTGTTCATTTCGATGAAATAGAACTCGCCGTTCTCGTAGAGGAATTCGACGGTGCCGGCGCCTCGGTAGCCGAGATTGGCCATGGCATTGGCGACGGTCTCGCCGATGCGGCTGCGCTCTTCCTCGTTGAGGGCGGGAGACGGCGCCTCTTCCCAGACCTTCTGGTGGCGACGCTGCAACGAACAATCACGCTCGCCGAGATGGATCGCGGTCCCCTCGCCGTCGCCCATCACCTGCACCTCGATGTGGCGCGGATTGGCGAGGTATTTTTCCACATACATGGAATCGTCGCCGAAGGCGGCCATCGCTTCGGCTTTGGCGGTTGCGAGCGCCGACGCCACTTCATCGGGCCCGTTGGCCACCTTCATGCCGCGGCCACCGCCACCGGCTGCGGCCTTCAAGAGGACGGGGTAGCCGACTTCGGCGGCGATCCGCGAGGCTTCGGCGGCATCGGTGATCGCGCCCTTGGAGCCTGGGACGACGGGGATGCCGAGCGCCATCGCCGTTTCCTTGGCCTGCACCTTGTCGCCCATCAGGCGGATGTGTTCGGCCGTCGGGCCGATGAAGGTGATGCCGTGGGCGGCGAGAATATCGGCAAAGCGCGCGTTTTCCGACAGAAAGCCGTAGCCTGGATGCACGGCGTCTGCGCCAGTGATCTCGCAGGCGGAGACGATCGTCGGAATGTTGAGATAACTCTGGGAAGCCGAGGGCGGACCGATACACACGCTCTCGTCGGCGAGACGCACATGCATGGCGTCCGCATCGGCGGTCGAGTGTACAGCCACGGTCTGCACGCCCAGCTCCTTGCAGGCACGCAGGATCCTGAGTGCGATTTCCCCGCGATTGGCGATCAGAACCTTGGAAAACATCGGCCCGCCTGTTCGTCTCATTCGATGATCAACAGGGGCTCGCCGTATTCCACCGGCTGGCCATCCTCGACGAGGACGGCGCTGACGCGTCCGGAATGCGGAGCCGCGACTTCGTTCATGTGCTTCATCGCTTCCACGATGAGGACCGTCTGGCCTTCGCGCACCGTATCGCCGATTTCGACGAAAGGCCGCGCGCCTGGCGCGGGCGCACGGTAGACCGTGCCCACCATGGGCGAAGGAACACAGCCCGGATGCCGGCTCGGATCGTCCATCGCTTCCGATGCATCCGCCGCGTCGCGTGCGGAGGGTGCAGCTTCCGCCGGCACGGAGACGGCATAATTCGCCGCCGGCGCCGGCCCCAGATTGCGCGCCACGCGGATGCGCAAATCTTCGTTTTCGATTTCGATCTCGGAAAGCTCGGTTTCCTTCAGGAGCTCGGCCAGCTCACGCACCAGCTCCTTGTCGATCGCACGCTTCTTTTCAGCCATGCCTAAGTCTCAAGCCTCCCGGCCTCGTTCATCTCGATCAGCGCTTCGGCTGCCAGCCAGTAGGACTGCGCGCCGAAGCCACAGACCACACCCTGCGCCACCGGCGCGATATAAGAATGGTGTCTGAACGCTTCGCGAGCGAAGACGTTCGACAAATGCACTTCAATGACGGGCGCAGCGATGGAACGAACCGCATCGGCGAGCGCCACAGAAGTATGGGTGTAGGCGCCCGCATTGAGCACCACACCCTTCGCGCCATCCGCCGCATGGACGAACTCGACGAGTTCGCCTTCATGGTTGGTCTGACGAAAAATCAAATCGTACCCCCGCTCCTGAAGGCGGTCACGCAACATCGCTTCGATATCGGCAAGCGTAGCCATCCCATAGATCGACGGTTCCCGGACACCGAGACGGTTGAGATTTGGACCGTTGAGGATATGGAGGACGGGCGCCATGCAGCCATTAAGGAGGTGGGCAATTGGGCGTGTTTTAGACGTTTTGACGAGCGGGTCAAACGAACGCGGCGGGTTTCCCGCAACCATTTCGCCGCGGCAGCCATAATAGAGGCCAGGTTCCCACCAACTTCTTCACCATGTTGTCACTTTCCTATCTCTGGCAGGACGCCGCCTTGCGGTTTGCCGACCTCACCTCCCCGAAGCGGGGCTATCAGCGGATATCCGACATCGCGTACGGCGTGGGACCGCGCCACAAGCTCGATCTCTACAAGAGCGAATCACCACGTGAGAACACACCGCTGGTGGTGTTTTTCTATGGCGGCGGATGGGACAGCGGCAGGAAGGCGGATTACCGATTCATCGCCCAGGCGTTCACCACGCTCGGCTGCGACGTCGCAATCCCCGATTACCGCCTCTATCCGGACGTGCACTTTCCGCAGTTCGTCGAAGACGGGGCGAAGGCCGTCGCCTTCCTCGCCTCAGGCAAGGCTGACGGGCTTCGCCGTCCCGTCTTTCTCGCCGGACATTCGGCCGGAGCCCAGATCGCTTTCCTTCTGACGCTCGACGGCCGCTATCTCGCAAAAGCCGGCAGCGCGGTGGAGACCGCTGTGCAAGGCGCGATCGGTCTCGCCGGTCCTTACGACTTCCTGCCGCTCGAAGAGGAACGCTACAAGCGCGTCTTTCCCTTGGAGACGCGCGCGGCAAGCCAACCGATCGCCTTCGTGGAGGGCCCGACGCCGCCGGTCTTTCTCGCCACCGGCACCGCGGACCGGACCGTCGATCCGGCCAATTCGGAACGCCTCGCCAGAAAGCTACGCAGCTTCGGCAACGAGAACGTCACGCATGTCGTCTATCCGAAAATCGGCCATGCGGAGCTGATCGGGACTTTGCTGCCATTGCTGCAGCGCAGAGCGCCTCTCCTCGCCGATTTGGGCGACTTCATCGAGGCGTATTCGCAACCGCCAACGCCCTCGCCGGAGCCTGTTCGAGAAGCCGTTCCGACGATGTGAAGGCTTCACACAAAGTGCGAAAAAGACATAGCTTTTCGACAGTTTGTACGTTTCGCCTCATTCCAGACACCGCATAAAAAAGCGATAATCTCCGGGTAAGTGATTCGTCCAGGCGAACGGCCCGACCGATTTCTACCCCACGGCGAATAAGGGCCGTATGGGTGCATCGCAGCAAAGGCCTTCGCCGGTCCATCTCCTCGTCAATCTTGCCAAAAACAAGCTGAACAAAGCACGGGAAAGGCAGGCAGGCACGGTGTCCGCAACGAGAAGCGAGATGCAGCGCTATTCGCTGGAAGAGAGCGCTCGCGCCATCGCCGAGACCGGCGCGCTTTTGATCTGGCGCGCAGCGCCGGACGGAACGCCTTTGGCAGCACTCGCGGATACGCGCCAGATTGAGGTTCCGGCGGGTTTGCCGTTCGCCTGCATCGCGCTGGTCCATCCCGAAGACCAGGAGCCGATGCGCGCAAAGTGGCATCGCTGCCTTGCCGAGGTGTCGCCATTCGACATGCGTTATCGCCTCCGTCAGTCAGACGGCTCGTATCGCTGGACACGCGGGCGCGGCATCCCGCTGATGACGAACGAGGGAGGCGTACAGGAATGGGTCGGCACGGTCGGCGACATCCATGACCACGTCACGATGGAAGCCGCTCTCAGTCTGAGCGAGGAACGCTTGCGGCTCGCCCTGGAGAGCACCGGCCTCGGCATCTGGGAATATGACGTTGCGACAGGCGTCACCTGGCTGTCGGAAACCGCGGCTCAACTCCTGCAGCGTCCGGGCCTTCGCCTCACCCCGAGGGAACGCCATGCCGTTCTCCATCCCGATGACCGCCCAGCGTTGATGGCTCTCTTCCGTGACGCGGTCGCACGGCGCAGCGAAGAGCGCTTCGAGGCGGAGTTCCGCATCCGCCGCGGGGATCCCGCCGAAACAATCTGGGCCGCATGTTCCGCCCGCCTCGTCTTCCGTGCGAACGGCGCACTCTCGCGCATCATCGGCACGCTTGGCGACATCACCGAGCGGCGCTGGCAGCAGGAGACGCTCTTCCGACTGGCGCATTACGACCACCTCACGGGTCTTCCGAACAGGCGGCGGCTCGCTCAGCTCTTCGCAGAGCATGGGGCGCATGTGACGCGCATGGGCTTTCTGATCGTCGACATCGACAATTTCAAAGATACCAACGACCGATTCGGCCATGCGATCGGCGACGAGGTTCTGCGCGCCGTGGCACGGCGGCTGCGGGATGTGATCCCGGACGAGGCGCCCATCGCCCGCCTTGGTAGCGACGAATTCGGCGTGCTCCTCCCCGGATTGGATCACAACGGCCAGGCACTCGCCATGGCGCAACAGATCCACGAGGCATTCGCCTTCCCCTTCCCGGCCCCCGAACGCAGCGTGCATCTTTCCGCCGGCATCGGCATCGCTTTTGCCAAAGAGCGCAGCGAAGGCATGGGCACGCTTCTCGTCGAAGCCGATCTTGCCGTCACAGAGGCAAAACGGGCTGGCCATAGTGAAACGGCCTTCTTCGCGCCTGCATTGCGTGAGCGCCTGCACCGGCGGCAGCAGCTTTGCGATGAATTCGAGCGGGCGCTCAAAGAGGACGAGTTCGATCTCTTCTATCAGCCGCAGGTCGCGCTGCAGGATGGAAACATCATCGGCGCCGAGGCGCTCTTGCGCTGGCGTCATCCGGAGCGAGGCCTTCTCGAACCGAAGGACTTTCTGCCGATTCTCGCCCAAAGTCGCTGGGCGCGACCGACGGGAGACTGGGTGCTGCGACGGGCCTGTCTCGACGCGGCAAAACTGGCGGCCCAGGGCGAGCCTTTGCGCGTCGCCGTCAATTTGTTTTCAGCCCAGTTGCAGAGCGGCGCGCTTGACCGCACGATCGAGCGCTGTCTCGCGGAAAGCAATCTGCCGGCGCATCTCCTCGAGATCGAGATCACCGAGCACGTGATTTTGTCCAACGATGAGGCGACCCTCGCCAGGCTCGACCGAATCACCGATCTCGGCTGCTCCCTCGCCTTCGATGATTACGGCACCGGCTATGCCTCCCTCTCCATGCTGACCCGCTATCCGGTGACGCGTCTCAAGATCGAGCAGAGCTTCATCACCTCGGTCTGCATTGATGATACCCATGCGACGATCGCCGAGGCGATCTTGTCGCTCGCCAAGAGCCTCGGCCTCGGGGTAACGGCTGAAGGCGTGGAAACCTCAGAACAGGCGCAATGGCTCAAAACGCATGGCTGTCCTGAAGGCCAGGGACGCCTCTTCGGCATGGCGATGCCGCTTCTCGAACTGCACGGCCGTGTGCTTGGCTGGCCGGCTCGGCAGCACCCCTAGAAAGCCCTAGAAACTGCCCGCAAAGCCTTTGGTGCCTTGAGCGAATCGCCTTTCTGCGCGCCGTCGGCCAGGGAGACTGCGTGTACTCTTTTCCCCACATATCTGCGCTTCCTCCACAACATCTCGATTCATCGCTTGTGATGCCCACAAGGGATTGACGAAGCGGCGCCGAAGCACATAGCTTCCGGACAACGACAGGCGCCCACGGCGTCGCCGTCATAAGTCAGCGTAAAATCACAGTTTTCGAGTGAGAGTCCGGGCCCCGCGCTCGGCCCTTAGCTGTGCCTTGAGCAAACGAACCCCGCCGTCACAAAACCGCAATATGTGGTGGATTTAGGGGTTTGTTTACACTATATATGGAGGATCGGTTTGCGACCCCGCCAACATCGGGGCGAGCCATTCTCTGGGACAAATGCGGCAGTCCTTTCAAACGGACTCCAGGCAAAGGGCGGTCAGCATGGCCGGCCCTTGGGATGAGGAGAGATTATGCGGATTTCGCGCCATTACACGCAGGCGGGGCAGTCGCCCTACGCGTCCATCGAATTTCGCACAGCCACCAGCGAGATCCGCAATCCGGACGGGTCCGTCGTCTTCCGGCTGGAGAATTTCGAGGTGCCGGCGCAGTTCAGCCAGGTGGCGGCCGATATCCTGGCGCAGAAATATTTCCGCAAAGCGGGCGTGCCGGCGCGCCTGACCCGCGTCGAAGAAAATTCTGTCCCCTCCTTCCTGTGGCGCTCGGTCGCCGATTCGGAGGCGCTTGCCGACCTGCCCGAGGAAGAGCGCATCGGTTCTGAGAGCGACGCACGCCAGGTCTTCGACCGGCTCGCCGGCGCCTGGGCCTATTGGGGCTGGAAGGGCGGCTATTTCGACGGCGAAGAGGATGCGGAAGTCTTCTTCGACGAGATGCGCTACATGCTCGCCACCCAGAAGGCGGCGCCAAACTCTCCGCAATGGTTCAATACGGGCCTCTTTTGGGCCTATGGCATCGATGGGCCGAGCCAGGGCCATTATTACGTCGATTTCCAGACCGGAAAACTCGTCAAGTCGAAGAGCTCCTACGAGCATCCGCAGCCGCATGCCTGCTTCATCCAGTCGGTCGCCGACGACCTCGTCAATGAGGGCGGCATCATGGATCTGTGGGTGCGCGAGGCGCGGCTGTTCAAATACGGTTCGGGCACCGGTTCGAACTTTTCGAACTTGCGCGGCGAAGGCGAAAAGCTGTCGGGTGGCGGCAAATCGTCGGGCCTGATGAGTTTCCTCAAGATCGGCGACCGTGCAGCGGGCGCCATCAAGTCGGGCGGCACGACGCGGCGCGCGGCGAAGATGGTGATCGTCGACATCGACCATCCCGATATCGAGCAGTACATCGACTGGAAGGTGCGCGAAGAGCAGAAGGTGGCCGCCCTCGTCACCGGCTCGAAAATCGTCTCACAGCATCTCAAAGCCGTGATGCGCGCCTGCGTGAACTGCGAAGGTCCGGGCGGCGATTGCTTCGAGCCCGCCAAGAACCCGGCCCTGAAGCGCGAAGTGCGCGCCGCCAAGAAGGCGCAAGTGCCGGAGGCCTATATCCGCCGCGTCATCCAGTTCGCGCGCCAGGGCTACACCGACATCGAATTCCCGACCTACAACACCGATTGGGATTCGGAGGCCTACCTGACGGTTTCGGGTCAGAACTCCAACAATTCCGTCTCGATCCGCGACGACTTCCTGCGCGCCGTTGAATCCGACGGCACCTGGGACCTCATCAACCGCATCGACGGCAAGGTCGCCAAGCGTGTGCGGGCCCGCGAATTGTGGGACCAGATCGGCTTTGCCGCCTGGGCCTCGGCGGATCCTGGCCTCCACTTCAACTCGACGATGAACGACTGGCACACCTGCCCGGCCTCGGGGCGCATCAACGCCTCCAATCCGTGCTCGGAGTACATGTTCCTCGACGACACGGCCTGCAATCTCGCCTCGCTCAACCTTCTGCAGTTCCTGAAGGAGGCCGACGAGAGCGGCCACCGCGCCTTCGACGTGGAAGCCTTCGAGCATGCCGTCCGGCTGTGGACGATCGTGCTCGAGATCTCCGTCCTGATGGCGCAGTTCCCGTCGAAAGAGATCGCGCAGCTTTCCTACAAGTTCCGCACGCTCGGCCTCGGCTTCGCCAATATCGGCGGGCTCCTGATGAGTTCGGGCATCCCCTATGACAGCGAGGAAGGCCGCGCCATCTGCGGGGCGATCAGCGCCATCATGACCGGCACCGCCTATGCCACCTCGGCGGAAATGGCCGCCGAACTCGGTGCCTTCCAGGGCTTTCCGCCGAACCGGGCGCATATGCTGCGCGTCATCCGCAACCACCGGCAGGCCGCGCATGGCGAGGTCGCGGGTTATGACGGGCTCAACACCAATCCGGTGCCGCTCGATCACGACGTCTGCGTTCGCCTCGGCGACGACGGCAAGGCCTTGTCGGATCACGCAAAGGCGGCCTGGGACCGGGCGCTCGATCTCGGCGAGAAGCACGGCTATCGCAACGCCCAGGCGACGGTGCTCGCCCCGACCGGCACGATCGGCCTCGTCATGGATTGCGACACGACCGGCATCGAGCCCGATTTCGCCCTGGTGAAATTCAAGAAGCTCGCCGGCGGCGGCTATTTCAAGATCATCAACCGGGCGGTGCCGGAAGCCTTGAAGCGGCTCGGCTATACGGCCGAACAGATGTCCGACATCGCCGATTATGCCGTCGGTCACGGCTCGCTCGACGATGCCCCGGGCGTGAATATTGCGGCCCTTCAGGAGAAGGGCATGTCGGAGGCGGCGATCGCCAAGGTGAAGGCAGCTCTTGCCTCCGCCTTCGACATCAAATTCGTCTTCAACCGCTGGACGCTCGGCGACGAAGAGATGGCGTCTCTCGGCGTCTCCGCCGAAGCGATGGCCGATCCCGCTTTCGACGTTCTCGCCCATCTCGGCTTTTCCAAGAGCGAGATCGAGGCCGCCAACACCTTCTGCTGCGGGGCGATGACGCTTGAAGGCGCGCCGCATTTGAAGGACGAGCACCTGCCGGTCTTCGACTGCGCCAATGCCTGCGGACGGCTCGGCAAGCGCTATCTGTCGGTGGACAGCCATATCCGCATGATGGCGGCGGCCCAGCCCTTCATCTCCGGCGCCATCTCCAAGACGATCAACATGCCGAACGAGGCGACCGTCGAGGATTGCAAGAACGCCTATATGCTGTCTTGGAAGCTCGGCCTCAAAGCCAATGCGCTCTACCGCGACGGCTCAAAGCTCTCGCAGCCTCTCAACTCCCAGCTTCTCTCCGACGACGAGGAGGAGGCGGAGGATCTCGTGGAAGAGATCGCCGCCGCCAACACGCCGCAGAAGGCGGCGATCGCGGCGGAAAAGATCGTCGAGCGGATCGTGGAGCGCGAAGTGCATGTGCGCGAGCGCGAAAAACTGCCGAACCGCCGCAAGGGCTATACCCAGAAGGCGATCATCGGCGGTCACAAGGTCTATCTCAGGACCGGCGAGTTCGACGACGGGCGCATCGGCGAAATCTTCATCGACATGCACAAGGAAGGCGCCGCCTTCCGCGCCATGATGAACAATTTCGCCATCGCCATTTCGCTCGGCCTGCAATACGGCGTGCCGCTTGAGGAATATGTCGACGCCTTCACCTTCACCCGCTTCGAACCCGCGGGCATGGTGACCGGCAACGAGGCGATCAAGAACGCCACCTCGATCCTCGATTACGTCTTCCGCGAGCTCGCCATCTCCTATCTCGGCCGCCACGATCTCGCACATGTCGCGCCCGAAGATATCCGCTCCACCTCCATCGGACGTGGCGTGGAAGGTGATCGGCCGGCGCCTGCCCCCGTCTCGCACGGGCTGGTGCGCGGCCAGACGAGCCGCTTCCGGGTGTTCGCCAGCAACGAGCCGAAAGGCTCCGCCGACACGGCTCCGGCAAAGCCCGCAAGCTCCAACGTGACGGCGATATCCTCAGGCCAGCCGATGGCCAAGGGCAACCTCGCCTTCAAGCGCGATCTCGCCCCGGAGGCGGAACAGCACGCCCATGTGGCGCCGCTAGACCTCGAAGAGCCGCAGGCGGAAACGGCCGCAAGCCCGGACAAAGCGACACAAGTCGCGATGGCCCGCATGAAGGGCTACGAGGGCGAAGCCTGCACCGAATGCGGCAACTTCACCATGGTCCGCAACGGCACGTGCCTGAAATGCGACACGTGCGGATCGACGAGCGGGTGTTCTTGATCTGAGGAGAATGGAAGGTGCCAACGGTTTTTCGCGATGGCGCCTTCCGCTTCTTCTTCTACTCAAACGAGGGCTTGCCCCTTGAACCGCTGCACATCCACGTCCGGGCACGGGGCAAGGAAGCAAAGATCTGGCTGGAGCCGGAAGCCGCCATTGCGAACAGCCATGGCTTCAGTCCTCGGGAGCTGGGTGCTATCCTGAAGATCGCGATTGCCCGTCAGGAAGATATCCGGGAAGCTTGGTATGACCATTTCGGCGACTGACGTCCGGTTTGACGACGCGCAAATTTGGGTTAGCCTTTCCGATGGCCGCACGATCGGCGTACCGCTTGCCTGGTTCCCGCGGCTTCTGAATGCCTCTGACGAAGAGCGGCAGGAGGTCGAGATCTCGCCCTTTGGCCTCCACTGGGACGCACTCGACGAAGACATTTCCGTCGAAGGGCTTCTCGCCGGGCGCAGCGACCAGACGCGTCCACGCGGCAAGGCCGCCTGAGCGGTCGCTTCGGTTCGCGCCCCTTCAGGCTATCCTCAGACATGACGCGGCATCCCGCGCATGCGGGCAAGCGTACGAGCGCGATCCCATCCCTCAAAAAAGTTGCGGCGCAGGCGGGCGGGAGCGGGCACGCCTGCGCCTGTCTCACGGCCGTCTACGCGGCGTTTCTGAGGTTCATGAGATCGACGGCATGGCGCGCGATCATGAACTCCTCGTTCGTCGGGATGATGTAGACCGGCAGTGAGCCGTCCGCGGCAATGGCCGTGTCGCCGCGGTCGTTCGCCTCCTCGTCGAGGGTGATGCCGAGAAAGCGGAGATAGCTGCAAACTCGGCTGCGCACCGGCGCGGAATGCTCGCCGATACCTGCGGTAAAGACGAGCGCATCGAGCCCGCCCAGAGCGCAACTCAAGCCACCAATCTCCTTGGCGACATGGTAGCAGAAGAGATCGACCGCCTCTTTCGCCTCCGGCCGGTCACTCTCCAGAAGCGCCCGCATGTCGTTGGAGATGCCGGAGACGCCGAGAAGCCCGGATTCCTGATAGAGAAGGTGCTCAAGCGCATCGGCGTCCATGCCCATCTCACGCATGAGATAAATCAGAATGCCGGGATCGAGACTGCCCGAACGCGTTCCCATCGGCACGCCTTCCAAAGCCGAAAAGCCCATCGTCGTGTCGATGCTGCGCCCGTCCTTGAGACCGCAGAGGCTCGAGCCGTTGCCGAGATGGGCGACCACCACCCTGCCCTCGGCCACCTCCGGCACGGTTTCGCGCAGTCTTTGCGCAATGAACTCGTAGGAGAGGCCGTGAAAGCCGTAGCGCTGCACACCCTTCTCGCTCAGTTGACGCGGCAGGCCATAGGTCTTGGCCACAAACGGCTGCGAATGGTGAAACGCCGTGTCGAAACAGACGATCTGAGGCAGGCCGTCGAAGCTTTCGGCAAGCACTCGGATCGCCGAAACGTTCTGCGGCTGATGCAAGGGCGCAAGCGGGATGAGGGATTCCAACTCATCGAGCACGCGGTTGGTCACGCGGACCGGATGATGGAAACCCGCACCTCCGTGGACGACGCGGTGCCCGGCCGCGAGAAGCGGCAGATCCGGCAGGCGAGTGCGGATCCAGGCGATGAGATCGCGCAACAGCGGTGCGACGCCGCCCGTATCCCGCTCCGCCCAGGATTCGCGGGCAAGCGAAACACCTGACACATCCTTGACGGAGAATTCCGCCGCCGTGCCGATACCGGTCACCTGACCGGAGAAAAGGGGAGAAATGTCTTTCCCGGCGTCTGCGACCTGAAAGACGGTGAATTTGATGCTGGAGGAGCCGCTGTTGAGAACCAGCAGCGCTCCATCGTGCGACAAGCGTGGGTCCATGTGGAAGATCCTTGTCGATTATGAGGGGGCGAGAGCGTGCGCGCCGATCGCGTGGAAGGGCACGCGCGAGAGGTCAGCGGCGCGGCTCAGGCGCGGGCCGCCGTCTGGTTGGCAAGGAGGGCCGCCAGGGCGCAGGAGGAGATGCGCGAGTCCAGGCTGTCGGCGCGGCTCGTCAAAATGACCGGGACCGAGGTGCCGAGAACGATGCCCGCAACCTCCGCCCGGCCGAGGAAGGTCAGCTCCTTGACCAGCATGTTGCCGGCCGCGAGATCCGGGACGAGGAGAATGTCGGGACGGCCGGCCACCTCCGAGACGATGCCCTTGGTGCGCGCAGCCTCGGCCGAGATCGCATTGTCGAAGGCGAGCGGCCCGTCGATGATGCCGCCACGGATCTGGCCGCGGTCGGCCATCTTGCAAAGTGCCGCGGCATCGACGGTCGAGGGGATCTTGGGGTTCACCGTCTCCACGGCTGAGAGTACCGCAAGGCGCGGCAGATCGATGCCGAGCGCACGGGCGAGATCGATCGCGTTTTGCGCAATGTGCAGCTTGTCTTCGAGCGCCGGCGCGATGTTGACCACGGCATCCGTGATCAGAAGCGATTTCGGATAGGTCGGCGCACGCATCATGAAGACGTGGCTGATGCGCTTTGAGGTGCGCAGACCGACATCGCGTTTGACGACGGCGCCCATCAATTCGTCGGAATGGAGCGCCCCCTTCATCACCGCGCCAACCTCGCCCAGATGGGCAAGCTCGATACCCTTGGCGGCGGAGGCTTTGGCATTGGCCGCATCGACGATGCGCAGGCCGGCGATATCGATCTCATGGGTGTGCGCGAGCTTTTGGATCATCTCGCTCGGGCCGACCAGCACGGGGTCGATCAGACCTTCGCGGGCGCCATCGGTGGCGCTGCGCAACGAGGTCTCGTCGCACGGGAAGATGACGGAGGTCGGCAGCGGCGGCAGATGCGCGCACAGCTCTTTCAGATGGGCAAGCTGCGAGCCCGCTTCGGAAATCTGCGAAAACACGGTCATTGGGGGATGATCCTGCGTCTAAAATGAAAAGAAGATCCCCGCGCGCCCCCCGCCCGGAAGTGTGGACGGGCGGGAGGCGTGGCTCCGACCTGATCGTGATTGGGAGTGAGCGGTCAGGCTGGAGAGGGGGAGCGAGAGCTCAGACTGGAAGGTCAGTCGCGGGCAACGCAGAGCGCCATGCCCATGCCGCCACCGATGCACAAAGTGGCGAGGCCTTTCTTGGCGTCGCGGCGCTGCATCTCGTAGAGAAGCGTCACCAGAATGCGCGCGCCTGAGGCGCCGATCGGATGGCCGAGCGCAATCGCGCCGCCATTGACGTTGACCTTGTCCGTATCGAAGCCGAGCTCTTTGTTGACGGCGATCGCCTGCGCGGCAAAGGCCTCGTTGGCTTCGATCAGATCGAGATCGGCGACCGACCAGCCGGCGCGTTCGAGTGCCTTCTGGGAGGCTGCGATCGGGCCCGTGCCCATCACCGCCGGATCGACGCCGGCGGTCGCCCAGGAGACGATGCGCGCCAGCGGGGTGACGCCACGCTTTTTGGCTTCCGCGCCGCTCATCAGAACCACGGCGGCCGCGCCGTCATTGATACCCGAGGCGTTGCCGGCCGTGACCGTGCCGCCGTCGCGCTTGAAGGCCGGACGCAGCTTGGCGAGAGCTTCAGCCGTCGTCGAAGGTTTCGGATGCTCGTCGGTATCGACGACGACCTCACCCTTGCGGTCCTTGACCGTCACCGGAACGATTTCGTCGGCGAAACGGCCTGCCTCCTGGGCAGCGCCCGCCTTCTTTTGCGAGGCGAGAGCGAAGGCATCCTGCTCTTCGCGGGAAATCCCGTACTTTTCGGCGACGTTTTCCGCCGTGACGCCCATATGATAATCGTTGAAGGCATCCCACAGGCCGTCCTTGATCATGGTGTCGACCATTTCGGCCGAGCCCATTTTGACGCCGGTGCGAAGCCGCGCTGCATGCGGAGCCTGGCTCATGCTCTCCTGGCCGCCCGCAACGATGATCTTCGCATCTTCGTTCTGCAGGGCCCGGTAGCCCATCGCGACGGCGCGCAGCCCGGAACCGCAAAGCTGGTTGATGCCATAGGCGGTGGATTCGACACGCAGACCGGCGGCAAGAGCGGCCTGTCGGGCGGGGTTCTGGCCGCCGGCAGCGGTCAGGATCTGGCCGAGAATGACTTCATCGACTTCTTCCGGCTTCACCTTGGCGCGTGCGAGGCTTTCGGTGATGGCGGCGGCGCCGAGCTCGTGGGCGGGAAGCTTCGACAGGGAGCCGTTGAAGGTGCCGACCGGGGTGCGTGCTGCGCCTGCGATGACGATCTCGTCGATCATTTTAATCTCCTAATTGAACTTGAGCGTTGCGCGAATTCGGGACGGAGCGCCGGTGAGGCATTCAGGCGATCGCCGTATTCGCGAAGGATCTGGGGGCCGGCCGCACCAGGATGGGCGCGGCCGGCAGGCTGGGATCACGGATTGGCCGCAGGAGCCAGGACCCACAGGAGGAACATCACGAGTGGGAAGGCGAAGATCAGCTGGGTGAAGCAGAAGCCGACCAGATCCTTGGCGCGGAGCCCGAGGACGCCCAGAAGAGGCAGCATCCAGAAGGGGTTGATGAGGTTCGGCAGAGCTTCGGCCGCGTTATAGACCTCGATCGCCCAGCCCATATGGGCGTTCAGATCGGCCGCCGTCTGCAACACATAAGGCGCTTCGATGATCCACTTGCCGCCGCCCGAGGGGACGAGGAAGCCGAGGATCGAGGAATAGACGCCGATCACCACCGGGAAGATGCTGGTGTTGGCGATCGAGACGAAGAGATGCGAGATGTGGTGCGAGATGGTGACGCCGTCGGAGCCCGGAACCTGGGTGAGCAGGGCGGCGATCGCCGCATAGAACGGGAACTGGATGATGACGCCGGCCGTCGTCGGCACGGCCTTCGTGACGGCGGTCAGGAAGCTGCGGATGTTGCCATGCAGCAAAAGGCCGATCATCAGGAAGAAGAAGTTGTAGTTGTTGAGGTTGGAGATCGTCGCCAGCACGCCGTTGGTGCTGAACTCGACATAGGCGTAGCCAGCTGCGAGGAGCACGACGAGCGCCGGCAGGATGAAGTTGAACTCCAGCCACTCACCCGGGCGCGTTTGCTTCTGCTCCTTGGTGTTGGCTTCCGTGACGTCGCAACCCATGTCCTCCGCCGTCTTGATCTGCGCGCCCTGGGGAGCGGAGAAATAGGCGATGGTGATGGCCATGGCGGCGATGATCAGAAGCATGACGATCGACTGCCAGAGAAAGATCGTCTGGCTGAGCGGGATGACGCCACTGATGTCGGAGATCGACTTCGGCAGCGAGGCCGGGTTCGCCTGCAGCATGGCCGCCGACGACGACAAACCGAGTGCCCAGGTGGCGCCAAGGCCGAGATAGGCGGCAGCGCCGGCTGCGCGATAATCCACTTTGATGTCGGTGCGGCGCGCGATCGCCCGAACCAGGAGGCCGCCCAGAACCAGGCTCAGCGCCCAGTTGAGATAGGATGCCGACATGGTGATGAAGGCGACCCAGGCGACCGCTCCGCGGCTTGAAGTCGGCACCGAGGCAAGACGCGCGATGAGACGCGTGCACGGGCCGGAGGTCGCAACCACGTAACCGGTGATGGCGACAAGGGCCATCTGCATGGTGAAGGGGATGAGCGTCCAGAAGCCCTTACCGAAAGCGTCGGCGATCTCGAGCGGCTGTGCGCCCGTGGCGAGATTGGCGACGACGACGACGACAAGAGCCAGCGCCACGAAGACGAAGGCGTCCGGGAACCACTTCTCCGAAATGGCGGTGAAGCGGTAGGCGAGACGAGCAAGGCCACGGCCGCCGGGCGCGTCGCCTTCTACGGGCGCCGGAGCGCTGGCGTAGGTGCTTGACATGAACTTTCCTCTCTGAGGATTGGAGGCCCTACCCGTCCCCGCGCGCGGCCGCTCTCAGCCGCTCCAGAGGAGCGGTTGCAAAGGGGTTGGACGCGAGGAAGGGAGGCCGGTCGAGGGTAAGGGCGTGAGGCGGCCGTCAGGCCGCGAGCGCCATCTCTTTGAGATCGTCAGGCACGAGCAGCTCGGCCTCGGTTGCCGCCTTGACCTCGTCAAGGGAGACACCAGGGGCGAGTTCCTTGAGCACCAGACCGGCATCGCTCGGCTCGATGACCGCCATTTCCGTGACGATGAGATCGACCCGACGCACCGAGGTCAGCGGCAGATTGCACTTCTTGATGATCTTCGGCGAACCTTTGGCGGTATGGGTCATGGCCACGATCACCTTCTTGGCGCCGGTCACGAGATCCATCGCACCGCCCATTCCGGGGACCATCTTGCCGGGCACCATCCAGTTGGCGAGCTGACCACCCTCGTCGACCTGGAGGCCGCCGAGCACCGTGACGTCGAGATGCCCGCCGCGGATAAAGCCGAAGGAGGCGACGCTGTCGAAGGCCGCAGCCCCGGGGATAAAGCTCGCCGGGGTGCCTCCGGCATCGGTCAGATCCTCAAAGGCAGCCGCCTTCTCCGGCAGGGCCTGCATGCCGATCAGACCATTCTCGGACTGGAAGAAGACGCGCACGCCCTCAGGCAGATAATTCGTGATCAAGGTCGGCAGGCCGATGCCGAGATTGACGAGATCGCCGTCGACCATTTCCTGAGCGACACGTTTGGCGATGAGCGTTTTGGCTTCCATTTATGCCTCCCAGGAAACGAGGTGATCGACAAGGACGCCGACGGTTTCGACGTGGTCAGGAGGGATCATCCCGACCGGCACGACCTCACTCGCCTCGGCAATGACCGTCTCGCCCGCGAGCGCCATGGCCGGATTGAAGTTCCGCGAGGTCAAAAGGTACTGAAGGTTGCCGAACATGTCGGAGCGCAGAGCGTGGATGAGGGCGAAATCCGCCTTCAGAGGCGTTTCGACCAGATAATCCTCACCTTCGATCTCGACCGTCTGCTTGCCCTCTGCGACGACCGTGCCCACACCCGTCGCCGTCAAGACGCCGCCGAGACCCGTGCCGCCGGCGCGGATACGCTCCGCGAGCGTGCCCTGCGGGACCAATTCAACTTCTATTTCGTTGGCGATCATCCGCTTTTGCGTTTCGGGGTTGAGCCCGATGTGCGAGGCGACCAAACGTTTCACCGCGCCGGCATCGATCAATTTGCCGATCCCGATCCCCGGGCGTGCCGTGTCGTTGGCGATGATCGTGAGATCCTTCTTGCCCTGACGGACCAGTTCATCGATCAGTCGATGTGGAGACCCGCCACCCATGAAACCGCCGATCATCACCGACGACCCGTCAGCGATACTTTCGACAGCACATGAACAACTGCATAGCTTTGACATTTATTCTCCCTCATCTACGTCGTTTCCCATCGACGCGATGGCTTGCGGGAGATGTAATGCACAGACCGTGCCAGTTTTCATGATCCCTTATTTCTTGCGGGCTTAGATGTAGTTCTGCGACAAAATAGCACCCTCAATTTTGTGCAGGTATTTGCGCAATGCGCAAAATTTTTCACATAGACTTTACTTCCATCTGCGCAGATAAAGCCGGCGTCGCAGGAGCTTTCCAGCAGACAGCGCGGAGAGCTTTCGCCTCCCCCGACGGCCGAAGGCGCCAATCATGTTCGAGTCCGGGCTTCACAGCAGACGACCGCCTGATGCGGGCAGATCCGCTCGCCAGCACGATCTCACGGAGCGTCCGATGGGACTGAGATGGCTGAGCCGGCGGGTCCTGCCGGAAAAGATGCGTCAGCGGCTGATGCTGACATCCTTCGTCATGGTCGTGCTGCCGATCGTCATCCTCGGCGTCATCCTGCAATATGAAGGCCGTGAGGCGCTCCTCCAGGAAAAGCAGGACAAGCTGTTCTCATTGGCGCGCATCCTCGATGCCGAACTCGGGACGGGCTTCGATGCCCTTCTCGCCGATCTGCCGTCCGGCTGGCAGGACCGCCAGGCCGCGATCCAGCATCTCAATGCCAGGCTCGCCCCCATCACGGACAAGATCGCCGCGTCAGACCCCGGCGTCGGCGTCGGCTATTACTCGCGCCGGCTCGACGCCATCATCACGTACGGGCCGAGCGCCAGCTATGGGCACACGGTCGGCAAGGCGATCGCCCCCGACCATCCCGGCCGCGCGGTGATGCGCGCGGGCAAACCCGATGTGGAGTTCGGCTCGCTCGTGCGCGGCTCGGTGATGAACGCGATGTGGCCGATCCGCCGCAACGGCGACGTGATCGGCTATATCTGGGCCAACGAATTCACTGACGCGATCGAACGCCAGGAACAGACGGTCGATCGCACCGTCCTCGCCATCACCCTCGGCGGCATCCTGGTCGCCGGCATCGTCATTCATTTGATGTCGAAGCGGTTGTCGCGCGAAGTCGACATGATCGTCGGCGGTCTCGCAAGCCTCAAGGATGATCTCAGACGACCGATCGCCCCCTTGCGCGGCGAGCTCGGCGAGATCGTCGATGCCGTCAACAACATGGCGATGGCGCTTCTCGACGCGCGCACGCTCACGGAAAACATTCTCACCAGCATCGCCGACGGGGTCGTAGCGGTCGACGTCGACGGCCGGATCACCGCCTTCAACCCCGCCGCGGAACAGATGTACGACGTGCCGGCGACGGAGGTCATCGGCCAGTCCTACCGGTCGCTCTTTGCCGATCACATGCATGTGGCGAGCGCCCTTCTCGACACGCTCGACACAGGTCGCCCGCATATCGGGGTGACGCTCGAAATCCCGCGCAAGGAGTCCGTCTGGCGCCTAACGGCCACGTCGAGCGTCCTGCACGATGCGGAGAACCGACGCATCGGGGCCGTGGTCGTCCTCAAGGACGTCAGCGAACGCGACCGGCTCATGGTGCAGGTGATGCGCGCCGACCGTCTGGCCGCTCTCGGCGAGCTGACAGCCAGCATCGCGCATGAGATCCGCAACCCCCTCACCTCGATCCGCGGCTTCGTGCAATATCTCGCCGATTGCGACGATCCGGATGAATGGCGGCGTTATTCGGCGATCATCATCCATGAGGTCGACGTCCTCAACGACACCATCGGCAAGCTTCTCGCCTTCGGTCGGCTGAGGCCGCCGAAGATCAGCAGGATCGACGTCGCCAATCTCATCGAAGACGTGAGCTTCCTCGCCAAGGGCCAGGGGAACGTGCAGATCGACCTCCAGTTCGAGAAGGATCTGCCGGACATCGACGCCGATGCCGAAGCGCTGAAACAGGCGCTCCTCAATCTCCTCATCAACGCGCTGCAGGCAGTCACCAACGATGGCCGCGTGGTCGTCACCGCGGCCCGCGAAGGTCCGGACGACATTGCCATCGAAGTGCGCGACGACGGCGTCGGCGTGGAGCCACATCACGTCGGCAAAGTCTTCGACCCCTTCTTCTCCACCAAGCCCAGCGGGACGGGGCTCGGCCTCGCCATGGTCCACCGCATCATCGATGCGCATCACGGCGTCATCAGTTTCGACAGCCGAGCCGGGCACGGGACCGTTGTTCGGATTCGCATTCCGATTGTCGCTCCTGTATCAGAAAAAACAGAATGACCAATTCCACACCCGTTGCTCTCGTCGTCGACGACGACCAGGCCATCTGCCACATGCTCAAGGCCGTCCTCCAGAAGGAGGGGCTTGAGGTCGTCGTGGCCAAGGATGGGCTGGAGGGTGTCGAGACCTTTCGGCGCCAGCATGCGGATGTGGTGCTGCTCGACATCCGCATGCCGCGCATGAACGGCCTCGATGCGCTCAAAGCCATCGTGGAGATCGACCGCACCGCGCAGATCGTGCTGATGACGGCCTTCGCCGAAGTCGGCACCGCCGTGCAGGCGATGAAGGACGGCGCCTTCGATTACGTCCTGAAACCCTTCGATCTCGACGAGATCCGCATGCTGGTGCGTCGGATCCTGGAGATCCGGGCGATGCGTCGCGACATCGTCTCGCTGCGCCGCGAATTGTCCGAACGCTACGGCGCGGAAGGCATTTTGACCAACAATCCGCGCATGATCGAGCAGCGGCAGACGATCGCCAAGGTCGCACGCAGCAATGCGACCGTGCTCATCCAGGGCGAGAGCGGCACCGGCAAGGAGCTCGTCGCCGCCGCCATCCATTACGGCAGCGCCCGCGCGGCACATCCCTTCGTCAAGGTGAATTGCGCCGCGATCCCGGAAGGGCTGCACGAAAGCGAGTTCTTCGGCCACGAAAAGGGCTCCTTTACCGGCGCCGCAAGCCGGCATCGCGGCCGCTTCGAGCAGGCCGAACACGGCACCCTCTTCCTCGATGAGATCGGCGAGATTTCTCCGGGCCTGCAGGCGAAGCTGTTGCGGGTTCTGCAGGAGCACGAATTCGAGCGCGTCGGCGGCGGCGCGCCGATCAAGGCCGATGTGCGCATCGTGGCGGCGACCAACCGCAACCTTCAGGAGATGGTGCGGGAGGGGACATTCCGGCAGGATCTCTATTTCCGCCTCAACGTCGTCACGCTCGAGACCATCCCGCTGCGCGACCGGCCGGAAGATGTGCGGCTGCTCTCGGAGCATTTTCTGGAGCGCTTCTGCGCGGAAAACAATTTTGTCATCCGCGGCTTCGATACGTCGGCGATGGACTGCCTGCTCGCCTGGCCGTGGCCCGGCAATGTGCGCGAGCTCGCCAATGCCATCGAACATGCCGTCGTCATGTGCACGACCAATGTCATCACGGTCGAGGACCTTCCCGCCTCCATCACCGGGGCGAGCGAGGGACTTGCCGACACCGGCAACCTCGATGCGACGATGCGCAAAGGCTCCCTGCGCGAGCTCGTCAACGAGTTCGAAAGCCAGGTGATCCGCAACGCGCTGACGCGCAACTCGGGCAATCGCAGCCATACCGCCGTCGAGCTCGGCATCAGCCGGCGCACGCTCCTCTACAAGCTGCAGGAATACGGCCTCGCCTCAGCCTCGGGAGAGGCGGAAAGCTGAGCCACACCCGGCCGGCATCTGCCGCACCGCCGGGCGTCTTTTTCAAAGCAACCCGTGCAATCTTGTCGGCGCCCCTCCCCGCTCATTCGCGGGCTGGGAAGGCGTTCTGAGGTCGCGCACCGCCGCCCCGCAACAGGAGAATGAGGGCGAGGCAGCACAGCATCGCTGCGATGGCGGAGAATGCGAGGCTTGCCGTCTTGAGGCCGAGCGAGGCCCCGGCGACCCCGATGCCGATGACGGGAAACGAGATCGCCACATAGGCGACGATGAAGAAGGTCGACACGACGCTCGCCCGCTCGTCGGGTGGGCTCGCATCCGCCACGGCGCCGAGCCCCGCCCGAAACGCGACGCCGTGACCGAAGCCGGCGATCAAAACGCCCGCAATGATGGCCGACAGCATCTCGCTGCCGAGGCCGAGAGCGATGATGACGACGCCCGTCAGGAGAATGGCGCAACCGATCGGCAGCCGCCTTCCGCTCGGAAAATTGCTTTGCAGAAGCTGGCCGACGGTCGAGGCGATGAACAAGATGCCCGAGACGAAGCCGATGACGAGATGGTTGTCGTAGCCGAGCTCTTCACCCAGAAAAGCCGGCGCCACGGCGGTAAAGAAGCCGCAAACCATGAAGCCCGCGAAAGCAGCGATGCCGGCCGGCACAAAGGCGGCCCGCACCTCGCGCGGGACGGCAAGGCGCTGAAGCTTCAGCCGCACCTTGTCCGGCCGCACAACGGTTTCGGGCGCGCGCCAGACGCAGAGGACGGCAAGAAGCGCCAGCAGAAAATGCAGCGCATAGGGCAAAACGAGGGGTGCCGGCAGATACTCCGCCAGCGCGCCGGCAAACATCGGCCCGAGCCCGAGACCGCCCATATTGGCGGAGGTCGCAAAAAACGTGCCCCAGCGCTTGATACGCTCCGGCGCGAGTTCGATGAGCGCCACGGTCGCGGTGCCGGTGAAGATGCCGGCCGAAATCCCTGAGAGAACGCGCCCGAAAAGGATCATGCCGAGCCCGCCGGCATTCCAGAAGACGAGATCGCTCAGCGCCGAGGCGGCGAGGCCGGCAAACAGCAGCGGCCGGCGGCCGAGCTGGTCGGACCAGCGCCCGGTGATGATGAGGGCCGCCATGACGCCGAGCGCATAGACGGCAAAGATCACCGTGATCGTCAGCTCGGAAAACCCGAAAAGGCCGCGATAGAGAGGATAAAGCGGCGTCGGCATGGTGGTGCCCACCATGGTGACGGCAAAGGCGAAGACGGCGCCGAAATAGACCGCCAGGCTGCCATGGCCTCGTTGTGTCACTCACTGTCCTTTCGGTGATGCGGAAGACGCCGGCGGGTGCAGCCGAAACGCCCCCGCACCGCAACATACCGCGCGCCCGCACCGCTTCGAGGCCCGAATCTGTCTCCATCGCACTTTTCGTGCCGCGGCACGAATGACCTTGCCGCACACTTCCTGGTTTGCTTCCCTTTCTAATCGGGGGAGAAGCTGATTCATGGCGGATAAAACGGAGCAGGCGGAGCCGAACGCGGCATCGGAGGCAGGAGTCGAGCACTTCATCGAGGTGTGGTCGGCCTCCGGCGGGGCGGAAAACGCCAATGCGCAGGGTTTCATCCGCGATCTCTGCGACCTCCTCGGCGTGGCGCGGCCCGATGCGACGCAGGAAAACGAGGCGCTCAACAATTACGTCTTCGAAAAGCGCGTCGACCACCGCATCCGCGGCCTGACGACCGCCCACCGCATCGATTGCTACAAGCGCGACTGCTTCATCCTGGAAGCCAAGCAATCCTCTTCGCAATCGCGTCGCGGCGCCGCCGATCCGAACCAGAGCGAGCTTTTGCCGGAGGCCGCCTCGCCGATCCGCGGTGGCACGGCGAAGCGCGGCACGGCCGCCTGGGACAAGGCGATGCGCTCCGCCTACAACCAGGCGGTCTCCTATGTCGGAGATCTGCCGGCCGGGCATCGCCCGCCACCCTTCGTCATCCTCGTCGATGTCGGCTACGTCATCGAGCTCTACGCCAATTTCTCCGGCCAGGGGCGCAATTACACGCAGTTCCCGGACCGCAAGAGCTTTCAGATTTTTCTGGAGGATCTGCGCGATCCGGAGATCCGCGCCCGGCTTGCGACCATCTGGACGGAGCCGCAGGCGCTCGACCCGGCAAAACGATCGGCGGAGGTGACGCGCGACATCGCCGAACGCCTCGCCCGCATCGCCAAGAGCCTGGAGGTGAAGCACGACCCGAAAGAGGTGGCGGAATTCCTGATGCGCTGCCTCTTCACCATGTTTGCCGAGGATGTCGAGCTCCTGCCGAAGGAGCGCTTCGTCAAATTCCTCGAGGAGATCCGCGAGACGCCGGAAAACTTCGTGCCGGCGCTGGAATCGCTCTGGGCCGTCATGGATACGGGCGGTTATGCGCCACACCTCAACGCCACGGTGAAGCGCTTCAACGGCGCGCTCTTCAAGACGCGCAAGGCGCTGCCGCTCGACCGAGACGCGATCCACGAAATGTGGGTGGCGGCCAAGCGCGACTGGCGCGACGTGGAGCCGGCGATCTTCGGCACGCTTCTGGAACGCGCGCTCGACAGGCGCGAGCGCTCCAAGCTCGGCGCGCATTATACGCCGCGCGCCTATGTGGAGCGGCTGGTCGAGCCGACGGTCATCGAGCCCCTGCGCGATGAATGGAAGAACGTGCAGGCGGCGGCCGAACAGGACCGCGAGGCGGGGCGCCAGGCGGGCGCTCTCAGGCGCATCCAGGATTTCCATCACCGTCTGTGCACGATCCGCATCCTCGATCCCGCCTGCGGCACCGGCAATTTCCTCTATGTGTCGCTGGAATTGATGAAGCGGCTCGAAGGCGAGGTGTTGAGCGCGCTCGAAGGGTTCGGCGAGGCGCAGTCACGGCTCGCCATGGAGGGCGAGACGGTGAGCCCGCGGCAGTTCTACGGGCTCGAACTCAATCCGCGCGCTGTGCCGATCGCCGATCTCGTTTTGTGGATCGGCTATCTCAAATGGCAGATCCGCACCGGCGGGCCGGAATCGATCACCGAGCCGGTGCTTCATGCCTATGGCACGATCCGCCTGCAGGACGCGATCCTCGCCTATGACAAGAAAGAGCTCGCACGCGACGAAGCGGGCAAGCCGATCACCGTCTGGGACGGGGTGACGACGAAGACATCACCCATCACCGGGCTCGAAATCCCCGACGAGAGCGCGCGGCGCGAGACATTTGTCTATACAAATCCGCGTCCGGCGGAATGGCCGGAGGCCGATTTCATCGTCGGCAACCCGCCCTTCATCGGCGGCAAGGACATGCGCTCAGAGCTCGGCGACGGCTATGCGGAGGCGGCCTGGACCGCGCGCCCGCACATGCCGGGCGGGGCCGACTTCGTCATGCATTTCTGGGACCAGGCGGCGACCTATCTGCGCGAGGGCTGGGCCCGGAAGGGTGCCAAACCGCATTTCCCGCGCCGCTTCGGCTTCATCACCACCAATTCCATCACCCAGACCTTTTCGCGCCGGGTCATCGAGCGGCATCTTGCCGCCAAAACCCCGCTCAGCCTCGTCTATGCGATTCCAAACCACCCCTGGCTGAAGGCCTCCGACAAGGCGGCGGTGCGGATCGCCATGACGGTCGCGCAAAAGGGCGAGCATGAGGGCGTGCTCGCCGAAGTCATCCGCGAGGAAGGGCTCAACACCGACACGCCGCTGGTGACGCTCGAAGAGCGAACAGGAAAAATTCGAGCTAATTTGACGGTCGGAGCGGATCTCGCTGTGATGCAACCGCTTCTGGCCAATGAGGCTGTTTCCAGCCCTGGCGTAAAGTTGCACGGTTCCGGCTTCATTGTGACAAAGCAGAAGGCAAAGACGCTCGGACTGGGCACCATTCCAGGGCTGGAGAGATATATCCTCGACTATCGTCATGGCCGCGATCTCGCACAGCGAGCTCGTAATGTGATGGTGATCGACCTCTACGGCCTCACGGTAGAGCAGGTGAGAGAGAGCTTTCCCGGGGTGTATCAGCATCTCGCTGAAACCGTTCGCCCAGAACGCGAGGCGAAGGTCGGGGCCTCAAAGGACATGACGGAGTATGCGCGTCAGTGGTGGCTTTTTGGGAAAGTGCGAACGGAGATGCGGTCGTTTATGGACCAACTCATTCGATACATCGCGACTGTGGAGACCACAAAGCACCGCACCTTTCAGTTCCTCGATCAGGCCGTCCGACCTGACAACATGCTCGTCGCGATCGGACTGGACGAGTCGAAGACACTGTCTGTTCTGTCCTCGCGTCAGCATGTCGTCTACGCATTGGCTGCCGGGGGCTGGCTCGGCGTCGGAAACGATCCGCGCTACTCGAAAACCCGCACCTTCGACCCTTTCCCCTTCCCCGCCTTTTCCGAGCTTCCACCGGCTCTCGTCAAAGAACTCTCCGAACTCGGCGAACGGCTCGATGCCTTCCGAAAAGAGCGGCTGGAAGAGCACGAGGACCTGACCATGACCGGGCTCTACAACGTGCTCGAACGCCTGCGCGAGCTCGATTGCGGCGCCGAGGTGCCTGCCCTGTCGGAGAAGGAACGATCGATCTACGAGCGCGGCTGCGTCGGCATTCTGAAAGACATCCACGACGAGATCGACCGCGCCGTCTTCGCCGCCTATCACTGGGAGGATCTGGCGGACCGGCTCGTCGGCAAGCCCGGCGCCACGGCTCCCTCGCCGCACAAAAGCGCGGACCAGGAGGCGGCCGAAGAGGAGCTTCTGTCCCGCCTCGTCGCGCTCAACCAGGAGCGGGCGAAGGAGGAGGCGAACGGGCTCGTGCGCTGGCTGAGGCCCGATTATCAGATCCCGAAGCTCGGCCACAAAGTGAAGACACCTGCCGCCGAAGAGCAGATCGAGGCCGAAATTCCGCTCGCCGCCGCGGGAGAAAAACTGCCGACGTTGCCTAAGGACGCCTTCGACCAGATCCGGCTGGTCCGCGATCTTCTCGCCCGGGCACCGGAGCCGATCCGGGCGGAGACGCTCGCCAAATCCTTTGCCGGGCGCACCACCGCAAAGAAGATTTCCACCGTCGACGACATTTTGAAGAACCTCGCCGATCTCGGCCTCGCCCGCACCGGCGAGGGCGCCGACGGCACGACCCGCTATTTCGCACCGCGCGGGTGAAGGCATTTCGATCATGGCAACACGCAGAGACGTTCCGAAACTCCAGCCCTGCATCACGGCGACCGTTCAGGCCCTCAAAGAGCTTGGCAATTCCGCTTCGAACGACGAGATCAACGACGAAGTCACGAGGATTCTGGCCGTACCTGACGACGTTGCCGCCGTGCCGCACAAGGACGGCAGCAAGAGTGCGCTCGCCTATCGGCTGCACTGGGCGCGCAGCTATCTGAAAAAGGTCGGAGCAATCGACAATCCGCAGCGGGGCGTGTGGACGCTGACCCCGCAGGGTCGCGCCATGAGCGAACCGGAGATCGCCGACGTCGAGCGGCGTGTGCGCAACGAGGAGAACGAGGCACGGCGCAGGGCAAAGTCGGTGACCCCGCAAGAAGATAATCCGGACGGAGGCGAACAGGAGATCTCATGGAACGAGCGCTTGCTCGCGCTCTTGAGGATTATGCCCCCGGATGCATTCGAGCGTCTCGCACGGCGGATGCTGCGCGAGGCAGGCTTCAAAAAGGTCGAGGTGACGGGCAAGAGTGGCGATGGCGGCATCGACGGGATCGGCGTGCTGCGCGTCAATCTCGTCTCCTTTCAGATCCTCTTCCAGTGCAAGCGCTGGCAAGGCTCGGTCGGAGCCTCCGTCGTGCGCGATTTCCGAGGCGCCATGGTCGGCCGCGCAGACAAGGGGCTCATCATCACCACGTCGACCTTCACCCCCGATGCGCGACGCGAGGCGACACGCGACGGCGCCCCGGTGATCGATCTCGTCGACGGAGAGGATCTATGCGAGCTGCTGAAAGACCTGAAAATCGGGGTGACAACCAAGCTGGTTGAAGAGGTCGAGATCGACGAGAGCGTGTTCGCGGAGATCTGACGCAAAGCCCTTGCGAAGCTGTCGGTGAAGACGGCGCCTCACCCGCCCTTTTGCATCAGCACGACGTCTTTTTCGACAATCTCGCAGGTGAGGCCGCGGCGGGTGGCGATCAGGTGAAAGGTCTCGGCGCGGTAGAAGACGACATGGGTCGGGTCGCGGCGATAGCGCCAGTTCGAAAAGCGGGCATCGTCGGTCTGAAAGATGGTCATCACACCGAGAAGACCGCCGGGCTTCAAGAGGCCAGCGAGACGATCGAACTCGGCCGCCGGATCGTGAAAATGCTCGGCCGTCTCCGTGCAGGTGACGACATCGTAGCGTGCATCAAGCGGGGCGGGATCGGGCGCGAAGATCGGGTCGTAGACCGCCATATGATGCCCGGCCTCGGCAAAGATCTTCGCGAGCGCAGGCCCGGGACCGCAGCCGTAATCGAGGCCGTTCGCGCCGGGGGAAAGGCGTTCCAGGAGCGGGCGCGTCAGCCGCGACAGCCAGCGGCGGTAGCCCTGATCGTCCGGCTCGTTCTCATGCGTCAGATAATGCGCGCGCTCTTCGGCCGGCGACGGGCGCTGAGCAGGATTGAGATAGCGGGCGGCGCAGGTCGCGCAACGCCAGTAGTTTTTGCCGTCAACGGTGAGAAAGAGCTCGACATCGCCTCCCCGACAGACCGGACAGGATCGCCCGCGCGTCTCCGCCATCGCCGTCCTCACGCGCCGGCCGAAGAGCCGGCTTCTTTGCGCGCCAGATAGACGCTCTGCGTGAAAGGGCGATCCTGAAGGGGATTGTGAAACGTGACCGGTTCCACCCAGGCCTCGTCGAAGACGGCTCTGAGGCGCTCGGTGAACGTGTCATCCGGCAAGGCGTCGGACCAGAGCGCGAAAATGCCGCCGGGCTTCACATGGGCCGCGAGCGCGGCAAGACCCTCCGGACGGTAAAAGCTCGTGCTACGCGCATCGAGCAGCGCTTCCGGCGAATGGTCGATATCGAGGAGGATGGCATCGAAGCGGCGGGCCTCCGTCTCAGGGTCGAACCCCGCCGCGCTGGCAGCGCCGGCGAAGAAATCGCCGTTGACGATCCGACAGCGCGGATCCGCTTCCATCATCGCTCCGTTCGGCAGGAGCCCCGTGCGATGCCATTCGATGACGGGATCCAGGAATTCGACGACGAGGAGCGAGCCGACAGCATCGTGGCGCAGCACTTCGCAGGCGGTGTAGCCAAGGCCGAGCCCGCCCACGAGGATGTCGTGGTCATTGCCGGCAAGCGCCGCAATGCCGAGACGCGCAAGCGCAATCTCGGAAGCTGTGAAAAGGCTCGACATGAGGAATTCCTCGCCGAGCTTGATTTCGAAGATGTCGACGCCCAGCCGCAACTCGCGCCGCCGGCGCAGGCTGACGGGGCCGATTGGTGTCGGGCGGTAGTCGAGTTCCGCGAAAAGAGCACTCATTGCCCCATCGAACATAAACCGGCCGCGGAGGGAAGACGTTGCGGTCATGCCGGCCCGGGGGAAAAGCGCCAGGAGAATGAAAAGCGGCGGCGCAAGGGGGCGGCGGCGCCCCCTCGCTGATTACATGACGAGACCCTTCGTCAGCTCCAGCGCCTGGCGTTCGAAAAGGCGGCGATAGATGCCGCCCTCGCGGCCAATGAGGGCGGCATGGTCGCCCTCCTCCACGATCTGCCCTCGGTCGAAGACCAGGATGCGATCGAGTGCGCGCACCGTCGACAGACGATGGGCGATGACGAGCGTCGTGCGGCCAACCATCAGATGCTCCATCGCGTCCTGGATCAGCACTTCGCTCTCGGAATCGAGCGCCGAGGTCGCCTCGTCCAGGATCAGGATCGGCGCATCGACCAGGAAGGCGCGTGCCAGCGCCACCCTCTGGCGTTCGCCGCCCGACAGCTTGATGCCGCGCTCGCCCACCATGGTGCGGTAGCCCTCCGGCAGCCGTGAGATGAACTCGTCGGCATGAGCGAGCTGCGCCGCCTGCTCGATCTCCGCCTGCGACGCGCCGGGGCGCCCATAGGCGATGTTGTCGGCCAGCGAGCGGTGAAAAAGCACCGGCTCCTGCTGCACTATGGCGATCTTCCGGCGCAGCGAGGCCTGCCTCACGGCGGCGATATCCTCGCCGTCGATCAGGATCTGACCGCCGGTCACGTCGTAGAGCCGCTGGATCAGCTTGACGAAGGTCGTCTTGCCCGACCCGGAATGGCCGACGAGACCGACCCGCTCACCCGCAGCAATCTTCACCGAGAAATCGCGGTAAAGCGGCGTCGCGTGATTGCCGTAGTGGAAATCGACATGGTCGAAGACGATTTCGCCCGCGGCGATCTTCGCCTCACCCGCGCCCGGCCGGTCCGCAATCGCGATCGGCACGCGGTTCAGCGCGACGAGCTCTTCGAGATCGTTGACGGACCGCTGCAGGTTGCGGATGTGCATGCCGATATCGCGCAGATGCCCCTGCACCACGAAGAACATGGTGAGGACGAAGGCGACATCGCCGGCGCTTGCCGCGCCCCGCTGCCACAGAACGAGTGCGACGCCGAGAATGCCCGCCTGGATGACGACCATCATCAGCCCCTGCGCGCCCGCGCCGACCGTGCCGCGCCGCCAGGTGCGCCGCGTGCGGTGCTGCCATTTCGCCAGGATGCGCGTGAGACCCGCCTCCTCGCGATCCTCGGCCCCGAACGCCTTGACGACGGCATTGCAGCTCACCGCATCGGCGAGCGCGCCGCCGAGCCGCGTGTCCCAGGCATTGGCGAGCGTCGCCGCGGGTGCGACCCAGCCCACCGACAGGGTGACGGTGACGGCGATATAGGCGAGCGCGCCCAGCCCGATGACGAGCCCCATCACCGGCCAGAAGGCGCCCAGAAGCGCGGTTGCGCCGACAAGCACCACAAAGGACGGCAGAAGCGCGACCAGAAGCGTGTCGTTCAACAGATCGAGCGCCCACATGCCGCGCGTGATCTTGCGCACGGTGGAACCGGCGAAGGCGTTGGCATGCCAGTCGGTCGAAAAGCGCTGAATGCGATGGAAGGCGTCCTCGGCCACCTCTCGGATCATCTTCAAGGTCAGCGTGATGATCTGGAAGAAGACGAGCTGGCGGAGCCCGACCGCGGCAAGGCCGAGGCCGGTCACCGTGAGAAACGCCACGATCGCCGAATGCCTGGCGTCCGGATCGGCCGCGCCCGCGGCGATCGCATCGACGATGCGGCCGGCGAAAAGCGGCGTGAAAACTTCCGCCAAGGTGGCGAGGATCACCATACCGGCAATCAGCGCGACACGCCCCGGCTGCTCGCGCCAGCGCGCAAAGGCAAAGCCCAGAACCGCGGAGAACACATCGCCACGAAGATTGAACTTAACCCGCCCGATGCCGGCCAACCCCACCCGCCCGTTGGCTGCGCGCCACACGGGCCGCGTGCGGCCGGCATGCCGAAGCGGAACAAAATTGCGGAAATGAAGGGCACGAAGCCCGCGCCTCAAAGCGCCTGCGGTGGACATGGAAAGCTCTCAAGAAAATCGGTGAACCGATCGTCCCGCAGCGGCGGGACCGGCATTAACCCCGGGGCTATCAGCCCCTTCAAGCGTCCGTCTGACGGACGCGATCCGTTACGAACGGACCGGGATCATGCTGAGATAGAGAGCGAATCTGGTCATAACGGCGCGGCTTATGCTCCTCTTCCGCCGATTTGACAAGCCGTCGACGGTGTTTCGGACAATTGCGGGCGCGCCGTGTGGCACTGCGGCCACGCACGACGTCCGAGGCCCTCGTCCGACGAGCTCTTGTGTTGCGGCTGCCGGCTGACGCAGTGTCTGCGCGGAGTGCACCCCGTTTCCGCCCTCCGTCTCGTCACGCCGACCCTTGAGGAATTGCCCGCATGAGCCGTCCCAACATCCTGATCTTCATGGTCGACCAGCTCAACGGGACGCTGTTTCCGGACGGACCGGCGGGCTTCCTGAAGACGCCGGCACTGAGCAAACTCGCCGAGCGATCGCTGCGTTTTCAGAACTGCTATACGGCGAGCCCGCTGTGCGCGCCGGCGCGCGCCTCCTTCATGAGCGGGCAATTGCCGCGGCGCACCGGCGTCTACGACAACGCAGCCGAATTCGTCTCCTCGATCCCGACCTACGCCCATCATCTGCGCCGGTCCGGCTACCAGACGGCGCTTTCCGGAAAAATGCATTTCGTCGGACCAGACCAGCTGCACGGCTTCGAAGAGCGGCTGACGACCGACGTCTATCCGGCGGATTTCGGCTGGACACCGGATTATCGCAAACCCGGCGAGCGCATCGACTGGTGGTACCACAATCTCGGCTCCGTCACCGGCGCGGGTGTGGCGGAGATCACCAATCAGCTCGAATATGACGACGAGGTCGCCTACCACGCCAACCGCAAGCTCTACGATCTGGCGCGCGGGCATGTCTCAAAGCCCTGGTGCCTCACCGTTTCCTTCACCCATCCGCACGACCCCTATGTGGCGCGGCGGAAATACTGGGATCGGTATGCGGATTGCGAAGAGCTTTCGCCAAGAATCGGAGAGATCCCCTTCGGCGCGCAGGATGCGCATTCCAAACGCCTCCTGGAGGCGTGCGACTATCTCAACTTCGACATCAGCCATGAGGATATCCGCCGCTCGAGGCGCGCCTATTTCGCCAACATCTCCTATCTCGACGACAAGATCGGCGAGATCCTCGACACGCTCGAGCGCTGTCGCATGGCGGAAAACACCATCATCCTCTTCCTCTCCGACCATGGCGACATGCTGGGCGAGCGCGGCCTCTGGTTCAAAATGAGCTTCTTCGAAGGCTCGGCCCGGGTCCCCTTGATGGTCGCGGCGCCCGACCTCGCACCGGGCCTCATCGAGACGCCCGTCTCCACACTCGATGTCGTGCCGACGCTCGCCGATCTTGCCGGCATCGATCTGTCGGAAATCATGCCCTGGACGGACGGGCGCAGCTTGTTGCCGCTCGCCGCAAGCGGAGCCCAGCATGGTCCGATCCTCATGGAATACGCAGCCGAGGGGTCGATCGCCCCGCTCGTCGCCATCCGCGAGGGCAAATGGAAGTTCGTCTTTTGCGAGGTCGACCCGCCGCTTCTCTTCAATCTTGAGAGCGACCCGGACGAGATGACGAACCTCGCGGAAGATCAGGCCTGCCAGGACGAGATCGACCGCTTCATGGCGCTTGTGCGCGAGAAGTGGAACCTCAAGGCCTTTGACGCCGAGGTACGCGAGAGCCAGGCGCGGCGCTGGGTGGTCTACGAAGCGCTCAGGAACGGCGCCTATTTCCCGTGGGATTATCAGCCGCTGCAGCGGGCCTCGGAGCGCTATATGCGCAACCATATGGATTTGAACATTCTGGAAGACGCGCAGCGCTTTCCGCGCGGCGAGTGAGCCGTCCCTATCCATGCCGTCGCGGATTCTCGTCAGTGCCTGCCTTCTGGGCCAAACCGTGCGCTATGACGGCGGCACGCGACCCCTTCACCATCCGGTGCTTGCCAGGTGGCACGCCGAAGGCCGTGTCGTCGGCATCTGCCCCGAAGTCATCGGCGGTTTTTCCGTACCGAGAAGGCCGGCCGAGATCGCAGAGGGGCGGAGCGGCGACGACGTTCTTGCCGGGCGCGGCCGGGTCGTCGACACCTTCGGAGCCGACGTCACGGAAGGATTTCTCGCCGGCGCAAGAGCCGCGCTTCAGATCGCGCGCGCGCAAAACTGCTCCTTCGCGCTCCTCATCGACGGCAGCCCCTCCTGCGGCAGCCACCTCATCTACGACGGCAGCTTCGGCGGCCGAAAACACGCCGCCATGGGCGTGACGAGCGCATTGTTGCGGGCAAACGGCATCGAGGTTTTTGCCGATCATGAGATCGACGCGCTCGCGGAGCGTCTCGGCTCGCCGTAAGCCCTCGGGACGGCGGCGCGTCTTGCAGCGATGCGTCCATCGGCATCAAGACGCGCCCTCCCTTCAGCAAACATCAAACGCCCAAGTGGAAGGCCGCTGCGGGCGACGTGCCTGCAGATGTTCGACCGCTTCCGTCGTCTCCACGATACGCGCGCAAGTCTGAGCCGCCTTCTTGAGGCCGGCCTCATGTTCGGATTTGGAGAAGTCGGCGAGCGCATCGGCCATCATGAACGGGCGGATATCGCGCATGAAGGCGTCCATCGCCGTCGAAAGACAGCCGATCGACGTATAGAGGCCGGTGATAATCACGTTGTCGCGGCCGAGCCGGCGAAGCATGACCTCGAAATCGTTGCCGTAGAAGGCCGAATAGCTGCGCTTCGTCACCGGGATCAGCGACAGGCCATCAAGATCGAGCGCGGGGTCGAGGGCGGGCGCATTCGTCATCCGCCCCGCATTCCCCGCAGAGACGCCATCAGCCGGTCCCCTGCCCCACATGTCCCGCATCAGGCCGCGCTCGCAATCAAGCCGGGCCGGCGGCACCTGCGAGACGAAGATCGGCATCGCACGCGCCGCACAGAGCCTGGCAAGCCGCGAGATCTGATCGGCGAGGTCGGTGCGTACCGTCTCGTCGAGAGCCTCGCAGTAATGCGGCTGCATGTCGTGGATTAGAAGCGCCGATCGCTCGGCACGGATCGTCCAATCGACCTTGTTGATCACATTCACGGGCCTTCCCCTTCGAAGGGCCGCCGTGACAGGGATTGGTGTCGCTTGAAATGACCTTTCCGCCCAGACACGGCGGCATGGTCACACAATGATTGCGCCCTGCCGCTTCCTAACGGAAGCGCCAGTAACCAAAAGTCTGTGGTCGGGCAGAGCAGATCATGACATGGCCTCTGCCATAAGCTCCGCGAAAGTGCAATGCGGCCGATCGCACTTGCTGCACCGAGAGGCAAATCGGACACAGCGCCTCCCGTGGCGTATGAGACAAGCCATCTGGACCTGTTCGCCTCTCACGGTATGCGCAGCCGCCCGAAGACGGCGCGCGCTGTTATCAGGCGTTTAGTTTTACCAATTGCAGTTCGAGCTGTAGGCGGCCTCCTGCGTGTAAGTCGTGTTGGGATTGGCACCCGGTCCCCAATCCACCGAAATATCGAAACTGCAAGCGCAGCTCGGCTGACCGCTACTCCCCTTCACCCAAGAAACGAATTTGTAGCGCCAGGAGGCGTCTTCGGATTTCTTGGCTTTGCCCTGATCGGTATTGTCCCACCAGCGGAAGAGACCGTCCTCACGCTCGATCAGAACCTTCGCGTTGTCGGCCCAACGGTAATTGTCACCGCCAAACTTTGGATTCGTCGCCGTGCCGCCGCCGTTCGGATAAGCGGGAAAGGCGTGCGTCGGGTCGTTATCGACATCGAAGGTCACGCCCGCGACGAGCGCGCCCGTCCCGCCGGTCGAGTTCGTCGGATTGATAGGTGGATTCTGCTCGGTCTTCCCATCACCCGTGATCGTCAGCGCCAAGAGCTGCCCGGACGTGCATTGCGAGGAGGTGCCCGTCAGCGTCGCCGTAACGCCGAAACCGGTTTTCTGCTCGGGCTTGCTTGCGCCCCATTTCTTACTGTTGACCCCGACCGGGCATGCATATTCGTAAGTGCTCGTGCAAACGGTGCGCGTTCCGCCGGACCGTTTGGTGCATTCTTTGAAGTCACCGAAGTCGCGTGAACTGCAGATGATCTGCGTGCTGCCTGTTGTGCGGGCGACACTCATGCCGGTGCAGCCGCAGGCCGCCCCGGCTTCACTTGCGGCGAAAACCAGGCCGCATGCAAACAATGTGATCGATGCTGTGCGCATAATGGCCTCCCCAATTGTGCACGGGAAAGCTTACGCGAACGGCATGCGAAGCACTACTAAAAGTTGTACATCCCTCGGCAACATCCGAGGCGATTGTCTCTGAAATGCGAGGTGAATCCCGAACGGACGAGATGCTCGTGGCTCGGGAAGCCTGGGCAAGACGGCCTGCCCGTCCGCGCGGACGAAGACGGGCGAAAGGCGTGGGCGCGGCGAAGATGGCGCTCGGAGGCGGCGCCGGAGAGAGACAAAGTCCGGCAGGTCATGCGGCCCGCACCGTGCTGAGGAAGCGATCCATGACCGCCTTCAGCGTCTCCGATTGCTGTCCGAGCGTCGTTGCAGCACCTTCCACCTGGCCAGCGACTGCCGTCGTGTCGGCGGCCGCCTCGTTGATGCCCTCGATGTTGTCGGCGACCGTCTTAGCGCCCATGGACGCCTGAGAGACGCTGCCGGCGATCTCGCGGGTCGCTTCCCCCTGCTCGTCGACCGACGTGGCGATGGCCGTCGCGATCTGGTTGATCTGCTCGATGACCTCGGTGATGCCGACGATCGCCGTGGCCGAGTCGGAGGTGGAATTCTGGATCTCCGAGATCTGAGCCGCGATCTCCGAAGTGGCCCGAGATGTCTGATCGGCGAGTTGCTTGACCTCCGCCGCCACGACGGCGAAGCCTTTGCCCGCCTCGCCCGCACGCGCCGCTTCGATGGTGGCGTTGAGGGCGAGAAGGTTGGTCTGCTCGGCGATGTCCTTGATGAGGTCGACCACCTGTCCGATGCGGCTTGCGGAAGCTGAAAGCTCGCGCACCTTGCCGGCCGTGCCATTCGCATCACCGACGGCCGCGTCTGCGATCCGGGCCGATTCGTCGACCTGGCGCTTGATCTCGGCAATCGAGGAGGCAAGCTCTTCGGCGGCGGAGGCCACCGTCTGGACATTGGAGGACGCATCGGCCGACGCGCCGGCCGCCGTCTGCGACTGCCGCGCGACCTTTTCGGTCGCCGAACTCATCGTCGCGGACGCGTCCTGCAACTGCCCGGTTGCCGCGACGACGCCGCGAACGACACCGCCCATCGCCTCTTCGAACTCGTCGGCCAGTGCGTGCATGGTGCGGCGACGTTCTTCTTCCTGCTTGATGCGGTTCTGTTCGTCTTCGGCCGCCTTCTGGCGCGCCTCTTCTTCAATACGCACGCGGATCTGATCGACGGCACGGGAGATATCGCCGATCTCGTCGCGACGCTCAGCGCCCGCGATTTCATCCACTGCCTCGCCAGAGGCCAGGCGGCGAAGAGCACCCGTGAGCTGCGTGATCGGGCGGGATATGCCGGATGCGACGACGGCCATGGCAACGAGCGCAGCAAAAACCACGGCAAGGCCGACGAGCACCTGTGACATGAGATCGTCACGACCCCGTTCTGCGAGCGAATCGGCGAGTTTGTCGGCCTCGGCGAGAACGACCTGGCGCGGCACGGTGATGACGACGGACCAGACCTGGTCCGTACGACCAAGCTCCACAGGCGCGAAGACCTTGAGGGTATCGCTCGCCTCGTCGGTCTTCACCGCCGCGCGCCCCTCTTTCAGGGTCTCCAAATCATCGGAAGCATTGGCAGCAATCGCCTCGTACGAGCCGCCGATCGCCTGAGGATCGTCACTCGCCGCAACGACGAGGCCGGCGCCAGAGACGATCGTGACAGCGCCCTTCCCCTCGTACGTGTCGGCATTCACCTGCTCCGCCAATTCCTGGAGGAAGGCGAGATCGAAATCGGCACCGGCCACACCAGCAAATTTGCCGTCGACCATGATCGGAACCGACATGGTGGCGAGATAAACCGACTTGCCCTGAACGATGTAGGGAAGCGGGGCGAGAATGCTCTCCTTGCCCGTCTTCTGGGGGCCAAGGAACCAGCCGCCCTTCATGACGCCGTTCGGGTGCAGGGCCTCGCTGTCGTATTCGACCAGCGGCTGAAGCGCGATATTTCCGTCCGCATCGCGCGTCCAGTACGGCAGGACGCGTCCGGTGGCATCCGATCCCATGTCCTTGCGATCGCCGTACATCTCATCCCGGCCATCGAGTGCATTCGGCAACCAGGCGCTGTACGTGCCGTTGAAGCGAGGATTGTCCTTCAACACGCTCAGAAGAACCGCATTCAACTGATCGCGACGCTGATAGATCGGGGTTGCGGTCCCGCCACTGCTCGCCATCACCTCGAAGGTACGAGCCATGTTACGGGCTGCATCGAAGGCCGTTTCGACTTCCGCGCGGATGGTTCCGGCCTGGGCATTCGCCAGCCGCTGCAGCGACTGCTTGCTTGTCCGATCCAGGAGCTCATCCACGTTTTCATTGACGTACCGCGACGTGTCGCGCGCGGCGTAAATCCCGAAGCCCAGAAGCACGGCCGTCAAAACGATGACGCATGCAGCGGATAACGCGGTGATTCTGAACTTGACGGAGTGGATGTTCACGAAAGGCTCCTGCCTGAGGTCTGGGCCATCGGCTAGGAAAAGAGGCTCGCGTGAAGCTTGCATCCGTTCTAATCAACAACCTTCAAACACAGATAGGCCAGACGGTAAGGCAGGCTTTCCGTCCATTTGCGGTCTCTCAGACAGAACCTCACAGGGCGCACATCCCGGACGGAACAAAGCGTTTGACCGAGCCGGCCACAACCATGAGAGATCCCGTCCATGTATTCGCTTCGTTTTCTCATCTTATTATTTGAAGACATAAAACCGTTAAAGTGCGGCGTCGGCAAAGTATTTTTCGGGGAACATTGTTTTACGAACGGGTGTTCAGCGGCATGAGGTCGGCACTTTCCGGCCGAGCCGAAAATGCAGAGGTTCATCCTACATGAAACGACTAATTCTCTTGGCGACGGTCGCAGCGATGAGTGCACCCTGTGCCATCGCGCAGACCCAATCCAACACCGCCAATCAGACTCAGGCCCAGGGGCAAAGCCAGACGGCTCAACAGCAGATGCCGAAAGACGTTCAGGGCTTCGTGAAGATGGCTGTCGTCTCCAACATGTTCGAGATCCAGTCGAGCCAGCTTGCCATGAAGCAGTCCGACAACGAGGATATTCAACAGTTTGCCACGCGCATGGTGGCCGACCACACGAAAGCCGGCAACCAGTTGAAGGAAGCGCTTCAAAATGTCGACGGCGACGTCCAGGTGCCGACCGAACTCGACCAGAAACACCAGCAGATGATGCAGAAGCTGCAGGGTGCCTCAGGCAACAGCTTCGACCAGACCTACCGTCAAATGCAGGTGCAGGCGCATGAGCAGGCAGTCCAGCTCTTCCAATACTATTCTGAAAATGGCGAAGACGGGCCGGTGAAGGAGTTCGCGTCCAAGACCCTGCCGACGCTGAAGGAGCATCGGCAGATGCTGTCCGAGATGCCGAACGCCTGAGCCAGGCGACCCATTCCTCGCACGGAGCGCGCTTGCCGCCGGCTCAGAAACAGCCACAGGCGGTGGCGCGAGCCGCGAACCGATCTCAGTTGGCCTCCGGTCCGAGCCGCCGCGGGACTGCTAAGACCCAACTGGCAACCCGCATCACCGGAAAGCTTAAGACCTCGCGCGAGTCGGCATCATTAAGGAAAGGTCTCGCGCGGGGTGGGACTCGCGTCCCTGTCATCAGGCGCCGTCAGTTGAAGGCGATCAATTCTTCGATCGACGCCGGTGCGCGCGGTGCTGGGGCACCCGGCGCCATGGTCGGGCCACCAGCGGGAGCAAACAGCGTCGACTGGCTCGGCACCGGCATACGCGGCGCCACAACCGATTGCGCGGAAGCGACCATAATCGGGCGCTCAGGCCGCACCTCCGGCAGCGTGGGGGCCTCTTCGCGGACCGGACGAACCGGCTTGTTGAACTTTGCCGCCAGAATGATTTCCGACTGCGGACGGTTCGGCCGGCCGGGCAGAGCCTTGCGTTTCTCGTAGAAAGAGTTGCCCCCCGCCAGCACGACATAGTTCATGTTGGTGTAGGGAAAATTGTAGCCTGCGGTATGGAAAAAGCGCGCCTTGCCGACGCCGGAATGACGCGCGCCGCGCAGGACCTTCTTCGCCATCTTGGCCGCGAGCGGCTTGCCGCTGTCGGTCATGGGCTTCGACAGAACGCCCGGCGCGAACTGCTTCTTCTGACCGACGACGGCACAGACCGAATTCGGAAAATCCTTCGATTTCACCCGGTTCATCACGACCGTGCCGACGGCCAGCATGCCGTCAGGGCTGGAGCGATTGGATTCGAAATACATGACACGCTGCATGCATTCGAAATCGCTCATGCGTTGCGGCGAGTGACCGCAGCCGGCCAGGGCCAGCACGGCGCCGAGGGACAGAAACGAGGAAATCAGGCGAAGACGACGAGATACAAACATTCGCGACCCGGTGGGCGGCGACGAGCCGCCTCAAGGGCCGCATTGTCCAGAAAGCGGTAAATAAAGCCTTAGGATCTCGATTTTTGCCGGGAAATTCGCAGCATGAAAACGAGAATGCCGCGGGCTTTCCCACGGCATGGTCTCAGTTCGACACTCGCCACAAGGCCTCACTGCAACGAGGTGGCGAGCTGCACATCGCTCGGATGCGTGAGGGGAACCGTCCGGTCGGCCTTGATGCGCGTTGCGCCGGCTTCGCAGCCAGGCGTGATGTTGGGCCAGGTATCGTGGGCGCAGGCCGTGTCCAGAGCGCGAGCGACGCGCGTCTTCGGCGACAATTCCGCGACGGATGCCGCCGACGTCCGGTCAACGGCTGCCTCGCCCATGGTCGCCTCACCCATCGTAGAATAAGCGATCGTCATGAAAGCGGCGAGCCCAATGCAGGCTGCCGAAACAAACGCCTTCGAAACGAGCCTATCCTGCGACATGTACCTCTCTCCTCAGATGAACTTGGACCTCGGGGCGCGGCGATCTGCCCGATCGACAGGCGCAGCGCCGCATTCCTCAGCACAAGTCCGGAAAGAGGCAATTGGTTCCTTTTTGTGTTCGCTTTCGGGCCTTTAATCAGGCGATGGAACGCCGACGCCCGGCTTTCTGGGCGTCGGCCGGCCAGATGCGCTGGGTCGAGATTTCTTCATAGAGACCCTCCACATCCTCCGGGTAGCAGAGTGCCGTGCCTGGCGTCAGAGCGGTCGCCGCACCGGATGCGGTTGCCAGACGCAAGGCGTCGTCCGGCGTTCTGCCCTGGGAAATGGCAAGCACCATCGCGGCCAGGAAGCTGTCCCCGGCGCCGGAAGCGGAGCGCGTCTTCACCTCTGGAGGCCGACAGAAATGCGTCTCTTCGGGTGTCACGAGAAGAGCGCCATGGCGCCCGAGCGTGACGGCGAGCATGCCGACCCCGTCGTGCTGAACATAATCGCGGGCGGCAACGGCCGCCGCCTTCGGTCCATGCAGATCCTGGCCGACGATGCTGCCGAGCTCCCCAATGCTTGGCTTGGCGAGAAGCACGTTGTTGCCGGCGAGCGTGCGACTGAGATGCAGGCCGGACGTGTCGAGCACGAATTTCGCGCCCTTCTTCGTCACCATCTCGGCGATACGCGGGTAGAAATCCTCAGAGACGCCGGGCGCGAGGCTGCCGCTTGCAACGAAATAGTCGCATTCGGTCTCTTCGACCCGCTTGAAGCAAGCGTTCTGCTCCTCTTCCGACAGGGTCGGACCCTCCGGCACGAAGCGATATTCCTGTCCGGTCGCGGTCTCGAAAACCACATGAGCCATGCGCGTCGCCCCGGCGATGGAGACCACGGACCGCTTGACGCCCTCGCGCTCCAAAAGCTCATCGAGAAGAGCACCCGTCGCGCCGCCGAGACAGACGATCGCTTCGACATCGCCGCCCAGGCGATGGACGACACGCGCCACATTGACACCGCCACCGCCCGGGTCGATCCGTCCGCGGTGCGTGCGGATTTTGTGCACCGGGCGAACCAGCTCGGCTTCGCTCGTGTCATCGATGGTCGGGTTGACGGTTAGCGTAACGATTGAAGGCATGAATTCCCCAACATGAGAGCGCGCGATTCGGCGAGCCGCCTTATCACGCAACCTTGAAGCAGCTGTGTCGCCGCCATGCAAATTCGGCGCCAAGGAGGAGGCGGCGGAACCGGGAGCCCGAAAGAGGCTGGCATCCGGCCCGCCTCGCTTTGCGCCGGACGATGCCGCATATTTGCCCACCGGCTCGTCTTGCCATCATCGGCCATCCAGATGAGAGCAGGCTGACAGGATATCGATCACCCGCCGAATGCAAACCTTTCTCTCCGTCCTTCTTCCTGACAGCCTCGGCATTCTTGCCGCTCTCCTGCTCATCGCAGCGAGCGTCGTCACCTCGGCTTTGACAGCAGCCCTCGGGCTCGGCGGCGGCATAGCCATGCTTGCTGCCCTCGGGCTTGCTCTGCCGGTGCCTGCACTTATCCCTGTTCACGGCGTTGTCCAGCTCGGCTCCAATGCCGGGCGGGCGTTGTTGCAAAGGCGGCACGCCGAATGGCGCCTGATCTGGCCGTTCCTGGTGGGCAGCGTCATCGGCGCGACTCTCGGCGCGCGTTTCGTCGTCGCCCTGCCGGAAGCGCTTTTGAAGACGGGGCTTGGGCTTTTCATCCTGGTGATGATCTGGACGAAGCTGCCGGCGATGAAGCTCGGGGCGCAGCGGCTGCTGTTCGGCTTCGTCGGGCTCTTTTCGACGTTCCTCACCATGTTCTTCGGCGCGACAGGGCCCTTCGTCGCCGCCTTCGTCGGTCCGGCTCTTTCAAACCGCATGCAGGTGATTGGCACGCATGCCGTGATGATGACCGCCCAGCACCTCTTCAAGGTGGTGGCGTTTGTCGCCGTCGGCTTCGCCTTTGCCGAATGGCTGCCGTTCCTCGTCGCCATGGTCGTGGCGGGCTTCATCGGCACGGCGCTCGGCACGCGCATCCTCAAGGGGCTCAAGGAGGAGAACTTCCGCCTGGGCTTTCGCCTGGTCGTTTCGCTTCTGGCGCTAGATCTTCTGCGCCGCGGCGTCGTGCTCCTCCTCGCCTGAAGGCGGCCTTATTCGGCCGCTTCGGCCTCTGCCTCGCTTGCAGGCGGCGTCCAGCGCAGCACCGGCTTGCGGGCCGCACCGGTCTCGTCGAGCCGGCGGCGCGGTGCGAAGCGCGGCGCGTCGACGAAGCGGGCCGTATCCCCCGCTTTCGCGGACATCACGAGATCGCGCAAAGTCGCCGTGAAGACATCGAGCGAAGCGCGGCTTTCCGATTCCGTCGGCTCGATCAGCATCGCGCCTTTGACGACTAGCGGGAAATACATGGTCATCGGGTGGAAGCCCTCGTCGATCATCGCCTTGGCGAAATCGAGCGTCGTGACCTCCGTCTCCTCCAGGAAGCTCTCATCGAAGAGAACTTCGTGCATGGAGGGATGATCCGGGAAAGGCAGAGACATCAGATCCTGCAGGCGGGCACGCACGTAATTGGCGTTCAACACCGCGTCCTCGGCCACCTGCCGCATGCCGTCGGCGCCGTGCGACAGCATCCAGGCGAACGCCCGTACGAACATACCCATCTGGCCGTGGAAGGCGGTCATGCGCCCGAACGGCTTCTCCTCGCAGTCTTCCGCCGTCTCGATGAGACGATAGCCTGCCTCGGTCTTCGCAATCAGCGGCAGCGGCGCGAAGGGCGCAAGCGCCTCCGACAAAACCGTGGGACCGGCGCCGGGGCCACCACCGCCATGCGGGGTGGAGAAGGTCTTGTGCAGATTGATATGCATGGCGTCGACGCCGAGATCGCCCGGCCGCACCTTGCCCAAAATCGCGTTCAGATTGGCGCCGTCGCAGTAGAAATAGCCACCCGCCTCATGGATCGCTTCGGCGATCGCCACGATCTGCGGCTCGAACAGCCCGCAGGTGTTGGGGTTGGTCAGCATCAAGGCAGCGACATCGCCTTCATGCTTGGCGCAAATCTCGCGCACCATCTCGGCTGCCACCGTGCCGTCCTCGTCGGCCGGAACGGTGACGACCTTGAAGCCGAGGAGCGCGGCCGTCGCCGGATTGGTACCGTGCGCGGAGGCCGGCACCAGGACGGTGCGACGATCCTCGCCGCGGGCGGCAAGCGCTGCCTTCACCGACATCATGCCGCAAAGCTCGCCATGGGCGCCCGCTTTCGGGCTCATGGCGACGGAGGCCATGCCGGTCAATGTGCAGAGATAGCGGCCGCATTCGTGGATGAGCTCGAGCGCTCCCTGCACGGTGTCGACCGGCTGCAGCGGATGAAGGTCGGCAAAGCCCGGCAGCCGCGCCATCTGCTCGTTGAGGCGCGGATTGTGCTTCATCGTGCACGAGCCGAGGGGGTAGATCCCCATATCGATGGCGTAATTCTTCTGCGACAGGCGCACGTAATGGCGCATCGCTTCCGGCTCCGAGAGGGCCGGCAGATCGAGCGCCGCCTGCCGCTTCTGGCCACCTAGACGCGGCGTGAAGGCCGCGGGCTCTTCGATATCGACGCCTGAGACGCCGTCGCGGCCGAGCTCGAACAAGAGCGGCTCGGAAATATCGAGCGCCTTGTTGCCGGAAAAGGTCGGCCGCTTCGGCTTCAGAGTGGCGAGGCTCGGGGCAAGATGTTCGTCATTCACCATGAAGGTGTCTCCAAAATCGCGCGCGGCGATGAAAAACAACGGCTGAGCGGGCAGCGCATGGGATTCAAAGCGCCGCCTTGATGGCCGAGGCGTAGGCGGCGATATCGTCGTCCGTGGCTGTCTCGGTTGCGGCGACGACGATGAGATCGTCGAGACCGCAATCGGGTTCGAGCCGCGACACGGGCAGGCCCGCGACGATGCCGGCGTCGGCGAGCTTTTCCACGAGACCCGCCGCATCGGCCGGCACGCGGATGGTAAATTCGTTGAAGAAGCTGTCGTTGACGACCTCGACGCCCGAAATCGCGCCGAGCGCATCGGCGAGACGGCAGGCGCGCTCATGGTTGCGAAGAGCGAGCTTCTTCAAGCCATCGCCGCCGAGCAGCGCCATATGCGCCGTGAAGGCGAGCGCGCAGAGGCCGGAATTGGTGCAGATGTTGGAGGTCGCCTTGTCGCGGCGGATATGCTGCTCACGGGTGTTGAGCGTCAGCACATAACCGCGCTTGCCTTCCCGGTCGCGGGTCTCGCCGCAAAGACGGCCCGGCATCTGGCGGATGTATTTCTGCTTCGTCGCGAAGAGACCGACATAAGGCCCGCCGAAGGAGAGCGCATTGCCGATCGACTGGCCCTCGCCGACGACAATATCGGCGCCCTGGGCGCCCGGCGGCTCGATGAGACCGAGAGACACGACCTCGGTGAAGACGGCGACGAGAAGCACGCCCTTTTCCCGGCAGCGCGCAGCAAGCGGCTTCAGGTCGATGAGCTGGCCGTAGAAAGACGGCGACTGGACGACGACGCAGGCAACGTCTTCGCTGATCTCGGCAAGGAGATCCTCGCCACCCTTCGGATCAGGCGGCAGCGAGATGCATTCGTCGTCTTCCATATTGGCGAGCGTCTCGACGACCTCGCGATATTGCGGATGCAAGCCGCCGGAGAGAACCGCCTTGGAGCGCTTCGTCACGCGGCAGGCCATCAGCACGGCCTCGGCCGTCGCCGTGGAGCCGTCATACATGGAGGCGTTGGCGACCTCGGTGCCGGTCAATTCGGCAACCTGGGTCTGGAATTCGAACAGGGTCTGCAGCGTGCCCTGGCTGATCTCCGGCTGATAGGGCGTGTAGGAGGTCAGATACTCCGAGCGCTGGATGATGTGATCGACGCTCGCCGGCACGTGATGGTGATAGGCGCCTGCGCCCAGGAAGAACGGCCCGTCACCGGCCGCGCGATTTTTGGCGGCAAGCCGGCGCATCAGCCGGGCGACTTCCATCTCGCTCTTGTGTCGCGGCAGATCGACCGCCTCTTTCAGAAGCTTGTCGGCCGGAACGTCGCGAAACAATTCGTCGATGGTTTCGACGCCGATCACGCGCAGCATATCGGCGCGGTCCTGATCGGTATGGGGGAGATAGCGCATATGGAACCCGAAACTTAGTGGCGGGGAGAGCCAGAGAGCCCGCCCCTGATGGGGCGGGGCGAGGCGTGAAAGCGCGGCGTCAAGGACGCCTCACTCGCGGAAATCGACAACGATTTCCGACTTCAAAGAATTGCCGATGAAGCAGAGCTCGTGTGCCTGCTCGTGCACTTTTTCGAGCATTGCGTGATCCGGCTGGTCGCCATCGAAGGTCACCTTCGGACGCAGGATGATCTTCGTCAGCCCCTTCTTGCGCGGCTCGAAAACGCCGAGGATACCTTCGGCCTTGTCCTCGTAGGCGACCGGCGTGAAGCCGTGCTTGCGGATCAGGTCGATGAAGAAGAGCATGTGGCAGCTCGACAGAGAGGCGACGAGCCCCTCTTCCGGATCCACGGCATCTTCCTTGATCACGGCCGCCGGCAACACGGCAGGTCCCGGCGAGGCCGGAACGACGAGGCCCGCATCGAGATGCCATTCATGAACGCGGCTATGCTTGTTGGCGCGCACCGCCTCGGCGTCGCCCTTCCATTCGATCGTTGCGTAGTAGCTGCTCATAATTCCTCGCAGAAAGCCTTGTAGGCGGCCTCGTCCATGAGACCGTCGAGTTCGCTTTTGTCGGAGAGCTTGACGCGGAAGAACCAGCCATCACCCTCCGGCGCCTCATTGACCGTCTGCGGCGCGTCCTCCAATGCGGCATTGGAGTCCGTCACCTCGCCGGAAACCGGCGCATAGACCTCGCTCGCGGCCTTCACCGATTCCACGACCGCCACCTCGTCACCCTTGGCGATCGCCTTGCCCTTCTCAGGAAGCTCCACGAAAACGACGTCTCCCAATTGCTCGGCGGCAAAGGGAGTGATGCCGATTGTGGCCGTGTCGCCATCCAGGCGCACCCATTCGTGCTCCTTGCTGTAACGGGTCGTCATTGTTTGGCTCCTGATTTCGGGCGGTGGTAGCAGTGCGGGACAAAGGGAAGAGGCGCGACCTCGGCGGGCTCCGCGCCACGCCGGCCGGCGAGATGCAATTCGGTGCCGGGATCGGCATAGGCGCGGTCGACATAACCCATCGCGACAGGGCCCCCGACGGTCGGACCGAAGCCTCCCGAGGTCACTTCGCCGATGACGGAATCGCTTGCACCCAGGATCTGAGCGCCTTCGCGCACCGGGGCGCGACCGGAAGGCTTCAGGCCCACGAGACGGCGCGAGGGACCATCGGAAAGTTCGGCCAGGATGCGGCCGGCACCCGGAAAGTCGCCACGCTCGCGGCGCGCCTTGGCGATGGCAAAGCGCAGCCCCGCCTCGACCGGAGACGTGGTTTCGTCGATATCATGACCGTAGAGCGGCAGCCCGGCCTCGAGCCGGAGCGAATCGCGCGCGCCAAGACCAATGGGCTTCACTTCTTCATGCGCGAGAAGCACTCTCGCTAAAGCCTCGGCTTCATCCGCGGAGACAGAAATCTCAAACCCGTCCTCGCCGGTATAACCGGAGCGCGAGAGATGCACTTTTGCGGAATGGCCATCACCGAGCCGGATTTCGGCACGCGCGGCCTGCATGAAGGTGAGATCCGCCACCTCGGGACAGAGGCCACTCAGGACCTCTGCGGCGGCAGGCCCCTGAAGGGCCAGAAGCGCGCGATCTTCGACCGCCTCGAGCGTGACCCCGTCCGGCAGACGCTCGCGCACATAATCGTCGTCGATCTCCTTGCGCGCGGCATTGAAGACCATGAAGAGACGGCCCTCGTCCTCCTCGCCGGCAAGGCGCGCGACCATGAAATCGTCGACGATGCCGCCGTTGTCGAGAAGAAGAAACGTGTAGCGCTGCCGGCCGGGTTTCAGCCCCTGGAAGTCGCCGGGCGCCAGACGCTCCAGCGCTTTGGCGACCGTCTCGTGATCCGGAGCCGAGAGAATTCGCTGGCCCATATGGGAGACATCGAAGAGCCCCGCACGGTCGCGCGTCCAATGGTGCTCGCCGATGATGCCATCATACTGAACCGGCATGGCATAGCCGGCGAAAGGCACCATACGCCCGCCCAGCTCCTGATGGAGCTCGAACAAAGGGGTGCGCTTCAAATCACTGATATCAGTCGCCACACGACCTCCCGCAACAGATTTCGAACGCAGTCGGACCTTCGACCCTTCCACGCCCCCTCTGTCGCAGGACCTGAGAGATTCCCGGCCTGAGGCCATACGCCTCCGCCGGTTACTCCGTCGGTGAGCCGCCGACTCTCGCTACAAATAGAGAGCCGGTGCTGCTTTCCAGAGTGTCGCTCGCCGTCACGGTCCCGTGGCCTGAGAGTTTCCGGGGCGGTTGCTCCTTCGGCGTTTCAAAACAGGCTTCAAACCTGCAATGAAACTCTCCCGAGCGGCGTATCGTCAGGGCAGGCCGCGACTGGACCTGCCCCGCTTATCATCGGCATCGCTGCGACGGAGTCAACGCACAACGCGCGTCGAACCCGTTTGTCAGCACCCTTTTGCCGCCACACGCAACAAAATGCGCTTGGCTCAGCGCTTGGAGTCCTCGTCGAAGCCGACATAGATGATGTAATCGCGGTCGTTGCCGGGCGACGGCACGGTCACCTCGTAAACCTGTGAAAACACGCTCGAAAGCTCCGGTCCAATGGTGACGGAGACCTTCTTCAGCTCGGAGGTGAGCACCGCCTCGTCGTGTTTCACGACCACGATGCGAATCGGCAGATCGACCGTCGCCTGCCCACCCTGCGGGCCCGCGAGAACCCGCCCGGACACACCGATCCTGAGGGTCAGATTGCCGGACGCATCGTAAAGGCATTCGCGCGCGGTCTCTCCGAGACTGCCCTGCCAGACGAGGTTTTCGTCGCTTTCTTCGGCACCCCGCTTGTAGCGCCGCAGGGTCTGCGTATCGGCCTTAATGCGCAGATCCGGACAATAGCTCGGCCCGAGATAGCGGCGGATGTCGATCTCGTTGGAGCCTTTCTGGGCGGTACCGGGCTCGACAGGCACGGTTTCCTCGGCTCCGCCACCGAAGCCCAGCCCGCCGAGACAGCCGGCAAGCAGGAACGACAGGGAGAGTGCGGCAAGGAGCGAGACGGCAGGGATCGGAAAGGAGGGACGCACGGCAAACCTATGAATTGGCTCAAGAGCGGCCGGCTCTATAGCAGTCCCCGCGTCAGAAATTAAGGCTTTAGGAAACGTTAACCCTGTTTGTCAACCCGACATTCACCCTGTTCTGCGAGCGTAGTTAACGACCGGAAGGGGAGAGTTTTGTCGATGCGTACTGCTTCCAAGCGGCCAGGTGCCGGCTTCGCAAGCGTTCTGCCGAGCCTGCCGCAGGACGTGATTTTGAAGGGCGATTGCATCCCGATGATGGAAAAATTGCCGGCCAAAAGCGTCGATCTCATCTTCGCCGATCCGCCTTACAACCTGCAGCTCCAGGGCGACCTGCATCGCCCGGACCAATCGCGGGTCGATGCGGTCGACGATGCCTGGGACCAGTTTTCCGATTTCGCCGCCTATGATGCGTTCACGCGTGCCTGGCTTTTGTCGGCGCGCCGCGTTCTGAAACCCGATGGCGGGCTGTGGGTGATCGGCTCCTATCACAATATCTTCCGCCTCGGCACGATCCTGCAGGATCTGGGCTTCTGGATCCTGAACGACATCGTCTGGCGCAAGACCAACCCGATGCCGAATTTCCGCGGCCGGCGTTTCGCCAATGCGCATGAGACGCTGATCTGGGCGGCGCCCTCGCCGAAGGCCAAGCGCTACACCTTCAATTACGACGCGCTCAAAGCCTTCAACGACGACCTGCAGATGCGGTCCGACTGGACCTTGCCGATCTGCACCGGCGAGGAGCGGCTCAAGGACGAGACCGGGCGCAAGGTGCACCCGACACAGAAGCCGGAATCGCTTCTCTACCGCGTTCTCCTGTCCACGACGAAGCCGGGCGAGACGGTTCTCGATCCCTTCTTTGGAACGGGGACGACGGGTGCGGTCGCCAAAAAGCTCGGCCGCCATTTCATCGGCATTGAGCGCGAACAATCCTATATCGATGCTGCGGAAGCTCGCATCGAGGCGGTGCGTCCCTCAGATGCTCCGGCGCTCAGCGTCGTCCAGGGCAAACGCGCCCAGCCGCGCATTCCCTTCGGCACGCTGCTTGAAGCCGGTCTCGTGAAGCCGGGCGAGCGCCTTTACGATCCCAAGGGCCGCTTGAGCGCGCTCGTGCGTGCCGACGCCTCGCTCATCTACGAAAAAGACGGCCGGCGCCACGAAGGCTCGATCCACCGCGTCGGCGCCGCGGTTCAGGGCCTCGAAGCCTGCAATGGCTGGGTCTTCTGGCACATGCGCACCAAAGAGGGGCTGAAGCCCATCGATTGCCTGCGCGATACGGTTCGCGGCGCTCTGGCTGCCTGAGGGATCTCAGGCCCTTGCAAGCCGCTGCTTCGCGCGATCGAGCTTCACGCCCTCTGAAGCGAGATCGGCGCGAAGCTTATCCGCACCGGTGAAATGCAGCGCTCGCCAGCCGGCCTGGCGTGCGCCTTCGACGTTCGGCTCGCTGTCGTCGATGAAGAGGGCCGCGGCCGGATCGAGATCGAAAGCCGCCGCGTGGTGGCGATAGATCGCCAGGTCCGGCTTCACCAGGCCGAGCTCGCCCGACACCGTCACGCCGCGGGTTGCGTTCAAAAACGGGAACCGCTCTCGAGCCTCCACGAACGTGTCCGGGGCGAAGTTCGTCAAGAGCGTGACGTCGTAGCCGGCCGCCAGAGTATCCTGAAACACGGCGACGCTGTCCTCATAAGCGTAAGGCACCATCATCGACCAGCGCCGGCGAAACGCTCGGATCAGCTCCGCCTTGTCGGGATGACGGGCGATCGCTTCCGCTTCCGCGTCGCCCCAGGACCGGCCGCGGTCCTGTTCCAGGTTCCAGGCGTTGGAGCACACCTCCTCCAGGAAGACGCGGCGCTCGGCCTCGGCGGGAATGAGCTCTTGATAGGCAAGGTGCGGATCGTAATGCAGAAGCACCTTGCCGATGTCGAAGACGATGTGACGGATCGGTTGCATGGCCTTCCCCATAGCCGGCGCATGATCGCAAATCCATGACGCGGAGTTCGATGCGGCGAATGCGCGAGACGCCGCCGGCAGGTGCGCCGGCACGATCGCACGCCCTCACCTTGTCGCCCGCGCCTTAGTTGCCCCCGGGATCGCCACCTCGACGATTTTCGCCATGACGGTCGGCAGGCCGGCATCCTTCAGGTTTTCAAGGTCGTGCCACCAGAAGCCTTCGGGCGCCGGCGTCTCGGGGGGCAAAGCGGCCTGCCAGATCGTCACCTTCAAATCGATATGCGTGAAGATATGCGAGACCTGCGGCGCGATCTTGCGCCAGGGCGCGGAAAGCGGCGGGGTCGGCATCCGCGTTACGGGCGATTCCTGCCACGGCCCCGTCGGCACTTCGCTCATCCCCCCGAGGAGGCCCTTCGGAGGGCGCCGCGACAGCAGGATCTTGCCGTCATCGCGCAAAGCCACGAAGGCACCGGCGAACTTCTTTGCCTTCGCCCGCTTCGGCGCCTTGACGGGATAGGCCTCCTCGCGCTGCTCGCCATGCGCACGGCACATCATATTGAGCGGGCAGAGTGCGCAGGCGGGACGTTTCGGCGAGCAGATCGTGGCGCCGAGATCCATCATGGCTTCGGCGAACTCGCCCGGACGGTCCTGCGGCACGAGCGGGCGCAGCGTCTCTCGGATCTCCGACTTTGCCTGCGGCAGCGGCCGGTCGATGGCGAAAAGCCGGGACACGACACGCTCGACATTGCCGTCGACGACCGGCACCGGCTCGTCGAAGGCGATCGCGGCGATAGAGGCGGAGGTATAGGGGCCGATGCCCGGCAATTTGGCGAGTTCGTCCGCCTTGCGGGGCATCATGCCTCCGTAATCCTCGGCGACGCGGCGAGCGCAGGCGACCAGGTTGCGAGCCCGCGAATAATAGCCGAGCCCCGCCCAGGCGGCCATCACCTCCTCTTCCGGGGCGGCGGCGAACGCCATCATGTCCGGCCAGCGGGCCGTGAAGGCGGCAAAGTACTCGCCGACGGCCTTCACGGTGGTTTGCTGCAGCATGACTTCGGAGAGCCAGACGCGATAAGGGTCCGGCCTGACCCCGGCACGGCGCCATTTCGGGCCGATGCGCCAGGGCAAGGTGCGCGCATGGCGCTCGTACCAGGCCAGCAAAGGCTGGGCGAGCACGTCCTTCATGGACGCGTCTTCCCCATTTTCCAAGGAAAGCCCCTCTTCCGAGGGGAAGCCGACAGGTCTAGACTGAGTCATTCCGGCCATGGAGCTTGAGAAAATGGCTATTGCAAGTGGCCCGGTGAGATTTTCTGTCGCGACAGGTCGTAGTCGAGGAGGCAAAAGTTGGCGGGACCCGTTCCGACGAAAGCAAAACCGATCGCCGAACTCATTGGCGGCACGCTCGACCCGTTGATGCGCAAGCGCGGTCTCGCCAAGGCGGACATTCTGCGCTGGTGGCCCGAGATCGTCGGCAGCCGCTATGCGGGGCTGACGGCGCCTGAACGGATCCGCTGGCCGCGCAATGACGGCGAACGGGCCGCGACCTTGATCGTCCATGCCGATCCGAGCGTGGCGCTGCCATTATCTTATGAGCTCGAGGGCGTACGTGACCGGCTCAACGCCTTTCTCGGCTTTCGCGCCGTCGGCGTGGTGAAACTGGTGCAACGCCCTTTTGCGAGCGAACCCAAGGCCGTACCGCGGCCCGCGGGGCCGCAGACCAACGAACGTCTTGAGACGAAACTCGCGACCGTCGACGGACCACTTCGCGATTCTCTGCGGGCGCTCGGACGTGCCATCCTGGCACGCTCATGACCCTCATTCTCGCGGGCTCGTGACCCCGTGAGACAGAGGCGGCTCTTTGCGGCCACATTCATCCGCCCTAAACACGCGCCTGAGCGCTGTTAAATTGTTCATGCCGCCTTCATGCCCTTCCGGGAGAATGGCGGCTCCCTCAGGAGGTTTCCCTTTGCCGTTGTTCACCCGCCGACAATTCGCCGCCACCGCCCTCATTGCCGGGCTTTTCGCCGCAGCCCCGGCCTTTGCGCAGGACGAAGGCCCGTCAGAAGTGCCGATGGACCAGTTGATGGCATCGGGACCGATCCCCGACCGCGCTCTCGGCTCAGAGGACGCACCCGTCACGATCGTCGAATACGCGTCCATGTCCTGTTCGCATTGCGCGGACTTCCACAACGAGACCTATCCGAAGCTGAAAGAGCAGTATATCGACACCGGAAAGGTTCGCTTCGTCTTCCGCGAATTCCCGATCGATGCCGCGGCCTTCGCCATCGCCATGACGGCGCGCTGCGCACCGGAAGACCGCTATTTCGATATCATCGACCTGTTCTTCGAGCATCAGCTCGACTGGATCCGCGCCGAGGATCATTACGGAGCCATTCTCGATCTCGCCAAGCAGGCAGGCTTTTCTGAGGAAAGCTTCGAGGCATGCTTGCAAAAACAGGAATTGTTCGATGGACTAAGCGCCAGACGAGACAAGGCTTCGAAGGAATTCGGCGTTCACGGTACCCCGACTTTCTTCATCAACGGCGAGAAGCTGGTCGGAGCGCGATCATTTGATGAGATCAAGGCCAAGATCGAGGCGGCGCTTTAAGCCCTCCTGCGAGAGGGCTGCGTCCGATTCCGGCCTCACCAGGTCTTGTGACATTAACGGCGGCCGCGGATGAAAATCACGCGGCTGCGGATCGCCGGCTTCAAATCATTCGTCGACACCACGGATGTGGCCATCGAGCCCGGGCTTTCCGGCGTCGTCGGCCCGAACGGTTGCGGCAAGTCGAACCTCGTCGAAGCCCTGCGCTTCGTCATGGGCGAGAGCTCGTTCAAGGCCATGCGCGGCTCGGGCATGGACGATGTGATCTTTGCCGGTTCAACCAACCGGCCGGCGCGCAACGCCGCCGAGGTGAGCCTTCAGGCGATCGTCGACGGTGCGGCGGCGGCTCACGTCATGAAGCCCGGCCAGACACCGGCGACCAGCGCCGAACTTGAGATCAGCCGCAGGATCGAGCGGGAGGCGGGCTCCACCTACCGCGTCAACGGGCGCGAGGTGCGCGCCCGCGACGTGAATATCCTATTTGCCGATGCGGCGACCGGCGCGCGCTCTTCGGCTCTCGTGCGCCAGGGCCAGATCGGCGAGCTGATTGCCGCCAAACCCAAAGACCGGCGCTCGATCCTTGAAGATGCCGCCGGCATTTCGGGACTGCATTCGCGCCGTCACGAGGCGGAGCTGAAGCTCAAGGGCGCGGAGCAAAACCTCGAGCGCCTGGAAGACGTCCTCGGCGAGATCACGGGCCAGCTCGAAACATTGAAGCGGCAGGCGCGGCAGGCCGCCCGCTACCGCAACCTCTCTTTCGACATCCGCAAGATGGAGGCGCAGCAGGCGCTGATCCGGCTGAGCGAAACCGATGAACGCCTCGCCAAGGCGGAAACGGCCCTCAACCAGGCGGGACTTGCCCTCGCCAAAGCTGCGGAAGAGCAGTCGAAGGCCGCCAGAGAAGAAGCGGTATCAAGCTCATCCTTGCCCAAGCTGCGTGAGAAGGCTGCCGCAGCCTCGGCAGCCGTGCAGCATTTGCGGCTCAAATCCGAAGAGCTGAAACGCGAAGCCGCACGGCGGGAAACCCGGCAGCGCGAGCTTGAGAGCCGGCGCAAGGAAACGGCCGAGGACGTCGCCCGCGAGGAGGAGCATGGCCGCGAAGCGCGCTCCGCGCTCGCCACGTTCTCCGCCGAGGCGAAGACGCTCACCCGCGACAAGGAGGGCGCGGTCAAGCGGCTCGCCGAAGCGACGGCGACAGCGAAGGAGCGGGCCGAGGCGCTTGCCAAGGCCGAGGCGGAACTGTCAGAAGCCCGGGCCGAGCTTGCGGCGCAAGCCGCCGAACGCCGCCAGCAGGAGATGCGGGTGCGCGAAGCGGAGGCAGCGCGCGAACGCCTTCTCGGCGAGGCCCGGAAGTTGAAGGCGGAACAGGCCGAGCTTGCCCAGAAAGCCGGGTCCGAAGGCACCGTCGAGGCCGCCAGATCCGCGCTCGAAGCTGCGGAAAAGGCGCTGAAAACGGCCGAAGAGACCGCCCAGAAGAAAGAGCAGGAGATCCAGCGCGCCCGTGAGGGCGAGGCGAAAGCCCGCGAAAAGAGAGCGGAAGGATTGCGCGCCCTCACCGCTCTGCAGGCCGAAGAAAAGACGCTTGCCCAGCTCCTGCGGCCCGCAACCGACAGCCATTTCGTCCCGGTCGTCGAGGGGCTGAAGGTCGAGCCCGGCTACGAAGCGGCACTTGCAGCAGCGCTCGGCGAAGATCTCGACGCATCGGCCGATCCGCAAGCGCCGTTCTCCTGGCAGGAGCGGGGGAAGATCGAGCGGGCACCAGAACTTCCTTCAAAGGTCCCTCCCCTGGCGCAATTCGTCTCCGGAGAGCCGCGTCTCGTGCCGCGGCTATCGCAGATCGGTGTCGTTGAGGAAGAGGATGGCCACGCACTCTTTCAAAAACTCGCCGTCGGACAGCGCCTCGTCAGCCGCAACGGCGCTCTCTGGCGATGGGACGGCCTGACGATCAAGGGCGGCGCCAAGACGGCGGCGGCCGTTCGCCTGGAACAGAAGAACCGGCTGGAAGCCCTTTCGGGTGAGGTCGCGAAGGCGGAAAAAGACGCCGAGAAGGCGACGGCGGCGCTCGAGAAGGCGACCGAGAAGCGTCGGCACGGCGAAGAGGCTGAACGTCAGGCGCGCCAGGCGCTCAAGGAGGCGCGCAGTCAGCGCGACCGTCAGGCGTCCGCTCTGTCCGAAGCCGAGCGGGTTCTTGCGCGCCAGTCGGAGCGCCTCGCTTCGATCGCAACGAACCTCGCCCGCGTGGAAAGCGATGCCGAGGCGCAGGCGACACGGCTTGAAGAAGCACGCGCCGCGCTTGGCCAGACAAAGGCGAACGAAGAGGCCGAAGCGAAGGCACAACAACTTGCCAAGCACGTGGAGGCCGCTCGCCGCGAAGCCTCCGATGCGCGCGCGGCCGCGGATTCCTTGCGCCATGCAAGCGCGGCGCGCGACGAGCGTCTTTCGGCGCTTGGCCGGGAGATCACGGCCTGGCAGGGCCGGATCGAACGTGCGGCGCGGCGCATCGAAGAATTGCAGGCCCGACAGGCCGAGCTCGACGCAGAAATCGAAAAGCTCGCCGAAGAGCCGGAAACCTATGCCGTGCGCCAGCGCGAATTCGCCTTCGAGATCGACAAGGCGGACACCCATTCGAAGGCAGAAGCCGACCGCCTGGCCGAAGCGGAAACGGCGCATCGCAGCTTCGCCGATGCCGCGAGGCGCGCTCTCGATGGGCTATCCAAGGCCCGCGAGGCAAAAGCGCGAGAGGACGAGCGCACCTCCGCCATTCGCCAGAAACGGGAAGATCTCGTCGCTGAAATCACCGCGCATTTCCGCACCCCTCCCGAGGCGCTGCGGGAAACCGCCGAACTGAAGCCGGGCGCCCCGCTGCCGGAGCTCGCCGCCGTCGACCAGAGGCTGGAGCGGCTGTTGCGCGAGCGCGAGCGCCTCGGTGGCGTCAATCTCCGGGCGGAGGAAGAAGCCAAGGAGGTCGAAGAGCGTCTCACCACGCTGACGGCCGAACGCGACGATCTCACGGCCGCCATCAAGCGCCTGCGTCAGGCCGTGCATTCCCTCAACCGGGAAGGCCGCGAACGGCTGCTCGGCGCCTTCGACACCGTCAACCGGCATTTTCAGGAGCTTTTCCACACCCTTTTCGGTGGAGGATCGGCGGAGCTCATGCTGACCGAATCCGACGATCCCCTCGATGCCGGGCTAGAGATCATGGCACGGCCGCCCGGCAAGAAGCCGCAGATCATGACGCTCCTCTCGGGCGGCGAACAGGCACTCACGACGATGGCCCTGATCTTCGCCGTCTTTCTCACCAATCCCTCGCCGATTTGCGTTCTCGACGAGGTCGATGCGCCGCTCGACGACGCCAATACGGAGCGTTTCTGCGATCTTCTCGGCGATATGCGTCAAAAGACGGAAACCCGCTTTCTCGTCGTCACCCACAATCCGCTCACCATGGCCCGAATGGACCGGCTCTTCGGCATCACCATGGCCGAACGCGGCGTGTCACAACTCGTCTCTGTAGACCTCGAAACGGCTGAACGTTTTCGCGAAGCCGGTTAAAGGGCGGGCAAGGACGGGCCAAGAAAACCTGCCACGATCTATTTCTCTTTTCTTTTCAACGGCATATCCCTAATTTTGATGTTCTTGACTTGGCCTGACGGCAAAATTATGGTGCGCCCGGTTTCGCAGGGGCCCGGACCCGCCCCGTCTTCACGATGGCGCCGCATCAAGGCTTCCAGGAAGGAGCCGGTGAATGGCTGACAAACGCTCCGGCGAGGAGCGCCGGGAGAAGGCGGACGGCGGACAGGGTCCTATGGCCGATACCGACCTGGAACGTCGCTTTGCCGACCTTTCGCGCACCCTGGACAAGGGGAGACGGGTCAGGCAGGCCGCAGAAGCGCCTGAGCGCACCGATTCGTCGGGATATGCGCTTGCGTTACGCATCGCCAGCGAGTTTATCGCAGGTGTTCTGGTCGGAGCGGCCCTGGGATGGGGATTGGACGAGGTCGCAGGGACCTCCCCCTGGGGGCTTATCGGCTTTCTGATGCTGGGATTTGCCGCCGGCGTGCTCAATGTGATGCGCGCCGCGGGTAAAATAGCCGGGCCTTACGACAGGCTCGACAAGGACAAGGACGGCGGGCCTGCCCGTCACGATTGAGGCGAGGCCGATTAAGGCCCGGGGAAGCAAGGGGTAGGCTGTGGCGAGCGAAGCGGCGACGCATTCCGACACCGTGGATCCGATCCACCAGTTTCACATCAACAATCTGGTCGATTTCGGCCAGATCGGCCACAGCACGTTCGCTTTCACCAATTCGGCGCTGTTCATGGCCATTACGGTGATCCTGATCGTCGGCTTTATGATGCTGTCGACGCGCGGCCGTGGCCTCGTGCCGGGCCGCATGCAGAACGTCACTGAGATGTTCTACGAGTTCACGGCCAACATGCTGCGCGAAGCCGCCGGATCGGAAGGCATGCGCTTCTTCCCCTTCGTCTTCACGCTGTTTGCGTTCATCCTGGTGGCGAACCTGATCGGCATGGTGCCGTATTTCTTCACCGTGACGGCGCATATCGTGATCACGGGGGCGCTTGCCCTTCTCGTCATGGCGATCGTGATCGGCTACGGCTTTTCCAAGCACGGCTTCGGCTTTCTGAAGCTCTTCGTGCCCGACGAGGTGCCTGGCGTCATCCTGCCGATGATTGTGGCGATCGAGATCCTCTCGTTCATCTCGCGCCCCGTCAGCCTCTCCATTCGTCTTTTCGCCAACATGCTGGCAGGTCACATCACCCTCAAGGTGTTTGCCGGCTTCATCATCTCGCTGTCGACGTTCGGCGTGATCGGCTGGGCCGGTGCGGTCCTGCCTTTCCTGATGGTGGTGGCGCTCACGGCCCTTGAAATTCTTGTGGCTGTCCTGCAGGCCTATGTCTTCGCAATTCTGACCTGCATGTACCTCAACGACGCGCTGCATCCTTCGCACTGACGGCGCGGTTTTTTCTCCATCCTCTTCCAACACGCAAGGAGCATGAACATGGAAGCAGATGCTGCAAAGCTGATTGGCGCGGGCATCGCCTGCATCGGCATGGGCGGGGCCGGCGTTGGCCTGGGTTCGCTCTTCGGCCACTTCCTCGAAGGCGCATTGCGCAATCCCGCGGCTGCGGACGGCCAGTTCGGCCGCCTCATCTTCGGCTTCGCGGTCACGGAAGCGCTGGGCATCTTTTCGCTCCTGATCGCCCTTCTCCTCATCTTCGCCGTCTAAGCCAGACAGCGAAGACGGCGCGCCGGAGGCACACGCCACCGGCGGCCGAACGGCTTGAGGAGAAGAGCACGTGGTAACAACGGCACTCGCTCAGACGGCCGCGGAAACGGCGGCGGAACATACCGAAATCGCGGATTCGGCCCATGGCGCGTTTCCGCCTTTCGATCCGTCGACGTATCTCTCGCAGCTCATCTGGCTCGCGGTCTTCTTTGGCCTGCTCTATTACCTGCTCAGCAAGATGGTGCTGCCACGCATTGCCACCATCCTTGAGGAGCGGCACGACCGCATCGCCGACGATCTCGCAGAGGCCGAAAAGCTGAAGCGGGAGAGCGACGAGGCGATCGCGGCCTACGAGCAGGCGCTCGCCGAAGCCCGGCAGCGCGCTCACGGCATTGCCCAGGACGCCCGAGACAAGGCGAAAGCCGAGGTCGAGGACGAACGGGCCAAGGCCGAGGCGGAGCTCGAAGAGAAGCTGCAGGCCGCCGAAGCACGTATCGGCGAGGTGCGCGACAAGGCTCTCGCCGAAGTCGATGCGATCGCCAAGGAGACGACCGAGGCGCTCGTTGAGACCCTGTCCGGAGAAGCTCCGGCAGATGCGGAGGTCGGGTCAGCCGTCTCCGCAGCCATGAACGAGCGGAGATAACGATGGACGCAACCAGCCTAGCTTCGCTGTGGGTCTTCATCGGCCTTCTCACCTTCCTCGGCATCATGATCTATCTCGGCGTGCCGAAGATGATGACGGCCGCGCTCGACAAGCGCTCGGAGAAGATCCAGCACGAGCTCGACGAGGCTCGGCGCCTGCGGGAAGAGGCGCAGGCGCTTCTGGCCGAATATCAGCGCCGCCGCCAGGAGGCCGAGGAAGAGGCGGCCGGAATCGTGGCGCTTGCCGAAAACGAAGCGGCTGCCCACGCCGCCGAAGCCAAACAGCGGCTCGAGGAATATATCGAGCGGCGCACGCGCGGTGTGGAACAGCGCATCGCTCAGGCCGAGGCCCAGGCGGTCAGCGACGTGAAGGCACGGGCGGTCGATGTGGCCGTCGCAGCCTCCGCAAAGATCCTCGCTGAACAGAACGAGGGCGCGGTCGGTCAGCGGCTGATCAACAGCTCCATCGAGGGCTTGAAGCGGCACTGAGCAGCTTCGCCAAAGAGACGACAAAAGGCGGGCCTCGGCCCGCCTTTTTCTTTTTCGGCAGACAGTTTATCCGACAGACAGGCGGGACCTCGCCGGGCAGCGCGTGGTTGAGCGCGGCGGCCCGCCCTCTTCGCGGTTCTGCTCTCTACAATATTGCCGGGCCTATTTGCCGGCGAGGAGCGCCGCGATGGGCGCAAAGCTCGTCCGGTGGAGGCGGCACGGCCCGAGCCTCGTCAGGGCCGCTCTGTGGGCCGGCGTCGCGTACCCCTTATGGGAGGCGAGCTCGTAGCCAGCAAACACCCCGTCGCAATGCGCCATCATCCGATCGCGTGACACCTTGGCCACGATCGAGGCTGCAGCAATCGACAGCGAGGAGGCGTCTCCACCGATCAGCGCCTCGCACGGCAGATCGATGTTCGGCACCTTGTCGCGACCGTCGACGAGAACCGCGTCGGCGGGTTGCGGCAGACTTCTGAGGGCACGCGCCATCGCAAGAAGCGCCGCATTGCGGATGTTGATGCGGTCGACGGTGGCCGTCGAGCAATAGGCGACGGCGACATCGGCACAGCCGAGGATCTCTTCATAGAGTTCCTGGCGGCGCAATGCGGTGAGCGCCTTGGAATCATCGATGCCGACCGGGATGTTTTCCTGATCGAGAATCACGGCAGCGGCCACGACCGGGCCGGCGAGCGGCCCCCGGCCCACCTCATCGACGCCCGCGATGCGACGGTAGCCAGCAAGCAGCAGCCGCGTCTCGGCCTGGAGATGCGGGCCGGCAGCCCCGGATGCCTTGGCTGATTTTGCAGTGCCCTGCTTCGGAGCTTTCGGTTTACGAATCGTCTTTGTCGCCGGCATGGACCGCCGATAGGCCGCGGCTACTCCCGATGCAAGCCGGGCGCTTGCCCACGAGGCCGCGCTTTCCACCTTCGGACACAGGCTTCTTTGAGCCCTCGGCAGCGGTGACGCCTAGAAGAGCTTCAACTGACCGCCGACCGGCACCGGCGGAGAGAACAGATCCGTGCGCATATCGTAGCGCCGCTCGTTCAACCGCAGGCGCTTTGCCGCCAGTTCGAAGCGGCGACCGATCTGCCAGGCGTAAGGCCCCCTGCCCCGCTGGCGCTCATGCCAGGCCGAATCATAGTCCTTGCCGCCCCGCATGGAGCGCATCAGCGACAGAACATGCTCGGCTCGGTCCGGGAAATTCTCTTTGAGCCATTCCTTGAAGATCGGCGCCACTTCGAGCGGCAGCCGCAACAACACATATCCGGCTGAGGTGGCGCCTGCCGCCGCGCCTGCTTCGAGAAGGCGCTCGATCTCATTGTCGTTGATGGCCGGCACGATCGGCGCCGTCATGATCGAGACAGGAATGCCAGCTTCGCTCAGGCCTGAAATTGCTTCAAGGCGTTTCGCCGGCGTCGAAGCCCGCGGCTCCATCAAGCGCGACAGCTTATGGTCAAGGCTCGTCACGGAGAGGCCGACTTTGACGAGCCCCTTCCCCGCCATCGGCGCGAGGATATCGAGATCGCGCAGAACGAGCGCCGATTTGGTGACGATGCCGACCGGATGATTGGCGGCCGAAAGCACTTCGAGCACATCGCGCATGATCCGGTACTGGCGCTCGACCGGCTGGTAAGGGTCGGTGTTGGTGCCGATCGCAATCGGACGCACCTCGTAGCCCGGCGCGGCGAGTTCTTTCTCCAGAAGCTTCGCCGCATCCGGTTTGGCGAAGAGCCGCGTCTCGAAGTCGAGCCCCGGCGACAGGCCCATATACGCGTGCGTCGGCCGGGCGAAACAATAGGCGCAGCCGTGCTCGCAGCCGCGATAGGGATTGATGGACCGGTCGAAGGAAATGTCGGGTGAGGCATTGCGCGTGATGATCTTGCGCGGCCGCTCGATCGTCACCTCCGTGCGCAGACGGGGCAGCTCGTCGAGGCTGTCCCAGCCATCATCGACGATCTGCCGCGTCTGTTTTTCGTAACGGCCCGTCTCGTTGGAGACGGCCCCGCGGCCGCGCCGCACAAGCGGCCGCAGCGCAGTAGAGATCTGTTCGGTCCCCCCGCCTTCCCACCCATCTTTGGAGGCCGAGTTTGCCTGGCCGAGCGCCACCCAGGTCGCATCGCGTTCTGCGCGAAACCGTGACGACGCAGAGGACGCGGCGTTCCGCTTTGCGGCTGCTGCGGAACCGCCCCTTGGGGTGTGGGGTGTGGGCGGGGTGAAGGTGGCGCTCGGCTCAGGCATGGTGAGGATATAGCGCGAACAAAGGAACATTACAAGAACAAAGGTGACTTTATTCCTAGGCGAAACGAGGAAGCCGGGGATTGGACGATCCGCCTTAACGAAACAGTTACCTTTCTGTTGGGTTAAGAGCCGGATTTCGCTAGCAAACCAGCATGATCACCGTGCTCCTTTCCGCGCCCAACGATGCGCAGCATCTGGCGCGCAGCCTCACCGCCCTCGTCCCGGCGGCGGTTGAGGGTCTGGTGCGCGACGCCTATGTCGTCGGCGCGCGCAACGATGAAGAGATCGAAGCGGTGGCGGATGCTGCCGGCGCGGAACTCATAGGCCGCGAAGCCCTCACAGAGGCGATCACCGCGTCGCGTGGCGAGTGGCTTCTCCTGATGGAAGGGGGCGCCCGCCCGCTCGACGGCTGGATGACGGCGGTTCGCGAGTGGATGGAAGAGCCAGGACGCGGGCCCGCAAGCTTCACCCTCGCCGGCAAGCGCAAGACGCTCTTCGGTTTTCTGGAGCGGGAGGAACCGCTTCGCCGCGGCGTGCTCATGCGCAAGGCCGACATGGCGGCGGCCGGCGCGGACGACCTCAAAGCTCTTGCCCGCGGCCAGTCCACCAAACGCCTTTCCGCGCGGATGGCGCCGCCGGCCTGAGAGGCGTCAGCCGCGTTTCAGATGCTCGTCGAGCCGGGGCATGATCTCGACGAAATTGCACGGCCTGTGACGGTAATCGAACTGGCTCTTCAAGATGCCCTCCCAGGCATCGCGGCACGCCCCGGGCGAGCCCGGAAGAACGAAGATGTAGGTCGCATTCGCCACGCCTGCAGTGGCACGCGACTGGATGGTCGAGACGCCGATCTTGTCATAGGAAATGCGGTGGAAGACCGCTGAAAAGCCGTCCATGCGCTTCTCAAACAGGGGCTCCAGCGCCTCCGGCGTGACGTCGCGGCCCGTAAAGCCGGTGCCGCCCGTGGTGATGATCACATCGATCGCATCATCGGCGATCCAGCCCTGAACACGCTTGCGGATGTCCTCAATATCGTCGCGAACGATGTCGCGCCCGCCGAGAACATGTCCGGCGTCGCGAATACGCTCCTCGAGCGTGTTACCGGAACGATCATCGCCAAGGGTGCGCGTATCCGACACCGTCAGCACCGCGATTTTGACGGGAATGAAGGCCCGCTCGTCGCCGCTTTGCGTCATTCCATCTCCCGGGCTCGAAACACAGAGTGAGTCCAGAGAAGGCGCAACGCCTCCCCCGTCAAGAGGGGGCGGAGCTTTGAAATCCTGCGGGCACGCCTCACGCCCCGAGCCCGAGGCGCGGCCTCGTTAGGAGGTCGCGTCCGTCTCTTTCGTCTTTTCCCCGCTCGCCTCGCTCGTCGTCTCCCCGGGCGCGTCGTCGGAGCCATCTCCCTGCGCCACGTCCGCTTCGGACGCCTCCTCAGGTTCGGGCGCCGGCGGCAGCTCTTCGGGATCGGGCTGCAGGACGGCCGTCTGCGGCGTCAGCATGCGCGGGCTCGGCACGGCGGAGAAGGTCTCGCGCTCATGTTGCGGCGGCGGGGCACGGCGCGTCGTGCGGTAGACCGAGAAGACCGCCATCGCGAAATGAGCGACCGCCGTGGTGACGAAGAGCCCTTGCGGCCCGAAGCTTTCCATCGTGCCGGAGGCGACGAGCGGCCCGACCATCGTGCCGATGCCGTAAAGAAGCAGGAGGCCCGAGGACACCTGCACGAAGGAGAGGTCGCTCGCAAAATCGTTCGCATGGGCGACGGCAAGCGAATAAAGCGCGTAGGACGTGCCGCCATAGAGCGCGAAAGCGACGCTGAGCACGATTGGATTATGTGGCGCGAAGACCGCCAGCCCCATTCCGACCAAACCGGAGAGCAGCGCTGCGCCGCCGATCATGTAACGCCGGTCGATGCGGTCGGAGAGCCGCCCCGCCGGCATCTGGATCAGTGCGCCGGCAATGATGGCGATGCTCATCAAGGTGGCGATGTGCGCCGTGCCAAGGCCGATCTGAAAACCGAACAAAGGCCCGAGCGTACCGAAAGCACCGTTCGCCACGCCCACGAGGAGCGTCGCCACGAAGCCGACCGGCGAATTCTGGAAAAGCCGCTTCAGATCGAGCGTGACGCCAGCCAGAGGCTGGGGAACGGCCGCGCGCGAAAGAGACAAAGGCAAGAGCGCCAGGCAGAAGAAGATTGCCCCAACCATGAAAGAGGTGTCATCGGCCGGCTCTCCAGCCGCGACAAGCATCTGCCCGACGACAATCGCCACATAAGTGATCGTCATATAGATGCCGAAAATCGTACCACGGTTCTCGTTGGTGGCGCGCTCGTTCAGCCAGCTTTCGATGATCATGAAGCAGGCCGCGAGCACGAAACCGGAAAAGACGCGCAGAAGAATCCACGACAGCGGCGTCACGATCATCGCGTTCAACAGGATGATGACGGCCGCGGCCGCGGCAGAGGCGGCAAACGCGCGGATATGGCCAACCTGATGGACGATGCGCGGCGCCATGAAACAGCTGGCGACGAAGCCGACTGCCCAGCCCGTCCCGACGAGGCCCAGCGAGAATGTCGAAAAATGCTCCAAGCCGCCGCGGATCGGCAGCAGGATGGAGTGCAAACCGTTCGCAGTGAGCAAGAAGGCCACGCTCAATAAGAGCGCAGCGATAGGAAGAAGTTGCCTGGCCATGATGGACGCCGAATTGCCGCGAGCCGCCGGTAACCCTGTGCGTCGCCAACGGTCAAGCCCTCCCGTGTTCACGCTTTGCGACAGCTTGTCAGCGGATCAGTTTTGAGACTCTTCGAGGGCGGCTTTCAAAGTCAACAAATCGCGCCAGACGAGCTTTTTCTGCAGCGGATTGCGCAAGAGATAGGCCGGGTGAAACGTCGCCATGGCACGGACTTGGCGGGCCCCCGTGTCGAAATCGATCCAACGACCGCGCAGTCGCGTGATGCCCGTCGTGGTGTCGAGCATTTCCTTGGCGGCGGCATTGCCGAGAAGGATCAAGAAATCGGGATCGGCGAGACGGATCTGCTGCTGAATGAAGGGCCGGCAGATCGCCCTCTCCATCGGCGAGGGATCGCGGTTGCCGGGCGGCCGCCACGGAATCGTGTTGGCGATATAGACGCCGCTGCGATCGAGCCCGATTGCCGCCAGCATTCGGTCGAGGAGGCGCCCTGAACGCCCGACGAAGGGCAGGCCCTGCAGATCCTCGTCGCGGCCAGGCGCTTCGCCGACCAGCATCACCCGACCTTCAGGGTTGCCATCGGCGAATACGAGCTGCGTTGCCGTCCGCTTCAGATTGCACCCATCGAAGCCCGCCAGAATTTCGCGCAGTTCCTCGAGTGATGCCGCACTGCGGGCGGCTTCACGGGCGGCCATCACCGCCTCTTCCGAAGGAAGGGCCGCTGGGGCGACGGGCGGCGGCGCTGCCGGCGGCTGCGAGCGCGCTTCGCTCCGGCGCGGCCTCTCGGCAGGGGCCCGCGCCCCGTCATCACGGTGTTGCGCCCCGGCGGGTCTGCCCTGTTGCTGCGCGGGCGCCTGGCGGGCCGCCATCTCGCGGGCGGCCATCCTCTCGCGCGTCTTCTCGAAACGATCGACGCCCGCCTCTTCCACGGCACAATCGACGCCGTTCTCAAGATAGAAGCGCAAAAGCTCCTTGAGGGGGGCGAGAGGGATATCTGGCGAAAGCGGGCTCACCAGACCTTTCTGCCATCATGCGCGCCGGGGCGGAAGAGGAGGCTTGCCCGCAACGCGTCAACCCGCCACGCTCAAAGCTCGCAGAAGTGCCGCTTGCGCCATGGACAGACGAGACGAAGCGGGTTTGCATTGAATTTGAGCGGGACGACGTTTTATCCCTTAGGCCCCCACTCTCATCTGGAGAAAAGAATGGAAGCCGCCGAGACGCCCGAACGTGAGAGCATGGAATACGACGTTGTCATCGTCGGAGCTGGACCGGCAGGACTTGCAGCGGCCATCCGCCTGAAGGAACTCGACGAGAAAATCTCCGTCGTGGTCTTGGAAAAGGGCTCCGAGGTGGGCGCCCATATTCTTTCCGGCGCGGTCATCGACCCGATCGGCCTCGACAAACTCATCCCCGACTGGCGCGACGATCCGGACCGCCCGCTGACGACGCATGTCACCGAGGACCGCTTTCTCTATCTGACGGAGAAAGGCGCCACGAAGCTGCCGAACATTTTGATGCCGAAGCTCATGAACAACCATGGCAGCTACATCGGCTCACTCGGACGGCTGACCCAATGGCTCGCAGCACGCGCCGAAGGGCTCGGCGTGGAGATTTATCCTGGATTTGCCGCCGCCGAAATTCTGACCGACGACAAGGGCGCCGTCATTGGCGTCGCGACCGGCGACATGGGCATCGGGCGCGACGGCAAGCCGGGCCCCGCCTATCAGCCTGGCATGGCGCTTCTCGGCCGCTACACGCTGATCGGCGAAGGCGCCCGCGGCTCCCTTGCCAAGGAGCTCATTGCCCGCTTCGCGCTCGACGAGGGGCGCGAGCCGGCGAAATTCGGCATCGGACTCAAGGAGCTCTGGGAAGTCGAACCGGACAAGCACAAGCCGGGCCTCATCCAGCATTCCTTCGGCTGGCCGCTCGACAACAAAACGGGCGGCGGCTCTTTCCTGTACCATTTCGGGGAAAACCAGGTGGCGATCGGCTTCGTCGTGCATCTGAACTACGAGAACCCGCATCTGGAGCCTTTTCAGGAGTTCCAGCGCTTCAAGACGCATCCGGCGATCAAGAGCCTCCTGGAGGGCGGACAGCGCGTCAGCTACGGCGCGCGCGCGATCACCGAGGGCGGCATCCAATCCGTGCCGAAGCTCGTCTTCCCGGGCGGCGCACTGATCGGATGCTCGGCGGGCTTCGTCAACGTGCCGCGCATCAAGGGCACGCACAACGCCATGCTATCGGGCATGCTGGCGGCGGAACATGTGGCCGGCGCTCTGGGTGAAGGGCGCAGTCACGACACGGTGGAGAGCTTCGAGGCGAGCTGGCGCGAATCTGAAATCGGTCACGACCTCAAAAAGGTGCGCAATGTGAAGCCGCTCTGGTCACGGTTCGGCACGCGCCTTGGTGTGATGCTCGGCGGCCTCGATATGTGGACCAACTCGCTCTTCGGCTTCTCTTTCTTCGGCACGATGGGCCATGAGAAGCCCGATTATGCCTGCCTGAAGCCTGCCTCCGAATGCCCAAAGATCGACTATCCGAAACCCGACGGCGTCATCACCTTCGACAAGCCCTCGTCGGTGTTTTTGTCGAACACCAACCATGAAGAGGACCAGCCGGTACATCTGCGGCTCGCCGATCCGATGATGCAGAAGGAAAGCGAATGGGCCGTCTTCGCCGGCCCTTCGGCCCGCTACTGCCCGGCCGGGGTCTACGAATGGGTGCAGGAAGACGGGGCTGAACCGCGCTTCGTCATCAACGCGCAGAACTGCGTCCACTGCAAAACCTGCGACATCAAAGATCCGAACCGCAACATCACCTGGGTCCCGCCGCAGGGGGGCGAAGGCCCCATCTATGTCGGCATGTAAGGGGGCATTCTGAGCGAAGAGCCCATCCCGGTTGGCGCATCATGTCCTTAAAGATGCGCTGTGGGGTGGGTTGGACGGCGTAAGAGCGGAGGGGCAATACGGATGGAGCCTCATCACGAAGTATCCGCGATCAGGGCGGCGACCAAGGACGATGCCACGGCAATGGCCGAGCTCGTCAACATGGCCGGAGAGGGACTGCCCGTCTATCTCTGGCGCCGCATGGCAAAGGCGGGCGAGGATGTCTGGGAGATCGGGCGCCAGCGCGCGCGGCGTGAGGAAGGCAGCTTTTCCTATCGCAACACGATCGTGCGCGAGGCCGACGGGAAAGTGGCGGCTGCGCTCATCGGCTATCCTCTCCCCGACACACCGGAAGCATTCGATCCCGCTGACATGCCAGCGATGTTCGTGCCTCTGCAAGAACTCGAAAACCTCGCCCCGGGAACCTGGTACGTGAACGTGCTTGCGACCTATCCAGAGCATCGCGGCAAAGGTTTCGCCCGCGAACTCCTCCAGGTCGCAGATCGTCTCGCGGCGGAAGCCGGAACGAAAGGCCTGTCGATCATCGTCTCAGATGCCAACGTCCGCGCACGCAAACTCTATGAAAGCTGCGGCTATCTCGAAACGGCATCCCGGCAGATGGTGAAGGAGGACTGGGAGAATGCAGGTACGAACTGGGTCCTCCTCGTGAAACGCCTTTGAGCCTCAGCCGACCAGCTTCGTACCACGGTAGATCTCGGCGAGTGTCACATCGAAGCCGAAAGCCGGCAGGCGGAGCCTCTCGTCCAGGGAGGTGAACTCCGTCATCTCCCATTCCGTTTCGCGTGACCACAGCCGCACCCTCACCTCGTCCTGCGCGACGGTGAGGCAATAGAGATTGTCGGGATGGCGCTGATAGAGCTCGATCTTGCGGGCGATCATCTCCGCAGTGTTGGACGGGGAAATCACTTCCGCGGCCAGGAAGAAGATTGTCGCATAACGTCCCGAAACTTCGGCTGTGGGCACGACCACGACATCGGGCTCAGGATTGAAATCGGCAACGCCGGCAATCCGCACTCCCATTTCCTCGAAGGCTTCCCACTCGGGATGGCTCATGGCCAGGGCATCATCCAGAAGCCGCGTCAGGCGTTTGCCGATCTTATGATGCTCGACATCAGGGGGAACCATCATCATGGCGAGGCCATCCACGAGCTGCCAGCGCTCTTCGTCCGGCCGCGTCATGTAGAATTCCAGGAACTGATCGGCTGTCCAGAGGCCCGAGCCGATCCGCTCCGCCGCCTTCGCCGGCGCGTTCATGACGCCCTCACCGCTCCTCGCGCGGACGATAATGGCCGGTCTCCGGATCGCGCACGAGAAGCTCGCCACGGTCGTCGGCCCGCACCTTCTCGGCGGCGCGCACCTCACGATCGACACGCGCCATCTCCCGCTTCAGAACCTTGAACGCGTAATAGCCGCCGGCGGCGATCAATCCGAGAGCGATGAACTGGGGCATCGTTCTAACCTCCGAAACGCTGCCTGAGACTACGCTCTTCGAGCGTATCGAGGAAGCCCTCGCCCGCCGCAGCGGCCAGACCTGCACCGACGCGGCCGGGGCGCATGCCGAAGAAACTCTTCTCCGCGCCGATGAGTTTCAGGCGTACCTTGTCTCCGTACTTCTCGCGCAGCACGTGGCGCATATCACCGAGACGATCCGCAAGCCCCAGCGAGACGGCCGTCTTGCCGGACCAGAAAAGCCCCGAAAAGATCTCGGGATCGTCGGCGAGCACGCTGCCGCGACGCTTCTTGACGAGATCGATGAAGAGCTCGTGCACCTCTTCCTGAATGACTTTGAGGCGGCGCACGTCTTCCGGCTTTTCCGGCTGGAACGGATCGAGGATCACCTTCGATTCCCCCGACGTGTAGACGCGCCGCTCGACGCCGAGCTTGTGGATCGCATCGACAAAGCCGAACCCGGCCGAGACCACGCCGATCGAGCCGACGATCGAGGCCGGGTCGACGATGATCTCGTCGCCGGCACAGGCGATCATGTAGCCGCCGGAGGCGCACACATCCTCCACGAAGATGAACACCCGCTTCTGCTTTTCCTCGGCGAGGGCGCGGATGCGCTTGTAGATCATGTGCGACTGAACCGGCGAGCCGCCTGGCGAATCGATGATGATCGCAACGGCCTCAGCCTTCTTGTTGTCGAAGGCCTTTTTCAACGGCCCCGCCACCGAGGCGAGCGTGAGACCCGGCCGGAAGCGGCTGCCCCGGCCGATCGTGCCCGACATTCTGATGACCGGAACCACGGGCTCAGCCTTGAACACGCCCGGCAGGAGACTGTGCAACCAATTCGCCATCTGTCTTCCAAACTCTCAAATTCATCAAAGATCGTCTCGGCAAGATGGTCATGCCGCGAGAATTTGCCAGATGCCGTGACGCTTCGGCGCTTTAAAGAAGACCGAAATCCGCCTCCCCGCGCAGGATCGCACCGGCCACCTGCGTCCACGCCCCATCGGCTTCATGGAGGACGATGCCGGCGCCGAGCACCAGCGGTGCCTTCCCCTCGAGACGGGCCGAAACCAGCACACGTCCCGCCGCCTCGCCTGCATGGGCATGAAACGGCAGGATTTTCATGCTGCCGAAGCGATGAGCCGCGAGTTCCTTCAAGATAGCGGCAAGCCGGTCGGCCCGATGGACGATGGCGATATCGCCCTTCCGGACGAGCAGAGACGAAGCCGCGGCAATCCAGCGCGGCAGAGGATCCACCTCGGCCTGATGCGCCACCCGGCGGCGCTGGTCGGGCGAGGCGCTGACTTCGCAAGCAGCATAAAACGGCGGGTTCATGAGGACGAGATCGACACGGGCCGGACGGAGTCGCTCACCCAGTTGCGGCTCCGTCACATCGGCCGCCACAAACTTCACACGCTCGGCGAAGCCCCGATTCTGCAGAAGCTGACGCGCCTCCTCGGCCTGGTGGGCCGCGACCTCGTCGCTATCGACGCCGACGACCTCAAGCTCCGCAGCGCGGGCTGCAACCGAGAGCGCCACGGCGCCGGTGCCACAGCCGAACTCGACGCAGAGGCCTTTTCGCTGCGGCGAAACCGCCGCCTGCAACAAGGCTGCGTCCAATCCCGGCCGGTGGCCGCTCGCCGGTTTCACGAGCGCGATCCGCGCCCCCAGAAAGCCGTGCGTCTCGACCGTCCTCTCGTCTGCGCTCATCGCTCAATCGCTGCCGAGGCCCAGGGAAAACTCCTTGTCGAGCCCGGCATCGCGCAGGATCGCCTTCGCTTCGTCGCGACGCGAGGCATCGACCAGAACGCGTCGCGGCAATATGCCGAGCGAGCCTTCCATGATGCTCATATTGGCGTCGACGACGGAGTAACGTATGTCGGCATCTCGCAAAAGCGCCTCCACAAAAGAGATCAGCGCGAGGTCGTTGGTGCGGATAAGCTCTTCCATCCAGTCACGCTCCGGTCATATAGGGGCGGGTCATCAGGGGGCATGTGTAAAAGGGGGCAGTTGCCTGGATTCCGTCAGCCTTGTAGGGCGCGTGCAATCTGTCCCTTTGCGCGGCGGCTTATCCGTTCTACCCTTTGAAACAGCAAGGAGTTGTCAATTGGGCGTTATCCTCTCGCTCGGAGAGCGGAAAGCAGGCACGGCTTCGCTTGAACCGCTTGTGGAATGCACGCAAGACGGCATGGATGCGGTCAATCGCCTGATCCTAGAGCGGACCGGATCGCAAGTCACGCTGATACCGGAGGTGGCGCGCTATCTGGTCGATTCGGGCGGCAAGCGCATGCGGCCGATGCTGACCGTCGCCTGCGCGCGGGCGCTCGGCTATGAGGGCGAGGGCCATGTCCGCCTCGCCGCCGCCGTCGAATTCATGCACACGGCGACGCTTTTCCACGACGACGTCGTCGACGAAAGCAACACCCGCCGCGGCAAGCGCACGGCGCGTCTTCTGTGGGGCAACAAGGAAACCGTTCTCGTCGGCGATTTCTTGCTCGGCCAGGCCTTCAAGATGATGGTCGACGTTGGATCGCTAGACGCGTTGCGCGTCCTCTCGGAGGCTTCCGCCACGATCGCCGAAGGCGAAGTGATGCAGCTCGGCACGGCCAAGAACACGGAAACGACGGAAGACGAGTATCTTGAGGTGATCCGCGGCAAGACGGCGGCCCTCTTCCAGGCTGCGGCCGAAGTCGGGCCGATCGTCGCCGGCGCCGACCGCGCCACCCGCGCTGCCTTCCGTTCGTTCGGCGCCAATCTCGGCATCGCCTTCCAGCTCATCGACGACGCGCTCGATTACGGCGGCGCCACACCGGCGCTCGGCAAAAATGTCGGCGACGATTTCCGTGAGGGTAAGCTCACTCTCCCGGTCGTGCTCGCCTATCGCCGTGGCTCGCCGGAGGATCGCGAATTCTGGCGCCGCACCCTCGTGGAAGGCCAGACCGACGACGAAGCTTTGGCAGGCGCCATGTCGCGTCTCGCCGAGACCTCGGCGCTCGCCGACACGGTCGATCGCGCCAAACATTACGGCGCCATGGCCCGCGACGCTCTCGCCCCGGCCCCAGAGAGCCCGGAAAAGGCGGCTCTCCTGGAAGCAGTTGAATTTTGCGTGGCGCGCGTTCATTGAGTCCTGGACTGGGAATTCTGCGAGTGCGGGGGCAAGGCAGGGTACCGGCAAGCCTGCCGGTGCCTATTTAATGGGGCCGGCGATAGCCAATTGTTTGACCGTGGACCCCAACTGGAGATCCCGCATGACATCTTTCCGGACCGTGCCAGCTTTGCGGCCTTTCGTTGCGGCCTGTCTGCTGGCCGCGGCCTTCGCGACCCCCGCCATGGCAGCGGCCAAGAGCGACGACGATCCGGTCGAGCTCACGAGCCTTGCCGGGATATTTCTCGCCGCGCGGGTGGCTGACGAAACCAAGGACGTCACGCATGGCGCGGAGTTCTACCAGCAGGCCTATGAAGCGGATCCGAACAACGCGGCCTGGCTGGAGCGCGCCGTCGTCCTGACCACCGCGGGGGGCGATCTGAAGACGGCACTGCCTATGGCGAAAATCCTCGTCAAGAAAGCGCCCGACAGTCAGATCGCGAGCTTCATCGTCACCGCGGATCTTCTCAAGCAGAAAAAGTTCGCAGCCTCGATCAAGACGCTTCAGGGCAACGATCAGGGCGCGCTCGCTGCATTGACGGCGACACTCCTGAAAGCCTGGGCATTGACGGGCCAAGGCAAAACGGATGAGGCGATCGCCCTCGTCGACAGTCTGGAAGGCGAAAGCTGGTACGAGCCGTTCAAGCTCATCCATGCCGGCCTGATGGCCGACGTCGCCGGCAACACCGAAGATGCCCTTGCCCGTTTTGCGAAGGCCTACGAGCAGGACGGCAATTCCGTTCGCGTCGTGGAAGCCTATGCACGCGAACTGGCGCGCGCCGGCGATAAGGACAAAGCCAAAGAGATCCTGCAAGAGTATCTCGACCGCGCCCCGCGCAACCCGCTCGCCATCGACACGATGGCCGACATCGAATCCGGCAAGCCCGTCACGCAGGCGGTGAACACGCCCGTCGAGGGTGCGGCTGAAGCTTTCTCCGGCCTTGGGACCGCTCTCGGCCAGGAGGGCGGCTTCGAACTTTCAGCCGTCTATCTGCGTCTCGCCCTCTACATCGATCCCGACAGCGGCGGCGGTCTCGCAGCCCTGTCTCTCGGCGATATCCTGGACAGCAACGGTCTCGGCGATCAGGCAATCCAAGTGCTGGAGCAGATCCCGGCGCAATCGCCTTTCCGCCCGGTCGGCATTCTGCGAGCCGCAGTCGTTCTCGCGCAGCAGGATCGGATCGACGAAGCGAAGAAGGCGTTTGAGGAAGCGATCCGGAAAAATCCGGACGATCTCGCCGCCTACATCGCCTACGGCAACATGCAGCGCGCGAAAGAAAAATACGAAGAAGCCGCCGACATCTACAGCCGCGCGATCGAGCATCTGGACGAGCCGGCTCGGGGCAACTGGACCCTGTTTTATTTCCGGGGCGTCGCCTATGAGCGGGCGAAGCAATGGGCGAAGGCGGAAGCGGACTTCAAGGAAGCCCTCGAACTGTTTCCGGACCAGCCGCTTGTTCTCAATTACCTCGGCTATTCCTGGGTCGATCAGGGCGTGCATCTCGACGAAGCCCTCGGCATGATCCAGAAGGCCGTCGATCTCCGGCCCAATGATGGTTTCATCGTCGATAGTCTCGGCTGGGCCTATTACAGGCTCGGGCGCTACGAAGACGCCGTCGAGGAATTGGAACGCGCCGTTTCCCTGGAGACCGCGGATCCCGTGATCAACGACCATCTGGGCGACGCCTACTGGAAAGTCGGTCGCAAGCTCGAAGCGCAGTTTCAGTGGCGCCATGCGCGCGACCTTGGCGCCAAACTCCCCGAGCTTGAGGTGATCAACCGCAAGATCGCTGCCGAGCGCCTGGTGGAAAGCGCCCCGCGCATCACGCCGACACCCGAGGCGGAACAGGATTCGAGCCGGACAAAAGCAGCGAAGCCGATCTCCTTCAGCGGTCCTGCCGATCAGGCGTCGGGAGCGCGCTGAGAGTTTCGTCTGGACCGGAGGGGTCTCTTGCCGACGCTTTGCCGTAAGGCGAGAGCCCTGCCTCTTTCATCGGTTCGGACGGTGAAGGGTCGCGCTCTTCTGCCTCACGAGCGGTGCTGGAGCAGTCCCCAATCGGCTGCTACATCTGAGAAGCTTTGAACGAAAACCTCCCTCCCGCCCTCGTGCGCACGGCACCTGCCAAGATCAATCTTGCTCTCCATGTGACCGGAAAGCGGGACGACGGCTATCATCTCCTCGATACGCTCGCCGTCTTTGCCGATCTTGGCGACGCGTTGAGCTTCGCCCCGGCCGAAGACTTCACGCTCGAGGTGAGCGGCAGGTTTGCGGAGATCGTCCCGGATGGAGCGGACAATCTCATCTTGCGCGCCGCCGAAGCGCTGAGGCAGGCCTCAGGCGCCAGGGCGGGCGCGCAGATTGCCGTCACCAAAGAGATCCCCGCCGGCGCCGGGCTCGGTGGCGGTTCCTCCGATGCCTCGACCACGCTTCTGGCTCTCGCGGAGCTTTGGGGTGTCGGGATGTCGATGGACGAACTCTTGGCGCTCGGGGCGACGCTTGGTGCCGATGTCCCGATGGGGCTTTTCGGCAGAGCTCTGCGGGCGCGCGGAATCGGCGAAGAAATTACGCTTCTGCCTTCCCTGCCCGCTCTGCCGCTCGTGCTCGTCTGGCCGGCGCGGGTGGTTTCGACCGGCAAGGTGTTTCAGACGCTCGGTCAGCCGCCCGGACACACTCTCCCAGAAGTGCCGGCCAACCTGGACGATGCGCGCGCGGTCGCAGATTTCCTGAAGACCACGACAAACGACCTCGAAGCCCCGGCGATTGCGCTCGAGCCGGCGATCGGAGAGGTTCTAGAGGTTTTGTCGAAAACGCATTGCCACCTTGCCCGCATGTCGGGCTCCGGTTCGGCCTGCTTTGCGATTTACGAGACGCTCGATGCGGCCGGCACCGCGGCCGAGACACTTGCCCGCGCGCATCCGCAATGGTGGGTCCGCGCAACCCTCGCTCGCTGAGAGCAGCACCAACACCCTCCCTCGCCGAAAGGATGCGCTCGAGTGCACCCGGGCGTTTGGTTAGCTTGACCCCTCGCCCTCCGCGTGGCAGGCAACGGCCACTATTTCCAAGAGCTACCGGTGATGAACGAAGCGGTTCCCGCGCATATGAGCCCGACGCGCTCCTTTCAGGGCTTGATCCTGACCTTGCAGCGTTACTGGGCCGACAAAGGCTGTGTCATTCTGCAGCCATACGACATGGAGGTTGGGGCAGGCACCTTCCACCCGGCCACGACCCTGCGATCGCTCGGTCCGCGGCCGTGGAAGGCTGCCTATGTGCAGCCCTCTCGGCGCCCCACCGATGGACGCTACGGCAAAAACCCGAACCGGCTGCAGCATTATTACCAGTACCAGGTGATCCTGAAGCCGTCGCCGCCCGATCTGCAGGCGCTTTACCTCGGCTCACTCGAGGCGATCGGCATCGACGCCTCCGTGCACGACATCCGTTTCGTGGAAGACGATTGGGAAAGCCCGACGCTCGGCGCCTGGGGGCTCGGCTGGGAATGCTGGTGCGACGGCATGGAAGTGTCGCAGTTCACCTATTTTCAGCAGGTGTGCGGCGTCGATTGCGCCCCCGTCTCCGGCGAACTCACCTACGGGCTTGAGCGTCTCGCCATGTATGTGCAGGGCGTCGACAACGTCTACGACCTCAACTTCAACGGCCGCGAAGGCGCGGAGCGGGTCTCCTATGGCGACGTCTTTCTGCAGGCGGAGCAGGAATATTCGCGGCACAATTTCGAGCATGCCGACACCGGCAAGCTTCTGCGTCATTTCCAGGACGCCGAGGGCGAATGCGAAGCGCTGCTTGCGGCCGGGCGGGACGAGGCGGCGCGCAACGGCGGTCCGCACCGGATGGTGCTTCCCGCCTATGACCAGTGCATCAAGGCGAGCCACGTCTTCAATCTTCTCGATGCCCGCGGCGTGATCTCGCCGACGGAGCGGCAGAACTACATCCTGAGGGTCCGCTCCCTCGCCATCGCCTGCGGCGAGGCCTGGCTGATGACCGAGGCCGGAGGCGCCTGAGATGGCTGAAACCGAGACCGAGCCGCAAGAGGCGGGAGTGACCTCGCCGACACGCGTGCCGATGATCTTCTCCTGCGATAGCTGGACGGCGACCTTTCGATTCAACCGCTCCGGTCGCATGGAGAGCGAGGCGGCTTACGCGCTGGGCGAGATCGCCTACCGCATCGGCGACGAACCGCTCGTCAAGCGATCGGCGCGTCTCGCCATCGTCAAGCGCGACGCGAACCAGCGTCTGGAGCTGCGGCTGCGCGACAAGATGAGCCGTCTCGTTGTGCCGCTCGACGATTTCGCCATGCAGCGCATGCTGGAGCGGATGAAGGAATATGTCAGCGGCTACAAAATGATCATGCGTGTCGTCTTCCAGGCGACCGACACGGATCTGCCGCAATATCTGGAAGCCGTCGATTTCAGTTTCTCCTCGCGGCCGCACGACGCCGCTGAGCCCGCCCCGGCGACCCCGGCGGCGGGCGATGACCATTGATCCGATCCCATGCCCGACCTTCTCATCGAACTCTTTTCTGAAGAAATTCCCGCGCGCATGCAGGCGCGTGCCGCCGAAGATCTGAAACGCCTCGTGACCGACGGTCTCGTCGAGGCCGGCCTCACCTATGAGGGCGCCAAGGGTTTCGCCACGCCGCGCCGCCTGGCGCTCACCGTTCACGGTGTCACGGCGCGTTCTGCCGACGTGAAGGAAGAGCGCAAAGGTCCGCGCGTCGGCGCACCGGAAAAGGCGCTCGAAGGCTTCCTGCGCTCTGCCGGTCTCGCCTCGATCGACGACGCGAAGATCGAAAGCGATCCCAAGAAGGGCGATTTCTATGTCGCCGTCATCGAAAAGCCCGGCCGGGCCGCCGAAGAGATCGTGGCGGAGCTTCTGCCGCAGGTGATCCGCAACTTCCCCTGGCCGAAATCGATGCGCTGGGGAGCAGCCTCCGCGCCGAAGGATTCCGCTTTTGCCGCGGCCGACGCGCTCGGCACCGGCTCGCTGCGCTGGGTGAGGCCCCTGCGCTCGATCCTGTGCATGTTCGGCCCGGAGACGGAAGACCCCGAAATCGTCCCCTTCAAGGTCGGCGACATCGAATCCGGCAACGTCACCTACGGCCACCGCTTCATGGCGCCGGATGCCATCCGCGTGCGTCGCTTCGACGATTACGTTCCGAAGCTTGAGGCCGCCAAAGTCGTCCTCGACCCGGAACGGCGCCGCAACATCATCGCCACGGAAGCCAAGAACCTTGCCTTCGCGCAAGGCTTCGAGGTGGTGGAGGATGCCGGGCTCATCGACGAGACGGCGGGGCTTGTCGAATGGCCCGTCGTTTTGATGGGTCGCTTCGACGAGGCCTTTCTGGAGATCCCCGAAGAGGTCATCCGCCTCACCATCCGCCAGAACCAGAAATGTTTCGTGCTGCGCGGAGCGGACGGCGCGCTCACCAACCGCTTCCTGCTCGTCTCCAACATCGAGGCCCGCGACGGCGGCAAGGAGATCATCGCCGGCAACGAGCGCGTCATCGCGGCCCGTCTGTCCGATGCCCGCTTCTTCTACGAGCAGGATCTCGCCACGCCGCTCGGCGAATGGGGGGCAAAACTCGAGGCCGTCACCTTCCACGACAAGCTCGGCACGCAGGCGGAGCGCGTCGCCCGGATCGCGACGCTCGCCGGCGCGCTCGCCCCGGTGGTCGACGCCAAGGCCGAGGAAGCCGAACGCGCTGCAAAGCTCGCCAAAGCGGATCTGCCGACCGGCATGGTCGGCGAATTCCCGGAGCTTCAAGGCGTCATGGGCCGCTATTACGCCAAGGCGCAGGGCGAAGCTGCCAATGTCGCCGATGCGATCCGCGACCATTACAAGCCGCAGGGCCCAGGCGATGCCGTTCCCACTGAACCTGTCGCCATGGCGGTGGCGCTCGCCGACAAGCTCGACACGCTGACCGGCTTCTGGGCGATCGACGAAAAGCCGACCGGCTCGAAGGACCCGTTCGCGCTCCGTCGTGCCGCCCTCGGCGTCATCCGCATCGTGCTTGAAAACGGGCTCAGGCTGCCGCTTCTGCCGCTCTTCTCCAAGCGCCTGGACGAGACGACATCTGCTGATCTCCTCGCCTTCTTCGCGGACCGCCTCAAAGTGCATCTGCGCGACCAGGGCGCCCGCCATGATCTGATCGATGCCGTCTTCGCACTGCCTGGGCAGGACGATCTCCTCATGGTCGTGCGCCGGGTAGAGGCGCTTGCCGGGCTTCTTGCCTCCGACGACGGCCAGAACCTCCTCACCTCCTATCGCCGCGCAGCCAACATTCTGCGCGCGGAGGAGAAGAAGGACGGCAAGAGCTACACGGGCGAGCCAGACCACGCCCTCATTCACGAGAAGGGCGAGGCGGCCGAGCGTGAGCTTCTCGCCGTCATCGAGAATGTGGAGGCGCATGTCGAAAAGCATCTCAAGCTTGAGGATTTCTCATGCGCGATGGCGTCCCTCGCCGAGCTCCGCCCGGCCGTCGATGCCTTCTTCGATCATGTGACCGTCAATGCCGAAGATACGAACCTGCGCGAAAACCGGCTGAAACTCCTCAACCGCATCCGCGAAGCGATGCACGGCGTCGCCGATTTTTCCAAGATCGGCGGCTGAGGGCGCAAGGCAGGACGAGGGAAACGGCGGCGGCCGCAGCGCCGCTGCGAACCGCTCGGTACATCACCAGAAGCGCCCTCGCCCGCCGCAGGAAAGCTTCAACACCACTGCGAGCGGCCGCTCAGGCCGCCCCCGGCCCCCTCACGCATTCCGGCTCACCTCCAGCGCCGCATTAATCGCGGCGCCGAGTTCCTCGTCGGAGACACTTTCGGGGAGGATGGTCGGCTCGACGCCGGGGATGCCTTCCCAATGGCCGTGTCCACGATATCGTTCAGCGTCGATCGTGATCTCGCCGTCTCGCAGCCGCAAGCTAACCGACCCGGCGCCCGCATAAAGGGCACGAAGGCTCCGGACTCCGGCGCGTTTTTTGTCGCGCTCTTCTTCTTCTCTGAGCTCATCGTCTGTGGGGATGCGGATTACACTGTCCCAGTCGGGGTGCTCTGGCGCAACGAAACGACTTGCACGCAGGGCAGACCGCGCTTCGTAACCAAGATCGCTATCGGGCATTCGTGCCGTATGAATCTGGTCGTAGCCGGCCGGGTCAGGGTAGGCTGCACCATAGACCGCATGGGAGTAGATTCTCGTGAAAGCCCGATATGCTTCCACGGTTGCCTGCTTACGAGGCTTCGGTGGCGGAGGCTCAGGCTCCCTATCGCGGGAGAAGCGGGCTCGAAGCTGCGCGACGGCTCGTTCATGGCTCATTGATAAAAGTCACCCTGAGTTGCACGCCATGTTGCTCAGCATATCTCACAGCGCGCCTGATCTGAACAATTTGCTGTCTTGACGTATTCATCGGCACAGCCAGCTCGATCCTTTTTACTTCGATTTCTGAAGATTTCACACTTAGTCCCTTCTTTCGATCGCCATCGAATGATTCCAGACGATCGACATAACGCTGCAGTGCGCGGTATATCTTCTCAGGATCTTCGACGTAGCCAGCTGCCCGCGTATAAAGCGTTTTTGCGCTTGTCGCTGTCCGCTTCACTGGATCGTAAAAATCGATCGTCTTGTAATTCTTGGGCAGCCTATGGCCGAACTGGCCGGTCGCTTCCAGCGCGTCCTCCCAGGGAATTCCCTGCCCCTTGATGCCGCGGCCCCAGACGATGCCCGGATTGTCAATGACGTTGTGACCGACATGGCCAGCGCGGCGGCGAAGGCGAGCGGCTTCCCGCGTGATTGCCTCAGCCAGCGCCTTCGCATCGCCAGCCAGATTGCGCAGGCCCAGGAGCTTGCCGGCACGCAGCGCGAGGAACGGCGGCGGCACGTTGAGAAGGACGAGCGTGTCGACATAGGCGCGCTCGCGATAGGCCGCCTCGACCTCCTCGCGGGTGGCGAGACCCTGGCGGTAGGCGTCCTCGAGAAGACCCGGGCGCTTCTGCAGGGCAAGCAGATAGGCGCCGAGCGCCTTTGCGAGCTCCGGAGCGTCACGAAAGAAGGTCTCTGCCCTGGCACGGGCGGCGTCGCGCACGCCTTCGAGCTCGGCACGCTCAGCATCGGAAAGCTCGCCCCGTGCCTCACGGCGTAGCAGAAAGACCAACCGGCGCGCCGCCGGCACCTCTTCGACGGCTTCGCCGACCGAGCGAACGCTGTCGAGGACGGCATCGCGGACGGCTTCGACGACTCCGGCGACCGCAGCGGCGGCAAGGCTGAGGCGGTAGCGCAGGCCGGTGTCGGGCGGAGCGGCATCATCGGCAATCGGCTCGATGACCGGTTCGGCCCAGCAGCGGCAATTGCAGGCCTCGCCCGGATGACCCTCCTCCGGCGGCTCCTCCCAGAAGAAGACCTTGTCGTCGTTCTCGGCATGTGCGGGCCGGACGCGGGCATCGTCGCGCGAGCGCCAGACATAGCGATCGATGCCCAGGCCATGCTGCTGCACCTCGTTGAGGCGGCCGGCAAAGCGGCGAAACAACGTGTCTTCGACGCGCGCAAGAACGGCCTGACGCCGCTCTGGCTCGCTGCCCAGCCGGCGCTCGGCGGCCTTCTGACGGCGATCCCATTCGGCGAGCGTCTCGTCCTTGAGCCAGCTGACATCCGGCAGGTCGATGCGGCCTGGCGTGCGACGGGCGCCGGGCCGCGTCTCGGCGTAGGCACGCACGAAGGCGGCCCGCAGCATGGCGGCATTGCGGTGAATCTCGGCATTGAGGCGCGCCGCAAAGCGCTGCCGTGCGGCAGCCGGTTCGGCAAAGCTCTTGGTGAGATTCTCCCGACGGACGGAGTGCACAGTCTTGAGCGCCTGGAGCTGCAGCCGGGCTGCGTAGTGGTTCGCCTTGAATTCAGGCAGCGCTCGCTCAACCTGAAGCATAATCCCTCACCGCACTTCATCGACGGCGGGAAGTGTGCGGGAGGTTTGAGAGGCGGGGATAAGAATGGCGGCCTTGGAAATGGCCGCGTCTCAATAGGCAGGAAACGGCGGTTTCTCGCGCCTTTCGGGGATCGCGGCCGCCGAGCCGCGCACTTTGTGCATGACGACGTTGCGTCAACCGTCTTGCACGGCGTTGATTTCGCCCCTATCTGAGTCGCTTCCGGCACTGCCGGTTTTTGTTTGGCCCATCTTATGCTCAAACTGAGCATAAACATATAAACGGGAGGGGCGAGTATGGTTCAGGGTTCCAGCGCAGCGGCCGCAATCGGCACGGGCGGGAATGTTTCCCTCGACACGGCGGCCGATCGTTACGACGTGAAGCCTTACCCGGATCTCGCCTATACGCCGGAGATCGCGGAAGCGACGGCGCCGATTTACGAGAAGGTTCGCCATGTCATCCCGGCGATCGAATGGCCGGTGCATGCGCCTTACGTCTACCACATCAACCGCCTGAAGGCGGAGCGCGGGGCCATCATCCTCGCCCACAATTACCAGACGCCGGAGATCTATCACGGCGTTGCGGATATCGTCGGCGATTCCCTGCAGCTCGCGCAGGAGGCAGCGAAATCCGAGGCGGAGATCATCGTCCAGTGCGGTGTGCACTTCATGGCGGAAACTTCGAAGATCCTCTGCCCGGAAAAGACGGTGCTCATTCCCGACAGCCGTGCCGGCTGTTCGCTCGCCGCCTCCATCACGGGCGAAGATGTGCGGCTTCTGCGCGAAGCGCATCCGGGCGTGCCAGTCGTCGCCTATGTGAACACGACCGCCGACGTGAAGGCGGAGGTCGACATCTGCTGCACCTCCTCCAACGCGCTGGAAGTGGTGGAAAGCCTCGGCGCCAAAGAGGTGATCATGCTGCCCGACCAGTATCTCGCCGCTTGGGTCGCCTCACAGACGGATGTGAAGATCATCACCTGGAACGGGGCCTGCGAGGTGCATGAGCGCTTCACCGGCGACGAGCTGCGCGCCTACCGCGAGGCCGATCCGTCGATCCGCATCATCGCGCATCCGGAATGTCCGCCCGACGTTCTCGCCGAAGCCGATTTCACCGGCTCGACGGCCAAGATGATCGGCTGGGTGCAGAAGGAAAACCCCGGCAAGGTGCTGATGGTGACCGAATGCTCCATGGCCGACAATGTCGCGAGCGAGGCGCCGGGGGTGGAATTCGTGCGCCCATGCAATCTCTGCCCGCACATGAAGCGCATCCAGCTGCCGAAGATCCTCGATACCCTCGTCTATATGAGCGAGGAGGTCGTCCTCGACCCGATGATGGCGGCAAAGGCGCGCCGCTCGGTGGAGCGCATGGTCAATCTGAAGAGCTGAGTTCTGCCGTGGGGGCTTCGGCATGCGCATCAGAAGGGCAAAGCCCGGCGATGCAGAGGCAGTGAGCGACGTTTTGATCGCATCCATCACCGGCCTCTGCGAAGCCGATCACGGCGGCAACCCTGCCAATATCAAACGATGGACGGCCAACAAGGCGCCCGGCATCGTGGCGGGATGGATCAAAGATCCCGCATCGACCTTCCTCGTGGCCGAGGAGGATGGCGAGATCGTCTGCGTCGGCGCCTTCAGAGGTGCCGAGATCCTTCTCAACTATGTGAGACCCGCGGCACGCTTTTCCGGCGCGAGCAAAGCCATGCTTGCCCATATGGAGGGGGAAATGCGCAAACAAGGTATCGTTGAGGCGCGGCTGACGAGTACGGCGACGGCGCACCGTTTCTATCGCTCGGCCGGCTGGACGGATGAGGGCGAACAAGGAAAGGCGATCGACTTCGCCAAGGCGCAGCCGATGTCGAAGCGGCTTTCCTGAGGTGAGCCTTTCCCCGCACCCCTTCCCGCCGCAATCCTGGGCCGGCATCGACGACGTCGTCATCGTCGGCGGCGGCCTCGCCGGTCTTTTCTGCGCCCTGAAACTCGCGCCGCGGCCCGTCACCATCATCACGGCCGCCCCGATCGGTGAAGGCTCGTCCTCCGGCTGGGCGCAGGGCGGCATCGCAGCCGCCATGGACCCGGGCGACACGGTCGAAAACCACGTGGCGGACACGATCGCGGCCGGTGCCGGCCTCGTCGAGGGCGCCATCGCCCGCGGCATGGCGGAAGAGGCGGCCGCCCGCATCCACGACCTTCTGTCTTATGGTGTGCCCTTCGACCGCGACCTCGAGGGCAAACTCACGCTCTCCCGCGAGGCCGCGCATTCGCATCGCCGGGTGGTCAGGGTCGGCGGCGACAGCGCCGGCGCCGCCATCATGCAGGCGCTCATCAGAGCGGTGCGCGAGACCTCCTCGATCCGCGTCCTGGAAGGTTTCGTCGCCGAAAGCCTGAAGGCGGAAGGCTCCTACGTCACCGGGCTCATTGCCCGCGACCGGCGCGGAGGGCTTTCGGCGCGCATGCTGTTGCCGACGCGTGCCATCGTGCTCGCCTCCGGCGGCATCGGCCATCTCTACTCCGTCACCACCAACCCCCAGGAGGCGCGCGGCGAAGGCCTCGGCATGGCCGCGCGCGCAGGCGCGCTCGTGGCGGATGCGGAATTCGTGCAGTTCCACCCGACCGCCGTCGATGTCGGTCGCGATCCGGCCCCGCTCGCCACGGAAGCGCTTCGCGGCGAAGGTGCGGCCATCGTCGACCGCAACGGTCATCGCTTCATGTTCGATATCCACGAGGCGGGCGAGCTTGCGCCGCGCGATATCGTGGCCCGTGGTGTGCATCAGGCGCGCCATTCCGGCCGGGGCGCCTTCCTCGATTGCCGCGAGGCCGTGGGAGCGGAATTTCCCGAACGCTTCCCGACCGTCTTTGCCGCCTGCATGGAGGCGGGGATCGATCCACGCGTGACGCCGATCCCGATCGCGCCGGCCGCCCACTACCATATGGGCGGCATCCATGTGGACGGGCTCGGCCGCAGCTCCCTTGATGGTTTGTGGGCCTGTGGCGAGGTCTCCTCAACCGGCGCGCACGGCGCCAACCGGCTCGCCTCCAACTCGCTTTTGGAAGCCGTCGTCTTTGCCGCCCGCATCGCCGAAGACGTGCAGGGGCTTTTGCCCAATCACCGTATGGTGCGCTGGTCGGATGAATCGACGGCCGATACGGCCGCCGGGCTTCCGAACGAAGACGCGCTGCTTGAACGGTTGCGCCGGCTCATGGATGCCGCGGTCGGCGTGGTGCGCAGCCGCCAGGGACTTGAAGCCGCACTCGCCGAAATGGACGCGATCCGGGCGACCGCCCGGCAGCCGAGTCTCCTCAACTCATTGACCGCCGCCAAACTCATCGCCGTGGCCGCCCTTCGCCGCGAGGAGAGCCGCGGCGCGCATTTCCGCTCCGACTTTCCGCATCCGCAACCCGAAGAGGCGCATCGGCGCTTTCTCACGCTCGCCAAGGCCGATGCGATCGCCAAGGGCGCCATCGCCGCTTTCCAGGAGACATCCCGTCATGCCAACCTCGCCTGAGCTGCCGGACCTGATCGTCGAGAAAGCCGTGCGTGCGGCGCTTGAAGAAGATCTCGGGCGCGCGGGTGACATTACGTCGCAGGCAACGATTCCCACCGGCCGCCGGGCGACGGCCACCATCGGGGCGCGGGCCGCCGGCACGCTCGCCGGCCTCGCGCTTGCCCGCAAGGCCGTCCTTTTGATGGACCCGGATGCAGAGTTTCGGCCGCGTGCGGCCGACGGCGACAGGCTTGAAGCCGGTGCCGTCATCGCAGAGATCTCGGCGGATGCCCGCGCGCTCCTCTCTTCCGAGCGCACGGCGCTCAATTTCCTCTGCCACCTCTCTGGCGTTGCGACCGCGACCGCCGAATTTGCAGCCGCCATCGCCCACACCAAGGCACGGATCACCTGCACCCGCAAAACCCATCCGGGCCTGCGGTCTTTCCAGAAATACGCGGTTCGCTGCGGCGGCGGCTCAAACCACCGCTACGGTCTCGACGACGCAATCCTCATCAAGGACAACCACATCGCAGTTGCTGGAGGGGTCAGAGAAGCCATTCGCAGCGCTCAGGAATTCGCCGGACATCTGGTCCGGATCGAGGTCGAGGTCGACACGCTCGAACAGCTTGAAGAGGCCCTGGAAGAAGGGCCCGACGTCATCCTCCTCGACAATATGGGTCCGCCGACACTTCGCGAAGCAGTGGCGATAACGCGCGGTCGCGCCACCTTGGAAGCCTCCGGCGGCATCACGCTCGCCACGGTTGGGGCGATCGCGGAAACCGGCGTCGACTATATCTCCACCGGTTTTATAACGCATTCGGCTCCGATACTGGATCTTGGCCTCGATATTGCGCTCTAAAGCACTTGTTGGCCTGAAGAAATCGTCGTTTGGCGGGGCTACTTCCCTAAGGGAATGAAGCGTTCTTTGCGCAACAGATGCCCTGAAGCCTGCGTTGTGCGGACCGGCTGAACGTTTTACAGCCGGTGTGGGACAACGTGTAAATCGACCAGGTTTCCGGAGGCACGATGACGAAGTGGGTATATTCCTTCGGCGGCGGAAGCGCCGAGGGCTCGCGCGACATGCGCAATCTTCTCGGTGGCAAAGGCGCCAATCTTGCAGAGATGGCCAATCTCGGCCTGCCGGTGCCGCCGGGCTTCACAATCTCCACCGAAGCCTGCAACTGGTTCTACGCCAATGGCCGGCAGATGCCGGAAGGCCTGCACGAACAGGTCGCCGAAGCGCTGGCGAAGCTTGAAAAGCTGCAGGGCAAGACGCTCGGCGGCGCTCCGATGCCACTGCTTCTGTCGGTGCGTTCAGGTGCGCGCAGCTCCATGCCGGGCATGATGGACACGGTCCTCAATCTCGGCCTCAACGACGAGAGCGTCCAGGCGCTCGCCGAAAGTGCCGATCCGCGTTTCGCGTACGATTCCTATCGCCGCTTCATTCAGATGTATTCCGACGTCGTGCTCGGCGTCGAACATCATGATTTCGAGGCAATCCTCGAGCAGGAGCGCGAAGCGCGCGGCTATGAGAGCGACACGCAGCTTTCCGCGGAAGACTGGCAGGTGGTGATCGAGCGCTTCAAGGCTCTCGTCATCGAGGTCAACGAAGGCCCGTTCCCGCAGGATCCGCAGGACCAGCTTTGGGGCGCGATCAGCGCCGTTTTCTCCTCCTGGATGAACAACCGCGCCATCACCTATCGCAAACTGCACGACATCCCGGAGAGCTGGGGCACCGCCGTCAACGTGCAGGCCATGGTGTTCGGCAATATGGGCGACACCTCGGCGACAGGCGTGGCGTTCACACGCGATCCGTCGACGGGTGAGAAAGCGCTCTATGGCGAGTTCCTCGTCAATGCGCAGGGCGAAGATGTCGTCGCCGGCATCCGCACCCCCCAATATCTGACGGAGAAAGCCCGTGTTCAGGCCGGCAGCGATGCCCCGTCGCTCGAAACGCTGATGCCGGAATCCTTCAAGGAGTTCTGCGCGCATGCGGATCGCTTGGAACGCCATTACCGCGATATGCAGGACATGGAGTTCACGATCGAACGCGGGACGTTGTGGATGCTGCAGACCCGCAACGGCAAGCGCACCACCCATGCCGCCCTCAAGATCGCCACTGGCATGGCCGAGGAAGGCCTGATCACCGAGGAAGAGGCGGTGATGCGCATCGAGCCGACATCGCTCGACCAGCTCTTGCATCCCACGCTCGATCCCAAGGCTGAACGCAACGTCATCGCGCGCGGCCTGCCCGCCTCGCCGGGGGCTGCCAGCGGCGAGATCGTGTTCACGCCGGACAAGGCCGACCTTCTCACCAAGGAAGGCCATCAGGTCATCCTGGTGCGCATGGAAACGAGCCCGGAAGACATTCAGGGCATGGTGTCCTCGCGCGGCATCCTGACCTCGCGCGGCGGCATGACGAGCCATGCGGCCGTCGTCGCCCGCGGCATGGGCAAACCCTGCGTCTGCGGCGCCGGCTCGCTCAAGATCGACCACAAGGCCGGCACCATGATGGTGCTCGGCAAGGTCTATAAGGAAGGCGACGTCATCACCATCGACGGCTCCACCGGCGAGGTGATGGAGGGTGCCGTCGCGATGCTGCAGCCGGAAGTCTCCGGCGACTTCGCCACCTTGATGAAATGGGCCGATCAGGCCCGCCGTCTCGGCGTCCGGGCGAATGCCGAAACGCCGGAAGATGCGCGTGCAGCGCGCGATTTCGGGGCCGAAGGCATCGGCCTGTGCCGCACCGAGCATACCTTCTTCCAGGACGACCGCATCGTCGCCATGCGCGAGATGATCGTCGCGGAAGACCGGGAGGCGCGGCGGGCCGCGCTCGCCAAGCTTCTGCCGCTGCAGCGCCACGATTTCTTCGAGCTCTTCAAGACGATGCGCGGCCTGCCGGTGACCATTCGCCTCCTCGATCCGCCCCTGCACGAATTCCTGCCGAAGGGCGAAAAGGAGATCGAAGAGGTTGCAGCGGCAATCGGCACGGAACCGTCTCGCCTGCGCGAGCGCATCATCGAATTGACGGAAGCCAATCCGATGCTCGGCAGCCGCGGCTGCCGGCTCCTGCTCCTGCATCCGGAGATCACGGAAATGCAGACCCGCGCCATTCTGGAGGCGGCTCGTGATGCCGCCCATCAGACCGGCGAACCTGTGATCCCGGAGATCATGGTGCCGCTCGTCGGCATGCTGCCGGAACTCGACAAGGTGAAAGAGGTCATCGACCGCACAGCCGAAGAGGTGAACACCTCAAGCGAGATCAAGATCACCTATACGGTGGGCACCATGATCGAGCTGCCGCGCGCCGCCCTTCGGGCGCGGGAGATCGCCCAGAGCGCTCAGTTCTTCTCCTTCGGCACCAACGATCTGACGCAGACGACCTACGGCATTTCGCGTGACGATGCGGCCTCCTTCCTCGGCCATTATCAGGAGATCGGGCTGATCGAGAAGGATCCGTTCATCACTCTCGACACCGAGGGCGTGGGGGCGCTGATTGCGCTCGCCGTCAAGGAAGGGCGCGTGACGAAGCCGGATCTCAAACTCGGCATTTGTGGCGAGCATGGCGGCGATCCCGCCTCGATCCGCTTCTGCGAAGAAGCCGGTCTCGACTACGTCTCATGCTCTCCGTATCGCGTCCCGGTTGCACGGCTCGCCGCCGCCCAGGCGGCCCTTGGCAAAAAAGCAACAAGCTGAATCTTCTTTCCGCATGCAAGGCTGGGGCAAGGAATTGTCAACTTCTTGCCCCATTCCGCCGCGATACGGCAGCCCTGGTCGGATGGACCTCTGGGCAAAGGGGGGATCGTCGGGCAGACGGGTCGGACGCCAAGTGGAGCGACCCGATTAACCGGTTGTAAACCGCGATTTGTTTTTCTCGTTCGTGAGGGCGGGAGCGGAACGCGAGCGATTCGCGCGGCGAAAACGCTTGTGCCCGACAAAGAGGTTTCTTCATGGCAGTATGGCGCGGCGTAAGAAGGACTTGGCGTTCCGCATCGACAGCGGGACTGCTCGGTCTGGGCGCCCTGGTCGCCGCGACGTCGCCAATTGCCTATCAGGATGCTGCGGCCATGATTTCGGGCGATCTGCCCGACCAGCGCTGGCAGACCCGTCTTGAAGCGATGTCCGTCGGCAATATCCAGAACGCATCCCTCACTCCGGGATCAGGCATGGGCGACGCCCGCACCATCCCGGTGCCGGCGCTCGGAAAGGGTGCGGAAGTCGCCGTTCCGAGCCCGGAAGGGCCGCTCACCACCGAAACCGTCAATCGCGACCGCAAGGGCGATCTCTTGATGACGCGCTCGCCGGTTGCGCGCAAATCCGACAAGCTGCCGGCCGCCGGCCAGCTTTGGAACATGGACGACATCTTCTCTTCGCGCGACGGCCAGGATCTGCCGAAGGTCGCGTTCGCCAATGCGTCCGATCAGGATATGGCGGGACTGATGGTCGCCTACTCCCATTTCATGCAGAAGCACGAGACGACCACGCAGGACAACGGCATCATGCTCGCGCGCAGGGACAGCATCCCCGCTGACGCAGCGCTCGTGGCTTATGCTCCCACCGGCGACGGTCTCGATGCACCGTTCGACGCCGTCATCGGCTCGGCCCCTGCGACGGGCCAGCTTGGCGATCTCGGCACGCCACGCGTGAAACCGGAGGAGACGCCCTCTCTTTGGGATTGGATGCGCGGTCGCCACCGCACCAAGCCTGAGCATGCGTGGATGCTCAATACGCTGCCGGAAAGTGTCAAAAGCGAAAAAGAGCAAGCGTGCCTGTCGCGCGGCGTCTATTTCGAGGCCCGCGGTGAGAGCAAGCTCGGCCAGATCGCCGTCGCTCAGGTGATTCTCAATCGGGTGAAGAACCCCGCCTATCCGAACACGATCTGTGGCGTCGTCTATCAGAACAAGAACTGGCGCAATCGCTGCCAATTCTCATTTGCCTGCGACGGGATTCGCGACCGAATCCGATCGCCCTCGGCCTATGAGCGCGCCAAACAGGTCGCGCTCGACGTGACCGAGGGAAAAGCCTGGCTTGAGGAAGTGGGCGATTCCACCCACTACCACGCCACCTATGTCCGGCCCCGGTGGGCGAGCAGCATGAAGCGCACCGACCGCATCGGCCGCCACATCTTCTATCGAACCTATGGCGGCGGCTGGAGCTGATCCAACCTATCAACGTCGTGCCGCCGGCTTCGTTCCGGCCCCACCGATTTTTTTAAGAGCCCGATTTCTGGGAGCCGTTTGGGCAGCTCTGCCGACAGACGACAGAGCCAGCCCCGATTCTAAACGGTCTCTTTGCGTGTGCGTTCTTCCGCTCAGCTCTCGCGGGCGAAATTGACGCTCACTTTGCCGAGTTCACCGAAATCGCCGGTCACCGTGGAGCCGGGTTCCGGCACCACGATGCCCATGGTCGTTCCGGTCAGCACCCAATCGCCTTCCTGAAGCTGCAGGCCCCGCTCAGCGAGCCTTTCGGTCAGCCAGAGAAGCGAATTGAGCGGCCCACCCATAACGGCCGCTCCTGAGCCTTTGTTCGTGACGACGCCGTCGCGAAGCCCCGAGACGGCCACCTCGGCGAGATCGTGGTTTTCCCAGTCCTTGACCTGCGGACCCAACACGAAGGCACAATGGGCGCCGAAATCGGCAAGAACCGCCGGATAGCGCGTGAGGCCTTTGCCTTCGGTGCGGCGGCCCGCAACTTCCAGAGCGAGATGACAGGCCGCCACCGCCTGACGCAGGCTCGCCGGATTGGGCTTGGTATCAAACACCGGATAGGTCTCGCCAATGCGGAAGGCGAATTCGCATTCGACGCCGCGGTAGTGCTTCTTCCAAACGAGCGTGGTGCCGTCGCGGCTGAGATCGCTCTCGACCATGGGCGCAAACCACGGGCCTGGCGCACCGGTCGCCTTCTGCGCCGCCTCGCTCGTCGACCCGACCTTGTAGCCGATCCGGCGCCCGCCATAGAACACACCGGCGGCAGCCAGGATATCTTCCGCAGCCTCGGCCTGATCGATGGCCGTAATATCAACGGCTGCATATTCTCCCGACACCCGCGCCGCAGCCAGCGACTTGGCGATATCCTCTTTGTTCATCCCAGCTCCAATTCAGAATCTCTCAAAAGCAAGATAAGGTCTTTTCGTTTTCCGCCTCGGAAAGTCTCAGGCTATCCTCGCTTTCTTTGCGGGATAGGCCTCATGACGATGCGCGGTCAATCTGCCGGCTCAGGCAATCTGGTGTCCGGCACCGGACATGCCGCCCTGCCATGGGCGATCATCGTAGGCGGTTGCACGGTGGCGCTTCTCACCTTCGGGCCGCGCTCGGCCATGGGCTTCTTCCAGATCCCGCTCCTCACGGACCGGGGTTGGGACCGCACCACCTTCGGGCTCGCGATGGCGATCCAGAACATTGCCTGGGGCCTCGGCCAGCCTTTCTTCGGGGCGATGGCGGACCGCTTCGGCACGGCGCGGGTGCTCGTCGCAAGCGCTCTCCTTTACGCTGCAGGCCTCGTCGTCATGGCCTATTCGCCGGCGCCCTTCTGGCTTCATATCGGCGGCGGCGTGCTCGTCGGTCTTGCGGTTGCAGCCGGCTCCTTCGGCGTCGTCATGGCAGCCCTTGCCCGCCGCGTGCCGCCGGAACGGCGTTCCTTCGTCTTTGGCTTGGCGACCGCCGCCGGCTCTTTCGGCATGTTCGCCTTCGCGCCGATTTCGCAGGCGATGATCGACACGCTCGGCTGGTCGGACGCCCTGATCGGCCTCGCCATCTTGATGGCGCTCATTCCACTTGCCGCGATCCCCCTGCGCGGCCAGCCGCGCCATCAGCTCAAGCCGGGAGAGACCGAACAGAGCGTCGCCGAAGCCCTCACCCAGGCGCTGCGCCACCGCAGCTTCGTGCTTTTGTTCTGCGGCTTCTTTGTCTGCGGCTTCCAGGTCGCCTTCATCACCGCGCATTTTCCGGCCTATATCGCCGATCTCGGCCTGTCGCCGCGCTGGGCGGTGATCGCGATCAGCCTGATCGGCTTCTTCAACATCATCGGCTCGATCGCCTCCGGCGCCATCGGCGAGCGCCACTCGAAGCCGATCTTCCTCGCGCTGATCTATCTCGCGCGCTCAGTCGCCATAACGATCTTCCTCTTGGCGCCGCCCAGCCCCGCTTCGGTGGTGATCTTCTCCGTGGTGATCGGACTCTTGTGGCTGTCGACGGTGCCGCCCACCAATGCGCTCGTCGCCATCATGTTCGGCACGCGCCATCTCGGTCTTTTGGGCGGGATCGTCTTCCTGTCCCACCAGATCGGTTCCTTCCTCGGCGTCTGGCTCGGAGGCTATCTCTACGACAAGACCGGCTCCTACGACGAAGTCTGGTGGCTCGGCGTGGCGCTCGGGCTGTTTGCGGCCATCGTGCACTGGCCGATCCGCGAGCAGGCGGTCGAGCCGCGTTTTGCCTCGTGACGGCAAGCTGATCGGACAGCGAAAACCTGCCTCCCTCTTGTCCCCTTGCGCGGCGGCCTCATCTGCGCAACGTGACCGCGACAAAAGGGAGATCCCCCCATGGCCGAAACCTTCAAAGCCATCCTGATCGATCGGGACGAAGACAAGAAGCAGTCTCTATCGCATGTCGATCTGACGACCGACGACCTCATGGAAGGCGACACGCTCGTCCGCGTCACGCATTCGACTGTGAACTACAAGGATGCGCTCGCCGTCACCGGCAAGGGTCCGGTCATCCGGCGCTGGCCGATGATCCCGGGCATCGATCTGGCAGGCGAGGTCGTCTCCTGCGATACCGGCGCCTTCAAGCCCGGCGAGCGTGTGATCCTGAACGGTTTCGGCCTCGGCGAAACGCATTACGGCGCCTATGCCGGCATGGCCCGGGTGAAGGCCGACTGGCTCGTCCGCCAGCCCGAGACGCTCTCGGCAGCAGAGGCGATGTCGGTCGGCACGGCCGGCTATACGGCGATGCTGTGCGTCATTGCCCTTGAACGCCATCAGATCACGCCGGATCGCGGTCCGGTGGTCGTCACCGGTGCCACCGGCGGGGTCGGCTCCGTTGCGACAGCCCTTCTCGGCAAACTCGGCTATCACGTGATCGCCTCGACCGGACGCAGCGAAGAAGCCGATTACCTCAAGAGCCTCGGCGCCTCCGAGATCATCGACCGCAAGGAACTCTCTGAACCCGGAAAACCTCTCGGCAAGGAGCGCTGGGTAGGCGGCGTCGATGCTGTCGGCTCCGTGACGCTCGCCAATGTGCTCGCCCAGACAAAGTACGGCGGGGCCGTCGCCTGCTGCGGCCTTGCAGGCGGCATGGATCTCCCGGCTTCTGTCGCACCCTTCATCCTGCGCGGCGTGTCGCTTCTCGGCATCGATTCGGTGATGGCTCCGAAAGCGATCCGCGAACTCGCCTGGCAGCGGATTGCGAGCGATCTCGACCGCGAGAAGCTCACCTCGATCACACGCGAAATCGCATTTTCCGACATCGAGCAGGCAACGTCCGATCTCCTTGCCGGAAAGGTGCGCGGCCGGCTTGTGATCAATATCGCCGCCTAGCCAGCTAACGAGCGGTAACCAAATTGGGCCTCATGTGTTGTGGGAGGCGTCGTGTCTTCCGTGAGGCCCAAAATTGCCCTCGTTCCACCCGGTTGTGGCGGTTCCCGCCCGCAATGAAGAAGAACGCCTGCCACAGCTGATCGGGGCTCTCGCCCGGCAGACCTGGCTTGCCGGCGGGCACCGTCTGCCCGTCGTCATCGTCTGCAACAATTGTACGGACGCCTCGGCCGCCGTCGCACGCGCGGCCGCGGCGAGCGCCCCGCACATCGCGCTCAGGCTCATCGAAGTGACGCTCACGGGCAGCGACAACCATGTCGGCGTCGCCCGCCGCATGGCGATGGAAGAGGCCGCAGCCAGCGGTGCCACCGTCATCCTGACGACCGATGCCGACGCGAGGCCCGCCCCCGATTGGGTGCTCGCCAATCTGATCGCCCTGCGCAAGGGTGCCGATATCGTCGCCGGCCACCTCGTCGGCGACGAGGAGGAGGAACGAAGGCTCGGCCCAGGCTTCATGCGGCGCGCCCGGCTCGTCGCCCGTTACCAGGAACTTCTCGACCGTCTCGCAGCCCTGATCGATCCCCTGCCCTACGATCCCTGGCCACGCCACTCGGACCATACGGGCGCCAGTCTCGCACTGCGGACGGAGCTCTATCGCGACCTCGGAGGTCTCCCCGCTGTGCCCCACCGCGAAGACCTCGCGCTCGTCAGCCGCGCCCGAGCGCAGGGCGCTCGGCTCAGGCATGCGCCGGACGTGGAAGTCATCGTCTCGGCGCGTCTTGAAGGCCGCGCGAAGGGAGGCATGGCCGATTGCATTGCCGCCTGGCTTGAGGAGGAAGAAGCCCACCGGCCTCTGCTTGTGGAAGCGCCGGAACGTGCCGAGGCGCGCTTCCGGCTTCGTCGCCGCCTGCGGGATCTCGCAGCTGCCGACGGCACCTGGCGGAACGCTTTGACGGAGCAGACGCTTTCCAACCTGCCGGTTTCGGCGGCCGAACCGCCTCTTGCGCTGATCGAAAGGCTGGCCGGCGACGAGCCGGACGCGCCGCGCACCATGCCGGTCGAAGAAGCGCTGTCTTACCTTGAGGAGCGACTGAACCATGCTGCAAACAGCTTCGCGGCCTGAACGCGCGCCCGATCAGTCTGAACCGCTCGATCTTGGCATACTCGCAGCCAAAATCGGCGCCGAAGCGGCCCGCCACGACGCGTCAGGCTCTTTTCCGGCGGAGGGTTTCGCCATCCTCGCCGAGGCGGGTCTCCTCTCCGGGCCGCTTCTGTCGGCGGAGCGGATGGAGGATCTCCTCTACCTGCTTGCCGCCGTCGGGCGCGGCGATCTCAATGTCGGGCGCATCTTCGAAGGCCATGTGAACGCCCTGCAGCTCATCGCGCTGTTCGGCTCCAAGGCGCAAGAGAGCCATTACCAGGCAGAGGCGAGGCTCGGTCGCATCTTCGGCGTCTGGAACACGGACGCGCCGGGCAAGCCGCTCATGCTCGAAGACGGTGCGTTGGTCGGCGCCAAGAACTTCGCCTCGGGCGTCGATGGTCTCTCGCACGCCATCGTCACGGTGGAAGAACCGGAAGGCCGGCAAATGCTGATCGTGCCGGTCGATGAGAGGCCTGTCGATCGCAGCTGGTGGCGGCCGCTCGGCATGAAGGCTTCCGGCAGCCATGTCGTCGATTTCTCGGGTGTCGAGGTCGCGCCGGAATGGTTTCTCGGCCGGCCAGGCGATTATGTGCGCCAGCCCTGGTTTTCCGCCGGCGCCATCCGCTTTGCTGCCGTTCAGCTCGGCGGAGCGCATGCCGTTCTCGATGCCGCCCGCGCGCACCTGATACGGACGGGACGCGCGGATAACCCTCATCAGGCGCACCGGCTCGGCGAGATGGCGCTTGCGATCGAGGGCGGCTACGGCTGGTTCGCCCGCGCGGCGGCGGCCTGGTGCCGTGGTTGCCTCGGGACGCCCGCGGAAGCCGAACAGGAGCAGGCGATCGCCACCGCCAATGCCATGCGCCTTGCCATCGAGAAGCTCGCCATGGACGTTCTCTCAACGGCAGAACGGGCGGTGGGCGCGGCGGGGCTGATGCAGCCGCATCCACTGGAGCGGCTCGACCGCGACCTCAGAACCTATCTCCGCCAGCCCAATCCCGATGGCGCGCTCACGGCCGTGGGCGAGGCGCTTGCCGAAGAACGCTTCGTCCTGGGGAGACCTCCCCACGACATCCGGTGCGACTGAGGTCCCGATGACGCCGCGCGCCGCAATCGATCCGGACGGGTTTGAAGCGAAATTTCGCCACGACATCGACCCCTGGCGCTATCGAAGCTCCTCCTTTGAAGAAATGAAGCGCCGCGATCTCGTCGCTGCGGCCGGCAGCGGGCCTTATGCGCGCGGGCTGGAGCTCGGCTGCGCCATCGGTGTGACGAGCCGGGCGCTCGCCCCTCTCACGCTCCGACTTCTCGCGCTCGATGCCTCGCCAACGGCGCTTGCCGAAGCGAGACGGGAATGTGCTGACCTCGCCTCCGTCCGCTTCCGCGAGGCGGTTTTGCCGCGCGATCTGCCGAGGGGCGAATTCGACCTCATCGTCGCCTCGGAGGTCGCCTATTATCTCAGTGACGCCGCGCTTCGCCGGCTGGCCGCGGAGCTTCCGACCCGCCTTGCACGCGGCGGGCGCATCGTCCTCGTGCACCATGTGCGACCTTTTTCGGACGCGGCGGTACATCCGGCTCTCGCGCACGGATTCTTGCGGAAAAATCTCGAGCGGCAGCTTGTGCCTGTCTGGCACAAAGCCCGGGCGCATTACCGGGTGGATGCGCTCATCCGCCCGTGACGCCTGCCGCGATTGCGATTTCGGCTATTCCTTCAGGACCGTCGTGATGTCCGGCGCGTCGACCGCTTTCATGCCGACGACGTGATAGCCGGCGTCGACATGATGCACTTCGCCGGTGACCGCACGTCCCATATCGGAGAGGAGATAAAGCGCCGACTGGCCGACATCGTCCGGTGTGACGGTGCGGCGGAGCGGGGCGTTGTACTCGTTCCACTTCAAGATGTAGCGGAAATCGCCGATGGCGGAGGCAGCCAGCGTCTTGATCGGGCCGGCGGAGATCGCGTTGACGCGGATGCCGGACGGGCCGAGATCGACGGCCAGATAGCGCACGCTCGCCTCGAGCGCCGCCTTGGCCACGCCCATGACGTTGTAGTGCGGCATCACCTTTTCGGCGCCGTAATAGGTGAGCGTCAGGATCGAGCCGCCATTCGGCATCAGCTTTTCGGCGCGCTGTGCGAGCGCCGTCAGCGAATAGCATGAGACGTAGAGCGACTTGTTGAAGTTCGCCTCGGTCGTGTCGATGTAGCGCCCGTCGAGTTCATCCTTGTCGGAATAGGCAACCGCATGGACGAGAAAATCGAGGCCGCCCCATTCTTCGCGGATCGTCTCGAAAACGGCGTCCATCGTCGCGCCGTCCGTCACGTCGCAATGGCCGACCACCAGCGCGTCGAGCTCTTTGGCAAGCGGTTCCACACGCTTCTTCAGAGCGTCGCCCTGATAGGTGAGCGCAAGCTGCGCCCCGGCGTCGCGCGCTGCCTTGGCGATGCCCCATGCAATGGATCGATTGTTGGCGATTCCGAGGATCAGTCCGCGTTTACCCGCCATGATGCCGTTTGCTGCGGTCATATTTCTTCCGTTTGCTTTGCCCTTCGCGACGCCCGGCGTCCCATGAAGGGTGCCGTAATGGCACGGGATTCTGAGTGCCGCAAGCAGGGCTTCACCTCCTGACGCCAGCTGCTAATGTCGCTGCGATGAACGACACCCCGACCCAACAGGCCGTCGTCTCGGCCCTATCTGCCATCGTCGGCGAGACGCATGTCCTCACCAGGCCTGAGGAAACACGGCCTTATTGTGTGGAATGGCGCGATCTCTATTTCGGCGTGCCGGCGGCTGTCGTCCGGCCGGCGTCGCCCGATGAAGTCGCAGGCATCCTGCGCTTTGCCAACGAGACCGGCGTGCCGATCGTGCCGCAAGGCGGCAATACCGGGCTCGTAGGGGCTCAGGTTCCGGACGAAAGCGGTCGCGAAGTCGTTCTGACGCTGGAAAGACTGAAAGCGATTCGCGACGTCGACCGGGACGGAGCAACCCTCGTCGCCGAGGCGGGTGTCGTCTTGGAAGAGATCCAGAAGGCCGCGAGCGAAGCGGGTCTGTTCTTTCCTCTGTCGCTCGGCGCACAGGGCTCCTGTCGCATCGGCGGCAACATCGCCACCAATGCCGGCGGCACGGGCGTACTCGCCTACGGCAACACCCGCGATCTCGTTCTCGGCCTTGAGGTGGTCATGGCCGACGGCACCATCTGGAACGGCCTGCGCCGCCTCAGGAAAGACAATACCGGCTACGATCTGAAACAGCTTTTCATCGGATCGGAAGGCACGCTCGGCGTCATCACGGCGGCGTCCCTCAGGCTCTTTCCGGCCCCCAAAGGCCGCGCCGTCGCCTTTCTCGCGGTCGAAGATCCTGAGACCGCCCTCACACTGTTTCGCCGGTTTTCGCAGACAGCTGGCTCGGCTCTGACCGGCTTTGAGCTGATGCCGCGCCTCGGGATCGACTTCGTGCTCCGGCACCAGGAAGGCACGCGCGATCCGCTTCAGGCCCCCTATCCATGGTACTGCCTCGTCGAGATTTCCTCCGGTCGCAGCGAGGCGGAGGCGAGCGAGCTGATGGAGACGACGCTCGAAGCCGCGTTCGAGGCGGAGGAAGTGCTCGATGGCGCCCCGGCAGCCTCCCTCGCGCAGGCGGCCGAATTCTGGCACATCCGCCACACGATGAGCGAAGTGCAGAAGAAGGAAGGCGGCTCCATCAAGCACGACGTCTCCGTGCCGGTCGCCAAGATCCCCGAATTCTTGAAGCGCGCATCGGCGGCCGTCATAGAGGCCGTGCCCGGCGCGCGCCCCCTGCCCTTCGGCCATCTCGGCGACGGCAACATCCATTACAATGTGAGCCAGCCCGTCGGCGCCGACCGTGAAGAATTCCTCGCCCGCTGGGACGAGGTGAATACGATCGTCCACGGCATCGTCGGAGAGCTGTCCGGCTCAATCTCCGCCGAGCACGGTATCGGACGGCTGAAACGCAAACTCCTCGCGGAGGTCAAAAGCGGGATCGAGCTCGACCTCATGCGCCGGATCAAGACGGCCTTCGATCCAAACGGCATCCTGAACCCGGGACGCATGCTGTGACGTCGCTTTCGATCGCTGAGTTCGACAGCGGCGATATTGGGGGCAAAGACGAAGACGCGCTTGTCGCCCTTTTCGAGCGCGCCGGCCTGACCCGCCCCTGGAACGACCCGCGCCAGGATATCCGCTTCGCCCTTGCCGCACCGGCGAGCACGATCCTCGTCGGACGCCGGCCTGAGGACGAGCACCTCGTCGCCTCAGTGATGGTCGGCCATGACGGGCATCGTGGCGCCGTCTATTACGTCGCGACCGACCCCGATTGGCGTGGCCAGGGTTTCGGCCGGGAGATGATGGCGGCGGCCGAGGCATGGCTTGCGGCAAAAGGCATCTGGAAGCTCAACCTGCTCATCCGCGGCGATAACGAAGTCGCCAAAGGCTTTTACGAAGCGCTCGGCTTCCACGCCCAGGACCGCATCTGCATGCAGAAAGAAATCCCATCGGCGGAAAAGCCACAAGCCGATTAAAGCAACCGCTGCTGCACCGGCTTGGCCGGTGGCGCCTCCTCTTCCTCCGAAACAGGCTCGATCAGGCCCGCATCGTCGTCAGCGACACGGTTGACGCGCCGTGACACAGGCGTCGCGTGCAATGCCTCCGCCCCGAGATCGGTGAGGATCGACAAAGCCGCATCGGTCGTCTCCTCGCCCGAAAGCCAAAGCGCAAAATTCTCCGGCGCGATCATCGCCGGGCGCCGATGATGCACCTCGTCGAGCGGCGCTTCGGCCGCGACCGTGATGATGGCGGCGGTGTCGATCTCGCTTCCGTCCGTGCCGATCCAGGTTTCCCAGATCCCGGCGAAGGCGACCGGCCCGGCCGCCTTGGGCGCGATCCAATAGGGTTGCTTCGGGCCTTTGCCGCGCGCCTGCCATTCGTAGAACCCAGAGGCCGGGACGAGGCAGCGGCGCCTGCGAATGGCGTTGCGAAATGCCGGCTTTTCGCGGATATCCTCCGCCCGCGCATTGATGAGGAGCGGAAAGCGCGTCGTGTCCTTGACCCAGGACGGCAGGAAACCCCAGCGCATCGGGACGCCTTCGACGCCGTCGAAGCCCTGGCGGATGACGACGATCGGCTGCGTCGGGGCGATGTTGTAGCGGGGCGGCAGGAGACGCTCGTCGAAGACGGCGAGGTTGAAAAGCTCCTTGATGACGTCGGCCGGCATGGCCAGAACGAAGCGTCCGCACATAGGCTCTGTGTATCAGCGCCATGCGGCAAAAGGGAGAGCGGATGACAAAGCCGGGCACGAGTTCAGAACGACCGGCCACCGATCCTGTCGATGGCGCGAGCATCGTGCTTCTCAAGCGCACGGCCGTCCTCCTGGTCCGCCGCAGCAAACCGCCCTTCAGCGCCATCTGGAGCTTCCCCGGCGGCCATGTGGAGCCCGGCGAAACAGCAGAAGCAGCGGCACGCCGCGAGCTGATGGAGGAGACGGGACTTCCGGCCGGCCCCCTCGTCTCGCTCGGACGCCATGAGACGGGCGGCACCCCATCGAAACGCCTCGAAGTCTTCACCGGCCATCATTGCGGCGGCGAACCCGCGGCTGGTGACGACGTCGACCGCGCGCTCTTCGTGCCCTTCGAGGAGGTCGGAGGGCTGCCTCTCACGCCCGGCGCGATCGCATTCATCGCACACGCCATCGCCGCAGGCGCCGCACATAAGGAGGACGGGGCATGTGCCCTGGCATCGTCTTGAAGCGAGAAAGACCCCGGCGCATGATCTCAAGGATGCGGCGTCTTTCTTTTCTTCTGATCCTCGTGATTTTGACCTCTCTCGGGGTCGGCCAGCCTTGCATCGGCTTCGTCGGGGAAGCCGTTGCGCAGGAAGGTGGCGACGCCGCGGTTTCGCAGCAATCCTCCGAACCGCCGCCTCCGATCTACGAACCGAAGCTTCTGCGCCTGTCGGAGCTTCTGGGCGCCCTCTATTTCCTGCGCAATCTCTGCGGGGCGGAAGACGGGCCCGCCTGGAAGGCCGATATGGAGGCGATGCTCGCCGCCGAGGCGCCGGGCCCGGAGCGCAAGGCGCGCCTCGTCGGACGCTTCAACCACGGCTTTGAAACCTACAACGCCGTCTATGAGACCTGCACGCCGGCGGCCGAGGCGAGCATCGCCCGCTATCTGAAGGAAAGCGCGGAGATCGCCTCCGATATCCGCACCCGCTACGGGCAGTAAAGGCCGCAGCCGGGAGACGGAAACCAGCGGGGCGTCCTGCCGGAATTTGCGAGCTGCCTCGCTCTCGCCATCGAATCCGGCAGATATTCACGATGGGCAAAAAGGGGGATTGGTCGAGATGACCGACACAGCCGCAGCGGGCGCCGTCAGGGCCTTGGCCGCATCGACACAGAGAAACCATCGATCGGAGCGATCCGTGGCCCGGAAAGCTCGGCGGTTCGGCGGCGTTGCCGCGATCGCGACGGCATTCTGCCTTGGGCTCGGCGCAGCCGCCTTTGCGCAGGACGGCGCCGCCCCGGAGAACGCTCCGCCCCCAGCCTCTGACGATCAGGCGACACCGGCACCCGCCACACCGGCCGAGGGCCAATCGGAAGAGGAAGGCGAGCCGGATCCGGAAAACGGTCAGACGAGCCAAGCGCCGAGAGAGGTCGCGCCTCGAGATCCGCAGGCGGCGGCCGAGCCCGGCAAGGCCGTGCCGGAATATCTCGATGTCCTGAAGGGCGAGCAGGCGATGCCGGAGCCCGTGCGCAAGACCTGGGAAGCGCTGCACGAGGCGGCGCTCTCCGGCGATATCGAACGGCTCAGGCCCCTGATCGAGGCGCAGGATCCGGCGCCGGCCTTCGGCTTCGACAATGTCGGCGACCCGATCGAATATCTGAAATCTCTGTCCGGCGATCCGGAAGGCCGGGAAATGCTCGCCATCATGCTGGAAATCCTGGAGAGCGATTTCCTCTATGTCGATCGCGACAGCCCAAATGCGATGTATCTCTGGCCGTATTTCGCGCGCTACCCGCTCGACCGGCTCTCGCCGCAGCAGATGGTGCAGCTCTTCACGCTGATCACGGCCGGCGACTGGCAGGATATCCAGTCCTACGGCGCCTACATCTTCTTCCGTCTCGGCATCAGCCCGGACGGGCGCTGGCATTTCTTCCTGGCGGGCGACTGAGCGGGCTCACCGGGCCTCACCGGCCCTATTGCGCGGGCGTCGCCGCTTTGCCTTTGCGCCAACGCCCGACCGTCTCGGCAAGGAGCGCCCAGGCGCCGACGATGCTGGTATCGAGGCCGAGCCGCTGGCGCACGGCCCATGCGAGCCAGATGGAGCGGATGGTGAGCGCAAGCGTCGTCGCGATCGCGGCGCCGGTGATCCCGAAAGGAATGATCAGGGCGACGTTGAGCACGCCGTTGATCACCACCATCACCACATAGGTCGTTGCCGAGAGGTGGCTGAAGCCAGTCATGTTGAGGATATCTTCGGCCGGCCCGAAGATCGCCCGCGCCACCATGCCAACCGCGAGGATGAGGAGGACGTCGTAACCCGCCTGGAACCCCTCACCGAATAATTGAAGAAGCCAAACGCCTGTGGTGACAACCAGGATCGTGACACCCGCCGAGGCCACGAAGCTCACGAGACTCACTTCGCGCGTCAGTGTCGTCAGCCGCGCCTGATCACCGGCCGCATGGCTCGCAGAGAAAAGATGTGCAGACCCGACCGAGGCCGCATAGGGGATGAATGCCACCACCTGCACGATGCGCGTCGCCGCGAAATAGATGCCGATCTGTGCCGGACTCACGAAGAAGGAAAGCACGAGCACCGCCATATAGGCGAAGAGATGGAACATGCCTTCCAGGACGGCAAAAGGTGCGGAGCCGACCAACCATTCTTTCAGGCGATAGACGCGCGGTCCGGGCGGCACGGTTTTTCTGAGACGGCCGAAGATCTGGTAGGTCTGCCAGATGGTCGCCGTGACCATCGCGAGAATGGTGCAGCCGAAGGCCGTGACGGCTGTGGCCTCAAACCCGAGCGCCACGGCTGCGACCATGTAAACAAGAATGAGCGAATGGCGCAGGATGTAGACCGGAAACAAGGCCGGCATCGTCCAGAAATAGGCGCGGCCAACATTTTCCATATAGGCCTGAAAGCAGCCGAAGGGCATCGCCACCGCCATCAATAAAAGCGGATAAACGTAGGCGCTTTCGATCCACGGCCCGGCAAAAGAGATCCCGAGCAGGAAGATCGTAGCCAAGACTACCGGAGTGACGATCGAGGTGATGGCGGCAAAACGCAGAAAACCGCGAAGTTCATCGTGCCTGCCCGTCTCGCGCAGCGCCGGGACAAAGCGCACCGGCGAATCGCCAAGGCCGAGCGTGCTGATGGATCCGAAGACGAGAAGCCAGACCCAGGTGAACGCGAAAATACCGTATTCGAACTGCCCCATCAGGCGCGCCAGAACGACCTGAGTTCCATAAGCGAGAACTGCATTCCCAACGCGCAGGGCAAGGGCGATCAGAGAGGCGCGGCGCGCGCGGGCGCGCTCGTCGCTGTCGGCAAGGGCATTGCGGGCAAGCGCCAGGAAGCCGCGCACACGGCCTGCCGGCATCTCCTGATCAGGAATCAATGCGAGAGCTCCCGCTGGTGGTTATCCACTCCTTAGCAGATCCGTTGCATTTGCAGAGAAAGCTCACGCAACGGAGTTAAGAACGCCTTGAAACAATCCCGCTTCGTCTGACGCTTCAGGCCGAAGCCCAGAACCGCACCGGCTCGCCGATCGAGGCCGTGGTGATCTCGCCCTCCCACATCACCCGCCTGCCGCGGATGATCGTTCCGACCGGGGCACCCGTGATCGTCTTGCCGTCATAGGGCGTCCAGTTGGACCGCGAGCCCATCGACGCGTTGGTGATCGTCGTCTCCCGCTTCAGATCGACGAGGGTCAAATCGGCGTCGTAGCCCACCGCGACGCGGCCCTTGCCGCGAATGCCGAAGAGCCGCGCCGGACCGGCACTCGTCATGTCCATCAAGCGCAGAAGCGAAAGCCGTCCCTTCGCCGCATTGTCGAGCATAACCGGCAGAAGTGTCTGCACGCCCGGCATACCCGAGGGCGAGGCCGGATAGACGGCGGCCTTCTCCTCCAAGGTGTGCGGGGCATGGTCGGAGCCCAGAATATCGGCGGTGCCGTTTTCCACACCGGTCCACAGCGCCGCGCGATGTTCCGCCCCGCGCACCGGCGGGTTCATCTGCAAGAGCGTGCCGAGACGGCCATATTCCTCCGCCGAAAGCGTCAGATGGTGCGGCGTCACCTCGATCGAGGCGACATCCTTATGCGCGGCGAGAAAGGCCATCTCCTCGGCCGTGGAGACATGCAGGATATGGATCGCCGCGCCGGTGCGCCGGGCGATCGCAACGAGCCTGCGGGTGGACGAAAGCGCCGCCTCGACATCGCGCCAGACGGGATGGCTCGACGGGTCGTTCTCGCGCCGCTCGTCGAGCCGCGCCTTCAGCCGCATCTCGTCTTCGCTGTGGAAAGCGGCACGGCGGCGTGTGTTCCTCAAGATCGCTTCGACGCCCTCGTCGTCGGCCACGAGAAGATCGCCGGTCGAGGAGCCCATGAAGACCTTGATGCCGGCCGCGCCCGGCAGACGCTCCAACTCGGCCACATCCTTCGCATTGGCATGGGTGCCGCCGACCCAGAAGGCGTGGTCGCAATGCATGCGCCCGTGCGCCCGGGCAAGCTTGTCGGCCAGCATTTCCGCGGAGGTCGTCAAAGGCTTGGTGTTGGGCATTTCGAAGACGGCGGTGACACCGCCGAGCACAGCCGCGCGAGAACCTGTTTCCAGATCCTCCTTGTGTTCGGCGCCCGGTTCGCGGAAATGCACCTGCGTATCGATGACGCCCGGCAGAATGTGCAGACCGGTTGCGTCGATGACTTCGCCGGCGTCAGCGCCGGAAAGGTCGCCGAGAGCGGCGATGCGACCGCCCTTCACGCCGATGTCGCGCGGGCCAATGCCGTCGTGGTTGATGAGGATCGCGCCACGGACGAGAAGATCGAAGTTCTGAGCCATGCTCGCTGCTTGCCAATTGCCAGCTTTGAACGCAAGCAGGATTGCCCCCGCACCGCATACGCCTTAGCTGAGTGTCGAGGATTTGATCATGCCGCTTGCACGTTTGACCGACAGAGCCGTGGTCCTGGTGAGAGGGCCGGACGCGCACAACCTCCTGCACAATCTCGTCACCTCTTCGATGGACGAGGTGGAGAGTGCGGGCATCGCCTATGGCGCGCTCCTGTCACCGCAGGGCAAAATTCTCTTCGACTTTCTCATCCATCGCCGGGACGAAGGTTTCGCGATCGATCTCCGATCCGAAGAGGCGGAAAATTTCGTCAAGCGGATGACGCTTTACCGTCTACGCGCCAAGGTCGAGTTGTCTCGCGCAGACGACCTCGCCGTCTTTGCCGCGTGGGATGACGGCGATGCAGCATCCGAGGCGCCGGCGGATCCAAGGCTGGCCGCGCTTGGACGCCGCTTCGTCGCCGCGCCAGACAGTGTCTCCGCCGATGCCGATCTTGCCGCCTATCATGCCCACCGCATCGCCTGCGGCATCCCCGAAGGCGGCATCGATTTCGTCTTCGGCGATACATTTCCCCACGATGCGGCGATGGACAGCCTTCACGGCGTGTCCTTCCAGAAGGGCTGCTATGTCGGGCAAGAGGTCGTCTCGCGCATGCAGCATCGCGGCACGGCCCGGCGGCGCATCATTGCGATCGAGGCGGTCGAAGACGACAGTCCCCTGCCGGAAACCGGCGCTGAGATCATGGCCGGCGAACGGGCGATCGGTCGCTTCGGCTCGTCTGCCAATGGCAGAGGCATTGGCCTTGTCCGCCTCGACCGGCTCGCCGAGGCCCTGGAGCAGGATCTCCCCGTCTCGGCCGGCCGCATCACCGTGACGGCGAAACTGCCCGAATGGGCGACCTATTCCTGGCCGTCCACGGGGACTGGAACAGAGACCGGCGGGACTTCGAACGATGGCTGACCGGGCAAACGCGCCTGCGCGCGCCTGGCAGCGGATGCTGTCGGGCCGCCGGCTCGATCTTCTCGACCCATCGCCGCTCGACGTGGAACTCGGCGACATCGCGCATGGGCTTGCGCGCGTCGCGCGCTGGAACGGCCAGACGCGGGGCGACCATGCCTATTCGGTGGCGCAGCACTCGCTTCTGGTGGAGGCTCTGCTGGCCGAGTTGAAAGCGGACATCACCGCGGAGGAGCGTCTTTTCGCTCTCCTCCACGACGCGCCGGAATATGTCATCGGCGACATGATCTCGCCCTTCAAGGCTGTGCTTGGTGAAGACTACAAAGGCGTGGAGCGGCGTCTGCAGCATGCCATCCATCTGCGCTTCGCTCTTGCCGCCGATGTCGAGCCGAAGCTTCACCGCATGATCAAGAAAGCCGATCAAACGGCTGCCTATTGGGAGGCGACGCGCCTTGCTGGGTTCCAGGAGAAAGAGGCGCGGCGCTTTTTTGGCGATCCGTCTCTCAATCCGGACGAGAACCTCCTCGATCCCTGGCCCGCCACCGAAGCAGAGCGCCGCTTCCTGGCCCGTTTTGCCGAGATCGAGGCCCTGACCGAGACGCTGCCGCGCGCAAGGACCGCCTGAAAAAATGCCGGAAATCTACGTCTGCCCGCTGTCGAAGCTTGCGGCGACCGTCGAACAAAGTGGCGCCCGCCACATCGCCACCTTGATCAATGCCGGTACCGAGGTGCCGCGCCCGGAAAGCGTGCCGCAGGACAACCACCTCTTTCTCGGCTTCAACGACATTTCCGAAGCCATGCAGGGCATGACCCTGCCGGCCCAGGAACATATCCGGCGCTTTCTCGATTTTGTGGAAGCCTGGGATCGGACGACGCCGCTCGTCGTGCATTGCTGGGCGGGTATCAGCCGCTCCACCGCCGGCGCCTTCATCGCCTTTTGCGCCCTGCGTCCGGATGTGAGCGAAGATCTCGTCGCGAGACGCCTGCGCCAGCGTTCGCCGCAGGCGACCCCCAACCGCCGTCTCGTCGCGCTCGCCGACGCCTATCTGAAGCGGGACGGACGCATGATTGCGGCGATCGAAGCGATCGGCCGCGGCGCCAACGCGTTTGAAGGCAATGTCTTCTCCCTTGCCATCGACGAATGAGCATTCGCTCGCTCCCGCCTCCGAAGCGGGGGCCGAGGGCGGCGCGCGCATCGAAGTCGGCCTCAACGCCGCCATCGTGGCGGTCGACCGGCTGACGCCGCTCATCCTCGTCGTGCGGCCAGGGGAAACGGAGGGCGAGGACGGACTGCCCTTCGGACCTTTCGACCCGATCGAGCATCGCACCATGGAGATCGGGCTCCGCGCCTGGGTGGAGGAGCAGACGCGCCTCAAGCTCGGCTATGTGGAGCAGCTTTACACATTCGGCGATCGCGGGCGCCATGCAAGGCGCGGCGATATCGGCCCACATGTGATGACCATCGGCTATCTCGCGCTCACCCGCCGCCTCGAAGACGATGAAACGGCGTTGCGGGAATCCGGAGCCCAGTGGCACCCCTGGTACGCCTATTTTCCCTGGGAGGATTGGCGCCAGGGCCGGCCTGCCATTCTCGATGCCGCGATCGAACCCTTGCTGAAGCGGTGGTGCGCGATGGCGCCCGCGGCGGAACGGCCGGATCGGCCGCTTGCGCGCCAGGAGCGGGTGAAAATCGCTTTCGGCTGGGATGGCCTCCCCTGGGACGAGGAGCGTGTGTTGGAGCGCTACGAACTGCTCTATGAGGCTGGGCTGGTGCCGGAGGCCGGGCGCGACGGGCGCCAGAGCGCCGCCTTATGGGAAGATCTGCCGCGTCTCGGGCGGCCCATGCGCTTCGACCACCGTCGCATCCTCGCCACGGCCATCGGGCGCCTGCGCGGCAAGCTGAAATACCGGCCGCTCATTTTCGAGCTCATTGCCGATTCCTTCACTCTCACCGAATTGCAAAAGGTTGTGGAAGCGATTTCCGGACGACATCTGCACAAACAGAACTTTAGGCGGCTTGTGGAACAGACACGAGTCGTGGAACAAACCGGCGAAACCAGCATCTCAACAGGGGGCCGACCGGCCGCCCTTTTCCGGTTCAGGCGAGATATCATGAAAGAGGGTGCCATGGGCGGATTGCGACTGCGAGCTCGGCTATGAGAGATGTCCTTCTGCTCATTCGCCACGGTCAGACGGACTGGAACCTGGAAGGCCGCTTTCAGGGCGCGCGGGAAGTTCCGATCAATGCCGTCGGCCGCGAACAGGCACGGCGCAACGGCCGGGTGCTGCCCTCGCTTCTCGGCGAGCATGACTGGCAGTTCGTCGCCTCGCCGCTCGGACGCGCGCAGGAAACGATGCGCATCATTCTGGAAAATGCCGGCAGGCCCGACCAGCCCTTCGTCACGCACGATCCTCTAAAGGAAGTCTGCTTTGGGGCATGGGAGGCGCGCACGCTCAAAGAGCTTCGCGAGGCCGATCCAGAAGCCGTCGCGGCCCGCAAGCGTGACAAATGGAATTACGTGCCTCCGGAGGGCGAGAGCTACGCCATGCTCGCCGAGCGTTTCGGCGAATGGTTCAAGACGCGCCAGGGCCGCCACGTGATCGTGGCGCATGGCGGCATCACACGGGTGGCGCTCCATCTCCTTTCGGGCATGCCATCTTCATCCGTGCCGCAATTCTTCATTCCGCACGACCGGATCATCGCCATCTTCGACGGCAAAGCGCTTGTAATCTGAGGTCGCAGACCCTTCTATCGGCCGCCAAAACCTTCTAGAAACGGCCCTGTCCAGCCGGGGCGCCAAGAAGCGCAGATGTCTCACAATTCCTTCGGTCAGCTTTTCCGCATCACCACCTGGGGCGAAAGCCACGGCAAAGCGATCGGCTGCGTCGTCGATGGCTGCCCGCCGGGAATTCCGATCACGGAAGCGGAAATCCAGGCCGAGCTCGACCGCCGGCGGCCGGGACAATCGCGGTTCACGACGCAGCGCCAGGAACCGGATCAGGTCAAGATCCTCTCCGGCATCTTCGAGGACGATCGCACCGGTGGGCCCGTCACCACCGGCACGCCGATTTCGCTCCTCATCGAAAACGTCGATCAGCGCTCACGCGATTATTCCGAAATTCGCGACCGCTACCGGCCGGGCCACGCCGATTACACCTACGACGTCAAATACGGTGTGCGCGATTATCGCGGCGGGGGCCGGTCCTCGGCCCGCGAAACGGCGATGCGGGTCGCAGCCGGAGCGATCGCCCGAAAAATCCTGCCGAACGTGTCGATCCGCGGCGCGCTCGTCGAGCTCGGCGGCATCGCGATCGACCGCGACCGCTTCGACTGGGCGGAGACCGCCAACAATCCCTTCTTCTCGCCCGATGCGGAAGCGGCCGAAAAATGGGCCGCCCATCTCGACGAGATCCGCAAGTCCGGGTCCTCGGTCGGGGCGATCGTGGAGGTCGTGGCTGAAGGCGTGCCGGCGGGCATCGGCGCCCCGATCTACGGCAAGCTCGACCAGGATCTTGCTTCGGCGATGATGTCGATCAACGCGGTGAAGGGCGTCGAAATCGGCAATGGTTTCGAAGCGGCGCGCATTCGCGGCGAGGAAAACGCCGATCCGATGCGCGCCGGCAATGACGGGCGGCCGCGTTTTCTGTCCAACAATGCCGGCGGTGTTCTGGGCGGCATTTCCACCGGACAGCCGGTGGTCGTGCGCTTCGCCGTCAAACCCACCTCTTCCATCCTGACGCCGGTGCCGAGCGTGACGGCGACGGGCGAAGAGGTCGACGTCTTCACCAAAGGCCGGCACGATCCCTGTGTCGGCATCCGTGCTGTGCCGGTGGGCGAGGCCATGATGGCGCTCGTCCTTGCCGACCATTATCTCAGGCAAAGAGCCCAAAGCGGCAGTCAGATATAGATATGAGCGAACAGGTTGGAAAAGTCGCGGAGGCGATACGCGCCTTCGAACGCGGCGAAATCGTCGTCGTCACCGATGACGACGACCGCGAGAACGAAGGCGATCTCTTCGTCGCCGCGGTTCATTGCACGGCGGAGAAGATGGCCTTCATCATCCGCCATACGAGCGGCATCGTCTGCGCGCCGCTGCCGCGCGACATGGCGGAACGGCTGCGCCTCGATCCGATGGTGAGCGCCAACGACGCGCCGCTCAACACCGCCTTCACCGTTTCCGTCGATTTCCGTCACGGCCTCACCACCGGCATTTCGGCCGAAGAGCGCACGGCGACCGTGCGGGCGCTCGCCAATGCCAATACCGGTGCCGCCGATTTCGTCCGTCCGGGCCATGTGTTCCCGCTTCTTGCACGCGACGGCGGCGTTCTCGTCCGCTCCGGCCACACCGAAGCCTGTGTCGATCTCTGCAAGCTCGCAGGCCTGCCGCCCGTCGGCGTCCTCTCCGAGCTCGTCAATGACGATGGCACCGTGGCGCGCGGCGAGGAAGTTCGGGCTTTTGCCGAAAAGCACAATCTCGTGCGCGTCTCCGTTGCCGACCTCATCGCCTGGCGGCAGCGCAACGAGAAGCTCATCGAGCGCGTCACCGAACAAAAGATCTCCACGCCTGCCGGACCTGCCACGGCCTACAGCTTCGTCACTCCGCTCGATCCCATGGATCATCTCGCGATCGTCTTCGGCGATATCCGCGACGGGAAGGAAATTCCGGTGCGCCTGCATCTGGAATCCGTCCTCGACGACGTCTTCGGCACCAAAAAGATGCTCGACGACGTGATGCAGGATTTCGCCAGGCGCGGCCGCGGCGTCATCGTCTATCTGCGCGACGGTTCCGTCGGCGTCGCACGGCAGTCACGGCGCATGCGCGACATCGAGGGCGGCGAGGCCCACGCTTCGGCGGAAGGCCGCAAGGAAGCCTGGCGGGAAGTCGGCCTCGGCGCACAGATCCTGCGCGATCTCGGCGTGCACTCGATCCGGCTGCTCGCCACGCGCGAGCGCCATTATGTCGGCCTCAAAGGCTTCGGCATCGAAATCGAAGATACGGAAATTCTCGACGGCTGAGGTATCGGCCGGCGTTTTGAGCCTTAGACGACGGGCCTGCGGGGATAGCGCCGCGGGCTCGTTTTCCTGAGGGTGCGCCCCAGCCGTCCTGCCCGCCGTTCCAGAAAACCGACGCAGCGATCGAAAAGCGGTGCCCGGATGCGCACGCCCGTGACGAGACGGGTGGCCGAGCGGCTCGAGGCCACGATCAAAACGAGCGACAGCGCAAAAAGCGGCGCACCGAGGGGGATCGGTGTCGCGATGAAGGCGACGCCGACGATGAAACAGAGAAACGCCAGGAACAGGATCGAAACTCGCCGCATCAGCTGGGCCGTTCCTTACGAAACTCCATGACCTTGGAAAAGAAGGCGTTGCGGCTTTCCTTGAGGACGAGCCCGTGCGGCGCGAAAATGCGCGCCAGATCTTCCTTGAGATAGCCCTGGTAATAGGGCTCGTGGAAGAGCTGCGGGAAGACTTCCAGAATCCCGTCATAATCCGGCGCGTCGCCCGTCTGCAGCGAATCGACCAGAACGAAGGTGCCGCCCGGCTTCATCACGCGGGCGATCTCTTCCGCCACCTGGCGGCGCACCTTCGGCGGCAGTTCGTGGAAGAGATAGATGGCCGTCGCGACGTCGAGGCTCGCATCGGCGAGCGGCAGCGCTTCGGCCTTCGCGACGGACGGTCTCAGCGTCGCCACGCGGCCGATATGGCGGCGCGTCTCGTTCAGGTAGGATTCCGACAGATCGGTCGCAAAAAGCGGCAACCGCGGATAGGCCCCACGCAGCTCCGCCGTGAACCGGCCGGTGCCGCAGGCGATGTCGGCGGCCAGACAGGCGCGTTGATCGCGGCCCTTCAGAGCGTTGGCGACCGGCACGAGCGCCTGACGGCGCATCGCACCGGCAGCGCCCGAGAAGAGAACTTCCACCTGCATATCGTAGAGACGGGCGGATTCCTCGGTCATCCAGCCGCCGCTCTGGAAATGGAAGTTCTGCATGTAATAGCGCGGCCGGCGACCTTCGAAGGTGGCGCCAATCTCCTGGTGAGCGCCCTCGCGGCGGCGGCGCGCGACCTCCGGCACATCGGCGAAAAACGCGCGCGAGGTCGCGACGAGCTGGCGGAAATCCGCCTCTTCACCGCCCGGCAGAGGGTAAAGGCCGGCCCGCGCATTGGCATAATCGCGCGCCAGAAGGGCCGCCACGTCCCGCAACAGCTTTCCCATCGAAGGAACGGGCGTGGAAGGAGGCTCGACACGCGGCGTCGCCTCGGGATGGCGCGCTGCAATCCGGCGCACCATGCGGCGCATCACGAGGCCATGGCCGGTGTACCAGGCGACGCGCGCACCCTGCGTCGCCGCATAGCGCATTCCGCTTGTCCAATCCTCTATCGACACAGACGCCATGAACCTCTCCTGAGACAGAAATGGGGTGCGCGAGCGCGGAAGTCGAGCGCTATTCGCGTTCCAGGAGAGCGACTGCTTCCGTCTCCGCTGAATAGACGAATTGGTCGATCGGAGTCACTGATTTTAATCGATAACCGCCATCCACCAGAATGCGCAGATCGCGCGCGAGGCTGGCCGGATTGCAGGACACGAAGGCAATGCGTGCGACCTTCGAAGCGGCAAGGCTTTCCGCCTGCGCCCGAGCCCCATCCCAGGGCGGATCGAGAATGACGGCGTCGAAACGGGACAGCTCGTTGGGCGCCAAGGGAAAGCGCAAGAGATCGCGGGCGAGCGTCTCCACCGGCTTCAACCCCTCGGCTCCGCGCACGGCATTGGCGAGTGCGGCAAGCGCCGCTCCTTCGGCCTCGACGGCCGTCACCCGTGCCGTGCGGCCGGCGATGAAGGAAAACGTCCCGAGCCCGGAGAAGAGATCGGCGACACGCTTTGCGCCCGCGCAATGTTCCGCAACGAGCCTTCCCATCGCCGCTTCGCTCTCGCGGCAGGCCTGAAGGAAGGCACCGGGCGGAGGTGAAACGTTGACGCCCCCGACCTCGAGCTGCGGCTCTTCGAGCTGGAACAAAATATCGCCGTCGACGACGAGGCGGGCGACGCCCTGTCCCGCCAGAAGCTCGGCGATGCGCGCCGCCGAGGCGGCCGGCACGGCGCCGGCCCCCTCGCCTGCGATATCGAGCCCGGACCGCGTCTCCAGAACGGTGAGACGAAGCTCGCGTTTGGGGCGGGCGAGGATCTGCGCCAGGCGACGCAGAAGCGGCAAGGCGGAGACGATCGTCGGACGGACGACGAGGCATGTCGTCAGATCGACGATGCGCCGCGAGCCGCGTTCATGAAAGCCGAAGAGGATTTTCCGCCCTGCGAGCGTCGCCGAGAAGACGGCACGACGCCTGGCGCCAAACGGCGCGCCGAAGGTCGGGCGGATTTCCGTCTCAAGGCCGCTCTTGGCGAGCGCGTCGACGACGAAGCGACGCTTCAGGAGGCGCGTCTCCTCGATCGGCAGCATCTGCAGCGCACAGCCGCCGCATCCTCCCTGGTGCGCGCCGAGACGCGGGCCGAAATGCGGACAGGGCGCCGTGACCCGGCCCGGCGCGGCTTCCACAATCTCGACGGCTTCGGCCCGCCGGCCGCGGCGCTCGACGCGCACGCGCTCGCCCGCGAGCGTGTAGGGGACAAAAAGCGGTCCTTCCGGCGTCTCCGCGACGCCATCTCCGCGATGGCCGATGCGGTCGATGTCGACGATGTCACTCACGCCAGGCCCCAAGGCAGAATTCCTGGTTGCCGTCGCCTCCGGTGAAGGGCGCCGGACAAAGCCCCACCGCGCGCCAGCCGAGCCGTCCCTCGAGCCAGTCTTTCAGCGCCTCGGCGGCGCCTTCTGCGGCCTTTCGGTCGCGGACGATGCCCCCGCGCCCGAGTGCCTCGCGGCCAAGCTCGAATTGCGGCTTGACCAGAAAGACGCCCCAGCTCCCGGGCGCGGCGAGTTCCAACGCCGGCGGCAGAGCGAGCCGGAGCGAGATGAAAGAGAGATCGGCGGTTATCGCCTGCACGGAATGTCCATCGAGATGCGCCTCTGAGAGATTGCGGGCGTTGACCCCTTCGACGAGCTGCACGCGCGGGTCGCCCGCAAGGCTTTCATGCATCTGGCCATGGCCGACATCGATGGCGACGACATGCTTTGCGCCTCTTTCCAGAAGAACCTGCGTGAAGCCGCCGGTCGACGCGCCAAGATCGAGGACCGTCAGGCCTTCGGGCTCGAAGACGAAAGCATCGAGCCCGGCCTTCAGCTTCATGGCCGCTCGCGACACATAGGCGGCAGCGGGATCGCCGATCGCCAGGGCCGCATCGGCCGTCACCGGAGTTGCGGGCTTCAGCGCCGTCTCGCCGTTCACGGTCACCGTCCCCCGGCGGATCGCGTCGCGGGCACGGGCGCGGCTCGGCAAAAGTCCGGCCGCGACGACCGCTTCATCCAGGCGAAGACGCGCGCTCATCCGGCCGCCCTCATGACGGCTGGCCAGCTGGCGCCTGCTTTGGCGAAGCCCAGCGTGGCGACAAACGAGAGGAGTTCAATGCAAAACGATATCAGCGAGCACAAGCTCATGAGCGAGCAGCGTATAGGGTTCGTCGGGATGGCCGCCGAATATCATGAAAAGCGCTGCAAGCGCAGTCAGAATGCACGCAATCAGCAGTGAAACCCAGAGCCGCATCCGAAACCTCGCCCATTACGGGAATCTTCTCAAATTCCGAAGCGGCTGCCTATCGGACACAAAGCCGCCGTCTGGAGCGAGATCGGGCTCTTGCACCCTCATTTCTGGCTGTAGGGAAGCAAACTAAAATGCAACCCATAAATGTATATTCAAATCATAATATGAGATCGCATCGTCCCCTTCATCTCGGCCAAGCGATGGTCGCGACGCACAAAACCGCGAAGTCGTAGCCTCGCAACGATGCGTGGAGCGTTGTGTCGAGAGCGCCTCTCACCGCGGGACGAAAGCGACATATGTTGCCGGCCGACCGCGCAAAGATAGATGCGAAAGCGCCAGTTTCGCGAGGGATGCGCATGGATCTGCAGGAAATTGCCGCCTTTTACCGCGCCTATATCGACTGCCTGAACCGACAGGATTGGGAGGATCTTCACCTCTACGTCAGCCGCGATGTCCACCATAACGGCAGGTCGCTCGGTCTGCATGGGTACGAGGCCATGCTCATGGAAGACCACAGATCGATCCCTGATCTCCATTTCAAAATCGAGCGTCTCGTTTGCGAACCACCGATGATCGCAAGCCGGCTTTGGTTCGACTGCACGCCGGCCGGAACACTGTTTGACCTGCCGGTGAACGGCAAGCGCGTGCAGTTCAGCGAGAATGTCTTCTACGAAGTCGAGAATGGACGGATCCGGAACGTCTGGTCCGTCATCGACAAAGCGGCCGTCGCCGCACAAGTCTCCGGCGCCGAGTTCAGCCTGGGTGGGAGCGCGTAGGAGCCGGCACATCGGCCAGGAGCTTCGGTCTTTTCCGCACGCACGGACGCCTTACGGAACTTCATGTCGAAGCTCGTGTTGGACAGGCAAGCAGCAACTCAAGGGAGACCCGATATGCGACTTCTCGCCATCGCCGCCTGCGCACTCATGGCAAGCCCCGCGCTGGCACAGGATGTCTCAAAAGACAGCGCCTTCTCCGGACCGATTACCGGCAAGGACGGGACGATCGGCGAGGCGCATCTGACGGATACTCCCAACGGTGTGCTCGTGCAGGTCGTCATCAACGAGGGTGCGCTTAAGCCCGGCGTGCATGCCCTGCATTTTCACGAAACCGGCGATTGTTCGGATGCGCCCGACTTCAAGAAGTCCGGCGGCCATTACAATCCGACCGACGCCAAGCACGGCATCATGACCGAAGGCGGCATGCATGCCGGCGATATGCCGAACTTCGAGGTCGTCGACGGACAGGCGACCAATATCGACGTCTTCAACACCCGCGTACGCTTCAACGAAGGTGACGCGCCGCTGATGGATGACGACGGCTCAGCGCTGATGATCCATGCCGGCGCCGACGATTACACCAGCCAGCCATCCGGCGATGCCGGCAGCCGCGTCGGCTGCATGGTGATCGACGACGAGCAGGCCCAGCAGTAAGGCGCACGAAAAAAAGCGCGGCGATCTCTCTGCCGCGCCTGTTTCGCCTATTCTGGATAGAATCGCGGCCCGGCCATTGCGCCGGGCCTTTTTCGTCAGGCGCGGGCCGCCTCCGGCACGTCGCGGCCAAGCGCGTGGAAAACACGCGCCACGATCGCCTTCGCGTCGAGCTCGCAGGCCGCGTACATCACTTCGGGCTTGTCGTGGTCGATGAAGCGGTCGGGGAGCGTCATGGTGCGGATCCGCGCGCCCTCCTCCAGCTTGCCGGCATTGGCGAGGAAGGAGAGCACACGGCTGCCGAAGCCGCCATCCGATCCCTCTTCGATCGTCACCACGACCTCATGCTCGCGGTGCAGCCGCAGCACGAGATCGGTGTCGAGCGGCTTGACGAAGCGGGCATCGGCCACCGTCGTCGAAAGACCGCTGCGCTCCAGCGTTTCGGCCGCCGAGAGAGCCTCCACCAGCCGTCCGCCGAGCGACAAGATCGCAACCTTGGTGCCTTCCTTGAGGATACGGCCGCGACCGATCTCGAGGATCTCGCCGCGCTCCGGCATTTCCACGCCACGTCCCTCGCCGCGCGGATAACGGAAGGCCATTGGGCCTTCGTCATAGGCGACGGCGGTGCGAACCATGTTGCGGAGCTCGGCCTCATCGCCGGCTGCCATCACCACCATGTTCGGAAGACACGACATATAGGCGACGTCATAAGCGCCGGCATGTGTCGGCCCGTCTGCGCCGACGAGGCCGGCGCGGTCCATGGCGAGACGCACGGGCAGGTTCTGGATCGCCACGTCGTGGACGACCTGATCGTAGGCGCGCTGCATGAAGGTGGAATAGATCGCCGCAAAAGGCTTCATGCCGTCGGCTGCGAGCCCGGCCGCGAACGTCACGGCATGCTGCTCGGCGATGCCGACATCGAAGGTGCGCTCGGGGAACTCCGACTGGAAGATATCAAGACCCGTGCCGGCCGGCATCGCCGCCGTCACCGCCACGACCTTGTCGTCTTCCTTGGCCTCCTGCACGAGACTCGTCGCAAAGACCTTCGTATAGGACGGGGCGTTGGAGAGCCCTTTGGCCTGTTCGCCGGTGATGACGTTGAAGCGCGAGACACCGTGATATTTGTCGGCGGATGCCTCCGCCGGGCCGTATCCCTTGCCCTTGCGGGTCACGACATGGACCAGCACCGGCCCCTTATGCCCGTCGCGCACGTTGCGCAGGACCGGAAGGAGATGGTTCAGATTGTGACCGTCGATCGGGCCGACATAATAGAAGCCGAGCTCTTCGAAGAGCGTGCCGCCCGTCCAGAAACCACGCGCATATTCTTCCGCGCGCCGGCCTTTTTCGTGCAGCAAATCGGCAAGCGGAAGCCGCTTCGCAAGCTGCTTGGCGGCGTCGCGCAGAGACAGATAGGCCTGACCGGAGACGAGACGCGCGAGATAAGCGCTCATCGCGCCGCTCGGCGGAGCGATCGACATGTCGTTGTCGTTGAGGATGACGATGAGCCGGGAGCCGAGATGCCCCGCCTGGTTCATCGCCTCGTAGGCCATGCCGGCCGACATCGCCCCGTCGCCGATCACGCAGATGACATTGAAATCCTCATCCTGAAGATCGCGCGCCACGGCCATGCCGAGGCCGGCGGAGATCGAGGTCGAGGAATGCCCGGCGCCGAACGGATCGTAGGCGGATTCCGCCCGCTTGGTGAAACCGGAGAGACCGCCGCCCTGGCGAAGAGTGCGGATACGGTCGCGCCGCCCCGTCAGGATCTTATGCGGGTAGCATTGATGCCCCACGTCCCAGATCAGCTTGTCGCTCGGCGTATTGAAGACGCGGTGGATGGCCACGGTGAGCTCTACGACGCCGAGGCCCGCCCCGAGATGGCCGCCGGTCACAGAGACGGCGTCGATCATTTCAAGACGCAATTCATCGGCGAGCTGCCGCAGATCGCGATCGCTCAGGCGGCGAAGATCTTCCGGAGATTTGACCTGGTCCAGAAGCGGCGTGTGAGGAGTAGTGTCAGACATGACATCCTACGAATGCAGGAAAAACGAGTTCAGACCTTAGCCATTCGGGCTGTTTGGCGCAAACCGGAAGACGCCGCAAGCGACGCCTGGACGCGGCAAAAAGCAATGGCGGCGTCAGCAATTACTCGGCATCGAGGGGAACGGTGCCGGCCGCATTGCCGTCGCTGCCGGCCCGGATCTTCTCCACCCGCTCTTCCGCCTGCGACAACAACGTCTCGCACCGTTTCTTCAGCTTCTCGCCGCGCTCATAAAGCGCCACCGAGCGCTCCAGCGGCACCTCGCCGCGCTCCAGGTCCGTCACGATCTTCTCGAGTTCGGCAAGCGCGGTCTCGAAAGACATCGTTTCGATCGCGTCGCTCTTGTCGTCATTCATCAAGCTGCCTCATGCGCTCATCAACATGCGGATATGGGCGGCGGCGGAGACCGCCAGACCGCGCAGATCGTATCCGCCCTCCAGCACCGAGACGAGCCGGCCGCCGGCATGGTCATCGGCCAGATCCATCAGCTTGCCGGTCGCCCAGGCGAAATCCTCGTGCTCGAGATTGAGCTCAGCCAGAGGATCGCGGTGATGGGCGTCGAAACCGGCCGAGATGATGATCAGGTCCGGGGCGAAATTCTTCACCGAAGGCAGGATGCGTTCGTTGAAGGCCTCGCGAAAATGGTCGCTGCCGTCTCCCGCGGCAAGGGGGGCGTTGACGATATTGCCGACGCCGGTTTCGGAGCGGGCGCCCGTGCCGGGATAAAGCGGCATCTGGTGCGTGGAGGCATAAAGCACGCTGGCGTCGGACCAGAAAATGTCCTGCGTGCCGTTGCCGTGGTGGACGTCCCAATCGACGATGGCCACGCGCTCCAGCCCATGCTGTTTCTGCGCGTAGCGCGCTATCACGGCGGCGTTGTTGAAGACGCAAAAGCCCATGGCAGTGTCGTTTTCCGCATGGTGCCCGGGCGGACGGATCGCGGCGAAGGCATTGTTCACCTCGCGAGACACCACCGCATCGACGGCGCGGCAGATGGCGCCGATGCCCCGCAGACAGGCATTCCACGAGCCGGGCGACACGACGGTGTCGGCATCGATGCTGGCAAGCCCCACCTCGGGAATGGCGCGGTGCACGCGGTCGACATATTCCTGCGGATGCGCGAGAGCGGCGACATCCTTGTCCCCGAGCGGAGCCTCTTCGCGCAGGAGCGAGGAAAACGCCTCGTGATCGAGCGCCGCATGCAGCGCTTTGAGGCGATCCGGCCGCTCCGGATGTCCCGGCGCGGTCAGATGGTCGAGGAAGTCGGCGTGATGAAGGAGAAGTGTCGTCACCAGCAAGCTCTAGCAGGGCCGTGCGGCCAAGTCATGGGGGCGTAACATTTCCGCCAAGGTTGCATCGGACGCAACGAGCATTTTGGATGACGCCCGCTCAACCGGAAGAGGCGGGACCAGGCCGTGGCGCCGCCGCGCGGCGCAGACGGTCGGCGATCGCCTCGCCGAGACCGTGCGAGGGGATCGGCGCGACAGCGATCACCGCGGCCCCGCTTTCATCGAGCGCATGAAGGTCGGAGAAAAGCCTGGAAGCCGCTTCGACGAGGTCGCCGGTGACGCTCAAATTCCGGCTCACGACGGCCACAGCGGCGTTTTCCGGGGGCTTTTCCCCGAAAGCGAGCAGCGCCTCGCCGGCTTCGACGCGCGTCGCATTCAACCGCAGAGCGGCCCGCGGGGCATAATGGCTCGCCAGCATTCCAGGCGCTTCCACATGCGCGCCGGGTGCGAGACGCCGCAATCTGCGATCGAGAAGCTCTTCGATCGCCTCCGCAGCCAAACCGCCGGGACGCAGAAGCCGCGGCCCTTCGTCGCTGATTGCAACGATGGTCGATTCCAACCCTACCGTGCACGGTCCGGCATCGATGACGGCATCGATTCGATCGCCAAGCTGTTCCAGAACATGGTCGGCACTCGTCGGGCTCAATTGCCCAGAGCGATTGGCGCTCGGCGCCGCGAGCGGCCGCCCGAAGTGGGCAATGAGTTCGGCCGTCGGCCCTATCGGGCGCCGCAAAGCAATATTCTTCTGCCCCGCCGTCACCAGCGGATGCACGACGGGCTCGCCCGCAAGCGGCCCGCCAGACGGAACGGCCAGCGGCACAACCAGCGTCAGCGGCCCCGGCCAGAAATGCGCCGCCAGACGGAGCGCATCGCCCTTCAGTTCGCCGCAGCGGCCCGCCATCGCGGTATCGGCCACATGCGCGATCAACGGGTTGAAGCGCGGCCTGCCCTTGGCTTCGAAGATCCGCGCCACTGCCTCGCCATTGGTGGCGTCCGCCGCCAGCCCGTAGACGGTTTCCGTCGGAATCGCGACGAGACCGCCAGCCCGCAGAATGTCCGCTGCCTCGGCAAGAAGCTCGTCGTTGCCGGTTTCCTGCCAGAGCAGTCTTTTGGCGTACATTCCACTCCATCGCTTGATTGCAGCTTACGTCAACGGCACATAAGGCGGTGCTGCCGATTTGGATCGCGCGCGCTGCCTGCTCCGTCAAGTCAGCGCCGTGTCGAAGCTTTAAAATTGGTCGAGCCAAACGAGACGAGTTCAGGGGGAAACCGACAAATGCCCCAGGGAGGAGCCTGATGTATCGCGCACCCGTTGCCGAGATCGCCTTTACGCTCAAGCATGTCATCGGCCTGTCGCCGGCCATCGAGGCCGGCCATCTGGGCGAGCTGAGCGGCGACCTTCTGGACGCCATTCTGGAGGAGGCGGGCCGTTTCGCTTCCGACGAGATCGCGCCCCTCAATAAGATCGGCGATCAGCGTGCGTCGACCTACGACGACGGCGGCGTGACATTGCCGGAAGGCTGGGCGAAGACCTATTCCGCCTGGTGCGAGGCCGGCTGGAACGCGCTGTCGGGACCGGAGGAATTCGGCGGGCAGGATCTGCCGGTGTCGCTCGCGGTCGCCGCCTTCGACATCTGGAACTCCGCCTGTGCGGCCTTCGCGCTCGGCCCGACTTTGACCGTCGGCGCGGTCGAAGCCCTCAAGCTGCACGCCACCGAAGAGATCAAAAAGCGCTATCTCGCAAAGCTCGTCTCCGGCGAGTGGACCGGCACGATGAACCTGACGGAGCCCCAGGCCGGCTCCGATCTCGGAGCGCTCCGCTGCCGCGCGGAACGGCGCGACGACGGCACCTACCGCCTCTTCGGGCAGAAGATCTTCATCACCTATGGCGAGCACGATATGGCCGGCAATATCGTCCACACCGTGCTGGCCCGCCTTCCGGACGCACCCGCAGGCACCAAGGGCATCTCTCTCTTCCTGGTGCCGAAATATCTCGTCAACGAGGACGGCTCGCTCGGCGCGCGCAACGACGTCTTCTGCGCCGGGATCGAGCACAAGCTCGGCATCAATGCTTCTCCGACCTGCACGATGCTCTACGGCGACGGCCATTACGGCGACGAGCCGGGAGCCGTCGGCTATCTCATCGGCGAGGAGAACCGCGGCCTCGCCTGCATGTTCACGATGATGAACAACGCCCGTCTCATGGTCGGCATCCAGGGCGTGGGCGTCGCTGAACGCGCACTTCAGGAGGCGACCGCCTATGCGTTGGAGCGCCGTCAGGGGCGCGCCCCCCACGCGCCGAAAGACGGCGAGATGAGCCCCATCGTCGAGCACCCGGACATCCGCCGCACGCTCCTCGCCATGCGCGGGCTCACCCAGGCGAGCCGCGCGATCTGCTATGCCTGTGCACATGCGATCGATCTGGCGGAAGCCGGTGCACCCGGGCCGGAGACGAACGGCGATGGCAGGCGCTTCTGGAACGAGCGCGCGTCTCTCCTCACGCCAATTGCAAAGGCGTTTTCCACCGATTGCGGCGTCGACGTCGCCTCCATGGGCATCCAGGTCTATGGCGGCATGGGCTATATCGAGGAGACGGGAGCGGCCCAGCATCTGCGCGATGCTCGCATCTTCCCGATCTACGAGGGCACCAACGGCATCCAGGCGATCGATCTCCTGACGCGCAAGCTGCCGCAATCGGACGGCGCCTGCGTGCGTGCCTATCTTGAGGAACTCTCCGCGATCGCCGAGGCCGCGCGTGCGTCAAACCGCGACGAGATGGGAAAGATCGGCGAGCGGGTGGCCGCCTCGATCGCGCATTGCCGCGCGGCGGGCGAATATCTCCTCCAGGAGATGGCCGAAGGCCGGATGGAAGGCGCCTTGTGCGGTGCCACTCCCTATCTCAGGCTCTTCGGCCTGACGGCCGGCGGCGCCTATCTCGCGCAGGGTGCGATCTCCTCCGATCCGACCGAAAGCGAGGCGGACCGGCTCAGGATCGCCACGGCGCGCAGCTTCTGCGAACGGCTCTGTCCGCAGACCGAGGCGCTGCTGGCGGAGATCAAGGAAGGCGGCCAGTCGGTTCTCCAGGTGCCGGCGGAAACGCTTGCGAGCTTCCAGTGAAACGAGCCCCCTCAATGACATCCGGCCCGGCAGGGCGAAGCAGGAAGGATTTATGAGCGACATCGTCATCGAAGACCGCCCGACGGAGGGCGACGGTCTCATCCGCATCATTCGGCTCAACCGGCCGCAGAAGAAGAACGCGCTGACGACCGCCATGTACCACGAGATGGTAAAGGCGCTGCGCGGTGCGGCCGAAAACGAGGAGATCGCGGCCTGCGTGTTTCTCGGCCAGCCGGGCACGTTCTGCGCCGGCAACGACATCGCCGATCTCGTGCGCGTGTCGGGCGGTCAGGGGATCGCGGAAGACATCCTCAATTTTCTGAAAGAGCTTGCCGTCAGCGACCGGCCGCTGATTGCCGGCGTCGACGGCCTCGCCGTCGGCATCGGCACGACGCTCCTCATGCATTGCGACTACGTCGTCGCGTCGGAGCCGAGCACGTTTCGCACGCCCTTCGTTGATCTCGCACTGGTGCCGGAGGCCGCGTCGAGCCTGCTCGCACCGCGCGTCATGGGTCATCAGAAGGCTTTCGAGCTCCTGGTCATGGGGGCATCTTTCAGCGCCGAGGACGCGGCGATCGCCGGTCTCGTCAACCGCACGGTGCCGGACGGTGCCGCCGAAGAGGCGGCTCTTGCGGCAGCAGCCCGTCTCGCCGCCAAGCCCCGGCAGGCGATGCTCGCCTCCAGGCGGCTTCTGCGCGGCAATGGCGAGGACGTCATGGCGCGCATCGACAAGGAGGCCGCTCTCTTTTCGGAGCGGCTGCAAAGCGCGGAGGCGCAGGCCGCCTTCGCCGCTTTTCTCAATTCATAAGAGCTTCAGGGAGAAACGAATGCCCAGGATTTTTTCGACCGAAGGCGGCTGCTCATGAGCCTTTCCGGCAAGACGCTGTTCATCACCGGGGCCTCGCGCGGCATCGGCCTCGCCATCGCCCTCAAGGCCGCGGCCGATGGTGCCAATGTGGCCGTCGCCGCCAAAACGGCACGCCCGCATCCGAAACTCGAAGGCACGATCTTCACGGCCGCCGAGGCCATCGAAAAGGCCGGCGGGAAGGCGCTGCCGCTCGAAGTCGACATCCGCGAGGAGGCGGCCGTCAAGGAGGCGGTGGCGAAGACGGCCGAGACCTTCGGCGGCATCGACATCGTCGTCAACAACGCCTCCGCCATCCAGCTGACGAAGACGCCCGACACCGAGATGCGCCGCTTCGACCTGATGCATCAGGTCAATACGCGCGGCAGCTTCCTCGTCACCAAGACGGCGCTGCCCTACCTTGAAAAGTCGGAGAACCCGCACGTTCTCATGCTGTCGCCGCCGCTCGACATCACCGAGAAATGGTTCGCACCGCATGTCGCCTATTCGCTGGCGAAATACGGCATGAGCCTTTGCGTTCTGGGCTTTGCCGGCGAATTCCGTCCGAAGGGGATCGCGGTCAACGCGCTGTGGCCGCGCACCACCATCGCCACGGCGGCTATCAAGAACGTCGTCGGAGGAGACGCGATGATGCGCGCCTCCCGCAAGCCGGACATCCTGGCGGACGCGGCCTGGCGCATCTTCCAGAAGCCGTCACGTGACTTCACCGGGAATTTCCTGATCGACGACACGTTTCTGGCCGGAGAAGGCGTCAGCGACTTCGATCAATACCGGGTCGATCCGACGGTGGCTCTGCAGCCGGATTTCTTCCTGCCGGCTGACAGCCAGCCGCCGGCCTCTCTGAAGCCGGTCGGCTGAGTCTCTCAGATGATCCCGTGAAGAGGACTCAGGCGGAGGCTTTGCGCTCCGCCTTGGTCGCGCGCCACTTCTTCATCAACGCTTCCAACTCCGCATCATGCGTCTCCGGCAGTGTGATGCGGAGGGAGACGAGAAGATCGCCACGGCCGCCCGTTGACGTCGGAAGGCCTTTGCCTTTGAGCCGCATCACCCGCCCGCCGCTGGTGTGCGGCGGCACAGTCAGGCTCACATTGCCTTCGATAGTCGGAACCGTCGCCTTGCCGCCGAGGACGGCATCCTCCAGCGAAACGGCGACGTCCGTCCTGAGATCTGAGCCGTCCACCTTGAAGCGCGGATGCGGCACGAAACGCACGGTGATCCGCGCATCGCCCGTAGGCCCGCCCTGCGGAGAGGCATAGCCCTGGCCGCGGAGGCGGATCACCTGACCGTCCTTCACGCCTTTCGGCAAGGTCAGCGCCACGTCGCGCCCGTCGGGCAGCGTCACGGTGGGCTTCTTCCCGGCCACAAGGTCTTCCAGCGTCACAGCGACTTCAGCCTTCAGGTCGGTGCCTTTCGGCGGCTGCGCCGAAGCGCCTGCCCGCCGTCCCGCGCCAGCCTGGGGGCCGGCCCCCTGCGCACCACCGAAGGCGCCGAAGATGGAATTCAGCACGTCTTCCTCATCCATCCCGCCCGTATGCGTGGCGCGAGGCCCGCGGCCTCCGCTGGAAAACCGGAAGCTGCGCGCACGTCCGCCGCCGCCGCCCCGGCCGAAGCTTGAAAAGATATCGGAAAAACTGCGTGGGTCGAAGTCAGCATTTTGCGCACCACCGCCGGCAAAACCCTCGAAGCCGGCAAAGCGAGGCTTGCCCTCGGCATCGATCTCGCCGCGGTCGAACTTCTCACGCTTGTCCTGGTCCCCTAGGATCTCGTAAGCGGCATTGACCTCGGCGAACCTCTCGGCCGACGTCGGATCGCCAGCGTTGTGGTCCGGATGGTTGGCCTTCGCCAGCTTGCGGTAGGCGCGCTTGATCTCGGCGGCGCTCGCCGTGCGTGACAGACCCAAGACATCATAGGGGTCGCGCATGGATCTCCTTTCCCGATTTGGCATAACGTACGGCCAAAATATGGGAACGGCACGTTGAAAATGCCACTGTCGCCCGCACGCCTAACTCGGCTCGGTCGCGAGAGCCTCCATTTGCACGACGCCGCTTGTCTGGTCCTTGCACAATGTGCCGCCGAATCGGTGGACCCCGCCGACGCTCGTCACCGTGGCTTCGATGTCGCGACAGGTGCGGGTGGCGTTTTGCTGGATATGCGACAGCGGCCGCACCTTGCCGGCCGAACCGGTGACCTCGTTGATCCAGTCGATGCCGTCCTTCGGCAGGGTGTCGATGCCGGCGATCCCGGCCGTCTGGCCGATTCGTGCGGCATCGGAATAAGACAACGCCTCCGGCAGCGGCTCCTGCACGACGACGGCAGGTCCGATCGAACCGGTGGTGATCGCTGGGCTTTCATCGGCGCGACCGCCGAAGGGTATCGTAATGGAGCCGCATCCTGCGAGACTGACCGAAAGCAAGGCAGCCAGCACCGTTTGCTTCTGGAGGAGCGGGCCTTCACCGTGGTAGGGGCTGATACGCGACACTGATTAACCGACACCAAAATGACTCTTCCGCGAAAAGATGCCCCCTCAGAGTTAACAAGCGGTGACTTTACCGCCTACGGTGATCCCTTTTCCCTCTTCGGAGATTGGATGCGCGAGGCGACCGCTTCGGAGCCGAGCGATCCCAATGCCGTCGCCGTGGCAACCGCCGACGAGACGGGGCTGCCGGATGTGCGCATGGTGCTTCTGAAGAGCTGGGACGAGCGCGGTTTCGTGTTCTACACCAACCTTGAAAGCCGCAAGGGCGAACAGCTCGCGGCCAATCCCAAGGCGGCGATGTGTTTCCACTGGAAGTCGCTCGCCCGTCAAATCCGCATCCGCGGCAATGTCGAGGCCGTGTCCGACGAAGAGGCCGACGCCTATTATGACAGCCGGCCCCGAATGAGCCGGATCGGTGCCTGGGCAAGCCGCCAGTCGCGCCCTCTCGAAAGCCGCTTCGCACTGGAAAAGGCCGTGGCGACCGAGACCGCCCGCTTCGGCACCGGCAAGGTGCCGCGGCCGCCCTTCTGGAGCGGCTTTCGGCTGGTGCCCGTCCAGATCGAGTTCTGGAATAATGGCGCTTTCCGTCTGCACGACCGGGTTCGGTTCACCCCGCACGACAACGGCTGGCAGAAGCAACGGCTCTACCCCTGATCGCGCCTCAGGCACGCGCCTCCAGATAGAACAGATGCGTGCCGATCTGGCCGGTCTGCTTCAGCCGGTTCGCCCAGCCGGGCGCCACGTAATCGGCGTGATAGTGCGTGGACTGCCAGAGAGGCCCTTTCCAGAGGCCCTTGGAGCCGCAGCCCTTCCTGCACGCCAACAACCATTTGGCGCGACGCCGGACCTCGCGCCAGCTCTCCTTGTCGGCGACAAGATCGGGCTTGCCGTCACAGGCGAAAGAGAACTGGCAGCGATTTCGCTTCTCGGCGTTCTGAAAGACCACGCCACAGATCGTGTCGGGATAATGCTGGTCCTTGACCCGGTTGAGGATCACACGCCCCACCGCGAGCTGTCCCTTGGCGGTCTCGCCACGCGCTTCGAAATAGAGCGCCTTGGCCAGACATTCGCTCGCCGCCTTTGACGGCATCTCCGACGCATCCGCATGCTTGCCCGCAGGGCCCACCGAAACCGGCCTCGGTTGAGGCAACTGGCCCTCGTAAATCTCCGCCGCATGCGCATGGCCCGCGGCGAGCAGCGTTGCACCAAACAGAAGCGCAGCCGCACCCCGTGCCGCGCCTTCGAAGGCGCGCCCGATATATCCCATCATTTTCCCTTTGCCGCATGGGCGGGGTCAAAGCCCCGCTCTCTTCCCGGAGACGCGCTTCGCGGAGAAGTTGGGCGACAATGCGGAACGGATGGGGAGATTTCCGGACGGGCTTAAGCTTCGGACAAGGCTCACGAATCCGGATTTCGGGGCAATGTGCCCCCGGCTCAGGTGGAAATGGGGAGAATGACCTCGTGCTGACGGCCGAAAGGAAGGGCATGAGAAAGCCCGTAATAGGCGTAGAAAACCGCCCCCTCGGCTTCAAGTCCTTCATCCTCCACAAAATCTTCCAGCATCACGCGATTGATGCCGAAGGCAGCGGGCTCCGTCGAAGAGAAACGAAGAACGGCGACGCGCTGCGCCGGCACCGAGATGAGCCGCAGGCGCGGATCGGCGCTTTCGAAGCCACAATCAGCTCCCCGTGCCGCAATGAGAGGCAGACGGACGGACCAGCGCCCATGGGCGAAATCGGCACCGTCCCCATCGGCTCCGTTTGAACGCAGGGATTGCATCACGGGATCGAGAAGCGCGGCCCGCCCCTGCCCGTCTCCATCCACCGCGCTCAGACGTTCGAAGGCTCGCTGAAGCGCGTCTTCGCGACCACCGTAGAGAGACATCTCCAAGGCGTGAAAAGCCGGATAGTCGCGAATTTCATAATCGCCGTCGCGGTAAATCACGCGCCCGCGCAGCATCGGACGCCGCGGGATGATGCGCTCGATCGCATAGGCGCCGAGGCCGAGACCCAAAAGCGCCGCCCCCAAGATCAAAGCGGGCCCGGCCTTGCCGGACCCCGCTCGTTTCACGGACGGGGGCTCGCTGCGAGCCCCTCGGGAGAGGTCCGTCCTCACGCCTCGCTGACCTCCACCATGATCTCGTTGCGGCGCATGAAGCCCGGGGTCATCGGCGGATTGTAATAGGCGTAAATCGGCTCGCCGATCGCCTTCAAACCGTGATCTTCGATGAAGAGGCGAAGGGCCTCCAGATTCTCCAGCGCCAGACGGTCGTTCATCTGGCCGGAGAACCTGACGGCGGCCACGCGACGCGGGGACATCTCCTTCAAGACCACATCGTCCTGCGCCGGCTTCGGCAGATCCGCCAAATTCCATTTCGCCGGCATGATGAAGCGCACGGCCCAGCCGCGCCGCCGGCCATTCTCGCCGACCACCGGCGCCTGCACGACGGGGGCGGTCATGGCGATCTTCTTACCCGGCCGCTGGCGGGCGAAAATGTAATCGGCGAGCTTGTGGAAGCCGGCCTTCAAGGCCTGGTCGCGGCGCCCCGTGGCGTGGGCCTCCGCTACCACCTGCTTGCCGTATTCACGAACCTCGAACTCGCTCTTGCGATCGACGACGTCGTAATCGGGCTCTTCGATGTAAAGGCTCGTGCGGCGCGCGGCGTAGATCGCACCGCCGACGAGGACGAGCGCCGCGCCGGCTGCGACGAGCCCGGCAACGCCCGGGCGCTCCCGCACGTAATCGGTGCCGTGATGATACCATTGCGCGGGTCGATCATACCAATTCGGTTCGGGGCGTCGCCACGGATTGGCACGGCGCGCTCGGCGCGTGACGTCATGGCCCGTATCGGCGACCGAACGTCCTCGCTCTTCGAGATTGTCCTGGAGTTTTCCGAGCGTATCGCGGAGTTCGGCGTAGCTGCGGGAAAGAGCGTTCGGCATAGCATTCTCCTTGTTCAGGCGAGCGGCAGCGCCTGCCGCACGGTTCGTGGAATGGGAACGCGTCGGTGGCCTTACGGTTGCCCGCAGGAAGGGGTTTCCGTTTCACAAGGGACATGATCTCATCGCGCCATGCGAAATCTTTCGATCCTCACAGCCGCCCGCGGCGGCCGCGCACCGCGTCGGGTCCTCCCGCTGGCGCTCCTGATCTGTCTCTGCCTCGTTTTCTCTGCCGAAGAGAGCGCAGCCGACACCTCCTGCCGAAACGGACAGAGTTTTGACGCCTGGCTCGCGGACTTCGCCGCGGAAGGCGCCAGGAAGGGGCTGACGCGGCGAAGCCTTGCGCAGCTCCAGGGGCTGAGCCCCGACAGCAAAGTCCTGTCACGCGACCGCGGTCAGCCGAGCCTTTCTTTGAGTTTCACGGATTTCGCCGACCGCCTCATCTCGCAGAACCGTCTGTCGCGCGGGCGCGCCATGCTCGACCGCTATGCCTCGACCTTCGCGGCGATCGAACGCGATTTCGGTGTGCAGGGCCCTGTGCTTGCAGCCTTCTGGGGCCTTGAGACGGATTTCGGCGGCTATATGGGGGAGTTCTCCTCGCTCCGTTCGCTCGCCACCCTCGCCTATGATTGCCGGCGTTCGGAGCTTTTTCGTGAAGAACTCTTCGCAGCCCTCGTGCTTCTGGAACGCGGCGACCTGACGCCGGAGGAAATGCGCGGAGCGTGGGCGGGCGAGATCGGACAGGTGCAATTCACGCCCTCGAACTATCTGAAGTTCGGCGTCGATTATGACGGCGACGGACGCCGCGATCTCGTCAAGAGTGTGCCCGACGCGCTCGCCTCGGCGGCGAAGTTTCTGCGCCATCTCGGCTGGCGCGCCAACGCACCCTGGCTCGAGGAGGTGGAGGTCGGCCCGAACGTCCCCTGGGACGAGGCGGGACGGGGCCGTTACCGCAGCCGTTCAGAATGGGCGCGAGACGGGGTGAGGCGCCGTGGTGGCGATCGCCTGCCCGCAGATCGTGTGGATGCAGCCCTTGTTTTGCCGATGGGGCGTGACGGGCCGGCATTTCTCGCCTATCGCAACTTCGACATTTTCTGGGAATGGAACAATTCCTCGAATTATTCGCTGGCGGCCGCCTATTTCGCCACGCGCCTCGCCGGAGCACCGCCGATGCGGCGGGGAAATCCGGCCGCCATGCTGTCCTCAAAGGAGCTCCTCGAAGTGCAGACGCGTCTCAATCGCCTGGGCTATGACGCGGGGCCGCCGGACGGGCGGCTCGGCCAGAAGACGCGCGCAGGCGTGCGTGCGGCCCAGCTTGCCTTCGGCCTCCCCGCGGACGGCTATCCGACGCGCGCCCTACTTGAGCGCCTTCGCCGGCAATAGGTTCGAGCAGTGCCAAACACATCGCCGCAGACTGCGCCGAAGGCTGCACCGGCGACCTATGCGCTCGGCTCCATTGTCGTCGCATTGGCCGGGATTGCGCTGAAGCTTCTCGCCTGGAAGCTGACGGGCTCCGTCGCCCTCTTTTCCGATGCGCTCGAGAGCCTGGTAAACCTCGCCGCAGCCGCCGGAGCCTTCATCGCGCTGCGGCAGGCCGCGCGCCCACCCGATGCGGGACACCCTTTCGGGCACCATAAGGCGGAGTACTTTTCAGCCGTCGCCGAAGGCATCCTCATCATCGGCGCAGCTCTCGTCATTCTGAATGAGGCGTGGCAGGCTCTTTTCGGTCCTCGCGTCCTCGACGATCTCGGGATCGGACTTGCCGTCAACGCTCTCGCCGGCGTCCTCAACGCCGCCTGGGCGGCGCATCTTTTGCGCCAGGGCCGCCATTTCCGCTCCCCTGCCCTCATCGCGGATGCGAAGCACCTGTTCGCCGATGTGGCGACCTCCGTCGGCGTCATCGGCGGCGTGCTGGCGGCTGGCCTCACCGGCTATCTCATTCTCGATCCGCTTCTCGCCGCGCTGGTCGCGATCAATGTCTTGTGGTCGGGCTGGCATCTCGTCCGCGGTTCCGTCGGCGGCCTCATGGACGAAGCCGCTCCTGCCGAGATCCGCGCCGAAATCCAGGAGCTCATCCAGGAACACGGGGCGGGCTCGCTGCAGGCCCATGACCTGCGCACACGCGTCGCCGGCCAGCGGACGTTCCTGGAGTTTCATCTCGTCGTTCCGCGCGCCATGACGGTCGCTGAAGCGCATAAGATCTGCGATGCGATCGAAGATGGGCTCCGGCACAGGCTCGGCGACATCCACATCGCCATTCATGTGGAGCCGAGCGAGAAGGCCAAAGCCGAGGCCGAGGTGATCATCGCGTCAGAATAGGCGCGGCTTTGGGAGCTACACCGGGCTCATGACCCGGAACGAACCCGCCGCGAGGTTTAGGGCCGGCCTCGTTTCCAAAATCGCGCAAACTCTGGCATCTGCCTGACTTGCCTGCAAAAATGACGGCGGCGAAGGAACAAATTCACAGACATCGAGATTTCCGCTCGCGAAGGGGGCTTTCCCATAAGCCAGGAGAAATTGGATGTTTAAGAGGAGCCTTCGCGCGACATGCGCGATCGTTGCGGCAACGTTTGCGCTCACGGCCGCGCCAATCGCGACCGCGGCGCCGGCGCTTCCGAGCCTCGTCATCGCCGATCAGAGTTCAAGCCAGATCCAGCAAGTGCAGTGGGATCGCCGCGACCACCGTTGGGACCGGCGCGACAGGCGGCATCACCGCGTCGATCGGCGCCACGACCGGCGCCATTGGGACAAACGCCGGCACGGCCCGCGCTACCGGCACCGCCGCCCCGGCTACACCCATTACCATGACGGCTATTACTACTCGACGCCGTGGTGGGCTGCTGCCGCTGTCGGCGCCATTATCGGCAGCAAGATGGGCAATAGCGGCAACGCCAATGCGCGTTCGCACGTCGCCTGGTGCAACGATCACTATCGCTCCTACAATCCGCGGACGGATACGTATACGGGCTATGACGGACGGAAGCATCGCTGCGACAGCCCATACAACTGATCGCCGCAAACGCTGACGAATGATCCTGCCCCCGGTCTTTGGCCGGGGGCTTTTCGCATCGCCCGTTTCCGGCCGGAGCCCGACCTAACCTCGAAACGGAAAGATGGCCTCGCGCTGCCACGGCCCGCCGAGATAGCGCCACAGGATGAGCCCCTCGCCGCGACCTTCGAAGGGCCGCAGCGCAATGTTCAACTCGCGGCGCAAGGTTTCCGCCTCCGCCGTCGTGACCTTGTTCTGCAGAGTGACATGCGGGCGGAAGCCGGCACTGTCCTGAGCCGTCAGGAAGGGCGCAAATTCATCGGCGAGATCGCGCCGCAGCGCCGACAAGGCCGGCGCTTCGACGGCAAGCGCAACGCCGCCGCCGAGGGATTTCACCCCTTTGAAGGCGAGCGGGATCTTCCGCTGTCGCCGTGCTGCCTCCTCGAGCACTGGACGCAGAAGGCTCTTGCGCTCGCCCGGCAGAGCGTGAAACAGCGTCAGATGCGCGGGAACCTGATTGCGCTCCGGCGGATAATGCGCACGCCGCAACGCATCGAGCCGCGCGAACGTGGCATCATCGAGTTTCAGCGTCAGAACGAGGGGCTGCGCCACTACGACACTCCGGATGTGAGAGCCCTTAAACGAGGCTCCAATCTGCGAGCGCTTCAACCGTCGCCGGCACATCGCGGAGCCGGTTGACGACCGTCGTCGCACCCGCATCCATCAGCGCTTCGGCATGACCCGGCCAGGTGTGGGACGCGCCGGTGAAACCGATCACGCGCATGCCGGCGGCGACCGCTCCGCTGACGCCATGGACCGAATCCTCGATGACGAGCACGTCCGCCGGTTCGACGCTGAACTCCTCGGCTGCGTGCAAAAACACGTCCGGGGCCGGCTTCTGCCGGTGCTGGCGCACCTCGACCGCCGAATAGATGTACGGGCGAAAGCGGTCATAGAGCTCGGTGCGGCGAAGCTCCATCTCCAGGCGTTCAGACGTCGAATTGGAGCAGATGCAGCGCGCGGCATCGAGCCGGTCGAGCATTTCGTGCGCCCCCGGGACCATTTGCAGTTCCGTCTCCAGGGCGTTGTCGAGTTCACTTTCCGAACGTGCCCGGATGGTGTCGGGCAGGTTCTTACCGAGCTCAGCCTCCGCCTCGGCGAAGATCTGATCTGCGGTCAGGCCTGCGAAACGCAGCGAAACCTCTTCGGGGGTGATTTCCATCCCGGCTTCGCCGAGAAGGCGGGCCGTGACGCGCGAGGCGATGATCTCAGAATCGACCAGGACGCCGTCGCAATCGAATATAACTAGCATGCCCTGAGGCTTTAGGGCACCGGCTGCTTGCGGCAAAGGGCTTGATGGCTCAAAAAGGCCGTTCGAGATGATGTGCCCGACTTCGGTCGGGAAACGAGGAGACGCTTTTGCGTTATGTATCCACGCGCGGCCAGGCTCCGGCTCTGGGCTTTCGTGACGTCGTTTTGACCGGGCTCGCCTCTGATGGCGGCCTCTACGTGCCGGAAGAATGGCCGGCCTTCTCCCCCTCAGAGATCGCAGCCTTCGCGGGGCGCCCCTATCAGGAGATCGCCCTTGCCGTCATGCGTCGTTTCGTCGGCGACGAGATCGGCGAGGCCAAGCTCAAGTCTCTCATCGCGGACGCCTATCGCAGTTTTCCGCACCCGGCGGTCACGCCGCTCGTGCAGATCGCGCCCAACCATTTCCTTCTGGAGCTCTTCCACGGCCCCACCCTCGCCTTCAAGGACGTGGCGATGCAGTTTCTCGCCGCCCTGATGGACGATATCCTGGCCGAACGTGGTGAGCGCGCGACCGTCGTCGGCGCCACCTCGGGCGATACCGGCGGCGCGGCAGTCGAGGCTTTTCGCGGACGCGCCCGCGTCGATGTCGCCGTTCTCTTCCCCGAAGGGCGCGTTTCTGAGGTGCAGCGACGGCAGATGACGACCCTGTCGGAGGACAACGTTCAGGCGATCGCCATCAAGGGCCATTTCGACGATGCCCAGGCCCTCGTCAAAGCCATGTTCGCCGACAAGGGCTTCCGCGAAGAGGTGTCGTTGTCGGGCGTCAATTCCATCAACTGGGGCCGCATCGCCGCCCAGACCGTCTACTATTTCGTCGCCGCCACGGCGCTCGGCGCGCCGGCCCGAAAAGTCTCTTTCACTGTGCCGACCGGCAATTTCGGCAATATTTTTGCAGGCTACGTCGCCGCGCAAATGGGCCTGCCGATCGACAAGCTTGTCATCGCGACCAACGTCAACGACATCCTGCACCGCACGCTCGAAAGCGGCCGCTATGAAGTGGGCGACGTGGTGCCGACGGCATCCCCGTCGATGGACATTCAGGTCTCCTCGAATTTCGAGCGTCTTCTCTTCGCCGCCGAAGGGCGCGACGACACGGCAACACGGCGGCATATGAATGGCTTGAAGCAATCCGGCTCGTTCACGCTGGAGGAGAAAAGTCTGAGCGCCATCAAGACGGATTTTGCGTCAGGACGGACCGACGAAGCGGAAACGGCGGCCACCATTCGCCGGGTCCACGCCCAAACCGGGCTCGTCATCGACCCGCACACGGCGGTCGCCGTCAGCGTCGCCGAGCGCCATCTGCGGCCGTCCTCACCGATGGTGACGCTCGCCACCGCCCATCCGGCGAAATTTCCCGATGCGGTGGAAAAGGCCAGCGGCATTCGCCCGGCGTTGCCGGAGCGGCTCGCCGGCCTGATGGAGCGTAAGGAGCACTTCACGGTGGTGCCGGCAGAATTGGAAGCGGTGGAACGACAGATACGATCTCGCTCGCGCGCCGCGCAGGTCGAGGCGTTATAATCATGCAGCTCAGCAAACTTGAAAACGGCCTCACGGTCGTCACCGAAACCATGCCGCATCTCAAGACGGCCGCGATCGGCGTTTGGGTCAATGCCGGCACACGCTCGGAAAGCGAGGCCGAGCACGGCATCTCGCACCTTCTGGAGCATATGGCCTTCAAGGGGACGACGCGGCGGAGCGCACGCGACATCGCCGAGGCGATCGAAGCCGTCGGCGGGGAGATCAACGCCGCGACGTCGATCGATCACACGGCCTATTACGCCCGGGTGCTCAACGAGGATCTGCCGCTCGCCATCGACGTCCTCTCCGACATCGTCATCCATTCCACCTTCGATCCTGTGGAACTGGCGCGCGAGCGTCACGTCATCCTGCAGGAGATCGGCGCGGTGATGGATACGCCCGACGATCTCGTCTTCGATTACTTCCAGGCCGCGGCCTATCCCGATCAACCAATCGGACGCACCATCCTCGGTGAGGAAGCCTCGATCACGCGGATCACCCCGGACGACCTCAAAGCCTATCTCGCCCGTCATTACCGCGGCGACGCCTTGGTTCTTGCGGCCGCCGGTGGCATCGAACACGACGAGGTGGTGGCGCTCGCCAAAGAGAAGTTCGGCGACGTCGAAAAGAACGGCAACGGCGAGCTTGCGCCGGCGCGCTATCTCGGCGGCGACCATCGGCAAAAGCGGCGTCTGCAGGAAGCGCAGATCATTTTCGGCTTCGAAGCCCCGTCGCGGCGTTCCGACCGCTATTTCGCGGCGCGCATGCTCGGCACCATCCTCGGCGACGGCATGGCCTCCAGGCTCTTCCAGCGTGTGCGCGAGGAAGAAGGCTTGTGCTATTCGATCTCGGCCTTTCACTGGGCTTTCGCCGACAGCGGCGTCCTCGGCATTCACAGCGCCACCTCGAAGGGGGACGTCAAGGCGGCCTCGGCCCTCATTCTCGACGAGCTTTTGAGGATCACCGACGGCGTGAACGAGGAGGAGATCTCCCGCGGTCGCGCCCAGATCAAGGCGGGCCTCCTGATGGCGCTCGAAAGCCCGGCGGCCCGTGCCGGGCAGCTCGCCCGCCAGATCATGATCCTCGGTCGCCCGCTCGCCCTCGACGAGCTTCTCGCCGATCTCGAAAGCGTCACCTCGAACGACATTGCCGAGATGGCGAAGGATGCGCTGGCCTCGCCGCTGACGCTCGCTGCGATCGGACCGGTCGGCAACCTTCCCGATGCCGGGAGCATGACCAAGCGTCTGCGCGGCAGCATGGTGTAACGGCCGACGACCATGGCGTTCCTGCGCTCCGTCTCATCCGCCGAAGTCGGGCCGAGCCTCACCGGTGAGGGCGTGTTGTTGCGTGCGCCACAATTCGCCGACTTCGCGGAATGGGCGGCTTTGCGGGAAGAAAGCCGCGCCTTCCTGGCGCCATGGGAGCCGATCTGGCCTTCCGACGATCTCACGCGCATGTCGTTTCGGCGGCGCATCCGGCGATACCGCAACGAGATCCGGGACGATCTGGCCTATCCCTTCTTCATCTTCCGGATGTCGGGGAACGTCCTCGTCGGCGGCCTCACCCTGTCCAACGTCACGCGCGGCATGACCCAGTCGGCGACGATCGGATATTGGATGGGCGAACCTTTTGCGGGCCAAGGCCATATGAGCGCCGCTTTGCGGGCGATTATTCCCTACGCTTTCGGTCCGCTGCGTCTGCACCGGCTCGAGGCAGCCTGCCTGCCGCACAACCGGGCGTCGATCACGCTTCTGGAAAGATGCGGCTTCCAGAGAGAAGGTCTTGCCCGCGGTCTCGTGTGTATCGCCGGGCGCTGGCAGGACCATATCCGCTTTGCACGGCTCGCCGAGGACTGATCCGGCCGGGGATGAACACCACCCCTTGTCGGCCAAAGGTTGTGTGCAAGCCAGACGAGGGTTAGACGATGACGTCGATTTGCCGGAAAAGATGAGGCTTGAGGGCTTGCGCGTATCGCCTTTCCCACTGAGGATTCTGCTCGTCCTGGCGGCCTTTTTCGTGCTCGTGCGGCCAGCTGCGGCGCTTGAAGCCATCGAGGTGCCGCTCGGAGCCGCAACCCTCGATCTCACCGACGCGGTCGAACGTTATTCCAGCGATACGGACCGCTTGCAGGTTTCGACCGCGGCCGGCGCCGACGGCATCGTCCGCCGCATCGAGGTGCGGGCACAAAACGACGGCGGCAGCTCCGACTGGGTCGTCTTCGCGCTCGCCAACACCTCCGACGAGCAGATCGACCGCCTCCTCGTCGCCCCGCATTACCGGCTGGTCGGCTCCGGTGTTCTGACCCCCGACCTCGGCTCGGTGCGGATCGTCGCCGTCACGCCGTCGGAAGGTTTCGCACCGGAACATCTCGACGAGCCGGGCTCCGATGTCTTCCGCATCACGCTCGATCCAGGCGCCATCGTCACGTACATCGCGCAGCTCTCCTCGCCCAAACTCACGGAACTGCATCTCTGGCAGCCGGAAGCCTATGAGGAGAGCGTCAATTCCTTCACGCTCTACCGCGGCATCGTTCTCGGCATTTCGGCGCTGCTTGCGCTCTTCCTCACCGTCCTCTTCGTCGTTCGCGGCACAGCGATGTTCCCCGCATCGGCGATCCTGGCCTGGGCCGTCTTCGGCTATATCGCCATCGATTTCGGCATCATCGGCAAGGTTTTCGGGCTCGGGCCGGAAGCGCTGCAGGCCTGGCGCGCGGCCACGGAAGTGCTCCTGTCTTTGGCGCTGACGGTCTTCCTCGCGACCTATCTGCACCTGCACCGCTGGCACATTCGCTACGCGCATCTCACCGGCATCTGGCTCGTCGTTCTGACGGCCCTCTTCGGCATCATCCTCATCGATCCGACGACGGCCGCCGGCATTGCCCGCATCTCGCTGCCGATCACTGTGATGCTCGGGCTCGCCGTCATCGTCTATCTGGCCTTCCGAGGCTTCGACCGCGCCATCATGCTGGTGCCGTCCTGGACGATCCTCGTCTTCTGGCTTGCCATGGCCTGGCTCGCCGTTTCGGGACGCATCGACAATCCGTCGATCCAGCCCGCCCTTGCCGGCGGCCTTGTTCTCCTCGTCATGCTGGTCGCCTTCACCATCATGCAGCACGCCTTTGCCGGCGGCGGCCTTGCCCAGGGCATCGTCAGCGATGCGGAGCAGAAGGCGTTGGCCCTCGTCGGCGCCGGGCACGCCATCTGGGACTGGGACGTGGCGCGGGATCGCATCGAGATCGGCCATGAGATCGAAACCGTGCTCGGGTTGAAGCGCGGGGCTCTCGAAGGGCCGGCGCGCAACTGGCTCGGCACGCTGCATCCGACCGATCGCGACCGCTTCCGCGCCGTGCTCGACGCCGTGATCGTGCAGCGCCGCGGCCGCATCAACCAGATCTTCCGCATGCGCGCCGCAGACGGACGTTTCCTGTGGTTCCATCTCAAGGCACGCCCGATCGTCGGTGCCGACGGCGAGGTGATGCGCTGTTCCGGCACGCTGGCGGACGTCACGGAATCGCGCACCGCCGAGGACCGTCTCCTGCACGACGCGATCTTCGACAACCTCACCGGCCTGCCCAACCGGCAATTGTTCCTCGACCGGCTCGAACAGGCGCTCCTGCGCGCGGAAGCCGCGGCAACAGTCATGCCGTCGGTCATCTATCTCGACCTCGACGGCTTCCAGCGCATCAACGACGAGAACGGCATTTCCGTCGGCGATTCGGTGCTTCTCGCCATCGCCCGCCGCCTCTCCCGGCTTTTGTCGCCGGCCGACACGCTCGCCCGTATCGGCGGCGACGGTTTCGCAATCCTGCTCGGGGCGCCGGGCGAAGTGGATGTGGTGCAGGAATTCGCCGATTCCCTGCGCATCGCCGTGCGCGCGGCGATCCCGATCGGCGATCAGGACATTCGCGTCACCGCCTCGGCCGGCGTGGCGATCGCCACGAAGGGCGCAGCGACCGCCGAAACTCTGAAGGATGCCGAGACGGCAAGCTTCCATGCCAAGCGCCAGGGCGGCGACCGCACCTCCCTTTACCGGCCGGGCGAAATCGTGAGGCGCGACAGCGACGATCTGCAGTCCGACCTTGCCGCGGCCCTCGAAGGCGGCGAGATCGAGCTCGTCTATCAGCCGATCATCCGGCTTTCCGACAACACGATCGCCGGCTTTGAAGCCTTGGTGCGCTGGGAGCATCCGCGCCGCGGCTCGGTGCCACCGAGCGAATTCATTCCGGTCGCGGAAGAAAGCGGTCTCATCGTCCAGCTCGGTCTCTTCACGCTGGAGCGCGCAGCGCGCGATCTGGCTCTCTGGCAGACAGTCCTGCGCGAAGGTCCGCCGCTTTTCGTCTCCGTCAACGTCTCAAGTCAGCAGCTCCTGCGCTACGACCTCATCAACGACGTCAAGGCGGTGCTCGCACGAAGCGGCGTCGCGCCGGAAACGCTGAAGCTCGAAATCACCGAATCGCTGGTGATGCAGAACCCCGAATTCGCCGCCAAGATGCTTGAGGAAATCCGCAATCTCGGCGCCAGCCTGGCCCTCGACGATTTCGGCACAGGCTATTCGGCGCTCTCCTATCTGCAGCGCTTTCCCTTTGACACCATCAAGGTCGACCGGTCCTTCGTCGCCAACAACGGCTCCACGGCGCGCCCCGTCATTCTGCGTTCGATCATCACGCTCGCCCACGATCTCGGCATGGATGTCGTGGCGGAGGGGGCGGAGACGGAATCCGATACGCTGGAGCTCATGCAGCTCGGTTGCGAATACGTGCAGGGATATCTCTACGGACGACCGATGTCGTCGCAGATGGCAAACCAGATGGCACGCCGCAATCAGCAGCCGGAGCAATCGCTGGCGCGTTCCGCTTAAAAAGAGATCAGGCGTGGCCTGAGAGGGACGACAGCCGGTCCTGGGCAACGCCGATCTTCGACAAAGCGCGATCGTATTTCGTCTCCAGATCGGCATCGAAGAGGATCGCCCTGTCGGCGGGGCCGTTCAGCCAGCCATTCGCCTGGATCTCGAGCTCGAGCTGTCCCGGCGCCCAGCCTGCATAGCCAAGCGCCAGAAGCGCCTCGGCAGGCCCCTCTCCGTCTGCAATTGCCCGCAGCACATCGAGCGTCGCGGTCAGGCAGACTTCGTCGGAAATCGGCAGCGTCGCTTCTTCGAGGAAAAAATCGCAGGAATGCAGGACGAAGCCGCGGCCCGTTTCGACGGGACCGCCGCGATGCACGCGGATCTCGTCGAGATGGCGCGGATCTCCCACCACCACGTCCTCTTCATGCCCGATTTCGAGCTGGGCAAGGAGATCGCGGAAATTGATTTCAGGCGCGAGCTTGTTGATGACGATCCCCATCGCGCCCTGATCAGAGTGCGCGCAGAGATAGATGACCGTCCTTTCGAACCGCTTGTCGCCCATCGTCGGCATCGCGATTAGAAACTGGCCGTCCAAGAAGCCGCTATCCGGCGTCGCTGTTGTCATGCCCGGATGGTAGCAACCGCCGCAGCGCTTGAACAGGCTCGGCGGGGTTTTGCCTCACCAAGAAATGACCATAAGAGCGCGGAAGAGATTGGCCGCCCGTCTGGGTCATATGCAAGGTGGTCGTATGCAGCGACGTTTTCTTCTTACCCCCCTAATCATCTCCCTGGCCCTCGCCATCTTTGCCGGCCCGGCCACAGCCGCACAATCCGACTGGTCGGAGGGGGAGCGCTCTCGTCTCCGCCTGATCGCGTCGCCCGTCGACGGCGAGGTGATGGCGGGGATCGAAATCGAGCTCGAACCCGGCTGGCACACTTATTGGCGCAGCCCCGGCGATGTCGGCATTCCCCCGCGTTTCGATTTTTCCGGATCCGAGAACCTGCGCTCCGCCCAGGTGCTCTATCCCGCGCCCGAACGCTATAACGACGGCACCAGCATATCGGCAGTCTATTTCGACCGGGCGGCTCTTCCCGTCCTCGTGACGGCGGACGATCCGGCCAAACCCGTCGTCCTCAAACTCTCGGCCTTCTACGGCGTGTGCAAGGACGTCTGCATTCCCGCCGACGGCGCGGCCACGCTCACCATCGATCCGCAGCCAAAGGACGATCCGCGCTCTCGTATCGCCCTCAAAGAGGCTCTCACCGAACTGCCGCAGCAGGGTCCCGCGGCCGGCCTCGCGATCGAGAGCCCGCAGCGCGACGGCAGCGACGTGACGATCCCCGTGGTGGCTGAACGCGCGCCAAAGCAAGCGCCCGTCCTTTTCGCCGAGGCACCCGACGGAGCTTATCTCCCCGTTCCTGAGCTTGGCTCGCATGAGGGCGGCAGTTTCGTCTACCGCTTGGGCTTTTCGAGCCCGCAGGAGGCTGAGGCCCTGTCCGGCAAGGAGCTCCGCTTCACTCTCGTCTCCGGCGGAGAGGCGATCGAGCAGTCGATGAAGCTTCCCTAACGAAACACTCTCTTCGCGCTGACGACTTCAAACGTCCCGGCGCCGCCCTAAATCGGAGCTACGCCGCCCGCAAAAAGCGCGGCGCCCCTCGATTTTGCGTGTTTCTACCATCAGGAGATCTTCATGACCCTTTCCGCCGGCGATCGCATCCCAGGGACCACCTTCTTCGTCTCCGGCGAAAACGGCCCGGAAAAGCGCACCACGGACGAGATTTTTCCCGGCAAGAAGGTCGTTCTGTTCGGCGTGCCCGGCGCCTTCACGCCGACCTGCCAGAACAAGCATCTTCCCGGCTTTTTGGAGCATTACGACGCGATCAAGGAGCGCGGCGTCGACACGATCGCGCTCGTCGCCGTCAACGATCCCTTCGTGCTCAAGGCCTGGTCCGAGACGACCGGCGCCACCGGCAAAATCCCCTTCCTTTCCGATGGGAATGCCGAATTTGCGAAGGCCGCGGGCCTTGCCATCGACGGCTCGGGCGCGGGCCTCGGGACAAGGCTCGCACGCTTTGCCGCCATTGTGGACGATGGTGTGGTGAAATCGATCTACGTCGAAGACGCGCCGTCAGATGCGGAGAAGTCGACGGCAGCTGCAGTTCTCGAAGCACTCTAATCCAGGACTTTCGCTCGGTCCGTTATGCCGGGCCGCGCTTCCTGCAACACGACTACCTGCCGCGCGACGGCCTCGCGCGGCGGAAACAGAGGTTGATGCGTGCGCTCACCTCAAGCCGCAGTGCGAACGACGCCCCTCGATCACGGCTTTTTTTAAGATACCGCCGCAAGTCCTGGCCCTCTTGCACTTTCGCCCTCTTCAAGCGGCGGCATTAAGACTGTATCGTCTCATACAAATCCTTCGAGGCTGACTGGAATGGCCGCTTCAACAGCGGAAGCCGTCGCGGAAGCCGCCGGCGCCACCAATGCTGTGCTCTTTGCCGAGCCGCTGATCCTGCTTGGAGCAGCCGTGCTGATGGTGCCGCTTGCCAAGCGTCTCGGCCTCGGCTCCGTTCTCGGCTATCTGGCGGCCGGCGTCATCATCGGCCCGCTGGCGCGCCTCATCAGCGAGCCGGAACAGATCCTGCACGTCTCCGAGCTCGGCGTCGTCATGTTTCTGTTCATCATCGGCCTCGAGCTCAAGCCCTCGAAGCTCTGGACGATGCGGCGCGATATTTTCGGCATGGGCGCGGCCCAGGTCGGCATCACCGGCATCGTCCTCAGCCTCGGCTTCTTTCTGTTCGGCTGGCGCCTGGAGCCGGCGTTGATCATCGGCTTCGGTCTCGCCATGTCGTCGACCGCCTACGGCATGCAGGATCTGGCGGAAAGGAACGATCTGAAGACGCCCTATGGGCAGAAGAGCTTTTCCATCCTGCTCTTTCAGGACATCGCCATCGTGCCGCTTCTGGCTCTGGTGCCGCTGATGTCGCCGGGCAATACGGAGAATGCGGCCTCGAGCGGGCTGGTGGAGGTGATCAAGCTCGTTGTCGCCACCGGCCTCCTGCTTCTCGCCGGCCGCTTTCTGCTCAATCCGATGTTCCGCCTCCTCGCAGCCACCAAGGCGCGCGAAATCATGACCGCCGCGGCACTTCTGGTCGTGCTCGCAGCCGCGGCCATCATGGACATGGCCGGCATGTCGATGGCCATGGGCGCCTTCATCGCCGGTGTGATGCTTGCCGATTCCTCGTTTCGCCACGAGCTGGAGGCCAATATCGAGCCGTTTCGCGGGCTCCTTCTCGGCCTTTTCTTCATCGCCGTCGGCATGTCGATCAATCTGTCGAGCGTGCTCGTGGCCTGGTGGCGCATCCTCCTCGTCGTGCCGATCGTCATGCTCCTCAAGGGCGCGATCCTCTACGGTCTCAATCGGCTCTTCGGTGCCAGCCACAACAATGCGGTCCGCACCGCCACCCTGTTGCCTCAGGCCGGTGAATTCGCCTTCGTTCTTTTCGCCTCGGCGGCCGCCACACGGGCGCTCTGGCCGTCCGAGACCTCCTTCGTCGCAGCGATCGTCACCTTCTCCATGGCGCTCACGCCACTGTCGCTCTGGCTCAGCAAATTCCTCCTCATCGAAGAGGACGAAGACGCCATGGAAGAGGATTTCGAGGGAGCCGGCGGCGAGGTGCTGGTGATCGGCTTCGGCCGCTTCGGACAGATCGTCAGTCAGGTGCTGCTCGCCCGCAACGTCAATGTGACGATCATCGAGGCGAATGCGGAACGCATCCGCCAGGCCGCCCGCTTCGGCTTCCGCATCTATTTTGGCGACGGCACCCGCATCGACGTGTTGCGCGCCGCCGGCGCCGAGGAAGCCAAGCTCATTTGCGTCTGCGTCGACCAGCGGGAAACCACCAACCGGATCGTCGACATTCTCGTCGCGGAGTTCGACCAGGCGGAGATCTACGCGCGCGCCTGGGACCGGGCGCACACGCTCGAACTCATCGAAAAGGGCGTCGATTACGAGCTGCGAGAGACCTACGAATCGGGTCTCGTCTTCGGCGGCGAAGCGCTGATGGCGATCGGCTTCGATCGCGAAGAAGTCCAGGCAACGCTGGAAGATGTGCGGCGGCGCGATGCGGAGAGGCTCTCCTGGCAGAGGAGCGGCGACTTCTCCTCCGGCCGTCACCTGATGCATCCGCAAAAGGTCGAGCCCGAACCTCTCGTCCCGCCGGAAAAACACCGCGCGCGCGACGAGGAAGAAGACGACGACCACGTTCCGCCACCGCCCGCGCGTGAAACCGAGCGGGCCTGATGCGGCTTCAATTCCCGTCCAAAAGCCATTAGTTAGAGATCATGAACAGATATGAAGGCATAGGCCCCGGCGGCGAGGCCAAAATCCGCTATCTCGATGGAGATTTCCAGGTGACGGTTCCCGGCACGTTCGTGACATGTGCCGTCACGGGCACGCACATACCGCTTTCGGAGCTGCGCTATTGGAGCGTCGACCGGCAGGAGCCCTATGCCGATGCGGCGGCGTCCTTGAAGCGCGAGCTCGAGCTGCGCGACGCCAAGGCGGCCGGATAGCCCGCAGACACACGCCGCCTCAGAAGAGGCGCTCGGCGAGCCAGGCCCACAGAGCTTCCCTTCCGGGAATATCGGCCTCGACCGGAAACACGGTGAGCCGCTCATAGAGCGCCTGCCGCGCCCCTCCTTGTCCGGTGAGACGCGCGGCGTCCTTTTCCGTTGTCACGAGCTTCAGGCCGGCGCGCTCGGCGTCTGCGACGAGCCTCCGACAATCCTCTTCGCTGTAGGGGTGGTGATCGGGAAATGGCTGCCGTATCGCAACCACGGCCCCCACGTCTTCAAGCGAGCGAAAAAAGCGCTCCGGCGCGCCGATCCCCGCGAAAGCGAGAAACCTTTCATTCTGCCATGCGCCGCAGCCGCTTGGTCGCAGCATGCCGCGGAAGACCGGCAGGCCTTCCGCTTCGGCCGTCGCCGCCATGGCATCGCCCGGCTCGCCTTCGCCCATGATGAAGACGCAGTCGGCGAGCGGAAGCTGCGACCTCATGGGCGCGCGCAGCGGCCCCGCCGGAAAGACGAAGCCGTTGCCTGTTCCCCTCGCCCCATCGACGACGACGAGCGAGACCGTCTTCGTAAGGCTCGGATTTTGAAAGCCGTCATCCATGATGACGAGGTCCGCACCTTTTTCTGCGAGAAGTCTTGCGCCGGCGACACGGTCGCGCGCCACCACGGTCGGTGCGACAGAAGCCAGAAGCAGTGGCTCGTCGCCCACCTCGTCCGCCGAATGATGGCTGCGATCGACTGCGAGCGGACCCTTGGTCGAGCCCCCATAACCGCGTGACAGATATCCGGGCTTATGCCCCTTCTCTATCGCCAGGCGACCGAGCGCCAGGGAGAGCGGGGTCTTGCCGGAACCGCCGAGGGTGAAATTGCCCACGCACAGAACTGGGCATGTCGCCGCCTCACCAGATTGGCGCATCCGCCGGGCCGTGAACCAGCCATATAACCAGCCTGCCGGGGCGAGCGCCCGGCCGAGAGCTGCGCCCTTCCGCCACCAAAAGGACGGCGCATGCATGGCTCAGCGCGCCTCGCCGACCTGGGCGACGGCAGGTTTTACCGGCAGATAGGGACGCAACGCGTCGAGGCTCCGCTCCAGCGCGCCCGTCAGGCTTTCGATGCAATGCGTGGCCGCATCGACGCGCTGGCGCCGGTGCTCGGGATTGGCGAACAGCGCTTCGGCCTGGGCGGCGAGATCATCCGCCCCGCTCACTTCGCCGACGGCATCGGCCGAGCGCAACGCCGCGAAGATTTCGGCGAAATTCGCCGTATGCGGTCCGTGCAGGATCGGCACTGCGAGTTTCGCCGGCTCGATCGGGTTCTGTCCGCCATGCGGGATGAGAGTGCCGCCGAGAAAGGTCACGTCCGCCAGCCTGTACCACAGCCCCATCTCGCCGATCGTGTCGGCGATGAAGACGGGTTTCGTCATGTCGGGCATATCGCCGGCCGAGCGCAACGCGGGCGTCAGTCCCGCATTGCGGCAAAGATCAGCCAGCGCCGGGGCCCGTTCCGGGTGGCGCGGCGCCAATATCGTCAGAAGATCGGGACGCACGGCGCGCAGCTTCTCCGCAGCAGCCAGAACCTGCTCGTCCTCTCCCGGATGCAGGCTCGCGCCCAGAAAGACGGGCCGTCCCTTGATGGTTTCACGGAAGGCGGCAAGCTCCGCGGCTGGCGCGGACGGTTCCGGCGCATCGAATTTGAGATTGCCGCTGACCATGACCTTGTCCATGCCGAGCGCCTTGAAGCGGGCGGCGTCATCGCCCGTCTGGGCCAGGCACAGCGAGATGCGCCGCATGATCGACCGTCCGAGCGGGCCGCTCTGCCGCCACCGGCGGAAAGAGCGCGGAGACATGCGGCCATTGACGACGACGAGCGGCACGCCATGCCGCGACAGCTCGTCCATGGCGACGGGCCACAGCTCCGATTCCACGAAGATCGCCAGTCCGGGACGCCAATGCTGGACGAAGCGGGCGCAATAGCGCGGCACGTCGAGCGGCACATATTGGTGGATGGCGTTGCCCTTCAGCCGGGCGCGGGCGATCTTTGCGGAGGTCACCGTGCCGGTCGTCAAAAGGACGCCGAGCCCCTGCTCCTGAATGGCCGAAATCAGAGCGAGGACAGCATTCGTCTCGCCGACACTCGCCGCATGCACCCAGACGAGCGGACCTGCCGGCCGCTTGCGACCGGGAATGCCGCGGCGCTCCGCCAGCCGTTCGCCCTCTTCTTTGCCGCGTCGCTCCCGCTCGCGCAGAAGCAGGGCCGCAGCGGGCTCGACGAGCCGGCCGGCGCTGCGCCAGGCGGCAAAGGCGACACGGTCCCAGAAACCACGTCCGTCGATTTCCTGCATCGGGGGGCCGTCGATTTCACGCATGGGGGATCCCCGCGAGCTCTTCCGCCTTTGCCAGAACTTGATTCAAGCCCTCCTCGGCCGACAGACGAAGGGCTTCCAACTCTTCCGGCGTCGCCTTTGCGGGAACGAAGATCGGATCGCCGAGCGCAAAGCCGCCGCGCCCGAAGGGAAGCGGAATGCGGGCCCGGTCCCAGCTGCCAAGATCGATGCGCCACTTCGTGGCGACGCCAAGCGGCACGATCGGACGCCCGGAATGCTGTGCGAGTTTGACCACGCCCTCGCCGCAACGCCTCGGGGTGCCCCGCGGCACATCGGCGGTCTGCGCGACCGACAGGCCATGCTCCAAAGCATCGAGCATTCCGAGAAATCCTGCGACGCCGCCCTTCTTGGCGGCCTTCAAACGGTCGCGACCGCCGGAGCCCCGCACCACCTTGAGTCCCATCGCCTCGACCGCGGCGGCGTTGATCGCTCCATCGGCAGAGCGGGAGACGAGCACGGCGAAGTCGTGCCCCTCGCGCCGCATCAGCGGCACCAGGAAATGCTGCCCGTGCCAGCAGGCACCGATGATCGGTAGCTTGCCCTCGATCTTGGAATAAGGCTCCGCGGGGTCGGTCGCAAAACGCGTCGTTCGGCGCACGAATCTCAGATAGGCGCCGGCCGCGCGTCCCACGAACCGGGACACTTTGGGGTTCCGCGCAAGTGTCTTCAGCATGCTCAGCGTCCGGCAGCCGCCAAGGCTGGTGCCTCGCCAACGAACTGCGTGTGAAACATGCGCGCATAGGCGCCGTTCTTGGCGATCAGCTCGTGGTGGCTGCCACGCTCGACGATGCGTCCTTCGACCATGACGCAGATGAGATCGGCCCGTTTCACCGTCGACAGGCGATGCGCGATCATCAGAACCGTGCGCCCTTTCAGCAATCCGTCGAGAGCGGTCTGCACCTTGGCTTCGGCTTCCGCATCGAGCGCGCTCGTCGGCTCGTCGAGAAGCAGGATCGGGGCATCGCGCAGCATGGCGCGCGCAAAAGCCACGCGCTGCCGTTCGCCGCCCGACAACCGCCCTCCGGCTTCGCCCACATGCGTCTCATAGCCGTTCGGAAGACGGGAAATGAAATCATGCGCCGCCGCAGCTTTGGCGGCTTCGATGATCTGCTCCTGCGACGCCTCTTCCGATCCATAGGCGATGTTGGTCCGGATCGTCTCGTCGAACAGAACAGGGTCCTGCGTCAGGAGCGCAGATGCACCACGCACGCTCGGCAAGGTGACGTCGCGAACATCCTGACCGTCGATGAGAATGCGTCCGCCGCTCGGATCGAAAAAGCGCAAGGCGAGATTGAGAACGGTGCTCTTGCCGGCGCCGCTTGGTCCGACCAAAGCGACTTTCTGTCCCGGTTCGATCGACAGGTCGAAATCACGCAGGACCGGCGTGCCGTTGTCATAGGAAAAGTCGACATGCTCGAAGCGGATGCGTGCTTCGCGCACATTGAGCGGCTTGGCGCCGGGCTTTTCCGCGACGATCGCGGAATGATCGATCACGGCAAAGATGCGGCTTGCCGCGGTCACGCCCTCAGAAAGCTGCGCCTGGGTCTGGGCCAGAGTGCGCATCGGCGGATAGGTCAGCATCGCAGCCGTCAAAAAGCCGGCGAAGTGGCCAAGCGAGACGTTGCCGTAAATCCCCTGCCAGCCGCCATAGAAGATCGCGGCGGCGATGCCGACCCCCGACAGCGTCTCGGTGACCGGGCCAACGGCAGCACGTGAGCGCGCCGTCTTCATCAGATAGCGGACGATGTTGTCGACGATGACGTGGAAGCGCTCGGCCTCGCGCTGCTCCTGGCGATAGGCCTTGACGACGCGCAGGGATTGCAGCGTCTGCGTCAGCATGCTGCCGAGATCGCCCGCTTCCTTGAGCGAGCGCCGCACGGAGCCGGAAATGCGCTTGCGCTGGCGCGTCAGATACAAATAGGCGAACGGCATGCCCGCGCAGACGAGGAGCGCCAGTCGCCAGTCCATGTAGAACATCGACGCCGTCAGAAAGAGCACCGTCAGCGAATCCTTGACGAGCGCTGTCATGGTTTTGGCGGCCGCGCGCTGGACGATATCGGCGTCGTTGACGAAAGCGGAGACGAAGCGGCCCGAATGCGTGCGCTCCACCCAGGCGAGATCGGCCTTCGTCAGCGTCTCGAACATGCGGATGCGCAATTCGGAGACGACCTTGTTGCCGAGCCACGCATCGGTGACCTTGGACGTCCAATCGGCAACGCCGCGCACGCCCATGACGAGGATGATCGCCACCGGCAGCAGATAGAGAAGCATTTCGTTCTTGGCGACGAACACCTCGTCCGCGACGACCTGAATCAGGAACGGCACGGCGCCAGACGTCGCTGCGCCGACAACCATGCTGATCAGCGCGACGAAAAGGACGCGACGATGTGGCCAGAGAATATCGACCAGAAGCCGCCGCATGACGGCATAGGCCGAGATGTCCTCGACCGTCAGAGTATCACTGCCACCGTCCCGGCTGATTTCGCCGGAACTACCGCTTTGGGTCATGTTCAGGATCGAGCAATCGGTGCAGATGCACGATGAAATAGCGCATATGCGCATTGTCCACCGTCATCTGCGCCTTTTCCTTCCAGGCTTTGTAGGCCTCGGCGTAGTTCGGATAGACGCCGACGATGTCGAGCGCTTCGAGATCGGTGAAATGAAGACCGCGTAGATCGCTCAGCTCGCCACCGAAAACGAGGTGGAGAAGCTGTCCGCTTTTCGCTTCGCGAGGTTCAGAGGTCATATATGGCCCTTGATCAGTGAGAGATCCCGGCGCGCGCCGCGCGCTCCTCTTCGACCCGGCGCAGAACGGCAAGCAATTTGTCCTGCAGTCCCGGATTGGCGGCAGCAAGCGTTCCATGCCGCAGCTCCGCCCGGTTGTAGACGGGCGGCCGTCCGTCCAACGCGGTCAGCCGGCCACCGGCTTCGTGCACCAAAAGATCACACGCCGCAAGATCCCAGTCATGTGCCCGAGGGCGCGCGAAGGCCGCATCGAAAGATGCGTCAGCCACGTTGGCAAAGCGCCAGGCGAGCGAGGGCAAATACCGCGAAGGCCTCACAGAATGCTCGCGCCAGACCTCGCTTTTGAACCAAGAATTCGGCCCGGCAATGGCGCAGTCGCTCAAAGTGTGACGGTCCGCCACCGTGATTTTTTCACCGTCTTCGCTCGCCCCCTCGCCCAGCGTCGCCGTCATCAGGCGATCGAGAGCGGGGGCAAAAAGCACCGCCGCGCCCGGGCGGCCGTCGCGCACGACGGCGATCGAAATGCACCAATGCGGGTCGCCGGCTAGGAAACCTCGGGTTCCGTCGATCGGATCGACCACGAATACGCTGCGACATTCGAGCCGGCGCGGATTGTCCGCCGTCTCTTCGGAAAGCCAACCATAATCCGGCCGAGCGGCCAGAAGCGCCTCGCGCAGAAAGGCATCGACCTCCATGTCGGCCACGCAGACCGGCGAGCCGCCGGCCTTGCTCCAGTTCTCCGGATCGTGCCGGAAATGGCGCATCGCAAGCGTGCCGGCGCGGCGCGCGGCATCTGCCAGAAGCGTCCGATCGGCGCGATTGCGCTCCGTCTCGTCGGCCGGAATTTGAGTGTCAGATTGATCCATCGCACTGCCATATCGTGCGCCGTCGCAAAAGCGCAATGTTCAGAGTTCGCTTACCCTCACAGACAGAGACACAGTCTTAACCAAGCCCTTTAAGCAATCCGCAGATGCGAGGCGCGATCCTCTCGGCTATCAAATCGGCAAAAGCCGAGGAAAGAGCCAAACAGGCCGGGCAAAAAAACATGCGTCAAACAGAACAGAAACTGGTCGAAGACAAGACAACGGGTTGCCAAACGCGGCGGCCCGCCGTCTTCGAGACCTTTGGATGGTATGCGGCGACGACGGCTGAAGGCGGACGGGCGGTGGCGCTTTTCGCCAGCGAACGCGTCGTGGTCGAGCGCACCGTCGCTGGCATGCGCTGCCTCCTCGATGTCGCCCACAGCGCCTTCAACGGCGTCCGCCTCGTGCGCGAGATCGGGGGCTATTGCATCGTCGTCGAGCATGACGACCCTGGGCTGACGCTCACCCTCGCTCAGACCTTGCCACTGGAGGAGGCCAAGACCTTCCGTGACGCCCTGAGCGCGCATTTGAAGAGCAGCTTTGCCGGCGACGTTCACGTCTCGAAGCGTCTCGACGGAGGCCGCTCGAAGCTGCGCACCCGGCGCCCCCTGCGCAACACGAAACGCCCACGCTTTCTGGCGCGTCGCAGGATCGGCGGGTTGGACGAGCAGGAGCCCATCAACGGCGACGAGTTGATCGCGCGCACCTGACCCGCCACCGGCAGATCTTTCCAAAACCTGCGCCCGGCCTCGGCCGGGCGGCCCGGTTAGGCGCCCCCTGATGTCAGCCGAAAAGAGCCTTGAACAGCGCGTCCAGGCAGAGGCCCGCAAAGATGATGGCCCCGGCATCCCGGTTTGAGCGGAAGCGCAGCAGGCAATTGTCGGCATCCTCGGTGTCGAGCGTCGCCACCTGCCAGGCAAAATGCGCAGCAACGCCCAAGAGCCCGAGATAGGCAAAGTAGCCGCCGCCGGCGAGCATCACCGCGCCTAAAAGCAGCGCCACAGCGAGCCCAAAGAAGCCGACGAGAGCCCGGCGCGTATGGGCGCCGAAAAACTGCGCCGTCGAGCCGATGCCGATCAAGGCGTCGTCTTCCTTGTCCTGATGCGCGTAGATCGTGTCGTAGGCGACGGTCCAGGAAATCGCGGCGGCATAAAGCAGCACCGGCGCCCAGCCGAGCGAGCCGAAGATCGCCGCCCAGCCGACGAGCGCACCCCAGGAAAACGAGATACCGAGGACGACCTGCGGCCAATTCGTGACCCGCTTCATGAACGGATAGACCGCCACGAAGACGAGCGAGGCGAAGCCAAGGCCGATGGTGAAGGCGTTGAACTGAATGAGGACGAGAAGCCCAACCAGGCATTGCAAGAAGAGAAACAGAAGCGCCCGCTTGAGGCTGACGGCCCCCGACGGGATCGGCCGGGCGCGCGTGCGCGCTACCTTGGCATCGATATCCTGGTCGACGAGATCGTTGTAGGTGCAGCCTGCCCCGCGCATGGCGACGGCGCCGATGAGGAACAGGATGAGCTGCCAGATCGGGGGGAACGCGCGGCCATCGGCAATCGATGCGAGCGCGGACGACCACCAGCACGGCCACAGAAGCAGCCACCAGCCGATCGGCCGGTCCCAGCGGGCCAGCCGTCCGTAGGGCTTCAACCAGTCCGGAGCGAACCGGTCGAGCCAATGGCGGGAGACGGAATCCGGGAGCGCTCCGCCCTGTGCGGCATTGTCTGTCATGACGTTTGCTCACCGAAAGTGGGAGAGAAGGTCAAGCCCCTTTAAGAATGGGCTGCTGCGGCTTATCACCCCGACCTATAAGGCGCGAGGGGTTTAGCGCTTCAGGAGGCTTGAAACGTGCGGGTTTTGTTGATCGGAGGAGGCGGCCGCGAGCATGCGCTCGCCGGAGCGCTGGCGGCGTCGCCGCGCTTGAGCAAATTGTTTGCCGCGCCGGGGAATGCCGGCATCGCGAATGTCGCGGAATGCGTCCCACTTGATTCTTCAGACAACCGCGCCGTCGCCGATTTCTGCCGCAAGGAAGCGATCGACCTCGTCGTGGTCGGTCCGGAGGGCCCGCTCGTGGCAGGCCTCGTCGATCGGCTCAAGGAGGCGAAGATCCGCGCCTTCGGGCCCAGTGCGGCGGCAGCACAGCTCGAAGGCTCGAAGGTCTTCACCAAGGCATTGTGTGCACAGGAGAATATCCCGACCGCTGGCTACGAGGCCTTCAGCGACCGCAAAAGCGCGCTCGCCTATGTGGAAAAACACGCCCTGCCCGTCGTCGTAAAGGCCGACGGCCTCGCCGCCGGCAAGGGCGTTACCATCGCCACGACGCCGGAAGACGCGCGCAAGGCGGTGGAAGCGATCTTTCTGGAGGACGGCGCCCAGGTCGTCATCGAAGAGCATCTCGTCGGGGAAGAGGCGAGCTTCTTCGTCTTGTGCGACGGCAAGACGGCACGTCCGCTGACGACGGCACAGGATTTCAAGCGCGCCTATGACGGCGACGAGGGCCCCAATACCGGCGGCATGGGTGCCTATTCGCCCGCCCCCGTGATGGATGTCGCCACCCAGGCGCGAACGATGCGAGAGATCATCGAGCCGACGCTTGCCGCGATGGCGAAGCGGGACATGCCGTTCTGCGGCGTGCTCTATGCCGGGCTGATGATCACGGCCGACGGCCCGAAACTCATCGAATACAATGTCCGCTTCGGTGATCCGGAATGCCAGGTTCTGATGATGCGGCTTGAAAGCGATCTCCTGGCGCTTCTCGATGCGGCAGTCGCCGGCACGCTCGACCGCACCTCCATCGCCTGGCGCAAGGAGCCGGCGCTCACCGTCGTCATGGCCGCCAAGGGCTATCCCGGCCCTTACGAGAAGGGCAGCATCATCAAGGGGCTGGAGGAAGCCGCGGCGATCGAAGGAGCAAAAGTCTTTCACGCCGGCACACGTCGCGTCGATGACGACATTCTTGCCGCCGGCGGGCGCGTCCTCAATGTCGGCGCAATTGGGGCCGATCTCACTGAGGCGCGCAAGCGGGCCTATGAAGCCGTCGGCCGCATCGACTGGCCCGAGGGCTTCTGCCGTTCCGACATCGGAGAGGCAGCGAGCCGCCGGGGCTGAACGCGCTTTCAGGTGCTCTTCAGGCGCACCAAATAACAAGACGTCATGATGGCTTTGCAGGCCGCAGGACCAAAAGCGGCACCAAAACAGCTGTCGCGCGTTGGTTGTAAAACCTTCATGCAGCGCCTCTACGGTTCACGAAGACGATAACTTCCTCACGAACCGTTGGAGCGAAAAAAGACCGGGGAGGAGAGGCAGGCGGGAGGCCGATGCGGGCGAAAAGGCCCGGGAGCTAAAGGATGAGCTTGAATCACGATATCGGTCTGGCGCTCGGCGGGGGCGGCGCCCGCGGCATGGCGCATATTCTCGTCTGCGAAGTCTTCGACGAGCTCGGCCTGAAGCCCGCTTTGATCGCAGGCACCTCGATCGGCGCCATCATTGGCGCGGGTTATGCGAGCGGCCTGTCCGGTCGGGAGATGCGCGAGCGGGCGATCGAATTCTTCGGCCAGAGACGAGAGCTCTATTCCCGCCTGTGGCAGACGCGTCCGATCGGCTTCGGCGACATCCTCCGGGGCCGCCTCTTGCAGGCGCAGTTCGATACGCTGCGGGTGCTGGAGAACTTCGTGCCGGGCATCGAAGTGGTGCCGGAAACCTTCGAAGAGCTGAAGATCCCGCTCAAGGTCGTCTCCTGCGACTTCTACGGCTGGTGCGAGACGGTGATGGAGACGGGCGAACTCCGGCCGGCGATCGCCGCCTCGATCGCAATTCCCTCCGTCTTCAAGCCCGTGTCGATCAACGGACGCATCCAGATCGACGGCGGCGCCGTCAATCCGCTGCCCATAGATCTCTGTCTCGACAAATCCCTGATCGTCGCCTCCGACGTGGCCGGCGGGCCGAACGGAGACCCGGACAAGGTCCCGGGGCTGCTGGAGACGATCATCGGCGCCGCCCAGATCTCCATGCAGTCGGTGCAGGCGGAAAAGCTGAAGCGGCGGCGGCCGGACATCCTGTTCAGGCCGGAAATCAACGGCTTCTTCATCCTCGACTTCCTGAAGAGCGAGCAGATCATCTCGCTCAACGAGCCGCTCAAGGACGATTTGAAGCGGCGCCTCGAACACATCATCGATTCGCCCTTCGAGCGCAGCGATGCTCCCGCCGCTTCCAAGCTCCAGGCGGAGATCGGCCTGGCGCACTAACGCGCTAAGACCCGCGCCGGTCTTTGAAAAAGCTCCGCAAAAGCTCAGAGGCCGCGCCCTCCGCGATGCCGGAATAGACCTCGGGCGCATGATGGCAGGTCGGCGCAGAGAAGAAGCGCACACCGTTGTCGACCGCGCCGCCCTTCACATCCTCCGCGGCATAATAGAGCCGTCGAATGCGCGCGAAGCTGATCGCCGCCGCACACATGGTGCAGGGCTCAAGCGTCACATAGAGGTCGCAGCCCGTCAGCCTTTCGGAGTTCAGCGTCGCGGCACCGGCGCGAAGAACCAGCATTTCCGCGTGCGCACTCGGATCCCGGTCGGCGAGCGTGCGATTGCCGGCGCGCGCGATAATTTCGCCGTTTCGCACCAGCACCGCACCGACGGGCACCTCGCCACGTGCGGCGGCCGCTTCCGCCTCTGCGAGCGCTTCTGTCATAAAGGGGCTTCGTCTCATCTCGCCTGGTCGCGACGCCTCTGCTAGAGCTTGCCGCATGAGTGGGCAGAAAACCTCAGAAGCGCAAGACGGGCCGGACAAGGGCGAGCGCATCGCGAAAGTGATGGCGCGCGCCGGGCTATGCTCGCGCCGCGAAGCAGAAAGCTGGATTGCGGCAGGCCGCGTCAGCCTCAACGGCCGGGTCTTGACGACACCAGCCATCACAGTCACCGAGCGCGACAAGATCGTCGTCGACGGCCAGCCGCTGCAGGCGCGCGAAAGAAGCCGTCTTTTTCTCTATCACAAGCCGAAAGGCCTCGTGTGCACGCAGCGCGATCCGGAAGGGCGGCCGACGGTCTTCGCCGCCCTGCCGCCCGATCTGCCGCGGGTGATGAGCGTCGGCCGGCTCGACATCAACACCGAAGGTCTTCTCCTTCTCACCAACGATGGCGGGCTGGCGCGTGTGCTGGAGCTCCCGTCGACCGGCTGGCTGAGACGCTACCGGGTGCGGGCGCATGGCCGCATCGACCAGGAGACGCTCGATCGGCTGAAGCGCGGCATCGCCGTCGGCGGCATGCTCTACGGGCCGATCGATGCCGTCCTGGAACGACAGCAGGGCGACAATGTCTGGCTTCTCCTCGGACTTCGCGAGGGCAAGAACCGCGAGGTGAAGCGGGTGCTCGAACATCTCGGCCTCGTCGTGAACCGCCTCATCCGCGTCTCCTACGGTCCGTTCCAGCTCGGCGATCTGCCGGTCGGCACCGTCAAGGAAGTGCCAGGGCGGACGTTGCGCGACCAGCTCGGCGAGCGTCTGGCTGAGGCCTCCGGGGCGGATTTCACCGCCCCTCCCCGCCCGACAAACCCAGCGGGCGACAAGTCGCAGGCGGGCGGCAAGGACGGCGCGCCCGCGGGCCGCAAAGGCGGCCGACGCGGCGCCGGGCCTTCAGCGGGCCCTGATCAGGCCCCGCGTCGAGGCGCGGCCAAGTCCGGCAGAGGCGCGAGCGAGAGCGAGGCGAGGTCACCGCGCTCCTCCGGCGCCAAAACTCCATATCCCGAGCGGCAGGCCACCTCCGGCGAGCGCGCCGTCACCGGCCGCAGCGATAAGAAAAGCCGGGACAGGAAGGGCGACGACAAGAGAGCGCCAGAGAAGACCTTCGGCAAGGGCCGGCCCAACACCGCCAAGTCTGGCAACGCAAGGCCCGGAAACATGGGGCCCGGAAACATGGGGGCCGGAAACGGGGGGGCCGGACGCGCCGGGCCTGCCGACGCGAAGACAGGCGACAAGAGGGGCGGCCATGCGCATCGTCGGCGGAAGCCTTAAGGGGCGGCAGCTCGCGGCGCCGAAAACCCAGGCGGTGCGGCCGACGACGGACCGCCTGCGCGAGAGCCTGTTCTCCATCCTTGAGCATCGCCACGGATTGCCGGCCAAGGGCAGCCGCGTCCTCGATCTCTTCGCCGGCACGGGCGCGCTCGGGCTCGAGGCGATTTCCCGCGGCGCCGGCTACGCGCTTTTCGTCGAACAGGGCGTGGAAGGCCGCAGCCTCATTCGCAAGAATATCGAGACCTTGGCGCTGACCGGTGCGACCCGCATCTTCCGCCGCGATGCGACGAGGCTCGGCGTCGTCGGCACGATGGCGCCCTTCGACCTCGTCTTCTGCGATCCACCCTACGGCAAGGGGCTCGGCGAACAGGCGCTCGCCGCAGCCCTTGCGGGCGGCTGGCTGAAACCCGATGCGCTCATCGTACTCGAAGAAAGCGACCGGGCGGAGATTTCCCTGCCGGAGGGTTTTGCGCTCGTCGACAAGCGCGAAAGCAGCGACACGCAGCTCATTTTCCTGCAGGCGGCAGACGCAGCGGAGAGCGTTCCGACGTCCGGCTGAACGGCGCCCTCAGCGCCGGCCGAACAGCCGCTCGATATCGGAGAGCTTCAGAGCCACATAGGTCGGCCGGCCATGGTTGCACTGGCCGGAATTGGGCGTCTTTTCCATCTGGCGGAGAAGCGCGTTCATCTCGTCGGGCTTCATCCGCCGGCCGGATCTGACCGAGCCGTGACAGGCCATGGTGGCGGCGACATGGTCGAGCTTTTCGCGCAGGCGCGTCGACGCATCGAATTCGGCCAGATCGTCGGCGATGTCGCGCACGAGCGATGCCGCATCGACTTCGCCCAGGAGCGCCGGCGTTTCGGTGACGGAGATTGCGCCCGGCCCGAACGGCTCCACCACCAGGCCGAGCTCGGCAAGCTCATCGGCACGGGCGGCGAGCCGCTCCACATCCTCATGCGGCAGATCGACGATTTCAGGGATGAGAAGCATCTGCCGCGGGACCTGGCGCCCGCCGAGTGCCTCTTTCAAACGCTCATAGACGATGCGCTCGTGGGCGGCGTGCTGGTCGACGATGACGAGACCGTCTTCCGTCTGGGTGACGATGTAATTCTCGTGGATCTGCGCCCGCGCGGCTCCGAGCGGATAGGACACGGCCTCGCCTGTCTCGACCTGCCGGAATTCCGCGCTCGGACGGTCATCGACGAAGGCCGCTTGTGTCCCTTCGCCAAAGCCCGAGGTGAAGGTCGCGGGCTGCTCGGCCTCGTCCATAGCGAAAATCGGCGAAGCGGCCTCAGACTCGCCCGTCGGATCCGGCGCGGCCCATCCCTGCCAGCCCGGTGCGGCGCCCGGCGCATAACCGAAAGGACGCTGTGCGCCGCCCGACCAGCCTTGCGGCCGCGCCGACGAGCGGCGCAGCGCTTCGAGCGTCTCCACCCCGCCGGTCGAAGCGGCACGGAAGCCGTGCTCGGCCAGAGCCTCGCGCACGGCGCGGATGATGAGACCCCGGACGAGACCTGAATCGCGGAAGCGCACCTCGGCCTTCGCGGGATGCACGTTGACGTCGAGATCTTCCGGAGACAGCTCCAGGAAGAGCGCCAGAACCGCATGCCGGTCGCGCGCGAGAACGTCGGCATAAGCGGCACGGATCGCACCGGCGAGCAGCCGGTCGCGCAGAGAGCGGCCGTTGACGACGACGAATTGCGACAGGGAATTGGCGCGGTTGTAGGTCGGAAGGGCAATGAAGCCCGACAGGCGCACACCCTCCTTTTCGGCCGCGACTGGGACGGCGTTGTCGGCGAATTCCTCCCCCAGAATATCGCCAAGGCGCGGCAGCAGCGATTTGCGCGGCGCCCAGTCGAGCGTCTTGCGGTCCCCGCCCGCGAGCGTGAAACGAATGTCGGGATGGGCGAGCGCGATACGGCGCAGCTGATCTGTGACGGCCGAGGTCTCCGCGCGGTCGGAGCGCAGGAATTTCAGCCGCGCGGGTGTCGCGAAAAAGAGCTCGCGCACCTCAACCTGCGTCCCCGCCGCACGGGCCGCCGGCACCGGCTCGGCCTTGCGGCCACCGTCGACGAGGATCGACCAGCCATGCTCCTCGCTCTTGTGCCGGCTTTCGAGCGAGAGCCTTGCGACAGAGCCGATCGAGGCGAGCGCTTCGCCGCGGAAACCGAGCGAGGTGATGTGGGCGAGGTCGTCGTCCGGCAGCTTCGAGGTGCAATGACGATCCACGGCGGCGACGAGATCGTCGCGGCACATCCCCTCGCCGTCGTCGGTGACACGGATGAGGCTCTTGCCGCCGGCGCTCGTTACCACCTCGACGGCCCGCGCACCGGCGTCGATGGCGTTCTCCACGAGCTCTTTGACGACGCTCGCAGGACGCTCGATCACCTCGCCGGCGGCGATGCGGTTGACGATATGCTCAGGAAGAGCGCGAACGGCCAAGATCTGTTTCCGCTTTCGAATCCAAAGCGAGTCTGACGAAGGCCGTCCGGTTTGAAAAGGCGGCTGAGGCCGGAATGGCGCTACTTGAACATCCGGGTGAAGAAGTTGCCCTTCTTCTTTCCGCCCGTCGCCTCCGGATCGACCGGAGCGGTCTCGGCGGGCTCGCGATAGGCCTCGGGCGGATCCGTCAGATAGCGCCGCTCGGTGATGCCGACGCCTTTGGCCTCGGCCATCTTCTCCTTGACGTCCTTGGCGGCCTGACGGTTGCGGACGAGATCGTATTTGACGCCGATCTCGGCATCGTCTTCGCGCTCACCCGGCTGACGCTTGCGGGCCATCCCGCTCAGCGGCTTCAGGCTCGACACATATTCCGGAGACATGTCGTCCCGGGCGATGTTGTTGTCGGGATCAGCCGGGTTGAGAGCGACCGCCGAAGCATTGGGCTGCGGGCCCGTCGGCCAATTGGCCGTTCGCACCCCGGCCTCGGGCTCGGGTGGCCGCAACTCGGCGCTCGGCGGCATCACGAGCGGCGAGCGCGGCCGATAATCGATCGGCTTCTTGTCCTTGCCGCCAAGGTTGCCGACGGCAGCCACTTCGGAAAAGATCGCCATTTCGGGCGCCTCGCCGGTGCCGTAGGTCCTGCCCGGACAGCCGCCCAGCAGCATCGCGCCCATTGCCAGGGCGATGGATGCCGGCACGAGCCGCTTTGCGGTTTCCGCCGCTGAATTCGCCATCAACTCTACCCCTTGCCCCATCGCTCGACAGGAATCTTTGCCGGCCAAGATGGACGCGGCTTATAGCATAAGGCCCCTATCCGTCGACAGGAGCCCGCCTTTCACGTTTGTTTGGCATTTTCAGGGCGCTCGGTCGCCCATGCGAGAAGCATGCCGATCACCCCCGCGACGATCCACACATCGGCGAGGTTGAAGACGTACCATTGAAAACTGCCGATATGGAACAGGAAGAAATCGGCCACCGCACCGAAGCGCAGGCGGTCGATGACGTTGCCGATCGCCCCACCGATGATGAGGCCCACGGAAATCGCGGACAGAAACCGGTCGAGTTTCGTCAGCCAGTAGAAAAACACCGCCGCCCCGATCAATCCGACACCGACGAGCAGCCAACGTCCGATGTCGCTTTCCTGCGTGAAGAGGCCGTAGCTGACGCCGCGATTCCAGACGAGGATGAGATCGAGGAACGGCGTCAGCGCCACGCGCCCCTTCTCGGCAATGGCATAGGGCCCGAGCATGAAGGCCTTGTGCGCCTGGTCGAGAATGGCCGCGAGCACGGCAACGGCAACGCCGAAACGGAAGGGCGTCATGCGGCCTTCCTTCCAGCAACCGGGCCTTCGGCAACCGGGTTTTCGGCGGCGGCCGGGACGCCAAGTCCCGTCGCCGCCAAAATGATCGGCTGTGCCAGCGTCACGCGGCCTGTGCCTTTTCCCATTCGCGCATCGCCGCCGCATCGCGCGGCGTGATGTCGGGATATTCGGGATCGGCGCCGACCTCGGGCGTGATCTTCCAGGAGCGGGCGCATTTGCGCCCTTCCGCCTTCGCCGGGACGACGGCGACGCCTGGAATATCGGCGAGCCGGAACGCCTCCGCCGGGCCCTCGCCCAGTTCAAGGACGACACCCGAGGTGATGGCGATCTCGGCGAGATCGATCTCCTTCAAGATCGCAAGCAGCTCCTCGTCGGCGATATGGACGATCGGCGCCGCCTCCAGAGACGAGCCGATGCGCTTCTCGCGCCGCTCCACTTCGAGCGCGCCCATGACGACGCGACGCACCGTCCAGATCCGCTCCCAGCGCTCTTCGAGCGCCTCGTTGCGCCATTGGGCCGGGATCTGCGGGAAGAGTTCGAGATGGACGCAGGCATCCTCGCCGAAGCGGGCCATCCAGGCCTCCTCCGCCGTGAACGGCAGCAGCGGCGCCAGCCATTTGACGAGCGCATCGAAGAGCCGGTCGATGACCGTCAGCGCCGCGCGGCGGCGCAGCGACGACGCCGGATCGCAATAGAGCGCATCCTTGCGGATATCGAAATATTCCGACGACAGGTCGATGGTCATGAAGTTGAAGATGGCGAAGAAGGCGCGCTTGAAGTCGAAGACCTCGTAGGCGCTCGTCACCGTCTTCTCCAGACGCACGAGCTCCGACAGGATGAGCCGCTCCAGCTCCGGCATGTCGGCGGGTTCAACCCGCTCCTCCGGGCGGAAATGGGCAAGCGAGCCCAGCATCCAGCGGATGGTGTTGCGCAGCTTGCGGTAGGAATCGGCGTTCGTCTTCAGGATTTCCGGACCGATCCTGAGATCCTCCGAATAATCCGAGGAGACGACCCACAGGCGCAGAATGTCGGCGCCCGACTGCTCGATCACCTGCTGCGGCGTCACCTGATTGCCGAGCGACTTCGACATTTTGCGGCCGTCCTCGGCCATAACGAAGCCATGCGTCACCACGGCGTCGTAGGGCGCACGGCCATTGGTGCCGCAGCTTTCCAGAAGCGAGGAATGGAACCAACCGCGATGCTGGTCGGAGCCTTCGAGATAGACATCCGCCGGCCATTTGAGATCCGCCCGCTTGCGCAGGACGAAAGCATGGGTGGAGCCGGAATCGAACCACACGTCGAGAATGTCGTCGACCTTCTCCCAGGCCTCGGCATCTTCCACCAGGCCGTCGAGGAAGCGTGCTTTTGCGCCGTCCTTGAACCAGGCGTCGGCCCCTTCCTCGCGGAAGACGGAGACGATGCGGGCATCCACCTCGTCGTTGCGCAACAGGGCACCCGTCTCCTTGTTCACGAAGACGGCGATCGGCACGCCCCAGGCGCGCTGACGTGACAGGACCCAGTCCGGGCGATGTTCGATCATGCCCTTGAGGCGGTTCTTGCCGGCGGCCGGATAGAACCGCGTCGCCTCGATCGCCTCGAGAGCGCGGGCGCGCAGGGTTTCGCTGCCTTCGATCGGCTCATCCATATAGACGAACCATTGCGGCGTGTTGCGGAAGATGACCGGCTTCTTGGAGCGCCAGGAATGCGGATACTGGTGCTTCAGCCGGCCGCGGGCGAGAAGCCGCCCCGCCTTCACGAGCGCCTCGATGACAACCTTGTTGGCGTCGCCCTTCTTGCCCTTGTCGTCGATGACGCGCACGCCTTCGAAACCCGGCGCATCGGGTGTGAAGGCGCCGTTCTCGTCGACCGTATAGGGGATCGTGGTGTCGATGCCCTCGCGGCGGAGCTCGCTCGCCTTTTCCATCCACACGTCAAAGTCTTCGCGACCGTGACCGGGGGCGGTGTGGACGAAGCCCGTACCCGTATCCTCCGTCACATGCTCGCCGGCCATCATCGGCACGTCGAACTGATAGCCGCCGAGGCCGGAATCGCGGAACGGATGGGCGCAGCGCGCGATCGACGCCGGGTCGACATCGCCGCGGCGCTCATAGGCCTCGACGCGCGCATTCTTGAAGACGTCGGCCGCCAGAACGTCGGCCAGCACCAGGCGGTCGCCGACCTTCGCCCAGTTCTCTTCCGGCGCCTGCGTCACCTCATAGAGGCCGTAAGAGATGCGCGGCGAATAGGCGACGGCACGGTTGCCGGGCATCGTCCAGGGCGTCGTCGTCCAGATGACGACGGAAGCGCCGGCAAGCGGCCCGTCCCCAAGCACTGGGAACTTCACCCAGATCGTGTCGGATTCGTAATCGTGATACTCGACCTCGGCCTCGGCGAGCGCCGTCTTCTCCACCACCGACCACATCACCGGCTTGGAGCCACGGTAAAGCTGACCGGAGCCGGCGAACTTCAGCAATTCCTCGGCGATGACCGCCTCGGCATCGAAGCTCATCGTCAGATACGGATCCTTGAAGTCGCCGATGACGCCGAGCCGCTGAAACTCCTCGGACTGGACGCCGACCCAGTGGGTGGCGAAGTCGCGGCACATCCGGCGCAATTCGACTTTGTCGACGGAATCCTTCGACTGGCCCTTGGCGCGCAGGTTTTCCTCGACCTTCCACTCGATCGGCAGGCCGTGGCAGTCCCAGCCGGGCACGTAATTGGCGTCGAAGCCCATCATCTGGCGCGAGCGCACGATGACGTCCTTCAGGATCTTGTTGAGACCCGTGCCGATATGGATGTTGCCGTTGGCGTAGGGAGGGCCGTCATGCAGGACGTATTTCTCCCGCCCCGAGGCCTCCTCGCGCTGGCGCTTATAGAGATCCATCTTCTCCCAGCGCGCGAGGATTTCCGGCTCCTTCTTGGGGAGGCCGGCGCGCATGGGGAAGTCGGTCTTCGGCAGAAACAGGGTCTTCGAATAGTCTCGCTCCGCCTCGTTCGCGGCGGCTTTTTGGTCGCTCATCGTCATATCCTGAGCTCAGAATTCTATGAAAAAGCGCGTCGATCGAATGCGATCGCGGCCCGGCAATGCGCTTCCCGACCTCTCAGACAGAGGCCGGGCGGCTAATTCGCAGAAGGGCTATGATCTCGGCTCGCATGGGGCGGCTTGTAACCGAGAGCCGCGGCGATGAAAAGCCGCTGACGCAGCCGGTGCGCGACAGTGGAAGAACGAGAGGCGGAGACGCTTGCGCCGGAGCGGGAGTTCACTTCCTTTCCAGGCCCGCCGCTTCATCGGCATGGCCGGACAGCATCGCGGCGGCTCCCGCCATGGCATTGCGAAACGCATCGTCGAAGCTCAAGCCAGCGACCTGCCAGTCGGCCGTCTCGCCCTCGGCAGTTTGGAGATGCCACTTGGCCTTCCACCCGAGCGCCGTCGCGTCCCAGGCGATCGAGCCGCCAAGGGCGACCTCCGTCTCGAGCGCGCTCGCAAACGGGCGGAGATCTTCCATCTCGCCCTCCCCCGAAGGCACGGAGACAGCGTCCTTTTCCTCCAGGATGGATTGCGCGGGCAGGACGATCGCAAGCCCGTATTGGTGCGCCGCAGCTTCCAGCGCGTCCTTCTGATCGATGCCTCGCTTGCCGTCGCGCGTCAGAAGATACCGCCGGCCTTCGGTGAGAACCGCGACCAGAACAGCAAGCGTCGGCCGGTCGAGCCAGGCTTCATAGCCAAGGCCGTTGAGCGCGGCGTCGATCTTCGCCGCATCGAAGCTGACCGTGAGATCATAGGGACGATCGCGCGAGCCCTGCTCGTCGTGATGCGGGATTCCTTCCATGCGGTCGTGATAGCGGTAGGCACGGACGAAGGAGGGCGCTGTCGCGAGGAGTTCTGAAACGCGAGGATCGCCGCGCGCGATGGGCGCGCCGGAGACTTTGACGAGAACCTTCAGAAGGCACTCCTCGAACGCCGGAAGCCGCGTCTCCTCGCGCTCCCCGGTGACGATCGTTTGCGCCTCATAGAGATCCGGATCGCTCGAGGGACCGGCGTCCGCGGGACCGGCGCCGGCGGCCAGCGGAGCCAGAAGGAGCGAAGCGGTCACGAGGACCAAATGCCAGAAACGCATCATCAAACCTCCGCAGCAGCAGACATATGAGCGGTTCACCATAAGGACCGCCCAGCCGATTGCGAGGATTATGACGCGTCGAAGATACGCTGAAGGGAAACGTGCTCAGCGAATAGGGGTCAGGCGAGCCCGAGAGCTTCAGCTTCCCCCTCGATGCGCGGCCAGTCCGCGGCGATGCGGCGATCGAAATCTGCGAGGGGGTGGTTTGCCAAAATCCTGCGCGCGGTCGCCGCGTCCTCGTTCATCTGCGCCACCAGAGCCTCGATGGAATCGAAGCGCTCCTCGGCGCGGATCCAATCGACGAGCGAGACGAGGCCCATCTCGCCATAGAGATCGCCTTCGAAATCGAACAGGAACGTCTCGAGCTTGGGGGCGCCGTCGTCGAAGGTCGGGCGGCGGCCGAAACTCGCGACGCCATCGTGCACCCGACCATCCGGCCGGGTGTAGCGCACCGCATAGATGCCCTGACGCAGATCGCAGGAAGCCGGCAAGACCATATTGGCTGTCGGAAAGCCCAGATCGCGGCCACGCCGGTCACCGTGGACAACTTTCGCCGCCACTGACCAGGTCCAGCCCAGAAGCTGACGCGCCTCCTCGACCCGACCTTCCTCAAGAGCGGCGCGGATCCGGCTCGATGAGACGGCCCCTTCTTCATCGCCGTGCTTGTCGACGACGGTCACGCCGAAAGAGGAAAGCACACCCTGACGCTGCAGGAATTCCGGCGTGCCCTGGCGACGATGGCCGAAATGGAAATCATAGCCGGTGACGGCATGGCGCAGCTGAAGCTTCTCGATGAGGAAGCGGCGCACGAAATCTTCCGCCGAGGTTTCGGCGAAGGCCGCATCGAAATGCGCGACGACGACACCGTTGAGGCCGAGGGCGGAGGCGACACTTGCCCGCATCACAGGCTCCGTCAGACGGAAGAGCGGCTTGTCGGGCGCGAAGAAGGAGCGCGGATGCGGCTCGAAGGTGAGAAGGATGCAGGGCGCGCCGAGATGCTCAGCTTCCGCCTGGGCGGCTGCGAGCACGGCCTGGTGACCGCGATGCATGCCATCGAAATTGCCGATCGCGACGACGGCATTTCGCCATTCGTCTGGCAGGCAATCGAAGGTCGCAATGGAAACGGACGAAGACGGCATCGGACGAGAGATCAGCGGAGAGGATCGGACGAAGTCGCGCCTGCACCGCCGGCGGACCAGACGAGGCGCGGCAGGAACGCCACGACATGACGCTCTTCCTCGATGAGGCGGCTGCGCACCTTGTCGAGATCCGGCTTTTCGGGATGGCCGAATTCATGGGCGTGAATGCCGGCCGTCACCATCAAGCAGTCGATGCCCGCCTGGTTGGCCCCGCGGATATCGGTGTTGAAGGCGTCGCCGATCGCCAGAACTTTTTCGCGGGACGGATGGCCGAGGGTCGCCAAGGCCGCATCGTACATCGGCGCGAAGGGCTTGCCGACGAGGATCACCTCGCAGCCGAGTTCTTCATAGAGCTCGGCAAGCGCACCGGCGCACCAGACGAGGGTGCCGCCGCGTTCAACAACGACGTCGGGATTGGCGCAGACCATCGGAATGCCACGCCCGGCAAGTCTTTCCAGGAGCGGGCGATAATCGTCGGGCGTTTCGACGTCGTCTTCCGACAGGCCCGTGCAGCTGATGGCGACCGCCTCGTCGGGCCCCACCAACGTCACGTCGAGCCCGTCATAGAGCGACAGATCCCGGTCGGGGCCGATATGGCAGATGCCGCCCTTCTTGGCATAACCGGAGATCGCCTGGCGGGTCACGTCGCCGGAGGTGACGATCGCGTCATAGGCGTCATCGGGGCAGCCGAGCGCCAGAAGCTGCTCGCGGACCGGACCGTTCGGACGCGGCGCATTGGTGATGAGCGCCACGCGTCCGCCCTTCTCGCGGAAACGGCACAGCGCCTCCACGGCGCCGGGATGTGCGGCGACACCGTTATGGATGACGCCCCAGACGTCGCACAAAATCGCCTCGTAATCGCCGGCGATCTCAGCCAGACCTGATATCTCTTCCGCTTGCATGAGCCCATTTATGCTGGGACCGGAAAACCGGCACGAGCCGCGGGTAAAGGCTTGCGGGCAGAACGTCAATTGGCCGGTCCGCCAACATGTGGCCAACATGAAGAGATGTTCATTGGGCATCATCTCTGCCGCCCTATATGTGCGGCTATGTCCAGCACCTAAACCGCAGCCGGTTGCGAGAGACTCCAAATCGGAGACTTCACCTTGAAGCATTTCCCGTTCAAAGTGCCGACCCTAGTCGGAGCGTTCATGGTCAGCCTTATCCTTTCCCCTGCCCTCGATCGGGCCCCTGCTTATGCAGAAGATGCGACACCCGACGAGGTGCAGAGCACCCCACAAGTCGCACGCATCGCCCCCAATGCCGAACATTTCACGCTCAAGAACGGCATGGACGTGGTGGTCATTCCCGACAAGCGCGCGCCCGTCGTCACGCATATGGTCTGGTACCGCGTCGGTTCCGCCGACGAGCGGCCCGGTCAGTCGGGTAACGCGCATTTCCTCGAACACCTCATGTTCAAAGGAACGAAGAAGCACCCGGAGGGTGAGTTCTCCACCTATGTGTCGAAGATCGGCGGTGAGGAGAACGCCTTCACCAGCAACGATTACACCGCCTATTACCAGCGCGTCTCGAAGGACCACCTCAAGGACGTGATGGAGCTCGAAGCGGACCGGATGAGCAATCTCGTCCTCACCGACGAGGTCGTCGCACCGGAACGCGACGTCATCCTGGAAGAGCGGCGCATGCGGGTCGACAACGATCCTGGCTCTCTCATGAACGAAGCGCTCAACCGGATCTTCTATCTCAATCATCCCTATGGTCGGCCGACGATCGGCTGGGAGAACGAGATCAAGGCGCTCAACGCTAAGACCGCGCTCGATTTCTACCATGAGTTCTATACGCCTTCGAATGCGATCCTGGTCGTCGCCGGCGACGTCACGCCGGACGAGGTGAAGGAGCTCGCCGAGGAAACCTACGGTCAGATTGAATCAAAGCCCGACAGCGCGCGGCCCGCGCGTCCGGCCGAGCCGCCCTCGCCCGGTCCGCGCACCATCACCGTGCGCGACGAGAAGGTGCGCGAGCCCAATCTGATGCAGTTTTATGCCGTTCCCTCGGCTGTCACCGCCAAGCCCGGCGAGGCCGAAGCGCTTTCGGTTCTCGCCGACATTCTCGGCACCGGCGCGACGAGCCGTTTTTATGACGAGCTCGTGCGCGACAACGGACCCGCGACCTATGCCGGGGCCTATTACAGCCCGACGGCAGTCGACGATTCCCGCCTGATCGTCGTCGGCATCCCACGCGACGGTGTCGATCTGGAGACGCTGCAGGCCGATATGGAAGCCTCCATCCGCAAGCTCGCCGAAGAGGGCGTGAGCGATGAGGAGCTGACACGGGCCAAGAACTCCGTCGTCGCCGATGCCGTCTATTCGCAGGACAGCCAGCAATCGCTCGCCCGCATCATCGGCTCGGCGCTCGCGATCGGTCGCACGCTGGAAGACGTTCAGACCTGGCCGGCGCGCATCCAGAAAGTGACGGCAAAGGACGTGCAGGAGGTGGCGCAGCGCTATCTCGATCCCGAGAAAGCCGCGACCGGCTATCTCAAACCGGCCCTCGACCATCAGGCCGACATGTCTGAGGCTCCCGGCAACACGCCTGCCGCCCCACCCGCGCCGGAGACCGCCGATCCGGCCGCAGCGATGGAGCAGAACTGATGCTGCGCACCCTCTCGCTTGCCTTATCCTTCGGAGCCATAATGAGCCTTGCCGTTGCCATGCCGAGCCGCGCCCGCGCGATCGAAATCCAGGAAGTGACCTCGCCCAAGGGGATCACGGCCTGGCTCGTCGAAGATGACACGGTGCCGATCGTCAACATGCAGTTCGCCTTCCGCGGCGGCTCGGTGCAGGATCCGGAGAACAAATCCGGTCTCGCCAATCTCGCCTCGGGGCTTCTCGACGAAGGCGCCGGCGACCTCGATTCCAAGGCGTTCCAGACGCGCCTCGACAATCTCAACATCAAGCTCTCCTTCGACACCGGCCGCGACGCTTTTTACGGGAGTATGAAGACGCTTGCCGCCAATGCCGACGAGGCTTTCAATCTGACAAAACTCGCCTTGACCGAGCCGCGCTTCGACGACGAGCCGGTCGCCCGCATCAAGGCGCAGATCCTGTCGAAGCTCAGAAGCGACGAGACCGATCCGAATGAGCTCGCCCGTCGCGCCTGGGCCAAGACCCTGTTCGGCGACCATCCCTATGCGCGCAACGGCGAGGGGACGGAGGAAAGCGTGGAAGAGCTGACGGCCGCCGACCTCAAAGGCTTCGCCGAGCGGAACCTCGCGCGCGACAATCTCGTCGTCGCCGTCGTGGGCGCGATCGATGCGGAAACGCTGAAAGGTCGGCTCGACGAAGTCTTCGGCGATCTGCCGGAGAAAGCCGACCTCAAGCCGATCGCCGACTTCACCGCGGCCGCAGGCAAGACGGCGCATGTCGACCTTCCCGTGCCGCAGACCTCCATCCGCCTCGGCGGACCCGGCATCAAGCGCGACGATCCGGATTTCATCCCGGCCTATATCGCCGACCACATCCTCGGCGGCGGGACCTTCTCCTCCAGGTTTTACCGCGAAATCCGCGAGGAGCGCGGACTGGCCTATTCGGTCGGAACGAGCCTCGTGCCCTTCGATCATGCGGGCGTCTGGATGGGAGCTGCCGCGACGCGCGCCGATGCCGCCCAGGAGGCCGTCGATTTGATGGTGAAGGAAGTCAAAGACATGGCGGAGAACGGGCCGACGGACGAGGAGCTCGCCGATGCGAAGTCCTACCTCACCGGCAATTACGCCCTGCGCTTTGATTCCTCCGGCAAGATCGCCAAGCAGCTTCTCGCCATCCAGCTCGACCATCTCGGCATCGATTACGTCGACAAGCGCAACGAGCTCATCAATGCCGTGACGCGCGAGGACGTGCAGCGGGCCGCCAAGCGGGTCTATGGCGAGCCTCCTTCGGTGATCACCGTCGGGCCGGCAGCGAGCTGATACTCCTTTCATAACCTCCGCCGGGGCGATCTGGCTTCGCCCCGGCCCTCTCCTCCTCCGCCTTTCACCCGCGCCTCTCCCCTCCCTTGCCCCTTCAGAGCCCCTCTGCGAATCTCAGCCTCGCAGAGAAAAGGGGGCGTCATGTCTTGGAGAGAGCTCCGTCACAGTGCGGGCTTGATGCTGCTGGTCACGGCCGTTGTCACCGGCTCGGCCCAGAATGCGGCGCTGGCGCAGGATCCGCGCCTCACCGCTCTCGGCGAGAAAGCCGCCGCAGCGCTTGAAAAGGGCGAGACGGTTGCCGCGCTTGATCTGCTCGAGGAGGCCTCAGACATCGTCTGGCGCGAGGGCCCGCTCGCCTTCCGCAAGGCGCTTGCGGTGAGCTCTGCCGAAGGCTTCGGCGATTATGTGCCCCGTCCCGACGACCGCTACCGGCCCGGCGAGACGATGCGCGTCTATGCCGAACCGGTTGCCTTCAGCTACGTGCCGCAGGACGGCGCGTATCGGGTGGCGCTCGATGTCGATCTCACGATCAGCAATCTGACGGGACAGGTGATCGCCGAAGGCTCGAAGGTGTTTGCGGTCAAAACTACCGTGAAGGCGCCGAAGCGCGACTTCAACGTCGTTCTGTCCTGCCCCGTCCCTACGCTGCAGCCCGGCAACTATCGGGCCGAGTTCACGTTTCACGACACGGAGAAGGCCAAGACGGCGGGGTTTTCTATCCCGCTCGAAATCATCGAAACCGACCAGGAGACCCCGCAATGACACCGAAAACAGCGCTCATCGTCGGTGCAGGGCCTGGATTGTCGGCGGCGGTCGCGCGCCGTCTTGCCGAACGCGGCACCAGGATCGCCCTCGCCTCGCGCTCGATGGCGAGCCATGAGGATCTCGCGAAGGAGCTCGACGCACGCGCCTATCGCTGCGACGTCGCCGAGGAAGACCAGGTGGCGGACCTCTTTCAGGCGGTCGAGCGGGATCTCGCGGCGCCCGATTTCGTGCTCTTCAATCCGAGCTATCGCAGCAAGGGGCCGCTCGTCGAGCTCAGGCCTCAGGACGTCGAGACCTCTCTCAAGGTAACGGCTTATGGCGCCTTTCTCGTCGCGCAGCAGGCGGCGAAGCGGATGATCGAGGCCGGTGGCGGCGCCATTTTCTTCACCGGCGCTTCGGCCAGCGTCAAGGGCTTCGCCCAATCGGCGCCCTTCACCATGGGCAAATTTGCCCTCCGAGGCCTTGCGCAATCCATCGCCCGCGAATTGCAGCCGCAGAACATTCATGTGGCGCATTTCATCATCGACGGCGCCATCCGCACGCCGGGCCGCAGCGAACCTGCGGACAAACCGCAATCGCTCCTCGATCCGGATGCGATCGCCCGCGCCTATCTCGGCGTCCTCGACCAGGAACGCTCCGCATGGAGCTTCGAGGTGGAGCTACGGCCCTGGCTTGAGAGCTTCTGAATCCGGCTCTCCCGCCGAGGATTCGCTCAGCTCGATTTCGACCTTCTTGGGATCGAAAGCGAGATAATGCGCAATGCGTGAGATGGCAGGATAGGCATTCTCGTAAGACCAGGCGATATCCGGCACGACCATTTTTTCCGTCATGAGCGAGTAATAGCTCGCAGTACCCTTATACGGACAAGTCGTGAGTCTTTCCGAACGCTGCATATGGGTCATGCGGACATTGTGGCGCGGAATATAGATGGCGTCCGGTCGGCCCGCCTCAGACGCGACAACTGCCCGGGACGAGCGCGCCAGCAGCAGATCACCGAGGCGAACCCTCACGAGGCCAGAATAGATCGTGAAGACGATCGGATGCTCTTTTTGCGGCATCGGTGTTCCCCCGAGCCGGCTCGTAATCCGTTCAACCGTACAAATTCAAGTAGAATCTTATTCAATTCTGTTTTGATCGAGAAAAATGGCAGGCGATGCACCGTTCACCGCCCGCCAAGAGTCGTGAGTTTAGAGTTAGTCCAGAAGCTGAACTCAGGACATTACGCGGAAAGCTTGGTTGCGATCTCGGCCACGTGACGGCCCTGGAAGCGCGCACCTTCCAGCTCGTTGGCGCTCGGCTGACGCGAACCGTCCGCATCGGACAAGGTCGAGGCACCGTAGGGCGAACCGCCGGTGATCTCGTCCATCTTCGTCAGGCCCTGGAACGAATAAGGCAGGCCGACGATGACGAAGCCCTGGTGCAGCAGCATCACCTGCGTGGAGGTGATGGTCGTCTCCTGGCCGCCATGCTGGGTGCCGGTGGAGGTGAAGACGGCGCCGACCTTGCCAACGAGCGCACCCGACGCCCACAAGGCGCCAGTCTGGTCCCAGAAGTTTTTCATCTGCGAGCACATGACACCGTAACGCGTCGGCGTACCGACGATGACCGCGTCGTAGTCTGTGAGTTCGCCGGGTTCGGCGACCGGATATGGCTGGTCCAGCAGATAACCGGACTTTTCCGCGATCTCCTGCGGCACGAGCTCCGGCACACGCTTGACGGTCACGTCGGCGCCGGCGCTCGTGGCGCCTTCGGCGACCGCCTCGGCCATCTGCATCACGTGGCCCCAGCTCGAATAATAAAGCACGAGAATCTTCGCCATATCTCAATCTCCGTTTGGCAATTGCACGGTAGGCCCCTAACTAGGGGGCGACGCTCCTTCCGCCAGACGCGATTTCTGGCCCGCATAGCGCCTCTGCGTCACGCGCGATCTGGCCCACATCCGCACCGGATGCCCGCCGGATTTGAGGCGAAAACTTTCGCGCTTCGATGCGTTCTCGCCAGTTGACAAGGCTGAGACCAGCACCTATCTCCCGCTCGCTTAGCACTCACACCTAGAGAGTGCTAACAACAGCAAATCCCCTCATTGGGCGCAGCGCGCCCGCATAAAGGACGCGAGGAAGAAACATGAAGTTCCGCCCTCTGCATGACCGTGTTGTGGTCCGCCGGCTTGAGTCTGAAGAAAAGACCAAGGGTGGCATCATCATTCCGGACACCGCCAAGGAGAAGCCGCAGGAAGGCGAAGTCATCGCCGTCGGCCCTGGCGCGCGTGACGATAACGGCCAGGTGCAGGCCCTCGACGTGAAGGTCGGCGACCGGATCCTGTTCGGCAAGTGGTCCGGCACGGAAGTCAAAATCGATGGCGAAGATCTCCTCATCATGAAGGAGTCCGACATCATGGGCGTCATCGACAGCGAGAGTGTGGCGCAGGCGGCCTAATCGCCGATCGCGCTTTCTAATTTCCCGCAATTCAACAAACAGAGGTTCGCAATATGGCAGCCAAGGACGTGAAATTCTCCGCCGATGCGCGTGAGAAAATGCTGCGTGGCGTCGATATTCTCGCCAACGCCGTGCGCGTAACGCTCGGCCCGAAGGGCCGCAATGTGGTGATCGAGAAGTCGTTCGGCGCTCCGCGCATCACCAAGGACGGCGTTACCGTCGCCAAGGAAATCGAGCTTGACGACAAGTTCGAGAACATGGGCGCGCAGATGGTGCGCGAAGTCGCTTCGAAGACGAACGACATCGCCGGTGACGGCACCACGACCGCGACCGTTCTCGCCCAGTCCATCGTCAAGGAAGGCGCCAAGTCGGTTGCCGCCGGCATGAACCCGATGGACCTGAAGCGCGGCATCGACATGGCCGTCGCCGCGGTCATCAAGGATCTCGAGAGCCGCTCCAAGACGATCGACACGTCTGCGGAAGTCGCGCAGGTCGGCACGATCTCGGCCAATGGCGACAAGGAAGTCGGCCAGATGATCGCCGAGGCGATGCAGAAGGTCGGCAACGAGGGCGTCATCACGGTCGAAGAGGCGAAGAGCCTCGAGACCGAGCTCGAAGTCGTCGAAGGCATGCAGTTCGACCGCGGCTATCTCTCGCCGTACTTCATCACCAACCCCGAGAAGATGGTCACCGAGCTTGAGGATCCGTACATCCTCCTGCACGAGAAGAAGCTCTCGAACCTGCAGGCAATGCTGCCGGTCCTCGAGGCCGTGGTTCAGTCTTCCCGTCCGCTCCTGATCATCGCTGAAGACGTCGAAGGCGAGGCCCTTGCCACGCTCGTCGTCAACAAGCTGCGCGGCGGCCTCAAGGTCGCGGCCGTCAAGGCGCCTGGCTTCGGCGATCGCCGCAAGGCCATGCTGCAGGACATCGCGACGCTCACGGGCGGCACGGTCATCTCTGAAGATCTCGGCATCAAGCTTGAGAACATCACCCTCAACGAGCTCGGCACCGCCAAGAAGGTGACGATCACGAAGGAAGAGACCACGATCGTCGACGGTGCTGGCGACAAGGCCAACATCGAAGCTCGCGTTTCCCAGATCAAGGCGCAGATCGAAGAGACCACCTCCGATTACGACCGCGAGAAGCTGCAGGAACGCCTGGCGAAGCTCGCCGGCGGTGTTGCGGTCATCCGCGTCGGCGGTGCGACCGAGACCGAGGTGAAGGAGAAGAAGGACCGCGTCGACGACGCCCTCAACGCCACCCGTGCGGCGGTTGAAGAAGGCATCGTTCCGGGCGGCGGCGTCGCTCTCCTGCACGCCAAGCAGGCCGTCACCGGCCTCAGCTCCGACAATCCGGACGTCCAGGCCGGCATCAAGATCATCCTCAAGGCGCTTGAGGCTCCGATCCGCCAGATTGCCTCGAACGCCGGTGTCGATGCTTCCGTGGTCGTTGGCCGCATTCTCGACAAGGGTGAGGCCGATTGGGGCTTCGATGCCCAGATGGAAGAGTACAAGAACCTCGTCCAGGCCGGCATCATCGACCCGACCAAGGTCGTTCGCACCGCTCTCCAGGACGCGGCGTCGATCGGCGGCCTTCTGGTCACCACCGAGGCCATGATCGCCGAGCTTCCGAAGAAGGAAGGCGCTGCTCCGGCCATGCCGGGCGGCGGTATGGGCGGCATGGGCGGCATGGACTTCTAAGGTCCACGACCCTCGCTTTTCGGAAAGGGCGGCTTCGGCCGCCCTTTCTTTTTGCCTGAAACAAAGCCGTCGTTTCGCACTTGGCCTTGCAGCGGAAGGCCGCTCGCCAAAAACGTCGGCTCAAAGCCCCGGGCGCAAGCTCACGTCTGAGGGAAGCGGATTGCCCGCCGGCTCCGGAATCCGCTCACGCGGCGCGACCGCTGGCGCAATCCGGCGTTCCTCCGCGTCGCCCGAGCGGAGAGGCGTGGTGACGACTGCGCGAGGCACGGAGACAGAGATGTCGCCATTCGGCCGGGGCCTCTCGGACGCCCCTGGAAAGCTCGCGGTCGCCGCATCGATCTTGCGAAACGTTTCCACAGCGTCGGATTTGAACAGCACGTAGAGGCCGGAGATCAGACCGAGGGAACAGGCGATGGCAATCGCGCCCATCACCTTGCCTTGCAGCGCGACGGCACGTGTGCGCCGGTCGTCGGCGTCTTCGGCCTTGGCAGCCATGATCGCGGGCCCGCCCGGTCATTGAGAGTGAAACCGGACGAACTCTAAAGAAGACGCCTTCCCAAAGGGTTACCGGCTTCCGGCGGCCTCGTCGACCTCGGCGGCAGGATTGCGGTCAAGCTCTTGCGCAACGGCATCGACCAGTTTCTCGGCCACATGGCGTGTCGCATCCGACCATGGCGCCCGGCGCGACATGACGAGGCACGCCTCGGAGCGCAGGATGACGCCGTCGTCCAAGATCTTCAGGTGGTTCGCCTTCAAGGTCGATCCGGTCGAGGTGATGTCGACGATGACATCCGCCATGCCGCCGGCGGGCGCGCCTTCGGTGGCCCCGAGGCTTTCAACGATCCGGTAGAGCGCAATGCCGTGGCTTTCCAGAAAGCGCTGCGTCAGGTTCCAGTATTTGGTGGCGATACGCAGACGCCTTCCATGGCGCTGCAGGAAGCCCGCCGCCACATCGTCGAGATCTTCCATCGTGGCGACGTCGATCCACAATTCCGGCACGGCGATGACGACATCAGCATGGCCGAAGCCGAGCGGCAGAATGCGGCCGATCTTCTCCTGCCAGGCCGGCACCGTCTCCTGAATGAGATCGAGCCCGGTGACGCCGACATGGACGCGGCCGAGGCCGAGCTCGCGCGAAATCTCCGATGCCGACAGAAAGGCGATCTCGATTTCCGGACAGCCTTCGACCTCGCCACGGTAACGCCGCGCCCCGCCGATGCGCGCGACCTTGTAGCCGGCCGCCGCCAGACGTCGCTCCGTCTCTTCCATCAGCCGGCCCTTGGAGGGGATCGCCAGAGTGATGGTCTCGCTCACGACACACCTCCGAGCCCACTGCCGAGCGCGCCAGCGAAGGTTCTCGCCTCGCCGAGATCGATGGTAAATCCCGCGGCCGGGATCGGCCGGTCGGCGCCGAGCATTTCCAGAAGCCGGTCGTAGCGTCCGCCGCCGGCGGCCGTGCGTCCCGTGGCGGCGTCGCGGATCTCGAAGACGAGGCCGGTGTAATAATCGAGCGCGCGGCCGAAGCCTGCTTCGAAGACGACTTCGAGGCCCGAGCTGCGGCGCTCGAGCTTTTGCATGCGCCGTTCGAGACGTGCCCCCGGCTCTTTAAGATCGATGCCGAAACGTCGGCCGAATTCGGCGAGACGCTCGGGCAAGTCCTGCGGCGTGGCCTCGATCGCCAGGAACGCCTTCAGGACCGCCACTTTTTCTGGCGCGATCTCCGTCTCGTAGAGGGCGCGCTGTTCCAGAAAGCGCGCGGCGATCTCTTCCGGCGCCCGGCTCGCATAGGCCTGATAGCCCTGCGCCTCGAAGCGCTCGGCAAGAAGCGTCGTCAACGCCTCCTGGTCCTGATCGCCGGCAGCCTTCTCCAGGTCCGGTTCGAGCCTTGAAGGCACACTCGCCGAAGCCGTCTCTTCGAAACGCGCAATCAGCACCTCGATGCGGCGGTCGGCACCGAAGGCGCGGCGGAAACGCTGGCGCCAGGCCTGCGGCAATTCGAGGGCGGCGAGAAGTGCGGTGAAGAGGCCGATATCGCCAATCCTGAGGCGCATCCCGGCAAGGCCCGTGCGCCTGACCCCTTCGACGGCAAGGGCCAGGAGCTCGGCGTCGACATTGGCGCGCTCCGCCTCGCCGATCACCTCGAACCCGGTCTCGGCGCGTTCCGCCGAACCGCGGTCGTGGCGGCGGAAGACGACGCCTTCATAGAAATAGCGCCCCGCCTCAACGCCGGAGCGCAGATGATGCAGGCAGACGGGGATGGTAAAATCCGGACGCAGAGCCAGGCGCTCTCCGCTCGGCCCTTCCGTCACGAACATGCGCCGGCGAATGTCCTCGCCCGCCGTCTCCAGAAACGGATCGGCGGCATGCAGCACCGGCAGGTCGAGCAGACGCCCGCCCGCCCCCTCGAAGAGCGGCCGCAAGCTCATAGGGAGACACTCATAAGGAGAGGCTCATCGGCTGAAACTCCCCGCGCCTTTCCCTGCCGGCGTCACCCCCATCTCAGGCCTCGCCGCGCTGCCGCTTCAGGAGCGCCTTCACCTCTTCGACGAGGTTGGTGCGTGCCACGTCGAACTGGCCCGGCCGCTCTTCCTTGTATTCCTCGTGGCTTGCGATCGCCGAAGCCTGCCGCTTGCCCTCCAGAAGATCCTTCACCTGCAGGCGGCCGCTGTCGAATTCATCGGAGCCGGCGATGATGGCGCAAGGTGCGTTGCGGCGGTCGGCGTATTTGAGCTGCGCCTTCATGCCGGAGCCGCCGAGATACATTTCGACCGGGACCGGCCGCTCGGCAGGGCCGAGACCGGCGTTGAGGCCGGCGCGAAGCTCCGCCGTGATCGCCTGATAATCGGCGAGACGCGACTTATCCATGACCGTGACGACGACCGGTCCGGTCTCGTCCTCGGAGCCGAGCTTCCCAAGATTCTTCAAGGCCGCGGCGAGGCGCGACACACCGATCGAAAAACCGGTCGAGGGCACGTCCTCGCCGCGGAAGCGGCCGACGAGCCCGTCATAGCGTCCGCCACCACCGACGGAGCCGAAGACGACCTTTTCGCCTTTTTCATTCGGCACCTCGAAGGTGAGCTGCGCCTCGAAGACCGGGCCAGTGTAATATTCCAGGCCGCGGACGATCGAAGGATCGATTTCGATCCGGTCGGTCGGATAGCCTGCGGCTTCGACCAGATCGGCAATTTCGGCGAGTTCTCCGACGCCTTCCGCATAGACGGGCGTTTCGGCAAATGTCGAGGTTCTCAGCTTCTCGATCACCGGCGCGTTGCTCGTTCCTGAGCGCTCGTTCGAGCCGATAAGATTAAACAGCGACAGGACCGCTTCGGCCCCCTCCTTCGAGAGACCAGCGCCCTTCGTAAAATCGCCGCTCTCGTCCTCGCGGCCTTCGCCTAGAAGCTCGCGCACGCCTTCGATGCCGAGGCGGTCGAGCTTGTCGATCGCCCGCAACACGGTCAGCCGACGGCCGGCATTCTCCTCGCCGCCGAGGCCGATCGCCTCCATGACGCCGTCGAGAACTTTGCGGTTGTTGACCTTGATGACATAGTCGCCGCGTTTGATCCCGAGCGCTTCCATCACATCGGCGGCCATCATGCAGATTTCCGCATCCGCCGCGACGGAGGGCGCGCCCACCGTATCGGCGTCGAACTGCATGAACTGCCGGAACCGGCCCGGCCCCGGCTTTTCGTTGCGGAACACCCAGCCGGCGCGATAGCTGCGATAGGGTTTCGGCAGCCGCTCGTAATTCTCCGCCACGTAGCGGGCGAGCGGCGCCGTCAGATCGTAGCGCAGCGACAGCCAGGCCTCGTCGTCGTCCTGCAGCGAGAACACACCTTCGTTCGGCCGGTCCTGATCGGGCAGGAATTTGCCGAGCGCTTCGGTGTATTCGAAAAAAGGTGTCTCGACCGGCTCGAAGCCATAGCGTTCATAGACGCGCTTGATCGCGGCGAGCATCTCTTCGGTCGCGCGGATATCGCCGGCCTCGCGGTCGATAAAGCCGCGCGGCAGGCGCGCGGGGAGCCTGTTCTTCTTGTCCTTGGAGGCCATTTCAGATCGTTTCGCTTGGGTTTTCGGCATCAGAGCCGGGCTTCTCCTAGCCGAAGCAGGATGGAGCGGCAACCGGGCGGGCAGCGTCGGCTCGACACGGGGCGCCTAGGCTTTTCGGCTAAATGGGAAGACACCGTCCCTTTCGATTGGATGTCCTACGCCCCTTTCGGGAGCGGCCGCGTGAAAGCCCGGCGCGCCTCTTCCACCTCGTCGCGGCAGAAACAGCCTTCGATGTGATCGTTGACGAGGCCCATCGCCTGCATGAACGCATAAACGGTCGTCGGCCCGACAAACGACCAGCCGCGCTTCTTCAGCGTTTTGGAGAGAGCGGCCGATTCCTCCGTGTGGGCGAGTTTCACGAGCGTCGCATGGTCGAGGCGTTCGGGCCTTGCGTGCTCATGAGGTTCGAAACTCCAGAAGAACGACGCGAGAGAGCCCGTCTCTTCCACGATCTCGATCGCCCGTTTGGCATTGTTGATCGTGGAGACGATCTTGCCGCGATGGCGGATGATGCCGGCATCCTTGACAAGACGCTCGACCTCCGGCTCGCCGAAGCGCGCAACTTCGCGAAAATCGAACCCGGCGAAGGCGGCACGGAAATTCTCGCGCTTCCGCAAGATCGTCAGCCACGAGAGGCCGGCCTGAAAGCCTTCCAGACAGATCTTTTCGAAAAGTCGGATATCGTCTTCGACAGGCCGGCCCCATTCGCGGTCGTGATAGGCGCGGTAGAGAGGATCGCCCGCGCACCAGAAACAGCGGCTCTGGCCGTCATCCTCGCGCACCAGGCCCTTCGTCTCGCCGGTCTCGTCACTTTCGCTCACAGGCCTTCGTCTCCTCGTCTCGCATGACTTATCATCGCTCCGCCGTCGTGTCGGCGCCCCACAGGCCATTCACGCTTCCTTAAGCCTCTTCGGCAACCCGAAATTCACTGCGATTTCGGGTTTCGGGGCGGCGTTTACCCGCATTTGTCAGCCTCGCACTAGCGTCGTCTGCATCTCTTAAAAACTGCCGCAATCTCAACCGACTGCGACGCTGGGTGACGAGGGTTTCTATGAAGCAGGTTCTTCTCACGCTTGCAGTGCTGAGCCTTGGCGCGCTCACACCTCAGGCGACGATGGCCGGGTCGGGCGGCAAACCGTCCGTGCCGCTCAAAGCCGAATTGCAGCAGGAATGGCTGTCGCAATTGGCGGCCGGACCAGCCCAGGGAGCTGCTGCGCGCCCGATCATGCTCGCCGATTCCCGCCGCCCTCAGGTCGTCGTCGAAAAGCGCGGTCTTCTCCAGGTTCTCTTCGATCCGCAACCGCGGGCGCAGTACTACGCGCAGCCGCAGCGCCAGCTTTATGCGCAGCCGCAGCGCCGCCTCTATGCCGGGCCACAGGCGCCGCAGCCTCAGCCGCGCGCGGTCTATCGTTCGCGCAATCAACCGGCCCGCTTTATCGCGCCGCCCCCGACGCAACGGCAGATGCCGTCGCGCGCCAATCCCGCAGGCTATCCGACGCCCGTCTATCTGCGCCAGGAGCCGCGCGCCGTCGCGCGCCCCGCGCCGCGTCAGATGCGCCCCGTCACCCCGGTGAATGCACCACGTGTCGCCCCTGCAGCGCCGCAGGTTGCGGCCCGTCCGGCCGCACGTTCGATCGACCCCGCCTATCTTCCGACGATCGTCGATTACGACACGAGCCAGGCACCCGGCACGATCGTCATCGATACCAACAATCGCTACCTCTATCTCGTCCAGGCGGGCGGCAAGGCGAAACGCTATGGCGTCGGCGTCGGCCGGCCGGGCTTCCAATGGGCCGGCACCCACAAGGTGACGCGCAAGGCGGAATGGCCCTCCTGGTATCCGCCTGAAGAGATGAAAGCGCGCCAGCCGGGTCTGCCCGACCATATGGAAGGTGGCCCGGACAATCCGCTCGGCGCCCGTGCGCTTTATCTCGGCTCGACGCTTTACCGCATCCACGGGTCCAACCAGCCCTGGACGATCGGCCATGCCGTCTCCTCCGGCTGCATCCGCATGCGCAATGAGGACGTGATCGAGCTCTACAATCAGGTCGGCGTCGGCACCGAAGTCGTCGTGCTTTAACCGAGCGCACCCGGCCACTCGTCTCAAATCCCACAAGAGAGCTGTCTGCCGTGGTGCTCCGAGCCTGTCTCGGAGCACGCGGCAAGCGGCGTGTGACAATGGCAGATGCGCCACACCTCTGACCGCATGTGCGTTGCACCGCCATGCGCGACTTGTGGGCGCGTGACCGGCTTTCTAGAAAGTTTGCAAGGAGTAAGAGGTTGATCGCATGTTTCATCGTAGACTGATCCGCGCGGGCCTGCCGGCCATCGCCATTCTCGTCTTGGGACTTTTCGGCAGCGGCCAGGCGCTCACATTCTTCGATCCCGTGAGCGGCGGCTTCGTGGAAGTCGATCAGCGCTACTCGAAAAACCGCAAGCCGCCGGCGAAATATCATCGGCAGACGGTGCGCTTCTCCACGAGGGAGGCACCCGGCACGATCATCATCGATACCAACAAGCACTTTCTCTATTATGTCCTGTCGCACAATCGGGCCGTGCGCTACGGCATCGGCGTCGGACGCGAGGGCTTCGGCTGGGACGGCGAAGTGCATGTCGCGCGCAAGAGCGAGTGGCCACGCTGGTTTCCGCCGCAGGAAATGATCGCCCGCGAGCCGCGCCTGAAGAAATACGCCAACGGCATGCCTGGCGGTCCGAGCAATCCGCTCGGCGCCCGCGCGCTTTATCTCTTCGACGGCGGCCGCGACACGCTCTACCGCATCCACGGCACCAACGAGCCCTGGACGATCGGCCTCAACGTCTCGTCAGGCTGCATCCGTCTCGTCAACGACGACATCATCGACCTCTACAACCGCGTAAAGCCGGGGGCGAAAGTCATCGTCCTTTGACGTGTCCATCGGCGCAAAAGTGACGCATTCGCGTCACTTTTCGTCCGCATGGAACGATTCGAATGTGTCGCGCATTTATGTGCCGAAATGACGCAGCGGCGGGGAGCACCCCACCTTCCCCGCGCTGCGAAATCGGAGGCACTCATGCGCAACGTTCTTGCCCGAACCCTTGCTTCATCGGCCGCTCTGGCGGTGGTCCTCGCCACTCTCGCGCCAGTCACGGCTCAGGCGCAGACGCTGCGCTACTTCGATCCCGTGCAGCGGCAGCTCGTCACGATTCAGCCGCATCAAAGCCATCAGCGTGGGCCGGCGCCTGAGTATCGCCGCCACATTGTGGCCTATGACGGACCGGAAGCGCCGGGCACGATCATCATCGATTCCCAGAGCAAGTTTCTCTACTACACGCTGCCCAACGGCGAGGCGATCCGCTACGGCGTCGGCGTCGGGCGCGAAGGCTTCGGCTGGACCGGCGAGGTGCATGTCGGCGCCAAGGCCGACTGGCCGACCTGGACACCTCCCAAGGAGATGATCGAGCGCGAGCCGCGGCTCGTTGAATATTCCAGCGGCATGCCCGGCGGCCCGGACAACCCGCTCGGCGCCCGCGCCCTCTACCTCTACGACGGCAACAAGGACACGATGTACCGCATCCATGGCACCAACGAGCCGTGGACGATCGGGCACAATGTCTCCTCCGGCTGCATCCGCATGATGAACCATGACGTGATCGAGCTGCACTATCTCGCCAAGGTCGGCACCAAGGTTATCGTTCGCTAAGCGTTTACCCTCGAACGCTGCACCGAAACGCCCCGGCCCGCTTCCCGCGGACCGGGGCGTTTTTTTTGCCACCGTCAGACACGCTTTGGAACGGCAAACCGCGCGCAGGCAGGCGCGGCCCGATCGCCACTAAACGGGATCCCGGTCAATCATCCGCGAGCCGTTCTCCGCCTTCGAGCTCGTCCTTCACGTAAAGCTCGCGCACGAAGACGATGGAGACGGCCAAGAGAGGCACGGCGAGCGCCATCCCCAGCCCGCCCAGAACGGCGGCAAAGACAAGCTGCGTGGAAAGGGTCAGCGCCGGCGGCAGCGACGTTGTGCGCTGCTGCACCAGCGGCTGCGTGATATTGCTCTCGAGCCCCTGGATCAGGACGTAGGCGCCCACCCCCCAAAGGGCCATCGTCCCCGAAACCGACAGGCCGGCCAGGATGATCACCACACCTGCGATCGCTGGACCGAGCGTCGGAATGAAGGCAAGAAGCCCCGCCTGCAACGCCAGCAGGAACGCATAGGGCATGTCGATCAGCCACAGCACGATCCAGCTCGCCGAAAAGATGATCGTCATGCTGATCGCCTGGCCAGCCATCCACCAGCCGAGATTTTCCGCGGCTGCCTCGATCACCTCGCGAAGACGTTCGCGCCGCTTTACGGGAACGAGATGCAAAACCCCGTCGCGATAGGTCGTCGGCGACCAGGACAGGAAAATGCCGAGGAACACGACGATCAGCGCATTGGCGAGGCTGCCGAACATAAGGCTGACGACGCGTCCCACATCGCCCATCATCGCCTTCAGGTTCGGCGTCATCTCAGAGAGCTGAACGTCGCCGTTCGGCTTGATGAAGCTGAAACCGAGCTGCGAGAGCTGGTCGCCCCAATTGCGCATCAAACTGTCGGTCCGCGCCAGGAGATCGCTTGCCTGTGCCGCGAGCGTCGCTCCGCCCCAGCCGATCACCGCAAAGATCGCCCCGAACGCCGCCAGATAGATGAAAATCTTCGCAAGGCGCGTCGGCAACCGCGTCAGCCGGTGCAAGCCGTCGGAGGCAAAGCTCAAAGCCGCCGCCAGCACGAGACCGGCGAAGACCAGAAGAAGAGCCGACGTCGCCTTCCACAAAACGAAGAGAACCACGACACCAGCAAGGAAAATCGCGGTGCGGGAAACGATGCGGCCGGTGGATTCTTTGCCGTCTTCGTGCAATATGTTTTCTCCAAACGATGAGAGTGCGGGGCAAAACGCGAGCGCTGCCTTGCGACTACGCACCCGTTGCGATCGCAGGCCCCGTGTGATCGTTCGATCAGATGATCAATAGTGTGCCGCCCGGCATGCTCTACCGCGCCAGTCCCTGGGGGAATTAAGCATGGAAGCCGCAACGACAAGCAGCCCGACCGATTTTGATGCCGATGACGGCGACACGCTCGGCGGCCGCATCGTCCGCGCCCGTGACGCCATCGGCCTCTCCACCGCGCAGCTCGCCCGCCGTCTCGGCGTCAAAACCTCGACGCTGTCGCAGTGGGAAAACGATCGTGCCGAGCCGCGGGCGAACCGCCTCAACATGCTCGCCGGCATCCTCGGCGTCAGCCCGATGTGGCTTCTGATCGGCCGCGGCGTGGCGCCCGCCGACGAGGATCCGATGGCTCAGGAAGCGGCGATGCTGCGCACGGAGATTGCGCATCTCTCGAGCGAAGCTCTCCTCCTGTCGCGCCGCCTGTCGGAGGCCGCAGAGCGTCTTGGCCGCCTGCACGACAGCGCCAGCCGCAGCGAATAGCGCCCCCTTACGTCTGCACGGATTGCACCGAACCGCCGTCGACGCGCAGGTTCGAGCCGTTGATGAAGGAGCCGCGCTCGGAGGCAAGAAGTGCAATCGCCGCGGCAACCTCCGAAGCCTGCCCGCGCCGTTTCAAAGCGATCCCTGGCCGTTCCTCATCGAGGAAGCTCTGGATCGCCTCCTCGAACGAGACTCCGAGCTTCTCGGCGCGCTGCTTCATCATCCCATCCGTCATCGGCGTCTCGATGAAGGCGGGCGCCACGGTGTTGCAGAGGATGCCGTTCTTCGCTTCCCGATAGGAGATGTTCTTGACGAATGCGGAAAGCGCGGCCTTCGCGGCATTGTATGTGGCTTCTTCCCAATAGGGCTGCACGGCGTTTTCCGAGGTCACACAGATGAAGCGCCCCCATTTCGCTTCGCGCATGCCGGGCAACGTCGCCCGCGCCACGCGCACCGCCGACATGAAATCGATGTCCCAGGCCTCCCGGTAATCCTCATCGCTCATGTCGATGGGATCCCCCTTGGCCCCCGTCACGCCTGCGGCATGCACGACGATATCGATCCTGCCGAAGCGCTCGCGCCCGGCGGCGGCGACAGCATCCACGGCCTCCTGGTCGGTGACGTCGGCTGCCATGCACAGGGCGTCGGTCGGCAGGCGCTTCGCCTCCTCTTCGAGCTCGTCGATGCGAAGGTCGGAAAGAACGAGCTTTGCGCCCTCCTCCGCCAGGAGCCGCGCCGTTTCAAAGCCGATGCCGCCACTTGCGCCGGTGATCAGCGCGACACGATCTGAGATTTGAAGATCCATCAGGATGCTTGCTCCCTTCCGTCGAGTGTTCATGGAATTCACTCGGGGAACGGGCCCGGGCTTCCTTTGGTTTCGCGGCACATATCAGCCGGCAGAGGGATGCAGGGCTCACACGCGGCGACGCGGCGGCTAGGCCTCGTCGAGACAGCGGAAAAAGCGTGCCGTCTCACCGTCGGGACGCGTCAGGGTCAGCGCTCCCGTCTCATCGAGCTCCAGCCCGAATTCCTCGGAACTCTCCGCCCTCTCCGCTTCGCCGCAGGCCGCCGTCACGTCGAGACGATCCTCGGAAGGACTTCTAAGATCGAGGAACCGGCAGGAGCGGCCTCCATCCTTCAGGCCGCCCCGCTCGATGCGCAAAGGCACGTCGGCGCCGTCCTGCGCCTGACAGCTTTCGTCGGTCGGCGCCCAGCGGCCGGTCACCCGCATGAGCAGGCTCATCGCCCGCTCGGGATCGTTCGTCTCGCCGTGAGGCGAAGGCAGAGCTTCCGGCACGGCGTGTTCGGGACGCGTCGGCGCGGGCATGTCCTGGCCCGGCGTGCTCGGCTCAGCTTCAGTCGGCGCGCTCTGCCCATGGGCCGGCCCTGTCGGCAGAAGCGGCATAGCGAGCACGAGACCGAGAGCAAGAGTGGCGCCCGCGGCTTTTCGGTGGAACGTCATTGCGCCCTCCTTGCGACCGTCCTCAGGAGACGCGAAGCGGCCTTTCAGAAGACGAAGCGGCTTTGCTCCGCGTTGGTTCCAGCGCGTGCCCGGCAAAGGCTTCCGGCGGCGGGCCACCATGCGCCCAGTCGAGGAGTTCGACGGTATGGAGGACCGGAATCTCCATCGCCGAGCCGATCTGCGTGATGCAGCCGATATTGCCGGTCGCCACCACCTCCGGCGCAACGCTTTCGATATTCGCCGCCTTGCGGTCGCGCAGCCTCGCCGCGATCTCCGGCTCCAGAATGTTGTAGGTGCCGGCCGAGCCGCAGCAGAGATGGCCTTCGGGGATGCCCAGCACCTCAAATCCCGCCTCCGCCAGGAGCGTGCGCGGCTCCTTCACGACCTTCTGGCCATGCTGAAGCGAGCAGGCGGCGTGGTAGGCGACCTTGAGGCCGGTTCGGCGGCGGGGTGCGGGCAGATCGAGACGAGCGAGATATTCGCTGATGTCGAGGGCGAGCGCCGACACGCGCTCCGCCTTCTCGCGATAGGCGGGCTCCCCCTTCAAGAGATGCGCGTAATCCTTAATCGTCGTGCCGCAGCCCGAGGTCGTCACGAGGATGGCATCGAGCCCCTCACCATCGATCTCTTTCAGCCAGGCGTCGATATTGGCACGCGCCATCGGCAGGGCCTTTTCGTCCTGCCCCATATGGTGGACGAGGCCGCCGCAGCAGCCCTCGCCCTTCGGCAGCACGACTTCGATGCCGAGGCGGGTGAGAAGGCGGATTGTGGCGGCGTTGATGCCCGGATCGAGCACCGATTGCGCGCAGCCCGTCAAAAGCGCCACGCGGCCCTTTCTCGCGCCATGGGCCGGAAAGGAATGCCCCGTCTCCGATGCCTGGATTTTCGCCGGCAGCCGCTTGGGCGCCAGGCGCAGCATCATGGCAAGCCGGTCGAATGGCCGCCCCATGCGGGCGAGCAACGGCGCCAGGGGCCGGCCATAGCGAGCGGTGACGAGAGCTACCCGCATCCTCGCCGGATAGGGCATGACATGCGCCAGAACCGCCCGCAGCGCCCGGTCGTGCCAGGGCCTGCGATAGGTCTCTTCGATATGCCGCCGCCCCTGATCGAGGAGGTGCATGTAATCGACCCCGGACGGACAGGTCGTCATGCAGGAGAAGCAGGAGAGACAGCGATCGATATGGAGCGCGACCTCCGCCGTCGCCGGCTTCTCCGCCTCCAGCATATCCTTGATGAGATAGATGCGCCCGCGCGGACTATCGAGCTCGTTGCCGAGTTCGACATAGGTCGGGCAGGTGGCGAGGCAGAAGCCGCAATGCACGCATTTGCGCAGAATGGCATCGGCTTCCTCGATGCGCGGATCGGCGAGCTGCTGAAGGGTGAAGGAGGTTTGCAAGGTCAGCTCCCCATCCGGCCGGGATTCAATATCCCCTGCGGATCGAAATTCTCTTTCAGCCTCCGCGACAAGGCGGCGAGCGGGGCCGGCTGCGGTTCGAAGGGCGAGAGGCCGGTGCGCAAAGCCGCAGAGCCTCGGATCAGCGTCGCGTGGCCGCCGCCGACCGCCCTGATGGCCCGCCGGATGGCGCCTTCGGCAGCGTCTTCCGCGCCGCTTGTGACCTCGATCCAGACGCGGCCGCCGGCCCAATCGAAAAAGAAATTGAGCGGCTCGTTCGCGAGCCTCGCCATCAGCGCCGCACCGGCGCGCGGCGCAACGCTGACGCGCCAGAGCGGATCGCTGCGGCCGGCAAAGGGCAGGCAGTCGCGGATCGCGCGCCAGAAGTTTTCCGATTGCGGCACGTCGAGGATCTCCACCGCGCCGCGGTCGTGCATCATGCCGTTGAGCGCCTCGCTGCGATAAGAGACGGAGGAGGGAAAGCCCTCCAGCCGGAATGCGGTGACGGAACTTTCAAAAGACAGGCCACAGGCCTGCGCCATCCCTTTCGGCAGATGCGCCGCGCCCGAGACTTCGTGCGAAGAGCCCATGGCTTCGGCCATCGCCGCGCAGGCCGCCTCATCTGAGAGGCCGAGGACCAGAACGGTGGCGATGCGCTCCGGCCGCGGCAGCACTTTGAAAGTGAGATCGGTGACGAGCGCGAGCGTCCCCCAGGAGCCGGCAAGCCCCTTGGAAAGATCATAGCCCGTCACGTTCTTGACCACGCGCCCGCCCGCCTTGAAGGCCTCACCGCGGCCCGAGACGGCCGACAGCCCGAGAATATGATCGCGCGCGGCGCCCGCCTTGATGCGGCGCGGACCGGCGAGATTGGCCGCGAGCACACCGCCCAGCGTTCCCCTCCCGGGCTCCTGCCCGAAAATCGGGCCGTAATCCATCGGCTCGAAGGCGAGTTCCTGATTGGCATCCGCCAGGAGCTTTTCGATTTCGGCAAGCGGCGTGCCGGCCTTGGCGGAAAAGACGAGCTCGTCCGGCTCGTACAGGGTGACGCCGGACAAAGCTGAGAGATTGAGCGTGTATTCCGCCTGAACCGGGCGGCCGATGCCGCGCTTCGACCCGTGTCCCAGGATTTCGAGCGGCACCTGTTCGGCGGCCGCCCAGCGGACGACATCGAGCACGGATTCGGCAGTCTCGGGGCGAAGCGTTTCGGCCATGGGGCGGGAAAATCTCAGAAGCGGGGAATGTCGGGGAAAGGAAGCTGGCCCTTATGCACATGCATGCGGCTGAGCTCGGCGCATTGGTGCAGTTCCGGGAACACCTTGCCGGGATTGAGGAGCTGGCGGGCATCGAAAGCGCATTTCACCCGTTCCTGCTGGGCGAGATCGTCCTCGCTGAACATCTCGCCCATGAGGTCGCGCTTTTCCACGCCGACGCCGTGCTCGCCGGTCAGAACGCCGCCCACCTCCACGCAGAGCTTCAGGATCGCCGAGCCGAACGCCTCGGCCCGTTCCAGCTGATCGGTATCGTTGGCATCATAGAGAATGAGCGGATGGAGATTGCCGTCGCCGGCATGGAAGACATTGGCGACCCGCAGGCCGAATTCGGTCTCCATCTCCTTCATGCGGTGCAGAACCTTCGGCAGGGCTTTGCGCGGGATCGTGCCGTCCATGCAGTAATAATCCGGCGAGATGCGGCCGACGGCGGGAAACGCCGCCTTGCGTCCCGCCCAGAAATTGGCGCGCTCCTCTTCCGACTGCGAGACGCGGATATTGGCGGCATTGTTGTCGCGCGCGATCGCCTCGACCCGCTCGATCAGCTCGTGCACCTCCTCGCCCGGGCCGTCGAGCTCGACGATCAGAAGCGCCTCGACATCGAGGGGATAGCCCGCATGGACGAAATCTTCCGCCGCCTGGATCGCCAGGCTATCCATCATCTCCATGCCGCCCGGAATGATCCCGGCGCCGATGATGTCGCCGACGCAGCGGCCCGCATCCTCGTTCGTCGGAAAGCCGAGGAGAAGCGCCCGCGCCGTCTCCGGCGAGCGCAGAATTCGAACCGTCACCTCGGTCACGACACCGAGAAGCCCTTCCGAGCCCGTCATCAGGCCGAGGAAGTCGTAGCCTTCGCTGTCGAGATGCTTGCCGCCGAGCCGAATGACCTCGCCGGTGATCAGCACCATCTCCAGCCCGAGCACATTGTTCGTGGTCAGCCCGTATTTCAGGCAATGCACGCCGCCGGAATTTTCCGCGACATTGCCCCCGATGGAGCAGGCGATCTGTGAGGACGGGTCGGGGGCGTAATAGAAGCCGCGATGTTCCACGGCCCGGGTGACGGCGAGATTGGTGACACCCGGCTGCACGATCGCCGCGCGGTTATCGAAATCGACGTCGAGAACCTTGTTGAACTTCGACATAACGAGAAGGACGCCGTCGGCCAGCGGCAGAGCGCCGCCGGAGAGCGAGGTGCCCGAGCCGCGCGGCACGACGCGGATCTCATTGTCGTAACAATAGCGCAGCACGCGCTGCACCTGTTCCACCGTCTCCGGCAGGACGACAATCATCGGCAGCTGACGATAGGCGGTGAGACCATCTGTCTCAAACGGCCGCATGCCATCAGGATCCGTGATGACCCCCTCACCCGGAACGATGGCCGAAAGCGCCTTGGCGATTTCCTCACGGCGCGCCAGAATTTCGGCCTTCGGGCCGGGCATCGCCACACTCATTGAGCCTCCCTGCTCTTTTGTCTTTGGCCTTCTTCCGAGGCCCGCCGATTATCGTTCAGCGTTTCATCTCAGGCAACCATAGCGCGATGTCGCATTGCCAAACCAGAAAATCCTCCCCCTTGTGTGGCGCGAAGCCCTGTGCTCCATTCCGCCACCTTGGAATGAGTCAAGCTTTGACATAACAAGGAGTGTCCAATGATTAGGATTTCGGCTGCTGCCCTTGGCGTTGCTGCCATCCTTGCCGCGGGCAGTGCGTATGCTCAGGACGACCTCGTCGCGGCCGGTGAGAAGGTCTACAAGCAGTGCCACGCCTGCCACTCGGTTGGTGAAGGCGCCAAAAACCGCGTCGGTCCCGAGCAGAACAACCTGTTCGGACGTGTCGCTGGCTCGTTGCCTGACTTCCGTTATTCCGACGCCATGAAGAGCGCCGGCGAGAACGGCCTCGTCTGGACCGAAAAGTCCCTGCACGAGTACCTGAAGAACCCGCGCGCTTATGTGCCGAAGACCAAGATGATCTTCGCCGGCCTCAAGAAGCCCGAAGACATCGACGCGGTGGTTGCCTATCTGAAGACGTTCGATACGGATGGCATGCCGGATCCGGACGCCAGCACGTACACGCCGCCCAACGGCTAATCGGGCGCAAGCGCCTGTTTCATGACGACCCGCCGCTCGAAAGGGCGGCGGTTTTTTTTCGAGGTCCGTTTTTCGCTCGCGGAGATTTCCGTGCCGCAGCCATTCTTCGTGGCGGCTTGAGCGGCTGGCAGGCGGGAACTTCGGCAAAGCCTGTTCGCTCGGCATGCTGACACCAGAAGCCTGCGCCACAAGGTTGTTGATCTCGCCGCAGCGGCGGACCTAAGTTGCGTGTTCGGGCTCCCGACTGACCGGCCCCTGCCGCCAGACCTGGAGCCATCGGAGCCAGCCGAGGGCATGACGCACACCGCTCGGCCGCAGAGGATTGAGCGCTTGTCGCCAGAAAACACCGAACATACGACAGCTTCGAAGCCGCGCGTCGGTCTCTTCGCCACCTGCCTCGTCGATCTCTTCCGCCCGCAAGTCGGGTTTGCCGCGATCAAGCTGATCGAGGCATCCGGCTGCCACGTCGAAGTCCCGGAGAACCAGACCTGCTGCGGCCAGCCCGCCTACAATTCCGGCGACCGCGGCGATGCGGCAGCCATCGCCCAACAGGTCATCGCGACCTTCGAGGATTACGATTACGTCGTCGTTCCGTCCGGCTCCTGCGCCGCGATGATCGCCCGCCATTATCCCGAGCTCTTCGACGACGCCGATTGGGCGCGGCGCGCGACCGCGCTTTCTGCCAAGACTTTTGAGCTCACGGCCTTCCTCTATGACGTCATGGGATTGCGCGACGTCGAGGCGGCATTCGCAGGCAACGTCACCTATCACGACGCCTGCTCGGGCCTGCGCGAACTCAATGTGCGCGACCAGCCGCGTGAGCTGTTGAAATCCGTCGACGGCCTCGCCTTTACCGAGCTCAAGGACGCCGATGTGTGCTGCGGCTTCGGCGGCACCTTCTGTGTCAAATATCCGGAGATCTCCAACGCCATCGTCACCAAGAAGACGGCCGCGATCGCGGGGTCCGAAGCCGATACGCTGGTGGCCGGCGATCTCGGCTGCCTCATGAACATGGCCGGCAAGCTGCAGCGCGAGGGCAAGCATGTGCATGCACGCCATGTGGCCGAAGTGCTCGCCGGCATGGCCGACGGCCCGGCGATCGGCGAGGCGGAATGAGCGCACCTTTTCGTTCCCAGGCGTTCAAGGAAAACGCCGTCGACGCGCTCGCCAATGTCGAGCTGCAGCGCGCGCTCGGGCATGTGGAACGCGGCTTCATCCAGAAGCGCCAGAAGGCGGTCGACGCCCTGCCGGAATTCGATGCGCTGCGCCATGAAGCGCGCGCCATCAAGGACCACACGCTTGCGCATCTCGACCTCTATCTGGAGGCGTTTGAGGGCAAAGCGCGGCAGGCCGGGGCGGAGGTGCATTGGGCGGAGACGGCGGCGGACGCCCGCGAGGCGGTGCTTTCCATCTGCCGCAGGGTCGGCGCCAAGACCGTCACCAAGGGCAAATCGATGATCTCCGAGGAGATCGGCCTCAACGCCTTCCTGGAGAAGAGCGAGATCAAGCCGATCGAGACCGATCTCGGCGAATACATCATTCAGTTGCGCGGCGAGCCGCCTTCCCACATCATCGCCCCCGCCGTGCATGTGAACCGCGACCAGGTGGAAGCCGATTTCCGCCGCGTGCACACGCATCTCGATCCGAAGCGTGATCTCGCCGATCCGGTGTCGCTGCTCTCGGAGGCGCGCGCCACCTTGCGCGACATGTTCCTCGCCGCCGATGTTGGCATCACCGGGGCCAATTTCCTGGTGGCGGAAACGGGCAGCTCCATTATCGTCACCAATGAGGGCAATGGCGACCTCACCCAGATCCTGCCGCGCGTGCATATCGTGCTCGCCTCGATCGAGAAGGTGGTGCCGACGCTCGAAGACGTCTCGACGCTGCTGCGCGTTCTGGCGCGCTCCGCTACGGGGCAGGAACTCTCCGTCTACACGACATTCTCCACCGGTCGGAAGCGGCCGGGTGACGAGGACGGCCCGGAGGAGACGCATGTCATCCTCCTCGACAATGGCCGCTCCGAAATGCTCGCCAACGAGTTCCGCGAGATGCTGCGCTGCATCCGCTGCGGCGCCTGCATGAACCATTGCCCGATCTATCACGCGATCGGCGGCCACGCTTATGGCGCGACTTATGTGGGCCCGATGGGCGCGGTGCTGGCGCCGGGCCTCTTCGGGCTCGAAAACACGGCGAACCTGCCCAATGCCTCGACCTTCTGCGGGCGCTGCGAGAGCGTCTGCCCGGTCGAGATCCCCTTGCCGAAACTGATGCGGCATTGGCGCGAGCGCGAATATGAGCGGCATCTGAAGCCGGCGACGGAACGAAACGGCCTGCGCATCTGGGCCTTTCTCGCCAAACGCCCGAAACTCTACCGGCTCGCCACCCGCATCGGGCTCACGGCGCTTCACCCCTTCGGGCGCCGCCGCGGGCGCTTCTCGTCGCTGCCGCTCGCCGGCGGCTGGACAAGCCATCGCGACATGCCGGCACCGGCGAAAAAGAGCTTCATCGATCAGTGGAAGGCCCGCTCGTGACGGCGGCGGGAGAGACATCATGAGCCAGCGCGAAACCGTGCTCGGCAAGATCCGGCGCGGCCTTGCCTCCGGCAAGTCGGCAGAAGCGCGTCGCGAGACCGTCGCCCAGCGCCTCGGCCAGCACCCGGCGAACACCGTGCCGGCCCGTGGCCATGTCGACCAGCAGGCGCGCCTCGATCTCTTTGCGAAGATGGCGGAAAAAGTCTCCGCCACTGTGGAGCGGGTGGCCTCTGCCTCAGACCTTCCAGAGACAGTCGCGGAATATCTGCGCGGCCGCAACCTGCCCTCGGATCTCAGGACGGGTGCCGACCGGCGTCTTGCCGATCTTCCCTGGGACAAGGTCCCGCAGCTTGAAGTGAAGCACGGGCCTTCCGACGGGCGCGATCATGTCGGTCTCAGCCACGCTTTCGGCGGGGCGGCGGAGACCGGGACGCTCTTCCTGCTCTCGGGGCCCGACAATCCTACGACGCTCAACTTCCTGCCGGATCACCATCTCGTCGTGGTGCGCGCTTCCGACATCGTCGGCGACTACGAAACCTTGTGGAACCGCCTGCGGGAACACTCCGGCGACGGCGTTCTGCCGCGCACGGTCAATCTCATCACCGGCCCCTCACGCTCGGCCGATATCGAACAGACCCTGCTTCTCGGCGCCCACGGGCCGCGCGCCCTCCACATCCTCATCGTCGAAGACGCCTGAGCGCCTCCGTCTTACCGGGATACGTCGGGATTGATGATTTCGGCGGGCTCCGGCTCGCCGGCATTTCGGTCGGACTCCGAGCTTTCGGGTTCGCCCTGGCGGTCGCGGGGGGCGCGCGCATCGGGCCCCGTATCGAGATCGCCCGGAACCGGCAGCGGCTCGACCGAACCGTTCGCAGGATTCTCCGGCGCGGTCTCAGACGGAGCCGGCACGGGAGGCGCGGTCTCCGGCTCGGTCGAGGACGGCGCGTTCATCTGCGGGGACGTCTCCGGCGCGGGTGCGGGAGAGGTCGCAGGAGATTGTGCGGGTGCCTCCTCCTCGCCCTGTGGCTCCGAGGTCGGCTCAGAAACCGGCTCTGAGGCCGGCGTGCTCCCCTTCTCTTCCGGAGAGCGGAAGCGAATGGTCGGATAAGAGAATGTCGCCTGTTTCCAGACGAGTTCGAAACCGCCGAGATTGAACTCGTACTTTGGCGCCTGGCCTTCTTCGACCTGCACGGAAGGCAGCCGGCCTTCCTGTGTCTGGCGGATGTCGACCATGAAATAGGCGGCGACGGCGAGAAGGATGACGACAAGAACGAGAAAGAAGCGCATGGGTCTCGGGAGGTTCGCCGCGGGACGTTGCGGCTCGTTTCACGGCTAAAATGGCGCCGCGGCCGATCGGTTCCGGCGACGCGGCCTGTGTCCCCCGATATCGCGGCCTAAAAGAGGCTGCCCTGCGCCTTGGGAGCGGGCTTCGCCTTCGCCGGTTTCTTCGCTGCCGCCGGCTTCTCGCTCGGCGGGATCTCCGATGGGCTCCCCGTCGCAGGCGTCGGCGTGCCACCATCGCCGGCGACGACCGGGCGGCGCCCATCCTGGAACTCCACCTCGTAGGACATGCCCGTCCGCATCGCGTCGGCCCGCGTCACCGTTTGACCGGAAGCATCATGGATGACGGCATAGCCGCGTCCGAGAACGGATTTATAGGAGAGCGTCTCGAGAAGCCGGCAGGCATTGTCGTATCTCTCCTGTCGCGCCGCGGCTGCGCGGCGAAACACCTCCGCGTGGCGTGCGGTCGCCGCGAGCCGCTCCCGCTCCCCCCGCAGCATCCGCTGGAGCGTCTCGGGCCGGAGGCGCGCGGCACGCACGAGATCGCGCCGCGCCGAAGCGCGCACGGCGCTCGCCGAGCGATCCATTCGGCCCGCGAGATCGGCAAGCCGTTCGCGCCGGCGGCGCAGATCGGCGCGCAGGCTGTCGCCGGTCAGGCGCGCACCGACACGCAGATAAGCCTGCTCCTTGAAGCGGCGATGCTGGGCGAGCCCGCGCAGCAGACGCCCGCCTGTCTCGTCGAGGCGGTGGCGCGGCAGAGCGAGGAGCTCGTTGAGCGACGGCATGGCACGGGCCGCGCCCGTCAGATCGCGCCTGAGGGAAGCTGCGAGGCGCTGCCAGGCGCCTTCCTGGCGGGCTGTGAAATCGGCGACGCAGGCGACGAGTTCGGCGCGCACGGGCACTGCGATCTCGGCGGCACCCGTCGGCGTCGGCGCGCGCCGGTCGGAAGCGAGATCGATGAGCGTCCAGTCTGTCTCATGGCCGACGGCGGAAATCACCGGAATGCCGCTCTCAGCGACGGCCCGCACGGCAACTTCCTCGTTGAAGGCCCACAGATCCTCGATCGAGCCGCCGCCACGGGCGACGATCAAGAGATCCGGGCGCGGAACCGCACTTCCGTCTTCGATGCGGTTGAAGCCGCGCACGGCCGCCGCCACTTCCTCGGCCGCGCCCTCGCCTTGAACGCGCACCGGCCAGACGAGGACCTGGCGCGGAAAGCGCTCGCGGAGACGATGCAGGATATCGCGGATGACGGCGCCCGTCGGCGAGGTGACGACGCCGATCACCTTCGGCAGATAGGGGAGCGGGCGCTTCTTCGCCTCGTCGAAAAGCCCTTCGGCGGCGAGCGCCTTCCTGCGCTCCTCGAGGAGCGCCATCAGCGCGCCGGCACCGGCCGGCTCCAGGCTCTCCACCACGAGCTGGTAATTGGAGCGGCGCGGATAGGTGGTGATCTTGCCGGTCGCCACCATCTCCAAGCCTTCCTCCGGCTTGAACTTCAGCCGCTGGAAGGTCGTGCGCCAGACGACGACGTCGAGAGAGGCGCTTTGATCCTTGAGTGTGAAATAGCAATGGCCCGAGCCGTGCGGGCCACGGTAACCGGAAACCTCGCCGCGCACGCGCACATGCTCGTAATTTTCTTCGAGCGTGCGCTTCAGGGCGAAAGCGAGATCGGCGACCGTATATTCGGCGACGTTGGAGACTTCGACGGGGGATGCGGGCATGACGCAGTCTTGACGGAGCGAGAGCCGCGCTTCAAGCGCGTTTTAGAAAGAACGCCGGGAGAGCGACGATGGCCTACGATTTCATCACGAAGCGACTTTTCGTCGAAGAGCCGCTTCAAGCCGGCGGATCGATCTCGCTTTCGCCCGAGCAGGCCAATTATCTCCTGAACGTCCTGCGCCTCGACAACGGAGCCCCCGTGCTCCTCTTCAACGGCCAGGACGGCGAATGGCGTTCGAAGGTCGTCAAGGACGGCAAGAAAAAGGGCCATCTCACGGTGGAGGAGCAGACGCGGCCGCAAACGCCCAAAAGCGATCTCACCTATCTCTTCGCGCCGCTGAAACAGGCGCGGCTCGATTACCTGGCGCAGAAGGCCGTGGAGATGGGCGTCGGCCGGCTCGTGCCGGTGATCACGCAGTTCACCCAGGTGCGGCAGGTCAAGACCGCGCGGATCGCCGCCAACGCGCTGGAAGCCGCCGAACAATGCGGCATCCTCAATCTGCCGGAGGTGGACGAGGCGAAAGGTCTGGCAGAGGCCATCGAAGCGCTGGAACCCGACCGCCGGCTGATCTTCTGCGACGAGCGCCACGAGGGCGATCCGCTTGCCGCGCTCGCCGCCCTCAAGGGCGAGAGGCTGGCGCTTCTCATCGGGCCGGAAGGCGGGTTTTCGGACGCGGAGCGAAGCGCCATCTCGGCGAGACCGCAGACGCTGACGATCTCGCTCGGACCGCGCATTCTGCGCGCCGACACCGCGGCGGTCGCAGCCCTGGCACTCATTCAGGCCGCGGCCGGCGACTGGCGCCAGGCCTCACCAGATCGATAAGCGGTCGCCCTCATCACTGAATTGTCGACGAGAGCGCTCAATTGGCGATGAGGGCGAGATCCGTGACCGGCTGCACCGGACCACCGGCGCCGACCTTGTCGTTGACGAGCACGCGCAATTCGCCCGCGCCATTGTTGGTGATGGTCATCGCGGCCTCGGTGTCGCCCATCACGTCCTTCGGCCAGACGAGCGCGAACTTGATCGTGTCGCCGCTGCGCTTGCCGCTCATGACCGCGGTGCCGACCTTCGAACCCTGATAGGTGCCGCGATAAAGCCCGCTTTCGGGGTCGTAGGCGACATTGACGCGCACATCGCGGGTGAAGATCGCATAGGCGCGGCACTTGCCGGCTATGCTGATCTTGTTGGCCGCGCCTTGTCCGGCCAGCGAGCAGTTGATGTTGGTGGGCCCCGAGCGTTCGTTGCGGATGACCATGCCGCCACCTTTCCAGGTGCCGTCGAAACGCTCGATGAAATCGGATTCGGCGGCACCGGCCGCGGGAGCGGCAAGCATCGCGCCGAGCAATGCGGCACCGAGAATGAAGCGAGACGTCAGCTGGATCATGATCGAACTCCCGACTGGCATGGCAGTCATGCGCCCCTTCGTCTCACTTTAGAATGCTTTCGCTATTGGCAAAAGCACGCTCTCGCCCGACATGCGGAAAAGGCTTTGAAAGGCGCCTTTGGCCTTACTATGGTCGCGCCGCCGACAGCCTGACGGCCGCATTCAAAGAAAGATCCGATGGCCCGCGACACAGCGAACGACAACCCGATTGAAAACCGCGACCAGCTGGTCTCCTCGATCGAAAAGGGCGTCAAGCCGCGCCAGCAATGGAAGATCGGCACCGAACACGAGAAGGTGCCGTTCTACCGCGACGGCAACCGGCCGGTGCCCTATCACGGCGAGAAGGGCATCGAGGCGGTCCTCAAGGGGATGGAAACCCTGCTCGGCTGGGAGCCCATCTACGATGGCGAGAACATCATCGGGCTTGGCGATCCGACCGGCGGCGGAGCGATCTCGCTGGAACCGGGTGGCCAGTTCGAACTCTCCGGCGCCCCGCTTCCCAACATCCATCGCACCTGCCGGGAAACGCACGCACATCTCGCCCAGGTGCGCGAAGTGGCGGAACCCCTCGGCATCGGCTTTCTCGGCATCGGCATGGCCCCGAAACGGTCGCGCGACGCAACGCCGATCATGCCCAAGCAGCGCTACCGGATCATGGCCAATTACATGCCGAAGGTGGGCGGCAAGGGTCTCGACATGATGCTGAGAACCACCACCATCCAGGTCAATCTCGACTTCTCGTCGGAAGCCGACATGGTGCGCAAGATGCGCGTCGGCCTCGCGCTGCAGCCCATCGCCACCGCGCTCTTCGCCAATTCTCCGTTCACCGAGGGCCGGCCCAACGGCTTTCTCTCCTACCGCGCCGAAATCTGGCGCGACACGGACCGCAACCGGACGGGTCTCCTGCCTTTCGCGTTCGAAAAAGGCTTCGGCTTCGAGCGCTATGTCGATTGGGCGCTCGACGTGCCGATGTATTTCATCATCCGCGGCGGGCGTTACGTCGACATGACCCACACCACCTTCCGGCAATTCCTGAAGGAACCGAAAGTCGACGACATCGGTGAGGTCACCCCCTCGATGGGCGACTGGCTCAACCATCTGTCGACGCTTTTCCCCGATGTCCGGCTGAAGACGTTTCTTGAAATGCGCGGCGCCGACGGCGGCCCGACACGGCGTATCTGCGCCCTGCCGGCCTTCTGGACGGGCATCCTCTACGATGACGACGCGCTCGCAGCTGCCGAATCTCTCACTTACGACTGGAGCGAGGCCGAACGAGAAGCGCTGCGCAACCATGTGCCGAAGACCGGCCTTGCGACACCCTTCCGTCGCGAGACCGTCCTAGACATCGCCAAACGCGCCGTCGCCATCTCCCGAACAGGCCTGAAACACCGCAATCAAATGAGCGCCGGCGGCTTCAACGAGGCGGAATATCTGGCGCCGCTTGAAGAAACGCTCGCCCTGAAGCGGACGCCGGCGGAGGAACTTCTCGCGCAATATCGCACGCGCTGGGGCAATTCGGTCGAGCCGCTCTTCTCCGAATACGCCTATTGAGGCGGGCGGGCGCCGCTCGTGCGATGGGCGGCTCTCGCGCTTTGCACCTCGTCTCCGCGTTGAGAACCTAAGGCATAGGCCTTCTGCCGCCCTGCCACCAGGCAAGGCAGGGGCAAGGTTTGTCTGGAATCATTCAACACAAGAAGGGCGAAATCGCACCTCGTCGGGGGCCATCCCACGCGGGCCCTCGGGCTTGCTGCATGGGCTATCTCAGAAGCTTATCCCATATCGGCAGGCAACAGCATCCAGGACGCAGGCACCTGCCCCAAAGAAAGGCATAGAGGCGAAAGCCACTGTCATGCAGCTCGATCTCACCACGATCTCCGTTGTCTCGGCTTTCTGCGCGGCGATCTGTGGCATTCTTTTGGTTCTCGCGCGCTGCCGTTATCCCGAGACGAAGTACATCTGGTGGTGGGTTGCCGCGAACGTCGCTTTCGTCATGGCCTCGCTGCTTCTCGCGCGCTGCTACGACCATGGCCTGCTCCACCCGATCTCCTTTGTAATGATGACGTTTCATCCTGCGTTGATCTGGGCTTCGACGCGGATGAACGGCGCGTATCTCGTGACTTCGCTTGTCATTTTCGCTGGGCCGGCGTTCGTCGCTCTTGCGGCCTTCGCCGCCCCCGAGGCCCGCATGCATATGGGCGGCACCGCCCATGCCTTCGTCGGCAGCGCCTATCTTCTCGCAACCGCATATTGCATGGTCTTTCATCCGGCCCAGCCAACGGTACCGGCCCGCTGGCCGCTTGCCGGATTGTGCATCCTGCATGCCTTGGCGCTGGTGTTTTCGTTGCCGGTTCTGTCGTTTCTCTCCGACGCCCCATCGACCGTTCACGCGGCCGCCGAGACGCTGCAATTCGAGGCGCTGCTCTTCATTCTCGGCAGTACGATCTTCGTGACCGCGGCGATGCGGGAAAGGCGCGAGGTCTGTCAGAGGGTGAGGGCGGAGACGGACGAGCTCACCGGCATTCTCAACCGCCGAGGTTTTCTGGAGCGGGCCGAGCGCACCCTGAAGCGCTGTCGGAAAGACGGCACGCCCTGTGCCGTCGCCCTCTTCGATCTCGACTACTTCAAAGAGATCAACGACACCTACGGCCACGCTATGGGCGACAACGCACTCAAGGCTTTCATCACGACAGCGCAGCGCTCCATGCGCGCCAACGATCTCTTCGGCCGAGTGGGCGGCGAGGAATTCGCGGCGCTCTTTCCTGGGGCCGATGCGCCCGCGGCCCTCTCGCTCGCCGAGCGGGTCCGGCAAAGCTGGGTGCGCGTCGGACGCAAGATCGACGGCTGCGACGTCAACAGCACGATGAGCGGGGGCGTCGTGGCGCTTCGTGACGGCCAGTCCCTGGAAGAGCTTCTGGCTCTCGCCGATCAGGGGCTTTATCTGGCGAAGAAAGCCGGGCGCAACCGCATCGAGCTCGCCGCAAACGACAAGCCCGGGCCGCCGACCTCACAGACCTGTCTCGCCTGAGCTTTGAGCCGATCCTCTCGCCCTCTTCGGGAGAGAGGCGTTACTCGAAGAGAACGCGGGTCGCCGGGAACGCCACTTCCGCGATCGTGCCCTCTCCGCGCGCGCTCTTCAAAACGAACTGCGCGCGGTTCGCCTCTACCAGCGCCTTCGTCAGCGGCAGACCGAGACCGGAGCCAGTGCCCGTGCCGATCGCCGAGGTGATGATCTGGCGGAACGGCTCCATCGCCCGCGCCAGCTCGCTCTCGCTCATGCCGCCGCCATTGTCGCGCATGCGCAAGACCACCTCGCCGTTCTCCTCCAGCCGGGTGGAGAGGATCACCTGCCCGCCCGCATCCGTGTATTTCACCGAATTCGACAGAAGGTTCAAAAGGATCTGGCGCAGCGTGCGGGCATCGGCGACGACGGACGGCAGGTCGGGCGCCAGGCTCGTGCGGATGATCACCCGATGGCGGCCGGCCTGCGGCTGCATCAGCGAGACGGTCTCACGCGCCAGCGTGTTGAGATCGACGGCGGAGAAATCGAGATCGAGCTTGCCCGCCTCGACCCGCGCGATGTCGAGGAGATCGTTGACGAGGCTGACGACATGCTCCGACGAGGAGCGAATATCGCGCAGATATTCCCGGTAGCGCTGGTTCTCGATCGGGCCAAAACGCTCCTCCACCATCAATTCGGCAAAGCCGATGATGGCGTTGAGCGGCGTGCGGATCTCATGGCTGATGCGGGCGAGGAAATCGGATTTCTGGCTCGAGGCCCGCTCCGCCTCGGCGCGCGCTTCCTGGAGCCGCGTCTCCGTCTCCTTCCACTGCGTGATGTCGCGCAGAACCGCGCAGAAGCGGGGGCGCTCGCCGCTCCCCACCTGGCCAAACGTCATGAAGAGCGGGATCGGCCCGCCCTTGGTGCGGCCCAGAACCTCGCGGCCCTCGTTGAGGAGGCTCTTGATGCCCGCCATCCTCAGGCTCTCCAGATAGGCTTCAGCCTCCACGCGGCTTTCTTCCTCCAAAAGCTCGGTGAAGGAATTGCCGACCACCGCGTCGGCTTCGATGCCGAAAAGCGCTTCGGCGCTGCGGTTGAGGCTTTCGACACGGCCCTCCGCATCGAGCACGATGACGCCATCGAGCGCCGTATCGAGGATCGCCTGAAGTTCCCCGACCTTAGAGGAGAGCACCGCATTGGACAGCGTGACGGGAGCCTCGACGGGCCCGGTGTCTTCGGCCGCCCCGTCTTCGGGCGCAGTGTCTTCGGGTACCGTTTCTTCGGCCGCGCCCTCACGAACCGTCCCGGACACTTCGTTCGACAGGCTTTCCGGATCCTGCCTCGCTTCGGGGGGCGCGAAATCGTCGTCCAGCCCTTCGCCACCGTCCTCGGCCGGCCCCTCGGTCGCCCCCTCAGCCGGTGCGGCCTCTTCGGACGTCTCGATTTCCGAAGCCCTTGCTTCAGCCTCGTCAGGGACCTCTTGCTGCTGCTCCTTGAGGCCGTCGCGGCGCTCTTCGATCGGCGAGCCGCTCGAAGGCTGCAGATCCGTCACACGGGCGCCGAGCGCGGAGGCGATCGTCTCGAAGGCGCGCTTTTCCTGCGTCGACAGGCGCGACCATTCCGGCAGGCGTTCGACGTCTGAGCGGATCGGCACGACATTGTCGTTGGGCGGAGCCTCGCCTTCGCGCTCATGCCGACCCGTTGGCGCCTCATCCATTTCGGCTCCCTCCGGAAAACGCAAGTCGAAGGCTTCCGCCTTCAGGGACTCGGCCGGGCGCAGAACGCCAAAACCGCGGAACCCCTGAAACGCCCGGTCGGCATCGAAGACCGGGAGTGCGGTGAGCTCGGCCGGAATGCGGATGTCGCCGGCCTCGGACGGCCACCAGGCGGTGAGCCCGCTCCAGGTATCGCGCGCGTGAAAGGCTTTGGCCACGCGCCCGGTCGGATCCAGCCGCAGGCGTGCGGCCACATCGTCCCAGGTTTCGCCCACGACCTCCGAATTGCGGCCGACGAGCTGGGTCAGGCCCTGCGAGACGAAAAGAATGCGGTGCGAGGCATCGCTCTGCCACAGAAACCGCACCGAGACCGGCCGGGTGAGCGTGGCAACCGGCGCTGGCTCGGGTTCCGGTTCGGGCGCCTCGCCTTCATCCGCGACCGCGGTCTCCTCGCTCGTCTCGTCCCGGGCCGCCTTTTCGCCGCCGGGTTCTTGCTCAGACAGTCGGTCTGCAGCGGCTTCGGCAGCTTCACCCGGCCCGTCAGGTCCCTGGTCGGGAGCGACAACCGCCCGCGGGTCGTCCGCGTCCGCTTCGGGCGAAGCGTCGGGCGCAGAGGCGTCTTCAGCAGCCTCGTCCCCGTCCTCATCAGAGGCGGAGGTTTTCCGGGGCGCCTCGCCGGCACCATGCTTCTCGGGATCGTAGGTGGTGAGACGATCGGCAATCCAGGCCGGCAGCGCGCGCCGCACCGCTTCCGTCAGATCCGTTTCATCGTCATGGGCGTGCGCGCCGTCATCGGGTGCATCATCGTCGGACACAGGCCCATCGCGGTCGCTCATCTCCGCGATCTCGTCGTGATCGTCGTCGTTCGCTGGAATATCGGGCGCCGGAATATCGGGCGCCTGAACATCAGAAGCCTGAGTGTCGGGAGCTGGGAGCTCGGTGGCTTGAACGTGCGTCTCCGACTTCTCGAGGGGTTTGGCGTCGCTTTCTCCCCCTGAGAGCTCGCCCTTTGAGAGCTCGCCCCTCGAGAGCTCATCGGAGCTCTGCGGCAGCGCTCCCGCAGAATCCTCGCCCAGAACAGGTCCGAAATCGCTCTCGACATCGATGATTGCAAGACACGTCTCGCTTGCGATCGGGACGAGGCTCGCCCGGCGGAGCCGCGCCTCATAGGGCCAGGCGGCGACAAGCTGCGGCTTGCCGGAGAGCGCCCGGCCCCGCCGGTCTGAGGGCAGCTCCGAAGCTTCGAGGAGGCGCGCCGCAACCTTGTCGCAGGAGAAGAAAGCCGGCATCTGCGCGGGATTGGGCGCATGCTCTGCTGCGATCGCGACCGCCAGGAGGCCGCGTTCGCCGCCGATCACCACGCGCCGGCACTGGCAGACGACCGGAACGGCGCCGAAGCCACGCCCGAGACGCAGCCGCCCGAGGGAGCCCGTTTCGCCCGCGGTCTTCGCCAGCATGCGAATGTCGCGCTTCAAGGGCTCGGCCGATCCGAGGCCAAGGGCGAGCGCTTCTTTGGCAGTGCCACAGCCGAGACGCTCGGCCGCGGCCGGATTGAGCCAGCCGAGCCGGTTGTCGTCGAGGCGGAAGAACATGGCAGGACGCGCGTCGCTCACGAGCACCGCCAGGCGCTCGTCCGCCATCGCCTCCACCAGGCCCCTGCCCTCCGATTGCATGATTTCCGTAATCTCCGCGACTCGCCTTGGTTAAAAATAGGTAACCGGAGTTGAAAAAGAATCGCAGGCCTGGAGCGCGTCGCAAAGTCCGTTTTTCTCAAGGATGGTTAACGGTTGAAAACTTCAACCGCCGGCAGGACCTCGCATGCTGCAGCGCAATAATTTGTTGCGCCGCACAAAACTTTCCCTATATACTCTCCAGAAGCCTGAGGGGGGAGCAACCCAGGCAGAAGCGGAAGGAGATATTAGATGTCCAGTGAGCACGAATTCAATCAGGCTGGTGAAAAGGCTTTTGATGAGGCGGCGGCGACCGCGCAGGATGCGGCCAATACTGCCGATCGCGCGTTTCAGGACGCCACCGAGAAGCTCTCGGAAATGTTCGGCATGACGCAGATGCAGATGCCCGAAGCTTTCCGGGCGATGACGGAGCGTTCTTTGGCGAGCGCGCGTGAGAATTACGCCCGCCTCAAAGCCGCTGCAGAAGAGTCCACGGACGTGATGGAAGATACTGTGGAAAACGCCCGCGAGGGTCTCCTGCAGGTGCAGTTCAAGGCGCTCGACAACGCCAAGGCCAACACCGATGCGGCGTTCGACCACGCCCGTCAGATGCTCGGCGTCACCTCGTTCGCCGACGCGATCCAGCTTCAGAGCGCCTTCATGCGGTCACGCTTCGAAGCGCTGATGGATCAAGGCAACGGCATGCGCGACCTTCTCACCAAGGTCACCGAGGACACGTCTCGCCCGGCCCGCACCGCGGCGAAGAAGAACCTCGACAAGGTCACGAGCCACTAAGCCTCTGTGACACGATCTGCGACGCCACCCGCAGAGGCGGCGCGCACCATGAACGAGCCCGGCATTTTGCCGGGCTTTTTTTTTCACGCCAAATTTTTCGCTCCGAATAGGATTACCCGGCGCCCGCACATTTTCAGGGGCCGCGTCTCCGGCACTCCGCCTATCCGGGGCGCATCTCCGGGGGCTGCGGCGAGGCGGGTTCGACCCGGCGGCCGCCCGAGCCCGGCCCCACGACAAAGCCCGCACCATAACGCCTCGGCCCAAAAATCGGCCGAAGGTCACGCCCACCAGGCGCCGGCGAGCTCCGGGAGGCTGCCAAGGCGAGGCCTCCAACGGCGGCATTCATGCCATTGCAGGAAGCCGCGAGAGAGCGGCAGCGACACCTCGCGATGAGGCCATCCGAGCCCGCATGCGACGCCGCCGCGGCGGAGTTTCTTCTCCGCCCCCTTCCCTTGGCGCCGCTCCTCGGCTAAGCGGTGCCGCAGAGGCGAGGAATCGCAAGCCCGGGCGCCAGGATATGGCCCACCGGCGCTTGAAATCTCCGGCGCGGAACACTAGGGTCCGCACCGCCTCAGCAGGACATGCGAACGTAGCTCAGTTGGTTAGAGCGTCGGATTGTGGCTCCGAAGGTCGGTGGTTCGAATCCACCCGTTCGTACCAGTTTTCTCTCTCACGACATCGATCGTAAGATGCGCCAGGCGCGGCCTCCGCGCGACCTGGAAGGGCGCGTGCACACAGGCGCGGTGCGTCCTACCGCCGGGCAAAAATCGGCCTAAAGGACCGCCGGCCGCGTGGGGAGAGAACCACGCCCGTGGCGATCCCGAAAAGCAGCGCCCAGAGCGGCGCGCCGATGCCGAGAAAGGTGATGCCCGAGACGGTCGTCATAAACGTCACCAGGGCCGCTTCCCGTTTTTCCGGCTGCCCCAGCGCGGCGCTCAGGCTCGCACCGATCGTGTTCAGCAAGGCGAGACCCGCGACCGTCACCACCAGGGCTTTTGGGGCGATGAGAAACAGACTGATGACGGCCGCGCCCAGAAGCCCCACCACGCAATAGATGACGCCCGTCACGACGACGGCCTTGTAGCGGGTCTTCGGGTTCTCATCGGCCTCCGGCCCGGCGCAGATCGCCGCGGTGATGGCGGCGAGATTGAAGGCGTAGCCTCCGAAGGGTGCCAGAAGGAGCGTCGTCAGACCGGTGACGGTGAGACAGGCGGACACCGGCGGCTCGTATCCCGAGGCTTTCAGCGTGACGATGCCGGGCGTGTTCTGCGAGGCCATGGTGACGATAAAAAGCGGCAGCCCGACGCCGAGCAACACCGGCAGCGAGAAGGCCGGCATGGTGAAGACCGGCTGAGCGACAGAAAAATCGATCCCCTCCCCGGCCTGAAACGCCCCGGTCGCGGCACAGAAGGCGCACCCCGCGAAGAGCACGGCGGGAATGGCAAAGCGCCCAAACCATCGTCGGCCGGCGAGATAGGTCGCGCACATCACCGCCACGAGGGGCAGATTGTCCTCCATGGAGGAAAAGATCCCGAGGCCGAACTGGAACAAGATGCCGGCAAGCAGGGCGTTGCCGATGGTGTCGGGAATGAGGTGGGACAATCTTTCAAACCAGCCGGTGATGCCGGTCAGGGTCAACAAGAGACCGCAGAAGAGAAAGGCGCCGATCGCCTCGCTCATCGCCACGCCGTTGAGGCTGATGACGAGGAGGGCCGCGCCAGGCGTGGACCAGGCGGTCAGGATCGGCATCCGGTAGCGCAAGGAGAGGATGAGACCGCTGATCCCCATGCCGAGGCCGAGCGCCAGCATCCAGCTGTTGGCCTCCGCCTGCGAGGCGCCCAGGACGTCGATCGCCTGGAAGATGATGGCAACGCTGCTCGTATAGCCGAGAAGGACGGCAATGCAGCCCGCAACGATGTGCGATAGTTTCAGTCCCGCCAGCATTGTAGCCGCGCCTTTCCAGTTCGTGCGCGCTAGGAATGTGCCCAATCCAGTTCCGGACGTTATAACGTCCGTGCGTTATAGCGCACAACAGGCGATGTGAATGACCGAAGAAAAAATCCGCATCAATCTCAAGGCCGCGCGCAGCCGTGCGGGCCTCAGCCTGGCGCAGGCGGCCGAGCTCACCGGCGTCAGCAAGGCCATGCTCGGCCAGATCGAGCGCGGGGAATCGAGCCCCACGATCGCGACGCTTTGGAAACTCGCCAAAGGCTTCCAGCTGCCGCTGACCGCCTTCATCGAGGATCTGATTGAAACCACGGGCACCTTCGCGCCCGCGCAGGTGCGCCCCGTCCAGTTTCGGGGAAGCATCGGCTTTCACACCGTCTTCCCGTTCGACCCCGTCTTCGGCTCCGAGACGTTTTTGATGACACTCCAACCGGGCCAGGTTCACCAGTCGAACCCGCATGATACGGGCGTCGTCGAAGATGTCTTCGTGACGCGCGGCGCGATGGAGGTCTTGATCGCCGGAGAATGGAAGAGCTGCAGCTACGGGGACGCTTTCCGCTTCCCCGCCGACCAGCCGCACGGCTATCGCAACATGAGCGCCGAAATCGCGCACTTCCACAACACGATTCACTATCCGAAGACGACTCTGTTCGAGACGACCGACCGGAACGCCACACCCGTCAAGACGAACAAGGACGACGAGAAGACGTGACGGCTGCGACCGGCTCCGTCTGCGTCGCGTCAGATCGCCTCCAAAAATCCGAGGACGCCGGCTCCGACGATGCCGGCATCATCGGGATGCGGGATCGGCCGGATGGCGAGATGGCGCGTCGAAAGCGCCAGCGAGCGCTGATAGACGCTCTGGCGGATCGAGGCGAGGAAGGCCGGGCCGATGGCGGCGACGCCGCCACAGATGAAGACATGGCTCGGATTGAAGAAATTGACGAGGGTGGCGAGCATCCGCCCGACATCGGCGCCGGCACCACGGATGATGGCATTGGCGGCCGGATCGCCTTCCCGGCTCGCGAGACCGACATCCTCCGGGCTCAAGGCGCCATGCTCCTGCAACAGTTCAAGAAGCCGCGGGCTCTCGCCTGAGCGGGCGGCCGCCGCGCCGGCCCGGGCGATCGCCGGGGCCGCTGCCATTGCCTCCACACAGCCGACATTGCCGCAATGGCAGACGGGGCCGTGCGGATCGATGCAGATATGGCCGACATCGCCTGCCGCCCCGTCGACGCCGCGATAGACCTGGCCGCGGCAAATGATGCCGCAGCCGATCCCGGTCGCGACCTTGACCACGAGGAAATCATCGGCGCTGCGCGACAGATGCCACAGCGTGCCGAGAGCGAGGATATTGACGTCGTTGTCGACGAAGATCGGCACGTCGAAATCGGCCGCCAGCGCCTGACGCGGCGAAAAACCCTCCCACAGCGGCATCAAGGGCGGGGTGGCGAGACGGGCGCTCTCGAAATCGACCGGCCCCGGCACGCCGATGCCGATCATGCGGATGCGCTCGCGCTCCTGGCCCATCTGCCGCAAGAGCAGATCGAGCACATCGCGCAGGCGGGCAAACAACGGCTCCGGCTCGCCGCGCACGGAGATCGGTTCGCAGTGCCGGGCCATGATGCTCATGTCCGGCGACAGAAGGGCGACGTCCATATGGGTGGCGCGGATGTCGACGCCGGCGATCAGACCGTCGCGCAGCGTGACGCGCAGACCTTCCGCGCGGCGCCCGCCGGAGGAGGGTTGCGGCCCAATCTCCGTGATCAGCCCGGCGCCGATCAGATCGGTGATCGCCGCATTGATCTTGCTCTTGGAGAAATCGAGCCGGCCGGCCAGATCGCTGCGGGCACTGGTGCGCGCCCAGAAAACCTCGAGCAAGAGCCGGCGCTCGGTCGGCGACAATTGCGAAAAGCCGCGCATGTTTGACCTCATTGAACGCGCTTTGACCGTAAATAGACCGAACTTGACCATTGCTCAATCAAATTGCTGAGCGTAATTTTCGCTGCAATGAGGAAGGCCCCTGGATGTCGACGGCATCCGGAAGCGAGTTTTCCCGAAAATAAAAAAGGGCGTCGAGACAGGGCTCGGCGAGACGATCCGGCCCGCTCCCGCCCCTCAGGCGAAGGGAGGAAGGCCGTTATGGGCCTCGCCGTCGAGTTTCACGGGATCGCCAAGGATTTCGGCTCCGTGCGCGTGCTCCACGACGTCAGCTTCCGGCTGGAGGCGGGGCGCGTCTATGGCCTCATCGGCGAAAACGGCGCCGGCAAATCCACCTTGATGAAGATCCTCGCCGGCTACCACGAGCCGAGCGCCGGGACCGTCGTGATCGACGGTGAACCGGTCTCCTTTGCAAGCTCGCGCGAGGCGGAAGAGCGGGGCATCGTCATGGTGCACCAGGAGCTCAACCTCGCCGATGCGCTCACCGTCGTGCAGAACATGTTTCTCGGCCACGAGATCCGCAAAGGCCTCCTCCTCGACGAGAAGACGATGGCACGCCAGGCCGAGGCGGCGCTCGCACGTGTCGGCGCGCACAGCCATCCCGACGACCAGGTCGGCGATCTGATCGTGGCCGAAAAGCAGCTCGTGGAGATCGCCAAGGCGCAGGTCCGCCACACGCGGGTTCTCATCCTCGACGAGCCCACGGCGAGCCTCACGCCCAACGAATGCGAGCATCTCTTCAGCCTCATCGGCCAGCTGCGCGAAGAGGGCATCATCGTCCTCTACATCTCCCACAAGCTCGACGAGGTGGAGCGCGTCACCGACGAGGTGATCGTCATGCGCGACGGGCATTTCATCTCACAGGCGAAGACCGCCGAGACCTCGCGCGCCCGCATGGCGGCGCTGATGGTGGGGCGCGAGCTTGCCGACATGTATCCGCCCAAACGTCCCGTCGCCTCGGCCGGAGAACCGCTCCTGCGCGTTGAAGATCTTTCCGTCCCGGGCTGGGCGCAGAACGTCTCTTTCTCCCTGATGCCAGGTGAGATCCTGGGTTTTGCCGGCCTCGTCGGCGCCGGCCGCACCGAGCTTTTCGAAGGTCTTCTCGGGCTTCGCCCCCGCTCCTCGGGGCGCATCTTCATGGGCGGCAAGGAGGTGCGCATGGGCGATCCGCGCGCCGCCGCCCGGCTCGGGCTCACCTATCTTTCCGAAGACCGCAAAGGGAAGGGTTTGCATGTCGGACGCGTGCTGTCCGACAATCTCACCCTCCTCGATCTCAAGACCTACACCCATCCCTTCCTCTCCCCCCGGGAGGAACGGGCAGCCCTCGACCGCGCCGTCGACGAATTCGGCATCCGCGTCGGCGACCGGGAATGCCTTGCCTCGTCTTTATCGGGCGGCAACCAGCAGAAACTCGCGATCGCCAAATATCTCGCCCCGGAGCCGCAGATCTTCGTGCTCGACGAGCCGACCCGGGGCGTCGATGTCGGCGCCAAGCGAGACATCTATTTTCTCATCGACCGCCTCGCCGCCGAAGGGCGAGGCATCATCGTCATCTCATCGGAATTGGTGGAGCTGATCGGTCTCTGTCACCGCGTCATCGTCATGCGCGACGGGCGCGTGACGGCCGAAGTGCCCGCAGACCGCCTCAGCGAAGAGGAGCTACTCAGCCATGCCATCGGCACAAGAACCGCAGCCGAATGAGGCTGAGGGCCAAAGCGCCCGCGCCTCGGCGCGCCGCCGGCTCGGAAAATTCGATTTAAGCAGCCAGGGTCCGATCCTCGGCCTCATCCTGCTCGCCATCGTCGGCACCGCGCTCAATTCCGATTTCGCCAGTCTCGCCAACTGGATGAACGTGCTGACGCGGACTTCCTTCATCGGCATCATCGCCGTCGGCATGACCTTCGTCATCATCTCCGGCGGCATCGACCTCTCGGTCGGCTCCATGGTGGCGCTGATCGCCGGCAGCATCATCCTGGTGATGAACAGCCTCGCCATGCATATCGATGCGCCAGTCCTGGTGGTCATCGTCGGGATGGCGGTTTCGCTCCTCATGGGTGCCGCCTTCGGCACCATGCACGGCCTCCTCATCACCAAGGGGCGGATCGAACCCTTCATCGTCACGCTCGGCACGCTCGGCACGTTTCGCGCCGTCCTCACCTGGCTTGCCGATGGCGGCGCCATCACCCTCGATTTCGGTCTCTCGCAGACCTACGGGCCGGTCTATTATGGCACGGTTCTGGGCATCCCGATCCCGGTCTGGGTGTTCCTCGGCGTCGCCATCATCGGCACCGTGCTTTTGCGGCGCACCGCCTTCGGCCGCTATGTGCAGGCGATCGGCTCCAACGAGCAGGTGGCGCGCTATGCGGCGGTCGACGTCGATCGCGTCAAAATCCTCACCTACGCGTTTCTCGGTCTCTGCGTCGGCATCGCCACCCTCCTCTACGTGCCGCGCCTCGGCTCCGCCTCCCCCACGACCGGGCTCTTGTGGGAGCTCGAAGCGATCGCCGCGGTGATCGTCGGCGGCACCTCCTTCAAGGGCGGGTCCGGCCGCGTCACCGGCACCGTGATCGGCGCCATCCTTCTTTCCGTCATCGGCAATATCCTCAACCTGACGAGCATTATCAGCGTGCATCTCAACGCGGCCGTGCAGGGCATCGTGATCATTTCCGTGGCGTTTTTGCAAAGGCGGCGGCCCTGACGACATGGGCCGCACCCCAAGGACAAGACCGCCCGCAGGCGGCACTGACACAGAAGCAACGAATGCTATCGATGGGAGAACTATAGAATGTCCGTCCTTGCGTCTCTAACGCGCCGCTCGGCTCTCGCCCTGGCGCTCGGCACCTCGGCGCTGATCGCCCTGCCCGGCATCTCGGCAGCCCAGGAAAAGGTCAATCTCGGCGTCTCCATTCCCGCCGCGACCCACAGCTTCACCGCCGGCATCGTGTGGTGGGCGAACGAGGCCAAGAAAGACCTCGAAGCCGCCCATCCCGACGACCTCCAGATCACCGTCAAGACCTCGAGCGGCGCGCCGGAACAGGCGAACCAGCTTCAGGATCTCGTCACCGTCACCGGCATCAACACCCTCGTCATCTTCCCGTTTGAATCCGCCGCCCTCACCCAGCCCGTCGCTCAGGCGAAGAACAAGGGCGTCTATGTCACCGTGGTCGATCGCGGCCTGACAGATCCGAGCGCCCAGGACGCCTATATGGCCGGCGACAACACGGCCTTCGGCAAGATCCCGGCGGAGTATTTTGCCAAGAAGTATGACGGCAAGGCCAATATCGTGGCGCTGCGCGGCATTCCGACCACGCTCGACAACGAGCGCTGGGAAGCCTTCACCAGCGTCATCGACGAGCATCCCGACATGAAGATCCTCGACGCCCAGTACGGCAACTGGAACCGCGACGACGCCTTCAAGGTCATGCAGGACTTCCTGACCCGCTTCAAAGACATCGATCTCGTCTGGGCGGCCGACGATGACATGGCAATCGGCGTTCTCCAGGCGATCCGTCAGGCGGGCCGTGAAGGCGACATCAAGGAAGTCTTCGGCGGTGCCGGCGCCAAGGGCATGGTCAAGACGATCATGGATGACGACAATCCGCTCATCAAAGCCGACGTCTCCTATTCGCCGAAATTCATCTACGAGGCGATCAAGCGGACGGCCGAGGCGCGCCTCAAGGGCGAGGCCTTGCCGGAGACGACGATCCTTCCCTCTGAGCTGATCGACAAGTCGAACGCGGAAGACTTCTACTTCCCGGATTCGCCGTTCTGATCGTTTGAACGCCACATCGGGGCGGCCTTGCAACGAGGCCGCCCACCCCACCCTTGCCTCCGCCGTCACGGCGGACGGCAACCGACACCAAGACTGGGAGCCCGCGATGAAGACCCTGCGAGGACCGGCGATCTTTCTCGCCCAATTCGTCGGCGACACGCCGCCTTTCGACGACCTTTTCTCCATGGCGCGATGGGCTGCCGATCTCGGCTATCTCGGCCTGCAACTGCCGACGACGGCGGGCCTCTTCGATCTTGAAAAAGCGGCAGCCTCGAAGACCTATGCCGACGAGCTGAAGGGGCGCCTTGCCGAGGAGGGCGTGGAGATCACGGAGCTCTCCACGCATATCCAGGGCCAGCTCATCGCCGTCCATCCGGCCTATGACGCGCTCTTCGACGGCTTCGCGCCGGAAGAAGTGCGCGGCAACCCGCAAGCACGCAGGGAATGGGCGGACGAGCAATTGCGCCTGGCCGCAAAAGCCTCCGTCAATCTCGGCCTGACCGCCCACGCCACCTTCTCCGGCGCCCTCGCATGGCCCTTCATCTATCCCTGGCCGCAGCGCCCGGCGGGTCTCATCGACGAGGCTTTTGCCGAACTCGGCCGACGCTGGAAGCCGATCCTCGACGCCTATGACGAGGCCGGCGTCGATCTCTGCTACGAGCTGCATCCGGGCGAAGATCTCCATGACGGCGCGACCTTCGAGCGCTTCCTCGCCGAAGTCGGCGATCACCCGCGCGCCTCGATCCTCTACGACCCGTCGCATTTCGTGCTGCAGGCGCTCGATTATCTCGATTTCCTCGACATCTATCACGAGCGCGTGCGCGCCTTTCACGTGAAGGATGCCGAGCTTCGCCCGAACGGGCGTTCCGGCGTCTATGGCGGCTATCAGGGCTGGATCGACCGGCCCGGACGCTTCCGTTCGCTCGGCGACGGCATGGTCGATTTCAAGGCGATCTTCTCCAAGCTCGCCCAGTACGATTTCGACGGCTGGGCGGTTCTGGAATGGGAATGTGCCTTGAAACACCCCGAGGACGGAGCCCGCGAAGGCGCCCCCTTCATCCGCGACCACATCATCCGCGTCACCGAGCACGCCTTCGACGATTTTGCCCAAAGCGGCGCCGACGCGGCCACCAACCGCCGTCTGCTAGGCCTCACATAAGGACGATATTATGAGCCAACCCCGCATCCGTCTCGGCATGGTCGGCGGCGGCCCCACCGCCCTCATCGGGCCGGTCCACCGCATCGCCGCGCGCATGGACGATCGGTTCGAGCTCGTGGCCGGAGCCTTCGACAGCGATCCAGCGCGCGGCCGGGAGTTCGCCGAGACGCTGAGGCTGGCGCCCGAGCGCGCCTACGGCACTTACGAAGAGATGCTCGAAGCCGAAGCGGCGCGCGACGACAAGATCGACGCCGTCGTGATCGTGACGCCGAACTTCCTGCATTTCCCGGTCGCCAAGGCGGCACTGGAAGCCGGGTTCCATGTCATCTGCGAGAAGCCGATGACAACCACTTTGGAGGAGGCGAGAAGTCTCGCCGCGCTCGTAAAGGAGACCGGCAAGAGCTTCGTCCTCACCCACACCTATACCGGCTATCCGATGGTGCGGCAGGCGCGCGAGATGGTGGCGGCGGGCGAAATCGGCACCCTTCGCCGCGTGGAGGTCGAATATCTCCAGGACTGGCTCGCCACGGCTGTCGAAAACACAGGCTCCGAAGGCGCAGTCTGGCGCACCGATCCCGCCAAGGCCGGCCAGGGTGGCGCCATCGGCGATGTCGGCACCCATGCCTATAACCTCGCCGCCTTCGTGGCCGGCGAAGAGCCGACGCATCTCCTTGCCGAGCTTGCCTCCCTCGTTTCCGGCCGCTCCGTCGACGACGATGCGATGATCATGATGCGCTACGCCTCGGGCGCCAAAGGCGCGATCCTGGCGAGCCAGGTCCTGCCCGGCAACGGCAACAATCTCTCGATCCGCATCTATGGCGACAAGGGCGGGCTCGAATGGTGGCAGGAGCGGCCGGAGGAATTGTGGTTCACGCGTCTCGGCGAGCCGCGCCAGCTCCTGCGCCGCAACGGGGCGGGCGCGACCGCGGCCGCGATCGCCGGCAGCCGGGTGCCGGCCGCCCATCCCGAAGGCTATCTGGAGGCTTTCGCCAACATCTACCGCGACGCCGCCGACGCGCTTCGCTCTCCGCCGGGCTCTGAATTCATCCCCAACGCCAATGACGGCGTGCGCGGCCTCGCCTTCGTCGCCGCCTGCCTCGCCTCCGACCGTGCGGGCAACGTCTGGACGAAAATCGAAGATTAGGCGTTGAGGCCGGCCCGCGCGATCGGGCCGGCTGTCATTATTGCGCGGCGGCGCGCCTTTCCGGCAAAGGCGGAAGCACGGCGTCCTTCAAAAGCAGCGACGCCGGATGCGTGAGCGCGGCGAGCGAGCCGGTCGGCACTTCTTCGACGATCCGGCCCTCGTCCATGACGACGACGCGTTCGGCAAATCTTTCCGTCAGCCGCAGATCATGGGTGACGAAGAGATAGGCGATCCCCTCGCTTTTCTGGAGTTTTGCAAGGAGCGCGATGGCCGAGGCCTGGAGATGGACGTCGAGGTCGGAAACGGCCTCGTCGAGGATGATCAGCTTCGGCCGCGGCGCCAGCGCACGTGCGATGCAGACGCGCTGCAACTGCCCGCCGCTCACTTGTGACGGCAGCATGCCGGCGATGGAGGCCGGAAGCTCCACCATCTCCAGCAATTCGCTGATGCGTGCCTCGCAGGCTCGCCCGTCGAGATCCGTCAGATGGCGAAGCGGCTCGGCGATGATCGCACGCATGTCGAAGCGCGGATCGACGGCACTGACGGAATCCTGAAAAACCATCTGAACGTCGCGGCGAAAGGCGCGCCTTTGCGCCCGCGTGAGATGCCGCAGATCATCGCCGCGGTAGAAGACCTGGCCGCGACCGGGCTGCTCCAGCCCGCACAAGAGACGGGCGAGCGTGCTCTTGCCGCAGCCGCTGCGCCCGAGAAGGCCGACGGTCTCGCCTTCTTCGATCGATAGCGAGACCCCGTCGAGCGCCATACGCGAGGCGCTCGCACCGACGAGCGAGTAGGTCTGGTAATGCTTTGCGACATTCTCGGCGCGCAGAAGGCTCATTCTGCCAGCTCCATTCCGTAGCGCGCGAGATGCGCCCCGACGAGCATGCGCGTCACGGGATGCTTCGGCCGGTGGAAGATCTCATCGACGGAGGCCGTCTCCACCAGGCGGCCATGGTCGAGCACGGCGACATCGTCGGCAAGCCGGGCGACGACGCCCATATCGTGCGTGACGAGGAGAACGCCGAGATCGTGCTCGCGCACAAGCCCTTCCAGCAGAGCGAGGATGCGCATCTGCACGACCACGTCGAGATCCGTCGTCGGCTCGTCGGCGACGAGAAACGGCGCCTCGCTCAAAAGCGCGATGGCGATCATCATCCGCTGCAGCATCCCGCCGCTCATCTCGAACGGGTAGAGGCCGAGAACGGCCTCCGGCTCGTCGAGCCCCACCTCGCGCAAGGCGGCTTCGATCTTTCCCTCCGCATCGCGGCGCGATCGGCCGATCGCCGTCAGCGTCTCCATGACATGCTCGCGCATGGTCTTGACCGGATTGAAGGCGCTGCGCGGGTTCTGCATGATCGTGGCGACCGTTCGCCCCCGCAACCTCTCGGCGGGGCGAACCTCGTCATCGACCAAGATGCGCCCGCCGATCCGTGCGACGCCCGGCGGCAAAACCCCGAGCGCCGCCGAGCAGCTCAGCGATTTTCCGGAACCGCTCGCGCCGACGAGCGCAAGCACACGCCCGCGCGTCAGCTGCAAGGAGAGATCGTCGACGAGCAGGCGGAAGGTTTCGGCGCCGGTCGCGATCGTCAGATTTTCGAGCGTGAAATGCTTCGGTGTCAGTGACAATGCTCGGCCCTCAAATGCGGATCGAGACGGTCGCGCAAGACATCGCCCAGAATGTTGAAGGCCATGACGCTGATGAAAAGCGCAAATCCCGGCCAGAAGATCAGCATCGGCGCGGTCCACACGAACTGGCGGGCATCGCTGATCATCACGCCCCATTCGGCGGTGGGCGCCGTCACGCCGAGGCCCAGAAACGACAGGCCCGCGACGTGCAGCATCATGTGGCCGATATCCAAGGTCGCGAGCACGAGGAGCTGCGACAGCGTCGCCGGCAGAAGATGCTCGACGAAGCTGCGCGTGCGGCTCGCCCCGGCGAGGCGCGCGGCCATGAGGAACTCGCGATGGCGCAGCGACAGCACGATGCCGCGGACGATGCGCGCATACCAGGCCCAATGCGAGAGCGCGATGGCGATGACGACATTGACGAGACCGGTGCCCAGCATGCCGATCATGAACAGCGCCAGGACGAGCGTCGGAAACGTCAGAAAAACGTCGGTGATGCGCATGATCACCTGATCGATGCGGCCGCCGATGAAGCCGGAGGCACCGCCGATCGTGATGCCGAGGACGAGGATGATGGCAAGCGACACCGCGACCGATCCGAGCGAGACGCGCGTGCCCGCGATCAGTCGGGAAAGAATGTCCCGGCCGAGATGGTCGGTTCCGAGCCAATGGGCCATGTCCGGCGACATCAGCCGGTCGCCCAGCTCCACCTGGTTCGGATCGTAAGGCGAAATCCACGGGCCGAAGACGGCCGCAAAGACAAGCACCCCGACGATGGCGAGGGCGAGACGCACCGTTGTCCGTCCGCCCCAGGCGCGCCAGCGCGCGGCCTTCATGGGAAGAGCCATGTCGGTCATTTGACGCCCTCGGAGGACAGCCGGATGCGCGGATCGGCAACGGCATAGACGATGTCGACGATCAGATTGCAGACGACGAAAATCACCACCATCATCAGCGTAAAGCACTGGATGACCGGATAATCCCGGTTGAGGACGGCGGACACGGCATAGCGCCCGACACCCGGCCAACCGAAAATGCTCTCGATGATCAAGGTGCCGCCGAGCATCTCGCCGATATGCATGCCGATCGCCGTGATGATCGGCAGCCAGGCGTTGCGGAGGATGTGCGAGCGCTCGACCTTGCGCTCAGAAAGCCCCCGCAGCCTTGCGTAGCGCACATGCCTCTGGCCTGCGACTTCCAGCATGCTCGCACGCAGCAAGCGCGCGTTGATCGCGAGCGACATGAAGGAAATGGCGACGGCCGGCATGACGATGTGCGAGAGACCGCCGCGGCCCATGGACGGCAGCCAACCGAGCTCGACCGAGAACAAGAGGACGAGCAGGAAGCCGAGCCAGAAATTCGGCATCGAGACGCCGACGAAGGCGAGAAGCCTCACGGCCTGGTCGGGCCAGCGCTCGCGGTAGCGCGCCGCCCAGACGCCGAGGGGGATCGAGATGACGAGGGTCAGGGCGAGCGCCACGCCGGCAAGCTGAAGCGTCGCCGGCAGGTAGTGCAGAAGGTCCGGCAGAACCGGCCGCTGCGTCGCGAAGGAGACGCCGAAATCGAGGTGCAAGGCGTTGTTCAGCCAGTCGAAATACTGAACGAAGATCGGCTGATCGAGACCCAGCATCTGGCGCGCGTCCTCGAGCGCCTGCGGCGTCGGCGGCACTTTCGAAAGCCGCAGATAATCCATCGCCGGATCGCTCGGCCCGAGCCTCAAGAGCAGGAAGATGACGAGTGAGGCGCCGAACAGCATCGGGACGAGCAGCAGAACCCGCTTCAGGATGAAACCCGCCATGGAGATCAATTCTCCTGCGGCTTGAGACGATCGAACGGGATCTCGCTCGACAAGGCGCCGAAAGGCACGTCGCCGACTTCCGGCTTCGCGACAGCAATCGCCGTGACATAGGTCAGGGGCAGATAGACGGCCTCTTCGTGCAGACGGGTGAAGATGTCGCGATAAAGCTCCTGGCGGGCTTTCTCATCCGTCGAGACCAGGACCTCGCCGATTTCGGCGTCGATCTTCGCCTTATCGGCGAGGCCTTGCTGCGCCTCGTAATCGGCATGCGAGGGGATGCGCATGGAGCTCACGAACGCATGCGGATCGTAGGGCGCGCCCCAGGTCATGTTGAAAATCATTCCGAAGCGGCCGTCGCGCTGGCGCGCATAGATGCTGCTTTCTTCCTCGCCCGTCAGCTTGACGTCGATGCCGACCTTGCGAAGGTCGCCCTGGATGATTTCTGCCATGGATTTCGCTACGGCATCCGTTCCCGGAAAGCAGAGCTCGATCGCCAAGGGCTCGCCGTCCTTCTCGCGGATCGCCCTGTCGCTTTCGGCGTGCCAGCCATCCTCTTCGAGCAGCCTTTTCGCCTCTTCCGGATCGAAGAGGTACGGCTTCAGGCCGATATCGGCATAGGGAACGTTGGGAGCGAAGAGCGTGTCGGCGCGGAGCTGCGTATCGTACAGCACCGTGGAGATCATCTTGTCCTTGTCGACGGCGTGATTGATCGCCTTGCGCACGGCGAGGTCGCGCGTCGCGCCGCGATTGGTGTTGAGCGCCAGCATCTTGGTTTCGTAGGGCTCGGAGAGCTCCGTCGTGTAGATGCCCATCTGCCGAAAGCGCTCGAAGGTATCGGGGGTGATCGGCCCATCGACGCCGTAAATCAGATCGATCTCGCCGGTCTCGAAGGCGATCGCCCGCGTGTTCGGATCGGAGATCACCTTCACGACGATTTTCTCGTAAGCCGGTTTTTCGCCCCAATAGCTGTCGTTTCGCACGAACACGTCCCGGTCGCCGAGGCGGGTTTCCTGAAGCTTCCAGGGGCCGGTTCCGATAGGCTCGAGAATGCCGTCCTTCGTGCCGCCGTTCTTGAACATGGAAGGTGCGATGAAACGGAAGGGACGCGGCAGCGCGAGCTCCTGCAGCAGCGGGTAATAGCTGTCCTTCAGCGTCAGTTTGAGCGTGTCGCTGTCGACGGCCTCGACGGAAACGATCTGGTTGGCGAGCTCGAGCCAGGCATGGCGCGATCGATTGGCCAGAATGGCGTCGAAATTGGCCTTGGCCGCCGCCGCATCGAACACCTCTCCGTTGGAGAAGGTCACGCCTTTGCGCAGCTTGAACGTATAGGTCTTGCCGTCGTCCGAAGATTGCCAGGATTGCGCCAGGCACGGCTCCAGCGTGCCGTCGGCGCGGTAGCGCACCAGCGGCTCGTAGACCATGTTCTGCGCGAACATCTGGTTCGGGGAATAAAGATGCGGGTTGAGCCAGCCGACATTGACCGGCCACGAAAAGGTGAGGGTCGCACCGGCTGAGGCCGACGCATGCGGCACGAGTGAAAGGGCTGCGCCCACACAGAACGCGATCACGCGGAGAGTTTTAAACATCGGCCTTGAGGGGAGAAGGACGGAGTATGAACTATTTCAGTACCCTCATACTTCCCCTGCGTGTCAACCCCGCCGGCAGGGACCCTGCCCTGCGGGTCCCCGAAAAAAGCATGGCGTTTCGCAGGGTCAAACGACCGCCCATGCGGCTTCCCCGCTCAGCCGTTTCGAACCGCAAGTTTCACGTGGGCGGAATGGTGTTAGCGGCGAAAAGGCCGCTCAATGCTCATGGTCATCGTGAGACCCGCCGGAATGCGGGGAAGCGTCCCCTCCAGCCGCCAAGGCTCCCGTCAGGGGGCCGCTCAGCCGTCCGATCAGCGGGATGATGTGGAGTTTGCCATAGCGCACGCCCCGCTGGCTGCTGACACTGTCGGCAAATTTGCGCAAATTCCCCGCAGTGCCGGCGAGAAGCGACACCTCGAGGCAGTTCTGTGCATTGATGTGCACATGCGTCGTGGCGATCGACAGCGCATGATGCGCGTGATGATTGTCCGTGAGCCGGTTCGGCAGGTCGCGGATCGCGTGATCGTACACATAGGTGAGTGAGCCGTAGCAGAGCTGGTCGTTGCCGAGTGGCTCTCCCGATTCGGTCGCCTCGCGCGCCAGAACCTCGCGGGCCATGTCGCGCAACGCCTCGGAGCGGCTTTGATAGCCGCGCTCTTCGCTCAAAGCGTCGATCTCCTTGAGGAGGTCTTCTTCGAGAGTGATGGTGATCCGTTCCATACCGCCTGCCATTGGCGCCGTCTGTCCGACACTATGGCCCAGGAATAGCCGCGACCGCGTCGGAAAACGAGCCCGCAACGGTTTGCCGTCAACCGATCGCATTGGGGGCGGATGAAAGGCCTCGCCAAGCGATGCGGACCCGCCGCGCCCCGAAAGGCCCAGGACCGCAGCGCCAGATCTGCGCCCGGATCGCGGGCTGAAGAACGAGAATCCCCCTCGTCGTCGCCTATTGGCGGCAGGGTGCGCTCGTGGATCGGGCGCCGTGAAACGACTGAGGCTCGCGCCCGCCTCGCCTCATCCGACCGACGGCATCCCCTTAAATCCCAAAAAGCGCTCAGGCGATCGCAACCGGACGGTGGGCCTCGTCGACGGCGACCATCACGAACGTCCCCTTGCCGCACAGCCTGCGGTTTTCCGACAGGAGTGCCTCGGCAATCATCGTCACCTCGACGGTCATCGAGGAGCGCCCGGTCGCCACGATCGAAGGGTTGAGCTCGATCATCTCGCCGGCGACGACCTGATCCATGAAATCGACGCGTTGCGAGGCGGCCATGACGACGATTTTTCGGCAATGTCGGGTCGCTGCGACGAACGCGGATTTGCCCATCGCGGCAAGGACGTGGCCGCCATAGAGGCTGCCGTAATGGCTCGTCTGATCGGGAAAGACGATTTCGCAGGAGCCGCTTTCAGACACGGGCATCTCGGGTTCGTCCGACAGGGGTGGCAGCGCGCCGCCATACCGCTCTAACGTATCGGCGGCCACCATGTTGAAGATGCCCCGCGTCGACAAGCGCCGTTCGCCGGACAACGGCGCCTCGGCGAAGAGATCGACCTCGACGCCAAGCGAACGGCGGCCGACACGCACCACCTTTCCCGTCAGCTCGACGATTTCCCCAACATGCGCCGGGACGTGAAAATCGATGCGTTCGCAGGAGGCGGTGACGAAGTCGACATGCGCGTAACGCGAGGCGACGAGGAAGGCGACCTTGTCCATATGCGCAAGGCCGATGCCGCCGAAGAGCGTGCCATGGTGATTGGCGTCGCCGGGAAAGACGAAGTCGATCAGTCGGGTAAAGCCGTTGGCGGGACGCCCCAACCCGTTCTCCGAGCTTTTCTCCGGCGCGTTCATTGCGCGCTCCCCGCCGTTTCAGCACGCAAATGCTCTGCTGCCATGATCATGTCGAGACCTCCCCATCCCAAGCGCTCAAGCTGCCCTGCCTCGCCGGCGCCGCAGAAGCCGCGCAAACCTCACCCAAGGGGCGCAGGGCCTGAGCACCTTCCCGCGTCAAGCGCACCGCAGCGCACACCGTCAAGGCGGACTTTCTGCCGATCGCTCAGGCGCAACCTCTCACGCCCAATCTATCCGCCCGACCTATGGGAAGCCCCACGAAACCCGGCAAAGGCCCCGTGTGCGCCCCGCCTCTGCGGCCTTTTGCCCCCTCTCCCAGAGCCATCCATTCTCGCAGGAGGCCGCGCCGCCGGGCGCCATCGGCAAGCTTCATCCTTCGCCGCCAAAAGCGAAAGCGACTTCCAATCAAGCCCATGCGCCTGCGATTCATCTTGACGCGACGGTCGCGATCGTGGTCCCGTCCTTTCGACGGTGCCTCTTTGGAGGCTCAAAAGGGAACGCGGTGCGGGCGATGCTCAAATCCGCGACTGTCCCCGCAACTGTGAGCGGTGAATCGCTCGTCACAATGCCACTGGCCCCGAGGGTACCGGGAAGGCGGCGACGCGATCATGACCCGCAAGTCAGGAGACCTGCCGTCAACCGTGGTCACGCGCGGTCACGTCGGTCGGGGTGTGCCGATGGGGTAGACTTCATGCGCACGCGCCCATGAAGCGTCCTCGATCGCGGTGATGTGCCAACCGGCCGTGCGCCGCCCTTGAGGTCGTCCCGTGTTTTTCTCCCGCCCCCCGCGTGAAGGCGTTCCGCCGCAACGCTTCGTCGCCGTTTGTGCCGGCTTTTTCGTCGCCGCCGGCATCTCTCCGGCCGCCGCGCAGGACGATGACGTCATCGAACTCCCCGAACTCTCCGTCACGGCGAACCTGACGGCGACGCCGCTCACGCAGGTCGGCAGCGCCGTGACCGTCATCACTGGCGAGGAGCTGAAACAGCAGAACATCCACGACGCGACGGAAGCGCTGCGTCAGGTGCCGGGTGTGATCGTCAACGCGGCCGGCCCACGCGGCCAGTTCACGCAGCTTCGGATCCGCGGCTCTGAAGGCAACCAGACCAAGATCTTCGTCGACGGCATCCCCGTCAACGACCCGGCGCGCGGTTCGGAATTCGATTTCGCGCATCTTCTTGCCGACAACATCGAGCGCATCGAGGTGCTGCGCGGGCCGCAGAGCGCGCTCTACGGCTCCGACGCGATCGGCGGCGTCGTCAACATCATCACCCGGCGCGCCGAACCCGGCACGCATCTGACGGGCCGCCTCGAAGCCGGTTCGCACAAGACGCTGAGCGGCAACGCCACGATCGGGACGGCCGGCACCAACTACGATTTTCTCGCCGGCGCCTCCGGCGTACGCACCGACGGCATCTCGGTCGCCGATGAACGCCTCGGCAATCCGGAAGACGACGGCTACGAAAACGGCACCCTCTTCGCCAAGGGCGGCGTCGACGTCACCGACTGGCTGAACCTTTCAGGCGTTGCACGCTACACGCGCCTGCGCACCGATCTCGATTCGGAAGGGTTTCTGCCCTCCGTCGGCCATACCGGCCCGCTCGATTCCAATCAGGACATGAAGGGCGACCAGCTTTTCACCCGCGCTCAGGCGAAGGTGACGCTCCTCGACGGTCATTGGGAACAGCTCGCCGGCATCTCCTACACCGATCAGAACCGCGATTATCGCGATCTCGACCCGACCACGGTCACGAGCACTTACGAAGGCGAACGGCTGCAGTTCGATTACCGCTCGACCTTCATGTTCGATACGCCCGCCATCGCCAATGCCGGGCATACGCTCACGTTTGGGGTCGAGCGGGGTGAAGACAGCGCCGTCTCCGACAGCGCCTGGTCGTCCTTCGATCGCTCCATCACCTCGACGGGCTTCATCGGCCAGTATCAGCTCAGCCTGTTTGAGGACCTGTCGCTGACGGCGGGCCTCCGCCACGACCTGAACGACGTCTTCGAGGATGCCACCACCTACCGGCTGACCGGCGCCTACAATTTCCGCCAGACCGGCACCAAGCTCCACGCCTCCTACGGCACCGGCGTGAAGAACCCGACGCTCTTCGAACTCTACGGCTACACCAACACCTATCGCGGCAATCCGGATCTCGAGCCGGAAGAGGCGAAAGGCTTCGACGTCGGCGTCACGCAGGCCTTCTGGGCGAACCGCGCCTCGCTCGACGTCACCTATTTCAATCAGGAGATCTCCAACCTCATCACCGGCTCGGGCCAGTCCTCGATCAACCAGCCGGGAGAATCCAAGATCGATGGCGTGGAAGTCGCCCTGACGGTGGAGCCGGTCGACAATCTGACGGTGACAGGCTCCTACACCTATACGGACGGCGAGGATCCGACCGGCGACGAATTGATCCGCCGGCCGCAGAACGTCGCCAGTCTGGTCGTCAACTACGCCTTCCTTCAGGGCCGCGCCAACGTCAACGTGTCGGTCGATTACAACGGCGAGCAGAAGGACTGGGTGTGGACCGACGCCCTTTACGTGAACCGCGAGACGCTCACCCTCGACCCCTACACGCTCGTCGATGTCGCCGCCTCCTACGACATCACCGACAACACCCAGATCTACGGGCGCGTGGAGAACCTCCTCGACGAAAAGGCCTATGATCAGTGGGGTTATGACCGGGAAGGCGTCAGCGCCTATGCCGGAGTTCGGCTGACATTCTAATGCCTGGGCCTTGGCTCACGTATTGTCTGGCAGCCGTTGCGGTCCTCGCCGTCGCCGATGCTCCTCCGGCGGCGGCGAGGCCGCAGCACATCGTCTCGATCAATCTGTGTGCCGATCAGCTTCTGATGCGGCTTGCAGATCCCGATCAGATCGCCTCACTCAGCTATTTCTCGCGCGACGCCTCCATGTCGAACCTCGCCGAGGAGGCCCGCGCGTTTCCGCGCAATCGCGGCCTCGCCGAGGAGGTGATGCGCTACAAACCCGACATGGTCTTTGCCGGGCGCTATACGAAACGCGTCACCGTCGATCTGTTGAAGCGGATCGGCGTCGATGTCGTGGAACTCGACGTGCCGCGCTCGCTTCCCGACATCGAAGCCCAGATCCGCCGCGTTGGCGCCGAGCTCGGCCAGGAGGCGCGAGCGGAGGCATTGGTGCAGGAGATGGAGGCGCGGCTTGCGACCGAAGAGGTTCCGGCCTCCGAGCGCCCGTCGGCGATCGTCTACGAACCGAACGGCTATACGGTCGGCGCCGGCTCGATCATCAACGTCCTCATCTCGCTCGCCGGCCTTGAAAATCTCGCCGCCGAAAAAGGACTTGAAAGCTACAGCCGGTTGCCGCTCGAAAAACTCGTGGCCCTGTCGCCCGATGTGCTCGTCGTCGGCGATTATCGTGACGCGCCGGCCGTCGCCAACGAGATCCTGCACCATCCGGTCCTCTCGCGCATGCCGCGGCCGATGGAGATAGTTTCCGTCCCGCAGCGTCTGTGGATGTGCGGAGGACCGGACATCTTCAAGGCGGTCGAGGTCTTGCGCCAGGCGGCCGACAAAGCGAGGGCGCGGCAATGAGTGAGATCGCGCTTCAAGCCACCAGGTCGGCGGCCGGCTACCGCAGGCTCCTCGGCGTCCTGTCGCTCATGCTTCTCGTCGCCTTCGTCCTGTCGCTTGCCATCGGCTACGGCCCCTTCGATTTCGGTGCCGCGCTCAACAGCGCGCTCTCCGGAAAGGACGATCTCGGCGCCCTCGTCCTTATAGAAATCCGGCTGCCGCGGGCCCTTCTCGGGCTCTTCGTCGGCTTCGCGCTCGGTCTTGCCGGCGCCGTGATGCAGGCGTTCTTGCGCAATCCGCTCGCCGAGCCCGGCATCATCGGCATTTCAGGGGCCGCCGCCTTCGGCGCCGTCGTCATCTTCTATTCCGGGCTTTCCGCCGTCTCCTCGCTGCTTCTGCCCATCGGCGGGATCGTTGCGGCCCTTGCCGCCGGCCTTCTTCTTTTCGCCGTCGCCGGGCGGAACGCCAACACGGCGACGCTCATCCTCGCCGGCATTGCGGTGAACAGTCTCGCCGGGGCCCTCGTCTCGCTCGTTCTCAACCTGTCGCCCAATCCCTTCGCGGCCACCGAAATCATGTTCTGGCTGATGGGCTCGTTCGCCGATCGCAGCCTGACGCATGTCGCCATCGCGCTCCCGCCGATCTTCGCCGGCTGCATCGCGCTCTTCTTGACGTCGCGGGCGCTCGATGCCCTGGCGCTCGGCGAGGATACGGCGACGAGCCTCGGCTTCGATCTGCGCATCACCCGCGCCCTCCTCGTCGGCGGGGTGGCCCTCGCCGTCGGCGGCGCCGTCGCCGTCAGCGGCACGATCGGCTTCGTCGGTCTCGTCGTGCCACATCTCTTGCGCCCCTTCGTCGCCTACCGCCCGAGCCTGCTTCTGCCGGCAAGCGCGCTCGGCGGCGCGATCCTGACGCTTTCCGCCGACATCGCCGTGCGTCTCATCCCGACGCAGCCGGAACTGAAACTCGGCGTCGTCACGGCCGTTATCGGAGCACCCTTCCTGTTCTCACTCGTCTGGCGCATGCGTGGAGACCTCAGATGATCATCTCAGCCTCCGGCATCGGCGTGAAAAGAGGCGAGGCGACGATCCTGCAGAGTGTCGACTTCGTCGCGCGCGCCGGCGAAGTGGTCGGGCTCATCGGCCCGAACGGCGCCGGCAAATCGACCCTGCTCGAGGTCATCGCCGGTCTGCGCAAACCGGAACTCGGCCAGGTCTTCTACGACGGCAAGCCCGCCGCATCCGTGCCGCGACGCAGCCTGGCGCGCCGCCTCGCCTATCTGAAGCAGGATGCCACCGTCGACTGGCCTCTCTCTGTCGAAAAGGTCGTCGCTCTCGGCCGCCTGCCCTATTCCGGCCTCTTCGCCGCGCACGACAGGCGCGCCGATGACAGAGCCATCCGCGCCGCAATGGAGACGGCCGGCATCGCCCAGTTCGCGGAGCGCAACGTGCAGACGCTCTCCGGCGGCGAACGCGCCCGGGTTCTCCTCGCCCGCGCGCTCGCCGTCGAGGCGGAGACGCTTCTCGCCGACGAACCCGTCGATGCGCTCGACCCCCTGCATCAGCTCAATGTCATGGAACTCCTGCGCAGAACCAGAGACCGCGGCACCGGCATCGTCGTCGTGCTGCACGACCTCACCCTCGCCTCGCGGTTCTGCGACCGTCTCGTGCTCCTCGATCGCGGCCGGGTCGCCGCCGAAGGCGCGCCGCAGGATGTTCTCACCGACGACATCCTCGCCCAATGTTACGGCGTGCGTGCCTTGACCGGCACCCATGCGGGAGGGCGTTTCATCGTGCCCTGGCAGAAAGCCTCACACCCATCGCACGATTTGAAGACGGACCGCCTCGCCCCGCCCCTGATCGCCAACGGGCACGGCCGTATCGTGCCCCTCAATGGCACGCCGCAACGGCGGACCCTCGATTCCTGAAGGCCCATTCTCCCCAGGGCCGTTTGACGAAGGATAAGAATGAACAACCCTCAAGGAATTCCCGACCTTTCACCCAGCGCCTCCTCGCGCCGCCCGGTCAGCCCGTGCACCGGGGTTTGCGAGATCGATTCAGACAGCGGCTTTTGTCGCGGCTGTGCGCGGACGAGCGACGAGATCGCCATCTGGAGCCGCGCGCCCGACGATCTCTTGCGCAAGATCACCGCGGTTCTGCCGGCGCGTCGCGCCGATCTCGGCATCAAGATCGCCCGTCTCGACTGGGACGAGGAGGAGATCGCACGGTTCATGCGCGACACGCTGCGTCCGGGAAAGGGTCGCTGGGTCTTCGGCATCGATGGCGCCTTCGGCGAATTCGCGATCGGAGCCGGCGAACAGCCCGAGGTCAAGAACGCCCTCACCGTCGCCACACAGACGGGCGCGATGCGCCTGCGGCTGCCGGAGAAACTGCGCGCCTTCGCCTTTGAGGAAGGCAAAGCCATCGTCATGGCGCTGCCCCGCGGCAGGCTGCAACCGCCCGCGGGCGTGACGCTCAATGCCGCCGGACCCGACCAGGGCGCCATTCGCGAAGGCGATCGCGACGCGCTCGCTTTCGAGCTCGGTTTCGGCAGCCCCGTCGCCCGCGTCTTCGTCCGCACGAAGGATCAGGCACTGCAAAAGCGGCTTCAGGAGCTGGAAGGAGAGCCGTGGCAGCGGGTCCTCGCCGAGGCCGGCCAAGAGATCCGGGAAGGCTCCGCCGACCGCATCATCCTGACATCGGTCGGCCGCATGGAAGTCTATGCTCGCTCCACCGCCCCGGACATCCGCCAGCCGCAAGGCCCCCGCACGGAGCTTCAGGCGGAGGCGATCGAAGGCGGGCGGGAGATGCCGGGAGAGATCGAGCTTCCGAAAGCCTATGCGCCCTGCGCCATCTTCTATCCGGCCCGCTAGGTGACGAGGGCAGCGCCGATTGCTTCGGCGCTGCCATGGCCGGCAATTTGCCGCGCCCCGACTGATCGCTTCCTGACAGTCTCCACCTGCCTCCGTCAGCTCATCGTAAGGCAGGGGGCGCATCGCTCCTGACAGACGCCCGCGCGGGACACCGCAGCGCGGCGCCGAAGCGAAGACACCCAAACGAGAGACATGGGCCCAAGCCGGCCCGGTCCTGTCAGGAGATTTCAATGCCCTCCCTCATCAACCGTTACGCGACGCCCTTCATCACGGGTCTTTTCATCGTGTCCCTGGTGTCAGGCATCGCCCTCTTCTTCCATGTCGGCCCGAGCGGCTTTCACGGCATGCACGAATGGCTGAGCATGGTGCTCATCCTGCCCTTCGTCCTGCACCTCTGGAAAAACTGGCGGCCGCTGACGAATTACTTCAAGCGCTCGCCCATGGTGATCGCCCTTGCCGTCTCGCTGCTCATTTCTCTGCCCTTCCTCATGCCGACGAGCGGTGAAACGCGCAAAGGACCTCCCCCCTTCGCCTTTTCGCATCAGATCCTGACGAATTCGGCCGATGCCGTCGCGCCGCTTCTTGGCATGACGGGCGACGACGTGACGGCCCGTCTGCGCACGGCCGGCGTCGAGATCTCAGATCCCAACCAGCCGATTGCCGAGGCGATTTCCAAGAGCGGGGCCAACGAGATGCGGGCGATCGGCGCCCTTCTGACGCCGGCGAGCTGACGCCGCTTTTGCCTCACCCCCCAAACGATGAGGGCCCGACGCGATCTGCGCCGGGCCCTTTTTCAATCCGCCTTCAGTGAAGCGGATCAGATCTTGCCGAAATAGCTGCTCGGCGATGCGCCACCGTTCGGGGCCTGCGGAGCGGACGGCCGGCGGTCGTCCCAGCGCTCGAAGCGGCGATCGTCCCGGCGGTCATAACCCGGCCACTGGTCGCCGCGGCGGTCATCACGGCGATCGAAGCGGGGCCGCTGGTCATTGTTGCGACCGTTCATGCCCTGCTGAGAATTGCCCGGCCTCGCGCGATCGAAGTTGCGGCTGCAGACGCTGCCGTCGCACATGCCATTGCGCGGGTCGTTGCGAGGGCGGGCCTGGCCGCCGTGCTTGCCGTGCTTCTGATAGGCGTGGGAGCGATATTGCTGGTTGGAGCGGCCCCAATCCGAACGCGGGCTGCAATCGCCGTTGCGGTTGGCCGTCTGCTGCATCGCGATCGGCGAGGCGCCGTCTGGCGATGCGGCCATGCTTGCCGCGGGGGCGAACAAGGTGGCGGCCGCAAGCACGCCGGCGAGAAGGGTCTTTCTGGATGTCATTTCTTTCTCCATGACGTTGTTGATGTCATGAAGATCGGCGCGCCGTCTGATCACGCGCTGACGGCGCAGCCAAAATGCTGTCAGCTTCCTGTCAGGCAGATCACGCAGAACGTCGGAAGCAGAACAGAAGGTGGATTGGAATGCGCGTCCTTCTCATCGAGGACGACACGGTTCTCGGGGCCGCGGTGCGAGATCAGATCAAGGCCGACGGCCATTCCGTCGACTGGGTCACACGCCTCGACGACGCCCGCGACACGCTCTCCGCCGGAATCTTCGATCTCATCCTCCTCGACCTCATGCTGCCGGACGGGCGCGGCGTGCCATTTCTCAAGAACCTGCGTACGAGCGGGGCCGTCACGCCCGTCATCATCCTGACGGCGCTCGACCAGATTTCCGACCGCATCGACGGGCTCAATGCCGGCGCCGACGATTACATCGTCAAGCCGTTCGATCTCGACGAACTCTCCGCGCGGATCGGCTCCGTCGCCCGGCGCTATTCAGGAAATCCCAATCCCATCGTGACGCTCGGGCCGCTCGACATCGACCTCGCCGCCCGCAGCATCCACCGCGACGGCAAGGCGGTGGCGCTGACGGCCCGCGAATGGGCGCTGTTTGAAGCTTTTGTGCAGCGCCCGGGCCAGCTCCTGTCCAAGGCCCAGCTGGAAGAGCGGCTTTATTCCTTCGACGATACGGTCGACAGCAACGCCATTGAGGTGCATGTCAGCCGCCTGCGCAAGAAGCTCGGCCGCGACATCATCGAGACCGAACGCGGCCTCGGCTACCGTCTCGGCCATCCATGAACGCGCCGCGCTCCCTTCAGCTTCGCCTCGCGCTCGCGCTCGGTCTCGCCGTCACGATCCTGTGGCTCGCGGCGGCAAGCTTCACGGCCGAAAAGCTCCGTCACGAAATGGACGGGCTCTTCGACGCGGCGCTGAAGGACGCGGCCCAGCGCATACTGCCGCTCGCCATGCACAGCCGCCGCGCACATCGGCGCGACGAGGCATCCCGAGACGACGAGCGCCGTGATCGCCGTGGCGGGCCGGCACGAGCGGAGCGCATCGCCCGGCTGCACAAGGACGACCGCTTCTTCACCTGGGTTGTGCGCGACCGGAAGGGCGAGACGGTGCTGCGCTCGGCCAATGCCGACAAGGAGGCCTTTCCTCCCTTCACCCGCGAGGGGTTCCGACAGACGGCGACGCACCGCCTTTACTATGATGCGGCCGGTCGCGACGGGCTGACGATCGCGGTTGCCGAACCCCTCTCCCACCGGACCGCCATGGCGCGCGAGATGCTTCTCTCGCTCGGGCTGCCGCTCGTCATCGTCATCCCGCTCAGCCTGGCGGCGATCTTCTTTGCCGTGCGCACCAGCCTGCGGCCTGTCCGGCGGCTGCGCGCCGATCTCGCGCAACGCGGCGCCCGCAATCTTGCAGCGCTTTCGGATCGGGGCCTGCCGAGCGAGCTTGAGCCGATCGTTCAGGGCATGAACCAGCTTCTCGACAGACTGCGTGCCGCCTTCGAGGCGGAACGGAGTTTCGCCGCCAACGCGGCGCATGAATTGCGCACGCCGGTCGCCGGCGCGATCGCGCAGGCCCAAAGGCTGCGCGCCGAAACTAAGGACGCAAGTGCTGCCGAGCGCGCGAAGGAGATCGAGACAACGCTGAAGCGGCTCAATCTCCTGTCGGAAAAACTCATGCAGCTCGCACGTGCCGAGGGCGCCAGGCTGCGCACCGACACGCCCGCCGATATGCGGCCGATCCTGAAGCTCGTCGCGGATGATTTCGCCCGCATCGGCGCAGCACCCCGCCTGCATCTTGAGATGCCGGACGAGCCGGTCCTGTCCGACCTCGAACGCGACGCTTTCGGCATTCTCTGCCGCAACCTCATCGAAAACGCCCTGAAGCACGGACGTGCGGGCGAACCGGTCGATATCGCGCTGTCGCAGGCCGGCATCCTGGCGGTCGCCAATGCCTGCCCGCCGGTGGCGGAAGAGGATCTAGCCCGCCTCACGACCCGCTTTGCGCGCGCCAGCGACAAGAAGGATGGCAGCGGCCTCGGCCTTGCCATCGTGCGCACCATCGCCGAGCGCGGCGGCGGCGAGCTCGCCTTCGCCTCGCCGATCCCCGGCAAGACTGAGGGTTTCGAGGTTCGCTTCACGCTGCCCCGTTCCGAAGCCGCACCGGCGTGACGCGCAAACGCGAACAGCCCCTTGAAGGCAATCCCACGATTGTTCTTTTAGTCAAATAAGAGACTGGCCAAACGATCGATCACAACAGAGACTGACCGCAATGCCATCCACAACAGAGCGGCACCTGCGATCATGTTTTTGAAGTCTGCTGAAATCTTCGCGCTCAAAAGCGGCGGTATCAATCCGGTGCTGCTGCGCCTGACGACCGACAGCGGTGTGGTCGGCCTCGGAGAAGCTGCCGTCGCCTATGGTGTCGGCGCCAAGGCCGCCGCGGCGATGCTGCAGGAGCTCGCCGAACGCTTTCTACGTGGGGGCGTCGATCCCTATCGCACCGAAAGCATCGCTGCGAGCATCAAGGATTTCAGTTTCTGGGCGAAGGGCGGCGGGCCGATCCTGCATGCGGGATTGAGCGCCATCGAACAGGCTCTCATCGACATCAAGGCACGCAGCCTCGACGTTCCTGTCTACGAGCTCTTGGGCGGGCGAATGCGCGACACGCTGAGAACCTATGCCAATGGCTGGTATTTCGGCTGCAGCTCGGATCGAGAACTGCCCGCGGCCGCCGAGCGAACCGTCGCTGACGGCTATTCCAGCCTGAAATTCTATCCCTTCGCAGAAATCCTCGACGACGGACGCCTCCGCCATCCCTCCCTGCGCGGCAGCGACGATCCCGATCTCGTCAAGCGAGGTGTCGCCCTTGTCGCTGCGGTGCGCGAAGCGGTGGGGCCGGATGTCGAATTGCTGCTCGATCTCTCCGCTGGCCTCACGCCCTTCGATGCGATCCGCTTCTGCCACGAGATCGAAAAATACGACGTGGCCTTCGTCGAAGAACCGACCGAACCCGACGATTTGAATGCGCTCAAGCTCATCTCGGAGCGCGTGTCGCAGCCGATCGCCGTCGGCGAGCGCCTCTATGGCCGCCAGGGTTTTCGCGATCTCCTGGAAAGCCGCAGCGTCGCCATCCTGCAGCCCGACCTCGGCAATACGGGCGGCATCTGGGAGGCTCGCAAGATCGCCGCGATGGCGGAAGCCTATGGCCTCAAGGTCCAGCCGCATATCTGCGCCAGCTCGCTGTCGACAGCGATCGGTGCGCATTTCAGCGCCTCGATCCCGAATTTTTACGTCCAGGAGCACTTCCCCTATTGGGCGCGGGTGCCCGGCTATGTGGAAGTGCTGCAAGACCCGCTCGAGCCGCGGGTCCAAAACGGCTGCCTCCCCGTCGACGACCGGCCGGGCTTCGGCGTCGACCTCGATGATGAGAGAATTGCCGACTTTCTGTTCTGTCGGATCGATCTCACCTGAAGCGAGGCAGCCTTGAACCTTCAACAGCTCGCAGCTTTCCGCGCCGTCATGATGACCGGCACCGTCAGCGGCGCCGCCGAAGTTCTGGGGCGCAGCCAGCCGGCGGTGAGCCGCATGCTGGACCGGCTGGAGGCGGATCTCGGCCTCACCCTCTTTGAGCGCCGCAAGGGCCTGATCATGCCGATGCCGCAGGCGCGCCGGCTGCTCGACGAGGTCGAGCGCGCCTATGTCTCGCTCGATTCCCTGCAGGCGCTCGCGACCCGGCTCGCCAAGGGCCAGGGCGACCAGGTCAACCTCGCCATCCTTCCGGCCCTTGGGCTCAGCTTCATGCCGCGCGTCATCGCAAGATTCCGCGACGAGCGGCCCGGCACCCGCGTCAGCCTCGCCATCCGCATGTCACCCACCGTGGAGGAGTGGGCGGCCGGCCAGCAGGTCGATTTCGGCTTTGCCGAGATGCCGGTTCGTCGAACCGGCTTCGATACCGAGATCTTCTCCGATTCCCCCTATGTGGCGGCGGTGCCGAGCGACCACGATCTCGCGGATCGCTCCTGTCTTGGGCCGGCCGACCTCGCCAAAGGGCCCCTCATCTACTGGACGCCCTTCGTCGCGGCGCGCCATCTTCTCGATCAGGCACTCATCACTTCCGGGGTGCGCGTGGAGGCGCTGTGCGAAACGAGCCTCTCGGGCGCCGCCTATGAGATGGTGAAGCAGGGCCTCGGCATTGCCGTCATCGATCCCTACACGGCAATCCTTCAGCGCGACGATCGCATCCGCCTCATTCCCTTCCGCCCGGCCATTCCTTTCAGCGTAGCACTGCTTCGGCCGCAATTTCGTGCGGCAAGCCCGGCGGTCGAGCGCATGCTCGTGCTGGCAAAAGCGGAGCGGGACAAAGTGCTTGCCGAGGTTCCGTCCTGACCCGGGCGCCGCATCCCGATCTCGGTATGCCTTTTGCGCATAACCATCGACATATTTTTAATTTTGAACATTTCGAGTCTATCGACATAGTCGCGACAGAAAGTCGCCTCACCGGGAAGTATATGCCGAGCACCCTTGCGAACCTTGACGGGCTTGAATGCGATGTCGCTGTCATCGGAGCCGGGATCAACGGAGCAAGTGCCGCTCGGGAACTGACCGAAGCGGGTTATTCTGTCCTTCTCTGCGACAAGGAAGATTTCGCCGCCGGTGCGAGCAGCCGCTCTTCGCGGATGCTGCATTGCGGGCTGCGTTACTTCGAGGCCGAAAACCCGGTCGCGGCCTTCGGCCTGCATCCGCAGCGGTTTGTGCAGGCCTTGAAGATGGCGCGCGCCGGCATGGAGGCCCGCCACGAGATCGCCGAGACCGCAGCCGACGGCGTGAAACCGCTCACGATGTGCTTCCCGGTCTATCCCGAAAGCCCGGTGAAGAGCTGGCATCTCGATGTCGGGCTCAGGCTCCTGGAGCGGATCGGCCCCGGCGCGCCGCCTCTCGAATACCGCAAGATCACCGGAGATTTCGAACGGCACCTGACCTTTGCGGGCGATCTGCGCGACCTCGACCGCCTCAAGGCCGTGGCGACCTACCGCGAATACGTCTTCGACTGGCCGGAACGCTTCTGCGTCGATGCCGCGCTCGAAGCGGAAGCGGAGGGCGCGGTCGTCAAGAACTTCTGCCGCGCGGAGCTCGTCGAGAGGGATGCCGCAAAACGCTGGATCCTGCGGCTCGAAGCCAAGGACGGCTCGGTCGCGACGGCAAAGGCCCGCCTCGTCTTCAACATGGCGGGCACCTGGATCGACGAGGTTAATGCGGAGGCTGGTCCCGGCGCGCATGACGCCCCGCGCGAAGGGCCCGAGCGGCTGATCCGCGGCACCAAGGGGGCGCATATGATGGTGCGCCTGCCGGAGCGCTATCAGGGCTACGGCATCGCCACCATGCACCGGCAGGGCATGCCTTTCTACGCCCTGCCCTCGCATGAGGATTTCTTCTATTTCGGGCCGACGGAAACGCCCTTCGACGGCGACGCCAAGGATATTGCCGCAACCGACGACGAGATCGATTTCCTTCTCGGCGAAGCCAATTATCTCCTGCCGGGCTTGAACCTCACCCGTGCCGACATCGCCTTCACCTGGGCGGGGGTCAGGCCCCTCACCTTCGACGAAGAGCTACCGATGGGCCGCCGCTCGCGCGAGATCCACGATCTTTCGCGAAAGGGCATGCCCAACGTCTTCGCCATGACCGCCGGGCCGGTGATGTCGCATCGCAGCGCCGGCCGGGTACTGCGCAAACGTGCTGAAGCGGTTCTCGGCCCGGCTCCGCACGCGAACGGCAAGAGGCAATCGCCCTGGCGGATTTCTGAGACGTCGCCGCGGCTGTCGCAGCCGGAACCCGCCGGCAACGCCCGGCGCGCCGCCTTCCGCCACGCCGTCACGCACGAACATGCCCGCGACCTCAAAGGCATTCTTTACACGCGCACGGCCCTTGCCTGGCGCCGCCATCTCGCACGCGAAGATGTGGAGGAGGCCGCCCGGTCGGTGGCCGATCTCCTCGAATGGACGCCCGAACGAACAGCCGAAGAAGTCGAGGGCTTCCTCAACTACCAGCGGACGGTGTTTCGCACCGGTTTGCGCCCGAACGATCGATCGACCGCAATGCCAGCCTCAACCGGAGACATGCAGCCATGAAATCGATAGCGAAAGTCCTAGGCCTCCCCGTCCTCGCCGCATTGGCGGGCGCGACCTTCCTCGCCGCCACGGCCCCGGCCCAGGCGGCTGACGGACGACTGCAGGAAATCCTCGACCGCGGCACGGTCCGCGTCGGCGTGCTCGGGGCGTTCAAGCCCTGGTCGTTCCCCTCGACCGACGGCACCCAGGAAGGCATCGAAATCGATCTCGCAAAAAGCGTGGCCGATACGCTCGGCGTCGATCTCGAACCGGTCGTCGTCACCTCCGCGAACCGCATGCAGTTCCTGCAGCAGGGCAAGATCGATGTGATCATCGGCGGCATGTACGACACCGCCGAGCGCCGCAAGATCATCGGCATCATCGAGCCTGCCTACTGGACCTCCGGCCCGACCTTGATGGCCAAGGAAGGTGCCATTGCGAGCTGGGAAGACATCAAGGACAAGCCGATCTGCGCCAAGCAGGGCGCCAATTACAACAAGCAGGTTCAGCGCGAATACGGGCCGCGTCTCGTCGCTTTCACCGGCAATACGGAAGGCAAGGCCGCCCTTCGAGCCGGCAAATGCGTCGCGTGGCTCTATGACGACGCCTCCATCATGGCCGACCTCGCCTCCGGCGAATGGGACGGCTACGAAATGCCCGTCTCCGTCCTCTTCAACAATCCCTGGGCCTCCGCCGTGCCGATCGAAGAGCTCGACAAGCCCTGGGGCGTCTTCATGACCGGCATGGCCTATCGCTGGCAGGCCGGCGGCAAGCTCCTCGAGCTTGAAAAGAAGTGGGGCGTGAAGCCGTCCGATTGGCTCGCCGAACAGCACAAGCGTCTCGAATGGGACGAAAGCTACCTCGACGGACAATAAGCACCCGTAGCGAGACCAGGGGAAGTCAGTATTAATTGCAGGGCATAAGCTTGTTCAGCCTCATCGCGCCTTTGTTCCAGCGGCTCTACGACGAGACCGGCCTCAACTTCATCGTCTTCTACGATCGCTATGAATACGAGCGTTTCGTCTCCGGAATCGCGATTTCGCTGCAGCTCATCTTCTGGTCCATTCTGCTTTCCCTCGTCATCGGGGTTCTGGGCGCGTGGGTGCAAACCTCGCGCTCGAGGCTCTTGAGGGGCGTCGTCAACGGCTACATTCAGCTCTTCCGCAACACGCCGCCCCTCATCCAGCTCCTTTTCTTCTATTTCGGCCTCGGCGCCTTCACGCCGCAGGTCGACATGGGCGGCTATTACGAGCCGCTCATCTCCTCCTTCACCTGGGCGATCCTGTCGCTCGGCATCTTCGGCGGCGCCTTCAACGTGGAAATCTTCCGCTCCGGCATCGAGGCGGTGCCGAAGTCGACGGCCGAAGCCGCGGAAAGCCTGTGCTTCTCGCGCTGGCAGACCTACGCCTACGTCACCCTGCCGCTCGCCTTCCGCATCAGCCTGCCGGCGCTCACCAACAACCTCGTCAGCCTCGCGAAGACGACCTCGCTCGCCTACGTCATTTCGGTTCCAGAAATGACCTACACGCTCAATCAGGTCTGGTCGGACAACATCAACGTGCCGGAGATGATGCTCGTCCTGTTCCTCTTCTACGTCATCATCGTCAGCCTGATCGCCGCCGGCCTGCACTGGCTCGAAAAACATCTGGCGCTGCCGGGATATGGACAATGAAGACAGTCCGCCCCTTCCGCATCGACGCCGAAACGCTCTCGGCCTTCCTCCCAAGCCGCTCGATCCGCGGCTGGCAGGGCCTCCTGCTTCTCGGCATCTTTCTCGCGAGCCTCGCCGCAGCACAGGCTCAGGGCGTCGCGGCGCCGCAGACACCCTCGGCAATCGCCACACTCATCGAGTGGATGCCCTTCATTCTGAAAGGCTTCATCCTCAACCTCGTCATGAGCTTCCTGGCGATGGGGATCGCGACGGTTCTCGGGATCGCGCTCGGCATGCTGCAGCTCAGCCACAGCCGCCTCCTGCGCGCGCCGGCCTGGATCATCACGCATCTCTTCCGCAACTCGCCCTGGCTCGTCATCCTCTTCGTCGTCATGCTCCTCGTCCCTTTCGAGGTGGAGCTGCCGGGCGGGCGAAACCTGATCCTCTCCGACTGGATCAAGGCGACGATCGCCTTCTCGCTGCCGGTGATGGCGAATGTCAGCGAGATCGTGCGCGGCGCCATCGTTTCCATCCCACGCGGGCAGTGGGAATCGGCGGAAAGCCTCGCCTTCACCCGCGGCCAGACGCTGCGCTGGATCATCCTGCCGCAATGCGTGAAGCGGGCGATCCCGCCATGGATGAACTGGTACGCGCTCCTCGCCATGGCGACGCCGATGGCCTCCATTCTCGGCGTGCGCGAAGCCGTCGGAAATGCGCAGGCGGCGATGGAAGCGGCGGGCGCGCGGCCGGAACTCCTCGTGCCGTTCTATCTGTTCCTGCTGCTTCTCTTCTTTGCCTACATCTACCCGATTTCGATTTGGACCCGAGCGATCGAGCGAAAATATGCTGTCGAGACCTAAGAAAACTGCGTCTGGCCCGGATACGCCGGCCTGGACGCCGGACATGCCGCTCGTCGAGGTGCACGACGTTCACAAATCCTTCGGCGAGCTCGAAGTCTTGAAGGGCGTCAGCTTCGATGTCCGCCAGGGCGAGGTCGTGTGCATCATCGGCCCGTCGGGCTCCGGCAAGTCGACGCTGATCCGCTGCATCAACGGCCTCAACAACATCCAGCAGGGCTCGATCAAGGTCGAAGGCCAGGAGGTCAACGACCCCCACCTCAACCTCCTGGAACTGCGCAAGAAGGTCGGCATCGTCTTTCAGCAGTACAATCTCTTCCCCCACAAGACGGCGCTCGAAAACGTCATGATGGCGCCGGTGAAGGTTCTCAAAGAGCCGAAGAAGGAGGTGGAGGAGCGCGCCCGCGCTCTCATCGCGAAAGTGCGTCTGAGCGGCAAGGAAGACGTCTATCCCGGTCATCTTTCCGGCGGCCAGCAGCAGCGCGTGGCGATCGCCCGCAGCCTCGCCATGCGCCCCGACGTCATGCTCTTCGACGAGGTGACGGCGGCGCTCGATCCGGAAACGGTCAAGGAAGTGCTCCTCACCATCAAGGAGCTCGCGGCCGAAGGCATGACCTGCATCCTCGTGACCCACGAAATGGGCTTTGCCCGGGAGGTGGCGGACCACGTGTATTTCACCGACCGAGGCGTGATCGTCGAGCACGGTCCGCCGGAAGAATTGTTCACCCGCGCCAAGGACGAGCGCACCCAGCGCTTCCTTAGCCAAGTCGTCTAGCCGCATCGCCCTCGGCCTCGCGGTCGCAACGGCGTGACGGACCCCGTCGCGCCGAAGGGATCGCTATGCCTTCGTCAAAGAGAGAAATGGATGTTTGAAACCGCACTCAGCCAAACGCCGCTGCAAGGCGATCCCGCCCACAAGGATCCGCTCCTGCGCCCTTTGCGCATCAAGCATGTCGAATTCCGCAACCGCATCATGAGCACGAGCCATGCCTGCGGGCTTGAATCCGGCGGCATGCCTCAGGAGGCCTACCAGCTCTATCATCTGGAAAAGGCCAAGGGCGGTATCGGGCTGTCCATGTTCGGCGGTTCGTCCAACGTCGACCGCGATTCCCCGAACATTTTTCGTCAGCTCAATGTCGGCGACGACGCGATCATTCCGCATCTGAGGCGCTTCAGCGAACGCATGCACGGGGAAGGCGCGGCGCTCATGTGCCAGATCACGCATCTCGGCCGCCGCGGCGATCCCTATGCCGGCGACTGGCTGCCGACGATCGCCCCCTCGCCGCTGCGCGAAACCCTGCACCGCAGCATCCCGAAGGAGATGGACGAACACGACATCGCGCGTGTCGTGAAGGCCTATGCCGCCGCCGCGCGCCGCTGCAAGGAGGGCGGGCTCGACGGCATCGAGACGCTCGCCGCCGGGCATCTGATCGGCCAGTTCCTCTCGCCTCTCACCAACCGGCGCACCGACCGCTTCGGCGGCAGCCTGGAAAACCGCTGCCGCTTTGCCGTGATGGTGCATGCGGCGATGCGCGAGGCGGTCGGAGAGGATTTCCTGATCGGCATTCGCTACGTGGTCGACGAAGCGACCAAGGGCGGCCTCAGCTTCGACGATTGCGTCGAGGCGGCGCTGCTTTTGAAGCGCGAAGGCGCCGTCGATTTCTTCAACGCCATCTACGGCACGATGGACACGACGCGGGCGCTCGCGGAAGAGAACATGCCGGGCATGGGCTCCAAGCTCGCGCCCTGGGTCGAGCCGGTCGGCGCCTTCAAGGCCGAGATCGGCCTGCCGGTCTTCCATGCCGCCCGCATCGCCGACATCTCGTCGGCGCGCTTTGCCGTTGCCGAAGGCAAGCTCGATATGGCGGGGATGACGCGCGCGCAGATCGCCGATCCGCATCTCGTCGCCAAGCTTGCCGCCGGTCGCGAGGAGGACGTCCGCCCCTGCGTCGGCGCCACGCATTGCCAGTCGCCCTATCGCCCCTCCTGCCTGCACAACCCCGTCACCGGCCGGGAAACGAAGCTGAGCCACGTCATCCGCCCGACGGACGGGCCGAAGCGCAAGGTCGTCGTCATCGGCGGCGGCCCGGCCGGGCTCGAAGCGGCGCGCATCGCGGCCGAACGCGGCCATGACGTATCGCTCTACGAAGCCGCGGCCGATGTCGGCGGGCAGGTTCTTCTCGGCTCGACCGGCTCCTGGCGCCGCGATCTCATCGGCATCGTGGAATGGCGGGTCGCCGAGCTTTCGCGCCTCGGCGTCGAGATCCACACCAACGCCTATATGGAGGCCGACGACATCAAGGCGCTCGCCCCCGACGTCGTCATTCTCGCCACAGGCGGCCTGCCGCAGATCGATCTTCTTGAAGGCGACGATCTCTGCGTCAGCACCTGGGACATCCTTTCAGGCCAGGTGCCGATCGGGCGCGACGTCCTCGTCTATGACGGCACCGGCCGTCATCCGGGGCCGCTTGCCGCCGAGAAGGCGAAGGAGGCCGGGGCGAACGTCACCTATGCCACGATCGATGTGACGATCTGCGAAGAGCTCACCTATGCGGAGCGGCTGCGCTGGAAGAAGCGCTTCCTCGCCCTCGGCGTCACGCCCGTTTCGGAGACCCGCCTCGTCGCCGTCACCCGCAAGGACAACCGCCTCGAAGCCGTCCTCCTCAACGAGCTGTCGCGGGAGGAGACCTCCGTTCTCGTCGACCAGGTGATCGTCGAGCAGGGCAGCATCCCGATGAACGAACTCTTCGAAGAGCTGCGCACGACTTCCAAGAATGACGGCATCACCGACATCGAGACCTTCATCAGCCTGCAACCGCAGCCCTTCCGGGACGGCGCCGGCTTCGAGGTCCACCGCATCGGCGATGCCGTTTCAAGCCGCAACATCCACGCCGCCATGCTCGATGCGGTCCGCATCTGCAGCCCGCTTTGAGCGGGCAGCACCAGCTTCTGCAATTTCCCCCAAGAAAGGCCACGCCATGCGATTTTCCCACTTCAAGGTTCTCACATTCGACGTCGTCGGAACGCTCATCGATTTCGAGAAAGGTCTGCTCGACGGATTTCGTTCGTTCGGCGGACCGGCGGCCCGCGATCTCAGCGACGACGAGATCTTCGTTCCCTACATCGAGGCCCGCCACATTTATCCGGGCCGCTCCAGTCAGGTGATGGAAGACGTCTATCAGCACGTTGCCGGCAAGCTCGGGCTCGACACCAGCAAGGGCGCAGCCACCGCGTTCCAGGCGCATGTCCTGAACTGGCCGGCCTTCCCGGATTCCGCCGAGGCACTGAAGCGCCTGCGCACCCGTTTCCGGCTCGTCGCGATGACCAACACCGACCGCGTCGTCTTCACGAGCTACGCGCATACCCTCGGCCATCCCTTCCATGACGGCGTGACGGTCGACGAGGTGGGCATCCCCAAGCCCGATCCGCGCTTCTTCGACTTCAACCGCGGCCGCCAGTCGGCCTTCGGCTACAAGCAGGAGGAAATTCTGCATGTGGCGCAGAGCCAGTATCACGACATCGGCGTGGCCCGCGAACTCGGCTATTCCGTCTGCTGGATCGAGCGGCGGCAGGGCCAGGAAGGCTTCGGTGGCACGCCGGTGCCGAAGGAAGTGACGAAGCCGGACTTCCATTTCCCGACGCTCGCCGCGCTCGCCGATGCGATCGACGAGGATTTCGCCGCAAACCACTAAAGGCGGTCGCGCGCGTTTTGATCCTGCAGGCCGGCTCCGGCCGGCCTGTCTCCAGTAAGATCTCGGGCGCTCACCGGATCTCGGGCGCTCAGCGGAAGGGCGGCTCGTCGAAGGCGCGCAGCTTGCGCGAATGCAGCCTGTCTCCCTCGCGGCGCAAAAGCTCGACGGCGCGGATGCCGATCTGCAGATGCTCTGAGATTGCTCCCTCATAGAACCGGTTCGCCTGCCCCGGCAGCTTGATCTCGCCGTGCAGCGGCTTGTCGGAGACGCAGAGAAGCGTCCCGTAGGGCACGCGGAAACGGTAGCCCTGCGCGGCGATCGTCGCACTCTCCATATCGACGGCGACGGCCCGGCTCTGATTGAGGCGGTGCGCCGAGGCGGTGTAGCGCAGCTCCCAATTGCGGTCGTCCGTGGTGACGACGGTGCCGGTTCTGAGCCGCAGCTTCACCTCTTCGCCATGCATGCCGCTCACCTGCTTGGTCGCATCGTAAAGCGCCCGCTGCACCTCGGCGAGGCTCGGGATCGGGATATCCGGCGGCAAGACGGCATCGAGAACGTGGTCGTCGCGCAGATAGGCGTGGGCGAGCACATAGTCGCCGATCGACTGGCTTTCGCGCACGCCGGCGCAATGGCCGATCATCAGCCAGGCATGCGGGCGCAGCACCGCCAGATGATCGCAGATCGTCTTCGCATTCGACGGTCCGACGCCGATATTGACGAGCGTGATCCCGGAACGACCCGCCCCCATCAGGTGATAGGCCGGCATCTGGTGCTTCTTCCAGGCGAGCTCGGAGATCGCCCGCTCCGGATCCTCCGTCTCCTTCGTCACGAGACTGCCGCCGGCGCAGGAGAGCGCCTCATAGGGGCTCTCCGGATCGCGCACCTGCTCACACGCCCACCGAATGAACTCGTCGACGTAGCGGCTGTAATTGGTGAAGAGAACGAAGGGCTGAACGTGGTCGGCGGGCGTGCCCATGTAATGCTTCAGCCGCGCCAGCGAAAAATCCGTGCGCAGCGCATCGAAATGCGACAGCGGGATCTCCTGGGCGGAGGCAAACAGCCCGTCGGAAACCTCATCGCCGATCAGAGCGAGTTCCGTCGTCGGAAAATGCCGGATCATTTCGAGCGTCGTCGCCCGGTCGAGCACGAGATCCCCGTCCTCGAGGACATAGGGAAAGGGGATTTCCTGGGACGACGGACGCACGCTCAGATGCACGCGGTGATCTTCGGCCAGAATGGCGAGCTGATCGGCGAGGTAGTTGCGAAAGAGCGCCGGCCGCGTGATCGTGGTCGTGTAGCCGCCCGGGCGCGTGAAACGCCCATAGGCGCGCGGCTTGAAGCTGCGCGGCGGCGCCCCGTCCCAGCTGACGCGCAGCTCCGGATAACAGAAAAGGCCCGCCTCGCGGGCCGCCGGATCGGGCGGCGTACCGTCCTTGGCAAAGAGCGCGATGGCGTCCCGCAGCTCCTGGACGGCGGCCTCGTAAAGCTGTTCGAGGCGGTTCAGCGCGTCTTCGACGCCGGCTATGTCGGTTGTCCTGTCGTCTTTCATCACAATTCCTTCCGCCCGGAAGGCCATATCGCAAGACGCCTCTGTTTAGCTACGGGCGGCCGTCATCCGCGAGATTTCACCGAGACCGTCATAGAGGATGACGGCGAGCGCGCCGGTCAAAAGGCCGCCCTGCAGCACGAAGGCGAGATTGTTGGAGTTGAGCCCGGCGATGATCACCTCGCCTAAGCCTTTGGCGGCGACCGTGGAGCCGATCGTCGCCGTCGAAAGCGCAATCACAAGCGAAATGCGCACGCCTTCGAGGATCACGGGCAGAGCGAGCGGCAGCTCCACCTGAAAAAGCCTCTGCCGCCCCGTCATGCCCGTCCCCTTCGCCGCTTCCGCGACGGCCGGCTGCATGCCGGTCAAGCCCGCGAGCGTGTTCTCGAAGATCGGCAGAAGCCCGTAGAGAAAGAGGGCGATCAATGTCGGCCAGGTGCCGAAGCCGACGACCGGCACGGCAAGCGCCAGCACCGCCACCGGCGGAAAGGTCTGGCCGATATTCACGATGGCACGCGACAGGGGCAGGAATTCCGCCCCGATCGGCCGGCTCACCAGGATTGCGAGCGCCACGCTGATGAGCGTCGCCGGCACGATCGCCGCCACCACGATCAAAAGATGCGAGATGGTGAGGTCGAGAAGGCTCGCGCGGTCATAGATCGCCGGCGCCCCCACCGGCGCAAAGGGCTCAAGCAGCGGCCTGAACGCCTCCGGGACGAAGAGGAAGGCGAGCACCAGCGCCACGAGCGCAAGCCGCAGGAGAAGGACGAAAGGCCGGCTCATGCCACCGATCGCGCTGCATCGAGAAGCGCCCCTCGCCGCACGAGACCGCGCGCCGACCCGTCCTCACCGACCACCGGCAGAACCTCGCGACCACTCCAGATCATTTCCGCCAGCGCATCATAGAGCGAGCGATCGGCGGCAATCGGCGTTCCTTCTGCGGTTCCTTCCTCGGTCCGCTCACTGACCGGGATGAGCGAGAGATAGCGGAACGGCCGGTCGTCGTCCCCTACGAGGTTGCGGACGTTATCGCTTGCCGGATGGGTCAGGATTTCGGCCGGCGGCGCGAGCTGCTCCACCCGCCCCTCGCTCATCACGGCGATGCGGTCGCCGAGCCTGATCGCCTCGGCCATATCGTGGGTGACGAGCAGGATGGTGGAGCCGAGGCGGTCCTGGATGCTCTTGAGATCGGTCTGCGCCTTGGCGCGGATGACGGGATCGAGCGCCCCGAACGGTTCGTCCATCAGAAGCATGTCGGGACGGGCGGCAAGCGCGCGGGCGACGCCGACGCGCTGCGCCTGACCGCCCGAGAGCTGGTGCGGATAGCGCGGCGCGATCTCGTCGGGATCGAGCTGCAGGAGCTCCAGAAGCTCGTGCACGCGTGCGTCGATCTTCTTGCGATCCCAGCCCAGGAGCTTCGGCACGGTGGCGATGTTGCGGGCGACCGTCCAATGCGGAAAAAGCCCGTGATCCTGGATCGCATAGCCGATGCGGCGGCGGAGCTCATAGGCCTTCATCTGCCGCGTATCGGTGCCGTCGATCTCCACCAGCCCCCGTGTCGGTTCGACGAGCCGGTTGATCATCCGCAGGAATGTCGACTTGCCCGAGCCGGACGTGCCGACAATCACCGTGATCGTCGCCGCCTCGATCTCCATCGACACGTCGCGAACGACGGCAGTGCCGGCATATTCCTTGGTGAGGCCTTCGATGCGGATCATGCCTTTGCTCCGGGGAGAACGTCGATGACGGCGTCGAGCACGACGGCGGCGGCAAATGCCAGCGCCACCGTCGGCAGTGCGCCGAGAAGGATGAGGTCGGTCGCCGTCTGGCCGAGCCCCTGGAAAACGAAGGTGCCGAAACCGCCCCCGCCGATGAGCGCGGCGATGGTGGTGAGGCCGATATTCTGCACGAGCACGATACGCACGCCCGTCAGAATGACCGGCAAAGCGAGCGGCAGTTCGACGGAGATGAGCCGCTGACGGCTCTTCAGCCCCATGCCGGCAGCCGCTTCCGTGACGCTCGGCGACACGCCGGAAAGCCCGGCGGCCGTGTTCGCCACCATCGGCAACAGCGAATAGAGAAACAGCGCCACGAAGGCCGGCGCCATGCCGATGCCGCGAATGCCGATTTCGGAGGCGCCCGGCACGTTCGCCGCCACCCAGCTCAAAGGCACGATCAGCATGCCGAAGAGCGCGATCGACGGGATCGTCTGGATGAGGCTCAAGGTGCTGAGGACCGGGCCTTTCAAGCGTTCGGAGCGATGGATCAGAATGCCGATCGGCACACCGGCGGCGATGGCGACGGCGAGCGAGCCGAAGGCCAGCTGCAGATGATGCGCGCCCTCCCGCCAGAAAGTCGCGGCGTGCCCGCGATATTCGGCAAGGATCGACAAGGCGTCCCATTCCCCGGTCATGAGGATTGCGCCGATCGCGGCCGCCGCAAGCGCAAACACGCCGAGCCTCAGGAGCGGGCCGGGCTTCAGCCTGACGATCGCATCGGTGATCAGGATCGAGAGCGCAAAGCCCGCGAGCCAGAAGCCCGCTCCCGGCGCCACGCGCGCATAATCGGCTCCGTCCGCCATCAGCATGCGCGCCGACACACCGATCGCGATCAGGAGGAGAAGCAGGGTCAGCGCCGGGGCGGCGAGCCGGATTGCCGGCGGGCGCACGAAGAGCGCGACGGCAATGGTGGTGACCGCGCAGGCGAGCAGCGCCACGGCCCAGACGGCGGGCAGTGCCTCGAAAAGCCCGCGCGCCTCGGCGAGCGCGATCCGGTTCGCCCGGTAGCTCGCCAAAGGCAAAGCGAGCGCCACCGCCAGCAGCGCGCCCATGGGCGCGCCGAGCTTGTCAGGACGCGGGATCACAAAGCCCGGCTCAGCCGTCGATGAAATCGTGCGAGACGAGGAATTCATGCGCCACATCGCCCGCTGGCTGGCCCTCGACCTGCACCTGGCCATTGAGCTTCTGCAGCGTTTCGAGCGTCAGGGCCTCAAATACGGGCTTCAAAAGCTCGGCGATCTCCGGATGCTCGTCGAGAACGGGTTTTCTGATGATCGCGGTCGGCTGATAGACGGGCTGCACGCCCTTGTCGTCTTCCAGAACCTGCAGGCCGGCCGCCTGGATCGCGCCGTCGGTGCCGTAGACCATCGCTGCATTGGCGCCGTTCGTCTCTCGCGCCGCCGCGCGGATCGTGGCCGCCGTATCGCCGCCCGAGAGCACGATGAGCTGATCGGAATTGAGCTTGAAGTCATAGGCCTTCTGGAAGGCCGGCAGAGCCGCGGCGGAGTTCACGAATTCCGAGGAGGCGACCAGCTTGACGTCGCCGCCATCCTTCACCCATTTCCCGAAATCGGAGAAGGTCGTGATGCCGTTCTCCTCTGCCACATCGCTTCGAAGCGCCACGGCCCAGGTGTTGTTGGCCGGCGCCGGCGTCAGCCAGACGATGTCGTTTTCCTCTCCGTCGAGCTTCTTGGCCATGTCGTAGGCCTTCTCGGCATCCGTCCAGACCGGCTCGTCGGCGCGGTTGAAGAAGAAGGCCGCATTGCCGGTATATTCCGGATAGATGTCGATCTCGCCGGCGGTGATCGCCTTGCGCACCACGGGCGTCGCGCCGAGCTGCAGACGGTTCTCCGTCTCGATGCCGGCATCGTTCAGGACTTCCAGGATGATGTTGCCGATGACGCCGCCTTCGGTGTCGATCTTGGAGGAGACGACCACCTGGGCGGAGGCGCTACTGGCGGCGAACGTTCCGGCCGCGACAGCCAGGGCGATGAGAATTTTCATGGACGATCTCCAAAATCTCCGACGATGGGTGACGCGACCATCGGCGCGCGGTGCGAACGCCGGAAAATCCGAAGCATCGAGGCAAGCTCCCCGGATTGCATCCCATTCCCCCGCAGCTCATCCAACGGTCAACCACCAGCTAGGTACAGCAGGTGAACGCCTTGTCCATGATGGAAGATCCAAAAGTCGCGCGAAACGCCCCGTTCGCGGCGGATTCGTCGCGCCTTCAGAGCGTCCCCTTCGGCGCCGAACCTGTCTCGCCGGGCGATCGGGGCTCAGGCTTTCTGGCCTCGCGGCGAAATTCGCCCGGGCTCTTGCCGGTCCATCGGCGAAAGGCGCGATGAAAGGCGCTCGGCTCGGAAAAGCCGAGATCGGCGGCAAGCTCTCCGACCTTTGAATGGCCGTGGAGAAGCTCCTGGGTCGCCACCGCCATGCGCAGCTCGTCCTTGATGTCGTTGTAGGTCTGGCCTTCGAGACGCAGTTTCCGCCGCAAGGTGGAGGCGGGCAGACGCATCTGCGCCGCGAGCTCCTCAAAGCCCGGCCAGGCCGAGGGCGGCATCGCCCGCAGGCGCTCGCGCAGCCGCGCCGCCTGTCCGGCATCGTGGCGGTAGCGCACCAGGATGTTGGCGGGTGCCTGGCGCAGGAACTCGCGCAGCGCCCGCTCGTCGCGGATCGGTGAAAGCTTCAGGAAATCGGCATCGAAGACGAGCCCGCTCTCCGGCTGATCGAAACGCACAGGCGCGCCGAAGAACAAGCGGTATTCGGCCTCATATGGTGGCGGAGGTCCGCGAAAGTCGACCCGGCGGAGCGGAATGCGCCGCCCGATCAGCCAGCAGGAGAGCCCATGCACCATGATCCAATAGGTGCGGTAGGCGAAGGCGGAGCGCGGACCGGCTTTGTCCTTGAGGACGATTTCGGCAAGCCCGTCGGCAACGCAGAGCTCGCCATAAGGGTCTTCCAGAACGACCCGCAGAAAACGCAGCGCCCGCCGCAGTGCCTGGTCCAGGCTTTTGGCCGACAGGATCGCATGGCACAGAAGCGTGAAACTGCCGCGCGGCATCGGCCTTGCCGCCTCGCCGAAGAACTCGTCATCGACCGCAAGCGCCACCGCCAGCCAGAGCGCACCATATTGCTCTGCCGACACCGGCTCCACCACGATGGCCGGCAGGCCGGCCTGGCGCAGAAGCGGCTCTCGCGCGATGCCGCGCCGGTCCAGACAGGCGAGCGCATCTTCGACGAAACACGGGGCGATCATGCGCCGTTCCAATCAAGCCCACTCCCCAAAAGTGGTAAAACCGATCACGAAATTAGAGCAATTCGGTCATCGCACGCCACATCTCTTCATCGCTAACCTGACTTCACAAAAGAACACGGTTCCTCCGCCGCCGCGGAAAGGAACTCAGGGAGGACAGATATGGCCGCGCCTTCTGGCAGCGAAGACCGCGACGATTATGCCGAAGCGATCGCGAACTTTCGTCTCGACGACATCACGAAGCTTCTCTCGGGCGATCTCGAAACTGGGATCAACGCCTGCGTCGAATGCTGCGACCGGCATGTGGCCGGCGGCGGCACGGCGCTTCACTATATCAGCGCCGATGGCCGTCAGGAGACCTACAGCTTCGCGCAGATGCAAAAGCTCTCGGCGCGCTTTGCCAATCTTCTCGCCGAGGAGGGCGTCAAGCCGGGCGATGTCGTCGCCGGCATGCTGCCGCGCACGCCGGCACTCCTTGCCATCATTCTCGGAACCTGGCGGGCGGGCGCCGTCTACCAGCCGCTCTTCACGGCCTTCGGCCCGAAAGCGATCGAGCACCGGCTCCAGATGTCGGACGCCCGCCTCGTCGTGACCGACACGGCCAATCGCGGCAAGCTCGAGGGGATCGCGGCTCTTCCCCGCGTCGTCCTCGTCGGTGGTGGGGACAGCACGGCCTCGTCATCGGGCGACATCGACTTCGACAGCGCCATGGCGCGCCAGTCGGAGGAATTTGCGCCGGTGATGCGCCGCGGTGATGATCTCTTCCTGATGATGTCGACCTCCGGCACGACGGGTCTTCCCAAGGGCGTGCCGGTGCCGCTCAAGGCGCTTGCCGCCTTCCTCGTCTATATGCGCGATGCCGTGGAATTGCGGGCGGACGACGTCTTCTGGAACATCGCCGATCCGGGCTGGGCTTACGGCCTTTATTACGCCGTCACCGGCCCGCTCGTCCTCGGCCATGCGACCACTTTCTATGACGGGCCGTTCACGGCGGCGAGCACCTACGACATCATCAAGCGCTACGGCATCACCAATCTCGCCGGCTCGCCGACGGCCTTCCGGCTTCTGATCGCCGCCGGACCCGAGGCCGCCGCCGAGGTCAAAGGCCAGCTCCGCGCCGTCTCGAGCGCCGGCGAGCCTCTCAACCCGGAAGTCATTCGCTGGTTCGCCGAGCATCTTGATGCCCCGATCCACGATCATTACGGGCAGACGGAACTCGGCATGGTGGTGAACAACCACCACCGCCTCCGTCACCATGTGCATCCGGGCTCCGCCGGCCATGCCATGCCGGGCTACCGCGTCGCCGTCCTCGACGATGGCGGCCGCGAACTGCCGGCACACAAGCCCGGCATCCTTGCCGTCGACATCGCGAAATCACCGCTTCTCTGGTTTTCCGGCTACTGGCAGCAGCCGACGCCGGCGATCGCCGACGGCTATTACCGCACCGGCGATACGGTGGAGATGGAAGAGGACGGGCGCATCAGCTTCGTCGGTCGTGCCGACGACGTGATCACCTCGTCGGGCTATCGCATCGGCCCCTTCGACGTGGAAAGCGCGCTCATCGAGCATCCGGCCGTCATCGAGGTGGCGGTCATCGGCAAGCCCGATCCGGAGCGCACCGAGATCGTCAAAGCCTATGTGGTGCTGCGCGAGGGGACGGAAGCTTCCACGGAGCTCGCCGAAGAGCTGCGGCTCTACGTCAAGGAGCGGCTCTCCGCGCACGCCTATCCGCGCGAGATCGAGTTCACCGAGGCTCTGCCGAAGACGCCGAGCGGCAAGCTGCAGCGCTTCATGCTGCGCAACCGCGAGAAGGCGAAGACCGACAGCGACGCCGCCTGAGCCAGCGGCTCCGAGCTGGCCGCCCGCTCCTGTCCGCCAACTCCCGGCCTTCTGGCCTCTTGTCCGAACTCAGCCCGTGCGCTTCCGCGCACGGCATTCTTGCCGCCCGCGTCAGAAAGCGAGACATGCCATGCAAAATCCCGATCCTGTCGTCATCGTCGGTGCCGCCCGCACGCCCATGGGCGGCTTTCAGGGCGATCTCAAGGATGCCACGGCTCCAGAGCTCGGCGCCGCTGCCCTCAAAGCCTCGCTGGAGCGGGCCGGGGTCACGCCGGAGGCCATCGACGAGGTGATCTTCGGCTGCGTCCTCAGTGCCGGTCAGGGCCAGGCGCCCGCGCGTCAGGCGGCGCTCGCCGCGGGTCTGCCGCTCGCCACCGGCGCCACCACCGTCAACAAGATGTGCGGCTCCGGCATGAAGGCGGCGATGCTCGCCCACGACGCGCTCCTCGCCGGCTCTGTCGAAGTGGCCGCGGCCGGCGGCATGGAGAGCATGACGAACGCTCCCTATCTCCTCGACCGGGCGCGCTCCGGCTATCGCATGGGCCACCAGAAGATCATCGACCACATGTTCCTCGATGGCCTGGAAGACGCCTATGACAAGGGCCGTCTCATGGGCACCTTCGCGGAGGATTGCGCCGAGGCCTATCAGTTCACCCGCGCCGATCAGGATGCCTTTGCCATCGCCTCGCTGGAAAAAGCGCAAAAGGCGATCGCCGACGGCAGTTTTGAAGACGAGATCGTGCCGGTCACGGTGAAGACCCGCAAGGGCGAGGAAACCGTGCGCCAGGACGAGCAGCCGCCCAAAGCGAGGATCGACAAGATCCCGAGCCTGAAGCCCGCCTTCCGGGAGGGCGGCACGGTGACGGCCGCCAATTCCTCCTCGATTTCAGACGGAGCGGCCTCGCTCGTTCTCATGCGCCGTTCGGAAGCGGAAAAGCGCGGGCTCACCCCGCTTGCCGTGATCGCCGGGCACGCCACACACGCCCAGGCGCCCAATCTCTTTCCGACGGCACCGATCGGCGCGATCGAGAAACTCGTCCAACGCACGGGCTGGGATCTGCGCGACGTCGATCTCTTCGAGATCAACGAAGCTTTTGCCGTCGTGGCGATGGCGGCGATGCGCGATCTCGACCTGGCGCAGGAGAAGGTGAACGTGCATGGCGGCGCCTGCGCGCTCGGTCATCCGATCGGGGCCTCCGGCGCACGCGTTCTGGTGACGCTTCTGGCTGCGATGCGCCAATACGATGTGACGCGGGGCATCGCCTCCTTGTGCATCGGCGGCGGCGAGGCGACGGCGATGGCGATCGAACGGCCGGCCTGAGCGCGACAGCCCGCATCGGCCACTTTCCGACGGGTTCAGGAAAAAATGGCGTGCAGGCCCCGCGCGCGTCAAAAGCGCCTTCGCTTTGACATACCTCGGGAACACTCTCGGCAGACGGCGTATAATGCCGGCCCAAGACCTGGGAGTGAACAATGCGATTGAAGAGCCTCACGGTCAAAATTTGCTGTCTTGCCATCGGCCTTGCCTGGAGCATCCCCTCGGCCTCGGCGGCACCGGTTTCAGCCCCTGCGGTCGCGCCGCCTGACGCCGCACAAATCGTGCAGCCGGTGCAATGGGGACCGCCGCCACCTCCGCGCTACGGACCACCCCGCTACTACCGCCCTCGCTACGGTCCTCCCCGTTACGGGCCGCCGCGCTATGGCCCGCCGCCGCGTTGGCGCAGACCGCCTCCGCCGGGATGGGGCCCACGCCCGCGGTACTACGGCCCACCCCCGGTCCGCTACGGCGCACCGCGCCCGTGGACGCGCGAATGGTATGCCTATTGTTCGTCGAAATACCGCAGCTTCGACCCGCGCACAGGCACCTACCGCCCCTATAACGGGCCGCGCAGGCTCTGCCGCTGAGGCGAACGGCAAGGTTCGGGCGGAGACATGCTCCGCCCGAATTCGTCAACGATTTGAACTTGAAGCTGGCGTGCTCGACGCCGGCTTTACTGGGGCATCGGGTCAGAGACGGTGACGGAGCCCATGCGGATGCGGCGGAAGGCGGCTTCCACGAAGCAATAGCCGGCGAAGGCGACGAGGCCGAGCGCCACCAGCAACAAGAGAACGGTGCCGAAGGGCAGGCCCTGGATATAGCTCAGCGCGTCTTCGAGGCCCGGCGCACTCGAGGCGTCGTAGATGCCGCCCGCATAGAAGGCGAGAACGCCGATCACGATGAAGATGACGCCGCGCGCCATCAGCCCCAGCGAACAGACGGGTTTCACCATCTTCATCTTGTCGCGGTCGAGATCGAGGTATTTTTCGTAGCCGGCTGACCAGCCCTTATAGAGATGCGCAAGGCCGATACCGACCGGCACGAGGCAGAGGGCAAGAGCCACCCAGCGTCCCCAGGCCTGACCGAAAAGCCAGGTCAGCCAGCCGGACGTCGGATCGCCGGAGCCGCCGCCCCCGCCGCCGCCAATGGCGAAAAGCAAACTCACCACGAAGGCGGCAAGGCCCATATGGATGACGCCGCTGCAGAACAGGAAAAAGCGCAGAAGCAGGCCCTTGGCATCATTGCCATGATCGTCGAGATCGCCGAACGACTGGGCGAAGCGCCAGAGCCCGAAGGCGGCAAGACCGATGCCGACCACGCCAAGAAGCACACCGCCGAGCGGCTGCGTGAGGATTTCGCGGAGCGCGCCGCGCGTGTTCTCCGCCTGCGTGGACCCGATCGCGGCAAGAACCGCCAGGATGCCGACCACCAGATAGACGACGCCACGCGCCGCATAGCCGCCGCGCGTGCCCCATTTCAATTGTTGCGAGATTTCCGCTGCGATGATCGCCCCCCTCGGTTTCGCCTCGACAACGTCAGATGGCGAGGCCGGTTCCGAGAGAAGAAGATCTGGATCTACCAGGGGTGCGCGAGCGGCTCGTGGCCTCACACGCTGACGAAAACGAAGAGAACGCCTGCAAGGACCAAAGGCACGCGCAGCATCAGCGGGCGGGCGGCGATGATGCCATAGGAGAGCATGGATAGCCCCACCCCCACCTTCACGAAGGCAAGAAGGGCTGCAAACGGGCTCACCCCGAGCGCAAGAAGCGACGGATTGGCGATCATGCCGAGCGGGATCACGTAAAGCCCGATGCCGAGCAGCATCGCCTTTCCCGCCACCTTCAGCCAGTTCTCACCGATCATGCCGGCGGCGATGAAGACCGCCCCGCAGACGGGCGGCGTGATCGTCGACAACAGCGCAAACCAGAAGACGAAGAGATGCGCGACGAGCGGCTTCAGCCCGAGAGCGGCAAGGGCCGGACCGGCGACCGAAATGCAGATGACATAAGCGGCCGTCGTCGGCACCTCCATGCCGAGGATGAGGCAGGCGAGCGCCGTCAGGAGAAGCGCCGGCCATAAGGAATCGTTGGCGACGGAGAGGATGGTCGACGTCACCTTCACGCCGAGCCCGGTCAAGGACAGAACCCCGATGACGATGGAGGCGCAGATGATGATGGAGCCGATCATCGCCACCTGGCGGCCGGCCGTCACGGCGGCGATCGCGAACCTGTTGCCGAAATGGCGGAAGGAGAAGCGCAGGCGGACATCGAAGAAGAGCAGGATCGTGGCCGTCAGGATGGCGACGGAGGCCGCATATTGCGGCGTGAAGCCCGCGCCGAAAATCGCAGCCAGCAGCGCCAGAAACGGCACGGCGAAGAACATCGAAGTGATCATCGCCTCGCGCCGCCCCGGCTGGTCGGTGCTTTCCACCGGGCGCAGATCGTAGCGCGTGGCAAAGGCGTCGACGCCCACCCACACGGTCAGGAAGTAGAGGATCGCGGGCGGCAGCGCGGCCGCCATGATCTGCGTGTAGGGCGTGCCGGTCAGCTCCACCATGACGAAGGCGCCCGCGCCCATCAAAGGCGGCATGATCTGCCCGCCCGAGGAGGCGACGGCCTCAACCGCGCCGGCGAGCGATTTCGGATAGCCGAGCTTCGTCATCGCCGGAATGGTGATCGCCCCCGTCGAGGCGACATTGGCGGAGGCGGAGCCCGAAATGGAGCCGAACAGCGCGGACGACAAGGTCGCGACCTTTGCCGCGCCGCCCTTCAGCCGGCCCGCGACCACCGTCGCGACATTCATGAAACCCTTGCCGGCCTCGCCCGCATTCAACACCGCGCCCAAAATGACGAAGATCGCGACGACATTGACGGAGACGCCGGTGAGCTGCCCCCACAGGCCGCCTTCGGCGAGCGTCATCGTCCCCAGAAAACTCTCGAGCGGCAGGCCGGGATGGCCAAATTCGCCCGGCACATATTGCCCGAAGAGCCCATAAGCGAGGGTCGCGAGAGCCACGAGCGGCAGCGGCCAGCCGATGGCACGCCGCGCCGTTTCGAGCGCCACGGCGATGAGGAGCACGGCGAGCCCCATCTGAAAGGGCCCGTCGATGAAGCCATACTGGTCGGCGATGTCGGAGGCGTTCAAGGCGATATAGAGACAGCCGCTTATGCCGAGAAGGCTGAGCGCCCAGCCGCTCCAACGCTGCCAGGGCGTCTTCGCGGGCAAGATCAGCATCCACGGCAGGAGAAGCGCCATATGGATCGGACGCGCCGCCAGCGCCGGCGCAAGTCCGTAAAAGATCAGGCCGATATGGAAGGCGATCGAGACGAGCCCGAGCGCCACCCATGGCCAATGCTTCGCCGGCGGATCGTCCACGGGCTCGCCTTTCGGTCAATCGCCGGAAAAATGGGAGAGTTTCGGCCGGGCCGCTATTTCAGCTGCTCCGGCACGTCGATGCCCGCTTCCTCGTAATAGCGCAGAGCGCCCTCGTGGAGCTTGCCTTCGATTTCCGACAGAAGCTCAGGCGACACCGCCTTCCACCACGGCGCCGTCTCGGACAGGCGCGCCTTCTCTTCCCAGAACGTCTTCGTCACCAGATAGGCCGTGTCGGCGTCCATCGCCGTCGTCGTATAGGCGATGACCGGAAGCGAGGTCGTCACCACGTCCTCATCGACGCCCGCATAGGTGCCGGCGGGAATGACGGCGCGGGTGCGGCCGGTCTTCTCGACTTCCTCATCCGTCATGGAGACGAGGCCGATATCGGCGCTCGCGGCCGTTTCCACGACGTTCGGCGCCGGAAACGAGCCGGAGGTCACGAAGGCATCGATCTGCCCGTTCTTCAGGGCATCGGCGGCATTGCCGAGCTCGGCATTGGCGATCGTCACCTTGTCCTTGAGATCGAAGAGCTCGAGATATTTCTCGCCCTCGCGCGCACCGAACGAACCCTTGCCGAGAAGCACCGACTTGCCTTCAAGCGCGCTCAAGGGGAGCACCGCCTCGTCGCCGGCGATGACGAAATGCATGGTGAGCGAGGGGATCGGAAAGAGGGCGCGAACGTCCTTGAACTTTTCGCTCGGGCGTTTTTCGAAGGCGCCCTTGCCGGCCTGGGCGAGGCCCACCAGCGCCGGCGGCGTGGTGAAGATGAAGCTTCCCGGACGAACCGCTGCTTCCATGACGTTCTGGACCGAGCCCTGGCTTTCTTCGACCGTCAGGATCACATCGCCGTCGGTGCCCTGCTTGATCGCCTCGGAGAGCTCCACGCCCATCTGATAATAGGAGGTGCCGGCCTTCGCCGACTTATAGGTGATGCGGGTTTCCGCCTGCGCTCCGCCAGCGATCACGGCCGCCGCGATCAGCGCTCCGCCGGCCGCCCAAACGCGCCATCCAGCTCTGTTCCTCATGTCCGATCCTCCCCTTCAAATTCCCCTTGATGCGGCTCTGGACAATGCCGAACCGGCTGACGGCAAAGGCCTATTCGATCCCTTCCGCCGCGGCAAGCTTCGCAAGCCCGATGCGGCCGTGTCTCAAGGTCGAGGCAAAGGACAATCCGCCTCTGCCCTTACTCCGCTCGCCGCAAGCGCATCGCGCCCACCTCCCGAGGGGGAACGGCAACTCCGTCACGCGAATTTCTCCGTGCCAGCGGCTGCGACAATCTGGCCATGTCTCTGAACCAACGAACGAAACGCAAATCGCCATCGTCCCTTTCCGCTCAGGCCGTGCGCATTCTCACGGTTCTATTCAGGACTTCTAAACTCCTGTAGCCCATTCGCCGTACAGGTGGGGCGGAGCCATGACGGCAGAGACAATGCTCATATCGCGGAGCGATGGAGAGGAGGCGATCCTCCCCCAGCTGCTCGATCTCGTTTACGGCGCCTTGCCTTCCATCACCCTCATTCTGATCGGGTTCGCCGTTGCCGGAACGATCGCCGCGATGGACACGGGCGACCAGATCCTCGGTGCCATCACGATCTTCGGGTTTGTCGTCGGTCTGGCACGTATCGCCATTTGCCTGCATTACCGGCGCTGGCGCCGAAGCGCTTCGCGCCTTGTCGGCGACTGGCGCCGCTGGGAGCATGCCTATATGGCGGGCGGCTGGGTATTTTCCGCATGTCTCGGGGGCCTGGCGGCGCGCACCCTCGTCTTCCAGAACCACATGGCCGATGTCCTCGTAATGACGCTTACGATGGCCTATTTCACCGGCATCGTCGTGCGTGTCGTGCGGCCGCAGATCGCCATCGCGCAGCTCCTTCTCGTGCTGCTGCCGGTCATTGCCATGTCGCTGACGCTCGGCGGCTCGAGTTACATCGCCCTCGCCTTCATCGAGGTCATGTTTGCGGTCGGCGCCATACAGCTCATCGTCTACAATTCGCAGACCATGGTCGCGCGCCTTCAGGCGGAGCGCTCCTTGAGCCTGCTCGCACGCCACGATCATCTCACGAAGCTGCCGAACCGCGCCTATTTCGAAGAGAAAATGGCGATGGCGATCTGCGAGGCGGGCGCCCGGGGCGAAGGCTTCGCGCTCATCGTCCTCGACCTCGACGGCTTCAAGCCGGTCAACGACACGTTCGGCCACGTCATCGGCGATCAGCTTCTTTGCGCCTCGGCGGACCGTATCCGCACCGCTCTGCCATTGGAGGCTTTCGCCGCGCGGATCGGCGGCGACGAATTCGCCGTCATCATGCCGGTCGGCATGGGGGGCGCCGAAGCCTTCGCGCGCGGCAAAGCGATCCTCGCGGCCGTCGCACAGCCTTTCGCGCTCGGCCACGAGGATATCCGCATCGGCGCGAGCGCCGGACTTGCGACCTTCGTCTCCGGCGAGCTCGGCGCAAAGCAGCTCTACACCATGGCGGATCAGGCCCTCTACCAGGCGAAACGTCAGGGACGCGCCAATATCTGCGTCTACGCGGAGAGCTCGTTCGTCGCGCAGCGCGCCGCCTGAGCGCAGGCCACGAAGGGCGGCGCGCCGTCCTTGCATAAGTTGCGAAAACCTGCGATCGCTACCTGGGGTTCAGGGGGATGAACCGATGGGGGCAATCGTTCCGCTCATTTTGTGCGGAGGATCAGGCACGCGCCTTTGGCCGGCCTCGCGCGTATCCGCGCCAAAGCAATTCATCAACTTCCTGGGCAAACGCTCGACCTTCCAAGAAACGATCCATCGCGTCAGCGCGCCGGATATTTTCGCGCCGCCCGTGATCGTCACGGCCGCCCGCTATCGCCACATGGTGGCAGAGCAATTGGCGGCACTCGGCTTGACCGCCACCATTCTCCTCGAACCTGAAGGCCGGGATTCCGGGCCGGCGGTCGCGGCCGGAGCCCATTTCATCGCCGGGCAAGACCCCCAGGCGGTCGTCATGATGCTCGCCGCCGACCACATGGTGGAGGATGTGGCAAGCTTCCGGGCGGCCGCGCAGGAGGCCGTCGCCAGCGCGCAGCACGGCCATATCGTGACCTTCGGCGTGCGCCCCGACCATGCCGCCACCGGCTATGGCTACATCCGGCCCGATGGCGCCGGCGAGACGTCGAGCATCCGTGCCGTCGCCGCTTTCATCGAAAAGCCGGACGCTGCGGCGGCGCAGGATTATGTCGCCGCCGGCTATCTCTGGAACTCCGGCAACCTCGTCTTTCGCGCCGATCAACTCCTTGCCGAATACGCCCGCTTCGATCCCGAGACGGTCACGGCCGCTGCCGAAGCCGTGGCCGGTGCGAGATGCGAGTTCGGCTTCCTGCGGCTCGAGGAAACGAGTTTCGCCCGCACGACGCCCGCCTCCATCGATGTCGCCGTCTTGGAGAAAACGAAGACCATACGCGTTCTTCCCGTCTCCATGGGCTGGCGCGATATCGGCTCCTGGGAGGCGCTCTGGTCGCTCACCGAAAAGGACGGGGAGGGCAATGCCGCGCGGGGCGAGGCGCTCTTCGTCGAGGCGCAGGACAATTACGTCCTCGGCGACAGCCTCGTCGCCATCGTCGGCCTTTCGGGTCTCGCGGTCGTTCAGACACGGGATGCGACGCTCGTCACAGATCGATCGAAAGCCGAGGCGCTCAAACCTCTCGTTGCCATGCTCAAGGAAAGCAGTCGGCCGCAGATCGAAGAGCCGGCCTATGTCTATCGCCCCTGGGGAAGCTATCAGGCGATCGATCGCGGCGAGCGTTTCCAGGTCAAGCGCATCGAGGTGAAGCCCGGCGGCCGGCTCTCTTTGCAACGGCATTTTCACCGCGCCGAGCACTGGATCGTTGTCCGCGGCACGGCGCTCGTCACGATCGGGGACACCGAAAAGCTTCTTTACGAGAACGAATCGACGTTCATCCCAATCGGCGCAGTGCACCGCCTCGAAAACCCCGGAAAGATCCCGCTCGAGCTCATCGAGGTGCAATCGGGCGCCTATCTCGCCGAAGACGACGTCGTGCGGCTCGACGACGATTACGACCGGCTTCGCGACAGCGACTGGGAGCGCCGCGCCTACGCCACCGAACCGGTCAGAGGCTCCAGTAATGGAGGTGCGGGGGGCACTCCGAAAAGCGCGACTTCACATCCACAACCACGCCGCCATCTCTGACGCGCTTGAAAAGATCTCGCCCCGCATCGGCGAGATAGGCCGCATGCGGAACGGCCATGATGGCTGCATCGAGATCGTCGATCGCCTCGATCTCCTTGAGCTCGATCCCATAGGCACGAAAGGCTGCGCTCTTCTCCGCGAGCGGATCGTGCACGAGCGGCGTGATGCCATAGTCGCGCAGCTCCTCGACGATGTCGGGCACGCGGCTGTTGCGGAGATCGGACACGTTTTCCTTGAAGGTGAGCCCGAAAACGCCGACGCGGCTGCCCTTCACGCGCGACCCCTGCCCGATCATCAACTTGACGGCCTTGCGCGCGATGAAGGCGCCCATCCCGTCATTGGTGCGGCGCCCGGCCAGAATGACCTCCGGATGGTGGCCCATCTCCTCGGCCTTGGCCGTCAGATAATAGGGATCGACGCCGATGCAGTGACCGCCGACGAGGCCCGGCGTGAAATCGACGAAGTTCCACTTGGTGCGCGCGGCCGCCAGCACGTCGGCGGTGCGCAGGCCGAGACGATCGAAGATGAGGGCAAGCTCGTTCATCAGCGCGATGTTGAGGTCGCGCTGCGTGTTCTCGATCACTTTCGCGGCCTCCGCCACGCGGATCGAGGGCGCGCGATGCACCTCCGCCTCGAGCACCGAGCCGTAAAGCCCGGCGAGACGATCGAGCGTCTTATCATCGGAGCCTGAAACCACCTTCGCAATGGTCTCGAAACGATGGCGGTCGTCTCCGGGATTGATGCGCTCCGGCGAATAGCCGACGGCAAAATCCTCCCCGAACCTCAAGCCGCTCTCGGCTTCGAGGATCGGCACGCAGACGTCTTCGGTCGCACCCGGATAGACGGTCGATTCGTACACGACGATGTCGCCCGCCTTCAGCACGCGCCCCACGGTCACCGAGGCGCTCTGAAGCGGCCTGAGATCCGGCCTTCGGGCGGGAGTGATCGGCGTCGGCACCGTGACGATGTGAATATCGGCCCGGGCGAGCTCTTGCGCGTCAGACGTGATGTGAAGCCTTGGACAGGCGAGATTCTGCGGCGTCACCTCGGCATTGCGATCGCGCCCGGCGCGCAATTCCTCCACGCGGGCCGCATCGATGTCGAAGGCGACAACCTCATAGCCCGCGCGCGCAAAAGCTGCGGCGACCGGGAGCCCGACATATCCGAGCCCCAGGACGGAGAGACGATGTCGATCCAAAGATCCCCTCATGCGATGGTCACGATCAGGCAGGGGGGCGATGTGTCGGCAACCGTCCTCCAAATGCTACGCGACACGCCTACAAGCGGCGGGTTTTCCGGTCAACGGCGGGGCATGCTCTCGGTTGTGGCCTCCCCAGTTGCAGATGGCACACCCGAATGACGCGCCGGGACGCCACCATGCGCCGGAGGGTGCCTCAAAAACTCAGAATGCGCGTGTTCTCCGCCAGGAGATGCTCCGCCATCTGCGGCGGCTCAGCGACACCGACGCCCTCGATCAGCGCATCCTCGTTCAGCCCCTTGTTGGGCAGATAGAGGGCGCAGACGTCGACGGCCGTGTCCGTCTTTTGCAGCATGGTCTGCATCAGCCCCTTCGGGCTCATGCCTTTCGGCTTCTGCAACGCCATCGCGCTCGCCGGCGCATTCGTGAGGGCGATATCGGCCGCCGGCCCGCACAGAAGCACCCGCGCCTTCGCCCCCTGCTGCACGGATTGCATGGTGAGCACCATCGCCATCAGCTGCGTCTGCGGCTCGGGCGATGTCACGACGGTCACGAGCGACGGCTTTTCCTGCGCCACGGCGGGCGTAGCGAAAACCAGAACGAGGCTCGCGAGGGCAAGGATCTTGCGCATCAGGGTTCTCCGCAAATCATCACATTCACTTTCAAGAATATGATTGTGATGAGGCCTGTAAAGCCCGAATGCCGCGCCCCTTCGCCGCGCCCACAACGAGACCGGCCGCCACGCTGTCGCGCGGCGGCCGTCTTCGTCAGAGATCATTTGGCAGAGATCGAGGCGTCAGTCCTGCCGGGTCAGCGTGCGGCGCACGGCATCGCGCCAGCCGGCGAGCTTTGCGGTCCGCACGTCCTCGGAAATCTGCGGCGTGAAGCGGCGTTCCGGGCGCCAGGCCTTGGCGAACTCCTCTTCCTGCGGCCACACGCCGGCCTGCCGGCCTGCGAGCCATGCCGCGCCAAGAGCGGTCGTCTCCAGAACCACCGGGCGATCGACCGGCGCATCGAGAAGATCGGCGAGACGCTGCATCGTCCAGTCGCTCGCCACCATGCCGCCATCGACGCGCAGAACCGGATTGTCGGCGCCCTGCCAGTCGCCCTGCATGGCGGAAACGAGATCGGCCGTCTGGAAACACACCGATTCGAGCGCCGCACGGGCAAGTTCCGCCGGGCCCGTCGAACGCGTCAGGCCGAACAGCGCGCCGCGCGCATCGGAATCCCACCAGGGAGCTCCAAGCCCGGTGAAGGCCGGCACGAGATAGACGTCCTGGCCGTCATCGGCGCGGCCCGCGAGTTCACCCGATTCTTCGGCGCGGTCGATCATTTTGAGCCCGTCGCGCAGCCACTGCACGGAGGCGCCGGCGACGAAGATCGAGCCCTCGATCGCGTACGTGGTGCGCCCGTCGAGGCGGTAGGCGATCGTGGTCAGAAGCTTGTTCTTGGAGCGGACGAATTCGTCACCCGTATTGAGGACGGCAAAGCAGCCGGTCCCGTAGGTCGACTTCACCATGCCGGGCGTGAAACAGGCCTGGCCGAGGGTGGCGGCGTGCTGGTCGCCGGCAACGCCGCGGATCGGGATCGCCGTGCCGAAGATCGCAGGATCCGTCTCGCCGAATTCCGCGGCGCTGTCCTTCACCTCCGGCAGCATGGAGCGCGGCACGCCGAGCATGGCGAGAAGCTCGTCGTCCCATTCGTTGCGGCGAATGTCGAACATCAGCGTCCGCGCCGCATTGGTCGCGTCGGTCGCGTGGACGCGCCCGCCCGTCAGCTTCCAGATGAGCCAGGTGTCGACCGTGCCGAAGAGAAGATCGCCCGCCTCCGCGCGCGCCCTCGCACCTTCGACATTGTCGAGAATCCAGTTGACCTTGGTGCCGGCGAAATAGCTGTCGATCAGAAGACCGGTCTTCTCGGCGACCGGCTCGGCATGCCCCTCTTTGATGAGGCGCTCGCAAAGCCGCGCCGTCCGGCGATCCTGCCAGACGATGGCGTTGTGGACCGGCTTGCCTGTCTTGCGATCCCAGACGAGCGTCGTCTCGCGCTGATTGGTGATGCCGATGCCGGCGAGATCCGGCGCGGAAAGCCGGGCTTCGGCCAAGGCGCGCCGCACGGTCTCCACCGTGGTCCGCCAAAGGTCTTCCGGATTGTGCTCCACCCAGCCGGAACGCGGGAAATGCTGCTGGAATTCCAGCTGCCCGACGCCCATGACGTGGGCGCGATCGTCGAAGACGATCGCTCGTGTCGATGTCGTGCCCTGATCGATGGCGAGGACGTAACCGCCCATATCCTACCCTTCCTTATTTTTCGTCTCGACCGTTATTGGGCGAGCGCCCGTCATGCTCAAGGGCGAAGGCGGGATAGAGGGAAGGAAATCGGCACTCGGCGGGCAAAAGCCCGGAAATCCTCATCTTCTGAATGCAATATGCCGGCCCCGACAACCCGGAACCGGCATATTGCGAGGCCAGTCAGCGCTGAAAGGCGGTCAGTGGCGCGCGGCCATTTTCTTGTTGCCGCACAGACGCTCGAACGCGTCGGCCGGGGCGTGCCCGGTCGCTTCCGCTTCGGCCGCGAGATCGCAGGCGGTGGCAAAGGTCGACATCATCTGAGCGAACGAACGGCCCTGACGTGCGAGCGCGTCGTGCCAGTGCGCTCCAGCGAGATGGGGTTGGGGGGTTGAGGGGGATGTGCGCATCGGATCACTCCTGCTTTGACCCTTCTATTCTTGCCGCTGCCCTACGCCCGCTCGCCGCACTGCACAACGTACCTTACGCGATAGCTGCCATCGCGAATTCGGGAGGCTCCGGCTGGAGATAGCAGAAATTCCGTTAACCCCTTTGAAGTTCGCCGGAGCCGGGCTTCGAGGCGCAGCGCCGGCAGGCCGGCGTGGTCAGGCGCGGCGTGGAACCCACCCTCTCCTCCGCCGTTCGGCGTTCATGGAATCCAGTCCCCGCAACACCACCGAGGTCGTCGATCGCCTCGCCGAAACGGCACGCCAGCACGAGCGTGTCTCCATTGGACAGATGATGGACACGTTCGGCCACCGCAGCTACGGCCCCTTCCTCCTGGTCCCCGCCTTGATCGAGCTTTCGCCGATCGGCGGGATACCGGGCGTCCCCACCTTCCTCGCCGCCATCGTTGCGCTCTTCGCAGGCCAGATGCTGTTCGGCCGCGACCATTTCTGGATCCCGGAATTTGTCTCGCGCCAAAGCGTCTCCGCCAGGAAACTGGGCGAGGCGACAAAATCCATGCGCGCCTTCGCGCGCCGCCTCGACCGCTTGTTCCACGGCCGGCTCACCCGCTACGCCAGCGGCCCCTTCGTGCGGGTCGCGGCCTTCATCTGCATCGTGATGACGCTGACCGTGCCGCCCCTGGAACTCATCCCGTTTGCGAGCAGCGCGCCGATGGGCGCCATCGCGCTCATCGGGCTCGCGCTCCTCGTCTGCGACGGTGCCCTGATGATCGCCGCCACAGGCCTCGCCGCCGTCGCCCTCGTGATCACGGCAAGCATCTTCACGCCGGCGCTTTGAGCGCATGCACCGCCGAGGACGGCGCCCCCGAGGTTATTTCCGCAATTCCTCGATATCGCGGAAGAGATCGAGCGCTTCGGGATTTGCGAGCGCCTCGAGGTTCTTCACGTCGCGGCCGTGAACGATGTCGCGCACGGCAAGCTCGGTGATCTTTCCCGATTTCGTGCGCGGAATGTCGGCGACCTGGACGATCTTCTGCGGCACATGGCGGGGCGAGGCCCCGTCGCGGATCTGCTGCTTGATGCGCTTCGTCATCTCCGCATCGAGTTCGACGCCCTCCGCGAGCCTAACGAAGAGAACGATGCGCACATCGTCGTCATAGGTCTGGCCGATGGCGAGCGCCTCCAGGATCTCCGGCAGCTTTTCGACCTGGTTGTAGATCTCCGCCGTGCCGATCCGGACACCGCCCGGATTGAGCGTCGCGTCGGAGCGGCCATGGATGATGATGCCGCCATGTTCGGTCCATTCGGCAAAGTCGCCATGGCACCATACGCCCGGAAAGCGATCGAAATAGGCAGACTGGTATTTGATCCCGTCGGGATCGTTCCAGAACATCACCGGCATCGAAGGAAAGGGCTTCGTGCAGACGAGTTCGCCCTTGGCTCCCTTCACGGGCTGGCCGTCCTCGTCCCACACATCGACTGCCATGCCGAGACCCGGCCCCTGGATCTCGCCGCGCCAGACGGGCTCGGTCGGAATGCCGAGGACGAAGCAGGAAACAATGTCGGTGCCGCCGGAAATCGAGGCGAGATGCATATCCTTTTTGATCGCCTCGTAGACGAAATCGAAATTCTCCGGCGCGAGCGGCGAGCCGGTCGAGGTCATCATGCGCAGGGCCGACAGATCGTGCGAGGTTGCAGGCTTAAGCCCCGCCTTGCGCACCGCATCGATGAATTTCGCCGACGTGCCGAAGATCGCCATCTTCTCTTCGGCGGCATAATCAAAGAGCGCGTTGCCGTCGGGATAGAAGGGCGAACCGTCGTAGAGGAGGAGCGTCGCATCGCAGGCGAGCCCCGAGACGAGCCAGTTCCACATCATCCAGCCGCAGGTGGTGAAGTAAAAAAGCTTCTCGCCCGGTGTGATCGAGCAATGCAGCCGATGCTCCTTCAGATGCTGCAGAAGCGTGCCGCCCGCCCCGTGGACGATGCATTTCGGAATGCCCGTCGTGCCGGAGGAAAAGAGTACATAGAGCGGATGGTTGAAGGGCAGGCGTTCGAAGGTCGGCTCCTGAGCCTCGAAAGAGGCGATGAAATCACCGAGCGCGACGCCCCGCGGCACACGTTTCGCCACCTCTTCGGCCTGATCGAGATAGGGCACGATCACGACCTTTGCGGCCGTTGGAAGTTTCTCGGCGATCTTGGCGAGCTTGTCGGCCACCTCGATCTTCTTGCCGTTGTACCAATAGCCGTCGCAGGCGATGAGGAGCTTCGGCTCGATCTGCCCGAAGCGGTCGAGAACGCCACCCTCGCCGAAATCCGGCGAGCAGGACGACCAGATCGCTCCGAGCGAGCTTGCCGCCAGCATGGCGGCGATCGTTTCCGGCATGTTTGGCATCATCGCCGCCACCGGGTCGCCCTTGCCGATGCCGGCGTCGCGCATTGCCTGCTGCAGGCGCGAGACGAGGCCGCAAAGATCGTCCCAGGAGAGCCGCCGCCTCACCTTGTCTTCGCCGCGGAAGACGAGGGCATCCTCGGCGCCTTTCCGCTTTAAGAGGTTCTCGGCGAAATTCAGCCGCGCATCCGGGAAGAAGGCCGCCCCCGGCATCGCCTCGGCGCTTTCCAGGATCCGCTCGCCCTTTTCGCCGATGACGCTGCAATGATCCCAGATCGCGTTCCAGAAAGCGGCAGGATCACGCACCGACCAGGCGTGCAAAGCGTGATAGTCACCGAGTTCTTCGCCCGCCGCCGCCTCGGCAGCGGTTTTGCGGAAGCGTGCCATGGGCGTCGCCTCGGCCTTGGCCGGATCGGGTTTCCACAAAGGCGTATCGTTCATCAGCGTTTCCTCGGCTCGTGTTCTGTGAGGGCGGTCTTGCCTCTTAAAGGAAGGCGTGCAGAAAGCCCCAAGCGCCTTGCCTTCGGGCGGCAAAGCCCCTATCGCGATGACAACGGAGATAGGTCCCCATGATGCGGCGGCTGCTTATCGCCCTCGGCCTCCTGGTCGTTCTCGTGGGCGGGCTGGCATTCCTCGCTAGCCAACTCGTCTCGCCCGAAGACGTCAAGCGTCGGGTCGCCGAGCAGATATCGGCCTGGACCGGGCGGGAAGTCTCGCTCGAGGGCGAAGCCGTCATCACGCTCCTGCCGCGCCTCAGCGTCAAGCTCAAGGATGTGGAGATCGCCGGACCTCCGGGCGATGACACGCCTTTCGTCCAGATGGCCTTCCTCAAAGCCTCGGTGCGCCTCCTGCCGCTTCTCATCGGTGAGGTCGAGATCGAGGATTTCACCATCGTCGCTCCCGTGATTTCGTTGCGCCGTGCCGCCGACGGGGCGGAGAGCTGGGATTTCGACACGAGTGCCGCCGCGCTGCAACTGGCCTTTGCCGGCGATGTGCGCCTCGGCTCCTTCGTCATCGAGAACGGGCGCATCGTCTACAGCGACGAACTAAGCGGACGCCGCGAGGTCTTCTCCAAGGTCAACCTCAATCTGCAATGGGACAGCGTCAGGAAACCGATCGAAGTTTCCGGCCGCTTCGTGCGGCATGGCGAAGAGATGCGCATCACCGCCTCCGCCCAGCAGCCCTACCGCTTCATCCGGGCCGGCGAAACGACGCTCAATCTCGATGTGCAGGCGAAAAGCCTCAACGCCTCCTTCAGCGGGACCGTGCGCGACCCGCGCGATCCGCATCTCCTCGGCAGGCTCGCCCTCAACCTCGAAGACGCACCCACAGTGCTCTCCTGGTTCAGCAACCGTTATGCCGAAGCCTCGCCCTTTCAGACCATTCGCCTCGATAGCGACGCCGACATCGCCGGCAATATGGCGACGTTTTCCGATGCCACCCTCAATCTGAACGGCGTTTCGGGCAAGGGCGCCCTGCGGCTCGATTTCACCGGCACGCCGTCCATGTCCGGGACGCTCGCCTTCCCCTCCTTCGATACGACGCCGGTCCTGCATCATCTCTTCAGCGTCGACGACGGCGAGGCGCCGGCGATCCTCAAGACGCGCCTCACCACCGGCTGGCTCGACGATTTCAAGGCCGATCTTCGCGTCTCGGCCGGCGAAGTCCGGGTCGATGCGGCCCGCTTGCATCAGGTCGGGGCATCGCTTCTCGTCCAGAACGGCCACGCCCTTCTGACGATCGGCGAGGCGGAGCTTTCTGGGGGGCGCCTCAGCGGCAACATCACCCTCGATGTGGATGACGGCCTGCCGCGTCTGCAGACCGCTTTGCGCGCCCACGAGCTCAAGACCGCGGGCCTCACCTCCATGCTCGGCACCGCGCCGATCGAGGGGACGGCCGATGTCATGGTCGAACTGACCGGCTCCGGAGAAGATGTCGGCGCCATGCTGCAGACCGCGACCGGGCGCCTCACTGTCGACGCCAAGAACGGCCGCCTGCCCTATCTCGACCTCGAAGCCGCAGCAAAAGCGCCTGAAGGCGGGGCACAGCCGCTCCTCAAGGCAACCGCAAGCACGCCCTTCACGCAGCTCAAGGCGGGCCTCACCTTCGCCGAGGGGCAGTGTGAACTCACCGACGGCCTGGTGGAGACATCGCGCTACACCGCCTCGCTTGCCGGCGAGATCGGTCTTCGTGACCGTCGCCTCGACCTGTCCGGAACGCTCACGCCGAAGACGGATCAGCCGGCAATCCCGGTCGACATCATCGGCACGCTGGCAAGCCCGGAACTGACCTCGAGCGCGCCCGCCTCGAACTAAGGCCCGCACTGCCCGATGGCGTCAACGTCTATGGAGCCCGCGCCGGGGCGCGGGCCTTGCCGAGGATCGAGGCCGTCAGTACGCCCAGCGTCACCAGCGCCACGAGGATGGTGCACACCGCGTTGATCTCGGGCGTTACGCCGCGGCGGACCTGGCTGTAGATCTTCATCGGCAAGGTGGTGGCGCCCGGGCCTGTCGTGAAACTCGCAATGACGAGATCGTCGAGCGAGAGCGAGAAGGCGAGCATCCAGCCAGCGACGACGGCAGGCGCGATCAAGGGCAGCGTGACGGCAAAGAAGGTCTTCACCGGCGTCGCCCCGAGATCGAGCGCCGCCTCTTCCAGCGAGCGGTCGAAGGAGAGAAGCCGCGACTGCACGACGACGGCGACGAAGCACATCGAGAAGGTGATATGGGCGATCGTCACCGTCCAGAAGCCGCGGTCGAAATTGACCGCCACGAAGAGAAGCAGGAGCGACAGGCCGGTGATCACCTCCGGCATGACGAGAGGCGCGAAGACCATGCCGGAAAAGAGCGTGCGTCCCCAGAACCGCCCCCCGCGCACGAGAGCGAGCGCCGCGAGCGTGCCGAGGAAGGTGGCGAGCGTCGCGGACAAAAGCCCCACACGCAACGTCACCCAGGCCGCATCGAGAATGCTCTGATTGTGCATGAGCTCGACATACCAGCGCGTCGAAAACCCGCCCCAGACGGTGACGATGCGCGAGGCATTGAAGGAATAGATGATCAGGATGAGGATCGGCAGATAGAGGAAGGCAAGGCCGAAGACGAGCGCGACCAGATTGAAGGATGTGAAGCGGCGCATCAGCTCGACGCCCTCTGCTGCATCTTCTGGAAAATGACGATCGGCACGACGAGGAGCAGCAGGAGCACGATCGCAACCGCGCTCGCGACCGGCCAGTCGCGATTGTAGAAGAACTCGACCCAGAGCGTGCGCCCGATCATCAACGTGTCGGAGCCGCCGAGAAGATCCGGGATGACGAATTCGCCGACCGCCGGAATGAAGACGAGGAGCGAACCCGCCAGAATGCCCGGCACCGACAAAGGCACGGTGATCTTCCAAAAAGCCCCGAGCGGCGTCGCGCCGAGATCGTTCGCGGCCTCGATCAGCCGGTAATCCATCTTCTCCAAGGTGGCGTAGAGCGGCAGCACCATGAAGGGCAGATAGGAATAGACGATGCCGATATAGACGGCCCAATCCGTGTTGATAATGGTGAGGGGTTGGTCGATGACGCCGAGCGACAGAAGCAGCTGGTTCAAAAGACCCTCGGGCTTCAGGATGCCGATCCAGGCATAGACGCGGATCAGAAACGAGGTCCAAAACGGCAGGATGATCGCCATCAAGAGGAGCGGGCGGATGCGGTCCGGCGCGCGCGCCATGGCAAGCGCCAGAGGATAGCCGATAAGGAGCGTGATCGCCGTCGAAATGAGCGCGATCTTGACCGAGGAAAGATAGGCTTTGATGTAAAGCGCATCCTCCGTCAGCCAGACGTAATTGTCGAAGGAGAGATCCTTCGCCCTCTCCCAAAGCGTCGCAAGCCCGTCGAAGACCGGCGTATAGGGCGGCATGGCGATCGCGGTCGCGGAAAACGAGATCTTCAGGACGATCAGAAACGGCGCCAGAAAGAAGACGGCGAGCCACAGATACGGAATGGCGATGACGATGCGGCGGGCGAAAAAGCTGCGCAAAGCGTGCACGCCGACCCCCTATCGGACCAGAACGGTGCCGGCGTCCGGCCGCCAGGAAAGGAAGACCCGGTCCTCCCAGGTGAGCGGACGCTCCACTTCGCGCGAGGCGTTGAGCCGCGTCGCGCGCACCACATCGCCGGAATCGAGCTTGATGTTGTAGATCGAGACATCGCCGAGATAACCGATATCCCAGACTTCGCCTTCGATGACATTGGTGGTGGCGTTTGGCGGCCGCTCGTGGCTGATCACCATCTTTTCAGGCCGGATGGCGAACCAGATCGTCTCGCCGGCCTGCGGGCGGGCCACGCCTTGCGGCATCTCCGCCACTTCGACCGTAAAGCCGGCCGCCGTCGTCATGGTCAGGCCGCCATTTTCCAGATGCGCGATGCGGCCTTCGAAAATGTTCACGTCGCCGACGAAATCAGCGATGTAGCGCGAGGCCGGCGCCTCGTAGATGACGGCCGGCGTCGCCACCTGGATGACGCGGCCATGATCCATGACGGCGATGCGGTCGGCCATGGTCATCGCCTCTTCCTGGTCATGCGTGACGATGAGGAAGGTGAGGCCGAGGCTCTCCTGCAGGTCGGTCAGCTCGAACTGCGTCTCCTCGCGCAGCTTCTTGTCGAGCGCGCCGAGGGGCTCGTCGAGAAGCAGCACCTTCGGGCGCTTGGCGAGCGCACGGGCGAGCGCCACGCGCTGCTGCTGGCCGCCGGACAATTGCGCCGGCTTGCGGCGGGCGAAATCCTGCAATTTGACGAGGCGCAGCATCTCGTCGACGCGCACCCCGATATCGGCCTTCGCCATCCCCTCCTGCTTCAAACCGAAGGCGATGTTGTCGGCGACGTTCATATGCGGGAAGAGCGCGTAGGACTGGAACATCATGTTGACGGGCCGCTTGTGCGGCGGCACGCCCGTCAACGGCCGGCCATCCAGAAAAATCTCGCCCTCGCTCGGTTCTTCGAAGCCGGCCAGCATCCGCAACAAGGTGGTCTTGCCGCAGCCGGATGGCCCGAGCAGGGCGTAGAATTCGCGCTCGTAGACGGTGATCGACTGGTTGTCGACGGCGGTGAAATCGCCGAAGCGTTTGGTGACGTTCCTGAATTCGATGAAGGGCGGCTGACTCGGATCGTTCCACGGCTGAAAAGCGCGCCTCACGGGCCCGAGCATTTTGGCCATACGTAACCCTTCCCTCGTTGAAGACCGGGCAGGATTCCTGCCCGGCCATTTTGCGGCCTCTTACTGCCCGGTCTTGACGCTCGTCCAGGCGCGCGTGATGAGCCGCTGCGCCTTCGGATTGTACGGGTCGACCGTGTAGAGCTTGTCCATCACGTCCTTCGGTGGATAGATCGCCGGATCGCCGATGATCTCTTCATCGAGATATTGCTGCGAATCCTTGTTGCCGTTGGCATAGAAGACATAGTTCGACGCCTTGGCGATGACATCGGGACGCAGGATGTAATTGATGAAGGCATGAGCGTTGTCGGGATGCGGCGCGTCGGCCGGGATCGACATCTGGTCGAACCACATCTGCGCGCCCTCCTTCGGGATCACGTATTTGACATTGATCCCTTCGGCCTCCGCATCGATCGCCTGAAACACGTCGCCCGACCAGCCGACTGCCATGCAGATGTCGCCGTTGGCGAGAGAATCGATATAGGCGGAGGAGTGGAATTTCTGAATGTAAGGGCGCACGGACTTCAACAACTCTTCCGCCTTGTCGATGTCGTCCGGCTTCGTCGAATTCGGATCGAGGCCGAGATAGTTGAGGGCGGCCGGGATCATCTCTGTCGGCGCGTCGAGCATGTAGACGCCGCAATCCTGAAACTTCGAGATGACGTCAGGGTCGAAGACCATATCCCAGGAATTGACCGGCGCATCGGGCATGCGCTCGTTGATCATATCGACATTGTAGCCGATGCCGGTCGTGCCCCACATGTAATTGACCGAGTATTCGTTGTCGGGATCGTATTTCGATACCCGCTCGGCAATCGTGTCCCAGACATGGCTGAGATTGGGGAGCTTCGACTTGTCGAGCTTCTGCATGGCGCCGGCCTGGATCTCGCGGGCGAGAAACGGCGAGGCGGACGGCAGGACGACATCATAGCCCGTGCCGCCGGAGAGCAGCTTGGTTTCCAGGATCTCGTTGGAATCGTAGACGTCGTAGACGACCTTGATGCCGGTTTCCTTGGTGAAATCTTCAAGGATGGATTCGTCGATATAGTCCGACCAATTGTAGACGTTGACGACTTTCTCCTCGTCCTGGGCCAAGGCCGGACTGCCGGAGGCAGCGACGATCGCCAGGGTGGAGACGAGACAAAGAGCTCTGAACAAGAGCACCTCCCCTGTTGGTGGGCTTTCACTGCACGCATAGCGGCCATTCCCTGGCAACATAGGGGCAAGCCGCGGCAAGCTTCAATCGCCGCGAGGCCAAAAACGCCGCGTTTCAGGGTAACGAAAGTCGCAGGTGCGTCGGGATTTTCCTCTCAAGGGATCTCCCGGTCGGATTTGCCGATGCGGTAATCGTGCAGGCTCGCTGGCCGGGTCGCCGGCGGCTGGGCACGATGGGCGCAACCTTCCCGTTCGCACAGCCGGCACGTTACGCCGACGGGCCGGGCCGGGGCGGAGCGCACGAAATCATAGACGGTCGCCTCGGCGAAACGCTCGGGGAAGACGAGAAGCGTCGCCCGCAAAGGCGGCGGCAGCGTCTTGTCGGCAAGCGCTTCGGATTCCCGCATGGCGAGCGCGAAGAAGGTCGCCCCGTCGGGAAAAGACAGACGCGCCGCGAGCACGCCGCTTTCCGTCCGCCGGTCGAAAATCGGCAGGCGCCCGCAGGCGGCTCCGAAACGGGCAAAGGGAAAACCCGCGCCTCGGATGCGGGTGATCACGGTGCCGGCGCCGTCGAGCACGACGAGGGCGGCCTCGTCGACGTCGCCCTCCGGATTGCCGGCAAGGGCTGCTAGGCGCGCCATGATGCGGGCATTGCGGGTCTGGAAGCGCTGGCTGAGCCCGGCGAGATCGAAGCGGAATTCGCGCGCCGCCGCGGCAAGGCGTGGGGCCGGGATCAGGATCGCGTCGGCGAGACGACGCGCGAAGCCCGCCCGCAGGAGACGCTGCGATTCCGTATCCTTCGGCGCGGCCTGGGCGGCGAGCTTGTTCAAAAGCGGCGTATGGCCGGAATAGGCGACCTGCAGCGCAACGAGCCAGGCGCGATCGACGAGCGGCACGGATTCGGCGATGAAGAAGCGCATCGAATGGCGATCGAATCGGGCGCGCTCGTCCGGCAGCGCATGGGCGGGCAGGATCCTGAGATCGATGCCGTGGCGCTCGCGCAGATGCGCCTTCAAGGCGGCGAAGGGATCGTCGCGCGGGGTCAGCTCCTCCGCCAGCGCGGCTGCGGTCTCCTCGAGTTCGGGAAACCACGGCCCCGCCTCCTCGAACCAGGTCGCGACCCGGTCGAAGGGCAGTCGCGCGCCCATCTCGGTGCGGATCTCGCCGCCTTCGGCCAGAAGCTGCGACAGTTCCGAAAGCCGCCCGGCCCCTTCCATATAGGCTTCGTAGAGACGCGAGATGCCGCGCACCACGTTGGGCGCCGCCTCCGCCACCTCTTCCAGCTCCGACGGGCTCGGCACTTCCGCGGCCAGAAGCGGGTCGGCGAACACGGCCTTGAGAGCATCGAGATCGACCCCCTCCTCGTCGAGCTTGAGTTCGCTCGCGCTGATCTTGAACGCCGCCTGCAGCTTCAACAGCACCTGCACGGTCAGAGGCCGCTGGTTGCGCTCGATGAGATTCAGGTAGCTTGAAGAGATGCCGAGGGCTTCGGCCATGTCGGCCTGGGTCAGGCCGAGGCCGTTTCTGACACGCCTGATGCGCGGACCTGCGAATATCTTGCGTTCCGCCACGATCGCCTCCCCCTCCGCGTCGTTGCAACGTCTGCCAACTTACGGCCGCCGCGAGACTTTGTAAATTCCTTACAAATTCGACAAAAACGCGCGTGCAAGACTTACAAGTTCACCCGTTTCACGCGATTTTCCGGCTTTTCGCCCTGGCATTTTGTGCGCCGCATTGTAAATGAGGCTCACAAAGACGGGAACAGACACAAGAAGTCTAGTAAGGAGATTGACATGACCGATTTTCAGAGCCTTCTTCCGAACGCTCCGGCCGATCGCTACGAGGGGATCGAGCGGCCCTATACCGCAGAGGATGTGAAGCGGCTGCGCGGATCTCTGAAGATCGAGTATTCGGTGGCCGAGCACGGCGCCAACCGGTTGTGGAAGCTTCTCCATGAAGACGACTTCGTCAATGCTCTCGGCGCGCTCTCCGGCAACCAGGCCATGCAGATGGTGCGTGCAGGCCTGAAAGCCATCTACCTTTCCGGCTGGCAGGTCGCGGCCGACGCCAATGTCGCCGGCGCCATGTATCCCGACCAGTCGCTCTACCCGGCCAATTCCGGCCCGGAGCTCGCCCGCAAGATCAACCGGACCTTCCAGCGCGCCGACCAGATCGAGACGTCCGAAGGCAAGCATTCGGTCGACACCTGGTACGCCCCGATCGTCGCCGACGCGGAAGCCGGCTTCGGCGGCCCGCTCAACGCCTTCGAGATCATGAAGGCCTATATCGAGGCCGGCGCGGCTGGCGTGCATTTCGAGGATCAGCTCGCGTCTGAAAAGAAGTGCGGCCATCTCGGCGGCAAGGTCCTGATCCCGACGGCCGCGCATATCCGCAACCTGACGGCGGCGCGTCTTGCGGCCGATGTCTGCGGCGTGCCGAGCCTCGTCATCGCCCGCACGGATGCGGAAGCGGCGAAGCTTCTCACCTCCGACATCGACGAGCGCGATCGTCCCTTCGTCGATTACGACGCCGGCCGCACGGCGGAAGGCTTCTACCGGGTGCAGAACGGGCTCGAGCCCTGCATCGCCCGCGCCATCGCTTACGCCCCTTACTGCGACCTCATCTGGTGCGAGACGTCGAAGCCCGACCTCGAACAGGCGAAGCGCTTCGCCGAAGGCGTGCGCAAGGCGCATCCGGATAAGATGCTGGCCTACAATTGCTCGCCCTCCTTCAACTGGGAGAAGAATCTCGACAAAGAGACCATTGCCAAGTTCCAGCGCGAGCTCGGTGCGATGGGCTACAAATTCCAGTTCATCACGCTCGCCGGCTTCCACCAGCTGAACTTCGGCATGTTCGAGCTCGCCCGCGGCTACAAGGATCGCCAGATGGCGGCCTATTCGGAGCTGCAGCAGGCCGAATTCGCAGCGGAATCCGTCGGCTACACGGCGACCCGCCACCAGCGCGAAGTCGGCACCGGCTATTTCGACGCCGTGTCGATGGCAATCACGGGCGGCCTGTCGTCGACCACAGCTATGGGTGAATCAACGGAATCCGCCCAGTTCCACTCCGGGGAGGAGAAGGCCCAAACGCGCGCGGCGTGACCGGGTTGATTTTCCGGTCAGAAGACGCGCAACCTAAAGGCCGCGGGAGAGCGATCCTCTCCCGCGGTCGCAATTGAGCCCGGCGACCGAACTGGGCGCGCAAAGAAAGTGGAGACGATGTTGACCAAACCGCCGGTGAAGGAGCGCGCCGAAGCGCTTTCGTCCGAAATGACTGACGCGCAGCAGGCGGCCATCCGCGTGCTCGCCAACGAACTGCACCGGCTGAATCAGGCCGTAATCGGCTGCGTCGATGCCGGCCTTTCGGTCGAATTGCAGCGCACCGCCCGCCACCATTCCGAAGACGGCTTCTGGGGCGACCTGCTCGTACCGATCGTGGTGAAGCAGCGCTAGACGGGCTTTTCGGGCAAGGCGCTTCGCGCGCAGGCCTGAGCTTGCGGAGAAGCGCTTCCAGGCTCCTCGCGGGCGGACGCGCAACGACACCCTGGCCTCGGCCTGACCCATCTCTTTTCGACGGCCGTCGCGGCACATCGCGGCGGCCGTTTCCTTTGGTGAGCTCGGCTCCCAGCCGCCGCATGCTGTCCCCCCCCCCCCCAAAAAACCGCATCGACCATGACGCTCACGCACCGCGCAAGCACGTCATCAGCGTTTCTTATTAGAGCGATTATAAAAAGAAGGCTTCACCTATCGCCCGGCGGCAGATAATTTCTGCTCCTGATAGAAACGTCCAAGGAGGCACTCATGGATGCGAAAGTAGACGACGGTTCCGGCGGCTGCCCGTTCGGTGGCGGCAAACGCGGTGCCCGCAACAGCGAGTGGTGGCCCGAACAGCTCGACATCTCGACGCTGCACCGCAACTCAGACTTGTCCGATCCCATGGACAAGGATTTCGATTACGCGAAAGAATTTCAGAGCCTCGACCTCAACGCCGTCATTGCGGACCTGAAACAGGTCATGACGGATTCGCAGGAATGGTGGCCCGCCGATTTCGGCCATTACGGCGGCCTGATGATCCGCATGGCCTGGCACTCGGCCGGCACGTATCGCATCACCGACGGGCGCGGCGGCGCCGGGGCGGGCCAGCAGCGCTTCGCGCCTTTGAATTCCTGGCCCGACAACGCCAACCTCGACAAGGCGCGCCGGCTCCTCTGGCCGGTGAAGCAGAAATACGGCCGCAAGATCTCCTGGGCCGATCTGATGGTGCTCGCCGGCAACGTCGCGCTCGAAACCATGGGCTTCAAGACGTTCGGCTATGCCGGCGGCCGCGCCGATGTCTGGGAGCCGGAAGAGCTCTACTGGGGCCCCGAAGGCACCTGGCTCGGCGATGAGCGCTATTCCGGCGAGCGCCAGCTCGAAGAGCCGCTCGCGGCCGTGCAGATGGGCCTCATCTACGTCAACCCGGAAGGTCCGAACGGCAAGCCCGACCCCGTCGCGGCGGCGAAGGACATCCGCGAGACCTTCTACCGGATGGCGATGAACGACGAAGAGACCGTCGCGCTCATCGCCGGCGGCCATTCCTTCGGCAAGACGCACGGCGCGGGCGATCCCTCGCTTCTCGGCCCGGACCCGGAAGGCTCGGCGATCGAGGATCAGGGCCTCGGCTGGAAGAGCGGTCACGGCACGGGCTTCGGCGACGACGCCATCACCGGCGGTCCGGAGGTCACCTGGACGCAGACGCCGACGCAATGGAGCAACTACTTCTTCGACAATCTCTTCGGCTTCGAATGGGAGCTCGAAAAGAGCCCGGCCGGTGCTTATCAATGGGTGGCGAAGGATGCGCCGGCGGAAATCCCGTATGCGCATGACCCGAGCCGCTTCCGCAAGCCGACAATGCTGACGACTGATCTCGCGCTCCGCTTCGACCCGGACTACGAGAAGATCTCGCGGCGCTTCCACGAGGATTTCGACGCGTTCGCCGATGCCTTCGCGCGCGCCTGGTTCAAGCTCACCCACCGCGATATGGGCCCGAAAGTCCGCTATCTCGGCCCGCTCGTGCCGCAGGAAACGCTGCTCTGGCAGGACCCGATCCCCGCGGTCGACCACGAGCTGGTGAATGCTGAGGACATCGCCGATCTCAAGGCCAAACTCCTCGCCTCCGGCCTGTCGGTCTCAGAGCTCGTCTCGACGGCCTGGGCCTCGGCCTCGACCTTCCGCGGCTCCGACAAGCGCGGCGGTGCCAATGGCGCACGCGTGCGTCTCGCCCCGCAGAAGGATTGGGAGGCGAACGAGCCGGAAAAGCTCGCCAAGGCGCTGCAGGCACTCGAAAAGATCCAGGCGGACTTCAACGCCGCCCAGACCGGCGGCAAGAAGGTCTCGCTTGCCGATCTCATCGTGCTCGGTGGCACCGCAGCCGTGGAAAAGGCGGCGAAGGATGCCGGCGTCGATGTCGCCGTGCCGTTCACGCCGGGCCGCATGGATGCGAGCCAGGAGGAGACGGACGTCGATTCCTTCCGCGCCCTCGAGCCACGTGCCGACGCCTTCCGCAATTATCTGAGCGGTCGGCAGTTCATGCGTCCGGAGGAAGCGATGGTCGACCGGGCGGAGCTTTTGACGCTCACCGCCCCGGAAATGACGGCGCTTCTCGGCGGCATGCGCGTTCTCGGCGCGAACTATCAGAACGCGCCGCACGGCGTCTTCACCCACCGGCCGGGCACGTTGACGAACGATTTCTTCGTCAACCTCCTCACCATGGCGACGCAATGGCAGCCCATCGCCGACGGCACCTATGAGGGGCGCGATCGCAAGACCGGCGAGGTCAAATGGCGGGCGACGCGCGTCGACCTCATGTTCGGCTCGCACTCGCAGCTGCGTGCGCTTGCCGAGGTCTACGCCTGCGCCGACAGCCAGGAGAAGTTCGTGAAGGACTTCGTCGCCGCCTGGACGAAGGTGATGGAGGCCGACCGCTTCGACCTCCAGGCCCCGCGCCACTAGGCTCCGCCCACCTGCGGCCTCGCCCCTAAAGAGCGCGGCCGCAGATTTTTCGAAGGGCATGATCGGCAACGATCGTGCCCTTTTCTTTTGAGGCCTTCAGCGCACCCAGCCTTCACCATCCTCCTGGTCGAGACCCAATTCCTTCTGCTTTTTCTTCGAAAGCCCGTTGGCCACCAGGCGGTGAGAGGCGCGGAGATAGGCGCGGAGGTCTTCGTCGGAGAGGCCTTGCGCAAAATCCTGGATCCAGGTGAGGCCGCGCGAGGCGAGATAAGGCGCTGGGCGCAATCCCGGCTCCTCCTTCAAAATCTCGAACGAGATTTCGGTCGTCTTGAAGGTGAAGGCCGGCCGCTCCTCGTGCCAGCCGCCGATCGCAAAGACCTTGCCGCCGACCTTCCAGACATCGGCCCCGCCCCATTGCACGACATGCGTCGTTGCCGGCAGCGCGCCACAGAAAGCTTTGAATTCCTCGTAAGTCACATCCCGCCTCCCCTGGTGGCGGCAACCGCCGTCTCTGTCCCCGGGTGCGACTGCCGTCCGGCTCCCCGGTGGCGGCGACCGCCCTTCCGCGCCCCGGCTAGCATGTTCCGTGGGCCTGCGCAGCCACGACTTTGCGAAATCAAACGAACGTTTGACTTAAACGATCGTTTGATTGATGATTACGCCTAGATCAAAGGCCGGAAAGTCCTCTCCATGAGCAGAAACCCCGTGTCGCAGCCTTCCATGCTGCAGCCCCCCATGATGCATCCCAAGGAAGGCGCTCGCCGGCCGAAATCCTCGGAGAATGCCACCGGCGCGTCCAGAACGCCCGCGGAGGGACCCGCAGCGCCCCGCCGCTCGCCGGCGAGCCCGGCCAACGTTCCGGGCGACACGACGCGCGAGCGCATTCTCGATGCGGCCCTGGAGCTTTTTGGCGAGCGCGGCCTGCATGCCGCCTCGGTGCGCGATGTCGCCAAGCTCGCCAAGGCCAATGTCGCCGCGATCTCCTATCATTTCGGCGGCAAGGAGGAGCTCTATCTCGCCGTCGCCGGCCATGTCGCCGCGATCATGGGAAGCCGGATCGCAGAGCGCGCGCCGCAGATCGTCAACGCCGCCCCGCCCGCGAACCCGCAGGAGGCGCTTGCCCATCTCGAGCTCGCCTTCGACACGATCGTCGACGTCATCGTCGGCCACGAGGACATGCGCCGCGTCGCCCGTTTCATCCTGCGCGAGCAGATGAGCCCGACGGCAGCCTTCGACATCATCTACGCGCAGGTGATGGAGCGCATGCACCGCACGGTGTGCCTCAACTTCGGCATCGCGACCGGCCTCGATCCCGACAGCGAGACTGTGCGCCTCAGAACCTTTCTCCTCATCGGCCAGGGCATTTTTCTGCGCGTCGCCGAGGCCGTGGTTCTGCGCCGGCTCGGGGCCGATCGGTATACCCCATCGCTCCTCGACGAGATCAAGGCGATGCTCCGGACGCATCTTCATCTCGTCGTGACGGAGCTGCGCGGTGGCAAGGTGGAGGCATGAGATGCGTGTCGCCGGTGCCCTTTTCGTCGTCCTTGCGGCCGTCGCGACCCTGTCCGCCTGCGGGCGTGCCGGCGAAGCCGATGCACCATCCCTGCAAGGCTATGTCGAAGGCGACTTCGTCTATGCGGCGCCCGAAATTGCCGGGCGTCTTGCCGAGATAAAGGTTCAGGAAGGGGCGCAGATCGAGGCCGGCGCCCTCCTCTTCACACTCGACCGCCAGACGATCGAGGCGGAGTTGCGCCAGTCGGAGGCGGAACTCGCCGCCGCCGAGGCCGAGCTCGCCGATCGCCGCGAAGGCCAGCGGCCCGTCGAACTCTCCGTCATCGAGGCGCAGATCGACAAGGCGCGCGCCTCCCGCGATCAGGCGGAAAAGGAATTTCAGCGCCAGCAGGATCTCTTCCAGCGCGGCGTCATCGCCAAGGCGCGCCTCGACCAGGCGAGCGAAACCCTGTCCGTCGCCGAAGCGCAGCTTGCCGAGGCGCGGCGCCAGAAGGACGTCGCCACGCTGCCGGCCCGCAAAGCCCAGATCGAGGCGGCGGAACGCCAGGTCGAGGCGGCGCGCGCCGGCGTCGCTCAGGCGAAGACGAAGCTTGCGAAGACGAATGTCCGCGCCCCGGAAGCAGGCCTCATCGACGATGTCTATTATCGCGCGGGCGAGGTCGTCGCCGCCGGCGAGCCCGTCCTCTCGCTTCTGCCGCAGAGCGAGCGCAAGATCGTCTTCTTCGTGCCGGAACCGCAGCTCGTGCAGCTGCCGCACAATGCCGAAATCGCCATCTCCTGCGACAATTGCCCGGCCGGTCTCATGGCAAAAGTGACGCGCATCTCGGCGGAAGCGGAATTCACGCCGCCGGTGATCTTTTCGGAGAAACGCCGCGACAAGCTTCTCTTCCGCGCCGAGGCGCGTCCGGCGGGCGATGCGGCGCGCCTGCGCGTCGGACAGCCTGTCGATGTGCGTCTCGTCGGTGCGGAGCCCGGATCATGAGGTCGGGCACAAGCATCAGCCAAAGCGATCCCGTCATTGAGGTCGAAAATCTCACCAAGCGCTTCGGCGGCAAGGCGGTCGTCAAGGACATCGACCTTGAGATCGCGCGCGGCGAGATCGTCGGCTTTCTCGGTCCGAACGGCTCCGGCAAGACCACCACCATCCGCATGATCTGCGGGCTGCTTCATCCCGACGGCGGCAGCGGCACCTGCCTTGGCTACGACATCCTGACCCAAGCCGAAGAGATCAAGCGGCGCGTCGGCTACATGACGCAGCGCTTCTCGCTCTACGAGGACCTGACGATCGAGGAGAACCTCGTCTTTGTCGCCCGCCTCTACGGCATGACAAACGTGCGCAAGGCAGCCAAAGACACGCTCGACCGTCTCGGCCTCGCCTCGAGGCGCGACCAGCTCGCGGGCACGTTGTCCGGCGGCTGGAAGCGGCGCCTCGCGCTTGCCGCCTGCACCATGCACACGCCCGAGCTCCTTCTCCTCGACGAGCCGACGGCGGGCGTCGACCCGAAAGCGCGGCGCGAATTCTGGGACGAGATCCACGAGCTCGCAGAAACGGGCCTCACCGTCCTCGTCTCCACCCATTACATGGACGAGGCGGAGCGGTGCCACCGCATCGTCTATATCGCCTACGGCACCATCGTGGCGCGCGGCACGGTCTCAGAGATCATCGACCAGTCGAAGCTCACCACCTTCATCTTGAGCGGCAAAGGCGCACCGGCGGCCGCCAAAGCGCTGACGGGCGCAAAGGGCGTGGAACAGGTGGCGCCCTTCGGCAGCGAGGTGCATGTCGTCGGCTCCGATGCGCAAGCGCTCAAAACCGCGATCGATGCCGTCAAGAGCGACCACGACATAGCCGTGCGCCAGGGCGAGACGACGCTCGAAGACGTCTTCATCCGCCTGATGAGCCAGGCCCAGGCGCTGGAGGGGTGAGATGGGCCTCATCTCGCTCTCCCGCATCAAGGCGGTGCTCCTCAAAGAAGTCATCCAGATGCGCCGCGACCGGCTCACCTTCGCGATGATTATCGGCATCCCGATCCTGCAGCTCATCCTCTTCGGCTATGCCATCAACACCGATCCGAAGATGCTGCCGACGGGCGTTCTCATCCTCGACGGCGGGCCGGTGTCGCGCGCCATCGTCGCGGGCATGGAAACCTCCGGCTATTTCGACATTGCCGCCCCGCTCGCCCGCGAGGCGGATGCGCGTGCAGCGCTCGAAGACGGCTCGCTCTCCTTCGTCCTCACCATTCCGCAGAATTTCGAGCGCGATCTCGTCCGCGGCCTTTCCCCCGAGGTCGTCGTGGAAGCCGACGCGACGGATCCCGCCGCCTCCGCCAACGCGCTCGCCGCCATGCCGGAGATCGTCAGCCGCGCCATCGCCCATGTCTTGAGCGGCCCGCTCGGTTCAAAAAGCGCACAGGCGCGCAGCGCCGACGTCATCATCCACCGTCTCTACAATCCAGAGGGCATCAGCCAGTACAACATCGTACCGGGCCTTCTCGGCACCATCCTCACCATGACCACGACCTTGATGACGGCGCTGGCGCTGACCCGCGAGATCGAACGCGGCACGATGGAGAATCTCCTCTCCATGCCGGTCAAACCGGTGGAGATCATGATCGGCAAGATCGTGCCCTATATCGGCCTCGGCCTCATCCAGGTCGTCGTCATCCTCGCCGCCGCGCTCATGCTCTTCAACGTGCCGATGCTCGGCAATTATCTCGCCCTTCTCGTCGCCGTCACCATCTTCCTCGCCGCCAATGTGACGCTCGGCTACACCTTCTCCACGCTCGCCCGCACGCAGCTCCAGGCGATGCAGATGACGTTCTTCTTCTTTCTGCCGTCGATCCTTCTCTCGGGTTTCATGTTCCCCTTCCGCGGCATGCCGGAATGGGCGCAGATCCTCGGCAATGTCCTGCCGCTCACGCATTTCCTGCGCGTCGTGCGCGGCATCATGCTGAAGGGCAGCGACCTCTCCTTCGTCTGGCCGGAGATCTGGCCGATCCTCGCCTTCCTCGGCGTCATCGCCGCGCTTGCGCTCATCCGGTTCCGCAACACCCTCGACTGAGCGCAGAGCGACCCCCCTCTGCGGCATCGGGCGTGGCCGCGCCGCCACGGTTTCCGAAAAAGCCCATCGCCGGACGATTCGTTTCTTTGCTGTGCAGCGTGGAGTCGGTAGCGATTGTTCCATGCAAGAGCTTGGCGACATCATCGAGAATTCGGCCGACAGATCCGGGAAAACGCGGAGGGTTCACCCGCGCGCCGCGATCCGTGCGTTCGCAGGCAGTGTCCTGGCGGCGTTCATCGCCGCCTCGTCGGGCACCTCGCCCGTTGCCGCGCAGGAAACACCCGTTCCCGCGGACAAGAGCAGCCACGATCTCATTCTGGAGCTCGGCGCCGGCGCCTCGGTCCAGCCCGCTTATGAGGGCGCGGACGATTATACGGTCCAGCCGCAGCCCTTCGTCGCCCTGCATTATCTCAGCCTGCCGGTCTTCGGCGAGTTCGGCGGCAAGCCGGAACAGGGGCTTTCGGTCAGCCCGTCCTTCCGCGTCGTGCGCGAGCGCGACGACAGCGATTATTCCAAGCTGCGCGGCATCGGCGATGTCGATACGGCGGTCGAACTCGGCGGCGCCGTCAAATACCGGTGGAACGATCTCGAAGCCTATCTCGCGCTGCGCCGCGGCGTGACGGGCCATGACGGCTTCGTCGGCGAGACGGGCGTCAATCTCGTGACGCATCCGACCAACAAGCTCGAAATCACGGCCGGTCCCCGGCTTTCCTTCGCCGATGCGGAATATCTGCAGACCTATCTCGGCATCACGCCGGAGCAGGCGGCGGCCTCGGGGCTTGCGGTCTTCGATCCCGACGGCGGCATCAAAGGTGTCGGAGCCTCGCTCGAAGCGCGTTACGCCTTCACCGAGAATTGGTCGGTCGTCGGCCAGGCCAGCTACGAGCGGCTCATCGGCGATGCTGCGGATTCGCCGATCACCGATGTCGGCAGCGAGAACCAGTTCACGGCGGCTCTCGGCCTCACCTACAAATTCGGTCTCGACCTCTTCGACTGAGCTGCGCCGGCGGCCGTTTGACCGCCATTCGTCGAGCTTCGCCTTCGCCTCATCATCGGGTATGAAGGGGGCGAGGTGATCATGACCGAATCGCATAAAGCCACGGCCACGCCGACGGACCCGGAAACCTCTCTCCGACGCGGCGTCGCCAACAGTGAAGAAGCCCGGCGCTGGTGCCGGGAACGGGCCATCGAAGACATCGAATGCATCGTGCCCGATCAGGCCGGTGTCGCCCGCGGCAAGCTGATGCCGACCGGAAAGTTCTTCGACGACAAGCCGATGACGCTGCCGGCGGCGATCTTCACCCAGACCATCACCGGCGATTATCCGGACCGCGACGAAGAGGAATACGCCGAATCCATCACGGACGGCGATCTCATCTTCCGCCCGGATTTCTCCACCCTCGCCGTCGTGCCCTGGGCATCCGACCCGACCGCGCATGTCATCCACAACGCCTATCACCGCGACGGGCGTCCGGTGGAAGTTTCCCCGCGCCGCGTGCTGCAGCAGGTCATCCAGCTCTACAACGACGCCGGCATCCAGCCGGTGGTCGCGCCCGAGCTCGAATTCTATCTCGTCAAACCCAATCTCGATCCGGATTATCCGCTCGAGCCGCCGGTCGGACGATCCGGGCGCACGGAGCGCGCCCGCCAGGCCTATTCGATCTCCGCGGTCAACGAGTTCGAAGCCCTCTTCGACGACATCTACGAATTCTCCGAGGCTCAGGGGCTCGAGATCGACACGCTCGCCCATGAGGCGGGGACGGCGCAGATGGAGATCAATCTGCGCCACGGCGATCCCGTCGAACTCGCCGACCAGGTGTTTCTGTTCAAGCGCACGATCCGCGAGGCGGCGCTGCGCCACGAGATGTACGCGACCTTCATGGCGAAGCCGATTGCCGCCGAACCGGGCTCGGCCATGCACATCCACCATTCGGTGGTGAGCCTTGAGACGGGCGACAACATCTTCTCCACGCCCGACGGCGGGGCCAGCAAGGAATTCCTCTATTATATCGCCGGCCTGCAGACCTACATTCCGCGCGCCATGGCGATGATGGCGCCGTTCGTGAATTCCTATCGCCGCATCACGCCGCACACCTCGGCGCCGATCAACATGCGCTGGGGCTACGACAACCGCACCGTCGGGCTGCGCGTGCCCCTGTCCGATCCTGCGGCGCGGCGCGTGGAAAACCGCGTCCCGTCCTCCGACGCCAATCCCTATCTCGCGATCGCGGCGTCGCTGGCCTGCGGCTATCTCGGTCTCGTCAACAAGCTCGAACCGGACGAACCGGCGGCCGGCACGGGCTATGACGCGCCCTTCACCCTGCCGCGCTCCATCCTCGATGCCGTCCAGCTTCTGGAGAACACGCCGGAACTGGTGGAAATCTTCGGCAGCCCCTTCGTCAGCATCTATCGCGGCATCAAGGAAACCGAATACGAAACCTTCATGGGGGTGATCAGCCCCTGGGAGCGTGAATACCTCCTTCTCAGCGTCTAACCCCTCCAACCTTCGAGCGAGCCGTGCCGCGGCCTTTCCCGCCCTCCTGGTACCATCTGACAGCCGGTGACCGCCCCGAAAGGCCGATGCTCTCGGGGCAGACGGACGCCGATGTCTGCGTTATCGGCGGCGGCCTCGCCGGCCTCTCCGCGGCCCTGCATCTTGCCGAGGCGGGGACGCGGGTCGTTCTGTTGGAGGCTGACAGGCTCGGCTACGGCGCCTCGGGGCGCAATGGCGGCCAGATCCATTCCGGCCAGCGCCGCGACATTCTCTGGCTCGAAAAGCACTACGGCTTTGAGCGCGCCAAGGCGCTCTGGCAGGTGGGCGAAGAGGCAAAAGCGCTCGTGCGCAGCCTTGCCGCCCGCTTCGGCTGCGACATCACCAACGGTCTCATCGACGTCTTCCACCGGCCTGCCGACGAAAAGGAAAACGCCCATTTCGTCGAGACGCTGCGGGAGCGCTACGATTATCCCGACATCGAGGTCTTGAGCCGTGAGGAAGCGGCAGCGGCCGTCGGCTCGCCCTCCTATTACGGCGGCTGTCGCGACACAGGCGCCGGCCATCTCGACCCTTACGCCTTTCTCCTCGGCCTCGCCGGCGCGACCGAGGCCGCAGGCGCCCGCCTTTACGAAGACAGCCCCGCCCTCTCCTACAGGAAAGAGAACGGGCGTTTTCGCGTCCAAACACCGTCCGGCGAGGTGGCCGCGGAGCGCCTCATCGTCACCACCAACGGCCGTTCAGGTCCGTTCGAGGCCGTCACCCGCGGGCGCACCGTCGGCGTCAACAGCTTCATGGTGGCGACGGAACCGCTCGGCGACCTCGAAAACACCGTTCTTCCCGGCGGCGAATGTGCCTCCGACAGCTATTTCGTCATCTGCTACTGGCGCAAATCGGCGGATGGCCGCCTCCTTTTCGGCGGCGGCGAAAGCAGTGCCGGGCGCATCCCCTCCGATATCGGCAGCTTCGTGCGGCCGCATTTCCTGCGCGTCTATCCGCAGCTGAAAGACATCAAGATCGCCCATGGCTGGGGCGGCGTCGTCTCGATCACGCCGGCGCGCATGCCCTTCATCCGCGAGATCGCGCCGGGCGTCATGACGGCCGCCGGCTTTTCCGGCCAGGGCGTGGCGCTCGCGCCCTATGTCGGCAAGCTCCTCGCCGAAGAGGCGCTCGGCCGTGTGCCGCAGGAACTCGCCCTCTACACCGACTTGAAGGTCGGCCGCGTGCCCGGCATCACCGCACTGCGCCGCGCCATGGTGAGCCTCGCCATCTGGCACGGCCAGCTCGTCGACCGGTTCTGAGCGCGGCGCAAAGCGAAGACGCGCGCGGGAACACGCACAACGCGAGCGCGTTATCGCTTCATGGACCGCACCGCTTCATCTCGTTTCGACACCGGCTTCGACCGCACCTCTTCGCGCCAGCACAGCGCCGTGGAAATCGAGCGCGAGCTCAACCGGCTTGAATCGCTGGCGAAGATGATGGATGCGCGGTTCGGCGTGCCGGGCTTCCGCTTCGGCTTCGATTCCGTGATCGGCCTCATCCCCGGCATCGGCGATGCGGCGGGCGGCATCATCTCCGCCTATCTCATCTACCGCGCCCATCAGCTCGGCGCCGACACGGACGTGAAGGCGAAGATGGTGCGCAATGCCGGCTTCGACTTCGCGCTCGGCCTCGTGCCCCTCGTCGGCGATCTCGGCGACGTCTATTTCAAGGCCAATCTGCGCAATGTCCGGCTTCTGACCGAGCATCTTCGGGAAAAGCACGGCATCGGCATGGTCGACGTCACCGGCGATGCACGCATGCGAGACGTGACGCCGAAGAATGCGACAGCGCAGAAGCGCCGTTAAGCGTTGTCGGAACTGTAAGCAGGCGCACCCATCAGATAGGTCGCAGCAACCGCGCGATCGTCGCCCAGCATCATCAGCACGAAGAGCTCTTCAAAGAGCGTCTCCACCGTCTCCATGCGCCAGTGCATGGCAGGGGTCGCCGCGCTGTCGAGGACCACACAATCGGCCTCCATCCCCGGCCGGAACGTGCCGATACGATCGTCGAGGCAGAGCGCCTCGGCATTGCCGAGCGTCAGCATGTGAAAGGCCTCGAACGGCGTCAGCCGCTGCCCCTTGAGCGCCAGCACCTTGTAGAATTCCGACACCGTCTGGAGCATCGAATAGGAGGTGCCGCCGCCGATATCGGTTGCGCCCCCGACCTTCACCGCCGGTTCGGCCGCGCGCATGGCCGCAAGATCGAAAAGCCCGGAGCCCAGGAAAAGGTTCGAGGTCGGACACGAGATCGCGGAGGCCCCGGCCTGTGCCAGCGCCTGGCGTTCACGCTTAGAGAGATGGATGCAATGGCCGAACAGCGCCTTCTTCCGCACCAGCCCGTAGCGTTCGTAGACGGCGGTATAATCCTCAGACCATGGAAAATCGCGGGCGACGGTTTCGATCTCGAGCGTGTTCTCCGACAGATGCGTCTGGATGTGCATCTGAGGATATTCCGCGGCGAGCGCGCCCGCCGCCTCGAGCTGTGCCTCCGAGGAGGTGACGGCAAAGCGCGGCGTGATCGCGTAGGAAAGCCGGCCGCGCCCGTGCCATTTCTCGATCAGCGCCTTGGACTCCTCGTATCCCGTCTCCGGCGTATCGAGGAGCGCGTCCGGTGCGGCCCGGTCCATCATCACCTTGCCGGCGACAAGCCGCATGTCCCGCTTGAACGCCTCGGCGAAGAGCGCGTCGGCGGATTCTGGATGCACCGAGCCATAAACCGCCGCCGAGGTCGTGCCAGAACGCAAAAGCTCGTCGAGAAGGAAGGTCGAGGCCGCCGCGCAAATGCCGGGATCGGCGTATTTCTGCTCCTCGACAAACGTGTATTTCTCCAGCCATTCGAGAAGATGCGCGCCGTAGGAGGCGATCACCTGCGTCTGCGGCATATGGAGATGCGGGTCGATGAAGCCCGGCATGACGAGATGCGGGCGGTGATCGGCGATGACGGCATTTTCGGGCAGCGTCGTCGCGAGCACGCCCGCTTCACCCACGGCCGCGATCCGCCCGTCTTTTAGAACGAGAAGCCCGTCCTCGACATAGCGCACGGCCTCTGCCTCGCCGGCGAGATAAGGATCGGCCTCAAACCACAGAAGCCGGCCGCGGATCGCGTCCACCCGGCCCGGCGCGGGGGATTCCGCGCTCACCATGTCGTCCGGCTTCCGATCCAGGCGGCGAGCGTCTGCCGTTCCTCGGGGCTGATCACGGCAACCCCCGGCGGCGGCATGGCTTTGGAGCGCACCGCCTGCATGTCGATCCTCTGCCAGTTGCGGGCGACCTCTTCCGGCGTGTCGAGAAGCACCCCCTTCGGCGCCGTGTGCATCCCCTCAAACAAAGGCTCGGTGGCATGGCACATCGAGCAATGTCCCATGACGATCGCCTGCGCCTCGTCGAAATGCATCGAGGCCATCAGAGCGAGCTCGGGATCCTTGTCGATCCTGGCATCCGCCGCCTCCTGCGGCCCGTAGCCCGGAAAGCGCGACAGCGCCACGATCGCAGCAACAAGCACGGCCACCACGACCCAGGGCCACCAGAGCTTCCGGCCCGTGCGATGCATCGTGTTGAAGAAATGCCGGATGAGCGCACCCGTCGGCAGCACCAGAATGGCGATCAGCCAGTTCCACTCCGTCGCGAAAGCGAGCGGATAATGGTTCGACAGCATGAAGAAGAGGACGGGCAGCGTCAGATAATTGTTGTGCAGCGAGCGCTGCTTCGCCGCCTTGCCGAGATGCGCGGCCGGCTCCCGCCCCGCCTTCAGGTCGGCGACCACGATCTTCTGGTTCGGAATGATCACGAAGAAGACGTTCGCCGTCATGATCGTGGCGATGAGCGCACCGCAATGGATGAAGGCGCCGCGCCCGGAAAAGACGTGGCAGAAGAGGAAGAAGGCCACGACCAGAAAGACGAAGAGCACGACGAAGAGAAGCGTGTCGTGGCGCCCGAGCGGCGAGCGGCAGAGCCGGTCATAGGCGAGCCAGCCGGAGCCGAGACCGGCAAGGCCGATGAGAACCGCGCCCCATTCGGGAATATCGGCGATCGACGGATCGATCAGGAAGAGCTCGGCGCCGAAATAATAGACGATGCAGAGGAGCACGAAGCCGGAGAGGAAGGTGAAATAGCTCTCCCATTTGAACCAGGTGAGCTCGTCCGGCATGAAATGCGGCGCCACGGCATATTTCTGCATGTGGTAGAAGCCGCCGCCATGCACCTGCCAGGCCTCGCCGGTGACGCCGTCCGGCAGTCCCTCACGGCGCCTGAGGCCGAGATCGAGCGCGATGAAATAGAACGACGAGCCGATCCAGGCGATGCCGGTGATCACGTGCACGAAGCGCACGGCAAGGCTCAGCCATTCCCAGACGATCGCACCCATTCTTTCTCCCGATCACGCACGGATAGGCGCGATGCAATCATGCTGCCCATCCGTCACTGCCTCCCCGGGGGAAGACGCAACGGAGCGCAGGAGAGCGCTCCGTCCTCATTTAAAAAGCTGCAGGCGTCGCCTGCTGGCGAAGGCGGCCGGAAACCGCCTCCGCCACGGCGATGTCGCTTAGCTCTGAACGCCCTTCACGTACCAGTCGAGCCCCAGGAGCTGCTCGTCCGGGATCGTGTCGCCTTCCGGCACCTTCACTTCGCCGGACTGGTCGGTGATCGGGCCGGAGAAGGGATGGATCTCGCCCGAGGCGATGCCGTTCTTCACCTTGTCGGCGGCTTCCTTCACATCGGCCGGCATGATGTCGTTGTAGGGCGCGATGCCGACGAGACCCTTCTCGATGCCCCACCAGATGTTGCCCGGCTCCCATTCGCCGTCGAGCTGTTTCTGGATCTGGTCGATGTAATAGGGCCCCCAATTGTCGGTGATCGCCGTCAGATGCGCCTTCGGCGCGAAGTCGATCATGTTGGAGGCCTGGCCGAAGGCATAAACGCCGCGCTGCTCGGCGGCCTGCAGCGGCGCCGGGGAATCGGTGTGCTGGGAAATGATATCGCAGCCCTGGTCGATCAGCGCCTTGGCGGCGTCGGCTTCCTTGGCCGGATCGTACCAGGAGTTCACCCACACGACCTGCGTGGTGAAGTCCGGATTGACCTTCTGCGCGGCGAGCGTGAAGGCGTTGATGCCGCGCACCACTTCCGGGATCGGCACGGAGCCGACATAGCCCGCCTTGCCGGATTTCGACATCATGCCGGCGATCGTGCCGATGACGGCGCGGCCTTCATAGAAGCGGGCATTGTAGATGCCGACATTGTCGGCCGTCTTGTAGCCGGTGGCATGCTCGAAATGCACGTCCGGAAACTGCTTCGCGACCTTGATCGTCGAATTCATGAAGCCGAACGACGTCGTGAAGATGAGCTTGTTGCCCTGCTGCGCGAGCTGGCGGATGACGCGTTCCGCATCCGGGCCCTCGGCGACGTTTTCGACGTAGTTCGTCTTGATCTTGTCGCCGAAATGCTCCTGCGCCTTCTTGCGCGCCTCGTCATGGGCGTGGCTCCAGCCGTAATCGCCGATCGGCCCGACATAGACGAAACCGACATTGAGCGGCCCGTCCTGGGCGGCGGCCCGGCCGATCAGAGCGGGAAGAGCGAGGGTCGCGGCGCTGCCGACCAAGATCTGGCGCCTGTTCATTCTACTCATTGACAAAACTCCCTGGTGTTCACGAGGTGCGGGATCAAAAACGCGCGCTCTCAACCGGTGGCGCGGAAGGGTTTGCCGAGACAGGCCGGGGCCGCGTTGCGGCGGCCGGACGGCGCGATCGAAATCAAGGTCAGGACCACGATGGTCGCAAGATAGGGCAGCATCGCCAGAAATTCCGGCGGCACGATATTGATGCCGGCGGCCTTGGCGTGAAGTTCGAGCGTCATCACCGCGCCGAAGAGATAGGCGCCGCCCAAAAGCCGGAGCGGCCGCCAGGAGGCGAAGACGACGAGCGCCAGCGCGATCCATCCGCGCCCCGCCGTCAGCCGGTCGGCCCACATCGGCGTCATCACCAGCGAGTAATAGGCGCCACCGAGCCCGGCCATCGCCCCGCCGAAGGCGACCGCGAGATAGCGCACGCGGATGACCGAATAGCCGATCGAATGCGCCGCCTCGTCGCTTTCCCCGATCGCCCGCAGGATGAGGCCGGCGCGCGAGCGCGTGAGGAACCAGGCGACGAACGCCGTCATGACGAGCGAAAGATAGACGAGCGGCGAATAGCCGAAGACGACGCGCCCGATCGGATCGTCGGCGAGCGCGGCGGGGAAGATATGCTCGAGCCCGCTCACCGTGCGGCCCACGAAATTCTGCCCGATGAGGGAGGAAAGGCCGATGCCGAAGATCGTCAGCGCGAGCCCGGTCGCCACCTGATTGGCGGTCAGGGTCAGCGTCAGGAACGCAAAAATCATCGAGGCGGCGGCCCCCGCCGCCATCGCGGCGACGAGACCGAGCGAGGCGCTGCCGGTCGTAAAGGTCACGCCGAAGGCGGTAACGGCGCCGATCAGCATCATGCCTTCGAGGCCGAGATTGAGCACGCCGCTCTTTTCCACGACGAGCTCGCCGAGCGCCGCCAGAAGGATCGGCGTCGCCGCGCCGACAAGCGTCATGATGATCGAAATGAAGATCGCGGTCGTCACGCGCTGAGACTTTCTCTTTGCTTGTCGAGGGGAGTGGAAGACGTCCGGGAGCCTTCGTCGGCCTGCCTTATGTGCGGATGGCGCGCCTCCGCCGGCCGGCTGAGATCGGCCTGCACCACCACCCGCAGGCGGTAGCGCACGAGAATGTCGACCGCGAGCAGGAAGAACAGCATCATCGCCTGAAACATGCCGGTCGCCGCATAGGGAAGGCCGAGCGCCGTCTGAGCGTTCTCGCCGCCCACATAGGACACGGCCAGGACCATGCCCGCAAGCACGATGCCGAGCGGATGCAGGCGCCCGAGAAAGGCGACGATGATCGCCGTGAAGCCGTAATTGACGGAAAACTGCGGCGTCATCTGCTGAAACGGACCGGCCGCTTCGAAAATGCCGGCAAGCCCGGCAAAGGCGCCGGAGGTCAGAAGCGTCAGCCAGACCGTGCCGCGGGCGGAAAAGCCGCCATAACGCGCTGCCTGCGGGGCGAGGCCGACGATCCGCACCTGAAAGCCCGTCACCGTGCGCGACAGGACGATCCAGACGGCGATCGCCAGAAAGAAGGCGACGGGGACGCCCAGATGCACGAGCGTGCCCTGCACGACGGTCGGCAGCGTCTGCCATTCGGAGAACAGGCGCGTCTGCGGGAAGCCGTAGCCTTCCGGGTCGCGCCAGGGTCCGCGCATCAGATAATAGAGAAGCTGCACCGCCACATAGGTCAGCATCAGGCTGGTCAGGATCTCGTTGACGTTGAAGCGCGTCTTCAGAAACGCCGGGATCGCGGCCCAGAGGAGACCGCCGAGAATGCCCGCCGCGACCATCGCCGGCAGGATCCAGTAGCCTTCCATGTCCCAGGTGGCGAGCGCCACACCCGTGCCGGCGAGTGCGCCGACGATATACTGGCCCTCCGCGCCGATGTTCCAGACATTGGCCCGAAAGCCGATGGCCAGCCCGAGCGCGATGGTGATGAGCGGCGCCGCCTTCACGAAGAGGTCCTGCCAGCGATAGGGATCGGCGATCGGCGCGACGAAGATCTGATAGATCGCCGCCAGCCCGTCATAGCCCATGAGCGAAAAGATCAGGATGCCCGCAAGGACGGTGAGCGCGACGGCCAGAACCGGCGTCCCGTAGAGCATCGCCCGGCTCGCCTCGCGGCGCGGCTCCAGCCTAAGCCGCATGAACTTGCTCCTCGCGGGGCCCATGGCGCGGCCCGCCGCCGTCGCCGCCACTCCTGGCGGCATCCTCGCCATGCATGCCGCCCATCAACAGGCCCACTCTTTCGATCGAGATCCCCTCCACGTCGAGCATCTCCGACAAGACGCCGCCATTGATGACGGCGATGCGATCGCACAGCGCCAGAAGCTCGTCGAGATCCTGGCTGATCAGGAGGATCGCCGAACCGGCGGCGGCAAGATCGACGAGCGCCTGGTGAATGGCAGCCGCCGCGCCCGCATCGACGCCCCAGGTCGGCTGCGAGACGATGAGGACGTCCGGCTTTTGCAGGATCTCGCGGCCCATGATGAATTTCTGCAGATTGCCGCCGGAAAGGCTCGCCGCCGGTGCGCGCGGCCCCGTCGCCTTCACGTCGAAGGCCGCAATCACCTGTTCGGCATATTTCTCCGCCGCCCCATAGCGGATGAAGCCGTGGCTCGCCAGTTCCATGCGGTGGCGCGCCGTCAACACGGCATTGTCGGTGAGTGAGCAGGCCGGAACGGCGCCGTGCCCGTTGCGCTCTTCCGGAACGGAGCACATGCCGTCGCGCCGCCTGTCGCCGACATGGGCGGCGATGGAGGGCACCCCGTCGAGGAAGATGTTGCCGCTTTCCGCGCCTTCGATCTCGCCGACGAGCGCTGCCAGCAATTCGTTCTGGCCGTTGCCGGCGACGCCCGCGATGCCCACGACCTCGCCGGCACGCACGGAAAGATTGATGTCTTTCAGGGGCACGCCGAAGGGCCCCTCGCCCGGCGCCGAAAGATGCGTGACGCGCAGCCTTTCCGGGCCGAAGTCGGTGCCGGGCTTGCGGCTCACGTCGCGCAAGGAGGCGCCGATCATCATCTCGGCCATCGATCTCGCCGATTCCTCGCGCGGGTCGCAGGTGGCGACGACCTGCCCGCCGCGCAGGATCGTGGCGGTGTCGCAGAGCGCCTGAATCTCGTTGAGCTTGTGGGAGATATAAAGGATCGAGCAGCCTTCCGCGGCCAGCCGGCGCAAGGTCTCGAAGAGCCGGTCCACCTCCTGCGGCGTCAACACGGAGGTCGGCTCGTCCATGATCAGAAGTTTCGGCGATTGCAGGAGCGAGCGCACGATCTCGATGCGTTGGCGCTCGCCCACCGACAGAGTGTGCACCTCGCGGTTCGGATCGAGCGGCAGATCGTAGGTCTTGAGGATGTCGCCGACGCGCTGCTGCAACTCGCGCCAGCTGAAGGAATGGTCGAGGCCGAGGGCGATGTTTTCCAGAACCGTCATCGCCTCGAACAGCGAGAAATGCTGAAAGACCATGCCGATGCCGAGGCGCCGCGCGGCCTTCGGATTGGCGATCGAAACCGGCTCGCCGTCCCACAGCACCCGGCCTTCGTCGGCCTGCAGGACGCCGTAGATGATCTTGACGAGCGTCGATTTGCCCGCCCCGTTCTCGCCGAGAAGCGCGTGGATCTCGCCCGGCGCGACGGAGAAGCTCACATCATCATTGGCGAGAACGCCCGGAAAACGCTTGGTAATACCTTCAAGCGCGAGCCGTGGCGGTTTGCCTTCCGTCGCCATGTCTTTCCCTGCATGTCCGTGTGGCTATCGCATCCGCCTGCACGGATGGCCGTTTTTCCAACAAGCAGACCGCCACCTCCGCCGCGACGAGCGCGGCAATCACAGGCGGCCTCTTGTCCTTCAAGGTTCTGCTTCCGATCGGCAGGATCAGCCGGTCCACATTGGCGCGCGCGAGCCCTTCCCCGCAAGCCCAGCGCTCGAACTGTGCCCGTTTCGTTTTCGATCCGATCATCCCGGTATAGGCAAAATCGCCGCGTTTCAGTGCGGCATAGGCGACGGCGAAGTCGAGCGCATGGCTGTGCGTGGCGATGATCGCGGCCGAACCCGGCGCCGCCTCGGCGATGACAGCCTCCGGCAGCGCCGTCCAGACCGTCGCCACGCCCTCCGGCAGGTCGCTGAGCATTTCCTCGCGCGGATCGACGATGGTCGTGCGGAAGGGGAGTGGTGCCAGAGCCATGGCGAGCGCCCGGCCGCCATGGCCCGCTCCGAAGACGACGACGCTCGGAGAGATCTCGCGCTCGGCCATCTCACGGGCCTCCATCTCCGCCGCCAGCGCCCGATCGACGCGCCGGAAGGAGAGGCCGACACGGCCGCCGCAGCACTGACCGAGATCGGGGCCGAGCGGAACCTCGCGCGCGTCCGAGCCTCGCTCACCCGCCAGCATCCGGCGGGCCTCGGCCAGCGCCTCGTATTCGAGCATGCCGCCGCCGATCGTGCCGGCGAAATCCGTCTCCGTCACCAGCATCGCCGCCCCCGCCTCACGCGGCGTGGAGCCTTTCGCCTTGCCGACCTCGACAAGGATCGCCGGCCGGCCTTCGTCGAGCGCGGCGCGCATCTTCTGGCCGAGCCCGCTCATGCGGCCGTCGCTTCCGCCGCCTGCCGGCGCACGTCGTCCACGGCAAAGAGAATGCGTTCGGGCGTTGCCGGCGCGTCGAGATCGGGGAAGACCTTGTAATCGGAGGCCGCCGAAACCGCGTCCGCGAGCGCGGAGAAAACGGAAATCGCCAGCATCAAGGGTGGCTCGCCGACGGCCTTGGAGCGATAGATCGTCTCCACCTGGCTCTCGCCCTTCTCCCAGATCTTGATGCGCATATCGTCCGGGCGATCGTTCGCCGTCGGGATCTTGTAGGTCGAGGGCGCATGCGTGGTGAGCTCGCCTTTGCCGTTCCAGCAGAGCTCCTCCGTCGTCAGCCAGCCCATGCCTTGAATGAAGCCCCCCTCGATCTGGCCCATATCGACGGCCGGATTGAGCGAGCGGCCGACCTCATGAAGGATATCGACGCGCAAGACCTTGTTCTCGCCGGTCAACGTGTCGATCGCGACCTCCGAACAGGCGGCGCCATAGGCGAAATAGAAGAAGGGATGGCCCGTCGCCGTCTCGCGGTCATAGGTGATGCCGGGCGTCGCATAGAAACCCGTAGCCGAAAGCGAGATGCGGGCGAGATAGGCCTCTTCCACGAGTTCGGCGAAGCTCATCTCCTCGTCGCCGATCTCAACCCGGTTCGGCCGAAAGACGATTTTTTCGCGCGGCACGCCGTAAGCTTCGGCCGCAAAAGCGATCAGCCGCTCCTTGATGGTGCGCGCGGCCGCCTGCGCCGCCATGCCGTTGATGTCGGAGCCGGAGGAGGCCGCCGTCGCCGAGGTGTTCGGCACCTTGTCGGTGCGCGTTGAAGTGATCTTCACCTTCGCAAGGTCGATCTGGAACTCCTCCGCCACCACCTGCGCGACCTTGACGAAGAGCCCCTGCCCCATCTCCGTGCCGCCGTGATTGAGCATGACGGAGCCGTCCTTGTAGACATGGACGAGGGCGCCGGCCTGATTGAGATGCCGGGTCGTGAAGGAAATGCCGAATTTCACCGGCGTCAGAGCGAGCCCCTTCTTCACCACCGGGCTCGTGGCGTTGAAGGCGCGGACCGCCGCGCGCCGGGCGCGGTAGTCGGAGCTTATCTCCAACTCCTCCACCATCTCGGCGATGACGCTGTCCGTCACCTCCATATGATAGGGCGTGAGCGCACCACCCCCCGCCGGATAGAAATTCGCCTTGCGGATATCGAGCGGGTCCTTGCCGAGCGCGAAGGCGATCTTCTCGATCATGCGCTCCGTCGCCACCATGCCCTGCGGTCCGCCGAAACCGCGAAAGGCAGTGTTCGACACCGTATGCGTCTTCATGCGCCGCGAGCGGATGCGCGCCGCGTTCAAGGCATAGGCGTTGTCGGCGTGAAACATCGCCCGGTCGGCAATCGCGCCTGAAAGATCCGCGGAATAGCCGCAGCGCATCGCCTGGTCGAAGGCCGCGCCGGCAATCCGCCCCTCGCCGTCGAAGCCCGCCTCGTAATCGATGAGAAAATCGTGCCTCTTGCCGGTCATCACCATGTCGTCGTCGCGGTCGAGGCGGAGTTTGGCGGGCCTTCCCGTCTTCGCCGCGACGAGTGCTGCGATCGCGGCAAAGAGTGCGGGCTGGCTTTCCTTGCCGCCGAAGCCGCCGCCCATGCGCCGGACCTCAATCGTCACGGCATGATCGGGCAGATCCAGCACCTTCGCCACGTTGTGCTGCACCTCGCTCGGATGCTGGGTGGAGGAATGCACAACGATGTCGCCATCCTCGCCCGGCAGCGCATAGGCGATCTGGCCTTCGAGATAGAAATGATCCTGGCCGCCGATGCGCACGCGGCCTGAAACTCTGTGCGGCGCTTGTGCGAGCGCCCCATCGCAATCACCGAGCCGCATTTCGTGCGGCGGCAGAAGATCGGCACCGGCTTCGAGCGCCTCGTCGAGCGTGATCACCGCATCTCGGTCCTCGTAGACGATCTCCGCGCTGTCGGCCGCCGCGCGCGCCAGCGCCAGCGTCTCCGCCGCCACCGCAAAAATCGACTGGCCGTGATACTCGACGATCTTGTCGGCAAACACCGGATCATCGCCGAAGACCGGGCTTGCATCGTTCTCACCCGGAATGTCGGCGGCCGTCAGCACGCAGGCGACGCCATGGGCGGCGCGCACTTTTTCAAGATCCAGCTTTTTGATCTCGGCATGGGCGCGGTCGCTCATCGCCACATAGATGTGCAACGTGCCCGGCAATTCGGCCATGTCGTCGATGTAGCGGGCCTCGCCCGAGACATGCCTTGCGCCGCTGTCATGCGGCTCGGGCCGGGCGACGCCGCCCGCGATCCTCTCCCGGCTCTCGTGCCGCGCCGCCGCATGCGGCCTTTCCTGCCGCGCGGTGCCGGCGACACCGCGGTCCTGGATGAGGTTTTCATCCATCAGGCAAGCTCCAGGACGCTGGGCACGCGCTCTCCGTCATCGGTTCGATCCATGGAAAACCGAACGAGCAAATTCTGCGCCACTTTCAACCGATAGGCGGCGGAGGCACGCATATCGTCGAGCGGGGTGAAATCCTCCGCAAGCGCCACCGCGGCCTTCCGAAACGCGGCCTCGCCGAAATTTTCGCCGATGAGGGCCGCCTCGGCCTTCGCCGCCCGCTTCGGTGTCGCCGCCATGCCACCGAAGGCGAGTCTTGCGGCCAAAATCTTCTCGCCGTCGAGGTCGACGCGGAAGGCGCCCATCACGGCGGAAATATCCTGGTCGAAGCGTTTGGAGATCTTATAGCAGCCGAAGCGTGCATTCTCCGGCAGCTTGTCGATCACCACCTTTTCCACGAATTCGCCGCGCCTGCGGTCCTGGCGGCCATAGGCGAGGAAGAAGTCTTCAAGCGGCAATTGGCGTTCTTCGTCGCGCCGGCGCAGATGAAGATGGCTCCCAAGCGCCATCAACGCGGGCGGCAGATCGCCGATCGGCGAGCCGTTGGCGATGTTGCCGCCGACCGTGCCGGCATTGCGGATCTGCACGGAAGCGAAGCGGCGCATCAGCTCGCGGAGATCCGCATGGATCACCCCGAGCCGCTCCGCCGCCCGGCGATGCGACACGGCCGCGCCGAACGAGACGGTCTCCTCGGTCTCGGAAATCTCCTGGAGCTCTTTGACGCGGGTGACGTCGATCACCGTCTGCAGAAACCGCCGTTTCTTCGTCACCCAGAGCCCGACATCGGTGGCGCCGGCGACGAGCACGGCATCGGGATAGCCGGAATAGGTGACGGCGAGTTCCTCGATGGAGCGCGGCGTGAACCAGCGCTGCTCGCGGCCCGTCTCGTCGCGGTGCGAAATGCGCAGCATGGCGCCGTTGTCGAGGCTTTTGAGTTTCGCGGCCGTCTCCGCCGCCTCGGGCCGTTCCGTGCCGCGGCCATGCCCGCCATCCTTCAGCGCGGCGACGCCGGCCTCGATGATCGGCCCATAACCGGTGCAGCGGCAGAGATTGCCGGCGATCCAGTCTTTCACCCCCTGGCGGCTTGCCGCCTCACCGGTCAGAAAGCCAGCATAGAGCTGCATGACGAAGCCCGGCGTGCAGAAGCCGCATTGCGAGCCGTGATGCTCGACCATCGCCTGCTGCACCGGATGGAGGCTGCCATCGTCACGTTTCAGATGTTCCACGGTGAGAAGCTGGCGCCCATGCAGCGAGGGCAGGAATTGGATGCAGGAATTGACGCTGCGATAGGTGATGCCGCCTGTCTCGTCCGGTTCGCCCAGAACCACGGTGCAGGCGCCGCAATCGCCCTCCGCGCAGCCTTCCTTGGTGCCCGGCAGACGTTCCTCGCGGCGCAAATATTCGAGGATCGTTTCCGTCGGCGGGCGATCCGTGACGCGGCGGGGCTCGTCGCCGAGAAGAAAGCAGATCGCCTTGCCCATCAGCTCCCCCGATAGGTGGAATAGCCATAGGGCGAGACGAGGAGCGGCACGTGGTAATGCGTGCCCTCATCCGCGATGCCGAAGCGTACGGGCACCACGTCGAGAAAGGCGGGATCTGGCAGATCCACCCCGCGCCCGCGGAAATAATCGCCCACATGGAAAAGAAGCTCGTAGCGCCCCGCCTTGAAATCGGAGCCTTCGAGAAGCGGCGCTCCGCAGCGCCCGTCGGGGTTCGTGCAAACCTCGCGGAGCTTTTCGCCCACCGCATCGAACAGCTCGATCCTGAGGCCCGATGCGGGACGGCCCGCGGCCGTATCCAGGACATGCGTGGTCAAACGGCCTTGGCTCATGCACACTCCGCGCGATGTTGTCTGCCCCTCTGCCCAAAGGTGCGCCACAGCCATTCTTTGCACAACCCCTTCGCGCAACGCCTCACCCGTTTCCGCGCGAGAGGGGCTTGCCGAGGCGAGGCTCTGGGGCCGGAAAGCCCGCCTCGATCCTTCAGCAGAGCGGCTCACGACCGCCACATGCCGTCGCCAGCGGATTGACGGGCCAGCGCCCGGGGGTGCAAACGCAAAGGCCCGCGCGGCAAGCCCTTCGCCGGCGGCAGGCCATCTCAGGCAAGAGCCTACGGATTTGACATCATGACCAGTTCCAACCGTTACCCTCGCGATCTTCTCGGTTACGGACGCACGCCCCCCAAGGCGAACTGGCCTCAAGACGCCGCGATCGCGGTCCAGTTCGTGGTCAATTACGAAGAGGGCGGCGAAAACGCGCTTCTCCACGGCGACGAGGCCTCGGAAGCCTTCCTCTCCGACATCGTCGGCGCACAGCCCTGGCCCGGCCAGCGCCACATGAACATGGAATCGCATTACGAATACGGCTCGCGTGCCGGCTTCTGGCGGCTGTGGCGGCTGTTCAGCCAGCGCCAGGTGCCGGTCACCGTCTTCGGCGTCGCGACCGCGCTCGCCCGCAATCCGGAGGCCGTCGCCGCCATGCAGGAGGCCGATTGGGAGATCGCCTCTCACGGCTACAAATGGATCGACTACAAGGATTTCTCCGCCGCCGACGAGCGCGCCCATATGGAAAAGGCGATTGCGCTGCATCAGGCGGCAACCGGCGAACGCCCCCTCGGCTGGTATACGGGCCGCTCGTCTGAACATTCGGCGAGGCTCGCGATGAAGGAAGGCGGTTTCGTCTATTCCTCCGATTCCTATGCCGACGACCTTCCCTATTGGGTGGAGGGGGAGACGGGCCCGCATCTCATCGTCCCCTACACGCTCGAAGCCAACGACATGCGCTTCGTCGCCGCGCAGGGCTTCGGGTCAGGCACCGATTTCTTCACCTATCTCAAGGACGCCTTCGACACGTTGCGTGCGGAAGGGCTCGCGGGCGAGCCCAAAATGCTGTCGATCGGGCTGCATTGCCGCCTTGCCGGGCGCCCCGGCCGCTTCGCCGCGCTGAAGCGCTTCCTCGGCTACATCCAGAGCCTCGACGATGTGTGGATCGCACGGCGCATCGACATCGCCCGCCACTGGCATGCCCACCACCCGCCGCATGGTTTCGTGCGGCCGAGCCAGATGGGTCGCGAGGCCTTCATGATGCGCTTCGGCAGCGTCTTTGAATCCTCGCCCTGGGTCGCCAAGCGCACCTATAAGAGCGAGCTTGGGCCGGCGCACGACACGGCACGCGGCCTCTTCGGCGCAATGGCGGCCGCCTTCCGTTCGGCCAGCGAAGAAAAACGCCTCTCGGTGCTCGAAGCCCATCCCGACCTCGTCGGCAAACTCGCCGAGGCGCATGCCCTCACCGATGCCTCCACCGCCGAACAGGCCTCCGCCGGGCTCGATCAGCTCGATGCCGGAGAACGCGAGCATTTCCGCGATCTCAACCGGCGCTACCGGGAAAAATTCGGTTTTCCCTTCATCATGGCGGTCAAGGGGCGCAACAAGGACGAGATCCGCACCGCCTTCGAAGACCGTCTCGCGCATGACCGGGAGACGGAATTTGCGACGGCCTGCCGCGAGGTCGAAAAGATCGCCCTTCTGCGCCTTCAGGACATGCTGCCGGAGCGGCAGGCGTGAGCATCTCCGCCGGTCGCTCATCCACCTTTGTCCACAGCGCCATCGGGCGGCGCGTTCCGTGGAGCCTTTCAAGCATCTAGCGGTTACAAACTTGTGCCGGCGGGTGAGCGCAGCCGCCGCAATCTCTGCAGCAACCTCACAGCAATCTCCTAAGGACCGATGCCGATGTTGGCCAAAGCCGAAGACATGTTGCGGCTTGCCGCGCAAGAAGGCGCCGACCTCGTCTTCGTGTCGGAATTCGTTCTGCCGGTGCGCATCGGCGCCTATCAGCGTGAGAGGCACGGGCCCCAACAGGTGCGCTTCGACATGACGGTCGCGACGCGGCCGCGCGCGGCCCCTCCTGCCGGCGAACCGGTGAAGCTCGAAGACGTTCTCTCTTATGACGCTTTGACGGATGCGATCGAAACCATCGTCGCCGAAGGGCATTTCGACCTTGTAGAGACCCTGGCGGAGAAAATCGCCGCCCGGATCCTGGAAGAGCCGCTTGCCGCGATCGTCGCGCTTCGGGTGGAAAAGCTCGAACTGGAAAAGGCGCGCGCCGGCACCACGATCATCCGCCGCAAGGAGGCGCCCGGCGCGTAGGACGCTGAGGGCCCCCGCGGCCAGCCGAGGGAGCCTTTCATGGCCGAAACCCGCCGCTTCTCAGATCACGACGCCACCGCACAAGCCAAGACCCGTCTGCCGGAATGGCGCGTCGAAGACGGCTATCTTTGCCGCAGCTACAAAACCAAGAATTTCGCCAAAAGCCTGCTGGCCGCAAACGCCATCGGCCATTTCGCCGAAGCCGCCGACCACCATCCGGACCTCACCGTCAAATACGGCACCCTCGACGTCGCGCTGCGCACCCACGACGCCGATTCCCTGACGGAAAAAGACTTTGCACTCGCAGAGAAGATTGAGGGAGTGATGGGGTAGTCTGCCTCGACGCCGACATCTCGGCGGACGCGTGTCGGCGGCCATCGGCCGCTGGCACGGGGCCAAACCGTCATCTCTTTTCCGAAAACTGAAAAATGGTGCCGCAGGGGAGGATTGAACTCCCGACCTCACCCTTACCAAGGGTGCGCTCTACCACTGAGCTACTGCGGCTTTCCGTGACCGTGCCGTCCAAAAGACGCCCGCAGGGCGTCCCGGACCGGCGCAACCGTTCCTCAGGCGCCCGGTCCATGCCACAAGCGCCCGCGCCATGCAACTGCGAAGGCGCGCAATCTCACGCATGAGGCAAGCTCGACACAGGCCAGCGGCCCTGCCTGGGCGATCTCGCCCCGAGGCAACGCCCCCTGCTCCTCCTTCCGGGCACCGGTTCAACGGGTCCGTCTCTGCAGCATCGGTGTCGCCTACCCCTGTTACAGGCGTCTGGCACGCCCTCTGTTGCGACAAGGACACGCAGGACCGCATCCTCTCTACCCATCCCGCACGAGCCTCGTTTTCGCCCGATTGCAACTGGACTTCCTTGCATGCGGCAGCTCGTCTATGAAGGATCGATGCGGGGCGCAAAGCCGGACAAGAACGAGGCGCGAGACGCGGCGCGCAAGGCGCGCGAGCAAAGGCTCGCCGAGGCGCTGAGGGCGAATCTGAAACGACGCAAGGAAAAGGCCCGCGCGGCAAGCGACGGGTCTGCGGCGGATCGATCCGCGGACGCGGTTTCCGACAAGACGTAAGCGGCAAAGCGGGACGAACCCGGGCGAGACGCCGCAAGAGGAGCATTGATGGATTGTATTCGCATTCGTGGCGGCAATCGCCTGAACGGGACGATCCCGATTTCAGGCGCCAAGAACGCCACCCTGCCCTTGATGATCGCAAGCCTCCTCTCCCGGGAGACGCTGACGCTCAAGAATGTGCCGAATCTCGCCGACGTGTCCCTGCTGAAGCGCATTCTCGGCAATCACGGCGTCGATCACACGGTGCGCGGCAAACGCTCCACGCATGAGGTCGTGGCCGGCGAGACGGTGGAGCTTTCCGCCCGCGAGATCGTCGATACCACGGCGCCCTATGAACTCGTGTCGCGCATGCGCGCCTCGTTCTGGGTCATTGGCCCGCTTTTGGCCCGCATGGGCGAAGCGCGCGTGTCGCTGCCGGGCGGCTGCGCCATCGGCACGCGCCCGGTCGATTTCTATCTGCATGGGCTTCAGGCGCTCGGTGCGGAGCTGTCCGTCGAAGGCGGCTATGTGGAGGCGCGTGCGCCGAAGGGTCTCGTCGGCGGACGCGTGATATTCCCGCGCGTCTCGGTCGGCGCGACGCATACGGTGATGATGGCAGCCGCCCTCGCCAAGGGCGAAACCGTCATCGAAAACGCCGCGCGCGAGCCGGAAGTCGTCGATGTCGCCGAATGCCTCATGAAGATGGGCGCCCAGATCGAAGGCGCCGGCACCCGCGAAATCCACATCGAGGGCGTGCCGTCGCTCTCCGCAGCGGAGCATTCCGTGCTTCCCGACCGCATCGAAACCGGCACCTACGCGATGGCGGTGGCGGCGACCGGCGGCGAGGTCACCTTGACCGGCGCGCGTCCCGATCTCCTGCGTGCCGCCCTCGACACGCTCGTCGACGCCGGCATCGAGATCGCGGAGACCAACGAAGGCATCCGCGTGGCGCGCAATGGCGGCCCGCTCAAGGCCGTCGAAGTCACCACCCAGCCTTTTCCCGGCTTCCCGACCGACCTGCAGGCGCAGTTGATGGCCTTGATGGCGCGGGCGGAAGGCACCTCCCACATCACCGAGACGATCTTCGAAAACCGCTTCATGCATGTGCAGGAATTGTCGCGTCTCGGCGCCGATATCCGTCTCGACGGGCAGACGGCGACCATCCGCGGCGTGGAGAAGCTGACGGGGGCACAGGTCATGGCGACGGATCTTCGCGCCTCCGTGTCACTCGTCATCGGCGGTCTTGCTGCCGAAGGCGAGACGACGGTCAACCGCGTCTACCATCTCGACCGCGGCTTTGAGCTCCTCGAAGAGAAGCTCAAAGCCTGCGGCGCCGAGATCGAGCGCGTGCGCGCCTGAGGCATCCTGGACCGGTTCGCGCCTTGCCCTCACCGCGGTGAGGCCCTAGAGCCTAAAAGGGAGATTTGGGCCGGTATCGCGATGGCGGAGCGGCAGGCGCGAGCCTGCGCTTCTCCAAGATCGGTGCGGTCACAACGGAAGCGGCCAATAAGGTCAGATCGGGAAGGGGTTCATGGCTTCGAGCGATCGTCTGCGTCTCATGGCAATGGACGAGGAAGATCTGCAGATCATCTCCGCGTATGTTCAGGACGCGGTGGTGAAGGTCGGCGACATCAAATGGCTGCCGCAGGAAAAGCGCCTCCTCCTCCCGATGAACCGGTTTGCCTGGGAGGCGGCGCCCGAGCGGCGGGCCCTTTCGCGCGTCTTCGAACGGCGGCGCGCCGTCCTGCATTTCGAGCGCGTGGAAAAGGCGAAAAGCTTCGGCATCGATCGCAACGATGGCGAACGCGTTCTGTCGCTGCTTGCCGTGCAATTCGCTCCGACCGCGGCCCCGGCCGGCGAGGTGACCCTCGTCTTTGCCGGCGATGCGGCCATCAAGCTTAAGGTCGAATGCTGCGAAGCGCGGCTTGCCGATCTTGGCCCCGCCTGGTCGACGCCGCGCCAGCCGCGTCACATGACATCCTGACGATCGCGGGGCTTGATCCATGGCGCTCAGACTTTCCACGACGGATGAAGATTTCGAGACACGCTTCGCCGCGTTTCTCGCCACCAAGCGCGAGATGGCCGCGGAGGTCGACGAGGCCGTGCGCGACATCATCGCCGATGTGCGCGCCCGCGGCGACGAAGCGCTCGCCGAGCTGACGGCGCGCTTCGACAAGGTCGATCTCAAGGCCCGCGGTACCGCGATCGGCCGCGAGGAGATCGAGCGCGCGGTCGAGGATTGCCCGAAAGACGTGCTCGAGGCGCTGACGCTCGCCCGCGACCGGCTCAAAGCCGGCCAGGAGCGGCTGATGCCGGAGGATACGCGCCACGAAGATGCGCTCGGGGTCACGCTCGGCACGCGCTGGACGGCAGTCGATTCCGCAGGCCTCTACGTCCCCGGCGGCACCGCCGCTTATCCGAGCTCGGTGATCATGAACGCCGTGCCGGCGAAGGTCGCCGGCGTCGAACGGCTCGCCATGACGGTGCCGACGCCCGACGGCGTCTTCAACCCGCTCGTTCTCGTCGCGGCCGAGCTTGCCGGCGTCGATGAAATCTACCGCGTCGGCGGGGCGCAGGCGATCGCCGCGCTTGCCTACGGCACGGAGACGATCAAGCCCGTCTCCATCATCGTCGGCCCCGGCAATGCCTATGTCGCCGCCGCCAAGCGGCGCGTCTTCGGCACGGTCGGCATCGATATGATCGCCGGGCCTTCCGAAATCCTCGTCATCGCCGATGCCGAAAACGATCCGGCCTGGCTCGCCGCCGACCTTTTGTCGCAGGCCGAGCACGACAAGGTGGCGCAGTCGATCCTCGTCACGGACGATCAGGCCTTCGGCGAAGCCGTCGCCCGGGAAGTCGATCGCCAGGCAGCACTCCTGCCGCGCCGCGAGATCGCCGAGGCGAGCTGGCGCGATTTCGGCGCCGTCATCACGGTCAAACATTTCGACGAAGCGGCAGAGCTCGCCGACCGCATCGCGGCGGAGCATCTGGAGATCGCCATCGAGGATCCGGAGCGGCTTCTGCCGAAGATCCGCCATGCCGGCGCGATCTTCCTCGGGCGCTTCACGCCGGAAGTGATCGGCGATTATGTCGGCGGTTCCAACCACGTCCTGCCGACCGGGCGCTCGGCGCGCTTCTCCTCGGGCCTGTCGGTGCTCGATTTCATGAAGCGCAGCTCCATCCTCTCCTGCCCGCCTTCGGCGCTTTCCGATCTCGGCCCGGCTGCGATCGCGCTGGCGCGTGCGGAGGGTCTGGAGGCGCATGCGCGCGCCCTCACCATCCGCATGAATCGGTGAGGCGGCGGAGTGATGGCGAATGCGGGGCAGAAGAACCGACTCGTCGCTGTCCATCTGGATGAATCGATCGGGCGTGGCCCGCCCGATATCGAGCACGAGCGCGCCGTCGCCATCTTCGACCTGATCGACGAGAATTCGTTCGCCCCCGTCGGCAAGGAGGAAGGCCCCTACAAGCTCAATCTGGCGATCGCCGAACGGCGCCTCATCTTCGACATCCGCAAGGAAGACGACACGGAGGTGATGACGCACATCCTATCGCTGTCGCCGTTCCGCAAGATCGTCAAAGATTATTTCGTCATCTGCGAAAGCTATTACGACGCCATCAAGAGCGGCTCGCCACGGCGCATCGAGGCGATCGATATGGGCCGTCGCGGGGTGCATGACGAAGGCTCCCGCCTCCTTCAGGAGCGCCTGACAGGCAAGATCGAGGTCGATTTCGACACGGCACGCCGCCTGTTCACGCTGGTCTGCGTGCTGCACTGGCGGGGCTGACCCCGGTGGCGGCGCAGGCGTCGACACAGCCGGCTTCGATCCTTTTTCTGTGCGGACGCAATGCGGTGCGCTCGCCAATCGCGGAGACCCTGGCACGCGAAGCCCTCGGACCCCATATCTATGTGGCGTCTGCCGGGGTCATGCCCGGAAGGCGCGATCCTTTCGTGGATGCGGTTCTCGCCGAAAAGGGGCTGGCGCTCAGCCAGTCGCGGCCGAAAAGCCTGGCGGAGCTGGAAGATCTCAATTTCGATCTTGCCATCACGCTGTCGCCGGAAGCGCATCACCAGGCCCTGGAGCTGACGCGCACGCTCGCGATCGACGTCGAATACTGGCCGACGCCCGACCCGACACAGGCGACAGGCAGCCGCGAACAGATCCTCACCGCCTACCGCGAACTGCGGGACAGGCTTGCCCGAAACATCGAGCAGAGGCTGGTTCAGCCCCGAAAGGGCTGACGAAAGCGGCCTCGACCCCTTAAGAACCGGTTCACACGCTGAAACGTTTGGGGTACGTATCCTCGCCAATCTAACCCAAGGTGATTGATGGCCAAAGAAGAGGTTTTGGAATTTCCCGGTGTCGTCACTGAGCTTTTGCCCAACGCCACCTTCCGAGTGAAGCTGGAAAACGACCACGAGATTATTGCCCACACCGCCGGGCGTATGCGCAAAAACCGCATTCGCGTGCTCGCCGGTGACAAGGTGCTTGTCGAGATGACGCCCTACGATCTGACCAAAGGGCGCATCACATACCGCTACAAATAGCCCGCTGCGGACGGCCTTTCGGCCTCCGCGCGCAGGATTTAAGCCGCCACGGCCAATGAACCGCCACAAGCAACCCCCCGCCCCCCTTGTGCTCGCCTCCGGCTCGCCGCGACGCCTGGCGCTGTTGGACCAGATCGGCATCATCCCCGATCGCCTTCTGCCCGCCGGCATCGAGGAAACGCCGGAGCGCAAGGAATTGCCGCGTTCGATGGCACGGCGGCTCGCCCGCACCAAGGCGGAGGTGGCGGCCCGGGCCGCCAGACGCGACCCGGCGCTCGAAGGCGCCTATGTGCTCGCCGCCGACACGGTGGTGGCGGTCGGTCGGCGGATTCTGCCGAAGCCGGAAGTGACGGACGAAGCCGCTGCCTGCCTCAGGCTCCTGTCGGGCCGGGCGCATCGCGTCTATACGGCGATCTGTCTTTTGACGCCGAAGGGCGCGACGCGGCAGAAGCTCGTGGAAAGCCGCGTGCGCTTCAAACGTCTGTCGCGCAGCGAGATCGAGATCTATCTCGCTTCGGGCGAATGGCAGGGGAAAGCCGGCGGCTATGCCATCCAGGGCCGTGCCGGGGCTTTCGTTGTGAAACTCATCGGCTCTTATTCCAATGTCGTCGGGCTGCCGCTGTTTGAGACCATGAACCTTCTCGCCGGCGAGCATTTCGACGTCTACGAACGCTGGACGGAGCCTGCGGCATGAGCGCACGCCTGACGCGGCCTCGTCGCGGCCCTGCCGTCGAACGCTGCCCGATCTGCGGCAAGCCGGCGAGCGCCGAAGACGCGCCCTTCTGCTCGACCCGCTGTCGCGAGGTGGATCTCAACCGCTGGCTCGGCGGCGCCTACCGCATTCCGGGCGAGGCCGTTCGGGAACCGGGCGGCAGCGACGACGAGGATTGAGGCCGAGGCGTCGCCTCAGGCCTGATATCGCGGCTCTTTCGGATTTCGGATTAACGTGCCGGCCGCGTCGCTCAGGCGGCGGCAAAGCCTACATGTGCGTCCATTTTGCCGGCGCGCGGCTCGACTGCGAACGAGCGGACGGTACAGCCGTACCGCGTCGCGAGGCGATCGCTGGCGCGTTTGGCAAGCTCGCTTGCCCGCTCCAGTTTGTAGCCGAAACGCCCGTCCTCCATGCCGCAGGGCACGAGATCGCGGAAAATCAGCCGCTCCAGTCCGCCGGCGCGCAAATCGCGGAGCGCGTAATCGAGCGCGAGGATCAAATCCTCTTCCGCCTGAGATCCCCCCACGAAGTCGGAGACCACCACCTCGCCGCGGCCAGTCTTTTCAAGACGGACGAAGAAGAACGCATCGCCATCCGCGGTCACCTTCACGGAGAAGGCGTCGGCCGTGATGCTGAAGACAGACGGCTCTGTATCTTCAACTTCTTTTGGTACAGCGAATAGGTGCGCCGCCATTGCCCCGGCCTTCCGCTCAAGGATTCGTTAAGGTTATGCGGGGCTTCGGCGGTGATTTCAACTCCATCTGCGAAGCGAGCGGTCTGCGGCCTCCGGCAAGAGGCGACTGCGGACGCGGCAGGCAACTCTTAGAAGCGATCTGAAACAAAGGGCAGTTCGTTGAAAAGGCGCACGGTCTCGTTCGGCCCTGGCGCTCGCGCTCGCCTCCTCGGAGAGAACCCGCAGAAGATCACAGGGTGTGACGAATTTCCCCGTGAACCCGATTTTTCTGTGGGGATCGCCGCAAATTTCGTTGCGGCCCGCAAAAGAGGCGCGGGTCGCGCGGCTCAGCTCGAAGCCCGCTCCGGCCGCCGATTAAAGGGATCAAGGCCCGGCTGGCCGTCGAGCGACCGCAAAAGCGCGACGGTCTCGATGACCGTGCGGAGGTCGACACCCGGCAGAGCGACGACGAGGCTTTTCAGCCTCCGTGCCTCGGCCACCGTCCCTTTCCGGCCGGGCGCGGTCGGATCGGCGCTCTTGGCCCCCTCGGCCCCCGTGTCTTTCGGCTTTGCGAGATCGCCCATCGCTTCGCTGCCCCCCGCCTTTTCCTTGGAGGCGGCGGCGTAAAATTAGCTTTAAGGGTGGGTGATGCAGCACGAGCCCAAACGTGCGGATTGCAAGGCGGCAACGATCCACGCCTTAACGCGCCAGACGGCTGGACAGCGGCGGCGACGTCTCCTATAAGGCCGATCGCTTCGGGCTGATCGCCCAAGCCGCCGGAGGCTCTTCGCCTCGCCGGCCATGCCCAGGTAGCTCAGTTGGTAGAGCAGCGGACTGAAAATCCGCGTGTCGGTGGTTCGAATCCGCCCCTGGGCACCATTTCTCTTTATTTCTCAAAATCTAGGCATTTCCCAAAATCTTGGATGCGTTGCGCGGTGGCGCGACCATTCCGGCACCGATCGCGAAGCCGGCCCTTAACGATGCACGTCTCGCCGGCTCTCGGGCGCCTCGGCTGCTCGACGAGCAGACAGATCTTAACGCCGATCCGCAGCGACCGTTCAGCTTGATTGACAGTCTGTCATCTGACCGTCATGAGACGTTCGCAGTCCCATGATTCCCTCCCAAACATATCCTTCTGTTCCGCGCTGGCTCGGCTTCGGCGTCGCTTTGTCGGTGATCGGCATCGCAATCGGCTGGTTCGTCGAAACCCAGACGTCTCATGCCGCAGCCTGGTTTGCCGAAAACGGCCCTGTGGAATGGCCGCAAGCCGTTTTCGTGGCCCTCGCCGCGGCGCTCTTCCTCATTCGTGCCATGCGCTCGCCCGGGCCGATCGGCACGTGGTGCATCCCGATCGCCTATCTGCTCGCCTGCGCCATCGTTCGCGAAATGCCCGCCTGCGAAAGCCACACTTTTGATGGCGGCGCGTGCATCGAAAGATCGTGGAAAGCGGTCCTCTTCAGCGGCGGCGCCGCCGTCGCTCTCATCGGCCTCTTCTGGCGGCGCGATGACATCGCGGAGATGATCAGGCCGCGCTGGTTCCTCGCCTTCTGGCCGCTCGGCATCGCTGCGCTCTTGCTGTTCATCGGCGAAGCCGGCGAGGACTTCCACCACGAAGGGGTGGAGGAAATGCTCGAATTTGCGGCCTATCTCTACGCGCTCTGCTTCGGCGTCTGGGTGCTCCGGTATACGCAATCGGCGAGTGTCCCTGCCCGCCCTGATCTCACGGGATTTCAAGCGGCCGAGACGCGGGGCGCTCCGCAATCACACCCACATCCGCAGGGATGAGCGCCCAAATGCGCTCGCGCCTCACCCGAGCGCTTTTTCATATTCCGCCGGCTTGAAGCCGACGAGAAGCCCTGTCGGCGCCTCCAGAACCGGGCGTTTGATCATCGAGGGCTGCTCCCGCATCAGCGCGATCGCCTTGTCGCGGTCGAGATCCGCCTTCTTCTCGTCCGGCAGCTTGCGAAACGTCGTGCCGGCGCGGTTCAGGAGCTTCTCCCAACCGGCCGCATCCGCCCAGCCCTGAAGCCGCGGCTCCTCGATGCCCGCCGTCTTGTAATCGTGGAAGGCGTAATCGACCTGATGCTCGTCGAGCCAGGCGCGCGCCTTCTTCATCGTCGTGCAGTTCTTGATGCCGTAGATGGTGGTCAAAATCGTCCTCTCCGCTTGCCTGCGCCTTTGAGAGCGCCCCGTTCCATTGCGCCCCGTTCCATAGCGCATCGTTCCATAGCGCATCGGTGTTGCAACGGCAGCCTCCGTCCCGGCGCAATGGCCACGCTCAGCCAGAGCGCCGTCGCTGGCCTCGCGCGGGCGCGGCGCTCGAAAGATCAGCCCCAGAAAAATCAGCCCCAGAAGAATCAGCGGAGAAAAGATCGCCCGCAAAGAGATCGTCCGCCGGAGGCGCCGCCTTCTTTCCGCGTGAGGGCTTGGCCGCGGGCGCGCCTTCGCTCCTGGCGTTCCCCGGCCGCCGCGCCGCCGCCTGCACCTCGCTCTCCCAGCCGAAGACGCTGCGCCCGCCATAGGCTGCCGAATGGCGCATCTCTTCGCCGGTATATTCGGCAAGCGTCGGGCCGTCCGCCACGGTTTCGAGCCGCCTTGCCTCGCGGTCGAGGCGTTTGATGGCGTCGAGCTTGTCGTCCTGGCCGAGCTTTGCCCGATCGACGGCCCGCCGCATGACGCGAATCGTCTCGTCATAGACTTTTGTGGGCACCGGAAAGGGATGCCGGTCCTTGCCGCCATGGGCGAGCGAGAAGCGGGCGGGATCGGTGAAGCGGCAGGGCGCGCCATGCACCACCTCCGCCACCATGGCGAGCGAGCGCACCGTGCGGGCGCCGACGCCCGGCGTCAGAAGCAACTCGGAAAAATCCTGCGGCCCGCATTCGGCGGCGGCGGCGAGCGCCCCATGGAGCCGCCGGCTCACCACGTCTTTCAGGCGCACATCGTGGTGCTCGGGCATTATGAGATGCGGCAGAAGCGGCGCTTCTTCCTCGGCCGCCGCAGGCTCGGGCCTGCCATCGAGGGCGGCAAATTCGCGGACGATGCCGGTGACGCCGACATCGCGCAGAAGATCGATCTGGCGCTCGCGCGAGGCGGCCGCGCGGTGGTCGGCGAGATTGACGATTCTGCCCTGATTGCGGCCTTCGATCGCCGCATGCGGCGCATCGACGAAACTTGTCAGATCTTCCGACAGCCAGTGATAGCGGCGGGCAAGCCGCGTCTCGCCGTTCATCCCCTGCTGGATCACCACCCATTTGCCATCATCGGTGACGATGAAACCGTGCAGATAGAGGTCGAACCCGTCCTGCAGCGCGGCGCTGTCGACCTTGGCGACAAGGCGGCTCGCGCGCGAAAGCGCCGTCCCGTCGAAGCCGACACGCCCGCCGATCGCCACGAGTTCGTCGGGCGTCTTGCGCGAATGCCGGCCGCGCCCGCCGCAGACATGCAGCCCGAGCTCGCCCGAAAGCGGCGCGAGCCCGCGCTTCAAGGCGCCGATGACGGAGGTGGTGATGCCTGAGGAATGCCAGTCCATCCCCATGACGGCGCCGAAGGACTGAAACCAGAAGGGATGAGAGAGCCGGCGCAGAAACTCGTCGCGGCCGTAATGATGGACGATCGCCTCCGTCATCACCGTGCCGAGCGCCGTCATCCTCTGCCCGAGCCAGGCCGGGACACGGCCATTGTGAAGCGGCAGATCGGCACTGCCGGCGCGTCGGACCATCAAAGGCTCCGTCAGGAACGAAAGAGGAACTTATCTAGCATGTGGGCCGCGGCGTGCCTACCGCCTCATCCCGCAACTGGAACGCGCTCAGGCAATCAGCGACACCGCCTTGGCGCCAAGGGCTTTGAGCGCATCGGCGGGGGCAAGCTCCACCATGACGCCGCGCTGGCCGCCATTGATGATGACCTGTTCATGCGCCATCGCCGCCTCTTCGATCGCGGCCGGCACTTTGCGCTTCTGGCCGAAGGGGCTGATGCCGCCGACATGAAAGCCGGTCAGCCGCTCCGCCGCCTCCGGTTTCATCATCTCGGCATGCTTGCCGCCGAAGGCCGCCGCGACCTTCTTCATGCTGAGCTCGCGGTCGGAGGGAATGACGGTGCAGACGGGCTTGCCATCGACCTCCACCATCAGCGTCTTCAGCACGCGCTCCGGCGCGGCGCCGATCGCCTCGGCCGCCTGCAGGCCGATGCGGGCCGCGTCGGGATGGTACTCGTAAAGATGCACGGCGAAAGCGACGCCCGCCCGCTTCAGAGCCAGCGTCGCCTGGGTGGTTTTGGACATGCGTCTTCTCTACCTCCTTCGTGCGGCCCGGCCAGCACCGCAAAGGCCCTACGAAGGGACGTGCCTGCAAGGCTTGCGGGAGGCGGCTGGCTGGTGGATAGGGCGTGGTCCGCGGCATCGTCAATCGTCCCGCGGGGCACACAGGCGATGCTTTCAGGCCCGTGCGGCGGGAGATTCCTGCCACGGCACAGATAACACAGAGGAAACCGGCATGAGCGGCAGGCTCACTTTGGAGGAATTGAGGGCCCTTGCTGCGGCCGGGGAGATCGATACGGTCTTGTCCGCGCAGATCGACATGCAGGGGCGCCTCATGGGCAAGCGCTTTCATGTCGATTTCTTCCTCGACCACGCCTGGAAGGAGAGCCGCTCCTGCAGCTACCTGCAGGCGACCGATCTCGAAATGACCACCGTCGAGGGCTACCAATCGGTGAACTGGGTGACGGGTTACGGCGATTACGTCATGAGGCCGGATCTCGCGACGCTGAGGCGGGTCCCCTGGCTCGAAGCGACGGCGCTCGTCATCTGCGATGTCCTCGATCCGCAAACCTTGGAGGAGGTGCCGCATTCGCCGCGCGCGCTGTTGAAGAAACAGCTGAAGCGTCTGGAAGCGATGGGCCTTCGCGCCATGACCGCCTCGGAGCTCGAATTCTTCATGTTCCGGGAGAGCTATGAAGAGGCGGAAGCGTCCGCCTTCCAGAAGCTCAACACCTTCAGCGCCTATAACGGCGACTACAACATCTTCCAGAGCTCCAAAGAGGAAGATGTCATGCGCGCCATCCGCAACGGCCTCGCCGGCACCGACGTGCCGGTGGAAGCGACCAAGGGCGAGGCGGATGCCGGCCAGGGCGAAATCAACGTCCGCTATTCAGACGCGCTGACGATGGCCGACCGCCACGCCATCATCAAGAATGCGGTCAAGGAGATCGCCTGGCAGAAGGGCCGCGCCATCACCTTCATGGCGAAGTGGGACACCGACCATGCCGGCAATTCCTCTCACATCCATCAATCGCTGACGAGTTTGTCGGGCGAGCCGGTCTTCTTCGACCCGGATGGCGAACACGGCATGTCGAAGACGATGCGCGCCTATGTGGCAGGCCTCCTCGCCCATACCCGCGAGATCACCTATTTCCTCGCGCCCTACGTCAATTCCTACAAGCGCTTCACGGCCGGCACGTTCGCGCCGACGCGGGTCTTGTGGTCGCTCGACAACCGCACGGCCGGCTACCGTCTGTGCGGCGAAAACGGCAAGGCGATCCGCATCGAATGCCGGATCGGCGGGGCCGATCTCAACCCTCACCTCGCTTTCGCGGCCCTGATCGCCGCCGGGATCGACGGCATCGAAAAGGATATGCCGCTCGAAGAGGTGTTTCTGGGCGACGCTTACAGCGCCGACGACCGCGCGGATCGCGACGTCCCGAAGACGCTGCGCGAAGCGATCACCGCGCTCGAAGGCTCCACAATGCTGCGCGAAGCTTTTGGCGAGGAGGTGATCGAGCATTACCTCCATAGCGCGCGCTGGGAGCAGCACGAGGCCGACCGCATCGTTACGGACTTCGATCGCCGCCGCGGCTTCGAGCGCGCCTGAGGGCGTGCCGGCCTTTCGGCGGCCGGCGCGTCATCCGCCCGCCGTCTCGGCCTTGCACAATTGCGCCTGAAGCCATTCCAGCAGGTTCTGCGTCAGCGTCGCCTGCCAGAAGCGGCCAGCGAGCGTCAGGCGGAGCCGGCTCTTGTCCGCCTCGACCAGCCCCGCCCGCTGCCATTGCGCGAAGAGGGGCGCGAGCACGACATCGCCTTCAAGCCCTGCGCGGCGTTCGAGCTGCGCCGATAGCCAGGCGACGTTGAGCCGCCCGAGCTCCATCTCGCTCTTGATCAGGCTGAAGAGGTCGTGGTTCTCCGGCTGCCGCGTCAGCCGGCCGACGACGCAATGGCCCGCGGAGATCGCCTCCTGATAGGCGCGCAGATCATCGCCGATACCATAGGAATAGCCGCCGAGAGAGCCTCCGGCCCCGGCGCCGAACGCCAGGCATTCCGCCCCCGATTTGACAGCGTGGTTGTAGATGTTGCGCTCGCGTTCGCCCTGCCGCCAATGCCTCGTGGAGATCGAATGCCAGCCCGCCCGTTCAAACACCTCGCTCGCTTCGGCATAAAAGAGGCCGAATTCGGCGCGGTCCATCGGCGGGAACTTGCCCTTGTCGATCGCGGCCCGCAGCGGCGCATGCGGGATGAGCTTCAACGAATAGACATCCGCCCCGTCGAGACCGATGGCGATCGCCGTCTCCACGTCGTTGCGAAAGGCCTCGAGGGTCTGGCCGGGCAGACCATAGATGAGATCGACGACGATCGCGCCGCCATCGGCCTTCACCAGCCGGTCGAGAAACGCGATCAGTTCTTCGCGCGAGGCGCGCCGGCCGAGCGAGCGGCGAAGGCGGGTGTCGAAGGTCTGGACCCCGAGCGAGACGCGGTTGGCGCCCGCCTCGAAAATCGCAGCGATCTTGTCGTCATCAAAGCTCCGCGGTCGCCCCTCCACCGTGATTTCGCAATCGGGCGCGAGCGGCAGATATGTGCGCACCGCCGTGATGAGCCGGGCAAGATCGGGCGCCGAGAGGACGGTCGGCGTGCCGCCACCGAAATAGACGGCGTCGAGCGCGCCTTCCGCCTGATAGGGCAGATCGGCATCGCGCTGCAGATGCGCGATCAGCGCGTCGACATAAGCGGGGCCGGCCTCCGGTCTCCAGGCGTTCTGATAGAAGCCGCAGAACAGACAATGGTTTTCGCAAAACGGTACGTGCAGATAGGCGACGCCGTTGCGGGCGCGCGGCTGGCGGGTGAGCTCCCGCCACGTCGCCTCCCGGCTCTCCTCCGGCACCATCTGCGCGCCGAAGGAGGGATGCACCACGCGCTTTGCACCAAAGGCGTTGCGCAGCGGTGTGCCGTCTTCGGCGGCGAAGAATTCCTGCATGCGCCGCGCGGCCGGCGCCGTGATCTGAACGCTCTCCATCTCTGCCCCCAATTCTCATCTTTGCGGCCGCTGAAAGCGACTGCGGAAGGCCCGCGGGGATGAGCCTCACCGTCCCCGCGGGCCTCCTCTGTCCGGCGACTGGCCGTCCGAGTCAGCCACCGAAACGCAATGTGGCGCCGAGCTTCACGCTCAGGCCGGGCTCGTAGACGACCGAGGTCGTGGTCGCGTTGAGCGGATTGGCGTAGCGCACATCGAAAAGGTTCTCCGCACGCAGGCTGGCGCGGAAATTCTCGTTCACGTCGTAGCGCGCAAAAGCGTTCACGAGCGTGTAATCCTTGGCGTATTCCGCCCCGTCCGGGGCGATGTTGTGCTCCACCTCGCCACCGAAGCTGAGGCGCTGTTCGAGCAGGCGAAAGCCGAGAGAGCCGCCGAGCTGCGACGCCGGAATGGAGACGATATCCTCCTTGACCCCGTCCGCCTTGCGCCAGCCGTCGATGATGGAGGCCGTCAGGCCGCCGAAAATCCAGCCGGCATCGTAGGCGGCTTCGAGCTCGAAGCCGTGCAGCCGCGCCTCGGCGAAGTTCTGATACTGAAAGCAGATCGGCGCATAGGTCGGGCTGCCCAACAAATCCGGCCGCAGTGGACAGCCGCTCGTCGGGTCGAAGGCCGACAACGTCTGCCCGTCGATGAAATCGTCGACGTCGTTGTTGAAATAGGCGGCCTTCAGGCGCAGCCGATCGTCGGCGACGAAGAGCGAATCGCGCTGGTAATTGACGCCGAATTCCCAGGTCTTGCCGGTTTCCGGGCGCAGATCGGCATTGGGCAGGAAGGGAAAGGCGACGCCTGAGGGATGCAGACCGCTGATCAGGGTCTCTGTGGTCGTCGGCGAGCGATAGCCTTCCGCGTAGGTGCCGTAGACCTGCAGCCCGCCGAGGACCGGCCCTTCGAAGGGCGAGACGCCGACGGTCAGCCGCGGCGATAGCCGGTCGCCGTCGCTGTCGACATCCGTGCCGTCGAGTTCATAGCTGTCGTAGCGCAGGGCGCCGATGACCTCGAACCAGTGCCAGGTGAGCTTGTCCTGGACATAGGCACCCCACACCTTGCGATCGCCGGAGGGCGTATAGACATCGCTGCCGCCGAGCGGGCTCGATGTCGTCACCTCGTCTTTCAGCCAGTCGCCGCCATAGGTGAGCTCGTGCGCCAGCGCGCCGGTATCGAAGCGCGACGTGTTCCACAGATCGATCCCGTAGGTGTCGAGATCGTAGCTGGTCTTGGAGCCCGCCGGAACGTTGATCACCTCGCCCGTCACGGGATCGAACTGGCGCACATCCGTCAGATATTCCTGGTCGAGCTTCGCCTGGTTCCAGGAGCCGTTGATGTGGAGGTCGATCCAGGGATTGTCCGGATCGTCGAGCGCGTAGCGCGCCGTCAGCGTGTTCTGCGTCAGATCGAGATCGGAGGCGCCGGATCGTTCCTCCCAGCCGTCGTCGGTGCCGATCCAGCCGAGACGCAGCTCGCTGTAATCGTTCGGGCGGATGCTCGTCTTCAGCATGCCGCTCAAGACGTCGAAGCCGGTGCCCGACACCTCGTCGCCATGGCCGTCGTCATATTCGGAATAGTCGCGCCAGACGAGATTGCCGAGAACGTCGATATTGTCGTTGATGCGGGCGGCCCCCGTCCCGCTCATCGTCCAGCCATTGCCGTTGGTCTCGTACTGGCCGGTGAAGGAAATGGCGTATCGCTCCCATTCCTTCAGAAAATCGCGCGCATCCTTGGTCTCGAACATGACGACGCCACCGATCGCGCCGGAGCCATAGGTGTTGGCGACGGGGCCGCGGATGACATCGACCTGTTTCACCAGCATCGGGTCGATCCAAAAGGTGCTCTGCGTGCCGTGTCCTGAGCGCTGGAAATCCTGGCGCGCCCCATCGACGATGACGGCGACGCGGCCGAAATCCTGAAGACCGCGAATGTTCACCGAAGAGCTCAGGCGGCTCGAATCGGCCTGGACGGCAACACCCGGCACACCCTGCAGCATTTCGAGCGGCGTCGTCGCCATCTTGCGATCGAGCTCGTCCTGGCCGAGCCGGCTCACCGATGCCATGGTCTCGATGGCGCTTTCGCCGGTGCGGCTGATGACGGTGATCTCGTCGAGCGTCGTCACCTTCGGCTGGGCCTCCTGGGAAGCCTCGGACGCGTCACGCTCTGCGACCGCCGCCTCCTGCGCAAAGCCCGGAGCGGACAGCGCCAGCGACGCGGCACTGGCCAGCAATGCGCCATGCCATTTCGGCCGATAACCCCAGCCGCGCCTTCCGCCCTCGTCCTCACGCCTGCCCCAGCCCATGCCCTACTCCTCTTGCGGTCGGTGACGCCCGCGTTAAAACCTGACTTTTCACGTCATATATGAGCTGCGTAGAAAGTCTGATTTTTTTTGTCAACATTCTTTGGCAAGGAAGTTAGGATGCCCCCCAACATCGAACCGACGACATCGAACGGATTGAGGACGGCCATGACGGACAGGACAGGGACCGGATCGGCAAGGTGCGGATCGCCAAGACGCGGATCGCCAAGATGCGGATCGCCAAGTCGGGACGCGCGCGGACTGAAGGCGGGACGCGTCAAAGGCCGTGCGCTTGCCATGGCGCTTCTCGGCTTCGCCCTCTTTGCCACTCCGGCCGCGGCAGAGGAGACGGCGGGCGCACAGACGCAGGCGGCCTTCGCGCCCAACGCCTCGCTCGTCGCCATCGGCGGATCGATCACCGAGATCGTCTATGCGCTCGGAGAGGAGGACCGGCTCGTCGCCCGTGACACGACCAGCACCTATCCGGAGGCAGCGAAAGCCCTCCCCGATGTCGGCTATATGCGCCAGCTCGCCCCGGAGGGCGTTCTCTCCGTCAATCCGGGTGGCATCCTCGCCATCGAAGGCAGCGGCCCGCCCGACGCCGTGCACGTCTTGAAGGAATCCGGTGTGCCCTTCGTCACCATCGACGAGGGCTATGACCGCGACAGCGTGCTCGCCAAGATCCGTGAGGTGGGGAAAGCGCTCGGCGCCGAAGAACAGGCTCAGGCGCTTTCCGATGAGGTCGGCGGCGAGTTCGACGCGCTTGAAAAGGAGACTGCCGGCATTTCCTCACCCAAGCGCGTCCTGTTCCTCCTCTCCATGCAGGGCGGAAAGCTCCTCGCCGCCGGAACGGGCACGGCCGCCGATGCGATGATCCGGCTTTCCGGCGGCGAAAACGCCATCTCAGGCTACGAGGGCTACAAGGCGCTGTCCGAAGAGGCCGTCCTCGATGCGGCGCCGGATGCGGTCTTGATGATGGCGCAGGGTGCAAGCCACGGCATCGGCACCGATCAGGTCTTCGCCAATCCGGCTCTTGCGGCGACACCGGCGGGCGAGGTGAAAAACCTCATCCGTATGGACGGGCTCTATCTTCTCGGCTTCGGTCCGCGCGCGGCGTCCGCCGCCCGCGAGCTCCACCGGGCGCTCTACGGCGCGCCGGCCTCCAACTGAGGGCGCCTGTCATGACGCTCGACATCCTTCTGCCGGCGGCGGCGAAGCGCCGGTCGCTGCCCGTCGGGGACCGCTCCTTCGTGGCGAGGGCGACGATCGTTCTTCTGGCGCTTCTTCTCCTCGCCACCTTTCTCTTCAGCCTGACGGCCGGCGCCTCCGACGTCTCCCCGCTGCCGGTCCTGCGCGATCTCGTCTTCGGCGGCGGCGAGGTTTCGGCGCGCGACCGGCTCATCATCGGCGATATCCGCCTGCCCCGCGCCGTGCTCGGCAGCCTCGTCGGCGCGTCGCTCGCCGTCTCCGGCGCCGTCATGCAGGGGCTTTTCCGCAATCCTCTTGCCGATCCGGGCCTCGTCGGGGTCTCTGCCGGGGCCGGTCTCGGAGCGATCATCATCATCGTTCTCGGCTCGGGCGTGCTCGCTCCGGTGATTGCGCCTCTCGGCATCTACGCGCTGCCGTTTGCGGCCTTCTTCGGCGGGCTCCTCACCACCTGGATCCTCTATCAGGTGGCGACGCGCCGCGGGCAGACCTCGATCGCCACCATGCTCCTGGCCGGTATCGCGCTCGGGGCGCTCGCCGGTGCCGTCTCCGGCATCCTCGTCTTTCTCGCCAATGACGCGCAGCTGCGCGACCTCACCTTCTGGGGGCTCGGCTCGCTTGCCGGCGCCAGCTGGGTCAAGATCGCCGCCGCCGGTCCGATCATCGTCGCGGCCCTTCTTGCCGCACCGTTTCTCGCCCGCTCGCTCAACGCCATGGCGCTCGGCGAGGCGGCGGCCCATCATCTCGGCATTCCCGTGCAGCGCATGAAACTCATCGCCATCGTCACGGTCTCGGCCGCAACCGGCGCCTCCGTCGCCGTCTCCGGCGGCATCGGCTTCGTCGGCATCGTCGTGCCGCATCTGCTGCGGCTTCTGATCGGCCCGGACAACCGCTACCTGCTGCCGGCCTCGGCGCTTCTCGGCGCCGTCATGCTGCTTCTCGCCGACGCGATCAGCCGCACCATCGTCGCCCCGGCCGAATTTCCGATCGGCATCGTCACCGCCGCGGTCGGCGCGCCCTTCTTCCTGTGGATCCTGCTGCGCCGGCGCGGCGTGCTCGATCTGTGAGGGCGAAAATGATCGAAGTGGAGGAGCTCTGCGTCAGTCTCGGCCGGCGCCAGATCCTGAGCGATGTCGGCTTCACCGCCTCGACCGGCGCCATGACCGTCATCGTCGGGCCGAACGGCTCGGGCAAGACGACGCTCTTGCGCGCCATCTCCGGCGAGCTCGCCTCGACGGGAACGATCCGCATCAACGGCCGCGACAGCCGCGCCCTGAAACCCTTCGAGCTCGCCGCTCTCCGTGGCGTGCTGCCCCAGGCGACAGCCCTCTCCTTCCCGTTCACGGTGCGCGAGGTCGTGGGCCTCGGTCTCAACGGCGCCTCGGCCAGACTGCCGCCCGAAGAGGTCAGGCGGCTGCCGGAGGAAGCCTTGCGGCGCGTCGATCTTGCAGGCTTTGCCGGGCGTTTCTACCAGGAGCTCTCGGGCGGCGAGCAGCAGCGCGTACAGCTCGCCCGCGTCCTCTGCCAGGTCTGGGCGCCCGTCGCCGACGGTGAACCGCGCTGGCTCTTCCTCGACGAGCCCGTTTCCTCCCTCGATATCCGCCACCAGCTCGTGATCATGCGCCTTGCCGCCCAGTTCGCAGCCGCGGGCGGCGGCGTCCTCGCCGTTCTTCACGACCTCAACCTCACCGCCATGTTCGCCGACAAGGTGGTGATGATGCATGACGGGCGGGCGCGCGCCATCGGCTCACCGGCCGAGGTCATGACCGACGACCTTCTGGAAGACGTCTTCGAATGCCGGCTCGGCGTCGGCGTCGTTCCGCCCGGTCCTTTCGTGCTGCCGCAATCCGCGACGCGGTAACGCAGGGCGGCAAGGCTCCCGCAAGCGATTCCCGGCTAGAACTCCCGTTCAGCTCCGTTGAAGGCACGTGGTGCGCGCGCCTTTTAGATCCCGTTCATCGATTGTCCGTATGGAGCGAAAAAGAACATTGCGGGTTGAAACCTTCATGTCCGGACCATCCGTGAAGAGGACCATCGCCTTCGTGCTCCGCCATAAATTCCGCTTCATCGATTTTTCGATCGTCCTGATCGCCACGCTCGCGATGCTCTATGTCGGCATCGTCATCGACATCTTCGCGAACGCGGCGGGCGACACGCCGGCGGAGATGAGCGTCGAGCGCGACGAATTGATCGCCGTCTCGGTCATCTTCCTGCTCGGCCTCGTCTGGGCCGTGCGCCGCATGATCCGGGAGCGCCAGGAAGCCGCCCGGAAGGCCCGCACGGCGCGGGAAATCCAGCGCCTCGCCTTTCATGACGCGCTGACGGGATTGCCGAACCGTCGTCAGTTCGACGCCGCACTGAAAGAGGCCGCAGCCTCGCCGCCCGGAAGCGATACGAGCCATGCCGTGATGATGCTCGATCTCAACAGCTTCAAGCGGGTGAACGACGTCTTCGGGCATGCAGCCGGCGACGAGGTCCTGATGCAGGTGGCGGCCCGGCTGCGCCGAGCAGTGCGCGGAAACGATCTCGTGGCGCGTCTCGGCGGCGACGAGTTCGCCGTGCTCGCCACGCATATTTCGGGCGCCGAAGCGGCGACCGGTCTTGCTCTGCGCATCATCGACGCGCTCACTCCGCCGATCCGCGCGGGCGGCGGCGAACACGCGGTCGGCACCGCAATCGGCATTTGCCTCACGCCCCAGGACGGCGACGTGCCGGCAGAGCTCTTGCGCAAGGCCGACATCGCGCTCTACCGCGCGAAGGGCCAGGGCCATTCTGCCATGCGCTTCTTCGAAGAGGAGATGGATCAGCATGTGCGCGAGCGCAGCCGCATCGAGGCTGCACTCCGCGAGGCCATCCAAACGCAGACGATCACGCCGAGCTATCAGCCGCTCGTCGATATGAAGACGGGCACCGTCAAAGGCTTCGAGGCCCTGGCGCGATGGGACGACCCGGAGCTCGGCAAGATCGGGCCGGATCGTTTCATCCCCGTCGCTGAAGACAGCGGCCTCATCACCGCTTTGACCGATCTCCTTCTCAACAAGGCCTGCCACGACGCCGCCACCTGGCCCGGCAGGACCATGCTCTCCTTCAACGTCTCGCCGCTTCTCCTGCGCGATCCGAATTTCGGCATGAAGGTCATCGCGCTCCTCGGCCGCACCGGCTTTCCGGCCGAAAGGCTCGAACTGGAGATCACCGAGAGCGCGCTCGTGCGCGACCTCGCTGCGGCGCAGGCGACGCTCGGAACGCTCCGCCAGGCTGGCGTGCGCATCGCGCTCGACGATTTCGGCACCGGCTATTCGAGCCTCTATCACCTGCGCAATTTCAAGCTCGACAGCATCAAGATCGACCGCAGCTTCATCCATTCGATGGCGACGGACCCGGAAAGTGCCGCGATCGTCAAAGCGCTCGTCGGCCTCGGCGCAGGCCTCGGCCTGGAGGTGACGGCCGAGGGCGTGGAAACGGAAGAGCAGCGCCTTCTTCTCGCCGAGCAGGGCTGCAACCAGGCGCAGGGCTTCTTCTATTCCGAGGCGCTCGGAGCCCAGGAGGCTCTCAATCTCTTCGCCTCGATCGAGGCAGCCCGTCGCAGCGCCTGAAGCTCCGGATCGGCTCGCGGCACGGCCGCCTGCCGAACACCGTTTCGTCGCCAACGCCGCAATGCCATAAGCGGCGGGACGAATCTCGAGGAGGTCGACATGGCAGAGCGAAAAGTCGCGATCATCACCGCCGGCGGCAGCGGCATGGGCGCCGCCGCGGCACGCAAGCTCGCAGAAGACGGTTTTTCCGTCGCGATCCTCTCCTCCTCCGGCAAGGGCGAAAAGCTCGCAGAAGAGCTTGGCGGCTTCGGCGTCACGGGCTCCAACCAATCGCCCAAAGATCTTGAGCGCCTCGTCGCCGGCACGATGGAGCGCTTCGGTCGCATCGACGTCCTCGTCAACAGCGCCGGGCACGGACCGAAGGGGCCGATCCTCGACATCTCCGACGACGATTGGCACGCCGGTCTCGACGTCTATCTCATGGACGTCATCCGTCCGACGCGCCTCGTCACGCCGCACATGCTGAAATCTGGCGGCGGCACGATCATCAACATCTCGACCTACGCCGTCTTCGAGCCGGATCCTCTGTTTCCGACCTCCGGCGTCTTCCGCGCGGGGCTTGCCGCCTTCACCAAGCTCTTCTCCGACAAATATGCGGCCGACAATCTGCGCATGAACAACGTCCTGCCGGGCTTCATCGACAGCCTGCCGGAAAAGGAAGACCGCCGGGCGCGCATCCCGATGGGGCGCTACGGCCAGGCGGAAGAAGTCGCCGCGACGATCGCCTTCCTCGCCTCCGACGGCGCCGGCTACATCACCGGCCAGAACATCCGGGTCGACGGCGGCATCACCCGTTCGGTGTGAGGTCCGGACGCGAACGCGCGGAGTGATTTCCGCCGTCGCGACTGGCATCCGCCTCCGGTACGGCAAGCGGGGCGAAACAGGCCTCCTTGCAGCTGCCGCGGCCGACGCAATCGACACAGGACGGCCGCCGCCGGAAGAGCTTTTTCTTCAGAAAGACGACGGCCAGAAGCACGATCGCTGCAACGGCGAGCCATTCGAAGCCCCCCGTCGCCGCCTCGCGGCTCAGATCGATCGCCGGCTGCGTTTCGGCGTTCATCGGCTCTCTCCCCTCATGACACGGCGCCTCGCGGCGAATAGCCCCGGTGGCGGCAGGACCCGGCCGAAGGGGCGCTTGAAGAGCCCGACGAGGATCACCGCCGCGAACGCCGTGAAGTAAGTGATCGTCAGCGTCTCAAGCCCCGACAGCGCGAACATGCCGCCGAGCGTGAAGACGGCGCTCGCGACGCTCAGACCGAGAAAAGTCGGGAAGACGATGGAAAAGATCATCCAGCGATAGGATTGCGTCTGCACGCGCACCATGATCGTCGTCGCAAGACACGGCGGATAGAGCGCAAAGAAGAGCATGAGCGCGACGGCGCCGAGCGCCGAATAGCCGGCGGCGCGCTGCTCCGTTCCCATGCGCTCTTCGAGCGTGTCGTTCTCGCCATCCGACGGCTGGAAAAGAACGCCGAGCGTCGCGACCGAGCTCTCGCGCGCCGCGAAAGACGAGAGCAGCGCCACGTTGATCTTCCAGTCGAAGCCCGCGAACTGCGTCACCGGTTCGAGGCTGCGCCCGACCTGGCCGAGGAGCGAATTGACGATCCGCTCTTCCTTCATCTCGCGCCTCAGCGTCTTGCGCGTCGTCGCAAGCGTCTTCAGCGCCCGCTCGGCGGTGCGCGCCTCTTTGTCGGAGGAGCGTTTCAGGAACGGGTAGAATTCGGGATAACGGTTTTCGTAGCGCGCATCGACGGCCCTTGAGGCCTCCGCCCCCTGCGCCATCAGCTTCTCGGTGCGGTAATCGGTGTAGACGTTGACGAGGCCGGTGAGCGCCGCCTGATCGGGCACGGCGGCGAGATAAGGATTGCCCGCCATCTCGTCGTAGAACTCCGCGATCGCGGCCTCGGCCCGCCCCTCATAGACCGCCTCCTGGTCGGCACTGAGGCCCGGAAACTGCAACAGCACATAGACGACGACGGAAACGGCGACGACCACCGTGCCGACCTTCTTGATGTAGAGCCAGGTGCGGTCGATCGAGCGGCGCAGAACGCCGGTCAGCGTCGGCAGATGGTAATGCGGCAGCTCCATCACGAAGGGTGCCGTCTCCTTGTGGCGCAGCACGGAGACGGAGAGGAGCTTGGCGACGAGCAGGGCGGCAAAGATGGTGATCGTCGAGAGATAGAAGAGGACGAGCCCCTTCGCCTCGACGAAGTAGATGTTGATGAGAAGCGTATAGAGCGGGATCTTCGCCAGGCAGTTCATGAACGGCACGGTGAGGATCGTCGCAAGCCGCGCCCGTTCGTCCGGAATGCCCTTCGTCGCCATCACGCCCGGCACGGCGCAGCCGCCGGCAAAAACGCCCGCCAGAATGAAGGGCAGCGTCGATTGCCCGTGCAGGCCGAAGCGGTGCAGGATCCGGTCGAGAATGAAGGCGATCCGCGCCATGTAGCCCGAATCCTCCAAAATCGCGATCAGCGCGAAGAGGATCAGGAAGATCGGCACGTAGTTCAAAAGCGTGTTCGCGGAATCGACCATCCACAGGCCGAGCGAGCGGATCTGCGGGTCGTAGAGAAAACCCGCCTCCGGCAGCCATTGCGCCGCGAAATTGCGCAGGGAGGCGAGAAACGGCCAGGTGACCTTGGTGAGCTCGTAGCCCTGGACGATGGAAATCTCGTAGATCCCCCAGACGACCAGAACGAGGAAGATCGGCGCCAGAATCCGGTGCAGAAGCAGCCGGTCGACACGCTCCGACGCGGAGACCGCACCCTTGCGGCTCTCCCTCACAGAGGCGGTGACGATCTCGCCCGCAAAGCGGTCGCGGATGGCCGCGACATGATCGCCGGTCGAGAGATCATGCGCCGTCTCGAAATTCTTGCGCGCCTCGGCGACCTCCTCCAGGAACACGGCCTGACGCGGATCTTCGCGCACGAGCCGGACCGCCTCGGCATCCCCTTCGACGAGTTTGACGGCGAGCCCTCGCACGGCGGCGCCGGCATCGAGGCCGGAGGAATCGGCGAGCCGCTCCTCCACCCAGCCGATCGTCTCTTCGAGCGCGCCATAATCGAGCCGCGCATCGGAAATCGCGGGGGAAGTATCCGGCTCGTCGGCGATGCGGCGGATCGCGGCGCGCAGCTCCTCGCGGCCGACGCCCTTGCGCCCGATCGAGGCCACGACCGGCACCTTCAGCTTCCGCGCCAGCGCATTCAAATCGATCTTGAGGCCGCGCCGCTCGGCGACATCCATCATGTTGACGACGACGATGAGCGGATGGCCGAGCTCGATGAGCTGCGCCGTCAGATAAAGCCCGCGGCGCAGATTGGAGGCATCGAGCACGTTGACCACGACGTCGGGCCGCTCCTCGTAGAGAAAGCGGCGCACGACGCGCTCTTCCAGGGAGAACGACGTCAGGCTGTAGGTGCCGGGAAGGTCCACCACCTCCACCCGCCGGCCGTGGTCGAGATAAAAGCCGCTCTTCTTGTCGACGGTGACGCCCGGATAATTGGCAATGTGCTGCGCCACACCCGTCAGCGCATTGAAGAGCGTCGATTTGCCGGCATTCTGCTGTCCGGCGAGCGCCACGCGCAGGCGCCGCCCCGTGGCCCCCGCCGCGCCGGCCGTTTTCTCAGTCACGTTCCACCTCGATCGTCGCCGCTTCGGCGCGACGCACCGTCAAGACCGCATTGCCGACGCGGATCGCGATCGGATCGTTCAAGGGCGCGGCCCTGATCACCGTCACCTCGGCACCGTTGACGAGGCCGAGGTCGAGAAGCCGCTGGCGGATAGCGCCACAGCCTTTCAGCCGGGCGACCCGGCAATGGGTTCCGGGCACGAGATCGTTGAGCGAGCAAAAGCCGTCCCGGCCGCATGGGGCCTCGCCTCGGGCCATCCCGCCCTGGCCTGCCCCCTGTCCCAACCCTGGGCCCACCCCCTGGCCCAATCCGGAGCAATGTCGGCGCTGGCGTCGGCGCAGTCGGCGCATCCCGAAGAACTGGCCTTTCATATCGATCCTCGACCCGTTTTCCCTCAGAACCGTCCACCCCGCCGGCAAAGCGGCGGGGAGGACATCATTTTCAGTTGAGGTCGTAGGCGCGCACCCAGATGACCGCATCCTGGCTCAATTCCTTGCCCTCATGCTCGGTGACAGGGCCGGAACCGAGCGCCGCAAAGCCCCAGAAGCCGGCCTTCGGAACGCCGAAGGTGAACTCGCCATCGGCATCGGTCACCGCGACAAGTGCGCCGCCCGGCATCGGCGAGGCGGTCGGCTCGCCCGGCCTGTCGGCATCGATATCGGGCTCTGCCGCCATGTACTCGATCTCGATCTCCGCGCCCGGCACCGGCTTTCCATCGGAAAGAAGCACGCCGGAGAAGGTCGAACCGGCGACGATGTTGGTCGGCTTGTTCAGGGGCACGATCTCGGTCGGCAGACCGACGGGGTCGTTCCAGCCGGTCGGAATGCCGCCCTTGTTGACGAAGGATTTCGTCAGCTGCTGGATGTAGATGTCTTCGCTCTGCTCGTAATAGGGCGCCGGCACCAGGGCGAAGATGTAATCGCCGTTGCGCTTCACCGGCACGGTCGCCTCGAAGGCCTTCGCCTCGTTCTCGGCGCCGTGGAAGGTGATCGGCTCAAGCGTCGGAGCGAGGTCCTGCCTCTCGCCCTTGAAGACCACGAAAAACTCCTCCGGCTCGCCCATATCCATGGCATGGCCGTTTTCCATCGGATGCCAGAAGATCATCTTGAGCGGCAGATCTCCGGGCTTTTCCAGGTTCACCTCGGGCGTATAGACGAGCTGGAAATGCGCCAGCGCCGGGTTCGCCACAAAAGCCGCAGAGGCGGCAAGAGCGAATAAGATCGCCTTCATCGTCATTCTCCGCATTGCTTCGCTATTCGACGATCTCGTCGCCCGGGACTTCGATCTGGTGGCCCTCGCCGCCGTCGAAGAGGACGGAATAGGTGCCGTCCGGCTTGTCGAACTCGAACTCCGAGTTCTCGTCCATCTTGCCCTCGGCAACGGTTTCCCCGTCCGCATTCTTGACCTTGATCGGCACGTTGGAGGCCGAGGAGCCATCGGAGAAACCACCCTCGCAGAGGACGGTCCCGTCACCATTGTCGTAGCAGGAGAAAAGCGGCGTATGCGCCAGAGCCGGCGTGACACTGAAACCGATCGCCGCGGCGATAACGGCTCCGATTTTCATCTCGTGGCGAACCTTCACGATCGCGTCCTTTCCGAAAGGGCTTTGCAACGATGGCGGCTGGCTGACGATGCGCATGCGCAGGTCGGCTCGGCCGCCCGACCTCATCCTGACTTTTATTCTCATATTATGATCTGAGAGGCCCTCCAATGCGACGGAGGGCTAATGCGCGCTTTCGCCACGCATTTGCAGAAGCGTTCAAAACTGGGAGTGAGGACCGCCCGCTCAGGCGGTTTCGCGCGCCGTCTCGGCGGGTGTCTCGGAGATCGGGAAGAAGCAGGCTGCCGCCTGTGTCGGCGAGGGCCGGTCGACATCGAGCGTCGGCAAGACCTCCCGGCATTTCGCCTGCGCATGGGGACAGCGGGGCGCGAAGGCGCAGCCCGGCGGCGGGTTCAGAGGATCGGGCAGCTCGGCAAGCTCCACCTCGCGGCGGATGCGCCTTTGCCCCGGCACCGGCGCGGCATCAAAGAGGAGCTTCGTATAGGGATGGCGCGGGCGCCGGAAGAGTTCGCGGGTTTCGGCGATCTCCACGATGCGGCCGAAATACATGACCGCCACCCGGTCCGAGACATTGCCGACGACGGAGAGGTCGTGGCTGATGAAGACATAGGTGAGGCCGAGCCGCCCCTTCAGATCCTCCAGAAGATTGAGCACCTGCGCCTGCACCGAGACATCGAGGGCGGACACCGGCTCGTCGAGCACGATGATCTCCGCTTCTGCCGCGAGCGCGCGGGCGATGCCGATCCTCTGCGCCTGACCGCCGGAGAATTCGTGCGGATAGCGGTCGAGGAAATCGGAGGAGAGTTTGACCGCCTCCATCAGCTCGTCCATCCGCGCCTTGCGCGTCTCCTTCTTCATGCCGAGAAGATGGATCATCGGCGCCTCCAGAATGGCGCGAATGGTCTTGCGCGGATTGAGAGCGGCAACCGGATCCTGGAAGAGATACTGGATCTTGCGCGCCGTCTCCAAAGAGCTGGTGAGCGGCGTGCCTTTGAGCGTGATCTCGCCTTCCGACGGCCGGTCGAGGCCAACGAGCATGCGCGCGAGCGTCGACTTCCCGCAGCCCGATTCGCCCACAATTCCGAGCGTCTCGCCCTCCTTCACGGCAAGATCGACGCCCTGAACTGCATGCACGCGCGGGCGTGCCGCGCCGAACAGGGTGCGGCCGCCGCCGAAGAAGCGTTTGACGCCCGTCATTTCCAAAAGCGCGCTCATTGCCCCGCCTCCGCATGGGCGTCCACATGGGCGTCCGCAGGGGCATCCGCGTCTTCGACGAGCGGATAGAGGCAGCGCGCCATCCGCCCCGGCGCCACCTCGGCGAGCGGGATGTCGCCGGCCCGGCAATCGGGCTGCGCCCGCGGGCAGCGGGGTGCGAAGGCGCAGCCTTCGGGCAGCCGGTTGAGCGGCGGCGGCAGGCCTTCGATCGCATCGAGCCGCCTGTCGGGATCGTCGAGAAGCGGCACGCAGTCGATGAGTTTGCGCGTATAGGGATGCGCCGGCGCGTCGAGCACCTCTTCGGTCCGCCCCATCTCCACGATGCGCCCGGCATACATCACCGCCACCCTCTCGCAGATCTCCGACACGACACCGAAATCATGGGTGATGAAGAGGACGGCGGTGTGCTTCTCGTGGCGCAGATCGTCGAGAAGCTTCAGAACCTGCGCCTGCACGGTGACGTCGAGCGCCGTCGTCGGCTCGTCGGCGATCAAGACCTCCGGCTCGTTGACGAGGGCGATCGCGATCGCCACACGCTGGCGCATGCCTCCCGAAAGCTCATGCGGATAGCTTTTCGCCCGCTCTTTCGGGTTCGGGATCTGCACGGCGGCGAGAAGGTCGACCGCTTTCGCCCAGGCCTCAGCGCGGCTCAAAGGCTGATGCGCGCGCACCGCCTCGGCGATCTGGTCGCCGACGGTGAAAAGCGGATGCAGGCTCGACAGCGGGTCCTGAAAGATCATCGAGATCTCGCCGCCGCGCAGGCGTCGGAGCTCGCCGTCGCGCATTTCGAGCACGTCGCGTCCCTCGCGCATCACCCGTCCGCCGACGATGGCGCCCGGCGGCGAGGGCACGAGGCTTGCGATCGACAGAGCCGTCACCGATTTGCCGGAGCCGGATTCGCCGACGAGCCCCAGGCATTCCTCCTTGCCGAGCCTCAGATCGACCCCGCCGACGGCACGAAAGACGTCACGCCCGATCGAAAACTCGGTTTGAAGCCCGACAACATCGAGCGCGCCGTCCTGCTCCGCCGGCATCTCCGGCACGTTGCGCCGCTTCACCTGCGTGCGCGCCGAGGGATGAGCGAGGGCGCCGGAGCGCAGGCGCGGGTCGAGCACGTCGCGGATGCCGTCGCCCAGAAGATTGATGCTCATCACAATGATGAAGATCATCACGCCCGGAATGATCGACACGTAAGGCGCGGTGAAGAGGAGCTTCCTTCCCTCGCCCAGCATCGAGCCGAGATCGGCCTGCGGCGGCTGCGCCCCGAGCCCCAGGAAGGAGAGACCCGCGGTCTCCAGGATCATCCAGCCGACGGTGGTCGAGAGCGCGATGACGATCGTCGGCAGGACGTTCGGGAAAATCTCCGTCGCAACGAGCCGGATCGGTCCCTTGCCGGAGAGCTTCGCCGCCTCGACGAAATCGCGGCGCGCGAGCCCCAGCGTGATGCCGCGAATGTTGCGGGCGAAGAAAGGGATGTTGACGACGGCGATCGCATAAAGCGCGTTCAACAGCCCCGGCCCCAGAACCGCGACGATGGCGAGCGCCAGGAGAATGTACGGAAACGCCATCAGCATATCGATGCCGCGCATCATCAGATGGTCGGTGCGCCCGCCCGCATAGCCGGCGACAAGCCCGATGAGCGAGCCGAAGAAAGCGGCGATCAGCGAGGCGGAGATGCCGACGGCCAGCGAGATCCGCGTCCCCCAGACGAGGCGCGAAAGAATATCGCGGCCGAGATGGTCGGTGCCGAGAAGATGCCCCTCTGCGAGCGGCCGCTGCAGCCGTTCGGCCGGCGCCGTCGCGTCGGGCGGGGCAAGCGGCAGAAGCGGAGCCGCCAGCGCCACCAGAACGACGAGGCTGAGAAGCACGAGGCCCAGAGCCGCCAGCCGGTTGTTGGCGAGAAGCCGCCAGGAGGCGGGCCTGGACGAACGTGCGGCTGCCGCGGGCGCGGCCTCTTCGCCGGTCTCTTCCGCAACGCTCATGGCTTCAGCCTCGGATCGAGCATCGCCTGCACGACGTCGGCGGCGAGATTGAAGAGCACGTAGCTCGCCGCCACCACGAACACCCCGCCCTGAACGAGGAGCACGTCGCGGGTCGAAATCGCCTTCACCAGCATGTCGCCGATCCCCGGCCACTGGAACACCGTCTCGATGTAGACGGCGCCGCCGAGCACGAAACCCGCCTGAATGCCGATCACCGGGATGACGGAGACGAGCGCCGCCTTGAAGGCGTGACGATAGATCACCCGCCGCTCCGACAAGCCCTTGGCGCGGGCGGTGCGGATATAATCCTGGCGCAGAACCTCCAGCATCGAGGCGCGCGTCATGCGCGCGATCACGCCGGTCGCCACGACCGCAAGCGTCGTCGCCGGCAGGATCAGATGCTTTGCGAGATCGAGCGGCCCGCCGCCGCCATAGATCGCCTCCATGCCACTTGCCGGCAGCCAGCGGAGATCGACGGCGAAGATGAGAATGAGGAGAAGCCCGAGCCAGAAGGAGGGAATGGAAATGCCGATCAGCACCAGAAAGGTGATGATGCGGTCGGTCCAGCCGAACTGGCGCACGGCCGAAACGATGCCGGCGAGAAGGCCGAAGATCGAGCACAGAACGAGCGACGTGCCGGCGAGGATCAGCGTGGCGCGAAAGCGCTCCAGCACCTCGTCGATGACCGGCCGGTTGAGCGAATAGGAGCGCCCGAAATCGCCCTGCACCACATTGCCGATCCAGACGAGATATTGTTCCGGCAGCGAACGATCGAGGCCGAGCTGACGGTTCAATCGCTCGACATTCTCAGGCGTCGCATAGGAGCCGAGGATCGCCGTCGCCGGATCGCCCGGGATCGCCGCGATGATCAGAAAGACGATGATCGACAGGCCGAAGAGGACGGGAATGGCGGCCAGAAGCCGCCGGCCGATATAGCCGATCATCGCCGCCCTCCCCCGCCGACTGCGACGCGCCTCACTGCTTCGTCACGTCCTTCAGATGCAACAGGAAGGAGGGCTGCAGCGAAAAGCCTCCGACCCTTTCCGTCGTCACGGCGTTCTGCTTCCAATTGGCGATGAAGATCCACGGCGCGTCATCGTGGATGATCACCTGCGCCTCCTTGTAGAGCTTGGCGCGTTCGTCCTGATCGGTGGCACGGCGGGCCTTCTCCAGAAGCTCGTCGACCTTCTCGTTGGAATAATAGCCGGAGTTGAACCCGCCCTCGTCCGGCAGCGCGTCGGAACGCAAGGTGAGATAAGGCAGCGTATCGGGATCGTTGGTCATCCAGGCCATCTCGGCCATGTCGGCCTTGCCTTCCAATCCCGGATTCACCTGCGCCAGGAACGTGTTCCACTCATAGCTCTCGATCTTCGCGTCGAGCCCCACTTTCGCGAGATCGGCCTGGATGGCGGTGCCCATCGGCACGGGATCGAGCATGCCGGAGCCTCCCTCCGTCACGTAGAAGGTGAGCTCCGCCTTCTCGACGCCTGCCTCCTTCAGGAGCGCCTTCGCCTTTTCGGGATCGTACGGATAGGGCTTCACGTCGTCATTGTGCGCCCAGGCGAAAGCCGGCGGCACCGGCCCGGCCGCGACCTCGGCGGTCCCCTGCAACACGTTGTCGACGAGCGAACGCTTGTTGATGGCGTAATTCACCGCCTGGCGGACGCGCTTATCGGCAAATGGCCCCTCTTTGGTGTTCAAGATGACGTACCAGAGATGCGGCCCCGCCTGCTCGTAGACCTTGAAGGTCGGATCGTCGGCAAACGTCGCAAGGTTGTCCGGCGGCACTTCCACCATCACGTCGATACCGCCCGACAGCATCTCGGCGATGCGCGTATTGGCATCCGTGATCGGGCGGAAGACGACGGCCTCGAGCGAGGGTGCCCCGTCCCAGTAATCGTCGTTGCGGGAGAGCACGACGCGGGTGTTGGAATCCCAGGTCTCGAATTTGAAGGGACCCGTTCCGACCGGATGACGGCCGACATCCTTGCCGTATTCCTTCACGGCCTCGGGCGAGACGATGAGCCCCGTCGGATAGGCGAGATTGGAGAGGAAGGGCGCATAAGGCTCCTTCAGCTTGAAGACCACCGTCATGTCGTCGGGCGTCGTGATCTCGTCGACGGAGGAGAAGAAGAAGGCGAGCGGGAAGGGTCCCGTGTCGTGATAGGGATGGTCCTCGTCGAGCATTCTCTCGAAATTGAACTTCACCGCCTCGGCGTTGAACGGCGTGCCGTCGTGAAAGGTCACGCCCTCGCGCAGATGGAAGGTGTAGGTGAGCCCGTCCTCGCTCACCTCCCAGGATTTCGCCAGCGCCGGTTCCGGCTCCAGCGTTCCGTCCTTGGTGCGCACCAGCCCGTCATAGAGATTGACGAGGATGCGGAAATCGTTCGACGCGGTGACGGCATGCGGATCGAGCGATTTCGGCTCGGCGATCTGCCCGACGATGAGAACATTCGGGGGCGTCTGCGCCTCGGCGCTCGGCACGAAACCGGCGGCAAGAGCAAGCGCGCAAAGCCCGAACAGGGCGGTTCGCCAGAGACCTCGCATCGGCATTCTCCTCAATTGCTGTTGGCCCATTCCATCACGAGCCGCATCGGGAAAGCAAACCCGCCCGCCTCCAAATCTCGCGCCCAAAACCCAGCAACCGCAATTTGCCGAGACATTGCAGGAGCTTCGGCAGAGCGAGGAGATCTCTGCAGCCCACAAGACCGCGGCAAAGTCGCCAGGATCGAACCGCGGCCCCTTGCGTTCATCTCTTGGCGCCGCAGATGAGGTGCGTATCAGCACAATTTTTCAAGCTTTCGAGGATGCCTTTGCCGCAAAGCTCGACCGAAACCGACATGTCCCGTGCCCGCCCATCTCCGGATGACGGGGCCAGGCAGTCCGCAAGCTCGTTTGCACCCATCCTGGAGCCCGGACACAATTGCTGGCGTATCGACAAGGCGCGGCGTGCGAGCCTCCTCATCGACGGTGCCGCGTATTTCCACCGTCTCGACGAGGCGTTGCGCAAGGCAAAGCACTCGATCCTGATCATCGGCTGGGATTTCGACGCGAGCGCGCAATTGCGCCCCGACAAGGAAGACGGCGAAACGCTCGGCACGCTGCTGCGCTCGCTGGTGGAGGAAAAGGAGACGCTTCAGGTCCAGATCCTGATCTGGAACCTGTCGCCGGTGCACACGCCCAGCGCCGCCCTGCCGCTCATCGTCGGCGCCGATTGGGAAGAGCATCCGCGCATCGCGCTACATCTCGACAACCATCACCCGGCCTATGGCGTGCAGCACCGCAAGATCGTCGTCATCGACGGCGTGCTCGCCTTCGTCGGCGGCATCGATCTCACCATCAACCGCTGGGATACGAGCCGCCACAAGCCGGAGGAGCCGGCGAGGCAGACGGTGACCGGCAATTCGTACGATCCGATCCACGATATGATGATGATGGTCGACGGCCCCGTCTCCCGCTCGATCGCCGAGCTCGCCCGCGGTCATTGGGAGGCGGCGACGGAGGAGAAAGCGGCGGTTCCGTCGGCGGAAAACCTGCCCGAAGACGGCAGATCAGGCGGCATCGAAGATCTCTGGCCGGAAGATCTTGAGCCGGATTTCAGCGATATCGACATCGGCATCGCCCGCACCGTGCCCGCCATCGAGAAAGACCGCGAGGTGCGCGAGATCGAGAGCCTCACCTTCGATGCCCTCAGATCCGCGCGCGATACGATCTATATCGAAAACCAGTATCTCTCAGACGACAAGGTCGGCGATATTCTCGAAGAGCGGCTTGCCGAAAAGGACGGGCCGGAGGTCGTCGCCGTCATCACGCGGGCCAATCAGGGCATGATTGAAGGCTGGTTCATGGGCGGCAACCTGAACCGCATGATCCGGCGCATGCGCCAGTGCGACCGTCATGGCCGCTTCGGCATCTATCATCCAGTGGCCTCCGTCGATCCGCGCCTGGAAATCATGGTGCATGCCAAGGTTCTCATCATCGACGACCGGCTGCTGCGGGTGGGCTCCTCCAACCTCAATCGGCGCTCCACCGGCCTCGACAAGGAATGCGATCTCGCCATCGAAGCCCATGACGAGGATTGCCGGAAAGTCATCCGCAAATTGCGCGACCGGCTGCTCGCCGAACATCTCGATTGCACGCCGGAGGCTGTGGCGCGCGCCTATGAGGAAGAAGGGACCCTCGTCAAGGCGATCGACCGGCTCGACACGCACGACAAGCGCCTCATCGATTTCCCCGAGGTGAAGACGCATGGCGCAAAGAAGCTGATGCCCGGCACCCGTTTGTTCGATCCGCGCGGTCCGATCGCCCTCTTCGGGCGCATCAGGCGCAAGGGCAGTCCGCACGGGCGCGGCAAAAGCGGCTAGGTCCGGGATCTCGGCCGGAACCGCAGCGCCCGGCCCCGCGTATGCCCAGGTGCAGACACGAGAGCCTTCCGAAACGACAGAAAAGCCGGGATCCAGGACGCGGCTGCGCGTCATGACATGGAACATCCATGGCGGCGCCCCCTGGGGCGGACGGCGCAATCTCGATCGCGTCAAAGAAATCGTCGCGGCGCACGACCCAGACGTCGTTGCGCTGCAGGAGGTCGATTCCCGCCGCAGCGCAGCCGAGGCGATCTCCGCCTTCGACGATCTCGCCGACGGGCTTGGTGGTTATGCGACGCATGCCAAGACGATCATCGCGCCCGACGGCGAATTCGGCCACATGCTGATCAGCCGCTTTCCCCTCACCGGCACCCGCACCCACGACATCTCCATGGAAGGCCGTGAGAGACGGGCCGTCATCGACACACTCGTCGATGCCCCCGGCGGCCGGCTGCATGTCATCGCAGCGCATTTCGGGCTCGGCTTTGCCGAAAGGCGCCATCAGGCGAGCTTCGCCGCCGAGATCACGCGTCCGGAAGCTTCGGCCACCATCATGCTCGGCGATTTCAACGAATGGCAGTGGCGCGGCGCCGTGCGGCAGGTTCTCCTTCAGGCCCTGCCCGAGCGCACGCCGGAGCGAACCTTTCCGGCGCATCTGCCGCTCCTGTCGCTCGACCGGATCTATGGGCGCCCCGCCGGCCTCATCGCAAAGAGCTTCGTCGACCCCGCCGGGCGGCGCGCCTCCGATCACCTACCTTTGATCGCCGACATCGATCTGGCCGCCATCGCACACGCCTGACGCGCTCTGCGCTGCCTCCCGCAGAAAACCGGCGCTCTCCGCGGCCTTTCGCGCCTGCGCCGCACCCATCCAAACAGAGAAAACGGCACGCTGTGCCATTGCGTCACGTCGGCAACCCCCTTGCCGGGGGCCATTTGATTCTTACCGGCAAAGCGCCCGGCCAGCATTGCGCCTGGTCGGTATTGCGCCCGGAAGGCGGGAGGAAAACATGGCTGATCAGGTTCTCGACGCGAAAGGGCTCAATTGCCCGCTGCCGCTCTTGCGCGCCAGGAAAGTCTTGGAAGAGCTGCCCTCCGGCAGCACGCTCGAAGTCGTCGCGACAGATCCCGGCACCGTCAGAAACTTCCAGGATTTCTGTCAGACGAGCGGCCACGAACTGATGGAATCGCGCACGGAGGGCGACGTCTTCACCTTCGTCATCAAACGCTGCAACTGACTTGAACGGCCTGCGGGGCGGGCAGACCGCATTCACACCTTTTCCGTCACCACAGTCGGCCCGCAGACGAGCGTTTTGAGCTCGCCGAGCGTTGCAATGACATGCTCGGGCGCGAGCGTCAGGCAGTCTGACACATCGCCATAGCCGTAGCGGGCGAAACAGGCGGCGATGCCGGCCGCTTTGGCAAAGGCGAGGTCGGCCCGCGTATCGCCGACCATCAGATAATCGCCGAGGGGCCGCGCGCCGAAAAGCGGCGCGACCCGCTCATGAAAGACCGCCGGATCGGGCTTCATCGGCGCGCCGGGCTCGGCGGCGATGATGGCGCTCACCTCGATCTCAAAGCGGTCGAGCGTCGCCTCGATGGCTCTCACACCCTTGTTGGACAAGACCACGACCGCCATTCCCGCGGCGTTCAAGGCCGCGAGCGTCTCGTGCGCGCCCTCAAAAAGCTGCGTATGTTCAGCATCGATCGCCGGATACTTGTCGCGATAGGCCACAACGCACTGTGAGATCTCGTCCGGCGCCAATTGCGGCACCAGGACGGCCACGGCCTGATCGAGCGACAGGCCCGCCGCGATCACCTCCTTGATCTTCTGCCCGTCCGGCATGTCGAAGCCGCGCTCTGACAGCGTCTGGCGCAGACCGATGACGACCGATTGGCGGGTGTCGGCCAGCGTGCCGTCGAAATCGATGAGAACGATGCGGTAGGACATGGCGGCAAACTAGGACGATTCTTTCGCCGTTTCACGACCTCACGAACGGGGCCGTTCTCGCGCCGGACCTTTGGCCGCGCTTCGACGATCAAACCTTTGCCGATCAGTCACTTGGCCATGCAGTATTGGCTTCCAGGCACGCCTTAAACCCCCGCCGTTCTTCGGAACTCTGCAGTTTTTATCATCATTATATCTTTTTCCAAGCAACTCACACCGCCGTCGAAACTTACCTTCTTTGCAAACTAAGAAATTCTGCGCCAGGCAGGTTTTTCGGGCTCGAAAAGAGGCTCATTCAGCGAGGGGTTGGGATGCTGGACGCTGTGATCGATTTCACCAACGACATTTTGTGGAGCTACGTTCTCATCTACGGCTTGTTGGCCGTCGGGGTGTTCTTCACCCTCAGGCTCGGCTTCATTCAGTTTCGTCATTTTCCGGAGTTCCTGCGCGTCGTGCGCGGCTCGCGCTCCAGCGACAAAGCCGGCATTTCGCCCTTGCAGGCGCTCACCGTGTCGCTCGCCTCGCGCGTCGGCACCGGCAACCTCGCCGGCGTTGCCGTCGCTTTGACCCTCGGGGGACCGGGCGCCATTTTCTGGATGTGGATGGTGGCGCTCGTCGGCATGGCGACGGCGTATGCGGAATCGACGCTCGCCCAGCTCTACAAGGTGCGCAACGAAGAGGGCGATTATCGCGGCGGGCCCGCCTTCTACATCGCCCGCGGCCTGCGCCTCCCATGGCTCGGCGGACTTTTCTCGGTCTTCCTGATCCTCTCCTTCGGCCTCGTCTTCAATGCCGTGCAGGCGAATTCGATCGCCGATGCGGTGGAGGCGGCCTTCGGCATTCCGAAACTGTGGATCGGGCTTGGCCTCGCGCTTCTGTCCGGTCTCGTCATTTTCGGCGGCATCCGGCAGGTGGCGCGGGTGGCCGAGATCGTCGTGCCGTTCATGGCGATCGCCTACCTCATCGTCGCCTTCTATGTGCTCATCGTGCACTATGCCGAATTGCCGGGGGTCTTGGCGCTCATCGTCAAAAGCGCCTTCGGGCTCGAGGAAGTCGCAGGCGGCGTCACCGGCGGCATCGCCGCGGCCTTGCTCAACGGTGTGAAACGCGGCCTCTTCTCCAACGAGGCGGGCATGGGCTCGGCGCCGAACATCGCCGCCGTCGCCACGCCCGACCCGCATCATCCCTCCAGCCAGGGCATGGTGCAGGCGCTCGGTGTCTTCATCGACACGCTCCTCATCTGTTCGGCGACCGCGCTGATGATCCTCTTGTCCGGCGTCTACACGCCCGGCCAGGAGGTGACGGGAACGGAGCTGACGCAGAACGCGCTCTCCGCCCATATCGGCGATTGGGGCGTCTATTTCGTCGCCGTGGCGATCTTCTTCTTCGCCTTCACCTCCATCCTCGGCAATTACTCCTATGCCGAAAACGCCATGACCTTCCTCGGTTTCGGCGGCAAGGGAGGGCTCACCGTCCTGCGCGTCGCCGCGCTCTTGATGGTCATCTGGGGCTCGCTGCAATCGGTCCGCACCGTCTTCCACACGGCCGATGCGTCCATGGGCTTGATGGCCACCATCAACCTCATCGCCATCGTCGCCCTGTCCGGGACGGTCACCAAGCTCACGCACGATTACTTCAAGCAGAAGAAATCGGGCCAGGAGCCGGTCTTCGACAACGACTTCTACCCGGAGCTCGCCGGCAAGATCGACGGCTCGATCTGGACGCGCCATGGCGATCTCGCCAAAAAAGACGAATAGTTCTTAGCAATGACCGCTTAAGAGCAACTCGGGTCGCCATGACCGCTTCGGCTGGCGACCCGCACCTCATCCCTCTAGGGATATTCTTCTTTCAGTTTTTGCCATTCAGAAACGAGCGCTTGGTAGCGCGCAGAAAGGATATCTGGCTCATCCCCCTGAAACGGGACATCACCAATAGAAAAACTATTGCTACGCAAAACATCAAATATTCTAATATCCTCTTCTGGAAAACCTTCAATTGCCTCGCGCAATATATACAACCCAAGCCGTGCGGCTTCCTTAGTTAAGGCCGGTATTTCGCTGAAATATGGATATATCACACGGTGGGTTTTATCGCGGAGACGGAGGCATCAGATTCTCGACGCGAATTTTAGCCAAGGGAGAGGCCACACTGAACTCAAATCCAGAGATCTCTTCTGCCTCGAACGGCTCATTGACCCAACGGCGTTTCTCATTCCACCAAACCAGAAAGCCGCGCTGGAGCAGTGGATATAACCGCTTCCGCCTTTCGTTTTTCAGGATGGATTCGGCAACAAGGTCCTCTATGTCCCCTTCTTCGTTTACATGACGGCGTACGGCTCTCCAAAATGGCCCGTGAAAATCGCCGCCCCCACTGGAGACTCCTGCCTCCTTCGCCTTATCAGAACGGATATCGTCACGCAGAAGCTTTTGTCTTTCTTTTTGAGGCATGTACAAAAGCTTAAGCAGTTTTCTTAGGCGAATATTCTTAATAGACATTATGCATAAGCCGATCAGATAGCTAGCTCATCCACACAATATTATCTGATTCGTTATTTATGCGCTTTATCAAGTTCTTCTGGCGACGACATTCCTCTCATGGCGGCAGACGAAATCTATTCCGACACCTGCTGGCTGTGCGGGCGCCCGCTCGGGCGGCGCGTCGAATGGCATCATCCGGTGCCGAAAAGCCGTGGCGGGCGGGAGACGGTGCCGATCCATCCGATCTGCCACCGCACGCTCCACGCCGTCTTCTCGAATGCCGATCTTGCCCGCTTCGAGACGGAAGGAACGCCCCTCTCCGCCCATCCGAAGATAGAAAAATTTCTCGCCTGGATCGCCAACAAGCCGCCGGATTTTCACGCCCCGACGCATCGCCGGCGCTGATTGCGACAGACAGGTCGGCCCGCCACGCAGCCGCGCGGGCTCGCGCAAAACCTCAGACGAAAACCTCGCGGTCGATGCGGCCCTTGGAGCCGAAGACCTTCAGATAGCGCTCGATCTCCTCTTCCGGTCCGCTCGCCTTTCGCGGATTGTCGGAGAGCTTGACGACCGGATGGCCGTTGGCACTGCTCACCTTGCAGACGAGCGAGATCGGATCGAGCGCCCCGCAGGGCTCCGGCGCGCAGCCGCGGAAATCGTTGGTGAGATTGGTGCCCCAGCCGAAGGACATGCGCGCCCTGCCGGAAAAATGCCGGTAGGTCTCCTCGATCGTATCGACGTCCATGCCGTCGGAGAAGATCAGAAGCTTTTCTGAGGGATCGCGCCCTTTCGACCGCCACCAGGCGATGATCTCCTCGCCCGCAGGAATGGGCGGGGCGGAATCGGGGCGAAAGCCGGTCCAGTCGGCGACCCAGTCGGGCGCGTTCTTCAAGAACGCCGTCGTGCCGTAGGCGTCGGGCAGGACGATCAGAAGATTGCCGCCGTAGAGCGTCTCCCATTCGCGCAGCACCCGGTAGGGCGCGCCCCGAAGCGCCGCGTCGTCGGGCGACAGCGCCGCCTCCACCATCGGCAGCTCGTGCGCATTGGTGCCGATCGCCTCCAGATCGGCATCCATGGCCAGAAGCACGTTCGAGGAGCCGATGAAGGCGTCGCCCAGCCCCTCCTTCAACGCCTCCACGCACCAGCGCTGCCACAGAAAGGAATGCCGCCGTCTCGTGCCGAAATCGGAGAGCCGCAAATTCGGCAGCTGGCGCAGCCGCTCCACCTTGTCCCAGAGTTTTGCCTTGGCGCGGGCGTAGAGCACGTCGAGCGCGAAGCGTCCCATCGGGCGCATGGCGGCGCGCGACCGGAGCTCGTTGACGATCGCGAGCGCCGGAATTTCCCACATCGTCGTGTGCGTCCAGGGGCCGTGGAAATCGAGCTCGAACTGCCCGTCGACGCGCTTCAGCTCGTATTCCGGCAGGCGGAATTTGGCGAGCCAGGCGAGGAATTCCGGCTCGAAGATCTGCGAGCGGCCATAAAACGAATTGCCGGCGAGCCAGATCATCTCCTTCTTGGTGAAGGTGAGCGAGCGGGCATAATCGAGCTGATCGCGCAGCTCCGCCTCGTCGATCTCCTCGGCAAGCTTCACCCGGCGCGTGCGGTTGATCAGCGAGAAGGTCACCTGCGTGTCGCGATGCAGACGCCAGATCATCTGCAACATCAAGAGCTTGTAAAAATCCGTGTCGAGCAGGGAGCGAACGATCGGGTCGAGCTTCCAGGTGTGATCGTAAACGCGGCTCGCGAGATCGGTCGTCGCCATTCAAGGATGTTCCGTCTTCTTCGACGCCAGGGGGGAGAAGGGCCGTCCCTGAAAGGCAAGCCCCTGGGGGCGGCACAGTCAAGCATTCCTGGCGTGTGGAGAAAACGGCGAAAGCCAAAAAGCCGCGCCGGTGCCGGGGGATGAAACCCGCCGGGAGGGTTTTGCGCACGGCGAACCGGCGCCAGCGGGCGATATGACCTCAAAAACGATCGGACTAACGATCCTTTTCGGGTGGCGCATTCTCGTCGTCGTCCACGTATTCCGGCCCGTAATCTTCCTTGTGCTGCAGGTTTTCCGGCGCCGGCTCATCGGCCTCCGGGGCCGGCTCGTCGGCGTCCGAGGCCGCCTCATCGGTTTCCGAGGCGCCCTCGCCGTGGTCCGATTTGGCCTCGGCGCCTTCCTCCTCGTCGCTCTCCGAGGCTGCCTCGGTATACCATTCATAGGCCGCCTCGACGGCGACGGTCGACGAGTTCGGCAGCACGCTGACATAGGCGGAATCATCGCCGGCCGGGGCCGGACGCTGCGACATGCGCCACCCGGTATGGACCGCGATGATCGCAAAGAGCGCGGCCAGGATGACCCAGAAGAATTGCGGGCCGGCGAGATCCATCGCCTGACCGGTCATCAGCGGGCCTGCGACCGCGCCCACCCCATAGATGAAAACCATCCCGCTCGCCGCCGCCGGCATATCTTCATGGTCGAGGTAATCGTTCGTGTAGGCGATCAGGAGGGAGTAGAGCGGGCTTGCCATACCGCCCATGACGAGGCCGGCCGCCAGAAGCGCGATCAGGTTTCCCGACAGCGTGAAGGCGACGCCACAGGTCACCGCGCCGACCGCCGACAGCGTCAGGATCAGGACGCGCCGATCCATGAAATCCGACATCCGGCCGACCGGAAACTGAAACAGAAAGGAGCCGGTGAAGAGGGCGGCGACGAGCGCCGAGATCTCGCGCACATCGAGCCCGATCTTGGCACCGTAGACCGGGGACATGCCCATCTGCGCCGCCAGCACGCCGCCGAGCACCAGCGTGCCGACCGCCGCCGTCGGCGAGCGATCGTAGAGCTGGCGCAGCGACATCGCCTTGGGCGATTGCACCGCCGGAATCGGCACGGCCGACAAGAGCACCGGCGTGAAGGCGAGCGAGACGAGGATCGACGCCCAGACGAACAGAGAAAAGCCCGCGGCATCGCCGAAATTCAAAAGCCCCTGCCCCGCCACCATGCCGAGCATCTGCGCCACCATATAGGACGACAACAGCATGCCCCGCGTCTCGTTGGTGGCGCGGTCGTTGAGCCAGCTTTCCGACGTCACATAGATGCCCGACAGGCAGAAGCCGAGCATCAGGCGCAGGATCGTCCACGACCACGGATCGGTCAGAAGCGGAAAGGCGATGAGCCCCGCCGACATCAAGGAGCCGAGGGCTGCGAAGACGCGCACATGGCCGACTTTGCGGATCATCTCCGGCGTCCAGCGCGAGCCGACCAGAAAGCCCAGGAAATAGCCCGACGTCACGAGCGACAGCTCGAACGTCGAAAACCCCTCGATATCGCCGCGCACACCCATCAGCGTCGACTGCATGCCGTTGCCGACCATGATCAGGAAGACACCGAAGAGAAGCGCCCAGACGCTCGTGACGAGCTGAAACATATTTTTCCCCGATGCCTGAATGCATTTCGGTCGCCGATGTCGCGGCGTTCAATGTCACCGCGCTCACTTTCACCGCGATCACTTTGACCGCGATCACCGTCGCCACGCTCACGTTCAGCGCGATCACCTTGACCACGATCACCGCCCCCCCCGCCTTCACCCCGCCCGAGGTCTCCGGCCGGCTTTTCAGCCCAGCCTTCGCCCCAAGTCGTCGCTCAGCGGCTCGCTCGCACGCCGCGCCGGCGTGTCCACCAGGAACCTCGATTTCGCGGATTTTTGCGATGTCCAGCAAAGCGACGATGACAGAGGCCAGAACAACCCCGTCCTGAAGGATCAAGACAGGCTCAACCGGACCGAAACGCCGCCCGCGCAGACACCGCCGCCCCCATGCCCGAGACACCCTCTGCAAGCTTGCCGGAAAGCGACACGCAGATGCCTCGGGGGCGGCACGGGGGTGAGATGGGATCCGTCGGCCGTTTGGATCTCAGCCGGGGCGGCTCAGCCCCGACCACCCCGGGCCATTTTCTCGCGCCTTGAATCGTTCCCTTCAAGGGAGCATATTAAATTGACGCCTTGAGATGCTGCGGTATAAGTCTCATGCATGAGGATCATTGCTCGACCCAAGCTGATCGCTTTCGGGGAGCGCTTTCCCGATGCGAAGGCGCAACTCGATGTGTGGTGGGCAGAGGCCAGGCGGGCGGAATGGGCATCGCCGGCAGACATCAAGGCTCAATACCGCAATGCGAGCATTCTCAAAGGCGGGCGCGTGGTCTTCAACATCTGCGGGAACAAATATCGCCTGATCGTGAAGTTCGACTACGCAAAGAGGATCGGATTTGTCCGCTTTCTGGGGACCCATAAGGAGTACGACCAGATCGATGCGGAGGAGGTGTGACGATGAGTGACTATCGTATTCGGCCCATTCATTCAGACCAGGACTATGCCGCCGCTCTCGCCCGTGTCGAAGCGCTCATGGAGATGGGCCGCTCTCCGGCAGAAGACGACGAACTCGACGTGCTCGCGACGCTGGTCGAAGTCTATGAGGATCGGCATTTTCCCATGGACACGCCCGACCCGCTCGAGGCCATCAGGTTTCGCATGCAGCAGCTCGACATGAACCAGAGCGATCTTGCACCGATCTTCGGAAGCCGCGCGAAAGCCTCCGAGGTGCTCCACGGCAAGCGGGACCTCACGCTGAAGATGATCCGAGCTCTGCACAAGCACCTCGGCATCCCCGCGGAGATTCTAATCGGCGACGGAGGTTTGCCGAAAGCTCCCACAGGAATCGACCTCGACCGTTTTCCCCTCACGGAAATGGCGCGGCGCGGCTGGATCGAGAAGACGGCGGACATGAAAGACCGGGCCGAGGAGATCGTGCAGAACCTGATCGCCTGCGCAGGTGGTCGCAAAGCTTTGCCGCAAGCGCTCTTTCGTCAGGGTTACGGCGCGCGTGCGAACGCCAAAACGGACGTCGATGCCTTGCGGGCCTGGTGCCTTCACATCCTGTGCAGGGCGCGCGATGCTGGTCTCGAAGGCCGCTACGAGACGGGGACGATCGATCTTGAATTCCTGCGCGACCTGGCCCGTTTGAGCACGTTCGACGAAGGGCCGAAGCTGGCGAGGGAGAAGCTCGCGCAGCACGGCATTGCCTTGGTCGTCGCCGCCCATATGCCGAGAACCTATCTCGACGGCGCGGCACTCTGGACCGCCGAAAACGTGCCGGTGGTGGGCATGACGATCCGATACGACCGCCTCGACAATTTCTGGTTCTGCCTCCTGCACGAACTCGCGCATCTTGGCCGCCATTTCCTCGAAGGCACGGACGAGGTGTTTATCGACGACCTGCAACTGCGCGAACGCAACCATGACCGCGATGACATGCGGGAGCGTGAAGCGGACGAATGGGCCCAAGAAGCTCTGATCCCATCTGACCTCTGGGAGAAACATCCAGCGCGTTCCAACCCGAATGTGCGCAACATCCTTTCTCTGGCACACGAAGCCGGCGTTCATCCTGCGATCGTCGCAGGGCGCATCCGTCACGAGAGAAACAACTACCGCCTCCTGTCGCAGTTCGTCGGTGCAAAGGGAGTCGGGCGTTTGCTGATGGAGAATGCCGCCTGAGCGGTTGAGCGGAGCGCCCTGAACGGCGCCCTCTTGTTGCAACCCGTCAGGAGGCCGAGGGTCTCACCCCCTCCACCGCCGCATCACCCCCTTCTCCACCTCCAACACCGCAAACAGCACCACACCCACCCCGAGGATCATCGCGCCTTCAGCCACCGACAGCGGACGGCTCTCAAAAACGAATTGCGCCGGCGGGGCGTAGGTGAAGAGAAGCTGGGCCAAGACCTGGATCGCCACGCCGATCAAGACGGCGCGCGTGCCCATCAGGCCGCGCCAGGTGAGCGAGGGACCGCCGATATAGCGGATGGAAAAGAGATAGGCGATTTCCATCACCACCATGGTGTTGACGACGATGGTGCGCGCCGTCTCCACGCTCTCGCCGCGCCAGAGCGCCAAATTGAACATGCCGAACAGCCCGACGACGAAGAGCCCTGAGACGAAGACGATCCGCCACAACAGGAAGGGCGAGACGAGCGGCTCGTCCGGCTTTCGCGGCGGCCGTCCCATGGTGCCGGGCTCCGTCGGCTCGAAGGCGAGCGTCAGCCCGAGGGTGACGGCCGTCACCATGTTGATCCAGATGATCTGGGCGGGCGTCACCGGCAGCGTCAGGCCGAACAGCATGGCGCCGATGATCGCCGCCGCCTCGCCGCCATTCGTCGGCAGCGTCCAGGCGACGACCTTTTTCAGATTGTCGTAGACGGTGCGCCCCTCGCGCACGGCGGCGACGATCGAGACGAAATTATCATCCGCAAGCACCATGTCGGCCGCCTCCTTGGCGGCCTCCGTGCCCTTTTTCCCCATCGCGACACCGACATCGGCCCGCTTCAGGGCCGGCGCGTCGTTCACCCCGTCGCCGGTCATGGCGACGACCGCGCCTTGCGCCTGCAGCGCCTCCACGATGCGCAGCTTGTGGGCGGGGCTGGCGCGCGCGAACACGTCGGTCGCGGCGATCCGGGCGGGAAACGCCGCCTCGCCGATTTCATCGAGTTCGGGTCCGGTCAAGACGGCGACCTCGCCGCTCAAGCCGAGCCTGCGGCCGATCGCACCGGCGGTCGCGGCATGGTCGCCGGTGATCATCTTCACGGCGATGCCGGCGCGCTTGCAATCGGCGACGGCCTCGCGCGCCTCCTCGCGCGGCGGATCGATGAGCCCGACGAGGCCGATGAGGCTCAGCCCTTCTTCCACATCGGCCGGCGCCAACGCGTCGACGCTGTCGCCCACCACTTTGGCCGCGAAGGCCAGAACCCGGCGCCCGTCCGCCGCCAGCATCTCCACATGGCTTTGCCATTTCGCCCGGTCGAGCGGCACTTCGCCAGCCTCATCCACCTGGCGGTCGCACATCTGAAGCACGCATTCGGGCGCGCCCTTCACATAGACGATGCGGGCGTCGTCCTCCTGGTGCAGCGTCGCCATGAACTGTGTGGTGGAATCGAAGGGCAGCTCGTCGCGCCGCTCAAAGGCGCCGCGCGTCGTCTCCCAGTGCCAGCCGGCGCGCGCGGCAAAGGTGACGAGCGCCCCCTCCATCGGGTCGCCCTCGACGACCCAGCCGTCCTCCGTCTGGCGCAGGCTCGCATCGTTGCAGAGAAGCGCGGCGCGGGCGAGAAGCCCGAGCGCGAAATGCGCTTCCTTGTCGACCGGCTCGCCGTTTCTGATGGGCTCTCCTTCCGGGGCATAGCCCGACCCGACGATCTCGATCTCGCCATCGGCCAGGATCGCGGAGGAGACGATCATCTCGTTGCGCGTCAGGGTGCCGGTCTTGTCGGAGCAGATGACGGAAACGGAACCCAGCGTCTCGATCGCCGGCAGGCGGCGGATGATGGCGTTGCGACGCGCCATGCGCTCCACTCCGATAGCGAGCGTGATGGTCATCACCGCCGGCAGGCCTTCCGGGATCGCGGCCACCGCAAGCCCGATCACCGCCATGAAGGCCTCTTCCCAGGCATAGCCGGTGAGGAAAACGCCCCACAGGAAGACGAGCACTGCAGCGCCCAGAATGACGAAGGTGAGCTGGCGGGCAAAAATGTCCATCTGGCGCAGAAGCGGCGTCGTCAGCTGCTCCACCGAGGAGAGAAGCTGCGTGATATGGCCGAGCTCCGTCGCTTCCCCGGTCGCGACGACCACGCCCGCGCCCTGGCCGTTGACGACGAGCGTGCCGAAAAACGCCATCGAGGTGCGGTCGCCGATCGGCGCATCCGCCGCCACCTCGCCCAGCGCCTTGTCGGCGGGCACGGATTCGCCGGTGAACGCCGCCTCCTCGATCCGAAGCCCGCGGGCGCGGAAGAGCCGGAGATCGGCGGGCACGCGGTCGCCCGCCTCCAGAAGCACGATATCGCCGGGCACCAGCTCTTCGACCGGCACGGTGAGGCGCCGCCCGTCGCGGAGAACCGAAGCGTGCGGGCTCACCATGCCGCGGATCGCCTGGAGCGCCTTTTCCGCCCGCCCCTCCTGGATGAAGCCGACGACGGCGTTGATGACGACGACGCCGAGGATCAGCGACATGTCGATCCATTCCGCCAGAAGCGCGGTCACCGCCGCCGCCGCCAGCAGCACGAAGATCAGAAGATTGTCGAACTGGGCGAGAAAACGCAGAAGCGGCCCGCGCGGCTTTGCGACGGGCAGACGGTTTTCCCCGAAGCGGGCAAGCCGGTCGGCCGCCTCCGCCGTGCTCAGCCCGTCGCGGCTTGCGCCAAAAGTGTCGAACACCGTCTCGAGCGGCTCGGCATGAACGGCGACATCGGCTCGTGCCTCCGCGGCATGGCCGCAGCTCAGGGCCGTCTCGTCGCGTCCCTCTTCCCGGATGTCCCGCACCATCCGAACCTCCCGCCCGCCAGGCATCGGGCGCTGCCGTTCCCCGAGGCTTTCTGCCGGCGCGAGACCCACAGACACGGTCACACCGGGGGTCACACCCCGCATCACCCTTGAAGTGGCGTCGGCCGCCACGCCGGTCAAAGCCGGCCGGCGATATGTCGCGCCCCTCCGATCCCCGCATTTCAGCACCCGCCGCCATAAGTTGCGAGCTACGCCTGCAAACAGTTACAAATTTTGCGAACTCGCCAAAGTCCTGTTCAGGAATAGGGGCTAGTTTCCGTGGCGGAACGGAAGGTTCGGCGCACCCATGCTTTCAGACGTATCTCCGCGGGGACGTATGCAGATCCTGCGCTGGACGACGCTCGGCACTCTTTTCTGCGTCGTCTTCGCTGTTTCCTTCAATTTCCTGATGTTTCGCGATCTCGGCGATCCGGCGCTGACGCGCGCGTTGTTCAGCTCCGCCGTGGTGGCGTTCATCCTCGCCTTCCCGTCCTTCTTCTATCTGTCGCTGAAACTTCGACAGCTCGCGAAGACCAATCATCGCCTCAACACGATCGCCTCGCTCGACGGGCTCACCGGCTGTCTCACGCGGCGCGCCTTCTCAAGTCTCGTCGACGACTGGTTGCATGGCGTCGGCAATCCAGGCGAAACGAAGGGCGGCTCGGCGGATAGGCGTCCGGGCACCCTCCTCGTCATCGACGCCGACCGTTTCAAGAGCATCAACGACCGCTTCGGCCATCAATGCGGGGACGAAGCCTTGTGCGTCATCGCGGCGGCGATCCGCTCCAGCATGCGCATCGACGATCTCGTCGGCCGGCTCGGCGGCGAAGAATTCGGCGTCTTCCTGCCGGACACGGTCGATGCCGGCGAAATCGCCGAACGCATTCGCCGCAAGGTGGAAACGATTTCATTTGCGCCGCAGGAATGCCCGCACCAGCTCACCGTCAGCATCGGCGGTGCCAGCGTCTCGGGCGGCAGCACCTTCAACCACCTCTACCGTCTCGCCGATGAGCGCCTCTACGAGGCAAAGCGCGGCGGGCGCAATCGCGTGGCCGTCGGACCCGCCTTGAGCGCGGCCCCAGCACTCAGGCTCGTTACGCAGAACCTCGCTTCGGCGAGCTGACCCCCGTCAGAACGGCGAGAGCCAGGGAACGAGGGTCACTGTGGCAACGAGCGAGATCGCCGCAAAGGGCACGCCGACGCGCACGAAATCCATGAAGGTGTAATCGCCAGGCCCGATGACGAGCGTGTTCACAGGCGACGAGACCGGCGTCATGAAGGCGGACGAGGCCGCAAGCGCGACCGTCATCGCAAAGGGATAGGGCGAGGCGTGAAGCTCGACGGCGACGGCAACGGCGACCGGCGCCATCAAAACCGCCGTCGCGGTGTTGGAAATGAACAGCGAAAACGCCGCCGTCACGATGAAGATGCCGACGAGAACGGCGCGCGGACCGGCGTCGCCGACCACCGACAACAGCGCATCGGCGGCGAGATCGACGCCCCCCGTCTTCTGCAAAGCGAGCGAAAAGGGCAGCATGCCGACGATGAGAACGAGGCTCTGCCAATGGATCGACCGGTAGGCGCTCGTCATGTCGACACAGCCGAAAAGCCCCATGACGAGACAGGCGATCAACGCCGCCTGCACGTTCGGCACCACCCCTGACACCATCAGCCCGACGAGAAGCGCGAGGGCTGCAAGCGCATAGGGCGCGCGCCCCGGCGCCGGCAGCGCATCGTCGAGTTCTGCCGGCAAATTGAGGGCGATGGTGTCGCTTCCCTCCGCCTGCAAAGCGCGGATCGCCCGCCACGGCCCGAAGACGAGAAGCGTGTCGCCGAGCTTCAGGGGCTCGTCGAGGATCGAGGTCGTCACCGCCTTGCGTCCGCGTTTCAGGCCGACGACGGCGAGATCCGTCTCGGAGCGGAAGCGCGCCTCGACGACGGTGCGGCCGATCAGGCTCGATTCCACCGGCACCATCATCTCCGCCATGCCGATTTCCTGCGAACGGTCGGTGAAATAGGCGCCGGACAGCGGCAGCCGGGCGAGGCCGAAACGCCGACAGACATCGTCGATGTCGATCGTCGGCACGAAGACATCGAGAAAGAGGATGTCGCCTTCGTGCAGCTGTGTCTGCGCCAGAGGGCGGATGAGATGGCGGGCAAAGCCGCGGCCGCGCTCGATCGCGATGACGTTGACGCCCGATGTGGAGCGCAAATTGAGATCTTTGAGACGGTGGCCGATGAGCGAGGAACCCGGCTCGATGCGCAGCCGCCCCTCGCGCCCGGCGAGCCCATATTCCTCCACCCAGTCGGAGAGATGCGGACGCACCGCCCCGCCCGCCTTCTTCGGCTTGCCGGGCAGGAGACGGCGGGCAAAGAGCATGTAGACGATGGCAAGAACGAGAAGCGGCACGCCGAAGGGCGTGATGGCGAAAAAGCCGAAACCTTCAAAACCCTGCCGCAGAAGTTCGGAATGGACGATGAGGTTCGGCGGCGTCGCCACGAGGGTCATCATGCCGCTGATGAGACCGGCGACGCTCAACGGCATCATCAGGCGGCCGGGCGCGAGATCGGCAGAGCGGGCGACGCGCAGGACCACCGGGATGAAGAGCGCCACCACGCCCGTCGAACTCATCACCGAACCGACCAGCCCCACCGTCACCATCAACAAGACGATGAGGCGGGCCTCGTTGCCGCCGGCGCGCGCCACGATGCGCTCGCCGAGCCTTTGGGCAATGCCGGTGCGCACCAGGCCCTCGCCGATGATGAAGAGCGCCGCAATCAGCACGACGTTGGGATCGGACAGGCCCGACAGCGCCTCGGAAACGGTGAGCACGCCCGTGAAGGGGAGCGCCACCATCATGATCACGGCCACCGCATCCATGCGCGGGCGGTTGGCGACGAACATCACGATCGCGGCGCCGAGAAGCGCCAGGACGAGGGCAAGGTCGGTCGTCATAATCGGTTCAGAGGGGCTGATACGGCAAAAGGACGGGGTGCATTCCCCCGCCATAGCGCATTCTCAGCCGTCCGTCGCCCGCCCCAGGCGACGCGGATGTCAGGGCATGGGCGCCAGGGGCACGGAGGTCAGGGGCATGGGCGTCAGGCGTTCAGCGCCGCACCCGCCGCCGCGGCGCCGGCCGTGCCGCCTGATCGCCGGAGCTGCGCGTCGCAAGCCAGATGACATGGCGCGCGCCGGCGCCGTTGGAGCGGGCCCTGACTTTCTGTTCGGCAACGGCAAAGCCCGACTGCCGCAGCCTCTCGGCAAAGGCGCGATCCGGGGCGGCCGACCAGATCGCGAGCACGCCGCCGGCCGTCAGCGCCCGGCGCGCCGCACCAAGCCCGCGCCAGGCATAGATCGCTTCGTTGTCTTCGGCGACGAGACCGTCCGGCCCATTGTCGACATCGAGCAGGATCGCATCATAGGTGCCGTTCGCCTCGGCGATCAGCCGGGCGACATCCTCCTCCACGATCGTGACGCGCGGATCGGCGAGGCTCGTGCCGTAAAGCTCCGCCAGCGGACCGCCGGCCCAGGCGACCACGGCCGGCACGAGTTCGGCGACGGTGACGCGCGCTTCCGGCGGAAGATCGGCAAGTGCGGCACGCAAGGTGAACCCCATGCCGAGGCCGCCGATCAGAATATGCGGGCGCTTGCGGTTTGAAATCCGCGCACAGGCGAGATGCGCCAGCGCCTCTTCGGAGCCGCTCTGGCGGGAATTCATCAGTTCGGCACGGCCGACCATGATGGCGAAATCGCCGCCGCGCTGCATGAGACGCATTTCGCCGCCTGCCGGCAGCGGCGCCGTATCGAGCTTGAGCCAGGGGAGCAAGGGAGACCTCTGGGATGGGGGGAAGCCCGCCCTTGCACCATTTGACGCAAAGAAGAAAGGCGCGGCAGCCATGCCGCTTCAGCATGGCTGCCGTGCAGGCTCAGCTTTGCTCGATGGCGCGCGCCGCCTCGTCGAGGATTGCGGCAATCGCCTGCGATTCCTCCTTCGACAGCGCCCCCCGCTCGCGGCGGAGCGACAGTGCCATTTTGAGGTTCTCGAAAGCCCGCAGCACCTCAGGTGCGGAGCGCGACGGCTGTGCCGCCGCTACTTTCTCCATGCGCGCAAAAATCGTCTTCACCAACGTCTCATGCGCTTCGAGATAGGTGCGCCCTTCCTCGGTGATCGCATAGAGCTTGCGGCCGTCGCGCTCCTCGATCGAGGCGTGGCCCATCTCCTCCAGCATGCTGAGGTTCGGGTAGACGACGCCCGGGCTCGGCACATAGGCGCCGGCGAGCTTTTCCTCGATCGCCTTGATGAGGTCGTAGCCGTGGCGCGGCTCGTCGCGGATCAGCGTCAGGATGACGAGGCGCAGATCGCCCTGGTCGAAGATGCGCCCGCCGCGTCCGCGTCCACCGCCATGGCTTCCGTGCCCGCCGCCGAAGCCGCCATCCGGACCACCCCGGGGGTCGCCGCCAAAGCCACCTCCAAAGCCACCGCCAAAGCCGGCACGGGGACCACCCCGCGGGCCACCCCCAAAACCGCCACGGGGACCGCCCCGGGGTGCTCCATGAAGCGCGTCATGAGGCTCGCCATGGGGACCGTCATGGCCATGCCCACGGCCGCCACCGCGTCCAAACTCGTGCCCGAAGGGATGACCATGGCGACCGTGCCGCTCGCCTGCAGCCTCCCAATCGCCGAAGTCTTGGCGATCGTCCGGCCTGCGGGCATCGCCGCGGCCAGCTCCTCTCGCCCTGCGCTCAGGCCCGAAACCGTCGCAGCCTTCGGCTTCGTCGTCGCACATGTCCCGTTCGAAGGTCTCGTCCTCAAAATACGCGCGGCCCTGATCGCCGCACGCATCGTGCCGGTGACGGCGACCGCCGCCGAAACGGTGATGTCCGCGCTCCGCCCCCGGATGGTTGTGATGATGATGCATGTCATTCTCCGATGCATTTCGATATGTCGTCCAGTTAGATATATCTAAATGCATCGAACGCAAGAGGGCGCCGCACAAAATTCTCCCCGGCCGAGAGCGGATTGGTAACCAATGCGTGGCACAAGAGCGGCAAATGCGTATCAGTTTGTTGCGTTCTGCATTTTCGTGCGTGGGAGTCGGCCTTCTGGCCGCAGGTTTTGGATTCCCCTCGCCGAGCCTTGCCGGCGACACCGCCTGGCAGGCCACAGCAAGCGACACCTGGCTCGATCCCCGAAACTGGACCTCCGGCACGCCCTCCCGCGACGATGCGGCCGTGATCGATGCCGCGCCCGCCGTGCGTCTCGAAGGTGAGGATGCAGAGGCTGGGTCGCTCGCCGTCGGCGCTTCGGGAAGCGGCACAATCCGTATCCTCAGCCGTCTTGCGACGCAGACCGCAACGATCGGTGCCGAAACCGGCGCGGCGGGCGACGCCACCGTCATCGGCGACCGCGCCAATTGGCAGAATGCCGGCAGCCTTGTCGTCAGCGACGAGGGCCAGGGCAGGCTCAGCGTCGAAGGCGGCGCCTCTCTTGCCACCTCCTCGCTCGCGCTCGGCGAAGCGCCTGGCGGTGCCGGCAAACTCCTCATTTCCGGCCAATCCCTCGTCACGGTCGCCACGGCCCTCATCGTCGGCAAAGCCGGCATCGGCGAGCTTCAGCTTTCCTCCGGCCGGCTCACCGCCGACAGCGCCATCCTCGGAGATTCCGCCGGCGCAGAAGGTGTCGCCACCGTCTCCGGCGACCGCTCAACCTGGGCCGTCGCTCGCGGCCTCACGGTCGGCGGCGACGGCTCCGGCCGCCTCGACATCGCCGCAGGCGGCAAGGTCGCAAGCGCTTCGGGCACGATCGGCGACCAGGTGGGCGGAACGGGCGAAGTCACAGTCAACGGGCGTGGCTCGTCCTGGACCGTCATCGATGGAATTGCCATCGGCACGCGCGGCTCGGGGCTTCTCTCCGTCTCGGGCGCCGCGTCGGTCGCCTCTGGCTCCGGAGTGATCGGGGCGGAGGCCGGCGCCGACGGCAAAGTCGCGATCAACGGATCGGACAGCCAATGGACGACGGGCGCGCTCACTGTCGGCGGCAAAGGCGCGGGCGACATTGAGGTCGCGGCCGGCGGAACGCTCACGAGCGGCGACAGCACGCTCGGCGCCGAGGCCGGCTCAGATGGCCGCGTCACGGTTTCCGGCGAAGGCTCTTCGTGGACGACCAAGGCGCTTGCGATCGGCGGCAACGCTGACGCGCGATCGGCAGGCGGCGCGAGATCGACAGGCGGAACCGGCACGCTCCACGTCACGGCGGCAGGAACCGCCACAAGCGACAGCGCGAGCCTCGGAGAAACCTCGGGGGCCACCGGCACCGCAGCTCTCGATGGCGGCGGCTCGTCCTGGACGGTGATCGACGGAATTTCCATCGGCACGCGCGGCTCCGGCCTTCTTTCCATCCATACTGGCGCAACCCTCACCGCGACGGACGTGGCCGCCGGCTCGAAATCCGATGGTGACGGGACGATCCGAATGAGCGGATCAGGCTCCCGCCTCGACGCGCGCGGCGACCTCGTCATCGGCGATGCGGGACGCGGACAGGCGGAGATCTTCACCGGCGCCGAGGCCCATGGCATCCGCATCGTGCTTGGCCGAAAGGCCGGTTCGTCGGGCATGGTGCGGATCGGGGGCAGCGGCTCATCGCTTGAAAGTGCGGGCGATCTGACCGTCGGTGAGGCGGGATCGGGCACACTGACCGTCTCCGGCGGCGGACATGCCGCGGCGCAAAGAATGGTGCTCGGCGGCGAGGCCGATGGACATGGCACCGCGACCGTCATCGGCGAGGGCTCGGCACTCACCTCGCGCGGCGAGCTCGTCGTCGCCGACGCAGGCACCGGCGCGCTCAAAGTCTCTGGCGGCGGCCAGGTCACGGCCGCAAATCTCGTCGTCGCCCGGCAGAACGGCTCTGTGGGCACGCTCACCATCGGCTCTGAAAACACCCCCGTCTCCGCCGGCCGCATCGAGGCTGAGACGATCGCCTTCGGGGACGGGACGGGTACCCTCCTCCTCAACCATTCCGACCGAGATTACAGGCTCGACCCGGTTCTTTCCGGCAACGGCGCGGTCAAAGTTCTTTCCGGCACGACCATCCTGACCGGCCGCTCCTCCGGTTTCACCGGCACGACGGACATCCGCAATGCGCGCCTGCTCGTCGGCGAGGAGGCCGGCAGCGGAGCTTCCCTCGCCGGCACGCTTCAAGTCGGCGACAACGGTCTTCTCGGGGGCACCGGCCGCGTCGGCACGACACGCGTCGATGCAGGCGGCACGCTCTCGCCAGGAGCCGACGGGATCGGCACCTTGTCGGTCGATGGCGATCTCACCCTCGCCTCCGGTTCGACCTATGCCGCAGAGCTCGCCACCGACGGGTCGAGCGACCGTGTCGATGTCGCCGGCCAGGCCGTCATCGCGGGCGGCAGCCTCGCTTTGTCCGGCGCGCGCGGCCCCGGACATTACACGCTCCTGACGGCACGCGAGGGCGTCACCGGCCGCTTCGACACGCTCCTTGCGACGAGCCGGCTCTTCCTCGATCTCGCGCTCGATTACGAGAGCGGCGCCCTGGCGCTTGCCGTCACGCGCAACGACGTCGCCTTTCAGGATGCCGCCAACCGCGCCGATCAGCGTGCCGTCGCCGCGGCGGCCGAAAGCCTCGGTGCCGGCAACGCGCTCTACGACGCTCTCCTGCTTTCGCCCGATACCGCGACTGCCGAAGCCGCCTACAGCGACCTGTCCGGACAGGTGCATGGCGCCGCGCGCCGCGCCGTCGTGGAACAGGGCCGCTTCCTGCGCGATGCCGTCGGAGCGCGCCTGCGGACGGCTTTGCGCGATGAGACACCCTCGCGCTTTTCTCCGCTCGCCTATACGGGCGAGGATCTCCTCGAAGCCCCGGCGAGCGCGGCGCTCTCCTATGCCGCCGGTCAGAACACCGGCCGCGAACCCCGCGGAGCACGTCGCAACGTTTGGGCGAAGGCCTATGGCAGCTGGGGGACTTTCTCGGCTGAAACCGGCAGGTCAGGCTACTCGGTCAAGGAAGGCGGGCTCATCGCCGGTCTCGACAATATGGTCGGCTCGGCCTGGCGTCTCGGCAGCGCCATCGCCCTCGGGCGTACCTCGCTTAACGGACGCGATGGCGCCGACGCCTTCGTCGACAGCTATGGCGCGGCCCTTTACGGCGGCCGCAACATCGGCGCTTTCGGCCTGACGGGCGGAGCCGCCTATACGTTCAACCATATCGAGACGACGCGCGACGTCGTCATCGGCGAATTCGCCGAACGCGAGCGCGCCGATGACTGGAGCGGGACAGGCCAGATCTTCGGCGAGGTGAGCTACGAGACCTCGCTCGCCGCTCTTGCCATCGAGCCCTTTGCCGGCCTCGCCTTCCTGCATGTCGATGGCGACGAGATTTCGGAGTCGGGAGACTTGGCAGGGCTTGCCGGAGATCTGGAAAGCCAGAACCTCCTCTTCTCCACGCTCGGCCTGCGCGCCTCGAGCCTCTTCACGCTTCCCGGCGGCCGGCTTGCCGTTGTCGCCGGACATGCCGGCTGGCGCCATGCGGAGGGCGACCTCGCACCCGCGGCAAAACTCCGTTTCGTGGCCGGCGGGCCGGGCTTTGCGACGCAAGCCGCGCCGGTTGCCGCCGACACGGCGCTTCTCGGGGCCTCGCTCTCCGTCGCGGTCGCCGAAATGGCGATGCTGTCCTTCTCCTACGACGGCGAGTTCGCCGCCGAAGGCCACCGCCACGATTTCAACGGCAGTTTTTCGATGCGGTTTTAGAGAGGGGCGTTTCCGCCGAACGTTCTTGCCGGGCGTTCCTGGGGGAATCGGCCAGGGCGCCAGAGGCGTCAGCTCAGTCCTCAGGCGGCATATCCCTCCAGCCGCTCCGCCGCATGGCTTTTGAGCCAATCGGCGAAAGCCTCCGGCGGCAGGGGCCGGGAAAACAGATAGCCCTGGCCTTCATGGCAGCCCGCCTCGATCAGAAAATCGGCGACATCCTGCGTCTCCACGCCTTCCGCCACCACCCGGTAGCCAAGCGCACCGGCCATATGAATGAGGCTCTGCACCAGAATGGACCCCCGGCTTCCCGGCTCCAGCTTGCGGATGAACGTCTGGTCGATCTTGATGATGTCGGCCGGGAAATCATGCAGATAGGAGAAGGTCGAATAGCCGGTGCCGAAATCGTCGATGGCGCAGACGACGCCGAGCTCGCGGATGTCGGTCAGGTTCTTCACCACGCGGCGGCGGTTGGAGATGAAGGTGCTCTCGGTGAACTCGATCTCCAGGCACGACGGCGAGACGCCGTTCTCGGCAAGCACGCTGGCGAGACGGAGACCGAACTCCTCCTCCTCCAGATTGGCGGCTGAGACGTTGATGGAAACGCGCAGATCGTAGCCTTCGTCGCGCCAGGCGCGCAGCTGGGCAATGGCCCGGAGCTTCACCCACGACGTGAGCGGACGCATGAGATCCGTCTGTTCGGCGAGCGGGATGAATTCGGCCGGGGACACGGACCCGTATTCGGGGTGATCCCAGCGCAACAGAGCTTCGGCGCCATAACACCGGCCGGTCTTCAAATCGATGCGCGGCTGGTAGACGAGCGACAGCTCTCCGTCACCGCCCCTCTCCAGAAGCTCGCGCAAGGCGGCGATCAGGGCATAGCGGCGTTTGTGCTCTTCGTCGGTCGCCGCCGAATAAATACCGACGACCCGGTCGCTTTCACGGGCGTCTTGCGCGGCGTGATGCGCGGCGCGCAGAACGTCGCCGGCCTTGACCTCGCCGAGGATGAAAGGGGCGATGCCGCAGGCCATGTGGCTCAGGCTCGCCGCTCCCCTGCCACGACTGAAATCGGCGAGCATGTTGAGCCGCTTGACGAGTTCGACCTCGACCCTTTCTTCGTCCGCATCGCCGATCACGGCGAGAAGCTGGGCTCCGCCCACATGATAGACCGTATGGCCCTCGATCTTCAGATTGCGCACGCCCTCGACTGACAGGCGCATCAAATCGTCGAGATAGGTCGGCCCCAGAACCCGCAACGCCTGGACGATCTGGTTCGGCGGCGCAAGATCGAGAAGGATCGCCAGCCGCCGCTCGCCGGCAAAATCGCGCGCCAAATCCTCGAGATTTTCCGTGAATTGCTGGCGGTTGGGCAGGCCGCTTACCGGATCGATGCGGCCGATGGCATGCTGCAGCTCGATCTGGGTCATGACCATGGCGGCAAGGTCGCGCAGCGCCTTCTCGTCGTCCTTCCCAATCTCACGGGGAACCGTGTCGAGGACGCACATGGAGCCGAGCGTAAAGCCCTCTTTGGTGACGAGCGGCGCGCCGGCGTAAAAGCGCACCCCGTTTTCGACGAGCACGCCCTTGTTGAAGCGCGGATCCTCGGCGAGATCGGAGACGACGAGCACGTCGCCCGAGCGCGTCACCTCAGCGCAAGGGGCATGCTCGCGCGGAATTTGAGGGCCACAGCCGACCCGCGACTTGAACCATTGCCGATCGACGTCTGTGAGAGAAACCGCCGAAATCGGCGTCTCGAAAAATTGCGCAGCAAGGCGGGTGATGCGGTCGAAGTTTTCGCTCGGCGCCGTATCCAAAAGATTGAGCTCGCGCAGCGCGCGCAGACGTGCTTCTTCTTTTTCGTCGGCAGCCATATGGATGCTTCATTTCCGCCTTGTGACTGATCAGAGACTTAATATTTCAATAAGTTGAAAATCGCTTAGCAGTCGGCCCGCGCCTTTTCTGCATCTTCGCCTCCGAGAACGTCCGACGCATGGAATAGTTCATAGCCAGCTTCACATTCTCGTCATCTGAGCTTTTGCGAAGCTTTCCAGAGCGCTTGGCAAGATGAGAATTCTTCCATCTCGCATCCGCTCCCCCCTCCCCGCGCCCTCATCGCCGCAGACGCGTCTTGACTCTCTTCGCCATCTCGGGAATCCATAAGAACAAAATAGGAACATGATCCCATCGCTATGGTCGGAGCACAACACGACAAGGAGTCCGGCGCGGGCTGGCGCGCGGCCGTTCTCAAAGAGCTGCGCCGCGAAGTCGGTGCGCTGGAGGCCGGGGCCCGCCCGGATGCGCCGGCGCTCGCCTTCGAGGCGGAGGCCATTGATGCGCATCTGCCGGAGGGGGGATTGCGGCTTGGCGCCCTGCACGAGATCTGGGGCGGCTCTGCCACCCCGATCGACCGCCACCCCGCGGAGGGAACACAAAAAACTGGGGCGGCCGGGATCGAAAAGATCGGCGGGAACGGCGGCGCGGAAGACATCGCGGCCGCCACCTTGTTTCTCGCCGGCCTCCTCGCCCGTCTCTCCGGCCCCGTTCTGTGGTGCCTCAAGGCCCGCGATCTTTTTACCCCGAGTCTTGCAGCCGCCGGTCTCGATCCGGACCGGGTGATCTATGCCGAAACCTGGCACGAGCGCGACGTGCTCGCCGCCATGGAAGAGGGGCTGCACCATCCGGGGCTCGCTGCCGTCGTCGGCGAGGTGGCGCGGCTCGGTCTCACCGCGTCGCGGCGCCTGCAGCTTGCCGCCGAAAGCGAGGGCGTGACGGCCTTCACGCTTCTGCGGCCGCATCGCCAGACGGGGGCGGAGCCGACGGCCGCTGCAACACGCTGGCGGATCCGCTCCGCCCCCTCGCTGCCGCTGATGTCATCGTCTTCTGCCGCCCATCCTGTCGCCGGCATCGGGCGCGGGCGCTGGCGTGTCGATCTCATGCGCTGCCGGGGCGCCGATCCGGCGAGCTTCATCACGGAGGCCTGCGATGGCACGGGTCGTCTCGGTGTATCTGCCCTTCTTCGCGACGGAGCGGATGCGCCTCACCTCGACCGATCTGCCGCCTGAGGCGCCGCTCGCCTTGACGACGCGCATCGGCGCCCAGCGCCTTGTCGCCGCCGTCGATGCGACCGCCCTGGCGCATGGGCTGAAGCCCGGCATGGCGGCGACGCAGGCGCAGCTGCTCATGCCGGGCCTCACCTTGCGCGACTACGCACCCAGGGCCGACGCCCATGGCCTTGCGAAACTCGCCGCCTGGTGTCTTGCCCGCTACAGCCCCGTCGTGATGCCGTCCCCGCCGGACGGGCTCCTTCTCGATGTCACCGGCTGCACGCATCTTTTTGCGGCCAGGACAGAAGGGCAGAGCCGCAATCTGGACGAAGGCGAAGACAACCTCCTCGCCGATCTCGCCGCCCGTCTCGCCCGCCGCGGTCTGACGGCAAGGCTGGCGCTTGCCGGAAGCGTCGGCGCCGCGCATGCGCTCGCCCGCTTTGCCGCACCCGACTGCACCCGCATCGCCGAAACGCAGAGCCTCAAAGGCGCGCTCGCTCCCTTGCCGGTGGAAGCCCTGCGCCTTTCGCCGGAGACGACGCAGGCTTTGCGCCGGCTCGGCTTTGAGCGGATCGGCGACCTCATCGGCATCAAGCGTGCACCGATCACCCGCCGCTTCGGCCATGACGTGTTCCTGCGCCTCGATCAGGCGCTCGGCCTGTCGCGCGAGCCGCTCGTCCCCCTCATCCCGTCCGAGCTCGTCTCAGCAAAACTCTCCTTCGTGGAGCCGGTCATCACGGCGGAGGGGCTCGCCCAGGCGGTGGAGCGTCTCTGCGTGGATCTCACCGCCGTCCTGGAGGCACGCCAGCACGGAGCCCGGCGGCTCGACCTTCACGTCACGCGGCTCGATCGCAGCACCGGCATCGTCTCGGTGCGCATGGCAAAGCCCAGCCGCGCGCCAGAGCATATGGCGCGGCTCATCTGCGAAAAACTTGCCGGCCTCGATTGCGGCCTCGGCGTGGAGAAAGCCCTTCTCGCCGCCCCCCTCACGCGCCCGCTCCTGCCCGAGCAGATCGCCTCGGAGCTCTACGGCCGGCCGCAGGAGCCCGATCTCTCCACCCTCGTCGACCGGCTCGCCAACCGGCTCGGCGCGGGCCGCATCTACCGCACGGCGCCCGTCGAAAGCGACTGGCCGGAACGCTCGGTGCGCCGGGTCGCGGCTCTTGCCCCGAAACCCAGGACGGAGACGCCGCGGCCGGAAAATTGGCTGCGCGACTGGCCGCGGCCGGCGCGGCTTCTGGCCGATCCGATGCCCGTCGAAGTCATCGCGCTTCTGCCCGATTATCCGCCGGCCCTCTTCATCTGGCAGGGGCGCCGCCACCGCATCTGCCGCGCCGACGGGCCGGAGCGGATTTTCGGCGAATGGTGGCGGGCGCCCGGCGAAATCGCGCTCGCCCGTGACTATTTCCAGGTCGAGGACGAGGCCGGCCAGCGCTTCTGGCTATTTCGCGAGGAAGCGGGCAACCGCTCGCCGCGCTGGTATCTGCACGGCTTCTTCGCATGAGCGCCGCCCCTTACGCCGAATTGCAGGCGACCTCGAACTTCTCCTTCCTGCGCGGCGCCTCGCATCCGGAGGAATTGTTCGCCGAGGCGGCGCGTCTCGGCCTGCCGGCACTGGCGCTCACCGATCGCGGCTCGCTCGCCGGCATGGTGCGCGCCCACCAGGCCGCGAAGACGACGGGCGTGCGCCTCATCGTCGGCTGTCGGCTCGATCTCGCCTGCGGCATGCCTCTCCTTCTCTATCCGCGCGACCGGGCGGCCTATGCGCGGCTCTGCCAGCTCCTCAGCCTCGGCAAGAAACGCGCCGGCAAGGGCGCCTGCTTGGTCACGGCGGAGGAGGTGGCGGCCTTCGGCGAAGGCCAGATGGCGACCCTCATTCCGGACATGGCGGATGCGGAACTCGCCGCCCGGCTCGCCTGGCTCAAAGAGACCTTCGGCGCCGATGCCTCGCTCGCCCTCACCTTGCGCCGCCGGCCGAACGATGCGGCGCGTCTTGCCGCGCTCGTCGCCATGGCGGAGCGGGCCAAAGTGGCGCCGGTCGCCACCAACGACGTCCTCTATCACGCGCCGGAGCGGCGCATCCTGCAGGATGTCGTCACCTCGATCCGCGAAGGCGTCACCATCGACGAACTCGGCTTTCGCCGCGAGCCCTTCGCGGAACGCCATCTGAAGCCGCCGGAAGAGATGGCGCGGCTTTTCTCCGCCTACCCGCAGGCGCTCGCAAGAAGCCTGGAAATCGCCACCGCCTGCCGCTTCTCGCTCGACGAACTCAAATACCAGTATCCGGCGGAGGTCTCGATCCCCGGCCTCACGCCGCAGGAGGCGCTCACCAAACTCACCTGGGAGGGGGCGCAATGGCGCTTTCCGGACGGCGTGCCGGAAAAAGTCACGGCTCAGATCACCCATGAACTTAATCTCGTCGCGGAGCTCGATTACGCGCCCTATTTTCTCACCGTCCATTCCATCGTGCGCTTCGCCCGCTCCAAGGGCATCCTCTGCCAGGGGCGCGGCAGTGCCGCCAATTCCGCCGTCTGCTTCGCGCTCGGCATCACCTCCATCGATCCGGAGCGCAACGATCTCCTGTTTGAGCGCTTCGTGTCGCGCGACCGCGGCGAGCCGCCCGACATCGACGTCGATTTCGAGCATGAGCGGCGCGAGGAGGTGATCCAGTGGATCTACGAAACCTATGGGCGGCATCGCTCCGCGCTCTGCGCCACCGTCATCCGCTACCGCTCCAAGGGCGCGGTGCGCGAGGTCGGCAAGGCGCTCGGCCTCACCGAGGACGTCACGTCAGCCCTTTCCTCGCAGATCTGGGGCTGGAGCAAGGAAGGCGTCGAAGAGCGCCATGTCGCCGATCTCAATCTCAATGGCAGCGATTACCGGCTCCAGCTCACCTTGAAGCTCGCCAAGGCGCTGATCGGCTTTCCGCGGCATCTGTCGCAGCATCCGGGAGGCTTCGTCCTGACGGAAGACCGGCTCGACACGCTCGTTCCGATCGAACCCGCGGCGATGGCCGACCGCCAGATCGTCGAATGGGACAAGGACGACATCGACATTCTAGGCTTCATGAAGGTCGATGTTCTGGGGCTCGGCATGCTCGGCTGCCTGCGCCGCGCCTTCGATCTTCTGAAGGACCATTGCGGGCGCGATCTCGACATCGCCACCGTCCCGGCGGAGCAGCCGGAAGTCTATGAGATGATCGGCCATGCCGACACGATGGGCGTCTTTCAGATCGAAAGCCGCGCCCAGATGGCGATGTCGCCGCGCCTCAAGGCGAAAAACCTCTACGATCTCACCATCCAGATCGCCATCGTGCGTCCGGGCCCGATCCAGGGCGAGATGGTGCATCCCTATCTCCGCCGCCGCGAGGGCAAGGAGACGCCGTCTTATCCGACGCCGGAATTTCAACGCGTTCTCGGCAAGACCCTCGGCGTGCCGCTCTTCCAGGAACAGGCGATGTCGCTTGCCGTCCATTGCGCCGGCTTCACGCCGTCTGAGGCCGATCAGCTCCGCCGCTCCATGGCGACCTTCAAATTCACCGGCGGGGTCAGCGCTTTTCGCGACAAGTTCATCACCGGCATGTGCGAGCGCGGCTACGATCCGGACTTCACCGAGCGCGCCTTCAAGATGATCGAAGGCTTCGGCTCTTACGGCTTTCCAGAAAGCCATGCCGCCTCGTTTGCGCTTCTCGCCTATGCGAGCTCCTGGGTGAAATGCCACCATCCGGACGTTTTTCTCGCGGCGATCCTCAACAGCCAGCCGATGGGCTTTTATGCCCCCGCCCAGCTCGTGCGCGATGCGCGCGCCCATGGCGTCGAGGTGCGGCCCGTCTCCGTCAACGACAGCCGCTGGGATGCCACGCTCGAGCCGCTCGAAGGCGTGGAGGGCCGCTTTGCCGTGCGGCTCGGGCTGCGGCTTGCCAAGGGATTGGCCAACAAGGACGGCGCAGCGCTTCTCGCCGCCCGCCATCGCCCCTATCGGAGCCTGGAAGAAATCTGGCGGCGGGCCGGATTGCCGGTGGCGGCGCTGGAGCGGCTTGCCGAGGCCGACGCCTTTTCCGCCATCGGCCTCTCCCGGCGCCAGGCGCTTTGGGAGATCCGCGCTCTGGCCGACAGCCCGCTGCCGCTCTTTGCCGCCGCCGATGCGCGCGAGGAGAAGATCCGGCCGGAGGGCAACGAGCCCGCCATCGCCCTGCAGGCGATGAAGCCCGGCCGCGAAGTGGTGGAAGATTATGCCGCCACGGGCCTGAGCCTGCGCCGCCACCCGGTGGCCTTCCTCAGAGAAGATCTCACGCGCCGCCGCATCGTCCCGACGGCCGATCTCGACACGCTCAGGGAGGGGCGCTTCGTGACCATCGCCGGCCTCGTCCTGGTGCGTCAGCGCCCCGGCAGCGCCAAGGGCGTCATGTTCATCACCATCGAAGACGAGACCGGCCACGCCAATCTCATCATCTGGCCGAAGCTCTTCGAGCGGCAGCGGCGCATCGTCTTATCGGCCGGCATGATCGCCTGCCGCGGCCGCCTGCAGCGCGAGGGCGAGGTCACCCATATCGTCGCCGACCAGCTCATCGATCTGTCCGACCTCCTGAAAAAGGTCGGCGAGCGCGAGGCGCCCTTCCCCTTCCAGCGCAGCCGCGCCGATCAGGCGAAATCCGGTGGCGGGCCGGATTCCCGCGAGGTGAAGGCCATGGGCATGCGCGGCCGCGACATTTTCATTCCCGACCTCAGATTCGACGGCGGCATTAAAGTGAAAACGCGCGATTTCCATTAACCAAATCGCCATCCTCCTCGCACCGCCCGCAGCCGCGGATTTCCTGGCTTCGTGCCGGCCCCCGTCGCGGTCTTCCCTTTCCCGGGGAAACGATTTCCGCCCCGCTTCGGCCCGAGTGTCATTCAAGTGTCATACTAATTTCACAAACCTGTTTCGCCAGACGCCTAGGAAGGCCCCGGTCATCGCTGCATGGCCATGCTTTATTACGAAGCAAAACAGGGAGATATCTCAGTGACTTACAAGCTTCTCGCTGGTGTCGCGGCGCTGGCCGTAGGCGCCGCCTTCTCGGCCGGCGCTGCCAACGCCCAGTCCCGTGACACGATCCAGATCGCCGGTTCCTCGACCGTCCTGCCTTTCGCCTCCATCGTGGCGGAAGAATTCGGCAACGCCTATCCGGACTTCAACACCCCGGTCGTCGGCTCCGGCGGTTCCTCGGGCGGTCTGCGCCAGTTCTGCCAGGGCGTCGGTGAGAACACCATCGACATCGCCAATGCTTCCCGCCGCATCAAACCGTCCGAAATCGAGGCGTGCAACGAAGCCGGCGTCAAGAAGATCGTCGAAGTCCGCATCGGCTACGATGGCATCGTCTTCGCCACCAGTGCCGACAAGGACAACTTCGCCCTGAAGCCGGTCGACGTCTACAAGGCGCTTGCCGCCAAGGTTCCGCAGGACGGCGAAATGGTCGACAACCCCTACACCAGCTGGAGCGACATCGATTCCTCCCTGCCGGATCAGGAAATCCAGCTCGCCATCCCGGCCGGCAATCACGGCACGCGCGAAGTCTTCGAGGAGAAGGTCGTTCTCCCGGGCTGCGAGGAAGCCGGTCTTCCGGAGATGAGCGAAGACGAGATGAAGGCGACCTGCCTCAACTTCCGTCAGGACCGCGTCACGGAGATCTCCGGCGACTACACCGAAACGCTGGCGCGCCTTGAAGCCAACGACAACACGATGGGCGTCTTCGGTCTCTCCTTCTACGACCAGAACCGCGACAAGCTGAAGGTCGCCACGATGTCCGGCGTCGAGCCGAGCATCGACACGATCGCCTCCGGCGACTACCCGGTCTCCCGCCCGCTCTTCTTCTACATCAAGGGCGAGCACATCGGCGTCATCCCGGGCATCAAGGACTATGCCGAGTTCTTCCTCTCCGACGACATGGCCGGCTCCGGCGGTCGCCTCGAAGAGGCCGGCATGATCCCGGCTCCGGAAGACGAGCTCGAGACCCAGCGGCAGAATGTCGAGGACGAAAAGACGCTCTCGGCTTCCGACCTGCAGGGCTAATCTGATAGGGGCGGAGCGTGCCTACACGCTCCGCCCTTTTCTCTTGTCGGTTTTCTTCATTTCCTCTCCCCACCATGGCCGTGACCGCAAGAGACAAAGGCATCGCGCTTTCGGTTCGCTCAGCGCGAGCGCGCAACGAGAGGTCTGTTCGTGAGTGATCTCATAATCGCCGGTATTCTGCTGACCCTGATGGCGCTCGGCTATCAGGTGGCGCTCGGCCGCTACCGCAAAGTGACGGGCCGTTCGGAGGTCCGCCCCCATTCCCGTCCGGCCTATCACGGCCTCCTCGTCGCCATCTGGTGCGCCATTCCCGCTCTCGCGGTGATCATCGTTTTCGGGCTTTTTGAACCCGTCATCACCCGCTACGTGATTATGTCCGCCCTGCCGCCGGAAGTGCGCGAGCTGCCGGCCCACGAATTGCGCGGCGTCATGCAACGCATCCACCAGATCGCCACTGGCTTCGGCATCGTCGGCGAAGCCAAGCCTTACGAGAACGTCGCGGCGACGCGGCTCGGCACCTATCACGCGATCTGGAATTTCGCGCTCATCGCGCTCGCGGCGTCATCGGCGGTCGCCGGCCTCGTCTACACTTTGCGCCGCATCACGCCCCGGCTGCGCGCCCGCAACGAGGTGGAGCGCGTCATCCGCATCCTCCTGCTTTTGTGCTCCGCCGTCGCCATCATGACGACCGTCGGCATCGTCGCCTCGCTTCTCGGCGAGGCGGTGCGCTTCTTCGGCTTCGTCAATCCGCTCGATTTCTTCTTCGGCACGGTCTGGAATCCGCGCTTTTCCTCCGTCGGCGCCGGCCAGGGCGATTTCGGTCTCCTGCCGCTCCTCGTCGGCACCTTGATGATCAGCGCCATCGCCATCCTCGTCGCGCTGCCGATCGGGCTGATGACGGCGATCTACATGGCCGAATACGCCTCCTCGCATCTGCGCAACATCGCCAAGCCGATCATCGAAATCCTCGCCGGCATCCCGACCATCGTCTACGGCGTCTTCGCCCTCACCGTCGCGGGTCCGTTCTTCGCCGATATGGGGGCCGCCGTCGGCCTCGACATCAGCGCCACCAGCGCCTTCACCGCCGGCGCTGTCATGGGCGTGATGATCATTCCGTTCATCTCCTCCTTGTCCGACGACATCATCACGCAGGTCCCCGCCTCCATGCGCGATGGCTCGCTCGGGCTCGGCGCCACCCGCTCCGAGACGATCAAGCGCGTCATCCTGCCGGCGGCGCTCCCCGGCATCGTCGGCGCCTTTCTGCTCGCCGTCAGCCGCGCCATCGGCGAAACCATGATCGTGGTGCTCGCCGCCGGCAATTCGCCGGTGCTGCGCTTCAACCCGTTCGAGCCGAGCACCAGTGTCACCGTCTCGATCGTCAATCAGCTGACGGGCGACACCGATTTCGCCAGCCCGCAATCGCTCGTCGCCTTCGCCCTCGGCCTCACGCTTTTCATCATGACGCTCGGCCTCAACGTCGTGGCGCTCTACATCGTCCGCAAATACCGGGAGCAGTACGAATGAGCGCGACCGACACCGTGTCCGCTTCGGCGCCCGTCGACAGCCAGCTCAACGCCGTCCGGGCCAGCCTCAAGCGCCGTCATGCGCAGGAGCGCCGTTTTCAGGTGCTCGGCCTTGCCGCGATCTTTGCCGCCCTCGCCATGGTGGCGGTGCTCTTCGGCTCCGTCCTCTTCAAGGGCGTTCCGGCCTTCTGGCAGTCGACCCTGCATCTTCAGATTTCGCTCAATGCCGATGTCATCGACGTCGGGCAGCCGCCCGTCCAGAAGGCCGATCAGAACCCGGCCGAGTTCGAGGCCGAGCTGACCGACTGGCGGCGCGACCTCGCCCGCGTCAGCTGGAACAAGATCCTGGAAAGCGCCGTGCGCGGCGTCCTGCCGCCCAATCTCGCCGACGCCAAGACTCGTGACATCGTCGGCATCGTGGCAAGCGGCGAGCGCTATGCCTTGCGCGATATGGTGCTCGAAGATCCGAGCCTCATCGGCCAGACGATCGACGTCGATCTTCTCGCCGACGCCAATGTCGACAATTGGCTCAAAGGCAATATCGACCGCTCGCTCGGGCAAAGCCGTCAGCAGCTCTCGCCCGGCGAGCAGGAAATCGCCGATGCGCTCGCCGAAAAGGGCGTCATCACGCAGAGCTTCAATTCCGGCATCTTCTTCAACGTCGATTCGCGCTCCTCGCCGGCCTCGGCCGGTCTTGCCGGCGCCTTCATGGGCTCGCTCTACATGATGCTCGTCGTCATCATGCTCGCGGTTCCGATCGGCGTCGCCAGCGCCATCTATCTGGAAGAATTCGCGCCGACGAACCGCTTCACCGATTTCATCGAGGTCAACATCAACAACCTCGCCGCCGTGCCGTCGATCGTCTTCGGCCTCCTCGGCGCCTCGATCTTCATCAACTGGATGCATCTGCCCCTGTCGGCGCCGCTCGTCGGCGGTCTCGTCCTCACCTTGATGACGCTGCCGACAATCATCATCGCCACCCGTGGCACCTTGCGCGCCATCCCGCCGTCGATCCGCGAGGCGGCGCTCGGGCTCGGCGCCTCACGCACGCAGATGGTCTTCCACCATGTCCTGCCGCTCGCCATTCCGGGCATTCTGACGGCCACCATCATCGGCGTCGCCCAGGCGCTCGGCGAGACCGCGCCGCTCCTTCTCATCGGCATGAACGCCTTCGTGGCCAGCGTGCCGGCGAGCCCGATGGATCAGGCGACGGCCCTGCCCGTGCAGATCTATCTCTGGCAGGGCAACGAGAACTTCAATTTCTTCGAAGCCCGCACAAATGCCGCCATCATCGTCTTGCTTGGTCTGATGATCAGCCTCAATGCGATCGCGATCCTGCTGCGCCAGCGCATCGAGCGGCGCTGGTAACTGGGAGAATTCGCCATGAACGATATCAGCCACAGCCCGAGCGCGGCCAAAGCCACGGCGACGAAAGCGCCGCCCGAAGTGCCGCAGGAGAGTGCCGCCGTGCCGAAAATGCGCGCCGAGAAAGTGTCCGTCCATTACGCCGACAAGCAGGCCCTGTTCGACGTCGATCTCGACGTGCCGGAAAATCAGGTGATCTCGCTGATCGGCCCGTCCGGCTGCGGAAAATCGACCTTCCTCAGATGCCTCAACCGGATGAACGACACGATCGACATCGCGCGCGTCTCCGGCCACATCACACTCGACGGCGAGAACATCTACGACAAATCGCTCGACGTCGTGGAGCTCAGGGCCCGGGTCGGCATGGTCTTCCAGAAGCCCAACCCCTTTCCGAAATCGATCTACGAGAACGTCGCCTACGGGCCGCGCATTCACGGCCTCGCCTCCGGCAAGCGCGACCTCGAAGAGATCGTCGCCACGAGCCTGCAGCGCGCCGGCCTCTTCAACGAGGTGAAAGACCGGCTCGACGAACCCGGCACCGGCCTCTCCGGCGGACAGCAGCAGCGCCTTTGCATCGCCCGCGCGATCGCCGTGAACCCGGAAGTCATCCTGATGGACGAGCCGTGCTCGGCACTCGACCCCATCGCCACCGCCAAGGTGGAAGAGCTGATCGACGAACTGCGCGAGAACTATACGATCGTCATCGTCACGCATTCGATGCAGCAGGCGGCGCGCGTCTCGCAGCGCACGGCCATGTTCCATCTGGGTTATCTGGTCGAGGAGGGGCCGACGGACATGATGTTCACCAACCCCACCGACAAGCGCACCCAGGACTACATCACAGGCCGCTTCGGCTAATCGGGAGAGGAGTGAGCCCCGTGTCTGAACATATCGTCACCTCCTATGACGAGGAATTGCGGGAACTCGCCCGCTCCATCGCCGAAATGGGCGGTCTCGTCGAACAACAGCTCGACGAGGCGGTGAATGCGCTGTTGAGCACCAATGCGCAGCTCGCCCAGGACGTCATCCTCGGCGACCGCCAGATCAACCAGATGCACTACCAGATCGAAGAGCGGGCGATCCTCGTCATCGCCAAGCGCCAGCCGATGGCTCAGGATCTCAGGGAAACCGTCGCCGCGATCCGCATCTCGCACGATCTGGAACGCGTCGGCGACCTCGGCAAGAACATCGCCAAGCGCGCGCTCGCCATCGAGGATCAGCGGATGAACCACCAGCTTCGCCGCGGTGTCGAACATCTGGCGAGCCTCGGCCTGCGCCAGCTCAAGGACGTGCTCGACGCCTATGGCTCGCGCGACGTGCAGAAGGCGATCTCTGTGTGGCGCTCCGACGACGAGATCGACGCCATGTATGTGTCGCTGTTTCGCGAGATGCTGACCTACATGATGGAAGATCCGCGCAATATCGGCATGTGCACGCATCTTCTCTTCTGCGCCAAGAACATCGAGCGCATCGGCGACCACGCCACCAATATCGCCGAGACGATCACCTATCTCGTCACCGGCAAGCAGATGGAACGCGCGGCGACTGCGCCGTCCGCGGGTTGACGGAGTGAGCCATGCAGGTGCCCCGGATTCTCGTCGTCGAGGATGAAGAACCGCTGACGCTGCTTCTGCGCTACAACCTGGAGGCGGAAGGCTATTCCGTCGACACGGTCGGACGCGGCGACGATGCGGAATTGCGCCTTCTGGAAGAGGCGCCCGACCTCCTGGTCCTCGATTGGATGCTGCCGGGCCTTTCCGGCATCGAACTCTGCCGCCGCGTCAGAATGCGCGAGGCGACCGCGAAACTCCCCGTCATCATGCTGACGGCACGCGGCGAGGAAGACGAGCGCATCCGCGGGCTCGCCACGGGCGCCGACGATTATGTCGTCAAACCCTTTTCGGTGCCGGAGCTGATGGCGCGCGTGAAAGCGCTCCTGCGCCGCACGCGTCCGGAAATGGTCGCCGACAAGCTCGCCGCCGGCGATCTCGAACTCGACCGCGGCACCTTCCGCGTCTTCCGCGGGGGGCGCGAGATCCATCTCGGCCCGACGGAATTCCGGCTTCTGGAATTCCTGATGCGCAGCCCGGGCCGCGTCTTCACCCGCGAGCAGCTCTTGAACGGCGTCTGGGGCCGCGACGTCTATGTCGACGAACGCACCGTCGATGTGCATGTCGGCCGCCTCAGAAAAGCGATCAACCGCGGCCGCATGCGCGACCCGATCCGCACCGTCCGCGGCGCCGGCTACGCCCTCAACGAACAGTTCGTCACGACCTGATTTTTTCCGGACAGTCCCGCCGGGATCTGCGGTGATGAGGACGCGAGAGCTTCTTCGTTCCCGTGTGGCTGCGCACCAGCGAAGGCCAAGAACGTGCTCTCATCAGTGCCGCCGCAATGACCCTTATCGCTACGATTTCCGTGGCCGCTGCGATTGAAGAACAGCGTCGGCTGGACCCTCCATTCCTCTCCCCTCTGGGGAGAGGTGCCCGCGAAGCGGGCGGTGAGGGGTGGACGAAGAACGGATCTCGGCGCGGGATGGAAGACCACCCCCTCATCCGGCGGGCTCTGCCCGCCACCTTCTCCCCACAGGGGAGAAGAACTGGAGCGCGCTGCAACGCCCTTGCGGCGAGAAGCGTGTCCGCGCGGGCTCCCGCACGAGGCAGCGAGAGCTTCTTCGTTGTGGCTTCTCACCAGCGAAGGCCAGAACGTGCTCTCATCAGTGCCGTCGCAATGACCCTTATCGCTGCGATTTCCGTGGCCGCTGCGATTGAAGAACAGCGTCGGCTGGACCCTCCATTCCTCTCCCCTTCTGGGGAGAGGTGCCCGCGAAGCGGGCGGTGAGGGGTGGACGAAGAACGGATCTCAGCGCGGGATGGAAGACCACCCCTCATCCGGCGGGCTTCGCCCGCCACCTTCTCCCCACAGGGGAGAAGAACGGGAGCGCTGCAACGCCGTCGCGGCGAGAAGCGTGTC